>NZ_JAPWHW010000050.1 GCF_028369135.1 Roseovarius sp. ZX-A-9
CTTGCATAGATGAGTTGGTCAGATCAGTTTAAGAATCCAGTATGAGCAACTGGGGTGTTAGGGTATCCCCCATTGTTACTGGGGCTTGGTTGTAGGATTTACGCGGCCATTTTCAGTTGCCAGGCGGATGTCAATTCGTCGCTGCCCATGTCAAGGCGCGCGTTGTTGTTGGAGCCGAGCCTCTCGATGGAAATCTGTTGCGCCTCGCCGATGCACTTGAAGATGTAAAGTCCAGTTACTTATGTCGGACCGTGCGATGGTATCGCTCGACTTAAGTGTTCTGCTGCAGCTTTTCCCGGTTGGATGTAGATTACCCACGTAGATATCGGTCCACACCGCAGAGGCGGCGAGCACCCAATGGAGCGCTGTCGGAGGCTCGATCAGATCAGAGGTGCCGAAGGTGGCCAACATCATGGGTGACGTAGAGCGCGACGTCTTGGCCTACATCACCTTCCCTAAAGAACAACGTGTCAAGCCGCATTCCGCTTTTCTGATCGCGAGCGCTGCGATCAACGGGCGGGCGGCGACATTCTCTTCTATCAGGCATTCCGGCGCGACCGTGAGTTGATGAATCGTCTTGGGCCGTGAGAGATATAGGGCATTGGCAAGAGCTTGATAGTTTATGGGGGCTGCCGGCAATCCGGCGGAGATGAGTCTGGACTCGTAGTGCCGGCACGTATGCTGCGTCAGCAGCTCGCAGTAGAAACAAAATTTCGCAAGCAATTGCTCCCAATCCACTCCAACTTGCGACGTCCTCTCCAGACAGTCAGTTTCCGAAAGCTGACGTGTGGCGAGATCTGAATTGGTTCTCCTTTTTCGGATAGGTTCGAGTCTCATTTTACATTCAGCCGTGCCAGATTCAGAAACGGAGATTGACAAAAAATAGATTCTATTATTAGGATGACTATAAGATAGGAGGGCGTAATGCAGAATAGAATATTCACGCGCAAGGCGCGGGATCGCAGTGCGCTATACCTGCAAATTGCGGGTGGGTTACGGCGGAATATCCTGCAAGGTATCTACGCGCCCAACGAAAGATTACCCGCTATTTCCAAGCTGGCAAAGGAGTTTGGCGTATCCATCGTGACGGTCCGCAATGCCGTGGCCGTCCTTGAGGCGGAGGGCTTGGTGGAGCGGCGGCAGGGCAGCGGCACCTACGTCAAATCGATCGAGGCAAGCACACGTTCATTGCATTTCGACACGAGCTTCCGCTCACTGCTGGATCACCTGAAAGGCAGGCGGGCAAAGGTCTTGGTCGCGTCAGATGTGCCGCTCACGCCGCTGATCCATCCGAAAATCGGCAAGCTATGCGGGCCATATCACTTCATGCGGCGAATCCACATGACGGATACGACACCTTATGCGGTGATCAATATTCACCTGCGCAAGGATATCTATCTACAAAACCGTGAGGGCTATGACCGCGAGATGGTCATCCCGCTTCTCGCAAAATCGCCTGAAATCGCTGGCGGGCGGATGCATCAAACGATTTCTTTCACGACCGCCGACCCGGAAACGGCAGAGCATCTCGATCTGCCTGTGAACGCTGCCATCGGCGACGTGAAGCGGGTGATCACCGATGCCCAAGGCGCGGTGCTCTACGTTGGCAACACCAAGTACAGGGGCGATTTCGTGAATCTCGAGATCGACATCACTATAGATGAGGAATTCCAGAAATGAGCCGACAGACCGCGGGGCGTAAATTGTTTGAAGTGGCGCTTGTGTCCGACACTCATGTGAACGAGCGCGAGGATTTCTCGGCCTCGCCTTACCCAGCGAATGCCGAAGCGAATCCGCGTGCGCGGCATGTTTTTGCGCAGATCGCCCAAAGTGACGCGGCCTTCGCTGTGCATATGGGGGACATGATCAACCCGGTGCCGGAGTTGCCAAGCTATACGCAGGCGGCCAAAAATTTCCATTCAATCGCCGGGGCGCTGTCCATTCCGCTGCATTTGGTTCCCGGCAACCATGACATCGGTGACAAGCCTGTGGACTGGATGCCTGCAGGCATGGTGAATGCCCAAAACATCGCGATTTATGAGCAGCATTTCGGCAAGCATTTCTACAGCTTCGATCATGAGGACGTGCATTTCGTCGTGCTCAATGCTTCACTGATCAACTCAGGTGATCCCGCTGAGGCGACGCAGAAATCCTGGCTCGAAGAGGATCTGCACAGTTCGCAGGGACAGCGCACCTTCTTCTTCATTCATTATCCACTTTATGTGTCCGACCCGGCCGAGCCGACCAGCTACGACAATATCGACGAGCCTGGGCGCAGCTGGCTGCTAGGCCTGATTGAGCGCCATAAGCCCGAGGCTCTGTTCAGCGCGCACGTCCATAACTTCTGGTACGATATGTATGGTGAAACGGCAATGTATGTGATGCCGTCTACTTGCTTCGTGCGTCACGACTACTCCGAGATGTATCGTATCGATGGCGGCGATCAGTTCGGCCGAAATGACGCCGCCAAACTGGGTTTCGTGACGCTGGAAATCTACGAGACGGGACATGTCGCGCACTATCACCGCACTTACGGGCGCTGCCTCGCCGAAGATGCGCTGGAGGAACCAGCCAATTACCCGCGCACGCATGTCAAACGCACGACTTTGCCGCGTGTCAGCGTGGACATGCGGCACAGCTGGGCCGAAGAGATGACGGTGGCACCATCAGGCGCAGTGGACGAGTTTCGCCGCAAGACAGCTCGCAACGATTATCCGGTGATGGCGTTGTGGGAAATGGGCCTGTCAGGAATGCGCGTGCCGGTACAGGATCTGTTGGACGACAAAGTTCGCCGCCGGATGACGCTTCTGCGCCCGTTGGGCCATCGTTTTCACGTGTATATGTACGACCTGCCGGACTCCGCAACCGCGCAGGTGCTCACGGATCACGCCGGTCTGATCGACCGCCTGGAAGTCGTCATCAGCTGGGACCAGCGCAAGAGCCTGCTGCCCGCAATTCTTGCGCTGAAAGAGGCGACAGGTGTTCCGCTGTTGCTGTCGCGCGTGAACCGCAAGGATGCCGCCAAAACGTCGGGCGGGCGCTACAACCACCTGATCAGCCATGGATTCAGCCTTGGTGAGATGGACGAGCTGGCAGATTTTGCCGTTGCGCAAGGCGCTGTCATCGACGGCTTTGTCTTTTCGATATCTCGTGAGGTCGACCCGCACCCCGCAATTGTCCGCCTTGACGAATTCGGAGAAAGAACGGGCAAACTTCCGGTGCTTTACGTCAAATCTACTACAGGAAGTCCTTGGGCCGATTTCCGCGACGACCGCGCCAATGCCCTGCGCATCGGCGAGGCAGTGATGGCCGCCACCGGCGCAAACCATACGCATGTAGTGCTGGACACTTTCGCAGATGCCGACCGGGGATATTTCGTCCGGACAGGTCTGGTCGACCGGAGGTTCAATCCACGTCTCGCCGGGCGCATGCTGACGGCTTTGGCGCCGCGTCTTGCGGGCTGCAATTGGAAACCGGGATCTGCCCACAGCTTGCACTCTGAGGATGGGACGACACTGATGCTTGGGGTGGCCACGGAGCTTTGCGGCAAGACGCACACACAACCTACCAACGCCATCTGGCATGACCCCGATACTCGGAAATCAGGTCCAATTTCAACGCTTGGGGCACAGCATCCCGAAGCTCTTCTACTTGTCGAGGCCTCTGGTTAGCCAAACCAGCGCAACAAACAACTAATGGGGAGATACATCATGGAAAATTCGGCATACACCAAACTGGCCATGGTTGCCTTAGCGGCAGGATTGGCCGCGCCGATGACTGCGTCGGCCTGCGAACTGGATCGACCAGTCAAACTGGCGGACGGCAACTGGGATGCGGTGCAGGTGATCAACTCGATCGCAGGGAAAATCATAGAAACTGGTTATGACTGCCACGTCGAGATGGTCACAGGCGCGATGGTTCCGCTGTTCACTGCGTTACAAAAGAACGACGTGGACATCTTCATGGATATCTGGCCCTCCAACAACGTCGAGATTTGGGAAAAAACCCTTGACGCCGGTGCGGTCGATCTGGGTGTCATCTACTCGGATGCAACCGAAGGATGGTACGTGCCGCGATATGTCATCGACGGCGACAGTTCGCGCGGAATCGAGGCGATGGCGGCAGATCTGAAATCTGTGGAAGATTTGCCAAAATACAAGGATCTGTTCGCTGACCCTGAAGCCCCTGGCAAGGGCCGGTTTCTCAACTGCCCGATCGGCTGGGGGTGTGAGCAGACGAACAACATCAAGCTAGAGGCATACAGCTTGTTGGAAACTTTCACCAATTTTAAGCCAGGTTCGGGCGCGGCGCTCGATGCGGCTTTCGCCTCGGCGTATAAACGGGGCAAACCGATCGTGGGCTACTATTGGGAACCGACCTGGGTCATGGGCCTCTATGACATGGCCAAGCTAGAGGAACCGGCTTGCGACGACTCGAACGCGAATGCCTGCGCCTTTGCCCTCGCAGAAGCGCATGTCGGCGGCAGTGCGCACTTTGTGGCTCAGGCCGACGCTCTCGAGACGTTCTTTCGCAGTCTCAAGACTAACTCCAAAGAGATCAGTCAAATGCTTGCGCATATGCAGGAAAACCCAGGCGCGGATCGTGACGATGCCGCGCTGAACTTTCTCAAGACGCAAGAGGCTACCTGGAGCCAATGGGTGCCCGCAGATGTTGCGGCCAAGGTCAAGGCTGCACTCTGAAACCAACTGCTCGACGGTGCCGTCTTAAAAGGTTCCGTAGAGCTTCCACCCCACTGGAGATCGCCTCATGTTCCCGAAATCACTGGAATGGCCGCTGGAAAGGTGGGTCAACGAAGCGCTCGACTGGCTGATCACTGGTTATGGCGATCAGTTCGAAGTCGTGTCCGATTTCATTTTGTCGATTTTGATCTGGATCGAATGGGCACTGCTCACGATACCCTGGTGGGGTGTCACAATCTTGCTCTGCGCTCTTGGCTGGCATGCCAGCCGCGGCTGGAAACTGCCGGTCATCGTCGGCTCTAGCTTGATCCTCGTTGGTTCGCTCGGTCTGTGGAACCTGACGATGCAAACAATGGCCCTGATGATCGTCGCCGTTCTGCTCTCGGTGGTGATTGGCCTGCCGCTCGGCGTCCTCATGTCACAAAGCAATCGGCTGCAGGGCGTGCTGACCCCTGTTCTTGACGCGATGCAGACCGTGCCGCCTTTCGTGTATCTGGTGCCGGCGGTGATGTTGTTCGGTCTGGGCAAGGTGCCCGCGATCATCGCAACGGTGATTTACGCCGTGCCGCCACTGGCGCGGTTGACCAATTTGGGCATCCGCCTGATTGATCGGGAAGTGATGGAAGCCTCGGCCGCGTTTGGCACTGGCAAGCTGCGGCAACTCATGCAAGTGCAGTTTCCACTCGCGATGCCCAATGTCATGGCAGGGATCAACCAGTGCACGATGATGGCGCTCGGCATGGTCGTGATTGCCTCGATGATCGGCGCGCGCGGTTTGGGGGAACAGGTTCTTGTGGGCATCCAGCGGCTGGATGTTGGCAAAGGCGTTGTGGGCGGCATTGGGATTGTTGCGCTGGCGATCATCTTTGACCGGATCACGCAGGCCTACGGAAAACGCCAGATGCGCCATATCAGCCAGCGATCGGAAACGTGATGAGCAAGATCGAGGTCAAGAATGTGTCAAAGGTCTTCGGTGCACATCCGAAATCCATTGTGCCATTGCTTAATGGCGACCTGTCCAAGTCGGATATCCAGGCGCAGCACAATCATGTCGTTGGGCTTCGCAATGTCTCGCTCGACATGGCGGAGGGTAAGATTCATGTGATCATGGGTTTGTCGGGGTCTGGGAAGTCGACGCTGATCCGTCATTTCAACCGGCTGATCGATCCGACATCCGGTGCGATCATCATCGACGGGCAGGATATTCTGTCGCTGTCACCTCGCGAATTGCAGCATCTGCGGCAAACCAAGATCAGCATGGTCTTTCAGAACTTCGGCTTAATGCCGCACCGCACCGTGCTGGATAATGTTGCCTATGGGTTAGAGGTGCGCGGTGAGGCTCGCAATGCACGTGAAGATTCTGTTCGAAAATGGATCTCTAAGGTCGGCCTGCAGGGCTATGAGGGCAGCTATCCCCATGAACTTTCGGGTGGCATGCAGCAACGCGTTGGCCTGGCCCGTGGCCTCGCCACCAATCCCGATATCCTGTTGATGGACGAGGCATTTTCAGCTCTGGACCCTCTTATACGCAACGACATGCAAACCGTCTTGCTCGACCTGCAACGCGAGTTGAACAAGACGATCATCTTCATCACACATGATCTCGACGAAGCGCTGGCGATCGGTGACAGGATTGCGATCCTTCAGGATGGCGAATTGGTGCAGGTTGGTTCGGCACAAGAGATCATCCTACAGCCTTCCAATAACTACATCCAGCGGTTTGTATCCAACGTAAATCGTGGCCGCGCCCTGCGAGTGGCAGCTATCATGAAAAAGCCCAATGGCGCGGTGCCGCATGCCAGCGATCTGCGCCGCAGCGACACGCTGGAACTCGCGTTGAGCAAGGTCGTCGGTGCCACGGGGCCGGTGTCTGTGCTGGACGACGTAACCCATGAACTCTGCGGCACCGTAACCGCACAGCAAATTGTGGCCGCCATATCCGGTCAATCAGGAGGAAGACCATGAACAAACCCTTCAAGCCCGCACCAAGCATCGATCTCGACGACCTGCAGACCAATCTTGATCAGGGTTGGGGGTTTCCGGCAAATTTCTATTCTGATCCGGATATCTATGACTTTGATATGAAGCATATCTACAATAAGAGTTGGCTGCTGTTTGCGCCAGTTCATCAGCTGACCGAACCGGGCGATACGGTCGTGGGCCGTGCCGGAGATGTGCCGGTGGTGGTGGTCCGCGGGCGGGACAACGTGCTGCGCGGTTTCGTGAACCTCTGCCGCCACCGCGGCTACACGGTCGCGACCGAAGCCGGCAAATGCAATACCTTAACATGTCGTTACCACGCCTGGAGCTATAACCTTGACGGCAGCCTGCGTGGTGCACCGAATACTAAGCAGGAGCCAGGTTTTGACAAGTCCGAGATGTCCTTGCTCCCGATCGCGGTGGATACCTGGGGCCCTGCGGTTTTTGTAAACGCCGACCCGGAGGCTATGCCTTTCCTCGCTCATCACCCAAAGGTTACGGACTATACCAAAAGCATTGGGTATGAAACTGATCCGCAATTCTATCTCGACAATTACGATCTCGTTCGTACGATCGACTACGACTTCCAATCCAATTGGAAGCTTTGGTACGATAACAATACCGAATGCTATCACTGCCCCACGATTCACTCGACCAGCTTCGGAGATGCCTTTGAGACCAAAATCGGGGCTTTCACCTACGAAGAACTCGATACCTGCATGACCTTCTCCTTTTCTCCGGACGCACGCCCCGCTGAGCCTGGCCGGCTCAAAGCCCAGTCACAGCGGGCGTTCCAGTTCTACCCAGGGTCCACGATCATGCGGCAAGACGACCTCTTGCTGTTGCATCAGGCGATGCCGACAGGGCCGGAAACGTCCAAGAAATTTTTGCACTGCCTTCTGCGCAAGGGTAGCGATACTGAAATGGGTAAACGCTGGATCGACCTTTGGGATCAGACTTTTTCCGAAGATCAGGGCGCTACCCAAATCCAGCAAGAGGGTCTGCGCAGCGGGCGTATGCCACGCGCGCGCTACGTTACCAATCAGGAAGAGGCAACAATGTTCGTGAATCGCTTGACACTGTCCGCTTATAGAAAGGCTTTGACTGGAGATTGAAAGGAGCTGTCAAAAGAAACTTTGTTGGGTGGGCAGATAGGTCACTTAGTATCCGGTCGCTACAAAAATGCGGATTGCGGGTTTCGCAAATTCCCGGACACAGATTTCAGTAAATTCCGGACAGGGATTTCGGTAATTCCCGGACAGTTCCGGGGGCCTTGGGCACGGTTGGTCATCGCCTGCGCCGTTACGG
>NZ_JAPWHW010000051.1 GCF_028369135.1 Roseovarius sp. ZX-A-9
CCCTACACGGACCTGCTGCTCAGCTCGGTGCCCGAGATGGACCCCAACTGGCTGACCACGCTTCTCGAAGAGCGCGGCATCGACAATGTCGGCGACGCAGCCGCAGCCAAGATCGATCCAAAAGATGCGAAAATCGTGCACTGACGCGACCGTGTTGCACGGATCGTTTCATCAGCGTAGCCAGTTGCTTGATTTAATGACGGGATGGCGGGATGCCTTTCAAGCACAACGCGACGCGGCGGGATAAGTTTGAGATGGCCAAGTACCGGGTCACGAACTGGCCTGAGTACAACGAGGCGCTTCGCCAGCGTGGTGATGTTACGGTCTGGTTCAGCGAGGATGCGGTATCCGGGTGGTGCGCCCCAAGGTCGGGGAAACGTGGTGGTCAGCGGCAATACTCTGTGTCAACGCCGTTTGAATTTTCCCCAATAGTGCCGAAGTAAAATTCCCCACTTGCACGGGTCCGGTGATCAGCCGGTTTCAGTGATCTGCCGCTCCATTTTTGGTTTTTGGGGGCCGTCCGCGGCGCTTCGGCGGCGGCGGCGGTGTCACTGTACCCTAAATAATCAGATTCTGCGGATTCAGGGCATTTAGAGGCGGTTTTGTACCCTTAATTGCAATATATCCACAGTCTCCACGCCTCAGGATTTGACGCCGCATGAGCTTTTCCAAATTGCATCGGCGCGCGTCAGAAGCGCTTCACGGTTTGCGTCGGCGCCAAGCTCGGATATGGCCTGACGAGCTGCATGCAGAGCGCTCTCGGAGGCACTTGGGCGACGCATTCCATGGGCTTTGTTGCAGGGATCGTCGCACAGCTGATATCGAGGCATTCTGTTCGTTTCAGGATGCTGTAGATGCCGCACAAGTTCAACGCCGCTTATCGTGACAAGATCCCGAACCAAAAGCATCGGGTGACTAATTGGCCTGAGTACAATGAAGGTCTACGGCAGCGTGGTGATCTGACAGTTTGGATCAGCGAAGACGCACTTTCTTTGTGGTCGGCGCCGCGCCGTACCACGCGCGGCGGACAGCCGCACTACTCTGATTTGGCGATCGAGATGTGCCTGACGCTGGGTCTAGTCTTCAAGCAGCCTCTGCGTCAAACCCAAGGCTTGATGCGCTCTATTGCACGGGTTGGGACACAACCATCACGAACGGGCAAACCGAGGGAAATCCTCAAAAAGAACTGTCAGGTCTACGCCTCTATGCAGCAGCTGTCCTGTTGGCATTGCCAACTTGTTTGCGCACCGGCTTTCGCATAGGCAACCGGGATGAAGATACCCTGCGCGATGCCTGGCCTGAAAGGCTACCGTTTTCCACGCGAGATCGTCGCCTACGCAGTCTGGGCGTATTATCGTTTTGCGCTCAGCACGGCGGATGTCGAGGATCTGCTGGCTGAACGCGGCGTGATGGTAAGCCGGGAAACCGTCCGGAACTGGGTGAACCGGTTTGGCCGCCATTTCGCTGATTGTATCAAACGCGACAGGCCAGGCACCAGTGACAAATGGCACTCGGATGAAGTCGTTGTTCCGATCAATGGTGTGAAGTTCTGGCTCTGGCGGGCCGTCGACGCGGATGGGAATGAGCTCGACATTCTCGTTCAAAAGCAACGCAATGCGAAGGCCGCCAGCCGGTTTCTGAAGCGGCTGATAGACCGGCATGGCGCGCCGCGGGTCGTGATCACCGACAAGCTGCGCAGTTACATCAGGCCGATCCGCAACCTTGCGGCGAACGCCGATCATCGGGCGCACAAAGGCTTGAACAACCGGATCGAAGGATCCCATCGGCCGACCCGAAAGCGAGAGAAACTCATGGGGCGTTTCAAGTCGCCGGGACAGGCGCAGAGATTTCTGGCCGCACATGACCAGATCAACACGATCTTCCGTCCCCGCCGCTATCGTCTCACCGCCAAATCCGATCGTCACGCCAGAGCTGATGCCCTCGATCTTTGGAACGCCTACACACTCGAAATGACCGCCTGACGGGCGCGGCTCAGGCCGCATTCGGGCGGATGCAAATAAGTTGGCAATGCCTTCGAGAGTGATACGAGTGTGTCAACGCCGGACTAAAAGTGCACCAGTCGCCGGATGAATTGGCCCCCGTTTCACCGGACACCTAGCAACTGTATCTCTTAGGGAGCCAAAGGAGCCCATTTCTGACGACTCTTGCATAAGGCGTTAGCAAGATTGACCAGTTTCCGAGCGACAGCGGTTATGATGACCTTGTGTGGTTTTCCGGCTTTTCGCAGGCGGTC
Source organism: Roseovarius sp. ZX-A-9 (assembly GCF_028369135.1). Lineage (GTDB taxonomy): Bacteria > Pseudomonadota > Alphaproteobacteria > Rhodobacterales > Rhodobacteraceae > Roseovarius. Next base: position 2,255 of record NZ_JAPWHW010000051.1, read on the forward strand.
TGCGAAAGCTTTCATGGTCGGGTTGTGATGCGATGCCACCAAGGCCGCCTGGAACATCACGTGCCTCAGGGCACGGCGTCCACCCGCAATAGCTCGTTTGCCGCGAAGGGTTCCGCTGTCATGAGCCACGGGGGCTAACCCGACGAGGGCTGCGGCCTCTTCGCCTGTAATGGCACCGAGTTCAGGCATTTCCGCGATGAGCGTTGTGCTTGCCACCGGACCGATCCCCGGAATGGAGCGCAGGATTGTGGCAGTCTCTGCGAGAGCATTGTTGTCCGATATGGTCACCGCAATGCGCTCTTCGAGGCATTTTATCAGGCTGTCTAACCTAGCTTTCAGTTCGGCGTCGATGTCTTCGAACTGGGCGGCGGTGCCCAGTTTCTGCTGCGCCCTGACCTGGGCGAGCAGTCGTTTGCGCATCTCGACCAGCTGCGTTCGTTTTGAGGTTAAAGCTCTCAGGTCGCGAAACTTTTCTGCTGGAAGGCGACGACCTGCTTCGGGTCGAAAAGCAAAGAAGCGGGCAATAAGCTCCGCGTCGATCCGGTCGGTCTTTGCGCGCGTGCCACGGCTTCGTGCGAATGCCTTCACTTGAGCGGGCGCCACTTGTCGGGCGATGACGTCCTCTGCCTCAAGCGCAGCCCAAAGCTGCCATCCGTGGCCACCGGTCGACTCGAAACAGACGACGGCATCACAGTCGCGGGCAAGATCCGCGACGGCTGCGTGCCCTTCCGGATCATTGGGTGTTCTGCATCGAACATCATCGGGTAGGCAATGAAGATCCAGCCAATCGCGGCTGACATCTATGCCGATAATGCGGCCATGTGTTAGGTTGTCCATACTCTCTTCCTTCTGGTGCGCGGTCCTTTGAAAGGCCGCAATCAACTGTTCGAGACAATGAAGAGAGGCGGTGCCGACACGCTAGATAACGTGGTCAAGCCACAAGGGTCAGACGTCGCGCACCACCCCATCACTGACCCTGGCCAGGGTCAGTGATGGGATCAGTTTAGCAGATGCAAAATACAGAAGGGTCAGGACGGCATTGCCAAGTTGTTCAGCCGATGCTGAGATTTTTTTACGTTTGGCAAGTCATGGTTTCATTTCGGCGGCATAGTCTGCCCACAGGCTGAATGCATCTGCCCGGGCGTGGCGATAGGAAGTGGCGGTGAGGCTGTCACTGTACCCCAAATAATCAGATTCTGCGGATTCAGGGCATTTAGAGGCGGTTTTGTACCCCTAATTGCAATATATCCACAGTCTCCACGCCTCAGGATTTGACGCCGCCTGAGCTTTTCCAAATTACATCGGCGCGCGTCAGAAGCGCTTCACGGTTTGCGTCGGCGCCAAGCTCGGATATGGCCTGACGAGCTGCATGCAGAGCGCTCTCGGAGGCACTTGGGCGACGCATTCCATGTGTTTCCCGCGCTGTTGGACGCCCCGTTTCACGCCGTCCCGGAAGCCGCCGGTCAAGGTCATGCGATAGTCGACGGATCCGCTCGATCACCCGACGATGCTGAGAAAATGCTCGACGCAACTCCCGGGCTGCCCGATCGTTTCCTCGCAGTATGATGGCGGCACCCAACAAGGGACGGGTCGTGCCGATACCGACCGCAGCAAGCGCCAGTAGCCTTTCGCGCTTGTTCCCGGTGGTGAGCGACCAGAAATGCCCGATCTTCAGCACCGACATGACATGCAGGGTCAGACTGATCCGGCGCAACCGCGCGAGATCGGTCGTGGCCGTAGCCGACTTCAGAATTTCCGCACCGCGCAAAGCGCGGGCATGAAGTCTGCCCGATACATCTTTGGCTGGATACTTGGCTGCCAAGGCCTGGCCACAGATTTCGCAATTCATCGACCATGCCAAGCGCCAATGGCGAAGCACCAGATCGGGTGATTTTGCAACACACCCCGGGCAATATTGGAAGTTATGGCGTGACCTGTATTGCACGTCATGATGCATTGTGTCCGGAAGAGCCATGCTGACGATTTCATCCCGGCTCCGCTGAACCGCGCCGCATAGTCGAGCCCAGTTCGCCGCGCGCAAGTCACCGGCAAATTCCGGCGCCCTGCCCTGCCCCAAACCCAGATAGCCAAAAAGCTCTTCATCCAAACAATGATTGGCCTTTGCCAACCGACCGATCCAGCTGGACAGAAGCTCATCGTGAATGGGTGAAGGTCGAAACGGTAGCGGTTTGACGTTCATCCGAATGCAGCGGCGGGCCGGCGAGGGATGTTCCACGCGTGCTTTGTCCAAACCGGTTGCCAGGCCTGAACCGCTTCGTCCGTGATCCGCTCTTCTCCGGTCTCGATCGCATCGATAGCCAGGGACTTGACCATGATGAACACCCGCGAGGTGACGCCGCCGGTCACTTTCAGGATTGCCCGTGTCGATCGCGAACATTTCGCGCGATGGATCGCGGCGCGGTTGGTGCCGGGGAAGCCGAGCACCTCTTTCGTTTTCCAACCGGGCAGTCCGCGTCTTTTGGCGCGCCGCCTCAGCCAGCCGCCGTTGCGCGTCAATCAATTGGAACAGGACCCGCTCGTTGATCCGGCCACCATGTTTATCCTGCCATTCTTTCCGTGCCCGCCGACTTTCCCAAAGCGATATCCGCGGGTGGCTGAGATCCCGGTAGCGCGCCGGGATCACGCGACCATCACCGGTGATGACCCAGACTTGCGACAAGTCTCGCGGATCGTATTTCACCTGAACCTTGCCCTGCTCGCGTCCGACTAACGACGCGAAGACATCACTCCAGTAATGGACCCCGAAGAGCGTGATCCCGGTGCGCCCGAGCTGGCGCCACTCGAAGGGCAAGAAGCTCGTCCGAAAGGCTTCGACGTCAACGACCTGCCGCCCCGCAGTATCCCCGCCGAGGTCAGCCCAGGCAGCCAACGGCGTTCGGCCGAGGGCTTCGTGAACCGTATTGTGGTAGCGGCAGATTTCCAGATGAAGCCAATCCTCGAACTCGGTCAGTGTCAGGGCCGCGTGCTTCTCGCTGTCATAATCGCCCTTCTCGACGATTGAAGAATGTGTCGTCCCGGGCAGCACGTGAACGGCACCCATGGCCGTTCCGATCAACCGTTCGACATGGCCGCCATAGTGTTTGCCGCCAAGCGGACGATACTCGACAGCAATACCCCAATCTTCGCAGGCCGTTTTGAAGGCGTCGCTGTGGAACTCCTGGGCATTGTCGACGTGAATCGCCTTCGGGATGCCGGCCGTCGGCCAAACCACCTCTTCCAGTGTCCCGGGAATGTGCACCGATTTCCGCCGCACGCAGTGGTCGAGACATAGGGCGATCGACAAGACAGACGGCTCGTCGAAAGTGACATAGACCCCGAGAACGATCCGGGTCGCGACGTCGATGGCAACCGTCAGATAAGGTCGCGCAAGTGGCCGCCGATTGACGTGATCGACCAGCGTGATGTCCGAAGTTGTATGATCGATCTGAACGACCTCAAGCGGGGCTAAAACCTTGAGACGGCCGGGACGCGCGGAAAAGACCTGGTCAGCTTCCTGCGCTCCGTGTCGTTTCCTGAATACTTCTCGCTGATCCATCGCGTCGAGCCGGGCCTTCACCGTCCTCCGGGTCGGGGGCTGGAAGCCCCTCGCCGCGCATTCCGAACGGATCTCTCGACAGATCCGCAGAAAGCTCGACCGCTCGCGGACCAGATAGTAGCGCCGCAGCGTGGCGTCGATGACGTCTTCGACCTCTTGCGCGATCCGCTTCGATCCCGGACTCGGCCCACGACGGCCAAGTTCCAGCGCTGCAGCGCGTGCATCATTCGCTCTCAGACGCCGGTAGAGCGACCACGTATGGCTTTTCGACAAACCCAGTTCCCAGGCAGCGTCACCAATGGCCGCGCTGATCGGCTCGCCTCTCTTCTCAAGCTCCAGGATCGGGCGGAGAACCGCCGCACGGTGTTTCGCAAGACGCTCGTTGATCACACCAATCCCCCCGCCCCAACGGGCCGACACTTATCCACAGTTCCGACCGTATGGCAATTAAGGGTACAGTATGGTGATTAAGATTCTGATTAATTAGGGTACAGTGACACCCACAAAGGGATCAATAACAGGATTGAGGGCTCGCACCTGTCAATCGGCATTGAACTTTGACCCCTTATCGGCGTCCAATATTGCCCCCCTTGTGCTGAGCAGGCCCGGCGCTG
>NZ_JAPWHW010000052.1 GCF_028369135.1 Roseovarius sp. ZX-A-9
AACAATGGGGGATACCCTAACACCCCAGTTGCTCATACTGGATTCTTAAACTGATCTGACCAACTCATCTATGCAAGTTGGCTCACCCCAAGTGTCAGTAGGTCGGCGGGCTGATTGCCCAGATCACGACCGTGTCCCTTTCGGTAAGGTTGGCGTAGCGGTGCGGCCGTTCGCTGGAAAAGGCAAAGCTGTCGCCCTCGTGCAGTTGCATGTGCTGCTCGTCCACCCAAAGGTCCAATCGTCCCGAGATGACGATACCCGCCTCTTCGCCGCGATGATTGTAAGGTTCAGCCCCACTCTCGGATCCTGCGGGGAAAGTGCACCGCAACAGCTCGATCGTCTTGTCCAGATTTGGCGACAACAGTTCGTCGGTGATGCCGCTTTCGAAAGACAGCGTGCGGCGTGCATGCGCGCGCACCACGATGTCGCGCAGTTCTTCGTGGTCGTCCGTTTCGGGCGGAAAGAACCAACTGATGGTCACGCCCAGCGCGCGGCTGATCGAATGCAGCGCCTTGACGGAGGGGCTGGAAATGCCGCGCTCAATCTGGCTGAGGTAGCCCTTGGAAAGGCCGGTCGCCTTACCCAGTTCGGCAATGGTGGTGTCGCGCGCCTTGCGTAACCCGCGAATTTCCTGCCCCACGCGCGGATCGAGGTCCAGTACATCCCGAAGATTGACGCGCTCTCCGGCGTCGTCGAGGCACCCGGTTACATTTGACGGGCGGAGAACCTTGGGAAGGTCGTTGGACATGTGCACTCTTTGCGGTTTTTACGAGCCGACGCGGGCTATCGCTTGATGAAAGTATAGGTCGCGCTTTGCAACCCTCAATAACAAGTAAACCGCATAAGCTTCAAGTTCATTAAAGTGAACTTTTAGCTTGCAAAGTTCACGGACGTCTTTCATCCTGATGCCGAAATGCATGGTAGGGGAGGGCCGCGTGGCGAAATCCGTGGATATCATCATCGTCGGCGGCGGAGTGGCCGGATGTTCGATCGCTTACCATCTGGCGCAGTTGGGAATCACTGATGTCGTCCTGCTGGAACGCAAGCAACTGACCTGCGGCACCACCTGGCACGCGGCAGGTCTGGTCACCCAATTACGCGCCACGCGAAACATGACCGAACTGGCCAAATATACCGGCGAGTTATTCCGCGGATTGGAAGCCGAGACCGGGCAGGCCACCGGATTTCGCCAGAATGGCTCGCTGCGGCTAGCCACCCACGCCGCGCGGCTGGAAGAGCTGAAACGCGGCGCGTCGATGGCGCGCAATTTCGGACTGGAGGCGCTGGAGGTCACCCCCTCTGAGATTAAAGAACGCTATCCACTGGTCGAAGTGGATGATCTGGCAGGCGGCATCTGGATGCCGAACGACGGTCAGGTTAACCCTTCGGACGTCACGCTCGCGATGGCTAAGGGCGCGCGGCAGAAAGGTGTAACGATACGTGAGAACGCGCCGGTAGATCGCATTCTGGTCGAAAACGGCCATGCCGTCGGCGTTGTGCTGCGCGGCGGCGAGGAACTCCGCGCCGCCAAGGTGGTGATCGCAGGCGGTATGTGGTCGCGCGATCTGGCGGGCGATATCGGCGTGTCGCTGCCGCTGCATGCCGCCGAGCATTTCTACATCGTGACCGAGCCGATCCCGAACTTGCCGCGCGATCTGCCGGTAATGTTTCTTGGCGACGAATGTTCGTACTACAAGGAAGACGCGGGCAAGCTGCTGTTGGGCTGTTTCGAGCCCGAGGCCAAGCCGTGGGGCCATGAGGGCATCTCGGATGATTTCAGCTTTGATTCCCTGCCCGAGGATTTCGACCATTTCGAGCCGATCCTCGACATGGCGGTCCGGCGCGTTCCGGCGCTGGCAGATGCGGGCATACAGCTTTTCTTCAACGGGCCCGAGAGTTTCACGCCTGATGACCGCTACCTCTTGGGCGAAACGCCGGAAGTGCGCGATCTCTTTTGCGCCTGCGGGTTCAATTCAGTCGGGATCCTGTCATCTGGCGGCGTCGGCAAGGCGCTGGCTGCATGGATCCGCGACGGCCATCCACCGATGGAGCTGGCAGATGTGGATGTGCGCCGGATGCAGCCCTTTCAATCCAATTCGCGATACCTGTTCGACCGCACCAAGGAAACGCTGGGCCTGCTCTTTGCGATGCACTGGCCCTACCGACAGTTCGAAACCGCGCGCAATGTACGCCAAAGCCCGGTGCATGACCGGCTTCTGAGCCAAGGCGCGGTGATGACCGAGGCCGCAGGTTTCGAGCGGCCCGGTTTTTTCGCGGCCGACGGGCGGTCAAAGGAATTTGGCTACTCCTACGGCCCGCAAGGCTGGTTCCCGGATGTGCGCGCCGAATGCCTGAACACCGCAGAAAACGTCACGCTGTTCGACCAAAGCTGCTTTGCCAAGTTTCTACTGCAAGGCCGCGATGCTTGCCGCGTGCTGAATTACATCTCGGCTGCAGAGGTCGATGTACCCCTGGGCAAGGTCGTCTATACCCAATGGCTGAATGACCGTGGCGGGATCGAAGCGGATGTCACCATCACACGAACCGCGCCCGACACCTACATGATCGTGACCCTCGGCGCATCGCAGACCCGCGATTTTTCCTGGCTGACACGCAGCATCCCGGAAGATGCCCATGCCTTTGCCACCGACATCACCGCCGGGTTGCCAATGCTGGGTCTGATGGGGCCGAAATCGCGCGCGCTGCTGGAGGTCGTGTCGGGCACTGATCTTTCCGACGCCGCATTCCCCTTTGGCACCAGCCGCGAGATTGAACTGGGCTATGCCCGCGTCCGCGTCAGCCGCCTGACCTATGTCGGTGAGCTGGGGTGGGAAATCTATGTCGGGGCCGATTTTGCCTGCCACGTCTTTGACGTGCTGACCGAGGCGGGTGCCGCGTTCGGGGTTACGGGCACCGGATCGGGGCCTCTCTGGGCATGGGCTATGTCAGCCATCCTGATGGGGTCGACGCCGTTTTTCTAAACTCAGGCACATTCGAGGTCGAAGTGGCGTGCAAGCGCTATCCAGCCTCGGTTCAGTTCAAGGGGTTCTACGACCCCACCAATGACCGCATTCGCGGATAGTCGTGAAAGGAACACACTATGACCGACGTAACGCAACAGATGAGAAACATCAGCCATCACATCTACATCGACGGCCAACTGCGCAAGAGCAAGGCGAGCGATGCTACGGACGTGATCGAGCCCGCCACGGAGGCCGTGTTGGGCAGCATCGCGCAGACCACCGATGCCGAAATTGACGAGGCTCTGGCAAGCTGCGCCGTGGCGCAACGCAAATGGTGGCGCGAATTCTCGGCGCTGGACCGCGCTGCGGCGATGCATGAAATGGCCGACAAATTGCGTGAGATGCGCGCCATGCTGGCCGAGGCCCTCACCCGCGAGATGGGCAAGCCCTACAAGGAAGCCTGCGACGAGGTGGATTGGTCCATCCATTCTCTGCGCCATTCCGCCGAGATGGGCCGCAATGAACAGGGCCGCGTCATGGGGCCGGCGGTTGCGGGACAGTTTCACTATACCCTGAAACAGCCGCGCGGCACGGCGGCGCTGATCATGCCGTTCAACTATCCGCTGGTCCTGCTGGCGTGGGAGGCCGGCGCGGCGCTGGCCACTGGCAACGCGGTGATCGTGAAGCCGTCGGAATATACCTCGCTGACCACATTGTTGTTCGCCGAGGCCACCAAGAGCCTGCCGGACGGGCTTTTCCAGATCGTTACCGGCGGCGCGCGCGCGGGCCAGCGTCTGGTCGAACATGACGATACCCATGTGGTCGCCTTTACCGGCAGCGTGCCGGTTGGCCGCGCCGTGGCTGCGGCCTGCGGCGAACGGATCAAACCCAGCCTTATCGAAACCTCGGGCAACGACCCATTCCTGATCATGCCCTCTGCCCCGCTGGATATCGCGGCGCGCGCTGCGGCATTCTCGGCCTTCATGAATTGCGGGCAGATCTGCGTTTCGGCCGAGCGGTTCTATGTCCATCAGGATATCCATGACGAGTTCGTGAAGAAGCTCGTCGAAGAGACCGCGAAACTGCGGATCGGCAATGGCCTCGATAAGGTCGATATGGGGCCGATGGTTGCCTCGAAGGAGCGTGACCGCTACGAGACGCTGCTCAAGGGCGCCATGGACGAAGGCGCACGGGCTGCCATCGGCGGCAGCCGCCCGGCCGGGTTCAACCAGGGCTGGTTCGTGGAGCCAACCGTGCTGGTCGACTGCACACCTGACATGAGCGTCTTTCACAACGAGAGCTTTGGCCCGGTCGCACCGATCTGCAAAGTCCGTGATTTCGACGAGGCGATGGAATTGGCGAACGCGTCCAAATACGGGCTGGGCGCCAATATCTACACGATGGACCTCGAAGAGACCATTCGCGCCACCCCAGGATTTCTGGTGGTTCCCATACGCGGACGACACGATGCACCCGAAGGCGAAATAATCGGGAAAAAATAACGATATGACTCACATATTCAGGGAGAAGGACGATGAGTAATTCAAAACTGGCGCCCGAATTGGAGCGCCGCCTGGCGCAGGTCGAGCGCGAGGCCGAGACCAGCCCGCTACTGGCCGCAAAAGACTGGCTGTTTCTGTTGCTGGCAGGCGTGGTGTTTCCCGCGCTTCTGCTGATTTGGGGATGGATGTGATGACAGATCAAACCTCTGCTACGCGCGCAGGCGAAAGCGCGGACGAAACCAACTGGCCGCTATTGAAATCAGAGCGCACCTGGAGCCAGCTGGAAATCGGCGTCGTCCTGCTGGTCGCTGCGGCGGCAACTTGGTGCTACATCATCGGTGAATATGTCGGCTACTATCTGAACCTAAAGATGGGATTCGCGGCAATGACTGCGGGCTCGATGATCGGCATGTTGCTGGTCACGCTGGCTGTGGTGCCCGCCGCCGGGCGCTACGGCATCGATTCCATCGTCAGTACACGGCCCCAGTTCGGCAGCCGGGGCTGGATCATCCCGGTATTTCTACAATACACCTCGATCATTGGCTGGAACTGTCTGCTGCTGATCTTCTTCGGCAAGACGGCCGTGCAACTGTTGCTGACGCTGGGGATCGTCACCGAGGCATCTACCGGGACCGTCCAGATCATCTCGGCATTGCTGGCCTGCGCGCTGGTGTTTGGCGTATTGCTGACCGGCAAGACGGGTGTCGAGCGGATCTCGAACGTGCTTTTCTTCTTTATTGTCGGTGTGGGCGCGTGGATGACTTGGCTGCTGCTGAGCACGAAGTCCACGGAAATCACTGCGGCAGCTCCGGCCTACGCTTCGGGCAGCCTTCGGTGGGATTACATCACCGGCCTGGAGATCGCCATTGTCAGTCTGCTTTCGTGGTGGCCCTATATCGGCGCCATGGTGCGGGTTGCCCCCGATGCGCCGACTTCCGTGAAACCGGCGATGCTGGGCATGGGCCTGCCGGTACCGTTGCTCAGTGTGATCGGGCTGGCGGCAATCCTTGCATTGGGGATCTCAGACCCGTCGCAATGGATGGTGGAACTGGGCGGCAGCTTCTACGGGTCAATCGCACTGGTCTTCGTGCTGGCGGCCAATCTCGGGACCGCGATCGCCGGTGTTTATGCGACTTCGGTCGGCCTGCGCTCAGTGCCCGCATTCGAACGCCTGCCCTGGACCGCGACATTGCTGATTGGCTTGGTGCCGGTGGCGATTATCACGATCTTCTTGCCGGATCTCTTCTTCAACAACTTCGGCACCTTCGTGGCCTTCATCGGGGTGTTCTTTGCGCCACTTTGCGGAATCCAGATCGTGGACTACCTGATCCTGCGGCGACAACGGCTGAACTTGCGCGCACTCTATGATCCATCGGAGGGTGCGGAATACTACTATTGGTTCGGTATCAATCCGGCGGGGCTGCTCGGAATGGCGGCAGGGTTCGCGACATATGTCTACCTGCTCAACCCGATCAGTTACGTGTCGCGCGCGCCGTATGAATATATCACGGCCTCGTTGCCTGCGGCGTTCCTTGGTGGATTGGTGTTCTGGATTGCGACGGTGGTTCTGGTCCGGCCAACCGGGCGCGGTGGCTACAAGTAGGCGTAGAATCGATCAGG
>NZ_JAPWHW010000053.1 GCF_028369135.1 Roseovarius sp. ZX-A-9
AGCGCTTCCGGTTGATTTTGTCTCGGAGCTTTTGGGTTCCACGTTCTTTGAAATTGATGATATCTGAAGAGATATGTGGGCGGTTTGGTTCATTCGATGAACAAACAACTGCACATATATCGTGCTGGTAGGGGCAACCCGATGACCAGTAACAGCTTCACTGTTTGGACGGCTTTCGGTTTCTTATGAAACCCTAAGCACAACAGACAGTACGTTCCGGCCTTTGCCGGTCGGAACAAATATGTGCAGAGGTTCGAACGTCAAGGATAAGCTGGCAACAGCTTTTCAACTTGAGAGTTTGATCCTGGCTCAGAACGAACGCTGGCGGCAGGCCTAACACATGCAAGTCGAGCGCGCCCTTCGGGGTGAGCGGCGGACGGGTTAGTAACACGTGGGAACGTACCCTTTTCTAAGGAATAACCATTGGAAACGATGACTAATGCCTTATACGCCCTTCGGGGGAAAGATTTATCGGAGAAGGATCGGCCCGCGGTAGATTAGATAGTTGGTGGGGTAATGGCCTACCAAGTCTACGATCTATAGTTGATTTGAGAGGATGATCAGCAACACTGGGACTGAGACACGGCCCAGACTCCTACGGGAGGCAGCAGTGGGGAATCTTAGACAATGGGCGCAAGCCTGATCTAGCCATGCCGCGTGAGTGATGAAGGTCTTAGGATCGTAAAGCTCTTTCGCCAGGGATGATAATGACAGTACCTGGTAAAGAAGTCCCGGCTAACTCCGTGCCAGCAGCCGCGGTAATACGGAGGGGACTAGCGTTGTTCGGAATTACTGGGCGTAAAGCGCGCGTAGGCGGATTAGCAAGTTAGGGGTGAAATCCCGGGGCTCAACCCCGGAACTGCCCTTAAAACTGCTAGTCTAGAGTTCGAGAGAGGTGAGTGGAACTCCGAGTGTAGAGGTGAAATTCGTAGATATTCGGAAGAACACCAGTGGCGAAGGCGGCTCACTGGCTCGATACTGACGCTGAGGTGCGAAAGTGTGGGGAGCAAACAGGATTAGATACCCTGGTAGTCCACACCGTAAACGATGAATGCCAGTCGTCGGCAAGCATGCTTGTCGGTGACACACCTAACGGATTAAGCATTCCGCCTGGGGAGTACGGTCGCAAGATTAAAACTCAAAGGAATTGACGGGGGCCCGCACAAGCGGTGGAGCATGTGGTTTAATTCGAAGCAACGCGCAGAACCTTACCAACCCTTGACATGTGTATCGAGATTTCTGGAGACAGATTTCGTCAGTTCGGCTGGATACAACACAGGTGCTGCATGGCTGTCGTCAGCTCGTGTCGTGAGATGTTCGGTTAAGTCCGGCAACGAGCGCAACCCACATCTTTAGTTGCCAGCAGGTTAAGCTGGGCACTCTAGAGAAACTGCCCGTGATAAGCGGGAGGAAGGTGTGGATGACGTCAAGTCCTCATGGCCCTTACGGGTTGGGCTACACACGTGCTACAATGGCAGTGACAATGGGTTAATCCCCAAAAGCTGTCTCAGTTCGGATTGGGGTCTGCAACTCGACCCCATGAAGTCGGAATCGCTAGTAATCGCGTAACAGCATGACGCGGTGAATACGTTCCCGGGCCTTGTACACACCGCCCGTCACACCATGGGAGTTGGGTCCACCCGAAGGCCGTGCGCCAACCTTTTCGAAGGGGGCAGCGGACCACGGTGAGCTCAGCGACTGGGGTGAAGTCGTAACAAGGTAGCCGTAGGGGAACCTGCGGCTGGATCACCTCCTTTCTAAGGATGTTTCTAGCAGACTGATACGTCAGTTTCGTGAAACACTTAGCAGATCGGCAAACAAAGCCGATCACATCAATTGGATATGTTCGCATATTCAATTTGGGCCGAGCCGTCCTCATATCTCTTCAGTCAATTTCAGGCCTACCGGCCTGTCTGGGTCGGTAGCTCAGGTGGTTAGAGCGCACGCCTGATAAGCGTGAGGTCGGAGGTTCAAGTCCTCCTCGACCCACCAACGTCATTTTCGCATTAGCGGAAGTGACGGGCGGCAGTTGAATTTCCAAGGAAATCAGCAATAGCCGCGATAGCCACACTCTTGAGCCTCTCGGCATTTTCGCAAGCGAAAATGGCTGATGGCTTTCCGCAAATTTCGTCCTGCGAAATTCGCTCTTGGGGCCTTAGCTCAGCTGGGAGAGCGCCTGATTTGCATTCAGGAGGTCAGGAGTTCGATCCTCCTAGGCTCCACCAAAACTCAACTGCCTGGCAGTTGGAAAACGATTAGATCGCTAAGCACTATCAGTGTTTAGCCGTCCAATCGGACGACTTTCACATCGTAAAGAGAGATACAAATAACGACACTGTTCGGTCGTCGCGCGTTAGCGATGATCTCAGTGGGTTCCACTTCGGTGGAAGGCATCTTGCGAGGCTGCTTCCTCAACCTCCCTGATGTATCCCTGCTGAAAAGAGCGTGTCGTCCAAGTCAAGTACATACACTAACCGTTTCAGGTCTGCACGGACCTGAAACATTGTCTGGTCACGCGAGTGGCCAGGCGGGAAAAAAGTATGACTTTTGGTTCAGAATAAAGGCATCGGTTTCTTACCAGCTTCCGTTGCCGCGCAAGCAAGTCTTGCTTTTTCTGGATCAAATCAAGCGCGAAAAGGGCGTTTGGTGAATGCCTTGGCAGTAAGAGGCGATGAAGGACGTGATACTCTGCGATAAGTCATGGGGAGCTGAGAATAAGCTTTGATCCATGAATTTCCGAATGGGGCAACCCACCTGATACTGTGTTATTATTGCTCTTCGGAGCAGCTAATAATGCGGTAAAACAGGTACTTATAGACTGAATACATAGGTTTATAAGAGCAAACCCGGAGAACTGAAACATCTAAGTACCCGGAGGAAAGGACATCAATTGATACTCCCCTAGTAGCGGCGAGCGAACGGGGACCAGCCGAGCCATGAATGTGAATAGAACGTGTTGGGAAGCACGGCCATAGTGGGTGATAGCCCCGTATATGAAGCATGATTGGACGTATTAAGTAGGGCGGAACACGTGAAATTCTGTCTGAAGATCGGAGGACCACCTTCGAAGGCTAAGTACTCCTTACTGACCGATAGTGAACCAGTACCGTGAGGGAAAGGTGAAAAGCACCCCGACGAGGGGAGTGAAACAGTACCTGAAACCGAACGCCTACAATCAGTCGGAGCGTGACGGCGTACCTTTTGTATAATGGGTCATCGACTTGGTCTATCTAGCAAGCTTAAGCCGTTAGGTGTAGGCGCAGCGAAAGCGAGTCTTAATAGGGCGCATGAGTTAGATGGATCAGACCCGAAACCGAGTGATCTAGGCATGACCAGGCTGAAGGTAAGGTAACACTTACTGGAGGGCCGAACCCACACCTGTTGAAAAAGGTCGGGATGAGTTGTGCCTAGGGGTGAAAGGCCAATCAAACTCGGAGATAGCTGGTTCTCTGCGAAAACTATTTAGGTAGTGCGTCATCCGAATACCCTCGGGGGTAGAGCACTGGATGGGTAATGGGGCCCCACAGGCTTACTGATCCTAACCAAACTCCGAATACCGAGAAGTACTAGATGGCAGACAGACTGCGGATGCTAACGTCCGTAGTCGAGAGGGAAACAACCCTGACCTACAGCTAAGGCCCCTAATTCATGGCTAAGTGGGAAAGCAGGTGGGACGACCAAAACAACCAGGAGGTTGGCTTAGAAGCAGCCATCCTTTAAAGATAGCGTAACAGCTCACTGGTCTAAATAAGTTGTCCTGCGGCGAAGATGTAACGGGGCTCAAGCCATGAGCCGAAGCTTAGGATGCCGTAAGGCATGGTAGCAGAGCGTAGTGTGACATAGTTCCATGTCTCCTTAGCAGGTTCGCCTGCATTGGAGACGCGGAGCTTTCGATGAAGCCGGGGCGTGAGCCATCCGGTGGAGAGATCACTAGTGAGAATGATGACATGAGTAGCGATAAACAGTGTGAGAGACACTGTCGCCGAAAGTCCAAGGGTTCCTGCTTAAAGCTAATCTGAGCAGGGTGAGCCGACCCCTAAGGCGAGGCCGAAAGGCGTAGTCGATGGGAACCAGGTTAATATTCCTGGGCCAGATGGAAGTGACGGATCGTGAAGGTTGTTCACCCTTAATGGATTGGGTGGGCCGCTAATCGGTTCCTGGAAATAGCTCCATCGCTAGATCGTACCCTAAACCAACACAGGTGGACCGGTAGAGAATACCAAGGCGCTTGAGAGAACCACATTTAAGGAACTCGGCAAAATACCTCCGTAAGTTCGCGAGAAGGAGGCCCGGTTTGGACGCAAGTCTTGGCCGGGGGCACAAACCAGGGGGTGGCGACTGTTTACTAAAAACACAGGGCTCTGCGAAGTCGCAAGACGACGTATAGGGTCTGACGCCTGCCCGGTGCCTGAAGGTTAAAAGGAGGGGTGAGAGCTCTGAATTGAAGCCCAGGTAAACGGCGGCCGTAACTATAACGGTCCTAAGGTAGCGAAATTCCTTGTCGGGTAAGTTCCGACCTGCACGAATGGCGTAACGACTTCCCCGCTGTCTCAAATGTGGACTCAGCGAAATTGAATTACCTGTCAAGATGCAGGTTTCCCGCGGTTAGACGGAAAGACCCCGTGCACCTTTACTACAGCTTCGCACTGGCATCAGAATTGGGATTTGCAGGATAGGTGGTAGACTTTGAAGCATGAACGCTAGTTTGTGTGGAGTCGCCCTTGAGATACCACTGTTCGCAATTTTGATGTCTAACCGCGGTCCGTTATCCGGATCCGGGACCCTGCGTGGCGGGTAGTTTGACTGGGGCGGTCGCCTCCTAAAGCGTAACGGAGGCGCGCGAAGGTTGGCTCAGAGCGGTCGGAAATCGCTCGTTGAGTGCAATGGCAGAAGCCAGCCTGACTGCGAGACTGACAAGTCGAGCAGAGTCGAAAGACGGCCATAGTGATCCGGTGGTCCCGAGTGGAAGGGCCATCGCTCAACGGATAAAAGGTACGCCGGGGATAACAGGCTGATACTGCCCAAGAGTCCATATCGACGGCAGTGTTTGGCACCTCGATGTCGGCTCATCTCATCCTGGGGCTGGAGCAGGTCCCAAGGGTACGGCTGTTCGCCGTTTAAAGAGGTACGTGAGCTGGGTTTAGAACGTCGTGAGACAGTTCGGTCCCTATCTGCCGTGGGTGTAGGATACTTGAGAGGAGTTGCCCCTAGTACGAGAGGACCGGGGTGAACGTTCCACTGGTGGACCAGTTGTCGTGCCAACGGCAGTGCTGGGTAGCTATGAACGGACAGGATAACCGCTGAAGGCATCTAAGCGGGAAGCCCCCCTCAAAACAAGGTATCCCTGAGAGCCGTGGTAGACCACCACGTCGATAGGCTGGAGATGTAAGTGCAGCAATGCATTCAGTTGACCAGTACTAATTGCTCGATAGGCTTGATTTGATCCAGTAGAAGTCAGACTTCTTCAGGACCAAAGTCATACACACCAACTACACATGACTTGACTTGGAATATCCGAGGTTCTTTCTCGGTTTGGTGGTCATAGCACAAGCGAAACACCCGGTCCCATCCCGAACCCGGCCGTTAAGCGCTGTCGCGCCAATGGTACTGCGTCTTAAGGCGTGGGAGAGTAGGTCGCTGCCAAACCTAGTAAGACCCTCGGATATGTATCTCTCTTCGATGTAAAATACCGACGAATTGGCGCGGGATGGAGCAGCCCGGTAGCTCGTCAGGCTCATAACCTGAAGGTCGTAGGTTCAAATCCTACTCCCGCAACCAAATTTAGCGA
>NZ_JAPWHW010000054.1 GCF_028369135.1 Roseovarius sp. ZX-A-9
GGATGTGGCTTGCCCATCTCAAACCCCCATATCTGCCTTACAGACAGGGAATCACAGATCAAGCCTCTTGGGAATCCTGAATCGGAATAGGCGCAACGCGCTCTAACTTGATACGACGGGTACGATGGAAGTCCGAAGCTGATAGGGTCCCCGCACCGAACGGAACACCCATAAACGAAAAAAAATCCATGACGAACTATGTTCGTCATGGATGATTTTTCTAGTCCGTCCCGGAACGCTAGGTTCCGGTTAAAGCTGTGTTCAGGCTTTCCGGTCTTTCCGACGACGGCGCGATGCCGCAGTCAGACCACCCAGACCGCCAAGAAGCAGCAGAGCAGAGGCAGGAAGCGGGACTACACTAATCGCGCCGAGTTTGCCATCAAAGTTGTTCGCGTTCGATTCGATCGAGAATGCCAGCGCGCCCACCTTGGTCCAATCGAAGACACCATCACCTCCGCCGGTAGTTGAGAAGGCGGTCAGACCAAGATTGCTATCGAAATCCGGCCCGCCAATCACTTCGTCATACTCAACCAGTGTGCCGTCTACGTCCCAAGCATAGGCGCGGAACGTAGCCGTGCTGGGAAGAGTATCGAAATCCGATCCTGAGAAGGAAAGGGCCCTATTTGCAGCTGGATTACCCGCAAGGAAATCAATACCGGCGCCACCACCCAAGCCATCAGTATCGACATCAATCATGTTTGCTGGCGAACTGTCGAACGTGAAAGAAAATGCTGAGCCTGCACCACCGCCATCATAGACAAGAACCGCTTGACCTTGGACACTGGAGTCATTGCCGAAGTAAAGGTCACCGCCGAAGGCAGAAAACGTCGTGCCAAACGGAGCGGCCCCATTGTCGGTCGAGACCCACATGAAGCGATTGCCGCCGAGGATGCCCGCATCAACCACATCAGTGGTCGCGGGGTTGCCATCGGTAATTGCCGCTACACTGCCTGCCGCAGAAAAATCATCCACTACGATCGTGGAAGCCATGGCAGCCGGCGCCACAAGCGTCGCTATCGCCGCAAAAGTTAAGGACAGTTTCATATTCATCACAATTTACCCCCATCGCCTTTGTCCGGGATTCCCCCATCGAGCGATTCTAAAAATTACCATTGGTTAGATTTATACTGCTTCATCGCACGTCGAGTCAACAACGGAGACCGCATCTGCAGGGATTCCATTCGGGAGAGAATGTTTTTCTGGCAAATGACCGGTGATCAGTAACCTTTGGGTTGCAAGAACCGCCGTTTCTTTGGACAAGAGCGTTTGACGGGCCGAGCAGAGTGAACTTTGGTGTCCGGTAAACCACCAAGCGTTGGAGGCCGTGCTGAAACCGAATCACCTGTTCCTTTACGGCCTGATCGCCGTGTGCTGCGTGATCGAAGCCGTGCTGAGCCTTGGCGATCTCGGGCTGATCGGGTCCGATCACTTGCGCCAGCTGGTTTATGATTTCGGTGCGTTCTGGCCAGGCCTTCTGTCAAACTGGAATCCGAACTATGCCGCGCAGCCCTATGTGATGTTCGTCACATACGCGTTTCTGCACGGAGGGTGGATGCATCTTTCGGTGAACATGATCAGTCTGTGGTCCCTGGGCCGCGCAGTACTGAACCGGGTAGGGCAGGGTAAATTCATCCTTCTATATGCAGGGACGAGTCTGTGCGGCGCTGCGGGCTTCGCCCTTCTGGCCCCCAGCCTTCGGCCCATGGTGGGCGCATCAGGATCGTTATTCGGTCTTCTGGGCGCGCTCGTGGCCTGGGAGTATGTCGACCGTGACAACGATCGCGAGGGCCTTTGGGACGTTGCCCGGGTCGTTTGGCTGCTGGTGGTGCTGAACCTCGTGCTCTGGTGGGTAATGGGGGGGCAGCTTGCATGGCAAACGCATTTGGGCGGGTTCGTTGGCGGCTGGATCGGGGCGCTCCTGATCGACAACAAGCCGCGAAAGGATCGCTGAATGGCGACATGCCGAACTGTTGGCACCTGCTTCGCTGTGTAGAGCGGGGAGTGAGCCATATGGTTTTGCGATATTTGGTTCTGGAAACGCTGGCTGTGGTCTGCGATGGTCCGTTTAGCAGGTCGGTTGGCTCAACCGTCCTATCGCGCGAGCCTGGTCTGATACTTGAGGCAAGGCCATCTCCGCTCCGGGTCTTGTGGCTGGATGCGGAAACTGAACGAAGAACGATGAGACAGCATCTGACGGGTTGTACCTTTTGAGATTGATTCTTGGCTTTATAGGCTTGGTCTTTCGTCTGCTTTCCTTCGTAGGAATTGTGGCCGTGGTTGTGGCTTTCCTTCTGTATGATTTCATGACCCGATCAGACGCCTATGCAGGTAACAGTGAGCTTCCGCGCACCGCGATCGTGTTTACCGGTGATTTTGATCGCATTGAGAGAGGTCTCGAACTTCTCTCAATGGGTAAAGTGGAACGGCTGTTCATTACGGGCGTGAATGGTGACGCAGGGCTGAATGTTGACCGCTTTCCCAAACAGTTCAATCTGGACTCTTATGAGACTGACTGGATTGCAACCGGGCAGATCATCCTCGCCCCGGACGCGCATACAACGATTGAGAATGCTCTTGAGGCGGCGTGCTGGCTGGACAACCAGCCTGACGTAAAGGCCGTTACACTTATTACTTCCCAGGAACACATGGCGCGCGCGTCGGTGGCGTTGCAGCACGCGATCGGTCCGATATCCGTTGTGCGGGTGATCTCGAACTCTTCAGATGAATACGACAAGTACCAAATCAACTTGTTCGCATTCGGCGAGTTTGCCGCGACGTGGTTCATTACACTGTTACCCAAGAGCCTTTGGCCGGGAAATGAGCCGGCATTGTGTTGGGGGCGTTGAAAAGGGCGTTTGACCTGCTTGGTTGGCGCGCCGGTAGACTGTGCTACCTTAGCCCCCTCGCAATATACCCCATTTGAAGTCGCGGTTGACTGAGGGGGGCTGAATTCCTTGGCGCCTTACTCCGCGACTTTGCCGCAGATCCACAAGCACCTTCAGCTTTATGTCGTGTTCGTCCCGACGAGGGCGCAGGAATGAAGCGATCACACTTACTAGTATAGAAGGCCATTGGCTTCTTGCCTGCGCATCGGGGCGCCTAGGTGGGATTGTTACAGGAACAGACTTGATCGTGAGCGTGCTTGTTTTGTCCCTGTCGGGCGCCACCTGCTATAGCGAATGAAAATGTAACCCCGAGCTCTCGGAGAGATCGCATGGCAGCGCGCTGGAAAAACACCCTTACGGAAAACGATGTAACGCCCGAAGCTGTCTATCTGAATCGGCGTCAGTTGATGGTAGGTGCAGGGACTGCCGGCCTGATCGGTCTGCCGGGGCTGGCACGCGCCGATGCGTTGGAGCCGAACCCCTGGGAGGACATCACCGAATACAACAACTATTATGAATTCGGCACCGGCAAGGAAGACCCGGCCAAATACGCCCACATGCTGACGACCGCTCCCTGGAGCATCACGATTGACGGTCTGGTGGACCGGCCGGGGGCTTATGCGTTGGAGGACGTCCTGGCCAAGATGAAGATAGAGGAGCGCATCTATCGGTTCCGCTGTGTCGAGGCGTGGTCGATGGTGATTCCATGGAACGGTTTCGAGCTGCGTGATCTTCTGGAAATGGCCGGAGTGCAGACCGCTGCAAAATACGTGGCGTTCGAGACGATGCTGCGTCCCGACGAGATGCCGGGTGTCGCCACGCCGGTTCTGGACTGGCCTTATGTAGAGGGTCTGCGGCTTGACGAGGCGGTCAATCCTCTGACGATTATGGCGACGGGGATCTATGGCAAGGATATCCCGAACCAGAATGGCGCGCCGTTGCGGTTGGTCGTGCCGTGGAAGTATGGCTTCAAGTCGATCAAGTCCGTGGTGCGGATCACACTGACGGACGCAGAGCCGCCGACCAGCTGGAAAAAGGCGAACACACGCGAATACGGGTTCTACAGTAATGTGAACCCCGAGGTGGACCATCGCCGCTGGAGCCAGGCAACCGAACGGGTGATTGGTGGCGGTCTGTTCGCCGGCCGCCAGGATACGCTGATGTTCAACGGATACGGCGAAGAGGTTGCCGCCCTATACCAAGGTATGGACCTTGGCATTAACTACTGATGGTTGACCGCAAGCTCCTGACCGGCGGCCTGCCGGGATCGGTGACGATGGCGATCTGCTCTATCACATGCGTGCCGACCGTATTCATCGGGGTCGAAGAGGAGTGCATGGATAGAGAGGGAGCAGGGCCGTGGCTGAACTGACTTTCATCCTGACTTGCCCCGAGTGCGGATCTCGCAGGCAATCGCATATGCCGGCCGATACTTGCTGCTGGCTTAATGAACGTAAGTTCTGCAAATCGGTGCTGCCCCCAAAACAAAGTGATTTTTTCGAATCCTGCTCCTATACGACGGTGCCCTGTCCGTCGGTACAGGGTGGGATGGACTGCTGCGGATGAGCGTCATCGATCGCATCAACGGATTTGCACGCCGAGCGCCGACCTGGGCGGTCTACATCCTCGGGCTGATGCCGGTGCCTTGGTTTCTCTATCTTGCGCAATCCGGGGGACTGGGGCGCGAGCCGATCAAAGGGCTGGAGCACGAGCTGGGCGAACTGGCACTGCAATTGCTGATCGCGGTGCTCTGCATTACGCCCCTGCGCCGCCACATCGGCATCAACCTGATCAGGTTCCGCCGGGCCATCGGTGTTCTGGCCTATATATATGTTTCACTGCATCTGATGGTTTGGCTGGTGCTGGATATCGGCATCCTCAGCCAGATATGGGCGGATATCGTGAAGCGTCCTTATATCACAATCGGTATGGCCGGATTCGTTGTGCTGACGCCTCTGGCGCTGACATCCAACAACCGTTCAGTGAGAAAGCTGGGTTCGCGTTGGCGTAAGCTGCACAAGCTGACCTATCTGGCCGCTTTCCTGGGCGGGCTGCACTACGTGATGCTGGTGAAGGGATTCCAGCTGGAGCCACTCCTATATATGGGCGCGATTCTCGCACTGCTGGCCATTCGAGTTAATCCGGGTGCACGAATCCGGAAGACTCACGCGGCCTAAATCGGGAATCGCCGGGCCAGAATCACGAAAACGACTCGTTCGCCGAAAAATTTTGGCAGGAATCACGCGAGTCGGAGGTGATTCAGGGGGCGAGTCGAGGGTAATCGTACAGGAATCGCCGTCGAGTCTGGGGTGCCAAGGTGAAAGACCCCCAAGATGTTGCGTGTGACCCTTGGTCGGGGTGGCAACATAGTTGCGTCAGGGCGGGTGATTTCGAAGTTTTCGGTACGTAACGTACTCTTTTCCAAGGAAAAACGCGGAATGTAGAAAAAAGATGACGTTTCCAGAAAAAAGGGGTTGCGGGCCCGAGGTTCAAACCGTAAATACCACCTCACCGGCGGCGCAGAGATGCACACCGGGACGCCAGACGGGACAACGGAGCGACGCTCCAGAGGATCAGACGGTAAGAAAAAAATTGGGGTAAATGAAGCGGGTCGCGCTAGAACTTTTAGCGCTTCCGGTTGATTTTGTCTCGGAGCTTTTGGGTTCCACGTTCTTTGAAATTGATGATATCTGAAGAGATATGT
>NZ_JAPWHW010000055.1 GCF_028369135.1 Roseovarius sp. ZX-A-9
AAACAGGATCACGTCTTTGGGAAACTGAGCGCCCTTGAAATTGATCATCGCTACCTGCTCACTCGCTGCGTCGGGGCCGCGACATAGGTTCGGTACGATGGTATCGCAAGGTCGCAATCTTTGCGACAAAGCCGCTTCGGTCGCCCCTTTCATTTTCTTATTTCAAACTGAGACACTACCCTTTGAGGTATAGAATTGACTTCTATGCCTCAAAAATGGTCTACTCATGAGTTATAGAAAAGGACTCTATAACTCATGGCATGGAACTGGCAGACATCCGGTTGGCCGGAATTCCGGTATGACACAGCAACGCTGGCACCGCTCGAGCAGCGCTTCCTGATGTCGTCAGGTGAAGTTCTGGGCGCTGTCCACCATGTGAACCCGTCCGGGCGTGACCAACTCCGCATCGATCTGCTGAGCGATGAAGCCATGAAGACCAGTGCCATTGAAGGCGAGATGCTGGACCGGCGCAGCGTGCAATCCTCACTCCGTCGTCACCTTGGATTGAAACCGGACAGCTATCCGAACAAACCTCGCGAGCAGGGTGTGGCCCAGATGATGGTCGACGTCTACTCGACCTTTGCGGAGCCCCTCGCGCACGGCACGCTTTTTCGGTGGCATGAGATGCTTCTCGCCTTCGACAAGCGCCTGGAGGCCATCGGGTCATACCGGCAGCACGAGGATGCCATGCAGATCGTCTCGGGTCGTCTTGATCGTCCGGTCGTGCATTTTGAGGCCCCGCCATCTGCGCAGGTTCCGGATGAGATGGCCCGGTATGTCGACTGGTTCAATCGGACCGGGCCGGGTGCCGAAGAGCCCTTGCCAACGTTGACGCGTGCGGGCCTGAGTCATCTCTACTTCGAAAGTATCCACCCATTCGAAGACGGGAATGGTCGCCTAGGTCGGGCCCTGGCCGAAAAGTCCCTGGCTCAGAACATTGGGCAGCCCAGCCTCATCGCGCTCGCCTTCACCATCGAGCGTAAGCGGAAGGACTACTACGATCAGCTTGAGCGGCACCAGAAGACGCTGGATGTCACGCCTTGGCTGGTGTGGTTTGCAGCAGCCGTTCTGGAAGCGCAGCAGGTCACCCTGGACCGCGTGGGCTTTTTCATTGCCAAGGCACATTTCTATGACCGGTATCGCGATCAGCTGAACGAACGGCAGGCCAAGGTGATTGAGCGGATGTTCCGTGAAGGGCCAGATGGATTCAAGGGTGGCTTGAGCGCCGAGAATTATATTTCGATCACCGGGACATCGCGCGCGACCGCTACGCGAGATCTGCAAGACCTTGTCGAGATTGGTGCCCTGACGCGCACTGGCGAGCGCCGATACACGCGTTACTGGCTGAGGCTTGAAGAGTTGCACGGGTAGTGCGTTGTCGGCGGGGAGTGCAGAACCGGACTTTCTCTGCTTCGCAGCTAGATTACCAAAATACCGCGAATCCAGGCATCGATCTGCGCTGGTCTCGCCTTGCTCCACTTTCCTTCATTGAGCGTGTCGAGAATGTCGGCTGTGAACCCGTCTTCGTACAGATCTGTCTCAAGAGTGCGGATGTTCGTATAGATGCCGAAATCTTCGAAGTGACCTGCGAGGTCGTCTTCATCCTTGCTTTCGGCGATGTATTCCAATTCTTTTGCGAGCGCTCTTGGGATTTTTTTGTTCTGGCGCGCTCGATCGCGACCGCAAGTTTGATCCCTCGATTTACGGCCAAGGGTTTGCTCTTCGGCATTGGATCCCAATCTGTGATGATCGAGAAGGGTAGGTCAGGCGGACCGTGTCGGGGTCATCGTCGAGGCGGAAGTCCGTGAGTAGAGCAAGGATATCGAGGTCAGTGTCAAATTCTTCGATTTCGACACCAACGACTATCTTGTCGTCTTCTTCCAGGCCCCCAAGGCCGTCCCAGAAATCGGCGAGGCCAAGTTCACGGGCGCTGTCGGGAAGAGTGGGATCAAACAGCAACCGGAGGCCATGCATCAGGTTGCTTTTTCCGACCTTGTTTTCGCCAACCACAACAACGTTCCCATCGAGGGCTAGGTCCAGTTTTGAAAAGTTCCGGAAGTTCTCAATCACAATCCGTGATAAGTGCATGCAAGGCCACCTCGATCTAAAGCATCCGACTTTTAACCTGAGGCATATCCGGCAGCCTTGAAGTAGTTCCAGCACTCCTCTGGCGAGTAGAGGTCGCAGATTTCGCCGAGCGCGTTGAACATGTCTGTAAATGTCCGCGCGCCAATCCGGCGGAGGTGTGCTTTGAGCTTCGAGAAGGCCATCTCAATCGGATTCAGGTCAGGACTGTAAGGCGGCAAGAACAGGAACCAGCATCCGGCGTCGCGCATGGCCTTGGCCGCTGCTGCGTTCTTGTGGGTGGCTAGGTTGTCCAGGATGACCACGGTGCCGGGCGCGAGCTCTGGCACCAGCACCTTCTCGACATAGGCGGCGAAGGCGGCGCCATCCATCGCGCCTTTGATAACCCAGGGCGCGATCATGGACCCCGCGCTGAGACCCGCAATGAAGGTCTGCGTGCCCCATGCGCCGAACGGGGCGTCCATGACTAGCCGCTGCCCGCGCGGCGCCCACCCGCGCGGCCGGGTCAGGTTGGTTTTGACAGAGGTTTCGTCAATGAAGACAACATGTTCAGGTCGGGCCGACACCGCGGTCACGCGATGTTTGAACCAATCTTCGCGCTGCTTCCTTACCTTTGCCCGAAGGCGTTCGGCAGCGACCAGCGACTTTTTTTGTATGTGAATCCAAGCTTGCGCAGAAACCGTCCGATCGCATCGGGATGCGCGCGGACACCGGTTGCGTCGAACAAAGCCGAGGCCAGTTCGGGCATGGTAATGTCGCCGTCTTGGCTGACAACTTCGGCGAAAAAGGCGCGGTGAGGGTCCAGTTTTCCCTTGCCCTTCGGCCGACCTTGCGGAGCTGCTCGTGCCCTGCCGGTGCGCCGGATCGCAAGTCCCCATCGCGCGCCCGTTGCAGGCGAAAGCTGCAACCGCAACGCCGCCGCGCGACCGCTAAACCCTTCCTCAATCAATCTCTGAAACCGCGCCCGCAGCGCTTCTGGCAATGGTGCTGACATGATCCATCCTCCCAAACAGGATGAATCACAAAATCAGCCCCGCGGGAATCCCAGCGATTCAGGTTTTCGGCAGGACGCTTTAAATCATTGTTTCTGCAAAGACGTGCTCGATCCGCGCCGTTTCGTCGTCGGTCAATGCCTTGAACTCATTGGTTCGGGCGCGACGCGACAGAGTGCCTCCATTCTGTTGAAGGAAGCGAAACAACAGATCGATGGTGCGGTCAGGCATATCAACAATGGCTTCGACCTTGCTGCGGAATGCATCGTAATTTCGAAGGAATGCTGTCTCGTACGGTAGGTCTTCTTCGATTGTTTTTTGAACGCATGAATAGAGGAATTCTGCGTGTGGCGTCGCGTCGAAGAAGCGGTAGAAATCGCCTGTGTCGTTCAAGACCCGAACGTTGAATTGTTCCGTCGACTCCCACTCGATGAGCGGCAGCAGTCGTGCTGAATAGCTCTCAAGAACCGTTCTATACTCATCTATGCGTTCTAGGATCGCGGCGGACACCGGAAAGACCACCCCTGGTGGGTTGAAGCCGCGTTCCGCCAGAACATGGTGGATCAGGTAGCGGTGCAGCCGGCTGTTACCGTCTTCAAACGGGTGTATGTAGACAAAACCGAATGCGAGGATTGCAGCGGACACGATCGGGTCAGAGTGCCGAGACGCACCGTGATCAAAAGCGATCATCCCGTCAGTCAGGGACGGAAGATCTTCATGCCGGGCACTTATATGATCAGGCAACGGCATCCTTGTTTCGCGGTCATGCTCGCCAACAAAACCGCCCTCGTCGCGGAAACCCAGCTTTATGAACCGGGCATCACCTATGACGATCCGTTGCAGTCGTAGCAGCTCATCGCGGTCGAGCGGCTGGCGACCAGCCTCGCCGATCGCACGGCCCCAACGCTGAATTCGGTCTTGTGGTGGACGCTCGCCTTCGATCGCGTAGCTGGAACGTGAGTCTTTGAGTAGAAGGAAAGCAGCCGTGCGCGCGAGCAAGTCCCGGGGGACGTCGGCGATGACCGCGCGGGCTCGACTGGCCAGGTCCATCGCGATGAACTCGTCTAGCTTTTGCGTGCGAAAGACCAGCGGGCAAAAGTCTCTGGTTCCCGGCAGATTATTTTTAACGCGATATCGGGGAGCGTTTTCCCCTTCCGTCGCGAACTGTTGGTCGGGATCAACGACAGGCACGTAGCGACCGCCCTCTGCATCTGGCAGATTCAGTCGGCTTCCCGTTAGCCATTCAAACAGAAACCAGATGCGCCTTGCGTAGCTGCCGGTCGGCTTTTTGCGCACGATGTCAACAATGTCGTCAGGCCCGGTGGCCGCGAACAGCTTCGCGAGGACAGCAAGATCAAGCCCTTCGTATTTGAGAGCGAAGGTGAGGTGGCCATCTAGGTCTGCACTCGGGGCGTGGCGCGGCGTCAGGATGCGCCAAACCTCATCCTCAACGACCCGGTGATGGTTCCCGGTTGCCGAAAGTTTGCGAGGCAGTGGCACAGATAATCTGTAGGCGTCAATCAGTGCGCTGTAGCCTGCCAAGGTGGCGGTCTCAGGAAGGCGCCGCTCCTGAAAAACGGTTCTCGGGCCCGAAAAAAGTACTTGTTGGTCCGATGGCATGAATTCCGTTCCCTTGGCGTGAATTTTTGCTGCAGAGCATTGCATCCATGAATTCCGTTCCTAGCACACGAAAAATGTTCTTGAATAGGCATTCTTCATGAAAAACGGTTCAAATTCATGTCAATCGGCATTGAACTTTGACCCCTTATCGGCGTCCAATATTGCCCCCCTTGTGCTGAGCAGGCCCGGCGCTGC
>NZ_JAPWHW010000056.1 GCF_028369135.1 Roseovarius sp. ZX-A-9
CGACGATTTCACGAGGGAAGCGGTAGCCTTTCAGGCGAGGCATCGTGCAAGGTATCTTCATCCCGGCTGACTATGCGGAAGCCCACGCCCAAACAAGTTGGCAATGCCCGTCAGCCCTCCGGCTCCAACCGCGCCCGCAATCCGCGCAACACCGGCAGGATCGCGCGCACGCGGTCCTCGCCCAGCTCTTCGACCACATCGCTGATCAGCGGGGCAATTGCCGCCAGCGCCTCTTCACGGGCCTTGCGTCCTGCCGGGCTGATCGCGACCTGCTTGCGCCGTGCGTCATCCCAATCGGGGCGGATATGTACGTAACCGGCCCATTCCAACTTGCTCAGCGTGTTGGTCATCGCCCCGCGCGTCACGTGAAAACTTTTGGCCAGTTGCGCCGGGCTTCTTTCGCCTCCGACACGCGCCAGATGGTTCAGCACCGAAAAATGCGACACCTCCATGCCCTTGGGCAGGACGCGGGTTAGCTGGTTGCGGATCAGCTGATCATTGGTCAACACCTCGCTGAAGAGCGCCACGGCAAGAGATGTACTGCTTCGGTTCGTCATGCCGGACCCCGAAAAACACGATCATGGGTCAATGCCGGAATGCGCTGTCGGGCGCTGGCCACCGCATCCATGTCGAGATCCGCGAGGACAAAACCCGGATCGGTCCCCGCATCGGCAATTACCTCTCCCCACGGGGCTACGGCCAGCGCGTGACCGTAGGTCTGGCGCGGCTTGCCCTGCGTCGCCTCATGCGTACCGGTCTGGGCCGGGGCCAAAACGTAACACCCCGTCTCGATCGCGCGGGCGCGCAGCAGGGTTTCCCAATGCGCCGCGCCGGTGACAGGTGAAAACGCAGATGGAACGCTCAACACTTGCGCACCTGCCTGTGCCAACTGGCGGTAGAGATGGGGGAACCGCAGATCGTAGCAGATCGTCAACCCCAGGGCGCCGAATGGCATCGGTGCCAGAACCGCCGCGCCCCCGGGGCGGTAGCCAGCTGATTCGCGGTAGGACTCGGTGTCCGAGATCGTCACGTCGAACATGTGGATCTTATCGTAGCGCGCCGCGACCTTGCCCTCCGGCGTGATCAGGAATGAACGGTTGGCAAACCGCCCGTCCGAGTCGTCCGTCTTCAGCGCAAGCGAGCCGATCAACAGCCAAATTCCGCACTCTCGGGCCACTTCGCGCAACGCGGCAAGTGTCTGATCCTCGGCCTCGTTCTGCAGAACCGCCATTTGTTGCGCACGGCTGGCCGAAACGCAGTTCGTCACTTCCGGTGTCAGAACGAATTCCGCACCAACCGCCACCGCGTCACGAATCAGCGAGAGTGTGACCGGCAGGTTGCTTGCCGGGTCGTCGCCGCCAGTCAACTGGAGGACCGCCGCCCTCACGCCGCCAGCAGCGCGTCTAGTTTGCCTGCACGTTCCAGCGCGTTCAGATCATCGTAACCACCGACATGGGTATCGCCCACGAAGATCTGCGGCACGGTACGCCCACCATTGGCGCGCTGCATCATCTCTGCGCGTCTGGCCGGTTGTGCGGCAATGTTGATCTCGGAAAAGTTGACGCCCTTTTGGGTTAGCAGGCGCTTGGCTGCGTGGCAAAAACCGCAAAGCGGCGAGGTATAGATTTCGACGGGTTTCATACAGGGTCCCATAATTGCAAGAGTTCCCCCAATATCTAAGCTTCCTTGCCCGCCCGTGCCAGTACCAGTATCCGCACTTCACGCGCCCCTGCTGACAAACACGCCTCGGTTGCCGCTGCCAGGGTCGCACCAGACGTCATCACATCATCGACCAACAGCACGTGTCGTCCCGCCAACCGGGCCCGGCGCCGTGGGTGCGCGCGGATGGCGTCCTGCATGGCAGCGAACCGCGCGGCACGCCCCAACCCGCCCAGACTGGGCGTAGCGCGTGGCCGTATCAGCAGATCCGGGCAATAGGCCAGCCCCAATTCCCGCGCCACCGCGCGCGCCAGAAGCGCCGATTGTTTGTAGCGCCGCTTGAGCATGCGCCGCCAATGCAATGGCACCGGAGCCACCAACATGCCTTCGCGGAGCAATGGCTGTGCGGCGCGCGCCAGCCATAGGGCAGCGGGTTGAACCACATCCTGCCGGTCGCCGTGCTTGAGGGCCAGTGTCAGCTTGCGCGCGTTGCCCTCGTAGATCAACGCGGCTCGGCCCTGCGCCCACGGGCGCGCCAAGGCCATGCAATCGTCACAGACCAGCCCCGCAATAAACGGTGTGTCGCGCCAGCATGGGCTACAAAGGCCAAAATCGCTGTCTACCTGGCAGCCGCAGACCGTACAGCGCGGCGGATAAATCAGCCGCAGGGCAGATTGTATTGGCGCACCCATAGCGTTATGTGCCCTCCATGGCACAGCCCCCGACACTGACCGACCGTTCGGCGCTGAGGCGCAACCGCGCTCGCGCCGCCCGCGCGCCTGCAGATTTCCTGCACATGGCTGCGGTGGACGAGATCAAGGATCGTCTGTCACTGGTTAACAAATCCTTTACCGCGCCTGCGATCGTGAGCGGGCAGGCTGCCTGCTGGCAAGCGGCCTTTCCCGACGCGATCATTGTGCCCGATGACGAAACGCTGGACCTGAATCCGGGCGCGCATGATCTGGTGATCCACGCGCTGGCATTGCATTGGGCCAACGATCCGGTCGGCCAGATCATCCAGTGTCGCCGCGCCCTGCGCCCTGATGGTCTGCTGCTGGCGGTCCTTTTCGGCGGCGAGACTCTGCACCAATTGCGCGCGGCGTTGGCACAGGCCGAATCCGAAGTAACCGGCGGCCTGTCACCACGCGTGGCACCAATGGGCGAAATTCGCGATCTCGGCGCATTACTGCAGCGTGCCGGTCTGGCGCTGCCAGTGGCCGATACGGTGGCACTGACGGCCTCCTACACCGGCCTGCATGCGCTGATACATGACCTGCGCGCCATGGGCGAAACCAGCGCGCTGGCCGCCCGCCCGCGCCATTTTACCCGCCGTGCCGTGCTGGAACGGGCCGAACACCACTATCGACAGGCTTTTGGCGATGCGGACGGGCGCATCCCGGCCACCTTCGATCTGGTCTTTCTGACCGGCTGGGCCCCCGATGCTTCGCAGCCCAAGCCTCTGCGACCCGGTTCCGCCGCCGCCCGGCTTGCTGATGTGCTAGGGACCGATGAAACCCGCCTCGATGATTGACCCCGTAGGCAAACACCTTATGTCGTGACCAACATGTCGTGGCCATCCGGCGAAGTGACAGAAACGAGGAGCCCCAGATGCGCGATTCCAGCCCGACAGCCAGATGCCCCGCCCATGCCCCTGCCGACCATCCCGCGATCCCTTCGGCAAAAACCGGCGTGTTGCTTGCCAATCTGGGCACACCCGACAATCACGACTACTGGTCTATGCGCCGCTATCTGAATGAATTCCTGTCGGATCGCCGGGTGATCGACTATGCGCCGTGGAAATGGCAACCCTTGCTGCAGCTCGTGATCCTCAGCAAACGCCCCTTTACCAGCGGTGCGGCATATAAATCCATCTGGAACGTCGAAAAGGACGAAAGTCCTTTGATGACGATCACCCGTGACCAGACCGCTGCTATCGCGGACAGCCTTCATGCCACGTTTGGCGATCAGGTGATGGTCGATTTCTGCATGCGCTACGGCAACCCTTCGACCATTTCCAAGGTTCGCGAAATGGTGCAGGCTGGCTGTACACGCATCCTGTTTTTCCCGCTGTACCCGCAATATGCCGGCGCCACCTCAGCCACCGCGAATGATCAGTTCTTTCGCGCGCTGATGGCGGAAACATGGCAACCGGCGGCGCGTACGGTCCCGGCCTATTTCGAGCATCCCGAGTACATCGAAGCGCTGGCGCAATCGGTCGAGACCGCCTATGCCGCCGCCACTGACAAGCCCGAAATGCTTGTGGTGTCCTATCACGGCATGCCGCAACGGTATCTGATGCAGGGCGACCCCTACCATTGCCAATGTCAGAAAACCACGCGCCTGCTGCGCGAGCGACTGGGCTGGGATGAGAGCAGCATCACCACAACATTCCAGTCCGTGTTCGGCCCCGAGGAATGGTTGAAACCCTATACCGTGAAAGAGGTCGCGCGCCTGGCCCGCGAAGACGGCAAGAAGAACATCGCTGTCATCGCACCGGCCTTTTCCGCCGATTGCATCGAGACGCTGGAGGAAATCAACGAGGAAATCCGCGAGAGCTTTGAAGAAGCGGGCGGCGAGGCGTTCACCTATATTCCCTGCCTCAACGACAACCCGGCCCATATCTCCGCGCTCTGTTCGGTAATCCGCGAGAACCTCAAGGGCTGGATAGTCCGTCCTGAACATCGCTGTCAGGTCGTCAGTATATAGACCTGAACCCTTCGATCGCGTGCCATTTCCGCGTCAGCGGTCATGCAGGTTTGGCAGACCACCCAAATCAATTGGCGCAAAAAGACCCTCAGGTGCCTGAGGATCATGCGGATGTTGTGGCCGCAACCGCAAAGCACGGCGAAGAGCGCGTCGCCTTCGGTCCCTTTCAAGGTGCTTCGCGTCAGGCGACCGTCATTTTTCATGTGCCCGATCATCGGCTCGATGGCACTTCGCCGTCGCAAGAGCCT
>NZ_JAPWHW010000057.1 GCF_028369135.1 Roseovarius sp. ZX-A-9
CCCGAGCTGTCCGGGAATTACTGAAACGGCTGTCCGGGAATTAGCGTAATCGCTGTCCGGTATTTCCGAAATCCGCACAAATTGCTTTGACCCGTGCGGGCGCGTCAAAAAGCCGGATCGCAGAGGGCGGCAATGACCGGCGGCTCTGGGCGTTCCATTCCAGAACCACCCCGCTGCCAATGGCAGATCGCGGCGCAAAACAGGGCTATTGTTATGATGGCCTGTTCTTTGCAGGTCCACCGCCTGAGGGAAACGCCAGCTTCTTTGCCTCATTGGCGGAACTCGACCCGCCAGGCAGTCGCGGCGTCAGGCGCGCACGCAGTGACCACAATCTGAACCTGCAATTCATGGTAGCGGACGAAAGCGGGGCATCTGATCGTCCCCTCGCGCCGCAATCTGACATCTCAACGTTGCCAGGGGTAAAGGTATCATCGGAAAAACTGCGCCTTATGGGCGGCGATGTTGGCTTGGCTACAACCACTTTCGATGACGGAAAGCAAAAGGGCCACTGGTATGATGCCGCGTATTTCGGCAAAGCCGGTTCTGTTTCCGAGCCTTTGATGATCTCGGTGAAATACACCAATTCGCGGCTTGAACCAGCAGAAAGCCGCGAGTTGATGCTTGGCATCCTCGGAGGCCTTCGTGTGAATTCAGGAGACAACTGATGGGGGAGTCTCCAGATAGTGACCTGTGCAAAGCCTCCCGCCTAAGAGGTATGTTGCGGCAAAGATCGGCCCAGAGCCGCCTTCCACCCACCACGCCGATGCCGCGCCGCAGCTTCACCAGACCGGATGGGGTGGATAGCTCCTGCTCCACCCGGCGTCGCAATGCGCCATACTGCAGTTGTTATAGATTGCTTATGAGAGGAGCTACCCCATGCAGGTTACAACAGTCGGCCTCGATTTGGCCAAAAACATCTTTCAGGTCCACGGCATCAGCGAGAATGGCGATGTTGTTTTCAACCAAGCTCTGCGACGAGCGCAATTGCTCGCATTCTTTGGGAAGCTTCCACCCTGCCTGGTCGGAATGGAAGCTTGCGGTTCCAGCCACCACTGGGCTCGG
Organism: Roseovarius sp. ZX-A-9; assembly: GCF_028369135.1. Classification (GTDB taxonomy): domain Bacteria; phylum Pseudomonadota; class Alphaproteobacteria; order Rhodobacterales; family Rhodobacteraceae; genus Roseovarius. The sequence goes on from NZ_JAPWHW010000057.1 coordinate 1,063, forward strand.
CAACTGGGCAAGCTGGGCCATGATGTGCGTCTGATACCAGCGATGTATGTGAAACCTTATGTGAAGCGGGGCAAGTCCGATGCGGTTGATGCTGCAGCCATCTGCGAAGCGGTGACGCGACCGACAATGCGCTTTGTCGCAATAAAATCTGAAGAGCAGCAAGGCGTCTTGTTTCTCCACCGCGCCCGCGATCTGATCGACAGGCAACGAACCCAGCTGAGCAACATGCTGCGAGGCTTATTGTCTGAATTCGGTATCGTGATTGCACAAGGAGTTGGCAGCGCGATCAAGTTCGCAAAGGGCGTTCTGGATGGCGACAAGCCAGGCATTCCAGATGTAGCAATCGATGTACTTGCCAATCTGAGCAACCAACTTGTCGCTTTGCACCTTCGCGTCCGTTGGTACGAGATGCGCATGCGGCTTCAGGCCAGGCAAGACCCGCGCGTGATGTTGCTACGCACGATCCCGGGCGTTGGCCCGGTGACCGCGTCGGCAATTGTCGCAACAGCAGGCGATGCCAGCCAGTTCAGGAACGGTCGCGAATTTGCGGCCTGGCTGGGTCTGACCCCACTTAACCGCTCAAGTGGTGGCAAGGAAAAGCTTGGACGCATAACAAAGATGGGGGACCGATATATCAGACGATTGCTGGTCACAGGAATGACTTCGAGATTGAGACAGGCCAAAACACATCCGGAACGCGTAGATCCGTGGACACGAGCGTTGCTTGAGCGCAAGCCGGTCCGTCTTGCCACAGTGGCAATGGCAAACAAGACAGCGCGGATCGTTTGGGCTGTCTTGAACAAGAACGAATACTACAGGCCGCACAACGCATAACTTGAGGAGGAAAAACACTCGAGACAGCAAGACCATTGAAATGATGGAGCACAGTCAGCCCGTCAGCCGAGAAACCCCGTCGAATGTCAGGGACATCACTTGTCCGTAGACCGGTTTGGGACTTGGTTTGCGGAAACCATCAAGGCCAGCGGCCGCGTGTGCCGCGCAAACAGGCCGGACACACGTCTGCTTCTGACCAGTGCAAATCAGTTTCATAAATGTCTTGCTATGCAGGAGCTATCCACACAGGCCATTCGTCGATGGCGCAGCACTTTCGGAGGATGAAGGTCGGCTGTTGGGACGAAGCTGCCGTTTGCGCACGCAGCATTTACGTTGGCTTCTACTGCAGTTGGATCGTTCAGCGGGGCCGGGTTAACGTCACTGGCACCGTAGCGCCAGCATCGACGATACCCACGTCCTGCAGATCGGCGTGCCGCTTGCGGGCGATGGTTCGCACCCCGGCGCCCAAACACGGACGGCGGAGTTGGATGGCGGCAAGCTCGAAACTACCGCGTTTACCGATCAGCTTGTAACTTTAATCGAAAAAATGTCTCCGGCGTGCTCTTGATGGAATACTGGATACTGAAGTGGCGGACGCCCTTATCACTCCGCCTGGAGCGCATCGCGGAGATCGATTGACTCGTTACTACCCATTTTAAAATGGTATTGAAGTGTTCTGCCCGCCAAATCATCCATGAGGTTTACAGCCAAAGAGGCAGCTTCGTAAAACCTGACCGGTCGATCAATGACACGAGGTAAGACAGACGCGTCGGTATTCACGTGGGATATGTATTGGTTTCTGTGTTCTACCTTCAACTTGTTGACCGCGTCTCGGTATTTTTTTACCTTCTCGTTGAGCGCCTTAGAGCGCTTTTGTTCGAGTAAGTTTTCCCGGTTTAAGGCCTTGAGCAGCGTTTGGAATGACCGGTTATTTTTCAAGTCATCGTCCAGCGCGGTCAGTCGCATCACGATATCGCGGACAGCGCTATCCAGCAGCATGAACTCAATCGACATATGCTCTCGCGACCATTGCCCAAGTCCCTCCAGCCTGGCCCTCACCTTAAAGCTGTAGATCAATATCAAAAGCCAAAGAATGTCGTCTTTCAGGCCAGACAGGATGTCGGAAGAGCTATCAAATCTACTCGCCATCTTTCTTGATCGTTTCCTAAACAGTTAGCATCGAGTTCAGTATGTATGCGCCGGCTCTGCATTGCCAGCATTGTCTTGGATACTCCCCCATTGTTAGCCGAGGCAGGACAGTCAATGATATGACCCACCCCCTCTAGAAGGCGACGGAAGGAAGGTCGCCTTCTCGATTGCAAAGCGTGATGCCGAACCTGACACAGCGCGGCGTCGTGGCATCCATCGCCGCCGTCCAGTCAAACGTCCGAATAGGGCTGACTTTGTTGACATTCGCTGCAGTTGCTTCAATCTCCGACTCACTGAGCCGTTCAACAGTCTCTGGTTTGTGAAAATATTTTCAGGCGACAATCTAATATCGGACCAGCCCTGCGTTTGAGGTCCTATGAGCCGTGAAACGGATAAATTGAAAGACAGATATGGAATTTTTTTTCGCTATAGTGGTTTGGGCGGTGTTGGCATTAATATTAAGTGCGGCACCCTATTTTATTTGGGATGCTTTAATTGACATAATTCTGAGCAGGGGCACCTTAGCCTCGAAGGCCGCAGCTCATAAGTTGCAGCATTGGATGCTTCGCAACGGCGTGGAAATTCAACCATACCGAAGCTTGATTCGGGCAAATTCTGACCGAAATATTTTAGTTTTTCTGTTTCAGCTTGTAGCCCACTTTTGGCCCTGGATCTCCGGGCTAATTGCTTTCGGATTTACAGCCCTAATCTTTGGCTACTAACTTAGAGATCAGTGCGGAAATCCCGCAAGTGGTTCAACAGTTGGGGAAGTAAATGGTCACTCCCCCCAGTAATTCCGCCGTCCAAGATCGTTCAATGACGCTCGTTTTTGGAGCAGGGGGAAATTGTCTCGATATCCGCCAATAACCCCGTTCAAAGTAAGTTTGGCTGCGGTCGACGACTGAGTGTTTCTGGCGGCTCAGCTCGACCGTCGGCTTCCTACGCCTTCCTTTCGTTCCGGCTGCGCGCTTCTGCGTCAGCTGTCGCCCTGACGGGGCAGCAAATGATTGAGGCAGGTCGAACGGCAGTCATCCACACCGATTTCAAAGGCATCTTGAATGGCTGCTATCGGAACGTCCCCTATGTGGGCCCCTTCAATCTCAGCCATGAACCGTTTACTGGAGTTTAAGTCTTTCCAGAGGGCTCGAATTTCCCTTCCTGACTTAAGGGCGTCCTGAACTGTCAACGCCGTTTGAATTTTCCCCAGAAGTGCCGAAGTAAAATTCCCCACTTGCACGGGTCCGGCGATCAGCCGGTTTCAGTGATCTGCCGCTC
>NZ_JAPWHW010000058.1 GCF_028369135.1 Roseovarius sp. ZX-A-9
TCGTCGGCCTCTACCGCACGGATACGCTCGGCGATGCGATCGATATGGTCTTTCAATCGCCTGCTGGCGTTGGAAAGCTCGATCGGGCCACCCTCCGGACCGGAGTGCTCGATGGCAGCGGTTTCCCGCCAGCCCGCCTGCGTCTTGAGATAGAAGATGGACGAGGCCGTGTCCCCGGCTCTGGCTTTCTGCAGGAGCCCGTTGGCAACATGCGCAATCGCCTTGGCCTTGCCTCGTTTATAGTGCGCAACAACCTCCTCATCGCGCGCGCAGATGGCCCGGAAGGTGTTGCGGGCAATCCCGAAGTAATCCGCGATTTGCTCCTGGCTCAGCAAGGCAGCCAAAGTCTCGACCTCCCGGCATTGCGCCGGCGTCAGGGTGATCGGTGGGCGTCCCATCAGCAGGCCACCCGGGTGAAGAGGCGACGCAGGACGGAGCTGCGCAGGACCGATACGGCAGTGAACGCACCGCTCAGCGCTTGCGTGATCAGGGCGATCATCCAGCCGAGGATCACATTGGTCGCCGCCTCAACTGACGAGAAGGACCGACTCTGTCTCATGCCGCCCCCCGTTCATCTGAGACGTCCACGAAGGAGCTGTCACTTCCCGCAAGCCGCGCCGCCTGCCCCGTTAAGTTCTGCCAACGCATCACTGCAACGTCCACATAGGCCGGATCGAGTTCCATGGCATGGCACACCCGCCCGCAGCTCTCCGCCGCAATGATTGTCGTGCCCGAGCCAGAGAAGGGTTCATAGACCGCCTGCCCCTGGCTGGAGTTGTTCAACATCGGGCGGCGCATGCACTCCACCGGCTTTTGGGTCCCATGAACAGTCTCCGCGTCCTGATCCCGGTTCGGGATCGTCCAGAGCGTGGTTTGCGTGCGATCTCCGGACCAGTGCCCCTTGCCGCGCACGCCGTACCAGCAGGGCTCGTGCTGCCAGTGATAGTGCCCACGGCTCAGCACCAGCCGCTCCTTGGCCCAGATGATCTGGCTGCGGATATCGAAGCCACTGGCCTGCAGGCTCTCGGCCACGGTCGTCGCGTGCAGTGCGCCATGCCAGACATAAGCCACGTCTCCGGGAAACAGTGCCCAGGCGTCCCGCCAGTCAGCACGGTCGTCATTCAACACCTTGCCCGTGCGCTTCGTCTCCGAGGCCCCTGCCCGGTTGCGCCAGTCCGGATCGTACATCACGCCGTAAGGTGGGTCCGTGACCATGAGATGCGGTGTGACGCCGTTCAACAGGAGAGCAACAGCAGTCGCGTCCGTGGCGTCGCCGCACATCAGCCGGTGCGCGCCCAGTTGCCAGAGATCGCCCGGTCGCGAGACCGGGACGTCGGGAGCTTCGGGTGTTTCTTCCTCTTTCGGATCCCCCGCCCCATGATCCAGCAGTGCATCCAGCTCTGCCCCCTCAAAGCCGATATCACCGAGATCAATCCCTAGCTCCGATAGGTCCGCCAGTTCCAGCCCCAGCATCTCGCGGTCCCACCCCGCCTGCTCGGCCAGTCGGTTATCCGCGAGGACATAAGCCCGTTTCTGCGCCTCGCTCAGATGGGTCAGCTCAATCACCGGCACCCGCTCCAGCCCGAGCTTGCGCGCTGCCAGCACCCGACCGTGCCCCGCGATGATACCGCTCTCGGCGTCCACCAGCACCGGATTGTTGAACCCGAACTCCCGGATCGAGCCCGCGATCCTGGCCACCTGCGCCTCGCTGTGGGTCCGGGCATTGCGCGCGTAGGGCACGAGGTCCGCGACCAGGCACATATCGACCGCCCGCGCACCGATCGCGTCATAGCCTGCCGTCTGATTGTGGGATGTTGCTGCCATGACCCCGCCCTGTGCAATGAACCTACCTCAGAGGCAGCATATCAAATCAGGCAAGTCATTGGAATATTGACATTAAATGACAAGTGACGACAGGAGCCGCCATCTTGCAAAGAGAGCATCATAATCGCCAGCGCTGGATCGCTTGTACTTACTGCATGCAGCTCGGTGCCAAAGCGGACCCTAAGCCAAGCGCTTCATTTGGTTCGCCCGCGTACCGCACACCAAACGAGAGCAGGTACCCGCGGCATCGCGTGCGAAGGACTGATATGCAGTACGAAGCTGCCCTTCATGCACGCGCGCGCGATGATAGGCCACACCCAAATCTGCCAATGCGGTACATTTGACGAATACCCGTTTCCCCTAATTCAGCTTCTCAAAGAAAAAGGGGTATCAGATCCAACCTGATACCCCTTGGGCTATATCTGACAAGTAGAAACGCATCGCTCCAACGTGGTATTCGCGCCATTGTGTTACGCGGCGCGTTTCTTTCTGCGCTTGAGCCCAGCGACGCCAGCAAGCCCCGTCAGCAGAAGCAATCCACTGGCAGGTATCGGTATGGGAGCCACGGGTGTAGCGACCGCCCAAGTCCTAAAAGCGGTTTTGTCCGTATTTAACTCTGACACGATAGATAATGGTGAGTTCCAAAACGCTGAAGAAACCCATTTAGGGTCGAATGCCTCAACATAAGAAAAACTGGGGCCTCGAATACCAAAATTCGGTAGGCCAAGTGTATCACCGACCACTTCAGCGAAATCAATTGCAACAGCACGGTCGCCCCACCACACTTGGCTGGTAAGCACACCTTCAATGTCACCAAAGGTACCCCTAACTGTATTTATTTCCCAATCCGAACCGTTTACCGTAACCGTGGCGGCGTTGGCTGCAGGAACTGCGATGGACAGCGCCAGAGCCGCCGCTGCCAAAAGTGTCATTTTCGTCATTTAATTCTCCAAATGTAATTTGTCCGTGCGCGTGCCAAGGAAGATTTGGAGCCAACTCACCGACGTGATTAAATGTTAGTGACGATGAATTGAAACGTTCTGCTCTGTCAATAAAAACCCACACACATTGAAAATGTCCTGGCATCTTGTTCCCGATGCATGACATCTCAAACGACCGTTTCGACTCGGCGAAAATGACCGTTCCATCTGGTTAAACCCATCTCCCCGAAAGACGCCGTTAACGAAGGCAAGACCAAAGTCGACCTTGCCCGTAGAGCCGCTATTCAGGCTTGCAGCAGCATCGATCAAAGAGGGCTCCTTCCGGGCCCTCGCTGTGATCTGGGTGAACCGCTGCTCTCAAACTGGCGCGTGCAAAAGCGCGCCACTCCGGCTGCCACTCAGCCGGATCACCTAACGCGGCTATCAGACAGCGACGCGCAGTTGCGCCTTAGCCTGCCGCCTGATCGTGGGAAGTTGCCGGCATGCCCCCGCCCTGTGCAATGAACCAGTGTTCACGGGCAGCATAATCGCCAACGCTGAATCGGCTGCACTTACTGCAAGAACTCGGGGCCGAAACGAACCCTGAGCCAAGACACCTCCATTGATCCGCCCGCGTACCGCACACCAAACGAGAGCAGGTATCCGCGGCATCGTGGCCGAAGAACTGACACGCGGACGGAGCCGACTTTCGCTGTAGCGTTTTTAATGATCACGATCAGCGGCGGTTACGGCGTAAAAAACAACCGCACAGGCCGAAGCTTACCTTCGTGTTGTTCAGTCGAATGACTGTTGAACAGGCTCAAGCGCGCCTACACCAGAACAGGGTCGTGCGGCCAAGACGGGCGATTGGGTCACGCGGTCCGCCTCGTTAGCTGCACAACGGTCCGGTCAGCAGGTCGTTGGCACATCCGCAAAATGACGTGTATTGCTGAGCTGAACTGCTGATAGTCAAATCAAGGAAGAAAGCTGAAACCTGTCAATGAGCGTTCAAAGCTGACCCGGTTATGGCATTTAAAAATGACCCACCGTATGTGGCGCAAAGCCCCCAGTC
>NZ_JAPWHW010000059.1 GCF_028369135.1 Roseovarius sp. ZX-A-9
TGTAAGCGGTGTTTTGACCACACGGCGGCTAATCTGTCTTGCTTTTAGCAACCTTGAGACCAGTTTTCAGAGATGGCATTTTTTTCAACCTGGCTCGCACGTGAGTTCAGATTGTCTGTTCCGACAATTTTTTGAATACCTTTTTCGAGATCGACAGCGAGGAGAGGATAACTCCCGCTACCATTATCGATCTTCACGACGAAGCAGTTGTCATCTATCCAATTTGCGAATGGCTGCTCCCAACAGTATACGAGGTGCTTTTGCATCTGGCCCAAAACATGAACGGTTTCCCCTGCTATCCGCCCCCAAACAATTCGACCCATTTCGTTCATCATTGTTCGTTCGTAGATATTGAAGCCCGCAACAAACGCTGTTTTTGAAGGGTTAAAGCATGTTTCATCGCGCGCCCACGCACTTCGGTGATGAGGGTGTACAGCTTGTATGTTTAGCCCTTTCGGAAGGGTGTCTATGTATGAGTGTTCCAAGGCAGCAACTCCTCAATTTGGCTTTGCCTGTGCCCAGCAGCAATGGCTTTAAGGACACCGGTCAAATATCCATGTGGCTCAATTCCGTTGAGTTTGCAGGTCTCGATCAAAGACGCAATGACCGCCCAGTTTTGTGCCCCGGCATCGTGACCTGCGAAGAGCGCGTTTTTGCGGTTCAGTGCGATGGGGCGGATGGTACGCTCGACGGGGTTGTTGTCGAGTTCGATGCGGCCATCTTCGAGGAAGAGGATCAGCCCATCCCAGTACTTGGCGATGTATTTCAAGGCCTCCCCCGTCGGCGATTTGGCCGAGACCCGGGCGCGGCTTTGGGCGAGCCAAAGCTCGAAAGCGTCGATGATGGGTTTTGAGCGTTCCTGCCGCGCGGCGTGACGTTGGTCGGCGCTCAGGCCGCGCAGGTCTTTTTCGATGCGATATAGCGCTTGGATTTGAGCCAAGCCTTCCTGTGCAATCGGGGCCGCACCAGACTGGGTGACGTCATGCAGTTTGCGGCGGGCGTGTGCCCAGCAATAAGCCAACGCCATATCTCGAGAAGGCCGTTTGAGCAGGCGGTTATAGCCTGCGTATCCGTCCACCTGCAGGATGCCGCTGAAGCCTTTCAAGATATTGTCTGCATGCTGACCGGACCGTCCCGGCGCATAGGTGAAGGCAACGCCGGGTGGGTCATCGCCGCCCCATGGCCTGTCATCGCGGGCCAGGACCCAGAAGTATCCGGTTTTGGTGCGTTTGCGCCCAGGTGCCAGGACCGGCGCAGGTGTTTCATCCATGAAGAGCTTTGTCGAGCGCTTCAGATCGGCCAGAAGCGCCTCATAGATCGGGGTCAACTCGAACGCCGATTTGCCAACCCAGGTGGCCAGGGTCGAGCGATCCAGACCGATCCCCTGACGGCTATAAATCTGCGCTTGTCGATAGAGCGGCAAGTGATCGGCGTATTTGGAGACGATCACATGGGCGAGCGTTGCCTCGGTTGGCATGCCGCCCGCAATGATGTGCGCCGGCGCCGGAGCCTGGGTGATCCCACCTTCGCAAGACCGGCAGGCATATTTTGGACGGCGCGTGACGATCACCCGGAACTGGGCCGGAATGATGTCCAAGCGTTCGCTGACATCCTCACCAATCACATGACGTTCGGTTCCGCACGGGCATGACAGCTCTGGCTCGATGACCACATCAACCCGTTCCAGATGTTTGGGCAATGATCCACGGTTCGTCTGGCGCGGCTTTGGTGGCCGCACAGGCGCGGTGCGCGCGTCGGCGTCAATCTCGGCTTCCACCTGCGCGGTGGCCGTCTCGATATCCTCCAATTCCAGCTCATATTGGGCTGGATCAATCTTCTCGGATTTGCTCCCGAAGAGGGCTTTCTTGAAGGAAACGACCAGAGCCTCAAGCCGCGCATTCTGATCCTGCTGCGCACGGATGATTGCCTTCAGTTCAGCAATGTCGTTGGGCAATTCATCAGGTGCGGTCATGCCCGATGCCATAACAAAACAAGGGCAGAATGGCCCGTGCAAACGGCCGCGTGAGTCACTCCGCCGCAGCAGGGGCTGCCACCTCCAAAGGTCGCACGCGCCGCCAATCCAAACCCGCAAAGAGTGCTTCAAACTGTGCCGGCTCTAAACGCATCACCCCATTCTTGATTGCGGGCCAAGTGAAGCTGTTATCCTCCAACCGTTTGTATGCCATCACCAACCCGCTGCCGTCCCAATAGATGAGCTTCAGCCGATCCGCCCGCTTGGCGCGGAACACATAAACCGAACCGTCGAAAGGCTTCTGGCGAAGGTGGCTCTGCACCAAGGCGGCCAGCCCATCATGGCCTTTGCGGAAGTCTACGGGATCGCTGGCTACAAAAATCCGGATCTTGTGGGAGAGAGCGATCAACTTGCCAGAGCCCGCGCGATCTCGGCGATCCGCGCCGCTGGTGTTGCAGCATCAAGACGAACGATGACATCGTGTTTGATCACATCAATCGTGCCGGAGGATGTGACGGCAAGAGGCTCGGCTACGGGCGCAGGCGCCTCAATCTCAACTGGCACAAAGTTCATGCCGTCCAAATTTGGCAGAACCAGCTTGCCCTGCCGCGCCATCCGCCGCCAATCCGACACTGTGCTCGGGATCAGCTCGTATCGCTTCGCTACAGCCTTGACCGTCTCGCCCTCAATCAACGTCTCCGCCACGATCCGCGCCTTCAACTCGGCAGGCCAATCTCGTTTGCCGTCGGCACGGCGCGGCACCCTTGCCGGAAACTCGCTTGTAGCTCCCATCGAGAAACTCCCCACAAATCAAAGAAGCCTCTGAATCGCAGATCAGGCGCTATGCCGTAAGTGTGGGGGAGGCGCACCGCTTACG
>NZ_JAPWHW010000005.1 GCF_028369135.1 Roseovarius sp. ZX-A-9
TCCCCACAAATCAAAGAAGCCTCTGAATCGCAGATCAGGCGCTATGCCGTAAGTGTGGGGGAGGCGCACCGCTTACGTCGCATTGAATGGGTGCCGTAAGCAGTTACCTCCAGCCCAATCGAAGACACCCAGTCCCGCACGATACGGGCATACTGGCGCGTTGGAATATGAAGGCGCTCGTGGAAGCGCCCCGGCCAGAGAAATTCGGACCCGACCATCAGCGGATCTTTCATCCACGTCGCGACCGATGCCCGTGTGCCCTCCGAGATTTCAAACCGAACCGGTTTTTGGGTTTTGCTTTGCAGAACGGATGCGCGGGCTTTGATCTGCCCTGAAGCCATTACATCCACGACTTTCATCCGGACGAGGTCGCAGCCGCGCAACTTGCTGTCGATGGCCATATTGAACAAAGCCAGATCGCGATGGTTCTCGGCCAATTCGAGCCGGACGCGGATGGCCCAGACATGTTTGGGCTTCAGCGGGAGCTTTTGACCGACGATGCGACCTTTGTTCCAAGCAGTACGAAGTGCGCGAATGGCCGGTAAATTTGGTGTTTTCATGATAGATCCTCCGATCCACCATTCCCTCCCATAGCGACAACCAGACGTTGACAGCGCTTTATATCACAAGATGTGCAAAAGCAGCAAAGGTCCGAAAAGAGCCCAAACTGTTAGGTTCTGCACTACCCACTAATGGCAGCTTGTCGGGAAATACGAACTATGATTGGTTGTTCGCCTATCACACGGGAAGGTACTGAATGCACAGCGATTTGGATATTGTCAGGCAGATTGCAAAATCTCTTGAGGACGAACTATCAAAACACCCGTTTCTAATAGTGAATGAATCAGAACTACAGGCTTATCTTCAACAAAGCTTATTGGAGGCATTTCCTGAGATGCCTAATCTCACCCTACATGAAGATGTGATTGACCGACGGCTGGGCAGCGATAAACGATGTCGAAGAGTTTATCGTGAGGCAAAGATCAAACCTGGGAGAAGTGCAGAACCTGATATTGTCGTTTTAAGAAATGCACCTCAGGTCATTTTAGGAAAGGGAAATGGCGCACCATCTCGGTTCCTGACGCCGTACTCACTCATCATCGAAACCAAAATGGATGCTTCACCCAACGACGTTCTGGCGGGAAAAAGTGGGAATCTCATAAATCAACTTACCCTCCGCAATGACCTAGGGAAATGGCACGTTCCATCTGAAGCGCAAGATGTCATCAGCGTAGTGTACACCGCACAACCCCAAAAATACGAGGATTGCAGCAATACAGTTGTTATCAAGCGCACTCTACCAAAAAATCGTGCTAAGGCAGCCACTGTCGAGGCGACCCACAACGCATGCCAAGCCTACAAAGAGGTAGAGACGGCGCTTTTTGAAGAGTTCCGGCGAGAGCCGTTCAAGTTTCTGCGCGAAAAAGATTTTGAAACGTACCTATTTGTTAAAATGCGAACAGCCGTGGACGTCAATCCAAGTGAACTCCATCCTGTCCACACGCAATGGTGGTCGGCGTGGAAAAACTTGCTGGGACGAAAAAGGCGTCACGACCTTGTGGTCCTTGCGCCAAATCGAGAGGATCTTGCGCTGGAAGTTGAACTTAAGACATCACATTCGGATCAACACAATTGGTTCCGCAAACAGCAATTACATGGCGAGTGCGACGCGATGCATCGACTTGTCGAACACGGGAAGTTGAATCGTGCTGTTTTTCTTATGTATCGTTTCGGAGCACCTAAATGGGAACCCGACGCTGAAGAAGTTTGCAATCGGTTTCCAAATGTATCTTTGGACTATCGCTGCTCAGATTGACGCCTTTCGCGTAGCCCCAATGGCCATTAGAGGGTGCCGCTAGTTTGATTGGCGAGAAAATTGGGATTATCCCAGATGAAGTGAGCAGTATTCGGGTATTTTGGATCATATTTTCCTTCGGCCTATGTGCCCTCAGGAAAGCTGCCATTGGCGCAACCGCAGCGAAAGCCCGTTCCGTCCCGCTGACCGACGTTTCTGCCTACCAAAATGCTGCACCATGCACCAATGGCCGCTTCGACGGGCCGCATCGCAGCATCTTGAGGTGGTGATGAAAGGCAGCAATGGTGAAGGTTTTCTGATGCGGGTCGCGGCGGAACGGAGCGATTTTGCGCGACCACGACCCGCGTTGGAAAACCTCCCAAGGTGGAAGCCGCGGGGGTCTTGGCCCCGTCTATGGGGAAAGTGTGCAGTCGGTTGGGGCGACCGTTGCATCAGTGCTGTGGCTGAAGTTGTGCATGGTGCCCGATGCGCTCGTGCGGTCGGCTGGGGATGCCGAAGAAGCTGTGTGTTTCGGTGTCATGGCCGCCTTTTGTGACGCTGGAGATGAACAACCACACGCCGTTCGGACCAAATCCGCGGAGTGCAGTTGGTCGTTTTCCGTGACGACTGACAAGCGATGTGTCATGCTGCCTGCTCCCTTGGTGGTGCGCGCGACATCGGTTTTTGCCCGCGTCGGAATATCTCGATGATACGCATGGCGCCGCCACAGCAGGGACATGGCTCGCGCAGGGTGAGTGGAGCGATCTCTGGCTCTGTTTCCGGCGCTGCCACCTGTTCAGGCGGCGGGACGTAAATCAAGGCGCGGATATTCCTAATGTTGGCTTTGCGGGTTGTGTTGGCCAGCAAACCGTAGTGCCGGATGCGATGGAAGCCGTCGGGCAGGACGTGGATAAGAAACCGGCGGATGAACTCCGGTGTCGCCAGGCGCATGACCTTTTGGCGGATGCCCGATTTGATGCGGTAGTCCTTCCACCGAAAGGCCACGGTCTCGGCATCCGCACTGACCAGGCGGGTGTTGGAAATCGCGACGCGATGCGTATAGCGGCTCAGATAGGCCAGCACCGCCTTTGGACCCCCGAAGGGCGGTTTGGCATAAACCACCCATTCGGCTTTGCGGAAGGGGGCAAGCCAGGCCGCGAAGGGTTTAGCATCTGACAAACCGGCCAGATCGCCGAAGAAGGTGAGTTTGCCTGCGTGATGCAAATCCATCAGCCCCTCCAAAAACAGACGTCGGAACAGCCGGGCCAGCACCCGCACATGCAGAAAGAACCCCGGGCGGCAGGCGACCCACCTCGTGCCGTCAGGCGACAGGCCGCCACCGGGGACGATCATGTGGATGTGGGGATGATGGGTCAGCGCCGATCCCCAGGTGTGCAGCACGCTGGTCATGCCCACCCGCGCGCCCATGCGCTTGGGGTCTGCCGCGATGGTCCTCACCGTCTCGGCGGAAGCCTTGAACAACAGCCCATAGATGGCCTTCTTGTTCCAAAACGCGATCTGGGCGATCTCGGCTGGCAGGGTGAAGACGACGTGGAAATATTCCACCGGCAGCAGATCCTCGGCCCGCGCCTCCATCCAGTCGCGTGCGGCCGGGCCCTGACATTTGGGGCAATGTCGGTTCTTGCAGGAGTTATAGGAGATATGATGGTGGCCGCACTTGGTGCAGCCCGCCACATGCCCCCCGAGCGCTTCGGTTCGGCAGGCTTCAATCGCCGACATCACCTTGAGCTGGGTCAGGCTGACATGCCCCGTATTGGCCTGCCGCCACGCAGGACCGTGAGCGCGAAAGATGTCAGCGATCTCCAGCCTGGGCCGGGGCAACGCCCGGACCGGTCACTCCAGACTTCGCTTCACCGTCTGATCCTGCAATTTGGCCAGCATCTCGTAAGGGCTGACCGTGTCGCGGATCGTCTTGGTGGCGACATGGGTGTATCGCGCGGTAGTCGTCAGCTTGGCGTGGCCGAGAAGCACCTGGATCACCCGCACGTCCGTATTGGCCTCCAGCAGATGCGTCGCAAAGCTGTGCCGCAATGTGTGCAGGGTCGCGACCTTCTTGACCCCGGCCATATGCTTGGCCGAGGTGAAAGCGCGGTTCAACTGCCGTGGCGAAATCGGGTTGATCTTGGGCTTGCCAGGGAAGAGCCAGCCTTCCGGTCGTGCCTCGCGCCACCAGGCACGTAAAAGCTCCAACAATCCTGGCGATAGCATCACCTTGCGGTCTTTCTGCCCCTTGCCCAGCTCGACATGGATCAGCATCCGGTCGCTGTCGATGTCGCCGACCTTGAGGTTGCAAACCTCGGCGGCGCGCAAACCTGCGCCATAGGAAATGCTGAGCGCGGCGCGATACTTCAACCCAGGCCCGGGTGCGGCCATCAGGATGTCGGAAACCTCCTCGACGCTGAAGACCACAGGCAGTTTGCGCGGTTCGGTGCGGAATTGCATGTAGCGCTTCATCTCTTCACGCCCGCAGGTCATGCCGAAAAAGAACCTCAGCGCCACGATGCGCGTGTTGAAGGTCGATGGTGTGACTCCAGCATCCGTCATATGGAGCTGATAGGCGCGTAGATCCTCCGGCGTCGCCGTATCTGGTGATCGCCCAAGGAACGCCGCAAAATCCTTGATTGCCCGAATATGAGACTTTTGGTGTTTGTCACCCATCCCACGGATGCGCATGTCCTCGATCATCCGCTGGCGCAGCGGGCTCATCTTCTCCTGTGTCATGGGAACCTCCTGATTGACGAGTGAGAAACCCCAATCGTCAGGCAGGTCGGTCAGATCGCAAAATGCACATCGTTATGGGGCGTGTCACGCCATCAGCCAAATGTGCCAATGCCGCGGAGCGGCTTCGTCCTTGGGCCGGTCGCGCCAATTGGCTTAGCTCGGCCTTCTCGACTTTGCAAAGGTCACTTTCTGCGCATTGCTGCCGTTCGTGGCGGGTGCAACGAATGACGGCTCACCGTCCTGGTGTTGATGGACGCGAACGGCCCATTGCTTCCGCTTACGACGCTATTCGTCACCGCAGCGCAGCATTCGCATTGCTGCCATTCGTTTCTCTTGCAGCACTTACTAGCGAGAACAGACGATGCAGGCGCGCTTCATGACGAAAACTTCCAATTGCGTATCAGTCGGGAGAGCGTGCCTCGTGTTTCAGCCACTCCGCAAACAGATCAATTCGCGGGTCCGAGATTCGGCTGTCGGTCACGATGTGGATACCGTGAGGCCGTTCCACTGTAAGCGGATTGAGGTGGATCAGTCGCCCCGCCTGCTCGTCCGCTGAGGTCATGCGGGGGTCGGCCAGTATCACGGATTGGCCCGACAAGGCTGCGTCAAACATGAAGGCCCGGCTTTCGTATGTGAATGCGTCGACACTTTTTCTGGTCCCCGCACCGGCCGCTTCGGCCCAAGCCACCCAGTCATCGCGCCAATGATGCGCACAAGCAAGGGGTAGGCCAAGAATATCCTCGGGGGCCATCGGCAGGCCAATGCCTTCCACAAGTTGCGGCGCGCAAACCGGACGAACTTGGTCCCGGAAGATCAGGGTGGAGGAAAGGCCTTCCCAAGCCCCGGCGCCAAATCGAACGGCCGCATCGAAATCCGTATTTCCCAGATTTTCATAGTCGAAGGACAGGGATGGCTTGATCGTCATGCCCGGATGCAATGCGAGAAATCGTGGCAGTCTCGGCAAGAGCCAGCGATTGCCGAAGAAGGGCGCGACGGTGATCCTGAGGCAGCCGCTCAGATCTGACGTGCGGGCATTGGCAGCCGCTGTTTCGAGATCGTCCAACGCCTGCCCGACGGTTGCGGCGAGGGCACGCCCGGCGTCGGTCAGAATGATCTTTCGGGTCTTTCGATGAAACAGGGCGGTGTTCAGTGATTGCTCCAGCGCCTTGATCTGATGTCCTACCGCAGCCGGCGTAACGCAAAGCTCTTCGGCACCGAGCTTGATGCTCTCATGTCGCGCCGCAGCCTCAAAGGCTCGGAGCTGGTTGAGGGATGGCAGGCGCCGGCTCACGAAAGAGATACCTTAGATTTTCTAAGTCATCCGTCAAACTAAGTTCGTTTGCCACGAATAGCCAGCAGAACCTATCCTTGGCTCAAGGCCTGAACGGGCCATGCACAGGAGGTTCTCATGCCAGACGCCCCCCCGGAACTGCCACATCACTCTGCTGATATATTCCTGACTGATGGCGGGACGGAAACTTGGCTGATGTACAAGCGCGGGTTCGAGTTGCCGGAATTCAGCGCCTTTCATCTTCTCAACGACAAGAAGGCCACCTCAGCCATACGCGAATATTACCGGGCTTTTGCCGATATCGCCGTGACCCTCGGAACCGGATTCATATTCGATAGCCTGACCTATCGCGCCAGCCGGGATTGGGGCCAACTTCTTGGCTATTCCGAAGAAGGTCTGGCCGAGATGAATCACAAATGCCTTGATCTCTACCGCAACATCGCGATTGAGGCCGGGCTGGCGCACGAACACGTCGTAGTCAGCGGATGCATCGGCCCAAAAGGTGATGCCTATCATTCCAACAAGGAATTGACCGCCGAAGGCGCTGAAGCCTATCACACCGCGCAGATCGAGACCTTCAAGGCAGGCGGCGCGGACATCGTGACCGCTCTGACCTTGAACGCTACCGCCGAGGCCATCGGTATCGCCAGGGCCGCTGCAACTGTCGGGGTGCCGTCTGTAATCTCCTTCACGCTTGAGAAAAATCGCAAGCTGCGCAGCGGTGAAACCCTCCGCCAAGCTATCGAGGCGGTGGACGCCGCGACCGGTAACGCGCCCGCCTATTACATGATCAACTGTTCACATCCGGTGGACTTCGGACCAGCTCTGGCCCCCGAGCCATGGGCTGATCGGATCCGCGGCTTGCGGGCAAACGCATCGTCCCTCGATCACGGAACGCTCTGCCAACTGGGGCATCTCGAAGAAGGCAATCCGGACGAACTGGCGCAGCAATATCGAGCCCTCAAGGTGGCCTTCCCCCGGCTGAACGTGTTTGGCGGGTGCTGTGGCACCGACTTCGTTCACGTGAGGGAAATCGGTAAGGCGATACTCGCCTCCTGATAACTGCACTGTCCGAGCCAAACCCGTGTCTTGGTACATGAGTGGCTGCTTTCGTCCTGCTCTAGCATGACCCGAAAACTTGCAGCGAATGACCAATCTCCGCCCCTTTAGGAACAGCTCCGTTCGGCCCGTCGCAGTTAATCAACGCAATAGCAATATGCTGCGGTGCAGCCCGCCATTGCTGTCATCCGTTCTTCGTGCCGCACTGTGCCAACTCAATCCTCGATGAACCAACAACTTTAGCAGCTATAGCTACGGCGCTTGCCTTAGCTGGATAGCCCAACGGTTTCGGAGTGCGTGATAGTGCCGACGAAGCAAGCCTTCTCAGTGACCCTGCTTCAGGTAGCTTGGACAGGGTCACGTCCAACCGAGCGCAACAGCACCGCGGCGACCAGATCGCCCGTGACGTTGACCGCCGTGCGGCTCATGTCGAGCAGACGGTCGACGCCCAGAATAATCACCATACCCTCGACGGGAATGCCCATGTTGGTGGCGACGCTGACCAGAATGGCGATGCTGACCCCCGGCGTGCCGGGCGCGCCGATGCTGGAGGCCACAAGAGTGCCCACGATCACAGCGATCTGAACCGAGGTCAGTTCCACACCGGAAAGCTGCGCCAGAAACAGGATCGCCACCGCCTGATACAAAGCGGTTCCGGCCATGTTCATTGTCGCCCCAAGCGGCACGACCAAGTTGGCGATGCCCTCGGGTACGCCAAGTTCGCGAGCAGATTGGATTGTCACCGGCATCACCGCTGACGAGCTTGATGTCGAAAAGGCCAGCAACAGGTTGCTGCCCGCCGCCTTCGTAAGGCGCAGGGGCGTGATCCCGGCAAAGACCAGCGCGATCAGTAAGTAGAGGCACAGCAGCACCGCAAGCCCCAGCAGCACGGTCCCGACATAGCCCGAGATGCCCAGCATGGTTTCGAACCCCATGCGCATCACCAGTTGCGCCATCAGGCCGAAAACTGCGAAAGGTGCCAGAAACATGGCCCATTTCACGATATTCATCGAGATCGACAGCAGCGCTTCCATCAGCGCCAGGAAGGGCCGTGCGCGCTCGGGCTGGACCTGCGTGACCGAGACGCCCACCAGCAACGCCAGCACGACCACCGCCAGCATGTCCCCCTGCACGATCGAGGCTGTGGGGTTCGTCGGAAGAATATCGACGATCATGTCCGGCAAAGACACCTGAGCGGCCGGCGCTGGCAAATCGGGTATGTCACCGGTTTGGGACGGCACGCTTGACGCGGAAGGCCCCTGTGAAAACCCGGCGAGCCCAACGCCGGGCCGCAACCACTGAGCAAGCGCCACACCAATCATGGCGGCGACTGTCGTGGTCGCAAGGATGAAAGCGGCCAGCCGCAACCCGACCGAGCGCAGCTGTTCGCCCGACCCTGCCCCCGAGAGCCCCTCGACAATCGACGAAAAGATCAGCGGCACCAGCACCATGGCGATCAGGGCCAGGAAGATGCGCCCCGGCAGCGCCAGCCAATGCCCGATGATCTCGGCCGTGTCGGGGAGAACAAACCCGGCGGGTTCGCTCAGCAGCAGGCCAAGGCCAAACCCCAGGACCATCCCGAGCATGACCTGGGCCCAGAGCCGGGAGGTAATCCAGACTCTCAGCTTGAAACGCTGCTGCGAGATCCGCATCGTGCTGTCTTGTCTATCACTTGCCATGGCTGCGCCTTCTAAATCGGGGGGCCGGCGAATTCAAACCGCGCAAAACAAATTCCCGTTTGGGCATCTATTATGTATCAATCCAGCGTTCTAAAAGCGGCGGTTTCGCGAAGAACAAACAAGCTAAACACGCCGCCCCATCACGGAATGTCTATTTTCTGCACCGAGCGGCCCATCAGTCAGCCTGAAGCGCGCTTTCAGTTTCCAATGATTTCGACCCGGCGATTCATGCTCCGCCCTTCAGCGCTCGTATTATCAACGATTGGCTCAGTTTCCTTGCGCCCTTCGGCGGATATGGTTGTGTCCTTCAGGATCGGCAATGCTCTCAGGTAATCGCGCACAGCCAGCGTTCGGCTTTCAGACAGGGCAAGGTTATACTCGTCACTTCCCGATGAATCCGTATGCCCGATGACCCGGAATTCGCGCAGAAGGTGCTCAGGCGTTTTCCAATGGTGGATCAAACGTAATTCCTTTCAACCGGTGATCCGCACACACGGCCCTGAGTGGTCCTTTATCGCAAGTGTAGCGAACGACCGCCTGGCCGCCCTACTTGCCGTTCTGATCCTGTCTGAGAACCCCTTCAGCCCCCTTGACCTCTTCGAAGACCAGTTCAGGCACGACGACTTCCCAATTAGCGCGTTTCATCAAGTGATGAAAACGCTCATCGGCATCGTCTTTGCGCCAATGTATGATAGCCGCGATCTCGCCTGTGACGAATTTCGTGCCGTTCGGTGGCGCGAACGCTTTTGACATCCGCCCGAGGGCACGCCCCCGAGCATCCTCAATCTGCCAGCGATCGCCGACCCTGGAGAGCCTTACTGGCGCGCCGACCTGTGCTTCGGAAATCGCGTTATGTACAACGTGCCGGTCACCTTGGCGTCCCGCGAATGACAGGTCGACCATCTTCATTTCGGGCGATTGAAAAAACCGGCGTGGGCCGGGAACCGTCGCCAAGTCTGGCACCACATGCCGCGTGACCACGGAAGACGACTCGGTGGGAAGGTATTCGTGATTGTCGTTGCTCATGACGATCAAATTGCGCCGCGCACGTGTCATGGCGACATAGAACAATCGTCTCGGCGCGTCCTGATCCTCGTTTCGCGAGGGTCGCTCCCAGCCGCCATCCATGATCACGACATCATCGAATTCGAGGCCCTTTGCACGGTGTGCCGTCAACAATTTAAGGCCGCGCTGCTCGCCCCATGAATCCTTCGACCATTCTGCAAACCATTCAATCACGTCCGGGGTCGTGAGCGCTTTCCCGTCAATGTCGCGCGCAAGCTGTCCAAGTCCCTCGCCGATCCGGTCGGTCCAACGGCTTGAGGGTATCCCGTTCAAGGTTTCGGTCAGGTCGCCCAAGCTGACCATGGCCCCGTCCCTCTCGCGCAGGCCGCCGATAAACCCCTGCATCTCGCGGGTGCGCCATATACTTGGCAGGTTCTCGTTCGCCATTTCGACGGGAATTCCCTGCGCCTCAGCGAAATCGCGGACCGGCAGAAGTTTGCGCCAATCACGAGAAATGATTGCAGCCCCCTTCCAGCTCCAATCCGGGATCAATTTTGACAGACGGATCATCTCGTTGACCGCCGCAAGAGCCTGAGCGTCATTCCCAGCCGGACAGCTAAGGATTTGGACCCGCCCCTGAGCAACCGGATCGAGGCTTTCCATGACACCCCCAGCCGGGTCTTTTTGCCGCGATTGGTTGACTGTAATCCCATGCCCGACTTTCATGCGTTCCCGAGATCCCTCGATCACGGCGTTCGCTGCACTGATGATGTTCTTCGATGAGCGGTAATTGTCCGTCAGAAAGACCGGCCTGGCTGAATAATCATGTTCAAACTGCCGAATGTGACGCACCGATGCACCTGCAAACGCATAGATATTCTGGTCGTCATCGCCGACCGCGAAAAGGCTGATCCGTTGATCGGGATCGTCGATGCTGCGACCGGCCACCGCCGCGATCAAGGCGTATTCCTCGGGCCCCACGTCCTGATATTCGTCCACGAGAATCCAGCGAAACCCCTGGATCAAAGTCTCTCGCAAGGCTTCGGCCTCGACTTTGTCCAGCCCGTCGCCACGCAAGAGACGTGCCGCATCGGTCAGAAGCGTCTTAAAATCGGGCTCATCAACCCCTGCCCGTCCGGCGAAACTTGCGCCAACCAACCGCATGGCCAAGGCATGGATAGTCAAGACCGTCACGAATCGAGCATCTTCGCCGATCAGTCGACGCAAGCGTTCCCGAATCTCGGCTGCGGCGTGACGATTGTAGGCAAGTACCAGAATACCGCTTGGATCTTCGCGCTTGATACTGACCAGATAGGCGACACGATGGACCAGCACGCGTGTCTTACCCGAGCCCGGCCCCGCGAGCACAAGCACATTGGTCTGTTCGCGGTCATCACGCACGATCTGCTCTTGTGTCGAATTCCCCAGTTTGTCGACAATCTCGGCATAGGACTGGGGGGTCGCCTGCCGTCTGAACTCTGATATTTTCCCCGGCATCCAGGCTTTCATGAAGTCGGACTGCTCCATCGCGAAATAGTCATGCGCGAGCCGCTGCGCCTGATCGATATCGTCTATGCCTTTGGTCGCGTAAGCCGCCATCACGTGGGTCTGGACGGTCTGCTCACTGTAGTGGTCTTCGAGCGGCGCGAAATGCTGGGTGGTGAAGCCTCCACCTTTCGGATTGATATGCAACGTCATGGCCGAGCGGAATACGGACAATCCCTTGCCCAAAGTTACGACCTGCTGTTCGTGAAGCCACAGGAGCGCGCGGTCCATGAGCTTCGACGGGTCATTGACTGACGAGCGCAACAGCGCGTCGCTGTTAATCGCTGCAAGAAGGTCACCAAGCGTGGTCTCGACAGGAATATCTTTCCCACGCAGGCCCGCCTGAACCTTGTCGATCAAGTGTGAAATTAGCCGCTCTGCGGCCTGCCTGCGAAGCTGAGCGGTCTGCTCGATGACCGCCCATGATCTTTGCATCCGCACCACGAGACTGCCTTTGGACGCCTTGCGCAGGCCGATATTGCCTCTGCCGCCATCCATATCGCGGCCATCCTGCGCAATCCCACGCAGTAACCCTTCGACAATATCCGGCCGCACAGAGGCGTGGCCCAACTCTCGCAGAGCCTGCGCCACAGAGGCCAGATGGCAGGGCCAAGCCTCGTCGATTTCCACGTCTGGCGCTTGCTCTCGCAGGGTCGAAATCAAATCTGCTTCCAACCGTGACGCTGCTTCGAACCGTTTCGGCGAAGCATTCTCAATACGCACATGCACGAAGATTGTGATGTTTGTATCATCCTTTGCAATCCCCAAGGCTTCGAGGTCTGCCAGGGCCTTGCGCACGCCCGACACAGTCAAGCCACTGACCCCGCACAGCTCGTCGGTGGTGATCCCCTCTTCCTGCGGCGCGTTGATAATATGCTGCACGATGGCGGCCAGGTCCTTCCGCCGACGTTCGGTGATCTCGGCGGATGCGAGGATTTCGCGGACCTCCTGCATACTCCGCACCCGCAACGAGGCGGGAAACACCTGCACCCGGTTTTCTTCGCGGTTCAGAAGGTGCGCCTCTTCCAGCCAAGCGACGGCTGTCTTCACTCGCGTATCGTCGGTATTGCTGTCCCGCTGGAAATCCCGGTCTTTCTCCTCGTGAACGATCTCACCGGGGGTGGCGACGATTTCACCATCTTTTCCGGTCCGAATATTGAGGCGCCGAAGCGCCTTCAATATCGCGCCAATTTCGTGCCGCGCGAGTCGAGACCGCGCGCTGAGGCTGAACTGACGATCGACGTCTTCGGTATTGAACAAAAGGACGCAGTTTGCAGGCTCACGGTCCCGCCCGGCGCGCCCCGCCTCTTGCACGTAGTTTTCCAGCGACCCCGGCACATCCCCGTGAACCACCAGACGGATGTCCGGCTTGTCGACCCCCATCCCAAAGGCGTTGGTGGCCGCAATCACGCGCAGATTTCCGACGCGGAAGTCCTCCTGGATCTCACGCTTGTCATCGGCACTAAGACCCGCATGATACCGTTCAGCGGCGATGCCCTGTTGTTTCAGAAACTCCGCCACGCGCTCGGTGGCGCTTCGGGTCGCACAATAGACGACCGCCCCCGACACGCCCTCGCGCGGAAGCTGGGCTTCGATCGTGTTGAGGATATCCGTCATCTTGGTTGCCCGCTGCGTTGGCAGCACCTGGAAGCTCAGATTCGACCGCGATGCGCCACCGTCGATCAACGCCAACTCGGCCCCCAACCGCTCTTTGAAGTGACTGCGGATGTCCTGCACTACGTCCGGCTTTGCCGTTGCGGTCAAACAAAGCACCGGAGCCGGTTCGTCGCCGGAGCTTTCCTTGATAAATCGCGAAACGTAGCGATAATCGGGCCGGAAATCGTGCCCCCATTTGGACACGCAGTGCGCCTCGTCCAGCACCCACAGCCCCACCTCGCGCTGTGCCAGAACGGACCGAACTGTTGTGCTGCGCAGTTGTTCGGGCGAAATCAAAAGGATCGCAGCATCCCCAAGCCGCACCTTGTCGAGCGCATCCTGACGCTCGGGCAAAGACAATAGCCCGTTAATCGTAACCGCCGACGAAATTCCGGCCCGGACCAAGCCCTGAACCTGGTCCGCCATCAGCGCGACAAGCGGCGATATAACGACCGTCAAGGCCCCGGTCTTGTCAAACCGAGACAGCGCCGGGATCTGATAGCAGATGGATTTTCCCGTGCCCGTCGGCAGGATGCCCAACAAGTGGCCGCCATCCATGGCCGTCTCTACGATCTTCTGCTGCAGCGGGCGTCCGCCCTCGTCGACCGGTTCCGGGCGGAAACTTGGGAAGCCGAACCAGCGTTCGAGTGCACGGATGGGATCGTTGTGCTCTGTGCAATAGGCACAGCGCAGGTCACGACAATTCGTGTCCCTCAGATCTTTGACGAGCCGGGCTGCGTCACTGAACTGCGCCCGCACCCAGGGCGGCATGACAGAATCCCCACCAGCGACCGAAATCCAGGCAAGGGCATATGCCATCGGCCACCCCAGCCCAGTGTCCTGGTGTCGCTCGAGCACAGCGTCCACCTGCGCGCCGCAGGCCGCCTCTTTTAGAAGCACCCGAATGGCCCCGTGCGCTTCCGCTTCGGTCGGGATAGACGCCCCGCGCACGTCGCTGAACAACCGATCAAAGCCGTCGCTACCGGGCCCTCGGCAGCAAAGCCAGTGATAGGCCATCATCGTCTCTGGCGACGACGTGTTCAGTGAAATGAAGGCGTCGATCTGGTTGCGAAGGACTTCGAACACAAGACGCGCGTCGAACTCGGGATCATTGACGTGACCAGTTTGAAGCCGCCCATCGTGGTAGTGTTTGACCAGATGGTGATAGGGATTGCGCGGAAAGGCCAAGGGGTTTAGCCACAGTGTGTCAATCGGTCCATCCGCGAGCTTTGCGAAGCGCGGCGACACCGCCATGAGATGCGGCAAGTCATGACGCAGAATATTGTGCCCAATGACATGCGCAAAGCCCGCACAGAAAAGGTCGAGTTTTTCAAACGCGGGCCTCGGGTCACCTTTCCGATGAACAATCCCCTCTCCTTCACCTTCCGGCACGGCGGCAAAGGCGAATATCCGGGCTTCTTTGGGATCGACTTCCAGATCAATTGACAGACAGCGCGACAAGATTTCGGATGGGTTCCGCTGCATTTGAATATCGATATTGTCCGCCGGATCAGTCCTTGATGTTTCAGGTTTCTGTAGCCAGTCACGGGCAAGGACTTTCGATATACCTCGGGAAATTATATTTTTCATATTGGCATGTTAGTATTCATTTCCAAGGAGCGGGACCATCGGCCGCCATTTGACCAAAAATGTTCTCTCGATGCCATGCCAGATTTGCCGGGTGCGGCCAGTTTCTTTCGTCTTTGGGCATCCAGATCTTTCCATCCGGACACAAAAGCCGATCAACGACGGCACCCGGCACTTTATTGCGCGACACAAGGATTGTCTCACCATCATTGGCGACTGAGATCAGCCCACGATCGAACATCCAATGCAATGTGCCTGAAAGCGCCAGCCCGTTCCTCACAGAGTCGCTGCCGTTATGTTCAACGGGGCGGATATGGGCGGATTGGATATGCAAATAACCCGACGATCCTCAAAGAAGGGCTGAAACGAGTGTCCGCGTTTTTAGCCAACCAGTCTTAGGCCCATGCCACGTCAAAAGGATTTCCAATGCTCCCCTCAATTTGCGCAGCAATTGTCACGCCCATAACATCCTCGTTCGACGTGGATATCCCAAAGCTCGCTGCCCATGCGAAAGGCGTATTGGACAACGGCTGTGATGGCGTAGTGCTGTTTGGCACAACAGGCGAGGCCGCATCATTTGGACTCGCACAGCGCCAGGCAACGCTGAATGGGCTGATCAAGCATGGCGTTCCTGCAACCAAAATTATCGTCGGAACAGGGTGCTGCTCATTTGCCGACACAGCTCTGCTGTCACGGCACGCCTTGGGACATGGCTGCGCAGCCGTGTTGGTCCACCCGCCCTACTTCTTCCGCCCTGCAGAGGACGCAGGCGTTTATCGGTTTTTTGCGGGCCTTGCTGACACATTGGGCGAGGCAGCGCGTGACATACTGTTCTACCACTTTCCTGAAATGACAGGCGCACCCATTTCACACAATGTCATCGCAGACCTGTTTGAGGCTTATCCTTCGGTGTTTGCAGGCATCAAAGATAGCACCGGCGTGATCGAGCACACGCTTAGCCTCGTGCAACAGTTCCCGACCCTCAAGGTGTATTCTGGCGACGACGACTTGTTGTGGCCGGTTCTGACCGCTGGCGGTCACGGCGTGATCACCGCCACCGCCAATTTGACGCCACACCTTTTGGCGGAAGTTAAATCGGGATGGCACGACAATACCCAGGCGGCACAAGACGCCCAGACCGTGTTGGCCGGACTGTGGAACAAGACACTGCTATCCTATCCCGTCAGCGAAGCTGTTAAGGAAATTATCGCCCACTTAACGCAAGATGGCAGTTGGCGGAACCTTGCTCCACCACTTTCGCGCCTTAGCATGAAACAGCGCACTCAATTGTTGAAAGATGTTTCGCCCTACATGCCCCATTTGCAGGTTTTGTGATGACGTTCACAAGCCTTTGGGAATCATGTTTAAAGGGGACTGGTTGTCCAATGAAACGTCATTTAGTTGAGTCCGAGGTTCTGCCACCTGCGTGAAAATTCGATTGGTTGCCTGTAGCCGGACCTTCGCTGCCGCCTGCACCATGGTCTGCTATGGACCGAGATCGACAGCCTTACAAAACCGGATGGCATTAGGGAAATCTCGATGCCAAGATACTTCTGACAGATATTTTGACGCAGACTCGCCAGGGATCAAACCGGGCTGTCACTGCGATGACCAGAACATCCCGGTTTCGCAGGCGCTCTCTTTTGGTAAAGCCTGAAGTGCGTCCCAGTGTTCGACAATCTTTCCTAGCCGGAACGAGGCGAAAGATGTCGATACCAGCATATTCCAGCCCTACGGGGCAGGCTTGGTAGCAATGTAGAATAACATCATTGCCTTCGGCAAAGGCACGCTTGACCTGCACTCGTTTGCCGGGAAACCCGGAGGCCATGCGCTCAAAAAAGTGATGAAGCCTTCCTTGCCAGTGTCGATATACGGCTTGTGTTGGATGTAGTCCTCGCCGGCTTGGCGTTCGACCGCCATGCGGGGCTCAAGAGCGCCGCCATCGCAACATCAAACTGCACGGGTCGAGCCCAGACTACGCAGAAGATGAATTTTTGAACGGCGACGGCGCCGCGTTCTGCTGATTTTTGCTAACTGCAATGAGCCAATCAAGGAAAATCTTCACCGCCGAATTAGCGGAGTAATCGCCGGTCACGCCAGCGCAGTACCAGGTACACAGCATGTCATCAGGCAATAGTCGCACCAGGTTCCCTTGGGAGATCTCGTTTGCACACAATATATCATCAGCAAGAAAAACCCCCTCGCCATCTGCCGCGGCGTCGATGGCCAGAGACAGATCCGAATAGACGTATCCGGTTCGCCAGGCCGTACTGTCAGGCACGTGTTCACTGAACCATCGGCGCCACATCAACCTGCTGTTGTCATGGATCAGGGGTAAGTGGTTGAAATCGGAAATCCTTATGACACCGGGGATCTTTTCCAGAAAGCCCGGTGAGCAGGCAGGGTATCCGTATATCGGGAAAAGCCGGTCGGAAATATGGACAAACTCTTTCAGCCGCTCTTCGAAATGAATGATGACGTCGATGTTCGAACCTTGCAGCGATTTCTGATCCCAGCCTGAAACGAGCCGGATTTCGATCTCCGGATGCTGGTCACGGAACTCCGAAAGACGTGGTCTGAGCCATCGGGATGCAAATGCGGGTTCTGCACTGACATTTATCGGCAGTTTTTTGGTGGAGCGCTGTACAAATTCGCAAGCTTCGAAAAGGATTTCGAACGCATCGTTGACGCGCGGACGCAGGGTGGCACCTTCGCTGGACAGAAGGACGCGGTTGCCGTGGCGCTCGAAGAGCTTCACCTGAAGCCAGTCTTCCAGTGCGCGTATCTGCTGGCTGATAGCGCTGTGGGTGACGCCAAGCTCCCTAGCGGCTTCGGCAAAGTTCTCGGTGCGAGATGCGGCCTCAAAAGCACGCAATGCGGCAAGCGGGGGGAGTTTGCGTCTCATTTCTTCAGCGTAAGCTGACCTAACGCTGTCGTAAAGAACTTTGAACTCACGCGTCACCTGCCAAGCATTTATTTTTGTGGAAAGAAGGATTTTCGGTCCCGACCACAAGTCGAAGCCGCCTTGGAGGGGAAATGAATACGGATACGCCAGCACTCGTTGTTCAGGATCTGCACAAAAGCTTTGGGGCCGTCGAAGTCCTGAAAGGCGTCAACCTTCACGCGAATGAAGGTGACGTCATATCGATGATCGGATCATCAGGATCAGGGAAAAGCACCTTTTTGCGCTGCATCAACCTGCTTGAAATGCCGAACTCCGGCAGTGTGGCTGTGCATGGTGAGGTCATCAAGATGAGCCCCGGGCGCCATGGTGGAGCAAAACCGACAGATCGGCATCAGGTCGAGCGTATCCGGTCCCGTCTTGCCATGGTGTTTCAGGGATTCAACCTCTGGGCCCACATGACCGTGTTGGAAAATGTTGTCGCAGGCCCAATTCACGTTCTC
The DNA here is from genome assembly GCF_028369135.1 of Roseovarius sp. ZX-A-9. GTDB lineage: Bacteria > Pseudomonadota > Alphaproteobacteria > Rhodobacterales > Rhodobacteraceae > Roseovarius. The sequence goes on from NZ_JAPWHW010000005.1 coordinate 17,765, forward strand.
AAGCAGTCAAAGGCAGAAGCCACCGAGCGTGCGGAGGAGATGCTGCACCGTGTCGGCATGTTCGAGCGCCGCAACTATTATCCTGCCCACATTTCGGGCGGCCAGCAACAACGGGCGGCCATCGCAAGGTCATTGGCAATGGAACCCGAAGTGATGCTGTTTGACGAGCCCACATCGGCGCTTGACCCCGAACTGGTCGGTGAAGTCCTGAAAGTGATGCGCTCACTTGCCGATGAAGGGCGCACAATGGTCGTTGTCACCCACGAGATGGCATTTGCGCGCGACGTCTCTTCACAGGTCATCTTCCTGCATCAGGGATTGATCGAAGAGGCCGGCGACCCGAACGAAATATTCGAGAATCCAAAGTCCGAACGGTTCCGGCAATTTCTGTCGACCACAAGGAATTGATCCTACTGCGGCGACTGCTTTGGCGCTGCACCAAATTACTCAACAAGGGAGCAAGACAATGACACTCAAGAATATCATATATGCAGCACTGACAGGTGCGATGGCGCTTTCTGGTAGCCAGGCATTTGCGGCCGACACGCTGCGGATCGGCGTCGAAGGTGCCTACCCGCCGTTTTCCATGAAAGAACCGGACGGCAGCCTGTCGGGTTTCGACATCGACATAGCACTGGCCCTCTGCGCGCAGATGCAGCGCGAATGCGAACTGGTCGAGCAGGAGTGGGACGGCATGATCCCGGCCCTTGCCGCGCGCAAATACGATGCGATCGTTGCTTCCATGTCGATCACCGAAGATCGCAAGAAGATGGTCAGCTTCTCCGAGAAATATTACCACACACCCACGCGGTTCATTGCCAAGAAAGGCTCTGATATCGAGTTTACCGCTGAAGGCACCAAGGGTGTCCGCATCGGCCTGCTGCGTGGCACGACCTACCAGTGCTACGTGGAAAAGCACCTGCCCAACGCGATTGTCAGCCTCTATGCCAATCAGGAAGACGTGTATGCGGATTTGGCCAGCGGCCGTCTGGATGCGCAAATCTCGAATTCCATTCAAGCCGTTGATGGGTTCCTGAGCACGGATGCAGGTCAGGACTTCGATTTCATCGGTGGTGATCTGGATGACAAGGCATGTCTGGGCGAAGGCGTTGGTATCGCCGTGCGCAAGAACGACCCGCTGGCCGCCGAGCTTTCTGCTGCGATCGAGGCGATCCGCGCCGATGGAAGCTATAAAGCGGAGAACGACAAATACTTTGCGTTCGATATCTACGGCAACTGATCTGCACAGCACCTGAGTGTGGGGGCGGCCCGGATTGTCGCCCCTACTTCATCAAGAAACTTGGCAACGGGAGTCGCCGATGGATACGGTTTTTGAATATCGTGAAGTCATCATCAGCGGAACACTGGTCACGATTTCGCTCGCCATTCTGTCGCTTCTTTTGTCAATCCTGTGCGGGCTTGCTGGCGCATTTCTAAAGATGTCGCAATCGCGCGCACTGCAAAAAGTAGGCAATGCCTATACGACGCTGATCCGGAGCGTGCCGGAACTTGTGTTGATGATGCTGATTTTCTATGGCGGCCAAGTTGCCTTGAACAACCTGGGCGCCGCGACTGGCCTTTGGGACTACATCGAAATCAATCAATTCGTGGCAGGTGTTCTGACGCTGGGCTTCATATTTGGCGCCTACATGGCCGAGACATTCCGCGGCGCCATTCTGGCCATTCCCAAGGGGCAGTTGGAGGCTGCAATTGCCGCGGGCATGAGCCCCTACAAGGTTTTCACGGTGGTCACCTGGCCGCAGATGGTGCGATACGCCTTACCCAGCTTTGCCAACAACTGGCTCGTGCTGGTTAAATCCACGGCGCTGGTTTCAGTCATCGGTCTGCACGATCTTGTCTGGAACGCCGTCGCTGCAGGCAGATCCGTGCAGCAACTGTTCTCTTTCATGATTGCAGTGCTTCTCATCTACCTGGTCATCACAGCCATTTCCGATGTGGCCCTGCGATGGGTGGAGCGCAGGTACAGCGCCGGCATGGTCAGGGGGTAGATCCATGGAACCGGAGCGCACGTTTTCCGATTACCTCCGCTCTTTCAGCGAAGGTGCGTCACCACTCGACTTCATGCTGGTCTATGACCATCTGGATCGGTTTTTCTACGGCGCCCTTGTCACACTTGAGCTGACGTTCTTGGCGCTGGCTCTGGGCGGATTGCTCGCCATTCCGATGGCCATTGCGCGCGCCTACAAAACGCCTTTCCTCAATCCTGCCATATGGGGTTTCACTTATCTGTTTCGCGGCACGCCGCTCCTAGTTCAGCTTTACCTTATCTACTACGGTCTGGGCCAATTCGAGACGGTGCGCGAGAGCTTCCTGTGGGACCCGCTGCTCAGCAGCCCCTGGTGGTGTGTCTTGATCGCGTTCGTCCTGAACAGTTCTGCCTACACAACCGAATTCCTGCGCGGAGCGATCGAAACAACCCCGGCAGGAGAAATTGAGGCCGCCAAAGCCTGTGGAATGAGCCCGTTTACCCGGATGCGTCTGGTTGTGCTGCCAAGTGCATTTCGCCGGGCCCTGCCCGCCTATTCGAATGAGGTCATCTTCACGATCCACGGCTCAGCCATTGCCAGCCTCGTCACCGTTCAGGACCTTCTGGGCGCGGGGCGTTGGCTGAACGGGCGCTACTATCTGGCCTACGAAGGGTTCGTGACCGCGATGGTCTTTTACATGGTCATCGTCTTCATCATCACGCGCATCTTCAAGCTGGCCGAGAAGCGGTATCTCAGGCACCTGCGCGCGCGCGATACGGCCGACCCGCCAGCATTGGTCGCGCAACCCTGACCCACACTCACCCTCGAAAAACCAATATGCCCCCGGTTCCGATTGGGGCAAAAAAAGGAAAAAACATGGCCAATCCGAACGGTACAAAAAGAGACATCATCGAAGGCAAGGCAGCGCTGATTGTCATTGATATCCAACAAGGCACATTCGTGCAAAAGGAAGTCCGTTCCATTGACCATATGCCGGACTATGCAGAGCGCATGGCGCGCACCCGGATCGTGATAGACAAGGCGCGCGAGGTCGGCATTCCCGTCGTGTTCATTCAGGAAATCCATCGCGCCGACTTGATCGACTTTGGCCGCGAACTTGATGGGGATGAAGACATTCATTGCCTTGACAGCAATCCCGAAACCGAAATTGCCAAGGACGTGCTGGGGTTTCGCAAAGATGACTATCTTATCCAGAAACGCAGATATTCCGCATTCTATGGCACGGATCTTGAAATCCTATTGAAGGGTCTGAAGGCCGAAACTCTCATCCTGACAGGCGGATTGACAGACGTGTGCGTGCACTACACCTTTGCCGACGCCCATCAGGGAGATTACTTCTGCCGTGTCATTGAAGATTGCGTCGCCGGGTCCAACACCGCAGCGCATGAGGCCTCGCTGCGCGCCATGGAATATCTGCAGACAGGCGCGGTACGGTCTCTGGACGAAGTGCTGACCGCGATGAGCGCGCAGAACAGCTGACCGCGCATCCGAAGGAGGCAACCTTGGCCAGTCCTCAAGCACGTGCTGCCGTCCTGGCTCTCTTTGCGTCCGCGATGCTCAGCTTTATCGATAATTTCGTGGGCCGGGTCGCCGAAGAGGCGGCGATCTGGCAGTTTCAGGTCGTTCGCGCGCTCATCGCGATCCCACTTCTGCTGACTTTTGGACGTATGACAGGGCAGGCACTGCGCCCGGCCAATTTTCTGAACACCGCCTTGCGGAGCCTGTCCGTATCCGTCGGCCTGCTGGTATATTTTGCAGCGTTGGGAGTGTTGCCGGTCGCGCAGGCAGGAGCCGGACTATTCAGTGCGCCGATATGGGTGCTTCTACTGTCCGCTCTTCTCTTCAGGGCGCGGATCACGCTGTTTCAGGTCCTCGCGATACTGGCGGGATTTGCCGGGGTGTTGATGCTGCTGCAGCCAGATCCCGAAACGCTGAACATGCTGTCGTTTTTGCCCCTGATCGCCGGTCTGTTTTACGGGTTGGGCATGTTGCTGACCCCGTATCTGTGTGGTGACGAAACGCCAGTCGCCTTGGCGATTGGCATCTTCATCGCCATCGGGACGATCAGTCTGGCAATGCTGTTCTACTTCAGCCTGTTCCCCGTCGCGGACGCGACCTTCCTGACCGGGGGCTGGGTACCACCCACTCCAAGGTTCTTCTGGCTCACATCCTTTCAGGCCGCAGGCGCCGTTATCGCGGTAACCTGTATCGCCGAAGCCTACCGTATTGGCACTCCCTCGAAGGTCGCGGTGTTCGAATACTCCTTCCTGATCTTCGCCAGCATATGGGGCTTCATGCTGTGGGGCGTGATGACCAACGCGCTCGCAATGATCGGAATCGCGGTCATCCTGATATCCGGCACGGCTCTCACTTTGAGGTCATGAGCCAAGTTCTTGCCCACAATGACGCAGTTTATCTCGCAGGACAGGTAGCAACCACAGGCGCAAGTCTCGCGCTGCTATCCTCCGATTGACTGAACCCGATACATAAACTTCTGGCCGAAGTCGGTTCTGGCAAGTTATTTGGCGTTGGTCCCGTCGATACCCTTCTGGTCAGATATCCGCCAATTCCTGCACTGCGCTCCTACTGCCAATCAAATCCTGCGCGATCGACGGGTGATTGCCCTGCTGAAGCCCCGCCGTAGCATCAGATCGCTTGACCAAAGATGGCACTGAGCCAGCGCTAAATTCCTTACTACTACCCAAATCGGCAAAAACAGTGTATATGTCGCTACCATCGAACCAACTTGCAACTGGTCGATCATACGATATAGGGAACTGTTACCAGTCGGCCGAATCCTGAATGCAGGTCCGACTCCAAATTAGAGAGATGGTGTCTACCACATGCAGGTCAGTGTTCGCGACAACAATGTCGATCAAGCCCTCCGGGTACTTAAGAAGAAATTGCAGAAGGAAGGCGTTTTCCGCGAAATGAAGCTCAAGCAGCATTTCGAGAAACCCTCCGAGAAGAACGCGCGGCAGAAAGCTGAAGCGATTCGCCGTGCGCGCAAGCTGGCGCGCAAGAAATTAGAGCGCGAAGCTGGGTAAAATCTACCCTTACCACTGAGAATACAAAACCTCCGGTGCCCAAGCGCAGCGGGGGTTTTAGTCCTGAGAAAATTCTTCTCAGAAGGCAGCCCGAGACATTGAAGTCAGCGGAACGTCGTTGAAGACGGGAAATGCTGCACGACGTACCAATGTCTTCAATGCGAAAGCGGCGGATCGGCGACACCGCCCGAAAACCTCAACAGCCTGACCGCCTGCCCTGCAAAGAAAACGGGAGGCCGAAGCCTCCCGCATGACGTTTGAAAAGAGCCGTGTTTTGTCAGGCCGCTTTGCGACGACGCCCCGCGAAGCCAAGACCACCAAGGGCAAACACGAGCAGCGGCAATGCTGCTGGCACCGGCACCGGCGTGACCTTGATGGCAGTGGAGCCGAGCAGTTGGTTCTGGGTGTTGAAAATGCTGAGCCTGATATCGTAGATGCCCAGTTCGACTGGCGCCCCCAAAATGAAGCCATAATTCACCGAATTCTGCGCCACTGTCGCACCTGCGACCGGTGTCCCGGTATTATCGTACGTTCCGCCGCCATTCGGTGTCGCGTTGGTGCCGTAATAGGCGTCAAAATCGAACGGGTCATACGAAAGAAAATTCGTTCCTGCGGTCGGATCGATATCGACCTCGAGCAGGGCAGATGCACCGCTTGCGATCAGTTGGCTGATGCTGCGCTTGGTCGCCTCAGTGTTGACATGCCATTCAAAGTTGAACACCGAACGGTTCGCCGGCGTCCCCGCTGTCGGTGCGAAAGAATAGGTGTCGACACCATCCCAGTTAAACGTGTTCTCCGGCAGGCCAGCGTCGTTGTACCGAAGCTTGGCTCGGAGGCCGATTTCAACGTTGCCACGAGCTGTGGTAACGTTGGACACCGTGAAGCTGCCGTTGGCATTGCCACTTCCGAAAATAATATCGGGGGCAACCGAACTTGCTTGCGCCGCGGTTCCAAGCAACACTGATACGAAGGCTGCAACCGCACTATTTTTCAAAACTCTCATCGTTAACTCCAAATTACTATTCACGTAGCGCCCCCGGTCATGGTGCAATTTGTCCTCCGGACAGATGCTGAGCCGATCTCAGTAACGGCGACTCCCACCAGACGTACAGAGCTGCCGTAACACATTTTGGCCACGATCTCCAGCCTCGTGTAATTTCCCCTCTGAACGGCCCCATTATGTTGTCCAAGCGTCAGCTCGCCAAACGATGGTAGCGGCGTTCAAACCTTCGATTGAATTGTTGTGTACAGCTTGGCCCGGTAACTTCGGAGGACCGCCCCCGCCGTTTGTGTGTGTGGGGGGGGGGGCGGTACGATACAAATCCCGTGGCGACCGGGGGCCTCCGGGCGCAAGACCTGAGAAGGCGCCGATCGCGCCCCGGTCGGGGCTGCTTACGTGTTACGCTTGCGCAGGACTCTCAGCCCACCCAAAGCGCCCAACAGAAGAAGCGCCGTTGCAGGCAGGGGCACGGGGGTAAGCGTTGGCACCTCGTTGACACCGACACGGATCTGATAGCTTCCGTCGTTGTCGTCATATGCGCCCGGCACGCCATTGAACCCAAATGCATCCGGCACCCCGAAAAACAGGCGCGTGGCGCTGACTGGTGCAACGAATTCGTGAAAGACGCCGCCCGAAGTCTGGCCATCTCCGATGAAGAAGATTTGCCCGATCTCGGGGGAAAGGGTCGCGAAATCCGTCCCGATCGTTCCAAAATCAAGCGTGGCAGGAGGCGCAACACCCGTCGGGATGCTATTTGCCAGAAAAACGCCAACCAAGGCGCCCTGCGTCCCCTTGTAGCCGCTGATGCCGCCGAAAGACGAGATCGAGCTGGATGTTAGGGTAGAGTTCCCCTCGGGGCCGAAAAGAACGCCCGGACCGTTGAAGAAGTTGATCCCCCCGACAACCGGGTCGAGCACGCGCACCACGTCGCCCCCCGCAACCGCGATAGAGTCGGGAAGCGTTTCCAGTGCTTCTTCGGGTGTTGCGCCGGAATGGCGCAGCATCCCATCTTCTGTCGCCGGTGAACTGTCCCCCCAAGGCGCACTCGCCGCAGGAATGGGGATGTCGGTGCGACCTGCCAGGAAAATGGCATCCGTCCCATCAACATTCACTGTAAAGGTTGCCGCGAGCGCAGGCGTCGACAGCCCAGCCACCATCACGGCTGAAATCAGTAATGACCGCATAGTAAATTCCCCCACCACCAAAAAAGTATATAATATTACGTATTGATACCTCAATTTCTGCGAAATTTCAACTAAATGGCAAATGCTAGGCGCCTGCACCTCTCTGGTAGGGCGTACCTGTCAGAGCCTCCGCGGCCGCGACGCAGGCCAAAGAATGCCTTGGCAACGATACCGTCCATCGGACCCGTATGGCCCCCGCGCAGTGAAACAGGCGGACGGCATGACGCCCGGGCCGAAAACGGGACCAGCCACACCTGAGCATACCACGCTGAATATACCGGCGGCGCGGCTGATCCCCGGAAGGCTGATCGGTCTGGAGGGGATCAGCCCTCTTTCACGCCTTTTTCCACCTGCTCGCGGGCGCTCGCCACGTTGCCCCCAAGCGACGCCGGGGCATCAGATCAGGGGGCCGTCCCTCTGTCCCAATCCGACGGTTTCGGCAGTTGCTCGAACGTGTGTTCCGGCACCGGTGATGGAACGGTCCATTCCAGCGTATCGGCATATTCGTTCCAGTAGCTCGCCCGCGTCTCGCGCCGGCCTGCCAGAAGGGTGTAGAAGATGATCCCGATGAACAGCAGGAGCGATGCGAAGGACAGCAGCGCGCCCCAGCTCGATACCTCGTTCCACTTGGCGAATGCCTCGGGGTAGTCGATATAGCGTCGCGGCATCCCCTGACGCCCGAGAAAATGCTGCGGAAAGAAGGTCAGGTTGGCGCCGATGAAGAACATCCAGAAATGCAGCTTGCCCGCCCATTCCGGATATTGCCGCCCCGACATCTTGGCGAGCCAGTAGTAAACCCCGGCCAACAACGCAAAGATCGCTCCAAGGCTCATCACGTAGTGAAAATGCGCGACCACATAATAGGTATCGTGATAGGCGCGGTCCAGGCTGGCCTGCGCCACCACGACGCCCGTCACACCGCCGACGGTGAACAGGAAGATAAAGCCCATGGCGAACAGCATCGGCGTCTTGAACTGGATCGAGCCACCCCACATCGTCGCCAGCCAGGAAAAGATCTTGATCCCCGTCGGCACCGCGATAGTGACGGATGCGATCTGAAAAAAGCCCTGTTGGGGCAGCGACATGCCAGAGGTGAACATATGGTGCGCCCAGACGAGGAACCCCATGCCGCCGATGGCGATCAGAGCAAAGACCATCGGCAGATAGCCAAAGATCGACTTGCGCGAGAAAGTCGCAATCACGTGGCTGATGATGCCAAAGCCGGGCAGGACGACGATATAGACCTCCGGATGGCCGAAGAACCAGAACAGGTGCTGATAAAGCATCGGGTCGCCGCCGCCCGAGGGATCGAAGAATGTCGTGGCAAAGTTGCGGTCGGTCAACAGCATCGTCACGGCCCCCGCCAGCACCGGCACCGCCATCAGCAGCATCCACGCGGTGACAAAGATCGACCAGGCAAACAGCGGCACCTTGAACAGCACCATCCCCGGCGCGCGCATGTTCAGGAAAGTGGTGATCATGTTGATCGCACCCAGAATCGAACTGGCGCCCGAGACGTGAATGGCAAAGATCGCAAGGTCCATCGAAATGCCGCCGTCATGGACCGATAGCGGCGCGTAGAGCGTCCAGCCCACACCGGCCCCGTGCGAGCTGTCCCCACCGGGCGCAAAGAACGACGCGATGGCCAGCCCCGCGCCCGCGACGAACAGCCAGTAGCTGAGGTTGTTGAGCCGCGGAAACGCCATGTCCGGCGCACCGATCATCAACGGCATGAAGTAATTCCCGAAACCACCGAATAGCGCCGGGATCACCACGAAAAACATCATCAGGACACCGTGATAGGTGACAAGGATATTCCAGAAATGCCCGTTCGGCGTGCACTCTGCCGCCGCAGGCCAGAAGCGCAGCCCTTCCAGGCACATGTACTGCACGCCCGGCTCCATCAGTTCCAGCCGCATGAAAACCGACAGCTCCGCCGCGATCAGCCCGATCGCCCCCGCCGTGAACAGGTAGAGGATGCCAATGTCCTTGTGGTTGGTCGACATGAACCAGCGGGTAAAGAGGCCGCGATTGTCGTGGGGATGGGATATCGTTGCTTCGCTCATCGGGTCCTCCGGGCGGGGTGAATGATCGGAGTCAGGCGTTGGACGTGGCTTCGAATCGAGGGAAAAGAATGTTGTTTTCCAGGTGGATGTGCTCCATCAGATCGGTCTTGAACTGGGCCACGCCGGCATAGAGCGCCTGCCAGGACCGGCAGGCGCCACCGGGCGGTGTCTGGGCCCGGGTCAGCGTGTCGATCTGTTGCAGGACCGTGCCGTGGTCGTCATGGTCATGACGCATCTGGCTGATCGGCACATCAAGGGCCCCAGCGCCCTGCCGCCGCATGGCCGGAAAAAGGATCAACTCCTCCTTTTTCATATGCACTTCCATCTCGCCAATCGCCTGTTGCAGGATTTCGGCCAGCCCCAAGGGCACCTCCGGGTGATCGGAATGCACCGCTTCGACCTTGCGCGACAGCGCCACCAGCTCGGGCAGTTGCCGCCGATGCGCCTCGTGATAGCGGGTCTGGATATGAGCGATCAGCGCGTCGGTCTCATGTGGCACCTCAGGTTGCGCGCTGGCATCCAGCGCCGCCAGTGCATCGGTGATCGGCGCCACGTCCAGCCCACGCTGATCTGCCACCTGTTGCAACGACGCGTCGCCGTGGCAGCAAAAATCTATGTCGTACTTGCGGAAAATGCCGGTCGCCCCCGGCAGGTTGGCCGCGATCTGGCCAACGGGCTGGGTCAGTAACGGTTCAGGAATAGAGGTCATGGGACGCACCACTGTCTGTCGCGCGTGGCGGGACGGGAGCCATTCTCGTCGCGCTGACGCATCGAGTCTAATTGGAGTTTGCAATACCATTTATCGCGCGCTAGAATCGGTATTGTCAATACCAATTTAAAAACCGCCTTCGATGAGGAGGAAACTCACATGACAACGATTGAAATCGCTCCGGACCTGATTCAGGTCGACGCGGACATTGTCGCGAAAGCGCTGAAAATCACCCCGCATGACCTCCAGCAGAGACTGCGCGAGGGGACCGTCACCAGCCGCTATGAAACCGGTGAAGGTGCGGATGCAGGTCGCGTGCGGTTGACCTTCTATTCCGACAGCCGCCGCGCCCGGATCACCGCCGACGCCTCCGGCGCGGTCCTGTTCTGCAGCGCCGCCGATTACCGGCGGCGGCCCGCTCGCCATCCGCTTTGACACCTCCGGCCACGGGCAGCGCCGTCAAGGCGAACGACCCTGAATCTTAGCAATGAGCCCCGCAATCGCCGCACCAACCGGAAAGGAGACTCCATGTCAGACCTGCTTTTCCCCACCAACACCGCCGCCCTGTCAAAGCGCCGAAAGGCCCTGACGCCAGACACGACAGCCGCGTTCGAAGCGTTCACCCGCGCCGCCTTTGCCGATGGTGCGCTGGACGGCAAGACCAAGCAACTGATCGCCGTGGCGGTCGCCCATGCCACCCAATGCCCCTACTGCATCAAGGGCCACACCAAGGCGGCGCTGCGCCAGAACGCAACCGAGGCCGAGATCATGGAGGCGATCTGGGTCGCCTCCGAAATGCGCGCAGGGGCCGCCTATGCCCATTCGGTGCTGGCCCTCGACGAGATGCAAAAGGCCGCAGCCAGAGAATGACCCCCACCCCATTGCCAGCGCCACAGCGGGCGGCCGCAGGACACCGTTTCAAACACCATCACAGGAGGGCCGCGAATGACTGCCCAATTCTCTCTTGAACCGACATTCGCCGAAAGGAAACGCACTCAGATCAGGGATGCCGCCGGCATCATCGGCATCGACGAGGCATACCTTTCGCTCATGGTCGATGAGTTCTATACGCGCATCCGTGCCGACGCGCGTCTCGGCCCGATCTTCGAGGCCGCGATCGGCGATGACTGGGGCCCGCATCTGGACCGGATGAAACGGTTCTGGGCCTCCGTCGCGCTGAATGCAGGCAGCTATGCCGGCAAGCCGGTGGTGGTGCATCAGCGCCTCGCCGGGGTCGTGCCGACAGATTTTGACCGATGGCTCGCCCTGTTCGCTGCAACATTGCAAGATACGGCCCCCACGCCAGAGGCGATCCAATACCTGTTGCTCCGCGCCAGGCGGATCGCGCGCAGCCTGCGCATGGCGATGTTCGACACGGACACCACCGGCGTGCCCTCGCTGCGATAATCTGCTGCGCCACGACAAGCCAACGGGCCAGCCGTGGCGCGCCCCTTGCAGCGGGCGGCAGGGTATGAGCAATTGGCCGCATTCCCGTGTGAGTCCCCGTTAGTGAAAGACCCCCGCCATGACGACCGCGACCCGTTCCGGAGCCCATTTGACCGTGCTGTCGGTTCTGGGAATTAGCCATCTGCTGAACGACATGATGCAATCGCTGATCCCGGCGGCCTACCCGATCCTCAAGCAGGCCTATGATCTGGATTTCGTCCAGATCGGCATGATCACCCTGACATTCCAGATCGCAGGGGCCATGTTGCAACCGGTGATCGGCATGGTAACCGACCGGCGGCCTGCCCCCTATTCGCCGGTGGTGGGGATGATGTTCACGCTGTCCGGTCTGGTCTGCCTCGCCTATGCGCTCAGCTATGCGATGATCCTTGTCTCGGTGGCGATGATCGGCATCGGCTCGTCGATCTTTCACCCCGAGGCGACGCGGATGGCGCGCTATGCCTCGGGTGGTCGGCAAGGGCTGGCGCAGGGCATCTTTCAGGTCGGCGGGCAGGCCGGCGGCGCACTCGGGCCGGTTTTCGCGGCCCTCATCGTCGTGCCCTGGGGGCAGCCCAGCCTTGCGTGGTTCGCGGTCGCCGCTCTGTTGGCGATGATGCTTCTGACATGGATAGGCAGCAAACAGCGCCAGCTCAGCGCCGAATTCTCGGCAATGCGGGCCCGCAAGAAGAAGGGCCCCGAGGCAGCCGCACACGCGCCGATGACGATCGGCATCGGTCTGGTCGTGCTGACCTTCCTGATGTTCACCAAGAATACCTATAACGAAAGTTTCCGCTCCTTCTACACCTTCTACCTGATGGAACGGTTCGACCTGTCCATCCCTTCCGCGCAAATGATGCTCTTTGTCTTTCTGCTGGCGGCGGCGGTCGGCGTGTTGATCGGCGGGATACTGGGCGACCGGATCGGCCGGTACCGGATCATCTGGATCTCGGTCCTGGGGCCCCTGCCTCTGACCCTGATCCTGCCCTATGCCGATCTGTTCTGGACCGGCGTGCTGACGATCATGATCAACCTGATCATGGCCAGCGCCTTCGCCTCGATCCTGATCTACGCGATGGATCTTCTACCCAATCGGATCGGGCTGATCGGCGGGCTGTTCTACGGGCTGAACTTCGGGCTTGGCGGTGTCGCAGCGGCGTTCCTCGGCGTGCTGGCAGACAGCTACGGTGTCGAGACAGTCTATCTGATCTGCTCATTCATGCCGCTCGCGGGCTTGCTGACGTGGTTCCTGCCCCGGCTCAACGAAGACGGCTGAAAGCGGATTCCGCAGCGTTCGTGCCCAGCGCGCCCAACCGGCATTACACATCCCGATATGGCGCTTTGGCAGCCCGGAACAGGGTCAACAGGTAGGCACCAAAGGCCAGCATCCAGGCGAACAGGGCAATCCAGGCAAAGATGACCGGCAACGCGGCGAGAAAATGGAACTCCATCGCGCGCGCCATCTGCGCCGTCCCCACCGCATACATCCCCAGCGGGAACACCGCGCCCCAGTAAAGCGGGTCATAGTGCAGCGGAAACCGTTTGTAGACATGCCGCCAGATACCAAGGATGACCAGCATCGGAATCCACCATGTCCCAGTCGCCCAGTAAAAGACGGTGAACCCCTTCATGAACGGCACGATGGAATGCAGGAACGGCGCATCGTCGGAATTGAGGATCAGCAACGACCCCGCCAGCGTCGAGATCGCCATCGCCCCCATGTTGATCCAGTATGGCGGTGACAGATCGCCGGGCGAGAACCGGAAAAACGTGTAGCGGTAAAAGATCAGCGACATCATCCAGATATAAAGCATGCCGCCCCATAGCCACATCGACAGCGCCAGAAAATTCAGATCCAGCCGATAGGGTTGACCGACCCGCACCGCCAGCAGCGATGACAGCACGGCAATCGATTGGGTCGCGACCACCGCCAGCAGCCAGGCGCCGCTGATGCCCTTGTCCAGGGGCGGCTTGTCCTCCTTGACGGTGAAGGCGGTAAAGATCGTGTAGGTCAGGCCGAACCACAGGACCACGGCCATTCCCCACAGCACCGAAGCCGCGAAAAGGTTATGCGCCAGGATCAAGCAGGCGCTACCCAGAACGCCCGAGGCCGCGACCATGGTAAAGAACCCGGGCCCCCGAAGGTGGTCGATCATATCCGCGAAAACACGGTCGCGGTGGCGCAACAGGCGCAGCCCGGTCAGCCCCCACAGGACCACGTAGGCGATGATCGCGACCCCAAACAGCACCCGGGCCACGAATGGCAGGCCGATCTCCTGCGCCGCCAGCGCCACGATACCCGTTGCCATGACCATGCCGAAATAGGCCGGTGACAGCACCTTGAGCGCCGGATCAAGTACAGCGGAAAAATAAGATGGCGGATGTGGCTGGCCGGGAGCGGCGGACACGGTTGTTATCCCGATTGGGGTTTGTCCAGGCAAGTTAACCAGCATGCCATGAGCGCCGCAAGGATATTGGCGGAAGAAAGCCACGCCCGCTCCTGCCATAAGCCCCAGCTATGCCTGCGATTATTCGAACGCTCTGCTCAGCAGGGCAGACAGCTGCTATGGTCGGGCAAACATTGGATCGGAGCAGGCAATGATCGAACGGCACCAGGATATCCGCGACGCAGTCACGAAACTATGCGAAGGGTTTCCGGGCGAATACTGGCGCAAGCTGGATCAGGAGCGGGCCTATCCGAGCGAGTTCGTGACCGCGCTGACCGAGCAGGGCTATCTTTCGGCGCTCATCCCCGAGGAATACGGCGGCATCGGCCTGACCCTGTCGGCAGGCTCCGCGATCCTCGAAGAGATCCACCGCGCGGGCTGCAACGCGGCGGCCTGCCATGCGCAGATGTACACGATGGGCACGCTGCTGCGGCACGGCAATGACGCGCAGAAGCAGCAATATCTGCCCAGCATTGCCGACGGATCGCTGCGGCTTCAGGCGTTTGGCGTGACCGAACCGGGCAGCGGCACCAACACGCCCGCGATCAAGACCACGGCGCGCAAGGACGGCGACCGCTATATCATCAACGGCCAGAAAATCTGGACCAGCCGGGCGGAATATTCCGATCTGATGATCCTGCTGGCACGCACCACGCCTGCGGATCAGTGCAAGAAAAAGACAGACGGGCTGTCGGTCTTCATCCTCGACATGAACGCCGCAAAAAAGAACGGCCTGCGCATCTCGCCCATCCGCACGATGATGAACCATGCCACCTGCGAGGTGTTCTTCGACAATGTCGAAGTGCCCGCCGAGAACCTCATCGGCACCGAAGGCAAGGGTTTTGGCTATATCATGTCGGGCATGAACGCCGAGCGGATCCTGATCGCCTCGGAATGTATTGGTGACGCCAAATGGCTGATCGACAAATCATCCGCATACGCTTCCGAACGCGAGGTATTCGGGCGGCCCATCGGCCAGAACCAGGGTATCTCCTTTCCCATCGCGCAGGCCTATGCGCGGATGCGTGGCGCCGAACTGATGGTGCACGAGGCCGTGCGCCTCTACGAAGAAGGCCAGAACCCCGGCGCCGAGGCCAACATGGCCAAGATGCTGGCCGCCGAGGCCAGTTGGGAGGCCGCGGAAGCTGCGGTGCAGACCCATGGCGGCTTCGGCTTCGCCGAGGAATACGACATCGAGCGCAAATTCCGCGAAACCCGCCTCTATCAGGTCGCGCCCATCTCGACCAACCTGATCCTGTCCTACCTGGCCGAGCATGTGCTGAAGATGCCGCGCAGCTACTAAGACACGCTCGGAATCAAGGCCCCTTGGGGCCGCCGCGCGATCACCAGACGCTCACACCCCGCGCGGCGCCGCCGCTCGCCTCAGCCGGTCGTTGATCGCGCGGCCCAGCCCGGTTTCGGGGATCGGAGCCACGGCGATGATCTCTGCACCGCCCGCATCCAGCGCGTGCAGCATGTCAAAAAGCTGCGCCGCCGCCTCGGTCAGATCGCCCGAGGCCGACAGCGTCTGATCGCCCCGCACTTTCGGCCCGAACCCCAGCAGGACCTCCCCCGCCCGCGCCTCCCGCGCGTTCAGCCGCATCCCGGCGCGCGGCGCGTAATGCGAGGACAACTGCCCCGGCGATGTCAGCGCCGCCCCGGCGACAGGCGCCGCCAGCGACACGCCCAGCGCCGCCTCGATCGCCTCGGCAGGCAGCCCGCCGGGGCGCAACAGCGTGGGCACATCGCCCAGACCGACAATGGTTGATTCCACCCCTACCGGACAGGCCCCCCCATCGATGATTCCCGCGATCCGGCCCGACAGCCCCGCCACCACATGCGCCGCGCGGGTCGGGCTGATCCGCCCCGACGGGTTGGCCGAAGGCGCGGCAATCGGCCCGCCGAACGCCGCCAGCAGCGCCGCGCCCACCGGGTGATCGGGGGCGCGCAATGCCACGCTGGGTTGCCCAGCACTGACCAGTGGGCTCAGTCCGCCCCCCGCACGCAACGGCAATACCAAGGTCAACGGGCCGGGCCAGAACACCGCCGCCAGCCGGTCTGCCAGATCGTTCCATTCCGCATAGCGCTGCGCCGCATCCGCATCGGCCACATGCACGATCAGCGGGTTGAACTGCGGCCGGTCCTTGGCGGCAAAGATTCGCGCCACCGCCTCGCCGTTGCAGGCATCCGCCCCAAGGCCGTAGACCGTCTCGGTCGGGAAGGCGACCAGCGCCCCCTGCCGCAAAAACTGCGCGGCCTGCTCGATCCCTTCTGCATCCGCAGCCAGCAACCTTGTATCTTGATGGGTCTCGGCCAAGGCGGGGGTTCCTTCATTTCTTGTGACGCGGCGTTCTGCTTGATGGTGCATCCCGCCGCGATACGCTAAATCCATATCAAATCGTGACTACCGCGCGCCCGCGCCATTGCCAAGCAGCACGCCGCGCGCCGTTGAGGAGATGCCAGATGCCCTATCGTGCCCCCGTCGAGGAATACCAGTTCCTGTTCGAGCATGTCGTCGGCCTGCCCAAAGTGACCGAAACCGACCGCTTTGCCGAAGCCACCCCCGACATGACCGCCGCCATCCTGACCGAAGCCGGGAGGATGTGCGAAGACGTGCTTGCCCCGCTGCAACGCGCCGGTGATCTGCACCCCGCGCATCTGGAAAACGGCGTCGTGCGCACCAGCCCCGGCTACGCCGAGGGCTACAAAGCCATCGCCGAAGGCGGCTGGGTGTCGATCAGCGCCAGCCCCGAACATGGCGGCATGGGCCTGCCCATGACGGTCACCACGGCCGTGAACGAGATGATGAGCGCCGCCTGCCTGTCACTGCAACTCAACCCGCTGATGACCCAGGGCCAGATCGAGGCGCTCGATCACCACGGCAGCGACGCCATCAAGGCGCTCTACCTGCCCAAGCTGGTGAGCGGCGAATGGGCCGGCACGATGAACCTGACCGAACCCCAGGCCGGCAGCGACGTGGGCGCCCTGCGGAGCCGGGCCGAGCCGAATGGCGACGGCAGCTATGCGATCACCGGGCAGAAGATCTATATCAGCTGGGGCGACAACGACTTTACCGAAAACGTCTGCCATCTGGTGCTGGCCCGCCTGCCCGACAGCGCGCCCGGCACTAAGGGGATCAGCCTGTTTCTGGTGCCCAAGATCATCCCGAACGCCGATGGCACGCTGGGCGCACGCAACAGCCTGCACGTCGTCAGCCTCGAGCACAAGATGGGCCTGCACGGCAGCCCCACGGCAGTGATGCAGTATGACGGCGCCACCGGCTGGCTCGTGGGCGAGCCGCAGGGCGGGATGCGCGCCATGTTCACCATGATGAACAACGCCCGTCTGGGCGTCGGCGGTCAGGGCATCGGCGCGGCCGAGGGCGCCTATCAGCACGCGCTGGCCTATGCGCTGGAACGCAAACAGGGCCGCAGCCCGGTCGCGGACGGCACCGGCACGATCCTTGACCATGCCGATGTCCGGCGGATGCTGCTCACGATGAAGGCCGACATCTTTGCCGCCCGCGCCATCGCGCTCAGCTGCGCCGTGGCCATCGACATGCAAACCGCCGGGCAAGACCCCGCATGGGGCGCGCGGGCGGCGTTGCTGACCCCCATCGCCAAGGCGTTCGGCACCGCGACCGGCGTCGCCGTGGCTGAAATGGGCGTGCAGGTCCATGGCGGCATGGGCTTCATCGAGGAAACCGGCGCCGCGCAATACTACCGCGACGTGCGCGTGACCGCGATCTACGAGGGCACCAACGGCATTCAGGCGATGGATCTGGTCGCCCGCAAGATGATGGATCGCGGTGCCGCCGCCTTTGCCCTGCTGGACGAGATCGACACCACCGCCAAGGCCGCACAGAGCGCCCTGACCGATCTGGCCGCACCGGTGGCCGACGCGGCCCGCACCTTGCGCGAAACGGTTCAATGGCTGGTGGCGCAGGACGACCTGAACGACCGTTTCGCCGGCGCCGAGCCTTTCCTGCGTGGCTTCGCGCGGGTTCTGGGCGGGCATTTCCACCTGACCGCCGCGCTGGCAGAAGGCGGAAACGGCGCCCACACCAAACTGGCGCGTTTCTACATCACCCGCATGTTGCCCGAGCATATCGGTCTGTTTGCCCATGCCCGCACCGGGGCCGCAGATCTCTACACCCTCAGCGCCGATGAGCTGAGCCAGTGACGCATGTAGCCCCCATCGGCTTGCACTATCCCTGGCCCGATGCGCCCGCCGAGGGCGAGGCGCTGCAGGTAGCGCCCGGCATCCTGTGGATGCGCCTGCCCCTCCCGATGGCGCTGGATCACGTCAACGTCTACGCGCTCGATGACGGCGACAGCTGGAGCATCGTCGATACCGGCTTTCACACGCGCCGCTCGGTCGCCCTGTGGGAAACCCTGCTTGCGGGCCCGTTGCAGGGGCGGCCCGTGGGCCGGGTCATCCTGACGCATCACCACCCCGATCACGTCGGCATGGCCGGTTGGCTGATGGAGCGTTTCGGGGCGGAACTGGTGACCAGCCGCACCGCGTGGCTGATGGCGCGGATGCTGATCCTCGACGTCGAAGAGCGCCCGTCACAGCAGGCGCTGGACTTCTGGCGCAGCGCCGGCATGGATCCCGAGATACTCGCCGCACGCGAGGCCGCGCGCCCGTTCAACTTTGCCGACACCTGCGCCCCGCTGCCGGTGGGGTACACACGGCTCCGGCAGGGCGACACGCTCCACGCGGGCGGGCGCGACTGGGACGTGCATATCGGCAATGGCCATGCGCCCGAACACCTGACCCTGTGGGGCCGCGAGGGCGATCTGGTCATCGCGGGCGATCAGATCATCTCGTCCATCAGCCCCAATCTGGGCGTCTATCCGACCGAACCCGATGCCGATCCCGTGGGAGATTGGCTGGAGGCATGCACGCGGCTCGCCGCACTCGCCACGCCGCGCCACCTTGTGCTCAGCGGTCACAAGCTGCCCTTTACCGGGCTACCGATACGAATGCGCCAGTTGGCCGAAAATCACACCGGCGCGCTGGCCCGGCTGGAAACGCATCTGCAAACCCCGCACACCGCCGCCGAATGCTTCGCGCCACTCTTCAAACGGAAAATTGATGAAGGAACCTATGGGTTTGCCCTTGTCGAAGCCGTTGCACATCTCAATCATCTGCATCAGGCTGGTCGCATCAGCCGCACGCGCCGTGCAGACGGGGCGTGGCTGTGGCAAAGTGGAGGGTGAACATTGGACAATCTAATCATGACGTCGGCTGAAGTCGCAGAAGGGGCAGCCCTGCCGCGCTGCCACGAAGTGCATACCGACCCCGACAAACCCAATGCCGCGATGAACGCTCCCGCGGCGATGAGCCAGAAATCGGTGGAAGAGAAAAGCCCGGCACAATGGGCCTACGAGCGGCTGATTCTCTATATCCAGAACTTCGAGAAGACCCTCGATAACGAACACGAGATCGCCATGGGCTTTACCGGCGGCGACGCCGGCATCCTGCGGATCGAGGGGATGGGGTATTTCGACCCCGATATCGTCACTTTCTACGGCAGCGACCCGGCGGGCGGCAAAACCCAGCTGGTACAGCATGTCAGCCAGTTGAACGTGCTGTTGCGCGCCGTAACCAAGCCCGAGCCCGCGGCAGAGCCCACGCGCATCGGGTTTCGCCTGGCGGCTGATCTGAGCAAGACGTGACACCGGCACGCACCACCGGCTTTGGGCGTGACAGCCTCGCGCAAATCCGCTAAGCACCCGTTGAATCCGAGACGAAAAGGGCATGAAATCACATGGCAGAACATAAACACGGCGAAATGAATATCGACGTACAGGAAAAAACATTTAACGGTTTCATCACTTGGTCGACACGCGTCGCCCTGTTTTCGATCGCCGCGCTGATCTTCATGGCGCTCGTCAACAGCTGAACCGGCTCTGCTGCCAATTCCGCGCCTAAGGCGCCGCTGACCTGACAGGAGAGACCCCCATGCGTTTCTGGTTAATCGCGCTTTGCGCCATGTTCGCCCTCAGCGGCTGTGCCGCCGAGAGGGTCTGGGCCACCGACGAGGAAGTGTCGCGCGCCGCCTACAGCTACGATGGCCCGACGCGGCTGACCCTGTTCACGATGGTCAACAACCGCACCGGCAACGGCGCGCATACGTCGCTGATGATCAACGGCAACCAGCGGGTGATCTTTGACCCCGCCGGATCCTTCAAGCACGAGACAATCCCCGAGCGCAACGATGTGCTCTACGGCATCACGCCCCCGGTCGTGGACGTCTATACCCGCTATCACGCGCGCAAGACCTACCACGTGCGCATCCAGACGCTTGATGTCAGCCCGGAGGTTGCCCAGCGCGCGATCGCACTGGTGCAGAATTACGGCGCGGTGCCTGCCGCCCAATGCGCCAAGAGCACATCCGAGATCATGGCGCAGCTCTTTCCCGGCCAGATCGTCGCCGGCTGGTACCCCAAGAAGCTGGCCGAGCAGTTCGCGCGCGTTCCGGGCGTGACGGAAAAGGTGCTTCACGAATACGACGACGACGACAATTCCAAGGTCCTGGCCGAATGGGACCCCTCCAAGTGGGACAAGGAAACGCTGTAATCCCTCTCACCCGAGAGTGTTCGAAATGAAAAAGGCCCCGCATCAACTGCGGGGCCTTTGTATTTCGTGGGGCAGATGGGCGCTCCAGTGGCTCGAAGCGCAATGCCCGATCCGAGCCCATAGTTTCGGGATTCTAGCAGACTTATCCACATCCCTTCTGCTAGGATCAGATCGGTTCCCGCAGCCAGTAGCCGAATGGCTTTGGCCGCTTTATAGTCTTCGAAGTGATAAAAACACTCAGCGGCATCCATATTCTCAAACTCTAGAGCAACGGCAATCCCGCTTTTCGGACCCTCTTTTATCGTTGGGTTTAAACTGGTTACAAGTATTGTGCCGCCGCACTTAGAAACCGTGGGGCGAGCCAATACTCCAAACTCTTGCATTTTTTCAAAGTCGGGGGCGCGAATGTGAGCGATCAAGTAACCTTTAGGCATGTCAGTAGTCCCTCTGCCGCTTCTTGATACTCTATCAATCTCCGAATGGCGCAACTCCGTCCGCATGGCAGTCACTAAGCTCACTTGAAGCAGCGCGGCCACGCCGACACCCGCTCTGAGGAACTTTCGCTGCGGCACCGATCAAGCATATGAACGGCATAAATGGTCCGGAGCAAGCTCACATCGCCGCCCAGGAGGATGCATCGCAGCGCCTCCGCAGCGGTCGTTCTCGCAACGCCTGGCATTTGCAACGGTTGAGGGGGCAGAAGTTCGGACATTGCCGCTGTTCACGATCACTGCGCCAATGTCCGCCTCACAGACTGGTCGGGGTCGAAGATATGATCTGTTATCCCGCGCCAGATCTGCGTCGCAGAGCCGCGAAACCGACCAAGCCGCTGAGCAACAATGGCAGGGTTGCCGGAACTGGAACGGGGGTCATCGGCGCGCGCGGTGTATAGTCGACCGCGTTGGCTTGGCTAAAACCTGCGTCCATTACAACTGTAGCGCCGGGGGCGAGGCTAAGCCCGAAGATGTAGCGGATCTCGGCGTCAAGAAGGGCGGTCGTCGTGCCCCCGTCGCCTATGGCAGAGGTGCTGGCACTGAAGGTCAACCCGCCTGTGTCAATTAACAGTTGCTCCGCAGCGACGGCGCCGGGGGCGGTGTCTTCTATCGTCGTCAAATAGGGGGATATGGGGAAGTACGAAACCTCGGCACCGTTGCTGGGAGAAAAGAGCAATTCGATCCCGGCAGAGGCGCGCGCAAACCCGTCAATGCCGGTGTATTGCGCGCCCAAAGATGCATCAAACTGGCCAGCGATATTGAACGAGATTAGATCATTGGTCGTATTCGTAAAAAGATAACTGCGCGCACTGCGTTCAAAAGAAGCGGCGGATGCCGCGATGGGGTCGGAGGTTATAACAGCATTGGCCTCACCCACTTGATGGACAGAGCGGCGGGTTATGTCAGAATTATCATCATCGGGGTCATCTTCTGTGAGAATCGTAGTGTGATAGTGGGCGAGAGCCCCCTCGGTCCCGTTTGGCAGGATGGTCGTGCTCAACCATGATCTTTCGGCCGCGAGCGGTGGATCCGAGAACTGATTCCCGATGACCACTTCGCTATCATCAACGGCGTTGCCACTAGGATGATCAACGAAGGTGGTCGCATCGTTGTCAATGATGAGGGCGTTGGGCCCAAAACTTATGTCGATCCCTTCCGGTGAACTGCCGTTGTTGATGACGAAACTGTGGCTCACCTCTAATTCGCTAAACGCCGATATGGGGGTGGCCTGTACCGCAGTCGCCAACAAAAGCGTGGCAAGCACAGAGGAAATGGTGATTGGTTTCATGGTACATGACCCTCTAGTGTTTCGATGCAATGAAATAGGGCGAACAAGGATATTCAGCCGCCGACCAAGACTGGAATTCGTATGTCTCAAAGTTCCGAAATAGTGCCCGGTCAGGCAACGGAACGGGCGACGGGGAGCAGGGGCCAAAGAAATTGGTCGCTAAGGCCACTCAGCAGAAACAGATGTCGGAAACGCGAGGCTTCAAGGTCAGGGAAAGTCGGCTCGTGATTTCATGCCCTATTCACGGTTTCATTCACCAATGACATTAGCGACGCCCTCGCCGAGCAATATCCCCATTTGGGGACATTGGTTACCTTTCGGGGATTGAATAACTGTCCGCCCCAACCTCAACAGCACGTCCCCCAGCCCGTGCCAGAAGCCAAGGCCATCCAGTGAGGTGATGGTAGTGGCCATGCTCTGCCAAGGCTGTCAGCGTTCCATTGGGCAATCGCTCCACCAGCAGCGCGGCACCGGCCAAAGGCGTCACGTTATCGAGCGCACCGTGATAGATTTCCACAGGCACGGATATATCTGCAGCGTCGAAATCCCAAACCTGGGCGTTCAGCACATTTTCCTCGACCATGCCCGACATGCCTGCGGCTGTCCGCTCAGAGAGCATTTCGGCCATGCGTATCCGGATGAACGGATTTGAGAGGGCGACGATGTCATGCGCACTTTTGGTCTTGCTCAGGTAGCGATCAAAGTAGCGATCTACATTTTGCATTATCGAACGGATCATAAAGGGTAACATTTTGCGAAACATTCCCGGCCATTTGCGGCCCAGAACGCCGAACATCTGGTAAAACTGGTCCAAATCGCGCCAGTTGGGCGGAAGATACTCAGGATAAGGTGCCGCGGACAAAACAACGCGATCTATGCGATCCTGCAAATCATGTGTAACGGCCATCGCAGTGGCCCCACCAAATGACACACCAAAGACCGAAAACCGATCCACCCCAAGATAGTCCAGCAATTCTTCAACGTCGCCGCTGAAATCGCGCAAACTGGTCATGGGCTTTGACGAGGACCGAAACCCGCCGGGCCGGCACGGGGTAATCAGACGGATATTGTATCTTTCAAGATGGGCCAGCACGCCGACAGGATTGCCTACAGCATCGATCGTGATCCCAGCCAATGCATCAAAATGCACTACCGGCCAGCCGGATTCAGGACCGAGTGTAAAATATTCCAGATTTCGGCCATCTTGCAGGCGTATCAGTCTGCGCACCCTGTGCACTTCTTCCTGCGAAGCGCCGCGTTTGCGCAGGATATTCATCGGTCCTGAATACAACTTCTGGATTAAGTCGACTTGCGAACGGACGCCGGATTTTTCGTAGATCCGTTTGAGGTAGGTCCGTCCGCTTTCGTAAGACAATTCAATCTGGGCGGCAGCCTTCTTGAGGTCGCCTTCTCGCGCGATCGCGAATAACAGGTCGGCCTCGCGTTTGGTCAAGCCGTGTTCAGCGGCAAAGGCCCGCAAACCATCGCTTTCACTTGCATCGGCCACCAGCAAAACAGCTGCAGCGATGGGCGGGAAGCCCATGCGCACAGCAACCAGCCGTGGCAACAAAAGCAAGTCGGTGGTCGTCCCGCTCGGCAAGGCCAATGCGTTAGGCTCATCAACAAGGTTTACCTGGTTGACCCATTGTTTGAGCGAGCGTTCGACTTCGGTGAGGGGGCAGCGCAACAAAGGTGCGGTGGCCTTGTCAAAAATTCGTGCAATCTCGGGCTTCATCATTGTCGCACTATTTTTGATAATCGTCTCGCCACCTTCGCCAATCAAGGCAATCCCAAATGAAAATGTGTCGAGAACCGCGCTGAGCTGCCCCTCACGTTCCTGCAGATCAACGATGCGTTCGGAAATGCTGAAGGCACGCTTGAAATGCGTCGCTATATCCTCGATGGAGGATTGTTCGCTGGACGTGGGGAGGGTTTCGTAAGCGTTTTCCAGCTGCTCGGAAAGCCTTAGAATTAATTCCGGCCAAATCGAGTTATCGAGCGAGGCATCGTAAACCAAATGGATAAGCGTGTCTGAGCGGTTTGGCATCTAACGCACCTCGATGGCTACCAATCGATGGATTGTCTTGAGCCGCGGCTGAGAGAAACACGTTGGGCGCCAAAAAAGAAAAACTACCGAATACAAGCCATCCTGAAATTACCCTTGAGCTTAGTCGGGACTTGGTCCTCTTGTCAAAATCGGGTGGGTTTGAAGACTCAAACGGCCCTTCGCCGCCAAGCAACCGTTAACGCGGCGGGGTATCACGGAATTCCGCACCGCATCCGAAACTTGCTTCGATGTGATTTCCGCTGAAGATCAGTGGCTATACAGGTGACGTGTGCAGCGCCGTTTGATGCTTCGCTCCCAACAGGTCGCTGAAATAGTCGACGTGCGAGAACGTAATTCTGCCGTTGGCAGTGAATGCGCCCTTCGCTCGTCAACAAGGGTCCGAGCTATTAACGCCGTCACTAACGGCGGCTCGATTACATGTGACGATCAGAGATACCGCCCCCCAGAGGGCGGATTTGGAGGCATCTCGGAAACGAACCTGAGTTGCCTCCTATGAAGCCATTTGCGTTGCAGGCAAGGACACGCCTCCATGCAGACCGACGCATCGCTTTGCTGTTTGCGGGAAAGTTTCGCATTTGCGGCGAACGGCAAGAGGGTTCATCTAGCCGATCTTTAATTCCAGTCCCCGAAGTTTCTTTCAGGAGCCGGCTGGTCGGCATGGTGTTGCCGCCTAAGGGCTCAGCACCATGCACGGCATCATTTACTGAAAAGGCCCCGCGTGAACCGCGGGGCCTTTTGCTGTTCCAGTCCGGAGCGTCACCCGGCTCGCGCCGTGCAGGCACAAGGCGGGTGCGCCACGTCTTAGCCGAACACCTTGGTCAGCGCATTGTCTGTCGCGGTCACGATCTCGTCGATATCGTCCTTGGTCGCGATCAGCGCGGGCGAATAGCACAGCGTGTTGTTCAGGCCGGGGATCGAGCGGTTGGTCATGCCGATCACCACGCCCTGCGCCATGCAGTCCGCAACCACGGCCGCGACCATCTTTTCTGGCGCAGGTTCCTTGCTGGCGCGATCCGCGACCAGCTCGGCCCCCAGGAACAGACCCTTGCCGCGCACATCGCCGATCACCTTATGCCGGTCGGCCAGCGCATGCAGCTGATCGAGCATGTAATCACCCATCTTCGTGGTGTTCTCCAACAGGCCCTCTTCCTCGATGATGGCGATGTTCTCCAGTGCCGCCGCAGGCCCCGCCGTGCAGCCGCCAAAGGTGGAAATATCGCGGAAATAGTTCATCGGATCGGTGCTGTCGTCGCGGAACAGCTCGAACACCTTCTCGTTGGTCACACAGCACGCGATCGCCGCATAGCCCGAGGCAACGCCCTTGGCCATAGTCACGAAGTCGGGCTTCACGCCGTAATGCTGATAGCCGAACCATTCGGTGCCGGTACGGCCCACGCCGCAGACGACTTCGTCGATATGCAGCAGGATGTCGTACTTGGCGCAGATTTCCTGCACGCGCGGCCAGTAGCCTTCGGGCGGGGTGATCACGCCGCCGCCTGCCGTCACCGGCTCAAGGCAGAGCGCGCCTACGGTGTCGGCGCCCTCGGCCAGAATCACCTCTTCGATCGCGTTGGCCGCGGCCACGCCGTAATCCTCACCGCTCAGATCCCACTGCGCACGGTATTCCATGCAATGCGGCACCCGCACGAAGCCGGGCACGAAGGGACCATATTGCGCGTTGCGCTCGTCCTGCCCGCCCGCCGACATCGCGGCAATCGTTGAGCCGTGATAGTCGCGGTCGCGATAGAGGATCTTGTATTTCTTGCCGCCATAGCGCTTGTGCGCGATCTGGCGCACCATCTTGAAGGCTTTCTCGTTCGCCTCTGACCCGGAGTTGGTGAAATAGACCCGGCTCATCCCCGGCATCTTCGAGATCAGCTTCTCCGAGAACATCGCGCCCGGAATCGACCCTGTGGAGCCGGCAAAATACGGCAATTTGATCAGCTGATCGCGCACTGCGTTTGCAATCCGCTCGCGACCGTAGCCCACGTTGACGGTCCAGACCCCGCCGGACACCGCATCAAGATGCTCCTTGCCCTTCTGGTCCCAGACCCGCATGCCCTTGCCTTCGACGATGATACGCGGATCGGCCTTGGGGTCGGCGCCGGTCCAGGGCGCGTGCTGGATCAGATGATGCCAGACATGCGCGCGGTCGGCTTCGACGACCTTTTCAATGTCATTGTCCAGAAACTTGCCGTCCATGTCGTTCCTCCATCAGGTTCAGCCCCCCAGCACCAATCCGGCGCGCACGCGGGGGGCAGTGTTGTTTCACTACGCCTATACCACCTTTGAGCAGCCCTGAGCGATAGGGCCAGATAGAATCAAACTTAGGTCCAAAACGTGCATTCTAAATTCGAAAAAACGCCAAAATGGCACTGAAAGTCTCATAAATTTTGTCAATTTGTTCCGAATTACCTTTTCGAATAGCCGAAAAGAACCGCTCCCCCGGCATAAAACCATTGATCGGAATCGTGTTTTCCGTTCCGATGGGTCCCTAAGTTATCGCCGGGATACGCTCTCCGGCGGCAACCTGTGGGGAATCACCGCATCAGACGGAACCTCACTGCTTGTCCAAGCAACCAACCAACGGGAGAATTCTTGATGAAATTGAAAACAAAAATCATGTCCGCCGTCGCCGGGGCCGCCGTACTTGCGGGGGCCAACGCGGCAAGCGCGGACATCACCGTGGGCTACTTCCTGGAATGGCCGATGCCCTTCCAGTACGCCAAGGCCACGGGCATGTATGACGAGGCGCTTGGCACCACGGTCAACTGGCGCGCCTTCGGGGCCGGCACCGAGATGTCGGCAGCGATGGCTTCAGGCGATGTGCAGATTTCGATCAGCCAGGGCGTGCCCCCCTTCGTGGTCGCCACCTCCAGCGGCCAGGACCTGCAGATCGTCGATGTGGCGGTCAGCTATTCGGACAATGACAACTGCGTCGTCGCCGAAGCCCTGGAAATCGACAAGGACAGCGCGGACGAGCTTGCCGGCAAGAAGGTCGCCGTGCCGCTCGGAACCGCAGCCCATTACAACTTCCTCAAGCAGATGAGCCACTTCGGCATTGATGTCGGCAGCATGGAAGTCGTCAACATGAACCCGCCCGAAGGCTCCGCCGCCCTCGCGCAGGGGGCTGTGGACATGTTCTGTGGCTGGGGCGGCAGCCTGCGCCGCGCGCTGGAGCATGGCAACGTGCTGCTGACCGGTGCCGAGAAGGAAGAACTGGGCATCCTCGTCTTCGACGTGACCTCGGTGCCCGCAGCCTACGCGGCAGAGAACGCCGAGCAACTCGCGACCTTCCTCGGCGTGACCGCCAAGGCGAATGACATGTGGAACAGCGGTCAGCACACCGATGAAATGCTGCCCGTGATCGCCAAGGACGCAGGCATGGACCTCGACGCGACCAAGTCGACGATCGACACTTTCGTGTTCCCCTCCCGCGAGGAGCAACTGGGTGCGAAATGGCTCGGCGGCGGCGCGCAGGAGTTCATGAAGGGCGTGGCCGATGTGTTCGTCGAGGCAGGCAGCATCGACGCGGCGCTGGATACCTATGATGACGCGGTCAACGTCGGCCCCCTCGAAGCCGCAGGCATGTAAGCTGCGCGGTTTGCAATCACGGGTCCGGGGCACATGGCTCGGGCCCGTTTTTCCCTTGATGACAAAAAAAACAATAAGGGGGCGGGGAATGTCCACATTGAACATCGAACACCTGTCGATGCGCTTTGATCTGCCGGATGGCGGTCATGTGCAGGCATTGCAGGACGTATCGCTGGAGCTCAACAGCGGTGAATTGTTGAGCGTGCTGGGGCCATCTGGCTGCGGCAAAACCACACTCCTGAACATCGTCGCGGGCTTTCTGGCGCCGACCGAGGGCAAGATCGTGCTGAACGGCAAGACCGTGCATGGCCCCGACGCGGAACGCGGCATGGTGTTTCAGCAAGGCGCACTCTTCGAATGGATGAGCGTCCGCGACAATGTCAGTTTCGGCCCACGCATGAAGGGCCAGCGCCGCGCGGAATACGCCGCCAATGTCGATCACCTGCTGGAGGTCGTCGGCCTGCGCGATTTCAAGGAAAAATCCGTCTACGAGCTATCCGGTGGCATGCAGCAACGCGTCGCGCTGGCGCGCTGTCTGGCTAATGACCCGGACGTGATCCTGATGGATGAACCGCTGGGCGCGCTCGATGCGCTGACCCGCGAAAAGATGCAGGGTCTCGTGCTCAAGCTCTGGAAGGAAACCGGCAAGACGATCATCCTCATCACCCACTCGGTCGAAGAGGCGCTGCTGCTGGGCGAGCGGCTGCTGGTCATGGCGCCACGCCCCGGCCGCATCCACAAGGAATACCAGCTGCCCTTTGCCGATATGGGCGTCGGTCAGGACCTGCGAGAGGTCAAGAAACATCCCGAATTCAACCAGAAGCGAGAGGAAATTCTGTCGATGATCTGGGACATGGAAGAAGAGATCATGGGCCGGACCGAGGAGGCAGGCGCATGATTATCCTCGTCATCTATATCGCCGTTTTCGTGCTTTCCTTCTTCATCGTCCGCAAGGGCGTGAAATCACTCATGCACAGCCGCGCCGATTTCACCTCGCTCAAGACCGTGACCTTCGGCGACGAAAGCGCGGTGCGGCCCGATCGCTGGGCCAGCGTCATATCGGTAGTCACAATCTTTCTGCTGTGGGGGGCATTCACCGGCTCAAAATGGGTGCCGATCCACGCCCCCGGCCCCTTTGTCGGTGACAGCGAATTCACCTACACGGTCGAGGCCGCAGACGGCAGCCGCGATGATGCGACCGTCCATGCCCGCGTGTTCAAGGTGGGCGAAGAGGTCGAGCCGCTCGAAGTCGAGCCCGGCGATGGCTTTGCCAAGAACGACAGCATCACCGTGGGCGCCTGGCGCTCGACCCTGATCCGCGTCGACAGCAATGACGAGCTTACCCGCAAGGATGGTGCGAACGTGGTCGCCATTGATGGCCAGCCCATCGCACCGGGCGGCGAAGTGCATGTCGATGCCGGGCGCATTGCCATGACCGCCAAGGGATCGCTCAACTTCGCGCCCCCCACCGGCATGCAGATGGAGCCGATCTGGCTGCCGCCGCCCGAAGCCGTCGTGGCCCGCATCGGTGAAATCTCAAAAACCGGCTACCAGAACTTTACCTTGTGGGAACACCTCTACTGGTCGCTCTTCCGGGTGATCGTGGGCTTTGCACTGGGCGCTTTGGTGGGCATCCCGCTGGGCTACGCGATGGGCCTCAGTGACTGGTTCCGCGGCTGGTTCGACCCAATCGTGGAATTCATGCGCCCGGTTCCCCCGCTGGCACTGATCCCGCTGGTGATCATCTGGGCGGGCATCGGCGAGAGCGGCAAGATCATCCTGCTGTTTCTCGCGGCACTCTGGATCATGACCATCTCGGCGCGCGCGGGCGTGTCGGGCGTGGCCATCTCCAAGGTGCACGCCGCCTACTCGCTGGGGGCCAGCAAATGGCAATTGATGCGCCACGTGATCGTCCCCAACTCCCTGCCAGAGATCTTTACCGGCGCACGCGTTGCCATGGGCGTCTGCTGGGGCACGGTGGTGGCCGCCGAACTGGTGGCGGCGGAAAAGGGCGCCGGCATGATGATCATGGTGGCATCCCGGTTCCAGCTGACCGACATCGTGATCATGGGCATCATCTTGATCGGCATTATCGGTTACGGCATCGACATCCTGATGCGCAAGGCCGAAGACTGGCTGGTCCCGTGGAAAGGCCGCGTCTGATCCCTGATCCAGACGGCTAAGAGACAGAACCGGCGGCTCCTACGGGGCCGCCGTTTTCCTTTGCCCCCGCAGCCGCTCAGCGCTTCAACAGCTCTTCACGGACTTCCATGCGAGGCCGCCAATTGTACCGTTTATCGGCTTTTGTAGGCGCCCAGAACAATGCGCCGCTGTTGCGCCATGGGTCCAGCACGATGCCATCATCAATCGTGTCCCCCACTTTGCTGATGATGGCCGTATGGTGGATGATCCGGAACGGCTCGGGCGGCGAGATCGCCCAGTGAATTGCCAAGGTGCTGAAGCGTTCCTTTTTCAGCCGCTTGTTGAGGTCTTCAGCCCAATCATTGCAAAGCCCTCGCGACCGCAGGCCATTGATGACCTTGGCATTATGGACAAGCGGCGGGTCGGTAACCTGGTACTCCTGCGCGAGTTGCAGCGAATACCGGTACGCGACATCGGCGGCGCGCGCGGCCTCTTGCGGTGCCACGTCCTCGCCCAGCCCCTGAATCGCGACCGCCAGCTCGTCGATCTCTTTTTGATCCACTGTGTCGACGATCGGGCGAGCCGCACAGCCGCCGAGTGTCAGAACGGCCATGGCAACAACCAGCCAAGAGTAGATTTTTTTCATGGTTTCAATCCAGACGGCTTCCGGGCGGGGCTGCCCCGTTAACCAGCTATCATTTACCATTCATTCAGAAAAGTGTTGAAACCACTTTGCCGCGAATGATCCCTTGCGTCGGTTTTCCCTGGCAGCACGCGCCCCGGCGCTGCGGCTCGCAAGGCCGGTCCGCCTCACCGTGCGTCATATCCCTGCTTTTGCGCCTTGTAGAGCTGCGCATAGAGACCGTTCTCCGCCAGCAGTTCGGCATGTTTGCCGCTTTCCACCAGCCTGCCCTGCTCCAACACGAAAATCCGGTCCGCATCCGCGATCGACGACAGCCGATGGGCCACGACGATGGTGGTCTTGCCGCGTGTCAGCCGGTCCAGCGCGGATTTGATCCGCGCCTCTGTCGCCTGATCCAGCGCCGATGTGGCCTCGTCCAGCAGCAGGATCGGCGCGTCGCGCAGAAACGCCCGCGCAATGGCGATGCGCTGTTTCTGCCCGCCTGACAGCTGCGCGCCCTTGGGCCCGACCGACGCATTGCCGCGCCGCCGGATCAATTCGGCGATCTCGGCGTTTTCGGCCGCCTGCCAAACCTGCTCATCGGTGGCGTCCGGGTTCACGTAGCGGATATTCTCCCAGATCGAATTGTTGAAGATCACGATATCCTGCGCCACCACAGAATAGGCGCCGCGCAGGCTGCTCAGTTTCAGCCCATCAATGGGCTGCCCGCCGATGGTGATCTGCCCGCCCTGCACGTCGTAGAGCCGCGACAGCAGCGACAGAATCGTCGTCTTGCCCGACCCCGTGGAGCCGACAATGGCCGACACCTGCCCGCCCTTGAAATCCAGGCTCAACCCGTCGAACAGCGGCTGGTCGGGACTGTAGGAAAACGTCACGTTGTCAAAGACGATATCGCCGCCGGTGTCGAAATCCTCGACCGCGTCCGGCGCATCGGTGATCGTCGGCACCTCGTCATAGAGCCCGCGAATCCGGTCCAGCAACACCATGTTGGCCTGCAATCCGCCAAAGAACAGCGCCAGCAGCCGGGCCGGATCAAACACCATGACCATGCCCAGCAGAAACATGATGATGCCCGCGCCATCAACGTCGAAATCGGGGCTGAGCACCATGTAGCCGCCGCCGCCGATGACCAGCACATAGACAAAGGCCGAACTCAGGTCGATCGACGGCATCACCAGCGCCTGGGTGATCTGCACCCGGTTCATCAGATCGCGGATATGGCCGGTCCCTTTCAGCAGGCGGGCGGTTTCCACCCCCTCCTGGCTGGCAATCTTGACGGTACGCATGCCGTTCACCGTCTCTTCGATCCCGTTCATGTAATCGGCCAGTTCCGTCTCGGCCTGCCCCTGGGTGATCTTGACCCGGTCCGAAACGAAATTCATCACCCAGATGATGAAGGGCAGCACCACGACGGCGGTGGTGAACAGGATCGGGTTCTTGTAGATCAGATAGCCCGACACGATAACCACGGTGATCGCATCACGCAGCGCATTGGCCACCGCCTGCCCGATGAAAACGCCCAACAGCTGCGTCTGCTGCACCAGTCGCTGAATGACCTCGCCGGATTTGGTCCGCTCGAAATAGGCCAGATCAAGCGACATCATGTGGTCGATCAGATCGCGCCGCATCTGGAAGATCGCATCGTTGCTGACCCATACCGTGATCCGCGGCACCAGATAGGACATCAGTGCCCGCAACCCGAAGAGAAAGAACACCGCGACACAGACCCAGACCAGATCCGTCAACGTACCGCTGTCAAAGATCACCCGCAGCCCGTCTTCGGTCATCGCCAGGAATTGCTGATAGATGACGCCCTGCACAAGGATCATCAGCAGCACCAGCAGCAGCCAGGGCAGCTTCTGGCGCAGGTAGCGCGACCAGAGCCAGCGCAGATTGGCGCGATCACGCTCTGTATAGAGCGGCGCACGTTTGGGTCGCCGGGCTTTGGTCATGGCAGATATCCGTCGGTTGCGAGCGCGTTCAGCACGCTTTAACCGGTTCCGCGGCCAAGGTCATCCCGCAAAGGCGGATACCCCTATTCCCAGCAACTGACCAGAACCGTCATGCCGTTGGCCCGGTCGGTCAGTTCGGCCGGCGGGATCGCGCCTGCGTCAGCCGCGACCGACACCCGCACGCCTGCCTCTTTCAGCACCCGTTGCAGCGCCTCGGAATCCGCGGCAAAGCTGACACCGTCGGGCAGTTGCCGTCGGCCCTCCGTCCGCGGCAGCAACATGCCAAGCACCCCGCCACCCGTGTCAAAGACCGGCCCGCCAGCATCACCGTCAAGCGCGACCAGCTCCAGCCGGTTCAACCCCGGCTCGCCGTTCAGCCCGCGCAGCTCCGCCACCTCGCCATAGGTCAGCGATGGCGCGCCCAGCACGCCACCATAGGAAAACCCGGCGACAGCCACGTCCGATTTCAGGCGCGGCGCGCCCTGCCGGAAGGCAGCGACATTCATCGGCGCCAGCGCGGCCGTGGGCCGCAGCACCACGATGCCCAGCGCATCATATTGCGCCGCGATCTCGGCGTCGTATTCGTCGTCGATGGTGATATGCCCGCAATTGGCCACAACTTCGGATGTGGTGATCACGGTGCCACTTGCATCCACGTAGAACCCTGATCGCGACAGGATCGGCTTGCGAATTTCCAGCCCGGAGATCAGATCGATGCTCTGCTCTTCATTATAGCCCGCCGCCGGATCCAGCACTCCGCTGATCCGGGTAAAGCTCTTCTGCATTTCCGACAGGATGCGCGTACGGCGCTCTTCGTCTCCGGCGGGCCAGACAAGGGTAAAGCCCTTGATCTGACCATCCTTGAGCGTCACCTCGGTATGCGAGATCATCGTCGCGCTCTCGCCAATCAGGGTGAAACTGTTGCTGTTTCGCTCGCGCGGGCCATTCTGCGGCACGATGCGCAGCGTCTGCATGATGTCATAAAGGCCAAACAGCGTGTCTTGGTTGCCTTCCTGACTGATCATCAGAACCCGCGCGGGAATATCGCCGCTGGCGTCGAAATGGGCAAAGGGCGGCTCGTACCTGGAGAACTTCACGACGCCGGTGGGCACGATCATCTCGATCCCGATCTGCGGGTCGCTCACCATCGCCAGCCCCATGCCATTCAGCACCGCATTGTACTGGCCCAGCAGTTGCGCGCGCTGCCTGGTGGTCAGGATGCCGGTCTCTTCATGGCCGTTATCCGCCTGCCATGCGGCCATTGACCGGCGCGTGCCAGCGCCAAACGCGGCGTCAATCGCCCCGGCATAATGCCCGCTCCATTTCAGTGCGACCTGCAGCGCCGCCTTTTCGTCCCGGCTCAGGCGGCTTTCGCTCGCACGCGCCTCGCGCGGGGTTTCGTCCACGATTTCGGGTTCGGGTTCGGGCTGCACCTCGGCCACCGTGGGTTCAGTGGTATCGGTGGTATCGGTGCCTTCGGCCAGGGTCTGCACCTGCGGATCTTCGGGCAAGGCGGGCACGACAGCGGCTGACGCGGTCAATTGATCCACGCCAACGGGCCATATCTGACGTTCGAAATCATCCGCACCGGCAATATAGCTGTCTCGCGGAATGCGCCCCTGTGAACGTAGCGTGGCCAGCACGCGTTGCGCCTCTTGCGGGGGGTAAGGCCCCAGCGCGACACCGTACCACCCCGAGCCGAGATAGAATCCGTTCACGTCCTGCAATTCGCCTGACCGGCGCTGAAGGGCCTCGTTGATGGCATTTAGGCTGGGCTGCGCCTCGATCTGAACCCAGACATTCGTCTGACCGCTGGATGATTGCTGCGCCTCCGATGTCTGAGCCACCAGAAAGAGCACGCAAACCGCCGCCAGAATTGTCCGTATCATAGATTATTTTACCCTTGCCTGTCGCATTTCGTTTGATTTCAGAGAGTTTTATCAAATCTGCGGTGCGATGCATCTAAAATATGCGCCTGAATTAGGCGTTAGGGGCCAATTGACCCTCAATGATCCGCGCCGTAGGTAGGTCGGACAATTTCAGGGGCATATCCCAAGGGACGATCATGGCGGAAAACGGACACATTCCTCGCAGCTTTCAGGAAATCATCCTGCGTCTGCAAGCCTATTGGGCCGAACAGGGCTGCGCGATGCTGCAACCCTACGATATGGAGGTGGGCGCCGGCACGTTTCACCCGGCCACAACGCTACGCTCGCTGGGGACAAACCCGTGGACAGCGGCCTATGTCCAGCCCTCGCGCCGCCCGACCGACGGGCGCTATGGCGACAGCCCCAACCGCTGGCAGCATTATTACCAGTACCAGGTAATCATCAAACCCAGCCCGCCGGATCTTCAGGCGCTCTATCTCGGCTCGCTCAGTGCCATCGGCATCGACATGGACCTGCACGATATCCGCTTTGTCGAGGATGACTGGGAAAGCCCGACGCTGGGCGCCTGGGGCCTCGGCTGGGAAGTCTGGTGCGACGGAATGGAAGTTAGCCAGTTCACCTATTTCCAGCAGGTCGGCGGCCATGACTGCCACCCGGTCTCGGGCGAGCTGACCTACGGGCTGGAACGGCTGGCGATGTATGTGCTGGGCTTTGATGATGGCAACGAAATGCCGTTCAATGCCCCCGACGCCCCGATCCCGCTGACCTATGGCGACGTGTTCCGCGAAGCCGAGGCGCAATATGCGCGCTGGAATTTCGACGTGGCCGACACCGATATGCTCTTGCAGCACTTCCTTGATGCCGAGGCCGAATGCGCCCGCATCCTGGACGCGCCCGAGATCGACCCCAAGACCGGCCGCCGCATCGTCATGGCGCTGCCCGCCTATGACCAGTGCATCAAGGCCAGTCACGTCTTCAACCTGCTGGATGCGCGCGGCGTGATTTCCGTGACCGAGCGCCAAGCCTATATCGGCCGCGTTCGCGCATTGGCCAAGAAATGCGCCGACGCATTCGTGCAGACCCCGGCCGGCGGGTGGGCGGCATGACCCTGCACCGCTCCAACGCGCCGCACCGACACGATACCGACGTGATACCGACGCGCAACCGACGTGCCAAAACCGGGATTTCCGACTGATGGGAAAAATCCTCGCCTCGTCCATCATCGTCTGCGCGCTCATCGCCGGAGCCGCGATGTATTACCTTCAGGTCTATGCCTTCTACGACGAGGTTGCGGCCGACGGGCGCACCGATGTGCAGCTCACCTCGCTGGTCACGGGCCTGCCCGAGCCGGTACTCTACGACGATTTCCGCGCCATTGACGCCACCAGTTCCCCGATCCGCTACCGCGCCTGTTTCACCACGACGATGAGTCACGCCATGCTGACCGAAACCTTTGTTCCCTATGACAAAGCCGAGCCTCTGGTCGCTCCGGGCTGGTTCGACTGCTTTGATGCCAAGGCGGTGGGGGCAGCCCTGGAAGAAGGCCGCGCGCGGGCCTTTCTGGGCACCGAGAACATCCAGTACGGTATCGACCGGATCGTCGCGATCGACGAGGACGGGCGCGGCTGGGTCTGGCACCAGATCAACCGCTGCGGCGCCATCGTGTTCGACGGCCAACGCGCCCCCGATGATTGCCCTGCCCCGCCCGACGCCGCCTACTAAGCCCCACTGGACCCCATCCCGCCTTGCCGCTATCCAGACGCCCAAACCCCTAGAAAACCGGACCTGACGCGCCATGCCTGATCTGCTGATCGAACTTTTTTCCGAAGAAATTCCCGCGCGCATGCAGTCGCGCGCGGCGGACGACCTGCGCACGCGCGTGACCGACGGGCTGGTAGAAGCCGGGCTGACCTACGCAGGCGCCGCCGCGTTCTCCACGCCTCGCCGCCTGACGCTGACCGTGCAGGGCTTGCTCGCCGCATCCCCCACCACCACCGAAGAACGCAAGGGCCCGCGCACCGATGCGCCTGAAAAGGCGATCGAGGGCTTTCTGCGCGGTGCCGGTGTCAGCCGCGACGCGCTGGAGGTCCGCGACGAGAAAAAGGGCCAGGTCTATTTCGCCAAGATCACCAAGCAGGGCCGCCCCGCCGATGTCATCGTGGCCGAGGTGCTGGAAGGCGTCATCCGCAATTTCCCCTGGCCCAAATCCATGCGCTGGGGCTCTGGCAGCCTGCGCTGGGTGCGGCCGCTGCACTCGATTCTCTGTATCCTGACCGACGACGCGGGCGAGGCCAGCATCGTGGAAATGGACGTGGACGGGATCAAGGCCGGCAACAGCACCGAAGGGCACCGTTTCATGGCCCCCGGCGCGTTCACCATCTCCTCCTTCGATCAGTATCAAAGCACGCTGAAGGCGCGGCATGTCATCCTTGACGCTGCCGAACGGGCCGAGGCGATCTGGCAGGACGCCACCAACCAGGCGTTTGCCGCCGGGCTGGAAGTGGTCGAGGATCGCGGCCTGCTGGCCGAGGTCGCAGGGCTGGTCGAATGGCCCGTGGTGCTGATGGGCGAGATCGGGGCCGAGTATCTGGACCTGCCGCCAGAGGTGCTGCAAACCAGCATGCGCGAGCATCAGAAATTCTTTTCGGTGAAGAACCCCAAGACGGGCCGCATCGAGCGGTTCATCACCGTCGCCAACCGCGAAACCGCCGATCACGGCGCGACCATTCTGGCGGGCAACCAAAAGGTGCTGTCCGCACGGCTGGCCGATGCCAAGTTCTTCTGGGAGAACGACTTGCGCGTCGCCGAGACCGGTGGCCAGAAGTGGCTGGACGCGTTGGGCGACGTGACGTTCCATAACAAGCTGGGTTCTCAGGCCGAACGGATCAACCGTATCGCCGCACTTGCGCGCGAGGTCGCCCCCGCCGTGGGTGTCGACCCCGACCTGGCCGAGCAGGCCGCCCGCTGGGCCAAGGCCGATCTGAGTTCCGAAATGGTCTATGAGTTCCCCGAATTGCAGGGGCTGATGGGCCGCTATTACGCCAAAAGGGCCGGAATGCCAGCCGAAGTGGCCGCTGCCGCAGAAGAGCATTACTCGCCGCTGGGGCCGTCCGACGATGTGCCGACTGCACCTGTTTCCGTGGCTGTCGCGCTGGCGGACAAGCTGGACCTGCTGACCGGGTTCTGGGCGATTGACGAGAAGCCGACAGGCTCGAAAGACCCGTTTGCCCTGCGCCGCGCGGCGCTAGGTGTTATTCGATTGGTGGTGGAGAATGGGGTTCCCATTCCGCTCTCGGAGGCTGGCCGAACTGTCCTTATGGTCTGGTTGGATTGGACGCCGAGCTATCCAAACAATTTGCTCAATTCTGAAATCAACCAGTTGCAGAACAAGCTCAAAGAAACCGATGCTCAGGAAGCGCTTTTCAAGGATCGCCTCTCCTTCTTCCACGACCGCCTCAAGGTCTACCTCAAGGACCAAGGCATCCGCCATGACGTGATCGACGCTTGCGTCGCCATGCCCGGCAATGATGACCTCGCGCTGCTGGTCAAACGCGCTCAGGCACTCAGCGACTTCCTGAAAACCGAGGATGGCGAGAACCTGTTGCAAGGGTTCAAACGCGCCAACAACATCCTGACCCAGGCCGAGGAAAAGGATGGCGTCGAATATTCCTACGGCGCGGACATCAAGTTTGCCGAGATGGACGAGGAACGCGCGCTGTTCGCGGCACTTGACGCTCAAGGACCAATCATCACCGAGGCTCTGGCATCAGAAGATTTCGCCGCCGCCATGTCCGCGATGGCCGCCCTGCGCGCGCCGATTGATGCGTTTTTCGAGGCCGTGCAGGTCAACACCGACAACTCTGTCGTGCGCCGCAACCGGCTTAACCTGCTCAGCCGTATCCGCAAGACCTGCCTCGACGCAGCAGACCTCGCCCGGATTGAAGGGTAATTCGCAGGCCGGGCTGAAACCCGGCCTGCGCAGTGCACTCTTGCCATAGCCCGCGCGCGCCGTATGCTGCACCTACACAGAAAGGTGCCGCAGTGCAGCAACCAGACCCGGACATCACGCTGATCACCCCCGACGCGCCCATCGCGGACCGGACGCATGGCGGGCGTGCGAAATGCTTGCAGCGATTGGTGCGGCTGGATCTGCCGGTACCGCGGACGGTCGCGCTGTCATTCAAGGCGGTCAAACGGATCGCGTCGGGCGACATGCCGGACATGAACGCGCTGATCCGTCTGATGGGCGACAGCGCGCTGCTATGTGTGCGCCCGTCCTCCGAAGACCCTGACTGGGGCGGACCACGCGCGATCCTCAACATCGGCATGACCGACGCCGTGCGCGCCGCCCTTGCCCCCCGGATCGGGGCCGAAGCGGCAGCCAAGCTCTATTTGCGGTTCGTGCAATCCTACGCGATCCACGTGGCGCGGCTGGATGCCGATACGCTCGACGATGTGTCCGACGACCCCGAAGAAGGGCTGGCAGAGGCCCTCGCCGCCTATGAAGACGAGACCGAAGAGCCATTTCCCCAGGACCCCGCCGTGCAACTGGGCGAAGTGTTACGCTCGATGGCGCGCGCCTGGGGCGGGACCACCGCGCGCCTGCTGCGCCAGGCCAAGGGCGCGCCGGCCGATGCCGGGCTGGGGCTGGTGGTGCAGGAAATGGTCATCGGTGTCGGGCGCGGTGAATGCGGCTCTGGCGTGCTACAACTGGTCAACAGTCTGACCGGCGAACGCCAGATGACCGGCCGTTACCTCAGCCAGAGCCAGGGCCGCGATGCCCTGAGCACTGGCGCCAATGCGCTCTACCTCGAACGCGATCCGCGCGGCCCGTCCCTGGAGGAACTCGCGCCAGAGGCCTTTGCGCAGCTCAAGGATCACACCGCGCTGATGCGGACCCGCCTACGCGAAGAGATGCAGGCGGAATTCACCATCAACAACGGAAAGCTTTACCTGCTCGACGGGGTGCGCGTGGCACGCAACGCCCGCGCCGCCGTGAGCATCGCCGTGGCACTGGCCGAGGATGGCATCATTTCGCGTGAAGAGGCCCTGATGCGCATCGAGCCGCGCGCGCTGAACGAATTGTTGCACCGTCAGGTTGACCCGAACGCACCACGCGACCTGCTTGCCAGTGGCATCGCCGCCAGCCCGGGGGCTGCGACCGGGCAGATCGTCTTTACCGCCACCGCCGCGCAAGCCGCAGCCGCACGCGGTGAGGCTTGCGTTCTGGTAAGGAGCGAAACCAGCAGCGAGGACATTCGCGGCATGCATGCCTCGGTCGCCGTCCTCACCGAACGCGGCGGCATGTCCAGCCACGCCGCAGTGATCGGGCGTGGAATCGGCCTGCCCTGCGTCGTAGGGGCGTCGGATCTGCGGTTCCAGATGGGCAAGCGCAGGCTGACCGCCCCGGATGGCCGGGTATTGAACGAGGGCGACGTGATCACCGTTGACGGCACCAACGGGCAGATCCTGTTCGGCAGGGCGCATCTGCTGGATGCAGGCCAGAACGACAGTTTCCGGGTGCTCATGGATTGGGCCGACGACGTGCGCGATCTGGCGGTCCGCGCCAATGCCGACACCCCCGCAGACGCATTGGTCGCGCGGAATTTCAAGGCGCAGGGGATCGGTCTGTGCCGGACCGAGCACATGTTCTTTGACGAAGCCCGCATGACCGTCATGCGCGAGATGATCTTTGCCAATTGCAGCGCCGACCGCGCCGCCGCTCTCGATCTGCTGCTACCGATGCAGCGCGCCGACTTTGCCGACCTGTTTCGCATCATGCACGGCCAGCCGGTCTGCATTCGTCTGTTCGATCCGCCCCTGCATGAATTCCTGCCCTCGGATCG
Source organism: Roseovarius sp. ZX-A-9 (assembly GCF_028369135.1). Lineage (GTDB taxonomy): Bacteria > Pseudomonadota > Alphaproteobacteria > Rhodobacterales > Rhodobacteraceae > Roseovarius. The sequence continues at coordinate 58,174 of NZ_JAPWHW010000005.1, forward strand.
CGCCGGCCTGCGCGAACTGGCCGAGGCGCTGGACCTGCCGCTGTCGGTGGTGACCCGCCGGGTGAACGCCCTGAGCGAATACAACCCGATGCTGGGCATGCGCGGTGTGCGCCTCGGGATCACCGTGCCCGAGATCTACGAGATGCAGTCGCGCGCCATCTTCGAGGCGATGCTGGAGGTCAGCCGCGAAGGCGATCCCATCGTGCCCGAAATCATGATCCCGCTGGTTTCTGCCAGCCGAGAGGTTGAGTTGGTCAAGGCGCGCGTCGATGCGATCGCAGCGGCGGTGCGGACCGAAACCGGGCAGGATTTCACCTATCGCCTTGGGGTGATGGTCGAGACCCCGCGCGCCGCACTGCGCGCCGCCGAAATCGCGCCGCAAGTGTCGTTTCTCAGCTTCGGCACCAATGACCTGACCCAGATGACCTATGGCCTCAGCCGCGATGACGCAGGCCGGTTCATGTCCGAATACGTTCGGCTGGGCGTCTATCCCGAAGATCCGTTCCACACACTCGACACCGACGGCGTCGGCGAGTTGCTGCAGATCGCCGCCGAACGTGGCCGCGCCGCGCATCCCAAACTGGTGCTGTCGATCTGCGGCGAGCATGGCGGAAACCCCGAATCGATTGCCTTTTGCCGGGCCGCCGGATTCGACTATGTGTCCTGTTCACCCTTCCGAGTCCCGGTGGCGCGACTAGCTGCCGCACAGCTGGCGGTACGTGACAAGATCGGGTAGGCCGCGCCAAAAGTCGCCACCACATGAGGTGGTTCAAAGCCTCGCTGCCGGTCGCTTACGGGCCGGGAGATCCGCCCTGGGGCTACCCCGGAGGGGGGTAGACTGGACGATTTGCCTTAAATTCGCTACATCGCCCGGAGGCTGGGGGTCTGCTCCCTCGTTGCTTACAAGGATAAACGATGTTTCGGATTATATTGATAGCCCTTCTGGCCTGCGCCGGAATGGCTTCCGCAGACACGCCCGTAAAGAAGCTTTTGGGTCAGGAGCGCCGCGCGCTCGGCGCCATGTCAGAGGCCACGCTGGCCAGCTACCTGAAATCTCCGGGCGAGAAATTCACCTATTCACGCGACTGGATCGATGCCCAGAAACCCGCCAAGGGCAACGCCGAATGGCGATGCCTCTCTGAAGCGCTCTATTTTGAGGCGCGCGGCGAGAGCGTCAAAGGACAATTCGCAGTGGCCGAAGTGATCCTGAACCGCGTCGACAGCCCGAATTATCCCAACACGATCTGCGGCGTTGTCCATCAGGGCACGGGTCGCAAATACCAGTGCCAGTTCACCTATACCTGCGACGGGCACAAAGAGGTCATCGCAGAGCCACGCGCCTTCGAACGCGTCGGCAAGATCGCCAAGATCATGGTCAAGGGGGCCGCGCGCCCTCTGACCAAGGGCGCCACTCATTACCACACCCGCGCGGTCAGCCCACGCTGGGCGCGCGTTTTCCCGCGTACGGCGTCGATCGGCGTGCATCATTTCTACCGTCAGCCGCAGCGCTTGTCGCAAAACTGAGGTTCCGGAGTCGGGACTGCGCGTGTTTGTGTTGCGCCTTTGGGCATGTTAGGGGCGCACCGGACGTTCCATTGCGTCCCGGCATGAACAGCGGAGCGATGCAATGACCACCGAAGTCAGACTGGCGTTCGAGCACCCCGATGCGCGGGCCGATGCCACAGCGCCCGATGGCCCGCTTGACCGCATCTCGCTGCGCGATCACATCGTCGAGGTCGAAATCGGCGCGTTTCAGGCAGAACGCGGCAAGATGCAGCGCATCTGCTTTAACGTCGTGGTCGAGGTCCGCCCCTTTACCGATCCCGTCGATGACGATGTGGACCGCATCCTCAGCTACGACCGCGTCACAGAGGCGATCGCGGCGGAATTGGCCGAAGAACGGCTGAACCTGCTCGAAACCCTCGCCGAACGCATCGCCGAGCGTATCCTGCAAGAGCCACAGGCGGTGCGCACCTTCGTCCGCATCGAAAAACTGGACCGTGGCCCCGGCGCGCTGGGGGTGGAAATCGTCCGCTCAGTGGATGACTTCAAGACCAAACCGATCTCGGCCCAAACCATTTCCGGGCCGCATCCGCATGTGGTGTATCTTACCAACGCCGCCGTCACCTCGCCAAATCTGCATCGGTGGCTCGATCAACTCGAACAGCGGGCAGAGCCGGTCATTCTTTGCGTCGGAGCGGCGGACCTGCCTGCCCCCCAGACCGGACACCGCATGACCCAGCGCAGGGTCGATCTGCTGGCCATTGAACAGAATGCCTGGGTGCTGGCGGGCCGCGACGATCGCTGCGTGGTGGTGGATACCCGAACCGAACTGGACTGGGCGATGAAAAATGGCCAGATCAGCGTCTGGGCCCCGTCCAAGATCGTGCTTGATGCGGTGGACGGCCCCGGCGCCGACACCAGTGATCCTGCCGCGCTGGCTGCCTGGTTCGCCGGGCATATCGACGCCTCGGACCTGCTGCTGGTTGGAGAAGTACCGCCCGCGGGCCCGACCCCTGTGCCGGTTCTGGTGCAGGACATCGCGCAGTCAGGCCTGTGAGCCTGCCGGCCGCATTTCCCGCCCCGGACCCGATTTCGGGCGGCGCAGAGGGGACCGCACGCCCATGAGTCAGCTCTATTTCCGCCCGATTCCGCGCTTTGATCATGCGCGCCCCGCAACAGCACTGCCTCTGGCGGGCGGCTGGATTTGGTTCGATACGGTCGAAGAAATGCAGCGCAATGGTGCCACCCGGCTGATCCCTGCGGCAGACCTGCCCGCAGACATGCACCAGTGCCTGACAGCACCCCGCCCGCCGATCGCGACGCTCAGCTTTGACGCACCCCGGCTGATGGGCATCCTGAACGTGACACCCGACAGCTTCTCGGACGGCGGTGAGCATCATGCATTTGCCGATGCGGTGGCGCATGCACAGGCGATGGTGGCCGAAGGCGCGCATATGGTCGACGTGGGCGGCGAATCCACCCGTCCCGGCGCCGCCAAAGTCCCCATCGAAGAAGAGATCGCCCGCACCGCGCCGGTGATCACTGCCATTCGGGCCGCGCTTGATGTGCCGATCTCGATTGATACGCGCAAGGCGGCGGTGGCCCGCGCGGCGCACGCGGCCGGGGCAAACCTGGTCAATGACGTGGCAGGCTTTACCTTCGACCCGGAACTTGCGCCATTTTGCGCAAGCACCGGGCTACCGGTCTGCGTGATGCATGCGCAGGGCGATCCTGAAACGATGCAGAAGGATCCGCGCTACGATCATGTGGCGCTCGATATCTATGATTTTCTGGCGGCGCGCGTTGACGCACTCGTGGCCTTGGGCATTCCGCGCTCGCAGATCATCGTCGATCCCGGCATCGGGTTCGGCAAGACCCGCGCCCATAACCTGACATTGATGCAGAATCTCAGCCTGTTTCACGGGCTGGGCTGTCCGCTCCTGCTGGGTGCGTCGCGCAAACGCTTCATCGGCGATATCGGTGGCACGCCCGATGCAGGTGCCCGCGTATCTGGTTCGGTGGCGGTGGCGCTGGCTGGCGTCGCGCAGGGAGCACAGATTTTGCGGGTGCATGACGTTGATGCCACCCGTGCCGCACTTGCCCTTTGGCGCGCGGTCACGGGCTGAGCCTCAACCGCGCGTGGCTCGCCCGGTAAAGAGCCGCCGCAGCGCCCCTGCCTGGCTGATGGCGACCCCCGACAGGATCAGGACCATCGCCCAGAATATACCGGACGGCAGGTCTTCGCCCAGAAAGGTGATCCCCAGCACCACTGACCAGATCGGCACCTGGTAGTTGACCAGACTGATAAAGACCGGCCCAGCACTGCGGATGATCTGAACCATCAGGACTTGCGCCGCCGCCGTGGGCAACGCCCCGAGATAGACAAGCGCCAGAAGACTACTCATCGACACGTCACTCGGGATCCCCTCGACCATCAGCGCGAAGGGAACGACAAAAACCGCCGCAATGCTCAGTGCTGCCGCCGAAAGCGAGATCATGTCGACATCCGGGCACAGCCGCATGACGATCGCACCGACCGCATAACAGAGCGACGCCACCACGCAGGCGATACGTGCGATGCTCTCGAACTCCCCGCCGGTCACAGCAAAGGCTGCCGGACCGATCAGCACAAACACCCCGCAGGTGCCGATTGTAAAGCCGATGAACCTGCGCAGGTTCATCTGTTCGCCCGGTACCAGCCAATGCGCGAGAGGCAGGATCAGAAGCGGCACCACCGCCATGCAGACCCCGGCAAAGCCGGACGCGACGAACTGTTGGCTCCAGCTGAGCAGGAAGAAAGGCAATGCGTTGGAAAAGACACCGATCCCGACGGCGGACGCCCAGATCTTGCCCGCCTTGGGGCCGCGCAAGGCTGGCAACCCAACGCCGCGGAAATGCGCGAAAATCAGCAGCAACAGCGCCCCCAGCCCGAGCCGGAAAGCCACGACTGTAAGAGGGCCAACCCCTTCGAGGGCAACGACTGTCGAAACGAACGCAGCGCCGAAAATGACCCCCAAAGTCAGAAGGCGCAGCCAGTTGATCGGGGTGATATCTGTCATCGAAATGCTCCGGCGGAGAAAATGATCAGGGGCGTCCGAAACCGGACGCCCCTGATACACCCTATGGCGCGGTGATCAGTTCTTTTCCTGATCAACCAGCTTGCCTGCAGAGATCCACGGCATCATGCCGCGCAGCTTCTTGCCGACTTCCTCGATCTGATGCTCGTCATTGATCCGGCGCGTCGCTTTGAACGACGGTTGGCCAACGGCGTTTTCCAGCATGAAGTCGCGCACGAATTTGCCGTTCTGGATATCGGTCAGAACCGCCTTCATCTTGGCCTTGGTCTCGTCGTAGGGCAGGATGCGCGGGCCGCTGACATATTCGCCATATTCAGCCGTGTTCGAGATCGAATAGTTCATGTTGGCGATGCCGCCTTCATAGATCAGGTCAACGATCAGCTTCACTTCGTGCAGGCATTCGAAATAGGCCATTTCAGGCGCATAGCCCGCTTCGACCAGCGTTTCGAAGCCCATACGGATCAGCTCGACCAGACCACCACACAGAACGGCTTGTTCGCCGAACAGGTCGGTTTCGCATTCTTCGCGGAAGTTGGTTTCGATGATACCCGAGCGGCCGCCACCGATGGCCGAGCAATAGGACAGGCCGATTTCCAGCGCTTTGCCAGATGCGTCCTTGTCAACAGCAACGAGGCAAGGCACGCCGCCGCCTTTTTGGTATTCGCCGCGTACCGTGTGGCCGGGGCCCTTGGGGGCCATCATGATGACGTCGACGCCTTCTTTCGGCTCGATCAGCCCGAAATGCACGTTCAGGCCGTGGGCGAATGCGATTGCCGCGCCTTCGCGGATGTTGTCATGCACGTATTTCTTGTACGTTTCCGCCTGCAATTCGTCGGGCATGGTGAACATGATCAGGTCCGCCCAGGCCGCAGCCTCGGCGATTTCCATGACTTTCAGGCCTTCGCCTTCAGCCTTCGCGGTCGAAGGCGAGCCGGGACGCAGCGCCACGACGAGGTTCTTTGCACCGCTGTCACGCAGGTTCAGCGCATGGGCGTGGCCCTGGCTGCCGTAGCCGAGGATGGCCACCTTCTTGTCCTTGATCAGGTTGATATCGCAATCACGGTCATAATAAACGCGCATGAGTCTTTCCTCTGATGGTTTCTGAAGCGCAATCTAAACGATCCGTCACGAGAACGAATGCATTCTCATGTTGTTTCGCGGTTATTTTCCAGTATTTATAGCCAAATTCCTTATTTGATGAAAATATCATGCTTGATGACACTGACCGGCGCATTCTGCGTCACTACCAGCACGACGCAGCCCTCGGCCCGGCCGAACTGGCGGCGCGGGCCGGAGTGACGCCAGCCACCTGCGCCCGACGGCTGGAGCGGATGCAGGCGGCCGGAATCATCCTGGGCAACCGTGCCGTGATCAATTGGCGCGCGCTGGGCTACGAGGTGGAGGTGTCGCTGCGCGTGACCCTAGACAAGACGCTGGCGCGGGCCTTTGACGAATTCATGGCAGCCGCGCGCGACGTCCCCGAAGTGGTCGAATTGCAGAGCTTCCTCGGAAGGGTTGATATCCGCCTGTCGGTCATTGCACGGGACATGAGCCATTATCAGCAGATCTACCGCCAGAGCATCCTCACCCTTCCGCATATCGCAGATATCGAGGCATTGATGCATGTGGCGCGGATCAAATCGAACGAGGTCTTGCCCCTGTGATCGAGTTGGACACCATGGACCGGCGCATCCTGCGCGCCCTGGCCGAGGACGCCACCCAAAGCACCAGTGCGCTGGGGCGCAGCATGGGCCTGTCGCAACCTGCCACATGGCGGAGAATCAAACGTCTGCGCGAAACCGGCGTGATCGCCGGCCAGCGGCTGGAACTGGACCGGGAGCGTCTGGGGTTTGGCGTATCTGTGTTTCTGGGCGTGAAACTGGCCACCAAGGGCCGGGTCAGCCTGGAAGACTTCGAACGCGCCGTCACCGCCATCCCCGAGGTGCAGACGGTCGAGCATATTCTGGGGGTCTATGATTACCGCCTGCGGATCGTGGCGCGCGATATCGCCGATTTCGAGCGCGTGCTTCGGCGGCGAATCATGGCACTGCCCGGCGTCGGCGACGTCGAAGCCAATGTGCTGCTGAGCGAAGAGCGCCGCCCCGGCCCGATCGGCTGAGCCTGCCCCCAAGGAATGCCTTTGCCATTCAACGCTTGGCGCGCTAGCAAATGAATGAATGATTGAACGGAGATATGCCCATGACCGCCCTTCTTGAAAATGTCGATCCCGATGGCCTTCTGGAATATTCAGTGGTCTTCACTGACCGCTCGCTGAACCATATGTCGGGCAGCTTCCAACAGGTGATGCGCGATATCTCGGAAATGCTGAAAGACGTCTACAACGCGGACGCGGTGGCACTGGTCCCCGGTGGCGGCAGCTACGCGATGGAGGCCGTCGCGCGCCAGTTCGGCGCCGATGCCCATGCGCTGATCGTGCGCAACGGCTGGTTCTCCTATCGCTGGACCCAGATTTTCGATGCGGGCAAGTTCACGTCCGAGGAAACCGTCTGCATGGCCCGCCAGACCGGCAACGGCGCAACTGCCCCATTCGCGCCTGCGCCAATCGACGAGGTAACGGCCAAAATCCGCGAGGCGCGGCCCGATGTGGTCTTTGCCCCGCATGTCGAAACATCTGCCGGCCTCATTCTGCCCGACGATTACGTGACCGCATTGGCGCAGGCCGCGCATGAGGTGGGCGCGCTGATGGTGCTCGATTGCATCGCATCCGGTTGCGCATGGATCGACATGGCGGCAACGGGCGTCGATGTCCTGATCTCGGCGCCGCAAAAGGGCTGGTCGGCTTCGCCATCGACGGGCCTGGTGATGATGTCGGCCCGCGCCCTGGAGCGGCTTGAGGCAACCACGTCGAACAGCTTTGCTCTTGATCTGAAGAAATGGCGCCAGATCATGAAAGCCTATGAAGACGGCGGACATGCCTATCATGCCACGATGCCCACCGACGCGCTGCGGGCGTTTCGCGACACCATGCTGGAAACCAAGGAATACGGGTTCGAGCGGCTGCGCGAAGCGCAATGGGCGCTGGGCGACGGCGTGCGCGCCATGCTGGCCGACAAGGGGCTGACCTCCGTGGCCGCCGACGGTTTCGGCGCGCCCGGTGTCGTCGTCACCTATACCGATGACCCCGACATTCAGAACGGCAAGAAATTCGCCGCCGAAGGGATGCAGATCGCGGCAGGTGTGCCGCTGCAGTGCAATGAGCCCGAGGGGTTTCGCACCTTCCGGCTGGGCCTTTTCGGTCTGGATAAGCTCTATGATGTGCCCGCAGCACAGGCGCGGCTCAAGGCCGTCCTGGACAAGGTTATCTGACCTACAATCCTACCTTCGCTTGCGGGCCGCCTTTGCGTGGCGGCCTGCAAGCCCGCTCAGCGGCGCATGCCGAGCCCCAGTTGCATCAACGTCTTGCGCACCGGCGCAAAGGCATGGATCGCGTTCAGCCCCAGCGCCCGCGCGTCGCGCAACGGGCGCGCACGCGCCATTGATGTTCGGTTGAGCAAGTCGATCCCCGCCACCCGCGCGCGCACCTCGCCGTGCCGCTTGCGGTGGTAGGCGTCCAACATCGCAACATCGCCCAGTGTATCAGGTGAAGCCACGGCCAGATCGCGCAGGACACGCATATCGCCCAGGCTCATGTTCAGCCCCTGCGCACCGATGGGCGGGACGACATGCGCCGCCTCTGCCACCAGCGCCACGCGTTCGGCAGCCATCCGCGCCGCGACCTGGCTGATGATCGGCCAAACCGTGCGGCGCGAGGCCAGGGTGAGCGGGCCAAAGAGGTGGCAACTGCGCTCGCTCATCTCCGCCTCGAATGCCGGCGTCTCCAGCGCAGCGAGGCGCAATGCCTCCGGTCCGCGCTCCATCCAGACAACGGCCGAGGACGGCATGCCCTCGAAATCGGGCAGTGGCACCAGCGTGAACGGCCCGCCTGTGCGGTGAATTTCGGTCGACACGTTGCCATGCGGGATCGGGTGAGACACGGCAAAGGCCAGCGCCTTTTGCCCGTAGCGGGTCACCTTGGTTGCAATCCCCGCGGCTTCGCGCATGGGCGATCCGCGCCCATCCGCGGCGATCACCAGACGGGCGCGCACGGCGCTGCCATCGCTGAGCCGCACCCGCGCTTCGCTCTCGCGCGTCAGCAGTTCCGCCGTACCGGTGCCGGGACGGAATTCGACCGACGGCAGGCTGTCCAGATGCGCTGTCATTTCGCGCCTGAGCAGCCAATTGGGCAGATTCCAGCCAAACGGCGCGTCCGACAGTTCCGACGCTTCGAAATCGCGGACCGAGCGCGGCGCGGCCAAGTCGCCACCCGCATCGACGATGCGCATGATCTCGAGCGGGGCCGCGTGATCCGCCAGCCGCGCCCAAAGCCCGGCCTCTTCCAGCAATATCCGCGCCGGTTGCAGAAACGCGGTGCTGCGCAAATCGGCCCCTTCAGCATCTCGGGCGGTGACCGGCGGGGACGGATCGACACAGATGACCGAAAACCCGGCACTGCCGAACACCGCCGCAGCCGTCAGCCCGGCGACCCCGCCCCCCGAAATCAGGATATCCACATCTGTCATGATTGCCGCCCTTTCCTGCCCGTCAGAATATCCGCCGCGCCCAGTGGGCGCCAGCCCTTGCGCTACCGGCCCACCGTGAGCAGAAGCAGACAGGCAAAAACCACAGGCACCGTGCAGAGTGCCGGAATATAAAGCCCCGGCAGACCCCATATTGCCACGGCCACGCCCCAGGCAACAAGCGCCAGCAGCACCGTTATCAGGATCGCGGTGACCTGCTGGGCTTCGGTCAGTTTCTCGCGTGAATGCGCGGCGGCGCGGGTGGTGTTATCTGCAAGCGTCATGTCCGGTCGGCTCCTTTCTGCCATTCTTCCTCAACCCTTCCAGATAGGATGCGCACGTCCAAAGGACAGCACCGGAGGCGCGCGCGAATTGCCGCAGTCCGCGTCAGATCTGTCGCATCAAGTTGGCCGGGTCAGGTCAGCCGCGCCAGAAACCCGCCTAGGTCGTCGGTATGGTGGTGAATGTGGGGGGCGGGCTGCGGCGCGGGGGCCACATGCACGGTGCGCAGGCCCATTTGGTGCGGCACCTCCAGATTGCGCGCGTCGTCCTCGAACATCGCCGCGCAGTCTGGGGTCAGCCCGTCTGTGGCAAACACCATGTCAAAGGCGCCGCGTTCCGGCTTGGGCAGGAACCCGGCGTGTTCGACGCCGTAAATCGCATCAAAACTGCCTGCGAGGCCGCGCGCGGCGATCACCCGCTCGGCATAGGGCGCGCTACCGTTGGTATAGACGATCTTGCGCCCTGGCAGCGCAGCGATCTGCGCGCGCAGATGGGTATCCGGCTCCAGCTGATCCAGCGATATGTCGTGCACATCGGTCAGGTATGGCCCCGGATCTATATCGTGCTCGCGCATCAGCCCCGCGAGCGTGGTCCCGTGGGTAAGCCAATAGTGGCGGCGCAGGCGGTCAGCCTCGGCATGGGACACACCCAGCGCGGTCATGACAAAGTTGGTCATCCTCACCTCAATCTGATCGAAAAGACGGGCCTGCGGCGGGTAGAGCGTGTTGTCCAGATCGAACACCCAGGCGCTGACATGAGAGAAGGATTGCTTTGGCATGGGATGGATTTAGCCCTCAGCAGTGGCGTTGACAATGCACGCGGGGTTGATTGCGTGGGCGGCAGGCGCGTACTGTCTCTCCCAGTATGCTGCGCAATCGAAAGAGTCCCATGAAACCTGCCCCAACCGACGCCTATTCGCTCATTCTGGAGGCGATTGATGTCGGGGTGTACAAGCCCGGCGATCGCCTCGTCGAAAGTGACCTTGCGGAGCGGCTGGGCGTGTCGCGCACGCCCGTTCGCGAGGCCCTGCAACGGCTTGAAACACAATCGCTTCTGACGCGGGACGGGCGCAGCCTGATCGTGTCCTCACTCGATCACAATCAAATGGCCGAGCTCTACGTGGTGCGCGCCGAACTGGAAGGGCTGGCCGCCAGCCTTGCCGCACGCCACGCCACCGAAGAGGAAGTACGCGTGCTACGCGACATGGTCGAAAAGGACCGGACGCTGGTCGGTGATCCCGGCGCGATGGCCCGTGCGAACCGGCGGTTTCACAAGCAGATACACCTGGCCTCGCATAACCAGTTCCTGATGCAGCAACTCGACCTCGTACATCGGTCGATGGCCCTGATGGCCACAACGTCGCTGGCCGCTGTGGGGCGCGATGCGGCGGCCATAGATGAACACGACGCGATCGTGCGCGCCATCGAGACACACGACACCAACGCCGCGCGCGAAGCTTTGCGCGCGCATATCTCAAAAGCGTTCGTGACGCGCCTCAAGCTGGACTCCGGCGAGATCGAATCCACGATCTGACTCGGGAAATTCTGCGCGCTTGCCTGCCGTCGCGCCAACCAGTGAGTGACCGTGGCTCGTCTTGTCCCAGAAAAACGGCGCAAAGATCAGCTCGTAAAGCGCCTTGTACGCTGCAACGGTCCCGAGCGGCGTGCAGAAATGCATGGTCGGCGCCCAGGGAATGAGGTGCCGGTGATACCGCCCTGAAACCGCGACAACATAAATCGCGATATTCAGCAATTCGACTGCCAGAAAGAGCCGACCCAGCATGATCAACACATCGCGTGAAATCAACGGGTCCAGCGGATGCGGCAACCCCAGCAGGATCAGCCAGAACGACCACAGGAACGGCGCCAGAAAAAACTGCGACAAGGCCGTGATGAAATGCGCCTGAAAGCCCCAGAACTTCAGCGCCCCCAGTTGCCGGTAGAACTGCATGGGCCTGCGCATATGCACCAGATATGTGGTCATGTACCCCTTGAGCCAGCGCGAGCGCTGCTTGATCCACGGCCAAATACGGCAATTTGCCTCTTCGCCAGTAACGGTGCCGATCATTTCGGTCCGGTAGCCATGCCGCGCCAGGCGAAAGCCTAGATCAGCATCCTCGGTCACGTTATGGGCATCCCATCCGCCCAGCTCTTCCAGCGCGGGACGCCGAAAGTAGAGGGTCGTCCCGCTCAGCGGAATGGCCAGGCCAAGCCGGGCGAGTCCCGGCAGCATGACCCGGAACCAGGCTGCAAATTCAATGGTGAAACATCGCGCCAGCCAGTTCTGACGCGGATTGTAGTAGTCGAGGCTTCCCTGAAGGCACACGACCTCGGGCGGGGCGGCCTGAAACCGGCGCGCCACTTGCGTGATCTGGTCAGGATCGGGTGAATCCTCTGCATCGAATATTCCGATGATGTCGCCTTCGCAGAAATCCAGTGCGTAGTTCATCGCGCGCGGCTTCGTGCGCGGTTGCCCTTCCGGCACGATCACCGCGCGCATCTAGGGCGGCAGGTCGATCTCGGCCAGTGTCTGCCGGGTCATGGTGTCGCTTTCCTCGAGCACCAGAATTACGTCGAGCAGGCATTTGGGATAGGTCAGCCGCGACAGCCGGGTCACTAGGGCATGCGCGATCTCGGTTTCACGAAAGAGCGGGACCAGCACCGATACCTTTGGCAATTTCTGGGTGGGCGACGGCGCCGGTGCCTTGTCCTCGACCGGGCCAAGCGTCATGCGCGCGACAAAGGCCGCCATGCGCAATGCGAAGGAAACGATCAGTGTCAGTGCCGCCCATCCAGCGAAAGCTACAAAGACAGCAGTCGGAAAGAGCAGCGTCAGCACAAGGCAAAGCGTCATCGCGCCCAGTGTCACCGCAAGCCGCCGGTGCGGGCAGGCACGCCAGGTGCGGAAACTTTCAGCCTCTGGCACGCGGGCTTGCGCCGCCTGTGTCAACGCCGCGCGATTGAGGTTCGCCACCTGGTTCTGAATGTCGCGCCGAGGTGCAATGACAACCGGCAGGCGCAAAATGCTTTCTGGCAACGTCCCTTCGAGCGCGCGCAGCGCATCCGGCGAGGCCACCGCCAGGGCCTGTGCCCCCCCTGCCCGCGTGACCGGCACCGCCGCGTGCTTGATCAACAGACGCGGATCAACGCCGGGTAGGGCAGTGGCCCCGGCCGACAGTTCGGCGGTGCCGATCACATCGGCCTTGGCCCGGCGGGCCTGCGCCACAAGCAGATCGGCCGGGTCGGCCAATCCTTCTGTTTCCAGCACCTTTTCAAGCGAGGCATCACAATGGTTCTGAACCAACTGCGCCAGTGCGGCATCGGCCCGGCTGATACTGCCAGCAGGCACAAGATCAAGCCCCAGATCATCGAGTGCCCCGGCAGAATTCAGTGACTGCGCGTCCAGCTGCCGTAATTCTGAAATGCCCATAAGATAACCCTCACCTCTTGGGATATCGACGAGCTTCATCCATTTCAGTTAATGAGGCGTAAACGAGAGGTTAACGAAGGATTAACGCGATTGACCGCGAACGTCTTACCCCTGGTCGAACTTTAGCAGATCGACCTTCTTGCGCGCCCGCATGCGCGACGGTGTGACACCGTATTCATCCGCGACCGCCTTGGCCATCGTGCTGCGCGACCCGAACCCCGTCGCCAGCGCCACATCCATTAGCGGCATCAGCGTCGTTTCGATCAGTACACGGGCCTGCTTGACACGCAGACGCTTGTAAAAGCGAGCCGGCGTTTCATCGAATACCTCGCGAAAGACCCGCTCCAGGTGACGTGTCGAAATACCGACCATTTCCGTCACTTCGCTCATCGACAGCGGCTCGGCCAGGTTGGCCTCCATCAGACGGATCGCGTCCGAAACCCGCTCGTCGAACAATGCCTCGCTGCCCGCAGCGCCGCGCGGTTGTTCGGCGTCCGTCTTGCGGATCGTCGGCAAGAGCAGCTGATTGCCGATCTCGGCCAGTTGCGACGCCTCCAGAAAGGGCGCGATCAGCCCGATCACCAACTCGGCCGTGGCGCCCGCCCCCGCCGCTGTCAGAATACCGTCGCTGTTTTCACAGAGCCGTTCAGTCAGGCCGGGATGGTGCCCCTCTTCGTGCAGGACCGAGATATCGCGCCAATGCGTCGTCACCTTGCCCGCTGGCGATCTGGTCGCCCGGATAAACGCCGTCGCTGCGTCTGAAAGAAGCACGACCGGCGCCGCGAGCCGCTGCATCGCGCGCGCGCGGCGAGGCCAGTCGGCATGCTTGGCCCGCGGTCCGCCCAGAACCACCATGATGTCCGAAAACGCGTGTTCATGCACTGCGGGTTCTGCCCGGACCAGCAGGGCGGTATTGCCTTGAACGATCCCTGGAGTGTCAGAGACGATGCGCCAGTTGAACGCCTCTCGCGACAGGATGGAATTGGCAATGGCCAGCGTATTGGTGATAGCGGCGAATTCCAACTCGGAGAACCCGCGATGCACGAAGATCTCGAATGCCCGGCACACCGGCGCATCGCCGCTGCGAATCCCGAAGCCGCCGAGGGGTTTTATCGCCGCATCCGGCCGTCCCATTTCAACCCTCCCGAATCGTTGCGATCCGCGGGCCCGTGCCGAACGCTGCAGGTGGAATCTCATTCATCACCGGTCTTCTCCCTTACGATTGCCCCGGCAATGGTTCGCCTCGGCCATTGTCCTGAACAATCGGCTTTTCACCGACGATCCATTCGTCCTGACAGCAGGCCCGGTTTCAAACCGGGCGTTCCCGGTCCTCACGCCGAATAAACGGGGTGACTATGCCGGTCGATGCCCCCCAGTGCAAGCAGGGCCGTGCCGGTGCTTGGATTGTCTTGATCTTTTCGTCGCGCAGCGAGCAAGGCAGGCAGGCGCCCTCCCACGAACCGATCGTGTTGCAATCGGTTTGTGGGGCCGGGCCAGATCGCGACATCAGTCGGCCGCAGTCTGTCGTCGCTCAGGCTAAACGCAGCGGCCAAGCGGTACGGGATCACATTCTCGAACCCTTTGACCGAAACGGCGAGGGTTTAACTTGCAACCAAGGTGTAAACATCCATACAACATCCACATGGATGGAGAATCGCATGAACAACGTCAGAAAACTGCGCGACAAGCAGCCCGAAAATGAGAAGATAACGATCAATCTCGGCTATGTGGACCTCGGTCGGATCGACCTCTTGGTTCAAGAGGGGTTCTACTCCAACCGGTCTGATCTGATCCGGACGGCGATCCGCAACCAGTTGGAAAGCCATATGGAGGTCGTCAGCAAGTCGCTTGAGCGGCATACGATGGAGCTGGGACTGCGTGACTATTCCGTTGCAGATCTCGAAGCGCTGAGAGACGCCGGCGAGATGCTGCATGTAAAGGTCGTCGGGCTGGCCCGGATCGCTCCGGACGTGACGGCGGATCTGGCATTGCAGACGATCGGGTCAATCACCGTACTAGGCGCACTTCAGGCCAGTGCGGACGTCAAGAAGGCACTGGCCGACCGGATCAAGTAGGCCCAAGGCCCAAAAAAGGAATATGTAGTGAAGTTCTTCAACGCTGGCGCACCGCGCCGGGCGACCGATGCCGCACGGCTGTCGGCTGCCAATGATCTCGTCCATCGTACGCTCGCGCGCCACGGCTTGCTGATGTCGGACAACAGGACCAGGGCGGAGGAGCCGACCGAGCCCTTCTCCCTCAACGATCTTCTAAGCGGCGTGATGGGGCCGAGGAATGCTCCTGCACCCGTGCCCTCAAACTTGCCCGCAGGCGCGGAATTCCGGCAGGAGACATACACCTGCGCATCCGGTAGCCGAAGGTTCAGAACCTACATTCCCGCCGCCGCAGAGGCAGGTGCAACAGGCGTGGTCGTCATGCTGCACGGGTGTTCCCAGACGCCCGATGATTTTGCAGCTGGAACCGGAATGAATGGCTTGGCGGAAAAAAACGCCTTCATTGTCGTCTATCCCGAACAATCGCGCGGTGATAATGCGCAATCGTGCTGGAACTGGTTCAGCCGTGGCGATCAGATGCGCGGCAGGGGCGAACCCGACCTTCTGGCGGGAATGACGGCTCAGGTCTGTGCCGAACATGGCGTGGCGCGAAACAATACGTTTGTGGCCGGCCTCTCCGCCGGCGCCGCTATGGCGGCAATACTTGGCGAAACCTACGGCGATGTCTTTGCAGCGGTCGGCGCCCATTCCGGATTGCCGTCTGGATCGGCAAAAGACGTGCCTTCCGCCTTTGCCGCGATGGCGGGCTCCGCGCTGGCCTCCCCGCTCCCACCTGTTGGCGGTCACAGGGTGCGAACCATTGTCTTCCACGGTTCAAGTGACAACACGGTGCATCCTTCGAATGGCCACGGGATCGCGCAAAGGGCGCGTCGGATCAATGCGCCCCAGAGTATCGAGACCTCCATGTCGGGGCATGCAGTGGGGCGTCGCTTCACCCGCGAGGTCTCCAGCGGTCCGAACGGTGCGGGTTTGGTCGAGTATTGGGCGATCGACGGTCAGGGCCATGCATGGTCCGGCGGGCACCCCGGCGGTTCCTATACCGACCCCAAAGGGCCGGACGCCAGTGCCGAAATGGTCCGCTTCTTTTTTGAGAAATCGCACGAGGACCTATGAGATGACCCATATGACTTTGACCTTCGACGCAGTCAACGAAGCCACTCCTGGGCCGAAATGGGCCGCACGCTGGGAACGATCCTGGCCCGCCTATGAGGTGTGGTTCGTGGCCAACGGTGGTGATTCCAGCCCAACGATTGCCCAGTGCCGTGAGGCGATGGTGAAGCATCTGCCCGAACTGGTTAGTGTTTACGACAAACTGGTTGAACTGGCGGGCGGGACCGACCGAGCAGCACGGTTCCTCTCCACCTGGTGTCCGCCCACATATCTTGGGGGATGTTCGCTTGCCGCCCTCTCAGACGGGACCGACGTGCGATTGGTGCGGAATTACGATCTGTCGCCGGAACTGAACGAAGGCCTGCTGCTGCGATCGGAATGGACCGGACGCGCCGTCATGGGGATGGTCGAATTCCTCTGGGGGCTTTCGGACGGGATCAACGACGCAGGCCTTTGCGTGGCCTTGGCCTATGGTGGTCGTTCGGAGACTGGTCAAGGTTTCGGAATCACCACGATCGTCCGCTACCTGCTCGAGACATGCGACACGGTGGGCGATGCCTTGGATGCCCTCAGGCGTATTCCGTCGCATATGGCCTACAACCTCGTGCTCGCGGATGCGTCGGGCCGGACGGCAAGTGTGGAACTTTCGCCCGGTGGCGGTATGACCGAAATGCCGAAGGCAATCGCGACGAACCATCAGGGCAGAAACGCAGTCGCTGACCGGGCTGCTTTCACACGAACGCATCAACGCCACGCGCATTTAAACGACATGCGCAGCAACCCGCGAGAGCTGAACCGTCAATTTCTCAAGCGACCTCTTCTTCAGGACCGCTACTCCGAAGGGTTCGGTACGTTATTCACCGCGGAATACGACCCGAACGCCGGCACGCTTGGTTTGACAATTGATGGCAGGCGATGGAACCAGTCGATCGCTGCGTTCACCGAGGGCCGTCGCGAAGCGGTCTACGCCGCAAAACCCAAGGGTGCTACCGCCTATGGTGGCAGGGCGGTTCAAAGCAGCGAAGTTGACTGGTCCAGCGCGGCGCTGATCGATTGGCGAAGGATGGCGCGCGACTACGGAAGTGGGCGCGGGCGCGAGATCACCGCTTACTTACCCAATGCGATGACGCGGTGCAGCCACGACGGGTGGACGCATCCAGCCGCTTGCGAATGGGGATAAACCAGATCCCGCTGATGCTCATGAGCAACGCCAGAATTCAGTGAGCCAAGATTTTAGGGCGAAGAACCAGGACGCCCTTGAAATATCGTGCGTGTGCAGTTCTGCGCAAGGCGCCGTTGAGTGACGATGTTCGACTAACTTATTGATAAATATAAAATACAGGCGGTTTTTACATTCTCGCGCCGCGAAAAAAAATGCGCTCACCTACACCCAATGTAGGGGCGCACATATTTTTTCGTTCGCACTCATTAAAAATCAATGCCTTAGCGCAGTTTTGAGCGCAAATATTTTCGGCTGCCGTGCGCATATTTTTTCGCGTCACTACCGAGGCCCGGCTCGGTTCGATGCAGCTCCAGAAGCATCGATGTATAAACGAGATGCACAGTCACCAATCAGCGGCGTTCCCTTTTCACGATCATGTTGAAGCTGTTCATGTAGCCTTTCCGCTGGCCGCCGACACCGCCTATGGCAATGCCGAGAACCTGGGATGGCTGGTCGAGAAGCGCAGCATCATTCCCTTCATCCCCGTGATCGACAAGTCGGAGCGGACCGATGGAACGTTCTCCCGATCGGACTTCGAATGGGATGAGAAGAATGATCAGTATATCTTCCCTGAAGGTCATGCCCTCAGACAGTTCAGACGCAACTATTCCGATCCGAACAGGGGGCAGGATACCGGTGGACGCAAGAAATACCGTGCTTTGAAGGCAACCTGCCAGGTATGCCCATCCAAGGAGATCTGCTGCCCGAAAGCAGACGCTCGATATGTCACGCGCGAGCCCCATGAAGAGGCGCGCGAGTTCGCCAGAGAGTGCCGTAAGACCAAGGCCTACAAGGTGTCGCGCGACAAGCGGAAAAAGGTCGAGATGCTCTTCGCACATCTCAAGCGCATCCTTGGTCTGACACGGTTGCGGCTACGCGGACCAAATGGCGCCAAGGACGAATTCCTGCTCGCGGCCATCGCCCAGAACTTACGAAAACTCGCGAAGCTACGCCCGCGAAGCATCAAACAGGAGGCCGCAGCATGAGCTGAACGGCCATCTCACCGCCTTGGGCGGAGAGACGGGCGATCGCCCGAACGCAACGGCCGTGCTCAGCGACACAGGGCTTCAAAATTGATGATTTCGGCCGGGCTGACGCGAGGTGAAGTTGTGCCCCGGAATCGCCAGGTCCGCAGGTTCATCAACGTCGTGCGAAGGTTTGTCCCGAAAGCCAGCCAACGATCCACCCGCCGAGATGCGCTTGCCAGGCAAGGCCGCCGGCTAAGATCACGAAAAGCGCGATATTGGCTGCTATCAGCCCCAGGATCGCCATGACGATCGGCTGCAAAGGAAGACCCGCTCGCCGGCGTATGCGGTAGTCCATCGCCTGCCACAATCCGATCAGGCCAAAGACGGCCCCCGACGCGCCGATCATCGGCGCGGGGCTGGACGAGAGCAGTCCGAAACATGCTGCTCCTGCAACCGCCGACAAAAGCAGCACCAGCAATGTCCTCGCCTCCCCGACATGGGCCGATATGAATTTCCCCAGCGACAAGAGCACCACACTGTTCATTGCCAGATGGACAAGCCCGCCATGCAGAAAGGCGTGGCTGATGAACATCACGGCGATCTGCCCCGGATAGACCGGCGGCACCGTCCCGGCGAAAATCGGCTGCCAGAATGCTCCCAGCTCGAAAATGGACCAGCGCAGGCTCTGCCCCCCGAAAATGCCG
Organism: Roseovarius sp. ZX-A-9; assembly: GCF_028369135.1. Lineage (GTDB taxonomy): Bacteria > Pseudomonadota > Alphaproteobacteria > Rhodobacterales > Rhodobacteraceae > Roseovarius. The sequence continues at coordinate 77,118 of NZ_JAPWHW010000005.1, forward strand.
AATGCCGAAAGGCTCAGGACCAGCTCGATCGCCGTCATGATGCCTACGAGACACCACAGGAACCCCGGCGCGCCGGCTTGCGGTGCCGCGCGGATGGACCGGCGATCTCGGGGGAATGTGTGTTTCATGACTACGAGATAGTCCCTCAAGGCATGAGCGCCAAGATCGAATTGTTGGTTCTAATCTTATCAACTGGTCGGTCAGAGCTGATCTTGTGCGTATGACACGGCTTTGATGATGTAACCGAACCATCAGGTCGGAGCCGGAAAGGTTCGATCCGTGGTTCGCGGACACCCTATCGCGCAAACCAAGCACAGTGGCAGCGGTTGCCATGGCCAACAAAACCGCCCGCATGATCTGGGCCGTCCTGACCAGAAATGAGCCATACAAAGTAAGAACCGTCTGAACACACCAAAGTAAAAGCAGGAGTTTGCAAGACCAATGAGGTGATAAAACTTTGTCAGCCCAAAAACCAAGACACCCCGAGCTTTGTCCAGAACGCTTGCTGTTCGATGTGCGGAATGGGACTTGGTTGGTGAAAACCATCAGGGCCAGCGGCCATGTGCGTCGCGCTAATAGGCCGAACACAAGACTGCTTCTGACAAAACACCAAGCACGAAAAAGGTACTTGCAATAAGGGAGCCATCCACACAGGACAAAAGCGACGCTTCCGGCACAATTGTCCAAAGGCTGTTTCGCGACAAAGACGGCCGTCGGCGCGAGCGACAAAGGGCTATTCACTTTTAGATTGGTGGTCACCGGGCGATGGCGCATCATCTGGTCTCCGCGCGTTTTTATACCACCCGAACCCTACGCCGCAGATCAATCCGATGCCGGCAGGCAAGATCGCAAATATGCCGAGGATTACCCGTCCGATACCCTCCCAGCCTGTGCCTTGAGCGGCATAAAACAGGTACCCGAGGAGGAGAGCTGTGCAGGCAATCGCACCCACAGGTTTCCACCAGTGATGCTTGTGCATCGCATAGCCTATGCACAACGAAGTGAAAAATATCACGATAGAGCCCAGCGGAAGAAGAATTTCACTCATGAGAGGTTGACCTTATTCAATGCGGTGGGTGGCGCGTATCAGGTATCTTCCGCCGTGAGAATTCACTTCACGACCCTATCCGTTCCTCCGTAGACGTTAGTGCGAGAGAGCGGGAAGATACTCCAGCCTTGGCTCGACCTGAGGGCCACAGGCTTTCAGCCGTTCGAACATGATGGGCGTGACGAGGCGAAAGAAATCTAACAACAACTGGCTCCGGCCATCGAATGTCTCTGGCAAGATTCCCTGATAGAGGCGCGTCACCAGCTCTTGCCACTCGTCGCGCATCACACGCCGCTGATCCTCGCTCAGGTCTACGGGTGGCGGGGTGAGGTGCCCCGTAAATATGATCGTAAAAACCACCAACACCTGCAATGGTATAGGCGATTTTGTAAGAGATGAGATCGTATGCGTATGCCTGAGCCGTTGTTCTATGGCGATGAAATAGCCGCTTTACCCGCGTTTCGCACACTTGCCTATCTGGATGGCACGCCGGATGATCCGCGGATCGCTTTGGCCGTTGGTGCGATGTTCGACGCTTTCGTCGCGCGGTTCGGGGGCGATCTGGGGTTGCTGTCCATGCGTCTTTTGGGCCGTTCGGGAAAACCGTCGAAGGCCACTCCAAAGGCGTTGAAAGTCCTTCGCGATTGGATTGCGGCACCGGATCGGTTGGATTCTGGCGCGGGGGTGCGCCTTGGGTCGCTCAACAACGATGAACTGCCCCCCGCGATGCCGTGGTTTCGCCTTGAGCAGCGCTACGACGATCAAACGATGGTGGAAATCTCGGTCGCGCCAGACGCACCCGATCTGCTGGGCTTTGCCGATGAGATTGCAGTTGCATTGGCTACGGCCCCGATGATCTGTGCGGCGCAGGGCTTTGGGTTCTTTTTGCCCACCGCCTATGACGGTCTCAATTGGCTGCTACCGCGCCTCGCCGAGCGCTATAAGACCGCGTTGCTCCACACGCTTGATATGCCCTCTTGCGGGTTGCGTCGCGCCCATTCGACGATGCCCTATACCGACGATATACAGCCCGGAATTGCCGACATCGGATGGCGTACCTTTGTTGGGCCAGAGTATCTTGATCGCCTCCCGAAATCCTTTGACCTCCCCCGCGATGTGCGCGTTGAGGCGAGTGAGGCCATGCTGATCCTGACAGCGGGCGACGCGCCGATGTGGGGCGATGTTCAACAGGCGGAAAATATCGACAGCTACCGCTCGATTGCCGCCGCTCTCGCCCCCGTCCGCTACCCCCTTGCCATTGCGCTCAATCAGAACTTTGGCGGCGATACCGCGGCGACCGATCAGACTGATTTAATCAAAGCCCATTATCATCGGTTGGATTGATCGCTGTTGTTCGGGTTCTCCACAACCTGCTCAGCCCCTAAACCTGTCATGAACAGATTTTACAGCGCGGATTTTAAGAAGCCAGGTGTTGATTGAACTGCGCCCCGCAAGAAAAGTAAAAACGGCCAGCGCCCACACACACCACGGCGCAAGGCCGGTTTCGGACAGGTTCCCTACAATTGCGAAAGGAAGCGCGATGCCCGATCCCAATAAGACAACGCAAACAGAGCCGGCGAATTCAATGAATGTTGCGATCACACATGCGGCGACGAAAAGTGCATTTAATATCATGCCTGCGTAGAAAAAGCCGAATACGAGCAAGAAAAGTCCAACAAGCCACCGGGCAAATACAAGACCGGCGGCTGCCAAAAAATGATGCTTGAAGCAACCAGAAGCCATAGGTGAGCACACTCATAAAGTGCGCAAAATCCAAGACAAGGAAATCGCTGGGCGTCTGATGACCACTGATCGCTGCCAAGCTGAAACAAGGCAGTATGATTGCGCAAAAAAGCCCGAACCAGCGAAGCATATTGGGCCAGTTAGGCGGGGATTTTCCGAATTGGAGCCGAACCTTCGCCATTTTCTGCATCATCTTCTGCACAGGTTCCGAATATAGTCATTTATGAGTTGATCGATCCTTCGGTTCAATTTGCGAAATATGCCGTTTTGTGCGCTGCTGCCGCTAATACAGATTGCAGCAATGCTTGGCCGAATATTTTGATCTGTGAACGGCCGCTTTTACAAGGCTGATGCTTGTTCCGTGCAGTAGCAGCAAAGGCCGGCTCCCCGGCCATTTTGTCGTCCTCGAGTGCTGTACCGCGAGTAATGGGTGGGTAAACCAGATCCCGCTGACGCTCATGGGCAACGCCAGAATTCAGTGAGCCAAGAATTGAGGGCGAAGAACCAGGACGCCCTTGAAATATCGAGCGTGTGCAGTTCTGCGCAAGACGCCGCTGAGTGACGATACTCGACTAACTTATTGATAAATATAAATTACAGGCTGTTTCCCCATTTTCGCGGCGCGAAAAAAAATGCGCGCCGCGAAAAAAAATGCGCTCACCTACACCCAATCAGAAATCCAGGTTCTCCACATTCAGGGCATTCTGCTGGATGAACTCGCGACGTGGTTCCACCACGTCGCCCATCAGCTTGGTAAACAGGTCATCCGCCTCGGCCACGTCGTCGATCTCGACCCGCAGTAAGGTGCGCGCGTCCGGGTCCAGCGTGGTTTCCCACAGCTGGCTCGGGTTCATCTCGCCCAGCCCCTTGTAGCGCTGCAGCGCCAGACCTTTCTCGCCTTCCTTGAGGATGGCATCCAACAGGTTCAGAGGCCCGTGAATCTTTTGATTGCGGTCTTTGCGCAGCAGCGTGGCCGGCTGCCGGTAGATTTCGCGCAGTGCAGTCGTCAGTTGGCCCAGCCTGCGCGCCTCGCCCGAGCGCAGCACAGGCCCATCAAGCCGCCGCGACTCTTCGACGCCGCGGACCGTACGTGCCAGCAAAATCCCCTTGTCCTGGGTCGGGCGCCCCTGCCAGCCGCGCTCGTATTCATGCGCAATGAGGTCCAGCCGTTCGGCCACCGCATCGGCGACCCCTTGCAGATCGGCATCCACTCGGCCCTCCATGAAGGCCTCTGCAATCGCTGCCTGTTCCAGGATGTGGCGCGGGTAATGCGTTGGAAAGCTTTCCAGAATACGCTTGGCCTGCCGGGCTTCCTCGACCACACGCACCAGATCGGTGCCGGTAATCTCTTCGCCGGAGCCGAGCCGCAAAATAGCGTCTTCGGCGCCTTGGGAGATCAGGTAGTCCTGCATTTCCGCCTCGTCCTTGAGGTAGACTTCCGAGCGACCCCGCGACACCTTGTAGAGCGGCGGCTGCGCGATATAGAGGTATCCGCCCTCGATCAGCTCTGGCATCTGGCGGTAGAAGAAGGTCAGCAAAAGCGTCCGGATATGCGCACCGTCAACATCCGCGTCCGTCATGATGACGATCTTGTGGTAGCGCAGTTTCGAGATATCGAACTCATCCCGGCCGATCCCGGTCCCGAGCGCCATCACCATGTTGCCGATCTCCTGGCTGCCCAGCATCCGGTCAAAGCGCGCCCGCTCCACGTTCAGGATCTTGCCCTTGAGCGGCAAAATCGCCTGTGTCTTGCGGTCACGGCCGGTCTGGGCTGATCCGCCAGCGCTGTCACCCTCGACCAGAAAGATCTCAGTGTTCGCCGGATCCTTGTCAGAGCAATCCTTCAGCTTGCTGGACAGGAAGTTCATGTCCATCGGGTTCTTGCGCCGGGTCAGATCGCGCGCCTTGCGGGCCGCCTCGCGGGCCAGAGCCGCCTCGACGATCTTGCTGACAATGATCTTGGCCTCGGTCGGGTTCTCCTCGAACCATTCGGCCAGCTTTTCGTTCACCAGCCCCTCTACGGCGGGCCGCACTTCGGAACTGACCAGCTTGTCCTTGGTCTGGCTGGAGAACTTCGGATCAGGCACCTTGACGCTGAGCACACATGTCAGCCCCTCGCGCGCATCGTCGCCGGTAAAGCTGACCTTTTCCTTTTTGGCGATTCCGCTGGATTGGGCATAGTTGTTGATCGTGCGCGTCAGCGCCCCGCGAAAGCCCGCCATATGCGAGCCGCCATCGCGCTGCGGAATGTTGTTGGTAAAGGGCAGCACCGTCTCGTGATAGCTGTCATTCCACCACATCGCGACCTCGACCACGATGTCGTCCCGCTCGCCGGTGATAAAGATCGGGTCGGGCAGCATCGCTACCTTGTGCCGGTCGAGATATTTGACGAATTCCTTGACCCCGCCTTCGTAATGCAGCTCGGTTTCCAGCGGCTCTTCGGGCCGCTCGTCACGCAGCAGGATGCGCACGCCAGAGTTCAGGAATGCCAGCTCGCGCAAGCGTTTCTCCAACGTCTCGAAGCTGTAGGCGAGGTTCGTAAACGTTTCCGTAGAGGCCAGGAACCGCACTTCAGTCCCCTTGCGCCCGTTCGCCTCGCCGACAACCTTCAGATGCTCTGTGGTATATCCGCCCTCGAACCGCGCCACGTGCTCCTTGCCCTGGCGCCAGATTCGCAGCTCCAGCCAATCGCTGAGCGCGTTCACCACGGACACGCCGACACCGTGCAGACCGCCAGAAACCTTATAAGAGTTGCTGTCGAATTTACCGCCCGCGTGCAACTGGGTCATGATGACCTCTGCCGCTGAAACGCCCTCTTCCTCATGAATGTCGACCGGAATACCACGACCATTGTCGCTAACCGAAACCGAGCTATCCTTGTGGATCGTGACCGTCACCCGGTCCGCATGCCCTGCCAGCGCCTCGTCGATACCGTTATCCACGACCTCATACACCATGTGGTGCAGGCCGCTGCCATCATCGGTGTCGCCGATATACATGCCGGGGCGTTTACGGACCGCCTCCAACCCTTTGAGAACTTTAATAGAATCAGCGCCATATTCTTCATGCGCCGCTACTGCCTCTGCCATGCGGAAATTCCTCGTCTTTTCACGTTTTTATACGATTTCTGGGGGGGATTGTCACGCGCATACGCTATATTTCGTGGCTCGTCACTGTGGCGCGATCTGCGACATTCCACCCGCTTCCGTTACCTCGAAATGCTGCGCCCGGGTTCCGAGCTCCGCAAAGAGCTCCGCCCCCGTTCCCGTCATCCAGGCCTGCGCGCCCAACCCGCAAACTTCGTCATAGAGCGCCGCGCGACGGCCGGCATCCAGGTGGGCGGCAACCTCGTCCAGCAACAATATCGGCGGTGCCCCGAAATCGCGCATCAACGCGCGCGCATTGGCCAGAATGAGCGAAACCAGCAGTGCCTTCTGCTCACCGGTCGAGCAATCCCTGGCCGGAACACCCTTGGCGGCATAGACAGCGAAAAGATCCGCGCGGTGTGGCCCGATAAGCGTGCGCCCGGCCACCAGATCGCGAAACCGGCTCTCTGCCAGCGCCTCTCGATAGGCATCCGCCCCCTCGGGCATTTCGTCGCCCGCCGTCGCGGTCAGCTCCAGCTCTGCCGCCGGAAACGCTGTCTCAGCCGCTGCCTGTGCTGCATGCAATTCCACCAGCGCGGCGCGACGGCCCGCGTCGATCTCGGCACCGCGCTGCGCCATCTGCGCCTCCAGCGCCAGATACCAATGCGCGTCGCGCACCTGATCCTTCAACAGCCGGTTGCGTTCGCGCATCGCCTTGTCAAAGCTCAGCACCGCTTCGGCATGGCCCGGCAGAAAACTCATCGTGATCCGGTCCAGAAACCGGCGGCGCCCCTCGGCGCCCTCGATCCACAGCCTGTCCATGCTGGGCACCAGCCACAGCACCCTGGCAATACGCCCCAGCGCCAGTTGCGCTGCCGCCTTGCCATCAATGCGTACCTGCCGCGATCCGCCCGCCTCGGACCATATCTCGACCTCGTGAACCATGTGCAGTGACTGCAGGATACCGGTCAGCTTCCACCCCAGCGCCTCGGGCCGCCGCACCATATCCTGCGCCGCAGCCCGCCGCAGCCCGCGCCCCGGCGAAAACATCGATACTGCTTCGATCAGGTTTGTCTTGCCCGCGCCATTGGGGCCATGGATCGCGATGGGCCGCGCATCCACCTCCAGCCGCGCCGCCCTATGCGAGCGAAAATGCGAAAGGCTCAGCGATGAGAGATAAAGACCGGCCATTCACCGGCTTTCAACATTCCGCAAAGACACCGGCGCAGCGCGCGTCACACGCGCATCGGCATGACGACATATACAGCACTCAGATCATTGCCCTCGCGCATCAGCGTCGGATCGCCGGCTGAATTGAACAGGAACACCGCGTTCTCGCGATCCACCTGGCTGGCGATTTCCAGCAGATACTTGGCGTTGAACCCGATTTCCAGCCGCTCATCCCCATAGGCGACGGCCAGCTCTTCTTCGGCGGCCCCGCTATCAGGCGCGTTCACCGACAGCACCAGGCGGTCTTCATCAAGTGACAGTTTGACTGCGCGGCTGCGCTCTGAACTGACGGTCGCGACCCGGTCCACGGCCTGCGCGAACTCGGCGGCATCCACTTCCATCTTGCGCGTATTGCCCTGCGGAATCACCCGCGTGTAATCCGGGAACGTACCGTCGATCACCTTGGACGTCAGAGTGATGTCCGGCGTGGCAAAGCGGACCTTGGTCTCGCTCACCGACACGGCGATTATCATGTCGTCGTCTTCCAGCAGCTTGCGCAACTCGCCCACGGTCTTGCGCGGCACGATCACGCCCGGCATGTCAGCAGCCCCTTCGGGCAGGTCCGCATCAATACGGGCCAGCCGGTGTCCGTCAGTAGCAACGCAGCGCAACACCTTGCCACCATCGGACTCGGCCACATGCATGTAGACGCCGTTGAGGTAATACCGCGTTTCCTCGGTCGAGATCGCGAATTTCGACTTGTCAAACAGCCGCCGCAACACTGGCGCCTTGGCCGAGAAATTGCTGGCATACTCGGACGTGGCCATGACCGGGAAATCTTCTTTGGGCAACGTCGCAAGGTTGAAACTCGACCGCCCGGCCTCGACCGCCAGCCGTCCGCTGGTGCCATCGTCGCTCAGCGTGACCAGCGCACCATCGGGCAGCTTGCGCACGATCTCGTGCAGCATCACCGCCGATACGGTCGTAGATCCCGCGCGCTCCACTTGCGCCGGCGCCTTGTCCACCACTTCGATATCCAGGTCGGTCGCGCGGAACTGAACCGTGCCGCCCTCGGCCTCGATCAACACGTTGGCGAGGATCGGGATCGTGTTGCGCCGCTCGACCACCGATTGCGCCTGAGACACCGCCTTGAGCAAGGTCGCCCGTTCAATGCTGAGTTTCATGGCCCTGCTCCTTCACTTGACGCACCGCCGCGCCGGGAAGGGCACGTTAGCAACGTCCCCTACCGGTGCAAGCCTTTTCTGACAGTTTTCCGCTGGATCGACGCGCCCGTCAAGTCGGCGAGCCGCGCGATCCGGCGATAACACCCATTTGGGCGGAAGAGCGGCGCGCCTCAGGCTTCCAGCGTGCGGCGCAGCAGCTCCAGGTCCTCGGCGATCTGCGCATCGCGCGCGCGCAGCTCCTCGATCCGGCGCACACCATGCATCACGGTGGTGTGGTCGCGTCCGCCAAAACGGCGCCCGATATCCGGCAGGCTGCGGCTTGTCATCTGCTTGCACAGATACATCGCCACCTGGCGCGGGCGCGCATAGATCCGGGTCCGCTTGGGCCCGACAAGATCGCTCAGACGGATGTTGTAATGGTCCGATACCTGGCGCTGGATCTCTTCCACCGACAATTGCCGCTCGGAGGCGCGCAGCACGTCGGCCAGGCAATCCTGTGTCAAATCCAGCGTGATCTCGTGCCCTACCAGCGAAGCAAAGGCAAACAACCGCGTCAGCGCGCCTTCAAGAACCCGAACATTCTTGCGAATCCGGTGCGCGAGAAACTCCAGCACCCCGTCGGCCATGACCAGATCGGGATATTGGTTGCGGTAGAATTCGACTTTCGATTGCAGAATCCCGAGACGCAATTCGTAGTTGGTCGGATGCAGATCCACCACCAGGCCGCATTGCAGGCGCGACTTGATGCGCTCTTCCAGCTTTTCGATCTCGCCCGGGGCACGGTCCGCCGAGATGATGATCTGCTTGCCGCCATCGACGAGCGCATTGAAAGTATGGAAAAACTCTTCCTGCGTGCTCTCCTTGCCGGCAATGAACTGAACGTCATCAACCATCAGAACATCGACCGAGCGGAACATTTCCTTGAAATCCATCATCTTGCGGTCGCGCAATGCTTGCACGAACCGATACATGAACTGCTCTGCCGACAGGTAAAGCACGGTCAGGCTGGGCTGATTCTGTTGCAGCTCCCACGCGATCGCATGCATCAGGTGCGTCTTGCCCAGGCCAACGCCCCCATAGAGAAACAGCGGGTTGAACGTGACCGGCCCGCCTTCGGCGACACGTTTGGCGGCCGCATGGGCCAATTCGTTCGGCTTGCCGACGACGAAACTGTCAAAGGTGAATTTAGGGTCCAGCGGCGCGGCTGCGATCAGCGCCTCGCGTTCGGCCCGGCCCGCATCAACCTTTGGGGCGGCAGGCACTTGGGCGCGTGGCGCGGCAGAGCGCTTGGCAGGCACGTTGAACGCAATGCGACGCACTTCGGGCGTGTCCGTGCGGAAATGGAACAGGATCTGTTCGCCAAATTTCTGTGCAACATAATTGCCGACGAAAGTGGTCGGCACGTCAAGTGTCGCGACCCCATCCGCGACCCCCGACAATTCCAGAGGCTCGATCCAGTTAGTGTAGTTGCTCGATCCGACCGTTTTCCGAAGGTCTTGCTTGACCCGTCCCCATTGATCTTGTGTCATTCGTTCCCGTTCCGCGAGCAGCGCATCAACATTGCCATTTCCAAACCCGGCGGGCCTGCACCCGATCCGGCCGAAGCGATCCAACATGACTTCAGACGCAAAACGCAGACTGTTGAAACCGCAGTGGTCACAACACCCAGACCCCACAGATGGGCCATTGCGTAAGTTTTACGTCGTAAACGGATGGCGGGACATCCCCGTACCGCCTGATCCGCGACGAAATTCATGTCGTACCGGGGCAAATGCTGGCAAGGCAATTGCCCTGCATATACGCTTACTGACGCCTGAATAAGCTGGCGTCACGTGTGCGGATCATCCCTTCCCCCAGGTGAATCGCTAGGGCAAACTAGCAACTGCTTCGGCGCACTCGCAACTGTTCTTCGTCCTTGACTCTGTTTTTTCAGGAAAAGAATCTCAGGCGTTATTTTTATGCCTCAGAAACGAAAAAAGGTGCCGCATAAGCGACACCTTTACGATCAACACGTTAGCCGTTCTTTAGCCGAGTGCCTTCACCCGTGCCGACAGCCGCGAGACCTTGCGCGACGCGGTATTCTTGTGCAGGACACCCTTCGTGACACCGCGCATCAGCTCGGGCTGAGCGGCGCGCAGGGCGGCGGCGGCGGCATCCTTGTCACCCGAGGCAATCGCCTCTTCGACCTTGCGCAGGTAGGTGCGGATGCGCGAACGGCGTGCCTTGTTGATAGCAAATCGCTTTTCGTTCTGGCGGGCGCGTTTTTTGGACTGTGGCGTATTGGCCATGTGAATCAGACCCTTTCTCAGTGTTCGGTCATTATGTTTTCAATTGTACAGCATGATCCCGAACGGGCCCCTCATAGGGAGTTGATTCTTGCCTGAGCGGGCATCACGCGCATGTATTGCGGCGTCAGATACCCCTGACAGGTCAGAATTGCAAGTGCCGGAGCGCAAACCGCCCGCAATCTGACGATCCGCCCCGGAAACAGCGCCGCGCCCCCAAGGGCCTGCACCGGCCTATTTGTCGCGGAACTGCGCCTCGCGTTTTTCCATGAAGGCAGACATGCCTTCCTTCTGGTCTTCGGTGGCAAAGAGAGATTGGAACACGCGCCGCTCGAACAGCAGCCCCTCGCGCAGGGGCATTTCGTAGGAGCGGTTCACCGATTCTTTGACCGCCATCACACTGATCATGGATTTCTCGGCGATCTTGGACGCGGCGGCCATCGCCTCTTCGCGCAACTTCTTGACCGGCACCACGCGGCTGACCAGACCAGATCGATCGGCCTCTTCGGCGTCCATGAAGCGCCCAGTCAGGTTCATGTCCATCGCCTTGGATTTGCCGATCAACCGCGTCAGGCGTTGCGTTCCGCCCATGCCCGCTATCACGCCCAGATTGATTTCGGGCTGGCCGAACTTCGCGGTTTCCGACGCGATGATGAAATCGCACATCATCGCCAGTTCGCAGCCGCCGCCCAGCGCATAGCCCGAGACGGCAGCGATGATCGGCTTGCGGATGCGCATGATCGCGTCCGGCTCGGGCCCAAAGAGATCCCCCGCGAACACTTCGACAAAGCTCTTCTCGCTCATCATCTTGATGTCGGCCCCGGCGGCAAACGCCTTTTCCGAGCCGGTCAGAACGATGCACCGCACCTTGTCGTTGGCTTGCGCGTCTTCCAGCGCCGTCACCAACTCGCCAAGCAGCTGATCGTTCAGCGCGTTCATGGCATCGGGACGGTTCAGGGTGATAAGGGCAACGTGGTCTTCTACCTCGACAGTAATCGTCTCAAAGGCCATGAAATCTGCTTTCGCTTGTTTCTGTCAGGCCTCAGGGTTTACCACCCCGGCCCACGCTTTCAACCTATCTTTGGCACTTCGGACAGTAGAAGCTCGAACGCCCCGCCTGCACGATTCGGCTCACAGTCCCGGTGCAACCCTCATGGCGACACGCCTGTCCCTCGCGGTCATAGACGTCAAAACGATGTTGAAAATATCCCAATTCTCCATCGGCTTGCCGGAAATCACGCAAGCTTGATCCACCCGCCGCGATGGCATCGCGCAGCACCTCACGGATGATCGGCACCAGCCCACCCGCGCGCCGGGCGCTGAGGCTCGCGGCCCTTCGTCGCGGCGAGATACGCCCGCGAAAAAGCGCCTCGCACACATAGATATTGCCCAGCCCGGCAACGATTCGCTGGTCCAGCAACGCCGATTTGATCGGGGTCGCCTTGGCCTTCAACGCAGCAATCAGGTAATCCTCGTTGAAACTGTTGCCGAGCGGCTCCGGCCCCAACTTGGCCAACAGCACATGCCCCTCGCCCAGCGCCGTATCGAACAGATCCATCGCCCCGAAACGCCGGGGATCGTTGAACGTGATCCGCGCGCCATTCTCCATATACAGCACCACATGGTCATGCTTTTCCGGCGCCGGATGGTCATGTACGAATCGGCCCGTTTTGCCAGAGGCGCTTCTGGGGTCAGACGGATTGCCCGAGATCAGCATCCGCCCCGACATGCCGAGATGGATCAATAACGTCTCGCCAGAACTCAGGTCAGCCAGGATATACTTGGACCGCCGCCGCAGCCCCAGCACCCGTTGCCCGGCCAGCCGCGCAGCCATATCAGGGGGGAACGGCCAGCGCAGATCGGGCCGGTTCACATCAGCCCGGGCGATCACCGCGCCCTCCATCACCGGGGCCAGCCCGGCGCGGACGGTTTCAACCTCTGGCAGTTCGGGCATGGCAGTCTCCGGCAGTATACGGGCAAGTGTGAAAGGGCCGCATTGTGTCCGCGCCCGAGCGCTCTATAACAAGGCCCTGAAACCGTGCAAGGCAAGGCCCATGACCGAGAAAACCACCCATTTCGGATTTCAGACCGTCCCCGAAGCCGAAAAGGCAGGCCGCGTGCGCGGTGTGTTCGGCTCTGTGGCCAGCAAATACGATGTGATGAACGACGCCATGTCGATGGGCATCCACCGCGTCTGGAAGGATGCGATGATGGATTGGCTGGCGCCCCGTCCCGGCCAGCGCCTGCTGGATGTGGCGGGCGGAACCGGCGACATCGCATTCCGGTTTCTCAAACGCGCGGGTTCTGGCCATGCGACCGTGCTGGACCTGACCGAGCCGATGCTGGTCGAAGGCCGCAAGCGTGCCGAGGCCGACCAGATGGCCGCCAACCTTGACTGGGTGGTGGGCGACGCGATGGCGCTCCCCTTTGCCGATAACAGCTTTGACGTCTACACGATCAGCTTCGGAATCCGTAACGTCACCCGCCCCCAAGAGGCGCTGAACGAGGCCTTTCGTGTGCTCAAACCCGGCGGCCGGCTGATGGTGCTGGAATTCAGCCAGATCCCCAACGATCTGATGCAAAAGGTCTACGACCTCTATTCGTTTCACATTATCCCGCGTCTGGGACAGGTGATCGCCGGTGATCGCGACAGCTATCAGTATCTTGTCGAATCGATCCGCCAGTTCCCCGATCAGGACACTTTCCTCGGGATGGTGCGCGCCGCAGGGTTCGAACAGGCCAAGTACCGCAACCTGACCATGGGCATCGCCTGCCTGCATTCCGGCTGGAAAATCTGAGCGATGCGAGGTCCACATAATATCATCCGCCTGATCCGCACGGGTGCCACGCTGGAGCGCACCGGCGCGATGGCCGTGATCATGAACGCAATGGACGCGCCTCCCCTAGTCCGCGGCGCACTGCGTTTCCTCGCCTGGCCGTTCCAGTGGCTGGGCCTGCGCGGCGACCCCAACATGCCCCCCGCAACACGGGCGCTCACGGCACTGGGCCCGGCCTATATCAAGTTCGGTCAGATCCTCTCGACCCGGCCCGATCTGGTGGGCGACGAACTGGCCACGCAGATGCGCATCCTGCAAGACAAGCTGCCGCCGTTTGACATCGACACGGCCAAGGCCAGCGTCGAGCATGAACTGGGCCAGCCAGTCGAGACCATGTTCGACGATTTCAGCCCGCCCGTCGCCGCCGCGTCCATCGCCCAAGTGCACAAGGCGACGCTGCGCGAGAATGGCGAGGCGGTCGCGATCAAAGTGCTACGCCCCGGGATCGAACGCGCCTTTCGCGTCGATATCGATGCCTTCTACTTCGCCGCCAACTTGATCGAATTCCTCTCACCCGCCGCGCGCCGCCTGCGGCCGACGGATGTGATCGCCCATTTCGAGGGCGTCGTGATGGGAGAACTGGATTTGCGGCTCGAGGCGTCCTCGGCCTCGGAATTTGCCGCCAACACCGCCGGTGACGAGGGCTTTCAACTGCCCGCGATCAAATGGGATCTGAGCAGCCGCCGGGTGATGACAATGGAATGGGCCGATGGCGTGTCGCTGGGCGACAATGCCGCGATTGACGCAGCCGGCCATGACCGTGTGGACCTCAGCAACCGAGTGCTGCAGCTCTTCCTCAGCCACGCGCTGCGCGACGGGTATTTCCATGCCGACATGCATCAGGGCAATCTCAAGGTCGCGCCAAATGGCAATATCATTGCCTATGACTTTGGCATCATGGGCCATATCGACGAATACACCCGCCGCGTTTATGCCGAGATCCTTTATGGCTTCATCAAGCGCGATTATCGCCGCGTCGCCGAGGTGCATTTCGAGGCCGGTTATGTGCCAGCCGACCGTGATGTAGACGAATTCGCCCGCGCCCTGCGCGCCGTAGGCGAGCCGATATTCGGCATGGACGCCAGCCGGATCAGCATGGGCAGCCTGCTCAGCTACCTGTTCGAGGTGACCGAACGTTTCGGCATGGAAACCCGGACCGAACTGATCCTGCTCCAACGCACGATGGTTGTGGTCGAGGGCGTCGCACGCTCGCTAAACCCGCAGATCAACATCTGGCAAGTCGCCCGCCCTGTGGTCGAGGACTACATTCGTCAGAGCCTGGGCCCCCGCGCCATCGCTCAGAGCTTCGGACGGACTGCCGCGGTACTGTCACGCTTTGGCCCGCGCCTGCCGCAACTGGTGGAAGCCGCGCTGATCCGCGCCTCTGCCCCGCCGCCAGAGCCACCGCGCCACCGGCGGCGTGATCTGGCGCTCTGGGGCGCCGGTGGGGCTGTTCTGGGGGCCGGTCTGCTGGCGGCCTGTCTCGCGGTTCTCTGAGACCGGGAACAGCCACCGACATTTCGGAGCTACAAACGAAAAAGGCAGCCCAGTGGGCTGCCTTTTCCTGATACACCCACGCCGAAGCGCGGTGCGTATTCTCAGGTGTCGTCGCTCGAGTCGAGCGCAGCGATACCGATGATCGTGACAGCGATACCTGCAGCGATCAGGCCGGGCGTCAGGCCCAGCGCGGGACCTGCGGTCGACACGAACGGATCAGCGTTGACGTCTTGAGCTGCAACAGGTGCAACAGCGGAGACGGCGATTGCAGCAGCTGCTGCAAGGGTCATAAGCTTTTTCATAAATATTCTCCAAACCGGGTTTCAGAATTTGTGTCTCCACAAACCTCAAGGCGAATATCGCACAATCAGAAGACAAACAAAATAGTAATCCTCAGTTTCGGTCTGTTTTGCGCTTCTTCGCCGATCATGACACGCACATCCCTACACAACTGATATTGCTTGATATTTCTTGACGTAATTTGGTGACCCAGCATGAGTAAGCGGCGCGACTTTTCAACCGTTGCGATCATGCAACATGCCGCTGCGTCAGGCAAATCGGCATCCCCCCACGATTCATAGCCGCCCTTTTTCACTCCGAAGAGGTGCAAGCCACCGTGACTTTAAGGCCGAAATGATCACGCAGTAACGCGCAATCGCCACGTCGCACCCGGCGAGGTTGGAACGCGGCAGGCTGCCGCCTCACCCGTCCTCGGGTCGGAGCAACGCGATGACAGAGGACGTCAGTACTTCCTGCCCGCCCTCCATAATCAGGACCGTGATGCCACCACTCAGCCGGGCTTCGACCACGCGCGATTGAGTGGCGACCGGGGCGGTCCCCAGATGCGTCTCGCCCGGAAACGAATCGACGCTCATATGATAGGTGCCCTCAGGCAGGATCTGGCCTGTCTCATCGGCGCCATCCCAGGCCACGGCGCCGCCTCCCGCCGGCACCGGTTGCTGCTGAACAATGGCGCCTGCGGTCACATCATCAAAGCCTCACCCAAGGGCAGTGTTACAGGGCGCTTCTCAAGAGGGCGTTAACGTTTCAATTTGTAGGGGTTTTGCAAGGCGCGCGCTGTCAGCCCCGGAATCTCTCCCATTTGGTCAATGTTTGCGCCTTTTGGCACAAAGCCGGACACGCGCCACAATTGACAAATATCAATCATTGGGCGGGGTTTCGTGCTAGACTGGTCTGATTGACGATGGAGGTAGAGATATGCGCTACATCACAATCACCACATGGGAAATTGCCGATGGGGCCGACTACAATCTGGCCCTGCGCGCAATCGAAGAGAAACGTATTCCCGCACTCAAGAGTTACGGGGCAAGCCGCGTCACGGTCATCCGCACCAGCGACCGGACCAGCGCGGCCATCACCGAATGGCCCGACAAGATCACGCGGGACGCAGCCGAGTTGCAGATCGACGAGGTACGCAAATCGATCCACCGGGATGACCAGACCCGGATGACCGGAGAGATGAAGGGCGAGATCGTGGCCGACATCTGACGCCCGCCGCCTGCGTGACGCCTACCCGACCGGAACCGCGGCAGCAGCCTCGCGACCAGCGCGTCCCGGACCTTTCGAAAGACCCGCATCGCGCACCCTGCTCTCGTATCATCGCTCAGTCGTAACTGCGGCGATCTTCGATCACTTTCCCATCGTTGGGAAGCGCGCCCTTGGGAACGATCTCGATCCGGCCCTTCAGCTTCAACGCATCGGCGACCGACCTTGCATAAATGGCCTCGTCGCCCCCTTCGCTGCTCTCGATCTGAACGGTCATCACGTCCATCTCGCCCTCGCGGGTGGCGACGACACGCACGCGGGCAATCTCGTCATGCCGCGCGACCAGATCCGCCACCTGCTCTGGGCGCACGAACATGCCCTTGATCTTGGTCGTCTGGTCGGCCCGGCCCATCCATCCCTTGATCCGGATATTCGTCCGGCCACAGGGGCTTGTCCCCTCCATCTGCGCGCTCAGGTCGCCGGTGGCAAAGCGGATCAGCGGATAGTCGGGGTTGAGCGTGGTCACCACCACTTCGCCAACTTCGCCGGGGGCAACAGGGTTGCCCGTGCCCGGCGTGACGATCTCGACGACCACGCCCTCATCCACGATCAGCCCCTCCATCGCCGCGCTTTCATAGGCGATGTTTCCCAGATCGGCGGTGGCATAGCATTCCCGGCAAACGATGCCCCTGTCGGCATATTCCTGCCGCAGGGAAGGAAACAACGCCCCCCCGCCAACCGCAGCCCGGGTGATTTTCAGCGCCAGCCCCAGCTCGTCCGCCTTGTCGAGGATCACTTTCAGATAGTCAGGTGTACCGGCATAGGCGGTCACACCGATATCATGCGCGGCCCGCGCCTGCAGTTCGGTCTGGCCGGTCCCGGCTGGCAACACGGCGGCTCCCACGGCGCGGGCGCCATTCTCGAAAATCATCCCCGCCGGCGTCAGGTGATAGCCAAAGCAGTTCTGAATGATATCCCCCTTGCCGATCCCGCAGGCCGCCAGAAACCGGCCCATCCGCCACCAGTCGTGATCGGTGCTGCCCGGCTCGTAGATCGGCCCGGGCGACTGAAACACATGCGCAAACGCACCGGGCGCGCGCGCCGCCAGCCCGCCAAAGGGCGCATTGGCGCGCTGTTCCCGGCTCAGATCGGATTTGCGCAGCACCGGCAGAGCTGCCAGATCCTCGACCCGAATCACACGTGCCGGATCGACCCCGGACAGGTGATCGCGGTACCCCGGCAGCGCCTGCGCCCGTGCCACCTGAAGCGGCAGATCGCGCGCCAGCGCCTCGGCGCGGGCCTCGGCGCTGCGTGTCTCCAACTCATCAAAATACTGCGACATGTAACCTTCCTCTCACCCGCTGCGCGTCTGCGACAGCCTGACCAGTTGCTTTGGACGCCGCTCTGTGGCACATTTCGGTATTCCTTCGTATACAATAAAGCTCGGAGTGTGACCGCCATGCCTCTCACCAGCACGCCGTCCACCGCGGATGATGCCGAGCTCGACCGGCGCATCACCTTTCACGACGATATCCAGACCATGGAGGTGGATTTTTCCGATTTCCATTTCGGCGGCTCCGAGATCGTGAACCGGTTCTACGACCGGCTCGAAGCCCGCATCGACGCCACCGGCGAGCCGCAGTGGTTCTTCATGATCAACCTCAACGGCACCCGTATCGACCCCGCCGCATGGATCGCCTATTCGCGGCGTGGCCGCGCGCTGAACCTCGCGCATTCCATGGGCTCCGTTCGGTATGATGCCTCCGAAGAGACCCGCCAGCAAATCATCCGCGCCGCCAATACCGAGGCATTCGATCCCAACCTCTTCGCCGATCGCAAGGCCGCTTTGGCGCGGATCGCCGAACTGCCCAACACCCGCCGCCGCAAACAGAACCTTGAACCCAGCCATACGCTGACCGATTTCGTGCGCCGCGTCCGCTTCGATGACGAAAGCGGGATCATGCATGTCGATTTCTCGCATTTCACGCTCAATCACAGCCGCGACGTCGACGATGTCTACGAGTATCTCGAGGAACGCCTTAAGGAGACCGGCCGCAAGTGGTTCTTCCTCGTCGACATGAACGGATGCCAGATCATGCCCGGCGCATGGATACGCTACGCTTTTCGCGGCAAGGCGCTCAACATCGCCTACTCGCTCGGCTCGGTACGCTATGCGGCCGATTCCGAAACCGAGGCCGATATCCGCCTGCGTGCCGAAAGCCAGGGTTTCCGCCCCAACATCCGCAACACCCGCGCCGAAGCGCTCGAATTGATCGAGGAACTGCGCGCCGACCTGCCCGAAGACTGAGCCTGCGCGCACCGCGATTTCGCGCTGCCCGGTCTCTGTGTTGCTATCGGTACTGGGGTACTGGGTCATGTGCGGCTCCGGCCCGGCCTCAGCTCAGCCACCGCTTGCGGCGGCGATAACTGCGCACATCGCGAAACGACTTGCGCCCGTCATCCGACATCCCCAGGTAAAATTCCTTCACATCCGGGTTTTCGCGCAGGCTCTGTGCCGGGCCGTCCATCACCACGCGCCCGGATTCCAGGATATACCCGTAGTGGGCAAAGCGCAGCGCCACGTTGGTGTTCTGCTCAGCCAGAAGAAAGGTCGCCCCTTCCTTCTCGTTCAGCGATTTCACTATGTTGAAAATCTCCTCCACCAACTGCGGCGCCAGCCCCATGCTCGGCTCGTCCAGCAGGATGGTCTCGGGCCGTGACATCAACGCCCGGCCGATCGCCACCATCTGCTGCTCACCGCCCGAGGTATAGCCGGCCTGGCTGCGACGCCGCTCCTTGAGGCGCGGGAAATAGCTGTAGACCAGTTGCAGATCGGCATCGATATCCCCGCGGCTCGCCTTGCGCGTATAGGCCCCGGTCAGCAGGTTTTCCTCGACGGTCAGGTGCTCGAAACAATGCCGCCCCTCCATCACCTGGATGACACCCTTCTTGACCAGTTCCGAGGGCGCCAGATCCTGGATGCGCTCGCCCCGGTAGCTGATGCTGCCCTTTGTCACCTCGCCGCGCTCCGAGCGCAGCAGGTTCGAGATCGACTTGAGCGTGGTGGTCTTGCCCGCCCCGTTACCCCCCAGCAGCGCGGTGATCCCGCCCTTGGGCACGTTGAGGCTGACACCCTTCAGCACCAGGATAACGTGATTGTAGATCACCTCGATATTGTTGACCTCTAGGAGGTTTTCCTCGGTCTGTCCGGCATCCAGCATCTCAGGATTCTCCCGTCATGGCGCGCCCGACTGACAGGGCGCACGATCATGCTTCTTCTTTGTAAAAATACTCGAATTCCCCGGCCGCAACGGATGCTGCGGCCGGAGAGTTAGGCTCAATTGCAGGACGGCTCGATCCCGTTCTCTGCCGCGTAAGATGCCGAATCCTCGGCAACTAGGGCATTGATGACTTCCTGGTCAGACTGATAATAGTCGGTGATCAGCTCAAACTCACCCTTCTCGGCATTCCACTGCGATACAGCACCCATGCCGTCGCCGCCGTGGTTCTCGCACGACACTTTGAACTCCGGCCCAAAGCCCGGCAGGCCCAGACCGGCCATCTTGGCCTCGGTGATCTCCAGCGCTTCCATGCCATCGCGCATCTGCGCCGCATTGATGGCCGACGTGCCGGCAATCTCCTGCGCGGTCCGCATCGCTTCGACCGCCAGCATCGCCGCGTACATGCCGCGGTTATAGAGAACGCTACCGACCTGATCGCCCGCACCCGCAGCCTTGCCCGCCTCGACGACATATTTCGCCATGTCGTCATAAAGCGGATAGTCGCTGCCAAGGTTGTGGAAGGTCAGCGCCTTGTAACCATTGGCCTTGGCACCCGCCGATTTCACGTCGTTCTCCGACCCGGACCACCAGATACCGATGAACTGATCCATCGGGAAACGGATGTTCACCGCTTCCTGGATGGCCACCTGGTTCATCACGCCCCAGCCCCACATGATCACATTGTCCGGCTTTTCGCGGCGGATCTGCAGCCACTGCGATTTCTGCTCTTGGCCCGGATGATCCACCGGCAGCAACATCAGCTCGAACCCGTGCTTCTTGCTCAGTTCTTCCAGCGTGCGGATCGGCTCCTTGCCATAGGCGGAATTGTGGTACACCAGCGCGATCTTGCGCCCTGAAATGTCGCCGCCATTCTCATTCAAGATATGGGTGATCGCGTGGCTTGCCCCGTCCCAGTAGTTGGCCGGATAGTTGAACACGTTCTTGAACACCGCACCGTTCTTGGCGGACGTCCGCCCATAACCCATCGTGTGCAGCGAAATTCCGTCCGACGTGGCTTTGGGGATCAGCTGATAGGTGATGCCCGTGCTGAGCGGTTGATAGAGCAACGCGCCTTCGCCCTTGGTCGCTTCATAGCATTCGACGCCCTTCTCGGTGTTGTAGCCGGTCTCGCACTCGATCACCTTGATCTTCTCGCCGCCAACGCCGCCGTCACGTTCGTTAATCAGGGTAAAATAATCCTGATACCCGTCCGAGAACGGGATGCCGTTCGCAGCATAGGGGCCGGTGCGATAGCTGGTATCGACCACGACGAGATCCGCAAGCGCGGGCCCCGCGGCCATCATCGCGCCCAGCGCGGCCGTCATCAGTGTTTTTCTCATCGGTTTGATCCTCCCTTGGTTTTGTCCGATCTCTTCTTTCGCAAGGTGGGGTTCCTCCCCCCCACCGCACGTCGTCAGCCCGCCCCTAGTGGGGAAAGGGCCAAAGTCTCAGCTTCTCTTTCGCCACGCGCCACAGCTGCGCCAGCCCATGTGGCTCGGCCACCAGGAACACGATGATCAGCGCACCGACGATGATGAACTCAAGATGTGCCGCCAGATCGGTAGGCCAGCCCAGCCCGCCCACCAGCAGGTTCTTCAGAAATACCGGCAGCAGCACCAGGAACGCAGCACCCGCAAAGCTGCCAAAGATCGAGCCAAGCCCGCCGATGATCACCATGAAGAGCACGAGGAAAGATTTGTTGATCCCAAACGCCTCGCCCACTTCCACAGCGCCCAGATAGACCGAGAAGAACAGCGCACCGGCGATCCCGATGAAAAAGCTACTGACCGCAAAGGCGCTCAGCTTGGCCTTGAGCGGATCCACCCCGATGATCTCGGCGGCAATGTCCATGTCGCGGATCGCCATCCACTTGCGCCCGGCCATGCCCCGCGTCAGGTTCCGCGCCACCAGCGCGCTCGCCGTCACGAAAAGCAGGCACACAAGATAGGCCGCCCAGGGCGCGGTCTCGGCCCCAGTGACCGGCACGCCCAGCACGGTGCGCTCGGGCGCGCTGATCTGGCCCGAGGCCGAATAATTGTAGAACCACGGCACCCGGTTGAAGAGCCATACCAGGAAAAACTGCGCCGCCAGCGTCGCCACCGCCAGGTAGAACCCCTTGATGCGCAGCGACGGCAACCCGAACAAGACGCCCACGCCCGCCGTGATGCCCCCCGCGAGGATCACATGGATCAGGATCGACACCTCGGGAAATGACGTCATCAGCTTGTAGCAGGCATAGGCGCCCACCGCCATGAACCCGCCAGTGCCCAGGCTCACCTGCCCGCAATAGCCGGTCAGGATGTTCAGCCCGATCGCCGCGATGGCATAGATCAGGAACGGCAGGAACACCGCGTTGACCCAGTAATCATTGATGACGAACGGCACCACCGCAAAGGCGATGACCAGAACCGCATAGTACCGGTACCGGTCGAACTTGATCGGAAAGGTCTGGCTGTCCTCGGCATAGGAGGTCTTGAAATCGCCTGCTTCACGATAGAACATGATAGGACCCCTCAGTCTTGTATAGGCCGGGCGTCATCCCGGCAGTCTTGTACCGGTCAAACGCGCTCAATGATCTTCTCCCCGAACAATCCCTGCGGCCGGAACACCAAAAAGATCAGCGCCAGAACATAGGCAAACCAGTTTTCCGTCGCGCCCCCGATCATCGGACCGATGGCAAATTCGAACAGCTTCTCGCCCACGCCGATGATCAACCCACCGACAATGGCACCGGGGATCGAGGTGAAGCCACCCAGCATCAGCACCGGCAGCGCCTTCAGCGCGATCAGCGACAGCGAGAATTGCACGCCCGATTTCGTGCCCCAGACGATCCCCGCAACCAACGCCACGAACCCCGCCAGCGACCAGACCATCACCCAGATGTAATTCAGCGAGATTCCGACACTCAGCGCCGCCTGATGGTCGTCGGCCACGGCGCGCATCGCCCGGCCCTGCTTGGTGTATTGCGCGAATATTACCAACCCGACGACCAGCAGCGCGGCGATCCCCGTCGCCACGATATCCAGATTGTCGATGAAGAACCCGTAATCGAAGATGCCAAAGGTAATTTCGTCAATCGCGCTGTTGATCCCCTGCGGCAGCCCGACATCCAGCTTCTTGATGTCTGCGCCCCACATGATGTCACCCATTCCCTCTAGGAAATAGGCCAGCCCGATACTCGCCATAAACAGGATGATCGGTTCCTGATTGACCAGGTGGCGGAACACGAAATGGTTCACCAGCCACGCCAGCGCAATCATCACCACCATCGTCAGGACAATCGCCAGCAAGGCGGGCAAGTGCCAGCCGAAATGGTGAATTTCGGTGCCGAAGACCGCGTTGATCAGGTGCGAGAACGGCACCTGCCCGTCCATGATCCCCACCAGCGTCAGCGCGGCAAACAGCGCCATCACCCCCTGGGCATAGTTGAAGATGCCGCTGGCCTTGTAGATCAGCACAAAGCCCAGCGCGACCAGCGCATAGAGCACCCCGGCCATCAGCCCGTTGAGGAAAACCTCCATCGCAAAGACCAGTTGTTCAGGCATTGTGCTGTCCTCCAGAATTGGGGCCTACCCGCGCCGGGGCCTTTGCGCCCGCGTCCGCGCGCACCGACGCTCTACCGACGGAATACCGACGCGATACCGATGTGCGAAAATCAATCATGCGCCACCCCCAGGTAGGCATCGATCACATCCTGGTTCGTGCGCACCTCGTCGGGCGTGCCGTCTCCGATCTTCTTGCCGTAATCCATCACCACCACCCGGTCGCTGAGATCCATGACCACGCCCATGTCATGTTCGATCAGCGCGATGGTCGTGCCGAACTCGTCGTTCACATCCAGGATGAAACGGCTCATGTCTTCTTTTTCTTCGACATTCATGCCCGCCATCGGCTCATCCAGCAGCAGGATCGACGGCTCCGCCGCCAGCGCGCGAGCCAGCTCGACCCGCTTCTTCAAACCATAAGGCAGACGGCCGACCGGCGTTTTGCGGATGTGCTGAATCTCGAGGAAATCAATAACTTTTTCAACAACTTCCCGGTTCTCCACCTCTTCACGCTCGGCCTTGCCCTTCCAGAGCGCCTGCGCGAACAACCCGGCCTTCATCTGCCGGATACGGCCCGTCATCACGTTGTCCAGCACGCTCATCCCCTCGAACAGGGCAATGTTCTGGAACGTGCGCGCGATGCCCTGCTGAGCGACCTGGAAGGGCTTCATCGGCGGGCGTTTCTCGCCCTTGTAGAACACCTCGCCCTCCTGCGGGTTGTAGAAGCCGCTGATGACGTTCAGCATGGATGACTTGCCCGCGCCATTGGGGCCGATGATCGCGCGGATCTCTCCGTCGCGAATGTCGAAGCTGATATCCTGGATCGCCGTAACCCCCCCGAAACGCAGGGTAATATTCTTCATCTCCATCACCACGCCGCCGATCTTCCGGCCGTCTTCGGTGGTATAGGGTTCGACGCTGTCAAGCATTGGAATATCCTTTGAATACCGCGCCCAGGCGGGATGGCGGGCGGGGCGAAAGCGAAGCTGAGCGGTGCACGATCATTCCGCTGCCACCTGTCGCGTACCCTCGACCGGGACCACCGCCGCATCGACAATCTTCAGCGTGGCTGAAATGCTGCCCTTGCGGCCATCCTCGTAGGTCACTTCGGTCTTGGTGAATATCTCGTCCGACCCGTCATAAAGCGCGGTCAGAAGGTCGTTGAACTTCTCCGAGATCACACCGCGCCGCACCTTGCGGGTGCGCGTCATCTCTCCATCGTCGGCATCCAGTTCTTTGTGCAACACAAGGAAGCGATGCACCTGACATCCCCCCAGCATCGGATCATGCGCCAGCGACCGGTTCACCGTCTCGACATGCTCGCGGATCGTCTCCAGCACCTTCGGATGTCCCGCCAGTTCCTGATACGACGCGTAACCAATGTTGTTGCGCTCCGCCCAGTTGCCCACGGCCGTCAGGTCGATATTGATAAAGGCGGTGCATTCCTCGCGGCCATTGCCGAAAACCACGGCCTCCAGGATGTTGGGAAAGAATTTCAGTTTGTTTTCAACATATTTGGGCGCATATAGCTCGCCCCCCGCCATCTTGCCCACATCCTTGGCGCGGTCGATGATGCGCAACTGGCCGGTTTCCTCGTCAAAGTAACCGGCATCGCCCGTCGCGACCCAACCTTCGGGGTCTTTCGTGCTCTTCGTGCTTTCCTCGTTCTTGTAGTAATATTCGAACACGCCGGGGCTGCGATAGAACACTTCGCCATTGTCGGCGATACGGATTTCCACCCCCGGCGCGGGCACGCCCACCGTATCGGCGCGCACTTCGCCGTCGGGTTGCAGTGTGATGAAAACCGATGCCTCGGTCTGGCCGTAGAGTTGCTTGAGGTTGATCCCGAGCGAGCGGTAAAAGCTGAAGATCTCCGGCCCGATCGCCTCGCCCGCCGTATAGCCCACGCGCACGCGGCTGAGGCCAAGCGTGTTCTTGAGCGGGCCATAGACCAGCAGGTTGCCCAGCCCGTATTTCAGCCGGTCCATCATGCCCACGGATTTGCCGTCCAGAATGTCGCCGCCCACCTTGCGGGCGTGCTCCATGTAGCGATCAAACAGCCATTTCTTGAAACGGCCGGCATCCTCCATGCGGATCATCACGTTGGTCAGCTGCGTCTCGAAAACGCGCGGCGGCGCAAAGTAGTAGGTTGGCCCGATCTCGCGCAGGTCGGTCTGCATCGTGTCCGCGCTCTCGGGACAGTTCACGCAGAACCCGCACCAATAGGCCTGTCCGATGGAGAAGATGAAATCGCCCACCCATGCCATCGGCAGATAGGCCAGCACTTCTTCGGTCAGCCGCAGTTTGTCGAACTCGGACGACGACCTGGACGCCTCGATGATGTTGCGGTTGCTCAGCACCACGCCCTTGGGCTTGCCCGTAGTGCCCGAGGTATAGAGCATGACACAGATGCTATCGTAGTTCAGCTTCTCGCGGCGCGCCCGCAACTCGTTGATGTTTTCTGCGTGGGTGGCGCGGCCCTTGTCCTGAATCTGACTGTATTCATGCAGCTTGGAATGATCGTATTTGCGCAGACCGCGCGGATCGATATAGATCATGTGTTCGAATTCAGTCAGTTGGCCCTGAATCTCGATGACCTTATCGACTTGTTCCTGATCCTCAACGATGGCGATGCGCGCACCGCAATGGTCCATGACATAGGCCATCTCGTCGGCCGAAGCGTCCTGATAGAGAGGAACGGGAATCGCGCCCACCGATTGCGCCGCAACGATGGCCCAGTAGAAATAAGGTCGATTGCGCCCGATGATCGAAATGAAATCGCCCTCTTTGACGCCAAGGTCGATCAGACCCAGCGCCAGCGCCTCGATCTCTTTTTCAGTTTCGGCCCAGGTCCAGCTCTGCCAGATCCCGTATTCCTTCTCGCGGTAAGCAGGGCGATTGGCGAACTGCGATGCATTACGTTGAAGCAGCGCCGGAATCGAGCCGAGCCCGTCCGTCGCCTCTATAGGCTTGGCCAAATTGTCTTCCTCCCAGATGCCCGTCTGCGCGGGCCGATCACCTCGACGGGCGATTCTCGCTACCTGTCAGAGTGATGCAATTACTCTCGCGGTCAACTTTTTCGTGAACATTTCTCAATCCCTACGAATTGTAACAAGCACTGCAGGGCTTGACATCCCGACCCCGCTGCCCGGAACTGCGAAGCGATCAAATCGCGCGCGTGGCCCCATATGACCAAGCCTTCCCTGGAGTTCTGGTTCGAATTCGCCTCGACCTATTCCTATCTCAGTGCGATGCGCCTGCCGGAGGCGGCGCAGGCGGCGGGTGTAGACGTGCGCTGGCGGCCATTCCTGCTGGGGCCGATCTTTGCCGTGCAAGGCTGGGATACGTCGCCGTTCAACATCTTCGCCGCCAAGGGCCGCTACATGTGGCGCGACATGGACCGTCGCGCTGCGCAGCTCGGGCTGAGCATCCAGAAGCCCGACCCGTTTCCGCAAAACGGCCTGCTGGCCGCACGGGTGGCACAAATTGCGCTGACCCGCCCCGAGGGCGTGGCCTTTTGCCAGACCGTCTACCGCGCCCAGTTTGAAGAAGGTCTGGACATATCGGATGCGACGGTGGTCGCCGCCTGTGCCGGGGCAGTCGGCCTGCCCGACGATATCCTGCCAGCAGCACAGGACGCCGCCAACAAGCTGGCATTGCGAGAAACAACCGCTGAGGCCACCCGACGCGGGCTCTTTGGCGCGCCCAGCTTCCTGATCGAAGACGAGCTCTTTTGGGGGGACGACCGGCTGGAGGATGCGCTGGACTGGGCCGCAGGCCACACGGCATGAGCAATTACACGACCACCGAGATGACGATGGCGGGCCTTAACCTGATCCAGCAGGCACTGACCATCTATGACAGCGACCTGCATCTCGCGGTCTGCAATCAGCGGTTTCAGGAAATGTTCGAACTGCCTGACGCGCTGGTCACGCCCGGCGCCAGCTTTGCCGAAACGATCCGCTATCTCGCGCAGCGCGGCGACTATGGCGATGTCGGCGATCTGGAGCAGTTCGTCACCAGCCGCACGCAGATCGCCCGCGAGTTCGAGCCACATTACATGGAGCGCACACGCGCCAATGGCCGCACGATCAGCGTCGAAGGATCACCACTGCCGCAGGGTGGCTGGGTAACGGTCTATACCGATATCACCCGCACCAAACAGCATGAAAGCCTGCTGCGCGCCCGTTCCGAAGAGCTGTCGGACCAATTGGGCAGCTATTCGAGCGAATTGTCGGCCACCAATCGCCAGCTTGAGGCAACGGTCACCGCGCTGGAAGAGGCCAAGCGCCAGATCACCCGGATTGAGGCCCGCACGCGCCTGACAACCGAGATGATGCCCGCGCATATCGCCCATGTCGGCCCCGACCGGCGCTATACGTTCTCGAACCGGCGGCTGAGTACGATCATGCCCGGCAGCAAGGCCGAACTCGTCGGCCAGCGGATTGAGGACGCGCTCGACAAGCAGGCCTATGACGCGATCCACCCGTATGTGGAAAAGGCGTTTGCAGGCACGCCATCCGTGTTCGAGTTCACGCATGAACGCAGTTCGCGCCGCATCCGCGTCGCCCTTACCCCCGACCCCACGCAGGGCGGTATCTATGTTCTGTCGATGGACATCACCGAAGAGACCCAGACCCGCGCCGCACTGCAACAGACCCGTCGCCGCGAGGTCGCCGCACAGATGACCAGCGGCCTTGCGCATGATTTTTCGAACCTTCTGACCATCATCCTCGGCATGCAGTCGAAACTGGCCCGCATGGACCTGCCCGAAGCGGCGAGCGCGTTGATCTCGGCCACGCAATCAGCCGCGCGGCGTGGTGGCAGCCTGCTGAACCGGATCAGCGACATGACCGGCCGTCGAGAACACAATCCCACGCCAACCGACCTGCCCGCTTTTCTGTCAGAGCTGGATACGCTGGTGCGCGCCGCGGTACCAGACGGCATGGAGTTCTGCATCGTCGCACCGGATCTGCCCGACCGGGTGCTGCTTGATTCTGGAATGGTGCAGGATTCGCTGCTCAATCTGGTTCTGAACGCCCGCGATGCCTGCGATGCACAGGGCCGGATCACGCTGACCGTCTCCGCCGTCAAGGATACGTGGATCGACTTTACCGTGACGGATACCGGGACAGGTTTCAGCGAAAGCGCGCTTGAGCGCGCATTCGAGCCGTTCTTTACCACCAAGGGCGGCGAAGGCTCGGGCCTCGGGCTCGTCATGGTCTATGATCTGACCAAGCTGGCAGGAGGGCGCGTGACCATCGGCAACACCGACACAGGCGGGACAGTGACGTTGCGCCTGCCTTTGCGCATCGCCGGGCATGCCCCGCCACGGGGGCTCGTCCTGCTGGTCGAAGACAGCGCCGACCTGCGTGATACCGTGCGTGACATGCTGCGCGATGCGGGCCATAGCGTCATCGAGGCGACGTCAGTGCCCGAGGCGCAGGCACTGCTGGAGCAATTGCTCGAAATCTCGGCGGTTTTGTCGGACATCGTTCTGGAAGGCGACCAGACCGGCCTCGACCTGGTCGAGAAAGCGACCTGCCCGATCTTCCTGATGACATCGCTACCGCCGTCCGACCCGCGTTTCACCGCCGCGACCGCCATCGCGCCAGTGCTGCGAAAACCATTTTCAGGCGCGGACCTGCACGCCTTTCTCACCGTCAAATCGGAGACTCCCCAATGAGCGCGCCCCTCGTGACGATCCTCGATGACGAACCTGAGATCCGGCGCATGCTGGCCGACGCACTGGAAGAGGCCGGATTTCGAACCCTGACTTTTGGCCGCGCCACCGAATTCGAGGCCGCGCTCAAGACGACCACGCCGGACCTCTGTCTGGTGGATCTGTCCCTGCCGGATCGCGACGGGTTGACGCTGGTACACCGGCTGGCGCTGGAACAGGGCGCTGCGGTCATCATCATCTCTGGCCGCGCGCAGGTGCAGGACCGCGTGACCGGACTGGAACTGGGCGCGGACGACTACATCATCAAGCCGTTCGATCCCGCCGAGGTGGTGGCGCGCATCCGCGCCCGGCTGCGGCGCGACACCCCCATCGCCCCCGCCGCCGACGTGGCGCATTTCCAGGGCTGGACTGCCGCGTTTGACCGCTTCGTGCTGGTCGACGAGACCGGCCTCGAAACCCCGTTTTCACATGCCGAGGGTGAGGTGCTCCGGCTCTTTCTCGAACGCCCCAAACGCCTGATCTCGCGGCAGGCAATGCAAGAGGCCCTGGGCGGCGCGGCAGGCGACAGCTTTGACCGGGCAATGGATGTGCGCATCTCGCGGCTGCGCACCAAGCTCCGCGAAGACCCCAAGAACCCGCGCCTGATCAAGACGATCTATGGTGCCGGCTACATTTTCCTGTCGGATGTCGACTGGGGATGATTGGGAGCCAATCACCTCAATAGGCCGTCGCTGCCTTGATATATGGCAGGCTACGCGAAAGCTCAGCCCTGTTCGGAACGCTCCAGGTGGGCGCGCATATGCTCGGCCTCCTGCCGGGCCTCGCGCAGCCCGTCCATCGTTGCTGCCAGCTCGGCCTCGGTCTGGCTCAGCTGATTGGTCAGCTCGGCCTCGCGTTGCTGCAGATAGGTGATCGCCTGATCGCGGGTTTCTTCGGCCTCATGCAACTCCTGCGCCATGCGGTCCAGCTCTCCCATGTCCGAGGATGACACGCGGATAAAACGATTTACCAGCCAGTTGGCGAACCAGCCCAGACAGAAGGCGACGAAGAGAATGATCGCCGTGGCAAAGATAAACTCAGTTCTGTTCATCGGCTGTGCCTTCTTCTGCGACGGGGTCTGCATCAGGGTTCGTATCGGCGGATGTGTCTTCTTGACCCGCATCTTCTGCGGCTTCAAGTGTTGTTTCGTCAGCCTCTTCGGTCTCGGGCCGGATCAGCCGGAACTCGATACGCCGGTTTGCCTCCCGCCCCTCTTCGGTGGAATTGTCGGCGATCGGGTTCGCCTCGCCATAGCCGACGGCGGTGTAGTTGCTGGTGATGATCCGCCGCGCGCGCAGCGCATCAAGCACCGCATTCGCGCGTGCCTGACTCAGTTGCTGGTTCATCGTCTCGCGCCCTTGGCTGTCGGTGTAGCCGCCGATCTCGATCTTGATATCACCGCAAGATTTCAAAACCTCGGCGATATCATCCAAGATACTCGCGCCATTTGCGTCAATCGTGGAGGATCCGGGCTCGAAATTCAGCTTCCGCCCGACCTGCTGCTCGGCGAGCATGGCGATGCATTTCTCGGGCGTCGGGATATTGGCGATGGGATCGAGCTTTTCCTGATACGTCACTTTGATTTTGAAATGTTCCGCCTCGCCCAGCTTTTCCGCCAGCAGCCCGGCAATCTGGGCGCTTGCGTTCTTGTTCCCGGTATTGCCCACGACGCTCAGCGTATGCGGCTCGACCACCACGGCACCGTTCGACAGATAGGCGAGCGCCTCCAGCCCGGTCAGCACGCGCACCGGCCAGTCGGCGGGCAGCCCTTCGACGACACGCGCCTTGGTATAGACGCTTTCGGTGGTGAAACGTGCCTTGGCAAAGCTGTCCACGGTCTGCCGCAGCCGCTCGCTGCCCAGCCGTCCACGCAACTGCACCAGCCCTTCGGGCGAAAGGGTGGCAACGAATTCGGGGGTGACGGGCGCTGCGTTGTCCTCCGGCGGCGGCAGTACAGCATGCAGCGCGAATACCTCGGGCAGAGCGGCATCGAGCGCGCCCACCACATCATCAAACACATCCTCGGGCGTTCCCTGCGCCGCGATGAGCGAAATATCGGCATCGGCGAAGGTCACGCTACCGCCACCCAGTTCACCGATAGCAGAGATCGCCAATGCGCCCGCATGTCCCCATTGCGGCGTCGGAACGCCAAGGCCGATCACGCAATCCGTGTCATCCGTCAGGCCGGCCTTGGTCGCGGCATTGATGATTTGGGTGCGAGCCAATTCTGTATCGGCAGAGCAGGCATCGAACCGTGCTGTCCCCTCTTCGATCAGAAACCTCAGGGTAAAGGGCGTGATCACCGGGCGCGGTGCAGAAACTTCCACATCCACCAGCAGCTTGGCCGGGATGCGCCGGTTCAGCTCGGTCTCCAGCGCCAGTTTCTCCTCGATGCTGTCGGTCATTGTCTTGATCGTGACCTGCCGGGCATCGATCGATATCTTGGCACGGTCAAGCTTGCCCAGCGCGCGCACCGCATAGTCGATCGCTGTTTCCCAACCTGCGGGCATCGGGTAGTCGGCGGTTTCCAAAAGGTCGGTAACCTCGTCTGTCTTTGCTGACTTGACGATGCGCTCCAACAGCACATCACGGTCCATCGCCGCGGGGATCAGGCCGATCAGCGACAGGCCACTGCCATTGCGCAGGATTTCCACGGAAAAGCGCGGCGGCTCGATATCGGCGCTGTCCTCGACCAACATCTGGTCGATCACCCGCGCCGCATCCACGACACCGCCCGCAACCGACAGCGCGGCAAAACGCGTGGCTTCGGTCGGCGCGGTCCCGGCGAGAAAAACCTGAAGGCCGTCAGCATCCACCTCGGCCCACTCCATCCCCTGAAGCTCGAGCGCGCGGCGGACCGAGGTCCGCGAATTGTCTTCGATAACCGTGACCGAAAACCCGGCTGCCACCCAGGCGAGGATCGCAGCCAGCAAGAATGTACCGGCAATGGCAAAGATCGAGGACAAACGCATCAGCGGGCCGATCATTATTGTTGATCTGAAACTCTTTAGGCCCGCCCGCGCCCGAGTTCAATCAAAGGAACAGTGCAACGGCGAAAAACGGCAGGGGCAGCATCCCCGCGTCCCGATTCGAGCGAAAGAGCATGAGCAACCGACCTGTGTCCTCGGCATCAAAACGCGTGAGTTGCCGGAGCATGTGCAAACCAAACGCCCAAGGCCCCAGCAGCGCGATCAGAACGGCAATCGGATCGCCACCGCGCAGCGCCAGAATAACCGCCAGAGACATCAGGACAACGCTTGCCACCAGAAAACGCCGCAACCATGTGGGCGACCGCTCGCCAAAGAGGCGTGCGGTGGATTTCACACCGATCAGCGCATCATCCTCGGCGTCCTGATGGGCATAGATCGTATCGTAAAAGAGCGTCCAGCAGATGCCCGCGAGATAAAGCACCACCGCAGGCCATTCCAGCCTCCCGGTATGCGCTGTCCAGGCCAGCAACGCGCCCCAGTTGAACGCGATTCCCAGAAAGACCTGCGGCCACCAGGTGAATCGCTTGGCAAAAGGGTAGATCGCAACCGGCACCAGCGCGACGACCCCCAGAACGATGGCGGCGGGCGGAAAGCTCAGCAGGATACAGAACGCAATGAGGGCCTGCACGACAAGCCAGGCCAGAGCGCCCTTCACGCTGACCTGCCCTGACGGTATGGGCCGCGAGGCGGTGCGCGCTACGCTGCCGTCGATATGCCGGTCGGTGATGTCGTTCCACGTGCAGCCCGCGCCGCGCATTAGGAACGCACCGATGCCGCAGCCCACAAACACCCACAGATCCAGCCACCGCGCCTGCCCGTCCGACAGCATCGCCAGCAGCAACCCCCACCAGCACGGCAACAGCAAAAGCCACGTTCCGATGGGACGGTCGGCCCGGCTGAGGCGCAGATAGGGGCGCGCGCGTTCAGGCGCCAGCCGGTCCACCCAGTTACCTCGCACGGAGTCGGCGACCTGGCCTGTCGGGGTCTCGGGGCTCTGGCCCTCTGGTATCGGATCGGGATGGGTCATATGTTGCCCTCATGGCTACGGCAAAGATCAGGCTTTATGTAGAGCACCCGTTAGGGGCAGGGCAATGCGTTCCGCTGGAGCGCGCCCAGGCGCATTACCTCTTTGGGGTGATGCGGCAGGGCGTGGGAGCACAAGTGCTGCTGTTCAACGGTCAGGACGGTGAATGGCTGTCCGAGGTGACAGAGGCGGGAAAACGTGGAGGCGTGTTGTGCTGCGAGAAGCAGACAAAACCATTGCAACGGCCGCCCGACCTGTGGCTGCTGTTCGCCCCGATCAAGAAAGCGCGCACCGATTTCATCGTCGAGAAGGCCGCCGAGATGGGGGCCGCCCGCATCTGCCCGGTGCAGACCGAGTTCACCAATTCCGAACGAATCCGGCAAGACCGCCTGCAGGCCCATGCGATCGAGGCCGCAGAACAATGCGGCGGCACCTATGTGCCCGAAGTGGCCCCGTTGCAAAAGCTCGACCAGTTGCTTGCCGGATGGGATGCCAGACGGCAGATCCTGTTTTGCGACGAAACGCTGGCAGGCCCTGCCTCCGCCCTTCCCGGTGCCACCGGGGCAGAGCATCCCTGGGCTATCCTGATCGGGCCTGAAGGCGGGTTTTCGATGGACGAGCGCGCGCGGCTGTCCGCCCTGCCCCACGCCCACGCAATCAGCCTCGGGCCACGCATCCTGCGCGCCGATACAGCCGCGGTGGCGGCAATGACGCTTTGGCAGCAGGCATTGGGGGACTGGCGATGAGCTTTATCCGCCCCGAGGCGTCGCGGGCGCTCATGCGCTGGCGCGAAGTGATCTTGTCCGCACTGGTGATCGTCCTCGGGCTTTGGTGGTCCCTTACCAGCGTGGGCGCGATCAGCTGGATCGGCGCAGCGGTGGCGCTGGCCGGTATCGCATTGGGAGTGGCCGCACTGCAACGCATGCGGTTTCACGCCGGCCGCGACGGGCCGGGCGTGGTAACGATCGACGAAGGTGCGATCGCCTATTTTGGCCCGCTGACCGGCGGCGTCGTGGCTCGGTCCGAGATTACCGCGCTGGTGCTCGACCGGTCGGCAAAACCGGTGCACTGGGCGCTCAGCCAGCCGGGGCAACCCGATCTGATGATTCCGCTCAATGCCGCGGGGGCAGATGGTCTCTTTGACGTCTTTGCCAGCCTGCCGGGCATACGCACAGAGCGCATGCTGAACGAGATGCGCAACGGCAACACGGACCGCGTGGTGATCTGGCAGCGCCATGCCCGCCAGGTACCGCGCATCCTGCACTGAACCACGCGATCACACCGCCGTGCGCCCGTCGCTCGTGCCTTGACACACCGCGGCGTTCGCTTCAGGACTGACCCGACACGCAAAATGGAGGCCTCGCCCATGTCCATTCCTCAATCCGGCGGCGGGCCGATCGAAGATCACGCGCAACTGGCTGAATACCTTGCCGATGGCTGCAAGCCGAAAGCCGATTGGCGCATCGGGACCGAGCACGAGAAATTCGGCTATTGCAAGGACACGCACCGCCCCATTCCCTATGCGGGCGAACGCAGTGTGCTGGCGGTGCTGGAAGGGCTGCGCGATCAGCACGGCTGGGCGCCGGTGCTGGAAGAAGGCAATCTGATCGGGCTGGAAAAGGACGGCGCGAATGTCAGCCTGGAACCGGGCGGACAGCTGGAACTGAGCGGCGCGCCACTGGAGACGATCCACGAGACCTGCGACGAGGTGAACGCCCACCTGCGCGACGTCAAGGATATCGCCGACAAGGTCGGTGTCGGTTTCATCGGGCTGGGGGCCGCACCCGAATGGATGCATGACGACATGCCGCTGATGCCCAAGGGCCGGTACAAGCTGATGGACGCCTACATGCAACAGGTCGGCACGATGGGCCGGACGATGATGCGGCGCACATGCACGGTGCAGGTCAATCTCGACTTTGCTTCAGAAGCGGACATGGTGCAGAAATTCCGCGTGGCGCTGGCGTTGCAGCCAGTCGCGACAGCGCTCTTCGCCAATTCGCCGTTTTTCGAAGGCAAACCCAACGGGCACAAGTCGTGGCGCAGCCGCGTGTGGCGCGATCTGGATCCAGATCGGACCGGCATGCTGCCGTTCGTGTTCGAGGACGGGATGGGATTCGAGCGCTACGTTCAATACGCGCTCGATGTGCCGATGTATTTCGTCTACCGCGACGGCAAGTATATCGACGCGCTGGGCATGTCGTTCCGCGATTTCCTGCGTGGCGCATTGCCCGCACTTCCCGGAGAGATGCCGACCCTGTCGGACTGGGCCGACCACCTGACCACAGCCTTTCCCGAGGCGCGGATCAAGAAGTTCATGGAGATGCGCGGCGCCGATGGCGGCCCGTGGCGGCGGCTCTGTGCGCTGCCCGCGTTCTGGACCGGCATCATGTATGACCAATCCAGCCTTGATGCGGCCTGGGACCTGTGCCGCGACTGGACCGCTGAGCAACGCGAGGCGTTGCGCATCGCCGCGAGCGTCGAGGCGCTTGACGCCGAAGTTGACGGCATCAAGATGCACGACCTGGCGCGCGAGGCCGTGAACATTGCCGAGGCGGGGCTGAAGGCGCGCGCACGCAGTGGCGCCGATGGCCTGATCCCGGACGAGACGCATTTCCTCAACGCATTGCGCGAAAGCATCGAGAGCGGACAGGTGCCGGCTGATGAATTGCTGGCGCGCTATAACGGTGAATGGGGTGGCGATCTGAGCCGGATCTACGAAGAGTTTTCGTATTGAGGTGATGGCGCCTGCCGGGCGGAAGCCCGGCCTATGAACGCAGCGCGGGCAGGCCAATGCCCGTCGCCTCGAACCCGCCATCGGATGCAATGATCTGCCCGGTGACAAAACTGGCCTTCTCCGAGCACAGAAAACAGATCACCGAGGCGATCTCGTCCTCGCTGCCATAGCGGTTCAGCGGCAACGCATCATGGTAGGCCGCTATGATATCGGGCGTGTGTACCGCCATCGCCAGTTTGGTCGCCACCGGGCCGGGGCAGACACAATTGGCCCGCACGCCGAACTCGCCCAGTTCGACCGCCTGCTGCCGAGTCAGGTGCATTACCGCCGCCTTGCTGGTGCCGTAGGCAACGCGCAGGGTGCTGGCCCGAAGGCCCGAGATCGACGCGATGTTGACGATTGCGCCCTTGGCGGAAATAAGCGGCGCGCGCAACGCCTGACTCATCAGGAAGGTGCCGTCGAGGTTGGTCTCCATCACTCGCCGCCAGCAGGCGAAATCGGTCTCGGCAAGCGGACCGAACTCGGCGACGCCCGCGTTATTCACCAGCGCATCTATGCTGTGCCCCGCGGTCGCCAGATCAGCCGCCATGCGGTCCACCTGATCCGGTTGCGAGATGTCGCAAAGCACCGGCTCTGCTCCCTCCAGAGGGGCAGCAGCAGATGACAGCGCCGCTTCGTCGCGGTCGATCATTACCACATGCCAGCCATCCGCCAGAAACTGCCGGGTCGTGGCCAGCCCGATGCCGCGCGCGGCCCCCGTAACGACGACTGTTTTCATCTCATTCCCCTTTTCCTTGCTGCGCGGCTGTCATCCGTCCAGATCACCCGAGGTCGGCATTGGCATCACGCGCACCACGCCCTGATCCGCATTTCCCTGATAGATGCCGAACTGACCATGCTTGTACTCTTGCCGGTAACGCGCCAGCATCGAGCGTTCGGGCGCGCTGTGCATCTTGTCCAGCGGGATATCCTCCAGCGGCAGATAGACCATCCCGGCAGGTGCGGGTCCGTCGACGGTACCGTGGTAGATCATGGCATGATGGCCATGCTGCGGATCCTTGTAGACCGAATATAGGTGATCCAGCTGTACAGTGAGACCCAGAGCCCCCAGATGCGCAGCCAACCCCGTCACGCTGCCCGCGCCAGCCGGGGCAACCGGCACACTGACCCGACCGGCCGCATCCCGGCGAAGCAACAGCGCGCCGTCGCGCTCCATGATCGCGCCAATCCGCATGCCGCCCTGTCCCGCAGCGGCATCGACTAACCGATCTTCCAGCCCGATGGAAAAATAGCTGCCCCGGTGATAGCCCAGCGGCGCGCCGCCGCGCATCTCGAAGCTGAGTACGCGTCCCATCAAGACGACATGATCACCCGCATCAATCTCTGCGTGACGCGCGCAGACAAACGAACACAGCGAGCCGGGCAGGATCGGCATGCCTTCGGGGCCAGGGCGCCAATCGCTCTGATCGAATTTGTCAGGCGCGCGCGAGGCAAAAAGGCCCGAAACGTCGCGCTGCTCTTCGCTAAGAACATTAACGGCAAAATGCGATGCCGCACAGAAGGTGGAACAGCTTTGCGCAGTCTTGGCAACGCAGATCAGCAACAAGGGTGGATCGAGCGAAACCGACGTAAAGGAATTAGCCGTGAAACCACGCGGCGTGCCGTCCGCCTGCCGCGTCGTGACAACGGTGACGCCGGTGGCAAAACTGCCGAAAGCGTCGCGGAGCGCGCTCTTGTCGGCCTCTGTCATTGCGCCGTCCCTTGCCTCAGCCATACTACCCTTCCGCGTTTGCGCCTGCGATCATACCGCCATTGCCACCACCATCGTAACGGGCAGGTCTTTGGCGGCAATCACATAATGCGCAGCGGAGCCACGGCCTGCACCGAACGGGGCTTGGGATCACGTGTGATGCTTTAGATCGCGACCAGGTGATTATCCCAACGCAGCCCGGCCTGTGCCGCCCGCGACAGCCCGCTCCCCTCGATGAGCGCCAACGCCCCAGTGCCCGAAGAGACCAGAACGCCAGTCTCCGAAGGCGCAGCACCGCAGGCATCTGCAAGCGGCAGGGACGCCGCCAGCTCCTGCGCGCCGGTGTCAAAGACCAGCACGGTATTGCCGCGCGGCGAAGTGACGATGACCGCCTGATCGCCGGGAGCCAAGGCGACGCTACCGATATAGCCCTGCATCTTCCGCCATTGCTCATCCGGCGCGCTTAACAGGCGTGGCGCGCTGCCCCTCTCGTGCAGCCCGACCAGCGGCGGTGCCTCGCCCGCCCCTTGCCATTGCATCCCAAAGGCGACCTGCCCGCGCGCTGAAACAGCCAAATGACGGATCGAATTCTTGTGCCAGTCATGCGGCAGTTCTGCCGTTTCGACGATCTGCCCCTCCGCGACATAGCTGAGATTCGGACGCATCGTCGCGATGTTCAATGCGGTTTGGCCGGTATCGGGGTGGGTATCTATCCCGCCATTCGCAACGACCAGCACATCGGTGCCCGGCAACCGCCTGATATCATGCGGGCCGGTCCCGCCGCTGGCGAATTCGTCCGCGCGGGCATAGCCGCGCGCCGTGTCCCAGACCCCGATACGCCCCTTCCCCGCCTCGTAATCATTCTCGGTGGTGAAGAGCCATCTGCCATCCTGCGAAAAAGCGCCATGCCCGTAGAAATGCCGTCCTTCCGGCGCGTTGAGCACCGCCTTTTGAGCCCCCGACATGCAGTCGATCACCACGGCGAAAGTGCCGGGGCGGCGGGCAAAGGCCACCGCCTCTGGCCGCGTCGGGTGGGCCGCCGCCGCATGGCCGCGCGCTGGCAAGGGGATCTGAAACAGCAGATCGCGCGCAACACCGATTCCACACAGCGCATAGCTGCCATCTGCCGTCGCCGCCGCCGACAGGAACGCAGGCCCGCCCACGTCCGCCCAGGTCGGGCGCGGTGCCAGTCCGGTGGCCAGAAGCCCGGCCAGAAATCCCCGTCGACTGGTCATGTCAATCACCATCCAGTGCGTTGAAACCGGCGGAAACGCCCAACCGCGGGCCAAGTCGGGCCGCAACCAGATCGCGGATGCCATCCACCGATTGCTGCACCGCCTCGATGCGAAACCGGCTTTGCGGCTCGGCTACCCCGGCAAAGATCGGATCATCCAGCGCGACAAGATCGCGCTGGACATGATCGAACAATGTACCCAGGCGGGCTGCCAGCTCCGCATCCCCCCCTGCAAGCCGAACAGCCAGATCCCGCAGGGATGCCAGCGACAGCGCCACGTTGCGCGCCGACCGACCCGACCGCCACGCTTCGGCGCGTTTGGGATGCGGACGTTCAAACGTGCCCAAAGGCCACCCCAGGCGCGCATCCGAAGTGAATTGCAGCCCGGTAGTCAGCGCCTTGAAGATCACCTGCAACGCTTCTTCATCGCTGCGATACGGCCCGTTGGCCGATGGCGCGGTCAGGCGTCTTGCATGATCGTGCCGCCATGCGTCGTCGATATCGGCAGCAGTGGCAGCGATATCCGCGGTAATGGTACGAACGAGCGTGCAGCGATACGCCGCTGGGCCAGCGGTGCTGACCTGCGTATCGTACAGCAGAAACTCCAGCGCGTAGAATCCCCGGGCCGCAATCGAGACCTCCCCATAGGCCTGCGGGCTTTGCGCAATCGGATCCTGCGCGGCGATCAGCGCCCCAAGCGCCTTGGGCGTCGCCCCCCGGCTGTCAGGCCAGAAGGCAAGCGCAAAACCGCGATCCGCCTCTTCGGTCGGACCAAAGCGCAGATGGCTGGCCGAAATCCACGCATCAAACGCCGCCCCGTAGGCTGTGCGCAGGGGCCGGGAGGCCGCATCGCAATCGGTTTCTGCCGCCGCGGCCAGTGTCTGCGTCTCCTTCGCCAGCGTCTCGAAACGCGGCAAGATATGGTGCGTGACGATATTCTCGACCAGCTCATCTGCTGTTTGCGCGGCAATCGGGGTGGACATCGCCACCAGCAGGCAGGCAATCTTCAGATGTTTCATAGGCTCTCCAGAAACCGGATCAGGGCCGCGCGGTCTGCCTTCGGCATATTCACGACATTATCACGCGCGACCTGCGCTTCGCCACCATGCCACAGCACCGCCTCCAGCAGCGATCGCGCGCGCCCGTCATGCAGAAAATATGTGTGGCCGCTGACCTGTTGCGTCAGACCGATCCCCCAGAGCGGCGGCGTGCGCCACTCGTATCCCGTTGCGCGGGCTTCGGGCCGATGGTCGGCCAGCCCCTCGCCCATGTCATGCAACAGCATGTCGGTATAGGGCCAGATCAACTGAAAGCTCTGTTCGGGTTGGTTGCGCAAACGGTGCGTGACAAAGCTGGGGGTGTGGCAGGCGGTGCAGCCGGTGGTGTAAAACACCTCCTTGCCGCGCAGCACCTCGGGGTCATCCACATCGCGGCGCTTCGGCACAGCTAGGTTGCGACTGTAGAACGTGACCAGATCCAGCCCCTCGGCGTCGATCTCGAAGCCGCGATCGTCGCCGTCGCCATGTGGCGCGGCCATGCAATCGGCTTGCAGATCGGTGCATTCGCCCGATGCCGCCGGAAAAAGCGGGTTGGAGATGCCGATATCCCCGACAAAGGCCGAGGCCGATTGTTCGCGGATCGTCGGATTGCCCGCCTTGTGGCCGAACCGCCCCAGCATCGGCTGCCCGAACTCGACCGACCAAACGATGTTGGCGCGCCCCGATAGACCATCACCATCCGCGTCCTCTGGATCGGCCCCTGCCAGAATATCCGCCGCCGGGATCGCCTCCAGCAGGCCAAGGCCGATCATCTGCGGCGCGACACGCGGGCTGAGCATCGCCCGTGGGTGCAGCGGCCCGTAGCCAAGATCGGTTGCAGTGTAGGTCGGGTGACGCAAGGAAGCGGTTTCGCCATCCGACATCAGTACCGCGACTTCTTCGTAGGTGATGGCCAACCTGTATTCGGCGGGAATGCCCGGCAGGCTGAAATCCTGCAATTGGGTGCCGTAGGTCGGTTCCGGCAGCGACGCGATGTAATCCTCGATCTCGGCAATCGCATCCGCTTCGGTGCCCGGGATCGACACCCGCAGGAACATCGACACCGCGTTATCCTCCGGCCCTTCGGGCGGGTGGCCGCGCCCGTCCTTGATATGGCAGCGCTGGCACGAGCGCGCATTGAAGAGCGGGCCCAACCCGTCCGAGGCCAGTGTCGACGACGGCGACGACACCCACAGCTTGCGAAACAGGCCGTTGCCGACCTTGAATGTCAATTCATCCTCGAAAGCGACGTTGCCCGAGGGCAACGAGAACGCATCGGCGTTGGGCCGTACGCGCACCGTAGCGGCACCGGCCGACATCTCTTCGAACGGGGCTGCGACATCGAACGTGGTGGCGGGCGCGGTCACATCCGCGATGCGCGCGGCCTCTGCGGCGGTTCGCGGCACGATATCCAGATGCGGTTCGTCCAGCGGACCAGCGAGTGCGGCGGACCCGCAAAGGGCCGCCACGCAGATCAGGCTACTCGACCTCGTCCATTTTGGGTGCGTTGAGTTGGGCATATTTCTCTTCGCCAAGTTTTTCGAGCAGACCGAGCCGTATTTCCAGAAAGCCGGTATGCCCCTCTTTGTCGGCCAACAGCTCCTCAAAAAAGCCCGCTGCCGATTGCGGCACGGGCCTCGGTGGCAAAACCCGCGAGCTCTAGCACCACAAGGCAAGAGATCTGTAGGGTGTTGTTCATTTATCTGGTTCATCATGAGCGGGTGCTGTCTGGCTGAA
This sequence comes from Roseovarius sp. ZX-A-9, assembly GCF_028369135.1. GTDB lineage: Bacteria > Pseudomonadota > Alphaproteobacteria > Rhodobacterales > Rhodobacteraceae > Roseovarius. Next base: position 118,531 of record NZ_JAPWHW010000005.1, read on the forward strand.
GATATGGCTGGGGGTGCACGCATGTTTCAGAATGTGTCAGGGGGCGGCGGCTTTGGACCCCGCCCCCTGATGGCCGTCGCGGTTACTGAAAAACCGCGCCGGGGTCGTCGAGGCTATCGGATCCTTCAAAACCGATTTGATCAAGGCCCAGCACCGTCACGACGCGCTCGATGCTGCGGGTCTGGTCAATCAAGCCGTTCACGCCGCCCATCACCAGCGCTTCGCCTCCCGAATTGCCGCGCTCCAGCATCTGGTCATAGGCAAAGCCCGCTTCGGCTGCAGTCTTGATCCGCGCCAGCGCCTGCATCGTCGCCGTCAGTTTCTGCTGCATCTCGGCATCCAGCGCCGCGTCTTTCTCGGCGACCAGATCGGACAGGGACGCGCCCGAAACCAACGTGCCATCGACGCGGACATACTCGCCCAGATAGACATTCTGGATGCCAAGCCCGTCGTAGTAGTGGCTGTTATGGGTATTGTCGGAAAAACAGTCGTGCTCTTCCTCGGGATCGTTCAGCATCAGGCCCAGCCGCATCCGCTCGCCCGCCTGCTCGCCGTAGGACAGCGATCCCATGCCGGTCAGGATGGTGGCGATACCTGCCGCCTCGTCCTCCAACAGGGTCGCACGGGCGGCACCGTCAGCGGCCCATTGCGCCGCCATCCAATCCAGATCGGACACCAGCAATTCGGTCGCGGCGCTCAGATACGCGCCCCGGCGGTCGCAATTGCCGCCCGTGCAGGCATCGCCCTGCGCATAATCCGTCCAGGGACGATTGCCCGCCCCGGCTGCGTGCCCGTTCAGATCCTGCCCCCAGAGCAGGAACTCGATCGCGTGATAGCCGGTGGCAACATTCGATTCGACGCCGTCCGCCTCGTGCAATGTCTCTGCCAGCAGCGCGGGCGTGATCTCGGAGGCGTCCACGTCCTTGCCCGAAAGGGTGAAAACGGGGTTGGCCACCACATTCAGCGCCGCCAGCGCATTTTCGTCCGTCGCGCCCCCATAGGCGCTATCGACATAGTCAATCAGCCCCTCGTCGAGCGGCCAGGCGTTCACCTTGCCTTCCCAGTCATCGACGATGGCATTACCAAAGCGGTAAACTTCGGTCTGCTGATATGGCACGCGCGCTGCCAGCCACGCGGCGCGGGCGGCTTGCAACGCCTCGGCAGAAGGCTCGGAGACCAGCGTTTGCACCGCATCCTGCAGTTTCTGGGCCAGCGTCAGGCTGTCTTGATACTTGGCCGCGGCGATGTTGGCGTAGTTGTCCAGCACTTCCGCCTTTTCCACCGCCAACGCTGAGCTGGCGCATCCCAAGGTTAGAGCAACGGCAAGGGTAAGTGTGTGTTTCATGAATAATCCGATCAGTGGAGTGTTGTCTGTTCGGGCCGCGCAGGCGCGACCGGATTGCTGGCAATGGATAGCCGCATGCGCCGCAGCGCCATGCCGACATCGTGGGCGAGTTCGGCCATCTGCCCCGCCATGGCAGGCCGGACCATCAACGACGCGATCAGCATCGCATCCGCCTTCTCGCCCGCGGCCGCTGTCGCGACGAGATTGGCAAAGCACGCCTCATCCGCGCCGAGGCATTTGCAAGTGGTCGCATGGCGCATCAGCGGCCTACGACCCTCGCGCGTACACATTTCGCAAAGCTGCAGGAAGCTCCGGGCGGCATGCCGGCCCTCGACCTTGCCAAGCGTTGTGGTGAAATCGGTCTCGATTTCCGCCTTGCCCGCCACGCTATCGCACCAGAGACGCAGGTAGATGACCGATGCGGCCTCGACCCTATCCAGATCCCGGATCATCCCGACGGGGGCGCCCCCGCGTCTTGCCTCTGCCCCGTTCATTTGGTCAGGATCAGCTTGCCTGCCCGCGTGATCCGCAGGGTGTAGGTCTGATCGCCCAGGACGATCTGCGCCTGATCGCCGCCCTGCATCAGATCGCGGGCGTCGTAGGCAGGCAGTTGGTTGTTTGCGACAATCTGTTTCCGGGGCGGTGTATGAAACGACATCACAGGCGCTCCTGAAGGGTATCATGGCGGTCGAATATCCATTCCAGATTGAACCCGTCCATAGCTTCGGCCTCGGCTTCGCGCAGCAATGTCGCGATGTCGGCGCGGACGACGCTCGGAGGGCAGGAATGCGATGCTGGGTCATTTCGTCTCTGCTTCACCTGTGCCATGCGAGAAATCCTTCTATCTTTTGGATGTCGGGCTTCCCCAATGAAACTGAGGTGGCTGGAACGTTGCGCGATTATCTGATGGATTCAATCAGGTATGTCAATCCGACTTTTTCAGTCAGGTAAATTTTTACGGAAACATGCGACCGTTCCCGCCCGCATCAACAAGGCCCGCAACGCACAAAAAAACCGCCAGCGCGAGCGCTGGCGGTTGGTCAGCTCTCATAGAGCCTAGACCCGTTAGGTCAGTCCATCGTGCCGTGTTTCGAATGATCCATGGCTTCCCCGTTCCGCTCTTCGACGTCGAAGACAACCTTGACCTCGCCCGCCTTTTCAAAGACGAGCGTCGCCGGGATCTTTTCACCGACTTCAAAGGGATCGCCGTTCAGCCCCATGAACATCACATGCAGACCACCTGGCGCGAATTTCACGGTTTCGCCCGGCGAAATTTCGACCGCCTCAACATGCATCATCTTGAAGACGCCGTCTTTTTCCTCGGTGGTATGCAGTTGGACCTTGGGGTAATCGGCACGCACTTCGATCAGACGGTCAGGCGTGCTGCCGGTATTGGTGATCGTCAGGTAGCCACCGCCGGACATGGCGGTTTTGGGCGTCTCGAACGCCATTGGATGGTCAATGACGAGATCGCCAGCCTTGAATTCATGGGCGCTGATCGGATGGCAGGCAAGGGTAAAGGCCGCAACGGCCGCGAGTGTATAGCGTTTCATGAGGAAACTCCGTGGAAACTGTACCAGACAGGGCTGGCAGGAATGGGAAAACGATGGTGTAACTCGGCTCAGGCGCTCGGGGGCGCCCGCGGCGGGCACGCAAGATCCAGTTGCGCAGCCGGTGCACAGACGCATTGGGTGCCGATCTGATCGGCAGCAAGCCGAATGTGCAGCGGGCGCAGGACGACAGCGGCCTCGGGCAAGACCGCGGCACCAACCAGACGACAAACCTCGCATCGCTGCCCGGATGTGTTCTGCCCCTCGCCGAGGTCGCCGCAAATATCCGAGAACGTTCCGCCAATTGCCAGATACTGTGCCAGAGCCGCATCACGCGGCGCGGCAAAGCCGCGATGCGCAAATCCGGTCGCCGCCAGCGCGAAGCAAATCGCCGCAACGCCCAGGGTCCGGAAAACAAACTGGAGGGTCGGAACATTCATGCCGCCTGAATACCCCTGCCACCCGACGCTTTCAATCGCTGTTGGAGCCGTCGGCGCAAGCCCACTCACCGCTCGCATCCGCCTCAAGGCCAGAGCCGCGCTGCTTATTCGCCCAGCTTGGCGTGAACTTCGTCCAGATCAATCTCACCGATGGGCATCTTGTTCGACGGGTCGGCAGCGTCATACTTGAACAGCTCGAAGTCGCGCTTGTAGATTTCGTAGACCAAGTGCATCGAAAGGTCATCAAAGTAGTCTTCCACCGGGTGGGCGCGTTTTGGCCCATGCCCTTCGCTCTCGTTAAAGCGCGGGATGGTGGACAGATCGACCGGCTTGGGTGTCTGGATAGAGTTCAGAACGTCCTGCATGCCGTCGTTGAAATGTTCGGTCCAGAAAATCCGGTCATAAGTGCCGCCGTTCACGATAAAGGTGCTGACATGCCCCGCCTGAGCGGACCAGTGAATGTCAGGTTCCATCGGGCGCCGCCAGCGGATGGTATCGCGTGCGAACAACAGGAAGCGGCGGAAACTGGCGATCTGATCAAAGTCCTGCTTGCCATCGTCGCCACCCACTTCGACACCGTATTTCTGCATCACCAACGGGACCAGCTTGCCCCGGTATCGCTTGCCATTGCGCTGGATGCCGCAAATCTTGTCAAAGAACGAGCTGAGGATGCGCGTATAGGGGTTGCGAACGCAGGTGAACGCATAAGAGCTGTGCGACGTCACATTGGCGGTGATCAGCGGCTGGCTTTCGTCCAGCGCCCATTTGTGCAATCCGTCCTTGGCATCGTGGATATCGCCGTCGAAAAACTCACCATGATCGGAATAATACAGGATCTGTCCGATGGTTGAGCAGGCGCATTTGGGCACCACGCGGTACACCACGCTTTCGCTCTCGGTCATCCATGTACCCGGAAAACCCATGCCTGCCTCTCCAAACCTCAAATGCCCTGTTTAGGGTCTATTGGTCATTTTCACGTTAAAACCAGAGAAAGCCTGTTTATTCAACGCTTCATCGCGACTATCACTGTAAACAATCACGGTCACAAGGGCTAGTCTGTTTCCCGCATGGCAAAAATCGCCTACATCCTTCTATGCCACAAAGGCCCCGAAGCCATCATCGGGCAGGCAGAGATGCTGACCGCCGCTGGCGACTATATCGCGATCCATTTCGATGGGCGCGCCAACCCCGAGGATTTCCAGCAGATCAAGACCGCACTGGCGGGCAATCCCAATGTCACTTTCGCTCGCAAGCGGCTCAAATGCGGGTGGGGCGAATGGAGCCTGGTGCAGGCAACGCTGCTGGCGGTCGAGGCCGCGGTGCAGGCGTTTCCGCGGGCCACGCATTTCTACATGTTGTCGGGCGATTGCGCCGCGATCAAATCGGCCCGCTATGCGCATGAATTCCTCGACGCCGAGGATGTCGATTACATCGAAAGCTTCGACTACTTCGAAAGCGACTGGATCAAGACCGGGATGAAGGAAGAGCGGCTGATCTACCGCCATTGGTTCAACGAACGCAAAAATAAGTGGCTTTTCGATACATCCTTTCACCTGCAGCGCAAACTGGGACTGAAGCGCGAAATCCCGCACGACATACAGGTTCAGATCGGCAGCCAGTGGTGGTGCCTGCGCCGCCGCACGGTGGAATGGATCCTGAATTTCACCCGCGAACGCCGCGATGTGATACGGTTCTTCCGCACCACATGGATTCCGGATGAGACGTTCTTTCAGACAGTCGTGCGCCATCTGGTGCCCGATTCAGAGATCAGGACGCGCACGCTGACATTTCTGATGTTCACCGAATACGGGATGCCGCAGACATTCTACAACGATCACTACGATCTGCTGCTCGGGCAGGATTTCCTGTTTGCGCGCAAGATCAGCCCCGAAGCCATCGAGCTGAAACAGCGGCTGGGTGCGCTCTATTCGAACGACGAGGCAGAGTTCAAGATTTCGAATGAAGGCCGCAGTCTCTTCAAGTTTCTCACCGGCCGGGGCCGAATCGGGCGCCGCTTTGGCAGCCGCTTCTGGGAAACCGAGAGCACGCTGGGCCGACATCGCGAGCTGATGATCGTGATCTGCAAGAAATGGCATGTGGCCAAGCGTATGCTGGAGCAGATCCGTCAGTACACCAACGTGCCCGCGATCGAATACCTCTTTAACGAAGAACATACCGACCTGCCCGATCTGGGCGGCATCCAGTCCAGCCTGAGCAAGCGCACCCGCCACCGCCGGGCGCTGATGCGCATGCTGTTCGACTATTACGAGACCGATCAGCTTATCGTCTGCATGGACCCCAGCGCGCTCGACCTGTTGCAGGATTTCGCCAGCGACCGTTCCACCACCCGGATGCTGGAGGTCCAGTGCGTGTTCACGGACGAATACCTGATCGGCCATGCCATGCGCGTCGGCCTCGCCGGGGAACAGACCAGCGCCGAAACGCTGGAGCGGCTTCTGCCGACGATCCGCGGCGACATGACATTCGAGAGCGACAAGATACGCGATGCCGAGTTCGAGCATCTCTATGTCGTCAACGAAACCCGCGACCCCGAGGAAAACGCCGGGCCTATCGCCGCGTTCCTTGATATCGACCACGACAAGGCGCGTGCGATCGCGCAATCTGAACACCTGTTCGCCGATTGAGGCGTTTCATGTCCAATCCGGGACAAGCGTTTGACATGGAACCCATGAAACGCTTGTGTGTCGCGCGGAGTTTCGCAAAATGCAGCAATTCCGCGTCCCCCAACTACGGTGAGAACTGCAATGCCCTACGACTATGACGACCAGAACATCTTTGCCAAGATCCTACGCGGCGAGATTCCCAACACCACCGTGCTGGAAACCGAGCATTCGCTCGCCTTCGAGGATATCGCACCCGAAGCGCCGGTGCACACGCTGGTCATCCCGAAGGGGCCGTATGTGACCTATGATCATTTCGCGGCAGAGGCATCGGACGCCGAAATCGTCGATTTCAACCGCGCAATTGCCGAAGTCTGCCGGATCAAGGGCGTTGTGCCCGGCGATGGGCAGGGCGGTTTCCGGATGATTTCCAATGCCGGAGAGAACGGCGTGCAGGAAGTGCCGCATCTGCATGTGCACATCTTGGGCGGACAGAACATGGGCCGGATGGTTCCGCGCCCGACCTGAAACCTTTCAGAAAAACCTGAGACATTGGACAAAGGCGAGGCGCGTGCAGCGATCATGCCCTGCACCGCGCTCCGCCAGATACCGTGATTCAGGCTTCTTGCGGAACGCTTTCGCGGCTCTGCGTCAATTCCAGGAAAACGTCCTGTAGATCGGGCTGTTCGGTGCGCACGTCGCGGATGCGGATGCCAGCCTCGCGGACAGCCGCCAGAACTGCCTCGGCGCTGGTCTGCCCCGCGTGATAGGTCAGCGCCAGCGTGCCGTCGCTGCGCATCGCCACTTCGATGCCCGGGGCGTCCGGACGTGTCTCTACCGGCGTTTCAGGCGCGATGATCATGGTACGCGAATCGAGCCGCGCCAACAGATTCGCGGTGCTGTCGCGCGCCACCACCTGACCGTGATTGATGATGGCGATCTGGTCGCACATCTCTTCGGCCTCTTCGAGGTAATGCGTGGTCAGGATGATCGTCATGCCCTCGGAATTGAGACGGCGGATATTTTCCCACAGCATCTGGCGCAGCTCGATATCCACGCCCGCTGTCGGCTCGTCCAGCACCAGCACATGCGGCGCATGCACCAGCGCCTTGCCCAACAGCAGCCGTCGCCGCATCCCGCCCGACAGGGTGCGCGCATAGGCCTGCGCCTTGTCCTCCAGCCCGATCAGCTTCAGGATCTCATCGCTGCGCCGTTGCGCCTTGGGCACACCGTATAGCCCGGCCTGCACCTCCAGCGCGCCGCGCGGGGTAAAGAACGGATCAAGGTTCAGCTCTTGCGGCATAACGCCGATGGTCGCCCGGCTCTGACGTGGGTTCACGTCCTGATCGAAGCCCCAGATCGTCACCTGCCCCGCGGTCTTGATCACCAGCCCGGCCAGGATATTGATCAACGTCGATTTACCGGCCCCATTCGGCCCCAGCAGGCCAAATACGGATCCTGCCGGAATATCCAGGTCAACGCCGCGCAGCGCCTCTTTGCCCGGAACACCGCGGCGTCCGGCATAGGTTTTGCGCAAACCGCGAATCTGGATGGCGTTCTCGCTCATGGTCCTCTTGCCCCTACCTTTGGGATCGCTCATAACTGGACCTAGGTGAAGTGACGGCAAAAGGAAACGCCCCGATGGTGACGCAGGCCCCTGAAATTCGGATCGTAGACCAGTACAAGGTGGCGTGCGACGGCAGCGAGGGCGCGCTGGGACATCCACGCGTCTGGCTGCAAATCCCGGCCGAGCTGGGTTGGGTCGAATGCCCCTATTGCGACTGCAAGATCATCCACAAGGATTTTGAAGGCAAAGTCTGAAGACATTTGCCCGTTGCGCCGTGCTGCTACGGACCAAATTGAGTATTTGGCCAAAGTAGAAGCCGGGGCTTCAGGATCGCAAGCAGATCTGCCCTGTCGAAGTGGTCAAGGCGTGCAAACGGGTGGCGAGCGGTGCCGCGCCGTGTCATATCATATCCATCCATTCGAGGAGGCGCGCGCGCATGACCACGCAATTCGGCAAGGGATGCCACCTGCATCTGATCGACGGCTCTGCCTTTATCTTTCGCGCATATCACGCGCTGCCGCCACTGACGCGCAAGTCTGACGGGCTGCCTATCGGCGCCGTCTCTGGCTTCTGTAACATGCTGCAACGCTACATCGACGGTAATGCCGGCCCCGATGCGCCGACCCATGTGGCAGTAATTTTCGACAAGGGCAGTCACACGTTCCGCAATGATCTCTACCCTGAATACAAGGCCAACCGCGAAGCGATGCCTGAGGATCTGCGCCCGCAGATCCCCCTGACGCGGCGCGCCACGGAGGCGTTCAACATCGCCTGCAAGGAGGTCGAGGGATACGAGGCCGACGATATCATCGCGACGCTGTCGGTGCAAGCGCGCGATCTGGGCGGGCGGGTGACGATCATCAGTTCCGACAAGGATTTGATGCAGCTTGTCGGCGGCGGGGTCGAGATGCTGGATGCGATGAAGAACAAGCGCATCGATGTCGAAGGCGTCGAGGAAAAGTTCGGCGTCGGGCCAGACCGCGTGGTGGACGTGCAGGCGCTGGCAGGCGATTCGGTGGATAACGTACCCGGTGCACCCGGCATCGGGATCAAGACCGCCGCACTGCTGATCAATGAGTATGGCGATCTGGATACGCTGCTGGCACGCGCAAGCGAGATCAAGCAACCCAAGCGGCGCGAGACCCTGATTGAAAAGGCCGACCAGATCAGGCTGTCGCGCCAGCTGGTTCAACTCGATTGCGAAACGCCGCTCGATTTCGGACTGGATGATCTGGAGGTGCGCGATCCGGATCCCGAAAAGCTGCTGGGCTTTCTGGCCGAGATGGAATTTCGCACGCTGACCAAACGCATCGCCGACGCGATGCATGTAGAGCCGCCCGTGATTGATGATACCCCCCCGCAAGGGGCGGAAGAGGCCGCCCCCGAATGGCCGCCGATCGATGCGGCGAGCTATGAAAAAGTCGCAGACATGGACGCGCTGCAGGTCTGGATCGACCGGATCACCGCTCGTGGATACGTGGCCGTCGATACCGAGACGACATCGCTCAACGAAATGCAGGCCGACCTTGTCGGCATCTGCCTCAGCGTCGTTCCGGGACAGGCCTGTTATATCCCGCTCACCCACAAGGATGGCGAGGCGGATGACCTATTTGGGTCGGACAAACTGGCGGATGGCCAGCTTGATCTGGACGCCGTGCTGACCGCGCTGAAGCCTGTTCTGGAGGATGACAGCGTCCTCAAGATCGGTCAGAACATGAAATATGATACCAAGATCTTTGCCCGCTACGGTATCGCGGTCGCACCCATCGACGACACCATGCTAATGTCTTATGCGCTCAATGCCGGCCTGCACAATCACGGTATGGACAGCCTTGCCGAACGCTATCTGGGCCACACCGCTATCCCGATCAAATCGCTTCTGGGAACCGGCAAATCCGCGATCACCTTTGACCGCGTTCCGATCGATGATGCGGTGAAATACGGCGCCGAGGATGCCGACATCACCCTGCGCCTTTGGCACTATTTCAAACCGCAATTGCACCGTCAGAAGGTCACGACCGTCTACGAAACACTTGAACGGCCGCTGGTCCCGGTGCTCGCACAGATGGAGCGGCACGGGATATTGGTGGACCGTGACGTACTCAGCCGCATGTCGAATGCCTTTGCCCAGAAAATGGCCGGTCTGGAAGCTGAGATTCACGAGCTTGCCGGGCGCAGCTTCAACGTGGGCTCGCCCAAGCAACTGGGTGAAATCCTGTTTGACGAAATGGGGCTGGAGGGCGGCAAGAAGGGCAAGACCGGTGCCTATGCCACCGGGGCAGACGTGCTGGAGGACCTTGCGACCGAGCATGAACTGCCCGCGCGGGTGTTGGACTGGCGGCAATTGAGCAAGCTGAAATCGACCTATACAGACGCGCTGCAGGATCATATCGACCCCGATACCGGACGCGTGCACACGTCCTATGTCCAGACCGGTGCCAACACCGGGCGGCTGGCCTCAACCGACCCGAACCTGCAGAACATCCCCGTGCGCACCGAGGAAGGCCGCCGCATCCGCACCGCCTTCATCGCGCCCGAGGGCCGGACGCTGGTCAGCCTCGACTACAGCCAGATCGAGCTGCGCATTCTGGCGCATGTCGCCGATATCCCGGCGCTCAAGGATGCCTTTCACCAGGGCCAGGACATCCACGCGATGACCGCAAGCGAGATGTTCGACGTGCCGATGGACGAGATGACACCAGAGGTGCGCCGCCGCGCCAAGGCGATCAACTTCGGCGTGATCTACGGCATCTCGGGCTTTGGGCTGGCGCGCAACCTGCGCATTCCGCGTGCCGAGGCACAGGGCTTCATCGACCGCTATTTCGAACGTTTCCCCGGCATCCGCACCTACATGGATGCGACGGTGGAATTCGCAAAAGAACACGGATATGTGCAGACGCTGTTCGGGCGCAAGATCCACACGCCCGAAATCGGTGCCAAAGGCCCGCGCGCGGGCTTTGCCAAACGCGCCGCGATCAACGCGCCCATTCAGGGTACTGCCGCCGACGTCATCCGCCGCGCGATGATCCGCATGCCCGCCGCCATCGAGGGGCTGCCCTGCCGGATGTTGCTACAGGTGCACGACGAACTGCTGTTCGAGGTCGACAATGACGCGGTGGATGATGTGATCGCCGCCGCCCGCGCTGTGATGCAGGGCGCAGCAGACCCAGCCGTGCGGCTCGATGTGCCATTGATCGTGGATGCAGGCCAAGGCGCCAACTGGGCCGAGGCCCACTGACCTCAGCCGAACTCGCGCCGGATCGCCGCACCGTGCTGGTCAAGCGACGGCACCGGGCCATAAGGGGCACCTTCCTCCGAAGCGATCGTCGCACCGGGCGCCAGAACCGCCACCGGCCCACCCGGCAGCGGGGTATCGGCAAAGCGGCTCTGCGGGTGCTCCACCAGATCTTGCATGCTCGACAACCGCCCATAGGCGATGCGCGCCGCATCCAGCAGCGCCGCCGTGTCTTCGCGGCTCTGGCGACCCAGCAGGCTCTGCACCAGCGCATCGACCGCCGGGCGATTGGCCACGCGGTCGTCATTGGTGGCAAACCCTTTGGCGGTCGCATATTCCGGCACGTCGAAAATCTGCATCAGCGCCGCCCACTCGCGATCATTCTGGATCGAAATCAACAATTCCTGCCCGTCGCCACAGACAAACAGGCCGTAGGGCGCAATGGTCGGATGCATCAGCCCCTGCCGCGCCGGCGTCTTGCCGCCATAGCGGTGCTGCAGATAGGGCACGTTCAGCCATTCGGCCATCGCCTGATACATCGACACTTCGATATGGCGGCCCTTGCCGGTCACGCCGCGCCCGATGAGTGCCTCAAGAATGGCGGTATAGGCCGTCATCCCTGCGGTGATATCCACCACCGAGACTCCGACGCGGGCCGGGCCTTCGGGCGTGCCGGTGATCGCCGACAGCCCACATTCGGCCTGGATCAGCAGATCATACGCCTTTTGCCGGGCACGCGGGCCGTGTCGCCCATAGCCAGAAATCGAACAGCAGATCAGCGCGGGAAACTCGGCGCACAGATCGTCCGGGCCAAAGCCGAGGCGCTCCATCACTCCCGGCCCGAGATTCTGGATCAGGATATCCGCCGTGGCGACGATCCGGCGCAGAACAGCCTTGTCCTCGTCGGCCTTCAGATCAAGCGCAATGGATTCCTTGCCCCGGTTCAGCCACACGAAATAAGAGCTCTGCCCGGCGACAAGCGAATCGTAGCCACGCGCGAAATCGCCCTCGGGGCGCTCGACCTTGATCACCCGCGCGCCGGCATCCGCGAGCTTTCGCGACGCAAATGGCGCTGCGACCGCATGTTCAACAGAAACAACTGTCAGTCCCTTCAGATCCTGCATCTTCACCCTTCCTGTTCGCGTTCCCATCACAATGACCGTGCAGGAATTTTTCGGCAAATACCTTGTTTATTACCGCGCGATAGGTTCATCCTATAGGGACACAGAAATCAGCGCATCCGGAGGGTGCTGGCATGGACTCCCGGCAGCTAAAACATTTTCGCAAGATCGTCGAACACGGCTCGATGAGTGCGGCCGCGCGCAGCCTGGGGATCGCCCAGCCGTCGCTGTCGCAACTGGTGCGCAACCTCGAGGCGTCGCTGGGGGTCGAACTGCTTATGCGCTCGGCGCGGGGCGTCTCGGCGACCGAGGCGGGTGATCGGCTATACAACTACGCCTGCCGGATCGAGACCCTGCTGGAGGATGCCAGATCGGAGGTGATTAATGTCGGGTCGCGCCCCGCCGGGCGCGTCACCTTCGGTATGCCGCCGTCGATCTCGATGGCATTGTCGATTCCGATGGCCGAAACCCTGCGGGTTGAGCTGCCCGAAATCCAGTTCTGCGCCACCGAAGGGATGAGCGGACATCTACGCGAATGGGTCATGAGCGGCGAGATCAACCTGGCGATCCTCTATGACAATACCGGGCTTGGTGACTGCATGGCCGAGTTTCTGCTGACCGAAGAGCTGTGGGTCTATTCGGCACCTGACCTTTGGCCGTTCAAGACCCCGCCGGGCACGCCGGTGGATTTGCGCGACGTCATCGCGCAGGACCTCGTGCTACCGTCCAGACGCCACGAGCTACGCAAGTTCATCGACCAGGCAGCCCGCAACGAGCGGCCAGAGCCGATCGTGACGATCGAGATGGATTCACTGCCGCAGATCCTGTCGCTGGTCGCGCGCGGCAGCGCCTACACGGTGATCTCGCCCGCCGCGGTTTTCGGGATGGTCCAGGAGGGCAAGCTGATCGGCAGCCCGATCCGGAACCCCAGCCTCAGCCGCAAGCTGTATCTCGTACGCACCGCCGCCGCCCGCATTACCGCCGCAACCCGCGCGACCGAGACCTGCTGCCGCGAGGTGGTTGGCGATCTGGTCACGCGAGGTTTCTGGCAGGCGGAACTGCCACAAACGGAATAGGCTGGCTCTATCGCCCCTCCCCGCCGGACACTATTGGTCTTGGCACCCGCATCGACGCTAGGATGCCCGAAACCGTGCCAGAAACAGGAGCCGCCGCAATGACTGCCGAAACGGGAAAACTGACCGACGCGGTGCGCGCAGAATGCGAGGCCGCCATTGGCCGGACCCGCACCGTGACCGACAGCATGGCCCCCGAGCCGGCCGCAAAACTCGCCGTCCTGCTGGGCCGCGACATGCCAGAGGCCGGGTTGCCGCCGACCTGGCATTGGGCATATTTCAACACCGGAATCCCCGAGGCCGATCAGGGCCGCGATCTGCACGAAGAAACCGGCCGTTTCCTGCCAGCCGCCCCCTTTCCGCGCAGGATGTGGGCGGCGGACGATGTCACGGTACACGTTCCCTTGCAACTGGGCGTGCCCGCCCAGCGGCGCGTCACCGTGGCCGATGTCGCGTTCAAGCAAGGCAAGTCTGGCGCGATGTGTTTCGTCACGCTCGCCCATGAAATCACCCAAGGTGGCGTGCTGGCCATCGAGGAGGCACAGACAGTGGTCTACCGGGATCGCGGCGCGCCGGACGCAGGTTTACGCGGGCCGAACGACCCGGTGCCAGAGGGCTACCGCCTGCATTCCGAAAGCCAGCTCTTTTTCTATTCCGCCGTCACCCATAACGGCCACCGCATCCACTGGGACCGCGATTTTTGCCGCAAAGAAGAAGGTTATCCCGATCTGGTCGTGCACGGGCCGCTGATGGCGACCGAACTGTGCATGCAGATGTTTGATGGGGTCACCCCCTGCCGCTACAGCTTTCGCGCGCAGGCGCCGGTATTCCTGACAACACCGGTGCGCTACCTGCCGGGCGCGCCGGCGAACCCGCGCGAGGGGCGCATTGAGCGCTCCGATGGTGTCACCTCCATGAGCGCGACGCTGACGGCGCTCTGAGTGCACGCCACACGGTTGCTACCAGTTATTCACCACCTGCGTGCCCCCCCACGGCGCTGCCGATCAGCCCGAGGATCGTCCGCACGTTCGTAACAGGCGATTCGGTGGCAATAATCTTGTCTCCGGGATTGATCTGGAACTGCCGCGCGGCAAAAAGACCATCGGCGCTGGTCAGATCGATGGTAAAGACCACCTGCTGCCGCGCGGGCCCCTTTATCCCGTCGGCCACCTGTTTCGCTTCATAGTCCCGCAGCACCAGCACACCCTTCGGGTCGGCGCGGCTATCGGCCAGCCCGCCCATCGCCGACAGCGCTTCCATCGCGCTCATCCGGGCTTTTTCAAGGTAGATGATCCGCTCGTCGCCCGCGACCCCCAGCGCGTTGAAGCTGCGCGTGTCCTCGACCACCGCGATCTGGTCACCGCCACGCATCAGCACATTGGCCGAGGCCGTGGCCAGCAACCGCTCGGCGCGTATCTCGTAGGTATGCGACCCACGGATCAAACCCACCAACGGATGTCGCAAGTCGCTGTCGATCCCGCCGCCCTGCGCCAGCACGCTGTGAGGATACCCGTATCGCGATTTTCCAGCGTGTAGCGTCCGGGCGCGCCCAGGCCGCTGACCAGATCGACCGCATTGTTGCGCCCGGGCGTCACGTTCAACTGCACCTGCGCCGAGGTCGATATGCCGGTCAGCGCGTCCTGTATCCTGTCGCGTGCCCGAACGGGCGTCAGGCCGCGCACCCGCACCTTGCCCACATATGGCATGAAAATCTCGCCACTGGCCGAAACGGTCATTTGCGGCAATGCCGTGTTACGTCCGCCCCTGCCGATCAACAGTGACGTTTCGTCCGCGTCCCAGACATGGATATCGAGCACGTCACCAGCACGAATGAGCGTCGAATCGGGGCCGCGCCCAGCCTTTGGCCAGTGATAACGCCCTGACCAACCGGTCACCGGCCATGTCGCGATATGACCCATCGCCGTGCGCGTGACGGGCACTACGGCAAAAGTGGGATTAGCCGCATCCTGCTCGGTCAGTATCTCGGATTGCAGGGCGGCACCGCGCGGTAAACTGCACGCAGCCAGAAACACGCTCAGGCCCGAAATGGCCAGTAAACGCAGCAGCACGGACACAGGCGAATTTCTCCAAGCTGAAACAACCCAGAGGTACATAGCCCGACACGCCGTCGAATCACAAACGTAAAAAGTTAGTCACCATAGGGTGTTGCGTGCTCCTCTTGTGGCGCCTCAATCCCCCAGATCAATCGGCCCCATCTCTGGATAGGCTTCGCCCGGCCCGGGGTTCCCCGGATGCGCCCGCCCGCCATAATGATGCATCACGCCCCAGACCGCGTTCAGCGCCGTCTGCACCGCGCCCTCGACCCAGGCCGGCGTCCAGCTGATCCCATCCCCGGCCAGAAAGAGCCCGCGCTGTTCGGGCGGCATGTCGTCCTGCATGAAATGGCCGTACATCCGGTGGTTATAGCGGTAATGGCCGGGCAACGCGCCCTTGAACGCACCGAGGAAATTCGGGTCGTTCTCCCAACTGACGGTGATCGGATTGCCGATGATATGCTTGCCGATATCCACCTCCGGATAGATCTTCGACAGCGCCGCCAATGCCAGATCGACCCGCTGCTCAACCGGCAGAGGCGCCATTTTCAGCGCGTCGGACATCCATGAATAGGTCAGGCAGATCACGCCCGGCTTGTCTGGCCCGTTCTCGAACAGGTAGGTGCCCCGCGTCATCCGATCGGTCAGGGTGACGCTCATGGTCTCGCGCCCCGTTTTCGGATCGCGGTCACGCCAGAACGGGCGATCCACCATCACGAAGGTCTTGGACGATTGCATGTAGCGCGTGCGGTCCAGCGCCATCCACATGTCCTGACTCAGCAGGCGCTCTTCCACATCCATCGCGGTTGTCAGCAGCCAGCTCTGGCAGGTGGCGACCACGGCACCGTAGTGCTTGGTACGCTTCCATCGGTCTGTAACGGCGAAATCTCCGTCACCATCGCGGTGGATACGGATCACGCCGGGCAGCGGCGCACCACTGTGCAGGCTCTCCAATGTGGTGCCACGCGGCCAATGCACGATCCGCTCGGGCGCATGCGACCACAACCCGCGCGGCACGCTCTCGACCCCGCCGACCATGTATCGCTGATCGTCGTCCAGACGCAGCGCGTTCACCCGCAGGATTTCCAGCATCGAGTTGGGAAAATCGCTGTCCCAGCCGCCGGTGCCAAAGCCAACCTGGCCAAAGACTTCGCGATGCCGGAAGCTGAGCTTCTTGAACGCATCGGATTGCGCGACGAAATCGTAGAAGCTGCGCTCGTCCCAGCCCTTGACGATCGGGTTCCATATTTCCTTGACCCCGGCCGCATCGCGGCGCCGGATCGCCGCCTGAAGGTCCGAGAACCGCGCGCCATCCTCCAGTGCCTGATCGTAGGCCTCAGCCACTTCGCGAAAGAGCGGCGGCAGATCGTCCAGGCTCTCGGCATAGAGCGGCTTGCCCTCCAGATCGATGACGGTTGATCCTGCCGCCGCACTCAGCGGGTTGGGGAACGGGCGCGAGTCGATGCCCATCTTGTCCACGTAGTGATAAAACCCCGTGGACGAGATCGGAAAGCGCATACCGCCCAGTTCCGCAATCACGTCTTCGGTGCCTTCAAACAGCTCAGACCGCAGGCGGCCGCCGAACTTGCCGGATTCGTAGATGACCGGCTTCAGCCCCAGCTTCATCAACTCATAGGCAGTCACCACCCCGGCCATGCCCGCGCCGATCACCGCGACCTCCTGCCCGAACTGGTCGGCAGGGATCTGTCCCAAGCCATCGGGATGGGCAAGCCAATCGTCGAAAGCAAAGGTGAAATCCGGGCCAAATGCGGTGATGGGCGTGTCGCTCATGTCTCTCCTCCAGTGTTGGGGGCCGTCAGCGCGGCGTATAAATCGGGGCGCCTGTCTGTCAGATGCGCCCCCTCCGGCGCATGTCTGCCAACGAAATCACCGATCAGCAATGCGGTGTCCGTGGCGCCGGCTCGCGCCAGATCGCGACCGCCCGCATCCACGATGCAAGACGCGCCGCAATAGGTGAATTCACCCTCAGAACCCACGAAATTGGCATAGACCATGCCGATGCCGTTCTCTTCGGCCCGCGCCGGTACGATGCGGCTGCAAACGCTGTCGAACGGCACCATATTGGCCGTGGGCGCGATTACCAGATCGGCTCCGGCCAGCGCATGGGCGCGCACCAGTTCGGGGAATTCAATGTCGTAACAGATGGCCAGTGCAACGCGCATGTCGCCCAGCGCAACAACCGGCGACAGCGCCGCGCCGGGTAGGAACTGCGCACGGTCCACATCGCCAAACAGATGCGTCTTGCGGTAATTGATCCGCATCTGCCCGGAGGCATCCACCAACTGGGCGCTGTTGTAGATCGCACCGCCCTGATCGTCATCCGTGCCGCGCTCGGGATAGCCGTAGGCGATGGCAAGACCGTGTTTGCGGCACATATCAGCAACAGCCTTGTGATAAGCGCCGGTCGCAGGCTCGGCCAGTTTGCGCACGGTGTCGGCCCCGATCGCATAGCCCGTCACGGCCATCTCGGGCGTGACCAGCAGCGCCGCACCGCGCGCGGCGGCGTCACGGGCCGCGCCGTCGATCCGGTCCAGACCGGCAGCAGGATCAGCAGCGGGGGGCGGGCATTGCAGCAGGGCGATTTTCATGCACACGACTCTCTTTCTTTGGCTCAGAATGCCACGCGATACGCGGCGCTGCCATAGATGTCTGGGCCGGGGTCAGTAATCCTTCTGGAAAAAGATGCCCAGCTTGCTTTCGTTCTCACTGTCGACCGAGCCACGCGCTGTCACGGATTTGCTGAGATCGATATTCAGCGAAATCGCACCACCACCACCGCTGGAGGTGGTGACATCCGTATAGACATTGTCAGAGATATATTTTCCCACGCGCAGCCCGGTATTGCCGTCCTCGTCCGATGTGACGTCCAGATCATCCACCCCGATCTTGCGCCGCAACCGGCTGACAACGCCCTCGCCCCCCTTGCCCGCAAGCGTCGCGACAGCACTGGCCAGTTGCGCCGCCTGCAACGGCGACAGTTCCGTCAGGTCGCGGCGAAAGAAGATCTGCGACAGCACCTCGTCCTGTGGCGCATCGGGCACCGAGCTGAAACTGACCTCGGGAGAAGATGCCGGGCCTTCGATGGTCACGCTGGCCGTACCGTTGCCCGTGTCTGTTCGGGCGACGAACATCAGGTAGGGGTCGAAATCCCCTTGCAGCAACACCCGGCCCTCGTCCAGATTGAACCGCTTTTCCAGAACGTCGAGCCGCCCTCGGACAAGATCGAAACGCCCGGCCGAAATGATGTCCGCCGTGGTCCCGGTCAGCCGCAGTTCTCCCCCCAGTTCCGCGTCTATCCCGCGCCCGCGCACAAAAATGCGCGATGGGGCCGAGATCGTCACATCAAGAGGATAGACCGGCCCGGGGCGCCCCTCCTCGCCGCCAGCGCCCGACCCGACACCGGCGCGCTGCTGGGTCTGGCGCGCGGCGGCGGGCACGTTCACATGGGTGATCGGCGGCAAAGAGCCAAAGCTGGTGATCCCGGTCGAGGGAATGCTGATGCTGGTCTTGCCCAGGCTCAACCGCCCGGCGATGCGTGCCCCACCCTGCAGCGGGCCGTTGACATCCAGAGCGCCCGACACCCGCGTGTGATAGATCAGCGAATCCGTCACCACCACCTCGGCCAGTGACACGCGCAGATCGGCGGGCATTGCCCCGGTCAACTGCACCGGGCCGCTGACCGACAGGCGGCCACCATTCGCGACATTGGCGCTAAGCGACAGGTCAGCGCGCCCGCCGGCAATCTCGGCGCGCGCATCGATCCCGGTGAGTGCGATCAGCAACAAGGGTGCAGAAAAGCGCGCGCCGCTGGTGCTAATCGTGCCCGACAGCGCGCCAAGCCCCGGCGCACCATTCAGCGCCAGGTCGAAGGTCGCCTGTCCCTGCAAGCTGCGCGGGCGCAGGAAAGGCTCGCTCAGGCCCAGCGGCACCGACCCGCTTGCGGTCAGGTTCATCTGCTCACCGCTCGCGATGGTGCCCGCGACCCTGGCATTGGTGCCGCCCGGCCCTGCCAGTGCCGTGTCGATAGTCCACCCTTCGCCGGTCTGCTGTGCAGTGCCGTCGAGCGTGAGCACACCGGCAATTTCCGGCACGAAGGGACGGATATCCGGCAAGCGCGCGGTATACCGGAACGCAGGCGCGGCCCCTGTCACGGTTCCTTCGACATCCGCGGTCAGCCCGTAGGGCCCGGAGATATCCGTATCAACCTGCCAGCCATCCGATGTTTCCTCCAGCGTACCGGTGGCGGCAAGCGGACCGGAATAGCCGGGCACAAGCGGGCGCACATCCGGCAGCCGCGCGTCAAAGTAGAAGTTCGGCTCCTTGCCCGTCACACGCCCTTCGACCTCTCCCGTCAGCCCGTAAGGCCCGCGCAGTTCCGTGTCGATCAGCCATCCCTCGGGCGATTGCCCCAGCGTGCCATTCAACGCCACGGCACCGGAATAGGCCGGAACGAGCGGGTTGATATCCGGCACCCCCGCATCAAAGCGGATGCGCGCATCGGGGCCGGTCACCAGCCCTGCGATCTTGGCGCGCGCTTCAAGCGGCCCTGACGCCGTCAGATCGACGCGCCAACCGACAGCATCCTGCACCGCCTTGCCATGGACCGTCAGTGGACCGGGCAGGCGTGGCTCGATCTCGCCAAACTCGGCCAGACGCAGCGCATAGGATGCCTCGGAATCGTCGGTGGCGAATCGACCCGTCGCCGAAAGGGCAACTTGCTCGTTCACGATCTCGGCACGTTCCAGCACGGTGCCCTCGGTTCCGCGCCGTGCCGTGATGTTCAACGCGGTCTTGCCCCGCAGCAGCGTATCTGCCTGCGCCTGCCCCACACCCAGATCGGTGGCGGTGCCGATGATGGACAGATCGAACTGCCCGCCCAGCGCTACGGTGCCGTTCAGACCAAGCTTGGCCGCGCCGCTCAACGGCTGTTCGACCAGGCGCGAGAACTTGGACAAGTCACTGGTGGTCAGCTCGGCTTCCAGATCGGTTTTGAAACCGCTTTGCAGCGCGTCAATATCCGCCGCGCCAGTCAGTTGCGCCGATGCACTGCGCAGGTCAAGACCGGTCAGCTTCAGCAACTCGCCCTCAAGATAGGACATGCTGAACGTGCCCACCAGATTGGGCCCCACCGCCTCGGCCAACGCCGGATCGGCCAAACTCAGCTCCTCGGCGGCAAAGCGCACATCGGCGGTCACGCGCCCCAATGTGCCCACGTCGCCCTCCAGCACCCCGCCTGCGGCCAGTTGCAACGTGCCAATGCCGATGCCCGCGCGCGCCAGTTCCGACACGTCAAAGCGCGCAGTCCACGCGTTCGACCGATCTGCCGCGTAGGTGATGTTCAACGCCGCGTGGCCCACTTTGGTCTGCGGGCCGGGGATCGGCAGCACTGTAGCCCCGCGTCCGCCCAGTTCGATCTCCAGCGCGATCTGCGTCGGCCACTGTTCGGCATTGAGCGCAAGCGCCCCGGTCAATGACACTTCCTGCGCCGTAAGCCGCAGATCGCTCAGCGTCAGCGCGCCGTCCGGCTCGCGCTGCCCGGCCACGCGCATGATGACGTCATCCCCAAAGAAAGGGCGATATTTCGGCGCAAGCAGGGCGGTCACATCCCCGCCCAGATTGGCCGAGAATTGGCGTGCAGGGTCGTCACCACCTGCCCGGGCCTTGACCGCGCTCAGGATGACCTGACCCGACAGGCGCTTTTCACCGTCGGATTTCAGCTCGATGTCAGAGGCGAAATCATCCAGCGGCCCCTCGCCTGCAACGATCAGATCAACGCTGGGGCGTCCCGGCAGGTCGAGCAGCCGCGACGCGATCCCCCCTGCTGCCTCGCTCAACGCCAGATCGAGGTTCAGCATCTGGCTGGCCTCTGCGAACTTCGCCTTGAAATTGAACGTGCCCCGCTTGTCGTCCAGCCTGCGGGCCGACAGGTCCACCGATGCGTCGCCGCCCGCCAGCATCGCTGAAGCCTTGAGTGACAGCCGCAGTTCCTCGCCCAACAGCGGCGCACCAATGATGATCTCGTCCACCTTGAGCGTGTCGAGCTTGATCGACACCGGAAGTTCCGGCAGCGAAAACGGCTCTGCCTCGGGGGCGGGCAGACCGTCGTTCTTTTCCTTGGGGGCGCGGGACAGCACGATCTTCTTGGCGCTCAGGGTCTGCACGTCGAGCTCGCCACGCAACAGCGCCGAACGCGTCCATTGCAAGGTAAGATCGGTCAGGGTCAGCCAGATGCCGTCCTTGTCCGCCACGGTCACCTTGTCGATGGTCGCCTCGCTGCTCAATGCGCCGCGAAACCCGGTGATATCGACCACGCGCCCCTCGCCGCCCAGACTGTCCTGCAACAGGCGCGTCAGATACCCCTTGTCGTCGGCACTGTCCTGCGCCGTCACGACGGCTGGCAGGCACAGGACCAGCGCGACCAGTATGAAGCGAAGCCAGCTCAAAATGCCTGTCCTATGCCGATATAGATTTCAAAGCCCGAATTGCTGCCCGGCCCGCTGACCGGGACGGCCACATCCAGCCGCACCGGACCGATCCCGGTGTCATAGCGCGCACCGATGCCCGCGCCGCTATGCCACTTGCCGGAACTGCCATCGGGGAACCCCTCGGCGCCGATATAGCCGGTGTCGTAGAACCCCACGAGGCTGATCTTTTCGGTGGTTTGAACCCGCAATTCCCCCGACAGCCCCAAGAACGACCGGCCGCCGCTGATGCTGCCGCCGCCCAAATCCACGCCCAGCGACTGGTAGCCCTGCCCGCGCACCGTGCCGCCGCCGCCCGAGTAATAAAGGAAATCCGCAGGCGCGTCCGCCAGGTTGGGGCCGACCAGCGACCCGACCTGCCCACGCGCTGCAAGTGTCACCCGCTTTTCCGGCCCGACACTGTAATAGCCGCGCAGGTCAAGCTTGCTGCGCATCCCGTCATCGGTGCCAGACAGATTGACGAACGGAGTCATGCTGGCCTCGGCAAAATAGCCCGATTTCGCGTTGAGCTTGTCATCGCGGTAATCGTAGCGCGCGCTCAACGGCAGCGTGAAAATCGAATAGGATCCCGTCCCGAACACATCCACCGTGTCCGAGACCCGATAGCCCACCCCGTAAGAAAACTCGCGATGCTCCGACGCATGGTGCACGATCCCGCTCTCCAGCGCGAAGGTGGTGGCAGAAAACGATGGTTCGTCCAGTTCTTCGAACTCGAAACCCAGGAAGAAATCCATATCGGAATCAAACGTTGCAGGCCGCTCGAACCGCGCGCCAAGCCGGTAATCGATCCCGCCGCTGTCACCGCCAATCCCGGTGACCTCGCCATCCAGCCGCAACCGCTCTGCCCCGCCAAAGATATTGCGATGCATCCACATCGTGGAAAGCCCCAGCCCTTCAAGCGACGACAGTTCCGCACCAAAGCTGAACCGGCGCGGTGGCGCCTCGGTGATCTGCGCGGTGATATCCAGCGTATCGCCCGGCCCGACCTCATCGGCCTCGCGCAGAGTCGCAACATTGAATGCACCGCTTCGCCGCAGCCGTTCGGTGGCGCGCTCCAGCGTCTTGGGTGAATAAACCTCACCTTTCGGCAGCCCCGCGATTTCCTTGATCCGTTTGGTACGCACTTTGTCGTTTCCGGTGACCAGCAGATCACCGAAACGCAACAACGGGCCAGGCTCCAGCGCGATCGCCGCGTCGATACGGGCGCGGTCGTGGCGCGCGGTGATCTGCTGTGCCCCAATCGCGGCCTTGGCATGCCCGACGGCCCGCCAGTTGTCCACGCCCGCCTCGGCGGTGTCTCTCAGCACATCAACACCGGCCACCTGACCCTTTGCGAATCCTTCGGGCAAGCGCGTGCCCGGCGCCAGCGGTGCCATGCGCAGATCGCCAAACCGAAACAGCGGGCCGGGCTGCACCCGGATCACCGCACGCTTCACATCCCCCAGCGGCGCGACGGGCGACAGATCCGCCGCTTCGCGACCGTCCAGCGTGATGCTGATCACCGGCGAATAATACGCCTGTTCATAGAGCGTGGTCAGCAACCGTTGATAATCAGCCCGCGCAGCGGCGACGATATCCTGTGCCGCAAGGTCCGTGCGCGGCTGCATTGCCATCAGCAGCGACGCGGCGCCCAAAGTCTCGTTCAGGGCCGGATTGTCGCGGGGCGTGGGTATCTGCACCTCAAGCGCCAGAGCGGCCGACGGCACACCGGCGAACGCTGCCAGAAGCAGCAAGGAAAACAGGGAATTTCGGCGTCGTTCAGCCACGGTTCGGTCCTGTTCCGCCTCTTCGGCCATGGGCGATTGCCCCTTGATTGCGACATTGGATTACCCACAACGTCGCGCTATTGTCGTAGCAGCAAAGTCTAGGACTTCGCACAGGTATTTCAAACCACCCATATGCCCCCGGCCCCTTAAATCAGCGACTTTCCGAGCATGGCAGCGCCCGGCCGCCCGAAACACGGGAAATTGCTGAATTCTCCTGTCGCCATACGCAAAGGTCAGGATGTTCCAACCGCCCGGAACCTGAAAAGTTCCCGACTTTCGACGCCGACGGCCTGACAACTCACCCCGCCTCGACTGCGCAACGCATGACGCCCCGAACAGTTGGGCTATTTGTGCTCATTTGCGGGTCCGGCGGCCCATGCGCAGAAACCCCAGCCGGGCAGCAATGCCGCCATCAGCCATCCGAGACAGGCAGCGAAGGCTGTAAACCCCGCACAGGACCGCGGCCAACACGCCAGGAACGATGGCCGCACCGGGCCACAGCACGGCAAGGATACGCAGCGCCGCGATGATCGCCATGAACAGGACCGCCAAGGTGACAACCCTGCCCGACCACCGAAAGCCGTGATGCCGTCTGGCCAACCCCGTCGCCAGCGCCAGCAGAATTGCCGTCATCGCGATCTTGCCAATGGCCAGCGATGCCAGCCCGAATTCCAGCCCGAGCAGGCCGGACACCACCAAGGCAAAGGCAAGGTTGGCCAGAAACTGGGTTGTGAAATAGGCCTTGCTGTTCTGGTGGGCGACCATCAGGAAACCAACCACCCTGGCAGGTATCAGCAGGATATCCGACATCAGCCACCACCCCATGAGCGTCGCGACCGGTGCAAACTCGGCAGAAAAGAGCAAGGGCAGGATCCATTCAGCCGTCCCCGCCAACCCGATCAGCAACGGGCCACTGACCAGCAGGCCCAGCCGGGCCTGCGCGTTCACCAAAGCGTTCGTTTCGGCAACGTTGGCAGCAGATTTCACCAACCGGGGATAGTAATCAGTCTGCATCGCCGCGATGAGAAAGCTGGTTGAAAGCCCCGAAATCGACAACACGGCCTGCAACCGTCCCACATCGGCCGTGCCGCGATAATACCCGGTCACCGCCAGGACAAAGGTCACCGTCAGAAGTGCGACGCTGGTTCCGGCCATGTGAGCGAGCGAAATCGACACCGTCTCGCGCCATTGACCCGGCAGTGCCGCCCACCGCGGCGCCACGTCGACAGCGGCGTTGCGGGCCACCAGCACCAACCCGATCAGGAAGTTAAGCGCAGGCGTCAGCAAGACCAGCGCAATGACCCCCCCAAGGCGCCACTCCAGCAAGATCAGCGTGCCTATCCCGGTCGCAAGCGTGATTTCGATCACGCTCAGCCAGGCGAGTGGCTTGATAAACCCAAGTGCCTGAAGCACCGCCGCCTGCGATCCGGCCATCAACGCCAGCAAGACGCCGATACCGATCAGCCCGCATTCCCATGCGCGTCCCGGATTCTGAAAAATCAGCTCAGCCAGCCATTCGCGGGCGAAGAATGCCGCCGGCACGGCAATCAGGCCAAGCAACAGATTACCGATGAACAGTGCAGTGCGGGCGTTCGACAGGCGCAGGGGATCATCCTTCGCCAGCGCCATCTGGCGGACCCCGCCAAAGTTCAGCCCGAGCCCCGCAACCGACGCGACCGTTCCTTGCAGATTGGTAAACAGCCCGAACAGCCCGACCCCCGTCGGCCCCAGCAGCGCCGCGATGATCTTGAGCCGGACAATACCGATCAGGATACGTAACACCGAGGCGCTGCCGATGATGGTCAACGCGCGCAGCGCCGCGCGGGATGCACTGCCCGAAGGCGTTTCGTTTTGCACCGGGGCGTTCAGCCTGCCGACTTTCTGGCGATTCCGTCAAACGCGGCCTCAAAACAATCGGACACGCGGCGCGCGGTTTTGGCCGTCATGCCGATATCCCAGTGCGTGTCCTCGACGTAGTGGATGGTACGATCCGGCAGGATCGCCTGCAGGAACTCGGGGCTTCTCTCGAAGATCGCGCGGTGCTCTTCGGAGGCGACAATATCGACGTGGTCAGTGTAGGGTGCGAGGTCGTCATAGGCTGCCGCCGACAACATCAGGCCACGCGCCCAGTAATCGAGGCTCATATGCTCCGGGGCGCCGTTGAACCGGCGCAGATAGCGCATCGATACATAGATCCCATAGGCCCGCAGCGCCTTGGATCGCCGCCGGTCTCCCCGCAGATACCCGTCGCCGCCCAGCAGTCGTGCGTTGATCGCCCGATCGCACAGGTCGATCGCGCGCCCTGCAAAGGTCTTGGCCGTGAGGGTGTTCGGCAGGCCGGCTTCCAGACGCATGCGCATGACCTGCAGACGCGGGATATTCGGGTCAAGCAGGACCAGATGCGTGATCGGGCGCCCCTTAGCGGCAAACTGGCGTGCAATCTCGGTGGCGACATAGGCGCCGATGCAGAATGCACTCAGCAGGATCGGCCCGGTCGGCCACCGCTTTTCGATCTGGCCAACATAGATCTGCGCAAGCTCTGTCAATGTCCAGATCGGCGGCGTGCCGGGGCGCATGCAGGGATGCTCCAGGTACTTGACTGGCCGATGCGCGGTCAGCGCCAGATGAAACGCGGGCGGCGGTGCGGTGTATCCGACATCGCAGGGCACGATGAAAATCGGCGCCTGCCCGTCATTGCCCTCTCCAAGTCCCAGATGCGTGGCAAGCGCGGCCGGGCTCGGCGCTTCGTATAGAACAGTGGTCGCCAGCCGGACTCCGAACTCTTTCTCGATCGCCAACAGCAGCCGGATCGCCGCCAGAGAGTTGCCGCCATTATCGAAAAGCGAATCCTGCGGCCCGAAAGCCAGGCTGCGCAGTTCGTGCCGGAACAACTCCGTCAGCTTTGCCACCACAGCGTCATCCGGCGCGGCCGCAGCGTGCGCCGAAGGGGCGGGCTGCGCCTCCTCGATGATCGGCAGCTCGGCCGCAGCGATGCGGTCGAGCTTGCCGTTCGGGGTGCGTGGTAGCCGGTCATGGGCGACATAGATCGCCGGGCGCAAATGAGGCGGCAAATATCGCGTCGCCGCTGCGCGCAACGCGCCGACATCCAGCGGGCCGCGATGTTCGACATGAGCAACCAGACGCATGTCGGCCAGCCCTTCGCGTTGCAATAACCGCATCAGCGCGGTCGCCGGATCATCGCTTGTGCCAGCCTTCTGCATCGCCGTGGCGATGGTTTCGGCAGGCAGCGTGCGCAGCAGTTCGGGCAAAGGCCGAACATCCGCTGCGGTGACAACCACTGCCGGTATCATCCGGGTCCGCAGAAGGGTGTTTTCCACCTCCCCCGGCTCGATCCGC
Source organism: Roseovarius sp. ZX-A-9 (assembly GCF_028369135.1). Classification (GTDB taxonomy): domain Bacteria; phylum Pseudomonadota; class Alphaproteobacteria; order Rhodobacterales; family Rhodobacteraceae; genus Roseovarius. The sequence goes on from NZ_JAPWHW010000005.1 coordinate 145,163, forward strand.
GCACCACCGATATTGATCTGGTCATCGCTCCTGCCAAGATAGACAAGCTGCCCATCGCAGATGACGGCGCGGTCACCGGTTCGGAAATAGCGCGGCCCCGGCAACTCGGCAAAAGCCGAATGATCCGCGCACGCGCCAAATCGCTCTGCCGTCGCGGCGGGGTTTTCCGCATAGCCATCTGCCACGCCTGCGCCGCCGATGATCAAATGCCCCGGCACGCCGCTGGGCAGGATATTGTCCTCGGCATCGACCACGGCCACCCACGCCCCCGCGACCGGACGGCCGGACAGGACGACGCTGTCGGTCGGCTTGCATTTATGCGCTGTTGCCCAGACCGTCGCTTCTGTGGGGCCGTATTCGTTGGTCAGGGCCGATCCGGGGACCGCTTCGAAATGGCGCGTCAACGTGGTCACGGGACAGGCCTCGCCTGCGACAATGACATGTGTCGGCCATGGCTCTGCCGGGTCGCGCCGATCCAGCATCGCGTTATAGAGCGTGGGAACGCAGAGCGTATGTGTCGCACCGGTCAGAAGCCGCGCCAGCGCATCCACATCCCGCGCCTCCTGCTCGGTCGGCAGCACGAGCGTGCCACCCGTCGCAAGCGTCCAGAACAGCCCGGCGATACTGCTGTCAAACGCAAAGCTAGACAGCATTGCGAAGCGGGATGGCGGGGCATCGTAGAAAATGTCGCGTGCATTGGTGCTGTCCGATACCTGCCGGTGGGTGATGCTGACCCCGCGCGGCGTGCCCGTCGATCCGGACGTGAAGATCAGGTAGGCCGCATCGTCGGCCTTCGGGCTGGGCAAAGGCGCCCTCTGGCCATTCCATCCAGCGCCATCAATGCCATTTTCCGTAACACCAAGGCAGGGAATGTCTATTCCCCCCGCCACCGCCGCCGGGTCATCCACGATGGCAAGACGCGCCTTCGCGCCCACCACGATCGTTCGGATACGCTCAGGCGGATAGCTGGGATCGACCGGGACATAGACGCCTCCCGCCCGAAGCACACCCAGCATCGCAGCGATCAGATGCGCCGAGCGGGCCTTGCAGACGATCACCCGGTCGCCCGCGCCAACGCCCGCGGCCCGCAGCCGCGCGGCGATGGCATCCGACCACTGGCTCAGTTGCGTCCAGCTGATGCTCTGCCCGCCGCAGGTCACTGCTGTCGCAGCCGGATTTTTCTCTACATTCTCAAGTATCCGGTCGAGGACAAGCCGGGGATCGCGCACCGGCGGCCCGATCAGCACGCTCCGGTCCATCGCGCCATCGCCAACACGGTTTACAGTGTCGGTTGGCGATCGAACGGCGCGGCACAGGGCATCTTCTACCCGTGCCAGCATCGCGTTTGCCACGTCCCGGCTGATCTTTGCGCCTGAATATTCGATACCGACATCCACGGTATCCTTCCGCAGCTCGACAAAGATCGAAAGATCCGTCACCGCAGAACCGTTGAACGCAACCCGTTGCGTGACGGGCTTACCATCCAGTTCGGTGGGGATCGCATCGTCATAGGCGACCAACACGCGCAGCGGCTCCGCCGCCAGTCCGGCGGCCCGCCTGTCATCCAGGATTTGGCTGATGGGATAGGACCGGTGCGGCAACGCACGCCCGACCGCGAGCCCCGCCTGCTGCGCCAACGCCGCAATTGTCGTCCCCCGCGCGCAATCGAGCCTGACAGGCAACGGATTGAGAAGATATCCGAAAAGCGGCTGTGCATCCGGGTGGTCACGGGTAGAGGCGACAATGCCGATCTCCAGATCACTGCCAGCCATGTAGGGGCGCAACCCTGCGGCGGTCGCTGCCAGAGACAGCGACACCGGCCTTTCGTTCGCAGCGCGCACTTCATCTGGCGACAGTGAACTGCGGCGCGTCACAAAACCGTCCGGCGCACCCGGTGCAGCAGTTTCGCAGAGCAGAGCCGAGGCCGGCGTCTGCGTCCCGGACTCGAACCAGAACGCTCGATGCGCCGCCTGCCCCGTTTCAACCTGCCAAGCGCAGAAAGATGCGTAATCGGTTCGCAATTCGGGTGCCGGGTGGCCCGCCAGCACGTCGATGATCTGCGCCCACAGCTGATCAAAGCTGTCGTGATCGCCACTCACATGGTGGATCGCAAAGGTGATCACCGTCGACCCATCCCGCACCGGCTGTATCAGGCACCGCAACAACGGGCCATCCGACAGATCAAACGGCGTGATCTGGAATGCCGAAATGGCCTCCGGGACGGCCTCCACCACGATCGCATCGCGAGAGGTCACGACCTCGATTGCCTCGTCCCGCCCCAGCTTGCGGCGCGGTGTTCCATAGCTCCATGACAGCGGTTGATGCTGCGGCGCGACCGCCCGCAACGCTGCCTCGAACCGGGGCGCATCTACTGTGCCCGCGACATGAAAAACCCGCGCCACATTGTACATCAGCGCATCAGGCCGCGCCCGTTGGTCAAAGAGCAGCGTCTGCTCGCCCACCGACAGCGGCGGGACATCGTCTTCGAGCAGCCGCGTGATTTCCGGCGCCGCCGCAGCGGGCCGAGCCGCCCCTTCGGATGCCATCAGCCGGTCGATCTCTTCAGCGAGCGCGCGCGGCGTGGTGTGGGTAAAGGCCAGATCCTCGCGGATGCGCGCACCGAACTCGGCACTCAGCCGCACGATCATCTCAAGCGCGGCCAGCGAATCGCCGCCAAGCGCAAAGAAACTGTCATCGATCCCGATAGGCTCGATCCGCAGTTGCTTCTCCCATGCCGCTATGATCACTTCCTCGGTGCTATTCGATGGCGCGGCAACCGGCTCCAACGTATGGCGATGGATCCGATCCGGCCCCGGCAGCGCAGCCATGTCGAGCTTGCCATTGCGGGTCAGCGAAAACTCCGGAACCGCCACGAACGCGGCTGGAATCGCATGGGCTGGCAGGGTTTGCGCCAGAAAGGCCCGAAATTCGGCCGCCGAAGGCGCCTGCGTCACACCTTCGGCCAGCTTGACCCAGGCGGTCAGGGTCTGGCGTGGCGCGGGATCATAGCCGATCTCTGACAACATGCGCGCCACATCATCCGCGTCCAGATCGTCGTCCAGCTCTGCCATCGCCTCGTCGCGGGTCTTGTGCCCCAGACGCACATCCCAGGCATAGGGAACCGCGTAGTTGTGATAGCCCTGCTCGATCTTGTGGGTGTGGATTCCTGCGGCGTTGATCAGGCAGTTGGTTGACCGGCCGGTATCCTCGGGCCGCAGCCAGGGGGTGCGATCCGCGAGGTACGCCAGCATCGTCGTGAGATCGACATCGACGTAGCGATAGAAATCCAGGTATTCGACCTGCTCGAACACCGCGTCATCCCGAAAGGCACGGGTATCCAGCAGCCGGTTCGCGGCGTCGTCGATGCGGTGATAGCTGCGCCGCGCCTTCAGCACGGCCCGATCGATGGCATCGGGGTCGAACCGGTCCAGCGCGAACTGTTGCGGTATCAGCCGCGTCTCGAAAAGCTGCCCGCGCGACAGGCCCGTGACGATCAACGGGATACCCAGCTCCAGCGCGCGATTGGTGGCCAGCGTGTAGATGGTCTTGAAACAGCCATTGCAGACGTTGGAATGCGACGCCAGAGAGTCTCGGAAAATGGCGTTCATCGCCGGGGTGGTCGCGAACTCGTGGTCAATGCCCAGCTCATTCACGATGCGGCGGATGTTGTCCTTGGCCTGCTCCGAGATATAGCCATTGTCGAGCGTCAGGGCGTAGGGCGTGAACCCCAGATCGATCAGGCGGTAGAGCGCATAGGTGGAATCCTTGCCGCCGCTCAGCAGGTGCATGCAGTCATATTTGCCCGTTGCGGACGCGCGGGCCGCGGTTTGCCTGGCGGCCAGATCCTCCTCGGTCCGGAACCAGCTACGAGCGACCGGCGCAACGCGGTCATACTCGCGACAGGTCTGGCATATCTGCGCATCATCGAAGGCAATACCCGGCACATCATCCGGCAACCCGCAGCGCGCGCAATACACGCGCACAGGTTTCGGCGAGGGCGCCCAGCAGCCCGCGGCGACATTCGCGACCGACGGATGACAACTCAGCGCGTGTTCGATCTCGGTCAGGTCGATACGGATGCCGCCAACCTTGATCTGCGTGTCAAAGCGCCCGAGATACTCCAGCTCACCATCATTGCGAAGTCGCACGATATCGCCCGACCGGTAGTAGCGCATGCCGTCCAGTTCCACGAAAGGTCCGCGCCCCGTGTCGCCCAGGTATCCGGCCATCACACCGGGATGCGAAATCAGCAATTCGCCCGCAACCCCCACAGGCACGCGCTGGTCATAGCGGTCGACGATCCGCAGTGTTGTGCCGGGGGCCGGTTTTCCGATCAACACATCACTGCCGGCCAAATCCGCACCAAGGCGGTAGATCATGCAGCCGACCACAGCTTCGGTCGGGCCATATTCGTTGAAGATTCCGATACCGGAGTTGGCACTGCGCAAATCCTCGGCAATGCGCATGGCAAATGCTTCACCCCCCACCACCAGCGTTTGCAGCGCATGTCCCCTACCCATGAGCCGGGTCAGGATCTTTAGGTGCGAGGGTGTCGCCTTGCACCATGTGATCGCGGGCGTGGCGGCGATCTGCGCCATCGCCTCGGCGCCGCTGCCGGGACAGACAACCAGCCGCCCCCCGGCAAGGATCGGGGCAAAAACCGTCGTCAGGGTCAGATCGAATGTCAGCGAGCCGAATAGTGACGCAACAGGTGGTTCCGCTGCGTCGAAATAGGACGCGAGCGCGAAGCGGACGTAACGCGCCAGCCCCAGATGGGTGATCGGCACGCCCTTCGGCTCCCCGGCAGAGCCGGACGTGAACAGCAGGTAGGCTTCGCTTTCATCGCTGACCGCCGCTAGCGGGGCGGCGGCGTGGGTGCGCAACCCGTCGACCTGATCGGCAGAGGTGAACACATGGGCAAGCCCCGCCCGTTCAGCCAGCTTCCTGCGCCGCGCCTCAGGCTGGGTCGGGTCGATGGGAACAAAGGACGCCCCGGCCAGCAGGATGCCGTAGATCGCGGCCACCGCCTGAATGGACGGGCCCAGCGCGACGCCGATCCGCGCTCCCGGTTGGCACGTCTGGCCGATCGATGCGGCCACCCCGCACGCCCATTGCCACAACGCGTCCCCGGTCAGTGCGATATCGTCCTGCTCGATCACGACCGCAGAATTGCCAGCCAGCGCCGCTTTCAGGCGCTCAGGCAGCAGCACTGCCGCGCCATCGAAATCCGGGGCGGCTTCCCATTCGGCAATCAAGGCCGCATCCGCCGCGCCACAGATTGGCACCGCCCCCAGTGGGCTCTCGGGATCATCCAGCAGGGCGCGCAAGATCGCTTGCAGATGCTCCGCGATCCGGTCGCGATAGCCATCGCCCGCCGCACCGTGCCCGATGTCCAGCACTAGGTCGAAGCGGTCGGGCGTGCGCCCCTGCGCATCGGCATATAGGGTCGAATGCAACCGCAACGCCTGCCCCGCATCCATCGCGCCACAATGCAACCACTGCACGCGGGCCGGGATATCGCAGAACTGCGTCGGTGCGGTTTCGGGCGGCAGAACGTTGACCAGCGCCGCGTAGTCAGGCGCGGGGCTGGTTCCGGGGATCGCGAATTTGAGCGTGTCGAAAACAGCCGCCGCAACCCGTCGATGAAACGCCGCATGCGTCTCGCCCACGACAATCTCGATATCCATCGGAAACACCTCGACAAGCGCGCCGATACAGCGGCGCGAGGCCGCACTGGTCCGGTGGCTGACGGGCAGACCAATGGAAAACTGGCAATCGCCGCTGACCCGGTGGATCAACAGAGCCAACGCCGCTGTCAGCAGCACCGTATGCGACAGGTTGCCGAAAGGGAGAGCATAAACACCTTTTTCGCGTGTCTCCAGCAGATCGCGTATCTCATCCGAAAGCGGAACGGCCACCTGCGACGCGCAAGGCGTCGGCAGGTCGGACGCTGGGTAAAACCCACCGGGGCGCGGTGCCGGAACACGCTTTCTCCAGTGCTGCAACGCGCGCTGCACCATCGGATCAGGCGCACGCGGCAGCGCCGCAACCCAGCCATGGTAAGACACCTCCCCGAGCGCGCCATCTCCGCCGTAGGCCGCGGCGGTCGCCTCAAACACAAGCGCGGAACTGGCAGCATCGGTGAGAGTATGGTGAATGTTGAGATACCACGACGCCGTGTCGTCCTCGTGCCGCAGCAAGACGCTGTCATAACCGCAAACACCCATGTCGAGCGGCCGCGCAGATCGCCGCCGCGCCCACTCGGCCACCTTGCCTCGCGCCAGCGGTATCACCTCGGCCGGACGTGGCGGATCAGCCAGAACCACGGCCGCCGCACCACCCGCAGGCGTCATCCGGGTACGCAAGGCATCCGACGCCTGAACAACCGTACCAAAGGCCCGTACGAACCGGTCGTTATCGATGGCGCCATCCAAATGCGCAAGCAATGCCATGTTTTGGACAGGCGCGTCCGGATGCCGTGTCTGGGACGCCCAGAGTACCCGCTGCATCGCAGATAGCGGCACTTCGATCTGACGCGGCGGGTCTGCCACCGCCAGATCAGTCTGCTCAGACCCATCCACTGGAATTCTCCCGGGTTGCGTGACACATGACCTTAGACGAAATCCCAATTTGCAAGAAGGCTTGGATACCCGATTTACGAGCCCGTTCAAAAGTGCATTACGCACCATATCGGGATCAGTACAGCCCATGATTGAGTCTTGTTCCTGCAGGGGATTTGACTAAACTGCTGTCTCGATTACTTTCCACGCCCCATCAAAGATCATAAGCTAATGAAAAGGCTGTTTTATTTTGATTTTAAGACGGCTGATCTATCTGATCCTGGTTGCTGCGCTGGCGCCGACACTGGCAGCAGCACATAGAACAGGTGAAAGCTATGTGTACCTGAACATCGGCGAAACTTCGGTTTCCGGGCGTTTTGAAATACTGCTGAACGACCTGGGTAATTCCATGGCGCTCGACGATGACGGGGATGGCGTCATCACGGAGCAGGAGTTCGACGCCCATAGCGCGGATGCCTACGCGCGACTACAGTCTGATCTGACTTTTTTCATTGGCGCACAGAGCTATCCTATCGAAATTACCGGTCACGATTTTCTCCCGGTGGGGTTCGGAACCTTCGCGCGCATCAAATTCACCACCGCCATCAACACCGCGCTGCCAGACACGATCGAAATCGAACACCATCCCTACTACGCGGATGGCGGACCAGAACACCCGATCTTGCTGGCCATCGAGAGCAATGCACGTTCGGGCCTTGAGGGCAACGAAGCGCGGCATACGCTGATTTTCGCCTCCGGGAGCGACCGGCGCAAGATTGACCTGACCGGAACCGCCGCAGCCGACCTGTTCAAGAGCTTCGTCATCTACGGCGTCAAACATATCCTGATCGGTCTTGACCACCTTCTGTTTCTGCTCGCATTGCTCTTTCCTGCGGTTCTGGTGTTCCGCAACAGGCATTGGGAAAGGGTGGACGGGCTGCGCCCGGCCCTGCTCAATGTGCTCGCGGTCGTGACGTTGTTTACCATCGCGCATTCAATCACGCTGAGCCTTGCCGCACTCGAAATCCTGAGGCTGCCCGAACGATTGGTCGAATCCCTGATCGCGGTCTCCATCGCCATTGCTGCCGCTGCGAACCTCGTTGCAGCGCCCCGCCGCCAGATTTGGGTGGTGATCTTTGGCTTCGGGCTGCTGCACGGGATGGGCTTTGCCAACGTGCTGGCCCCTTACGGCGTCGAGCCATCCAACATCGTCGTCACGCTGCTGGCCTTCAACATCGGTGTCGAACTGGGGCAGATCACATTTGTTGTGGCCTGTTTCCCGATCCTCTACATGCTGAGAAAGTCGCGGCTCTACATACCGGTGGTGCTATATGGCGGCTCGGCCCTGTTGATCCTGATCGCGCTCTACTGGTTTGTCGAGCGGGCCTTCGGGATCAACATGTCTGTTTTAAGCCTGCTGACCTGAGCGTTGCCAAGAACGGAACTTAAATATGACCAAGACTGACAACGCACAGGCCCGTGCGGCCATCCGAGCGTATCTCGCCAGTTCGCCGCTTGCCGGGCACGAGTTCCAGGACAGCGATGAATTGCTGCTCAGCGGGTTACTTGATTCGCTGTCGGTGATGCGTCTGGTGGCTTTCCTCGAGATGGAATTCGGGATCACCATCCCGCCCGAGGACATCACCGTGACCAATCTGGCGAGCATTGATGCAATGGCGGCATATCTCGCCCGTGAAAAGGTCTGAGCGGATGGCGGAGCGTAGCGAAGGGATGAGTTTCGACCCAACCGATGAGCAGCGCGCGCTCTGCGCCTCCGCACGGGAATTCGCGGAAAGCACCCTGAACGCCGGACTGGCCGAACGGGACAGGCACGGCGCGGGCCAAGAGGCCGGATGGCGTGGCCTATGGCAGAAATGTGCGGATTTCGGCCTGTTCGGCCTTTGTATTCCGCAGGAATACGGCGGCGCGGGGCATAGCACCCTGACCACGATCATGGCGCTCGAAGCGATTGGCCGGGGCTGCGCGGACAATGGCCTGACCCTTGGAATCAACGGCCAGATTTGGGCGGTTCTGAAACCGATCCTCAGCTTTGGGACAGACGCGCAGAAGCGCAAATACGTGCCGGGCCTCATCGACGGGCGTTTGGTCGGCGCGCATGGGCTGACCGAGCTTGAAACAGGCTCTGACGCCATGAGCCTGAAAACCACCGCCGAGGCCTGCGATGGCGGTTATGTCCTGAACGGCACCAAGGCGTATATCGGCATGGGCCCCGACTGCGATCTGGCGCTCGTCTTTGCCAGCACGACGCCGGATCATGGCGCGTGGGGTGTCTCGGCCTTTCTGGTCGAAGCGGGCGATGCGGGGTTTGAGCGCGGCCAGCCCGAAGAAAAGATGGGCCTGCGGTCGGTGCCGCTCGGCGGGCTGCGCCTGACCGATTGCTGGGTGCCCGAAGACCGGCGTCTGGGCCCGGTCGGCGCAGGCATGAGCATTTTCCAGCACACGATGGAGTGGGAGCGCAGCTTTATCTTCAGCAGCCATGTGGGGGCAATGGCGCGACAACTGGACGAATGCGTAGCCTATTCCCGAAACCGCGAAACCTTTGGCACGCCCATCGGCGAGAACCAGTCCGTGTCAAACCGTCTGGCCGAGATGCGTCTGCGCGTCGAAACATCGCGCCTGCTCCTGTATCGCGCCGCGTGGCTCAAGGACATGGGGCGGCCCTCGGCGCTGGAAGCCGCCATGGCCAAGCTGCACATATCCGAAGCATTTGCCGCGTCGAGCCTTGATGCGGTCCGTATTTTCGGTGGCCGGGGGTATCTGAGCGCCGACGGAATCGAGCGTAACCTGCGCGATGCGACCGGCGGGCTGATTTATTCCGGAACATCCGATATCCAGCGCCAGATCATCGCCCGGCTGCTGGACTGACGGATGGCTGATCCGCCTGCGGCACCTTCTGCACCGCTGTCAAAGGCCGAGGTGAATGATCGCCTTATCAAGGCAATACATGCCCACCGGCTGCACCGGGAGGTAGAGTCGCTGCTGGCGCTGCCGCCCGTAGCCCTGCCAGACGATGCACGGCCCACGGTGTTGGCGGCAGCCGCAACCCTCGCGGCAATCGCATCGGACATCCGGCAGGCGCAGCAAGCGATCATCGCGCGCCTTGCGGCAATGGGGTTTTCGGCGCGCCCCGAACAGGCCGTGCCTGCGCAGTTTCAGCAGTTCACCCAGCAGATCCCCCCGAACCAGATCGAAGCCGCGCTGCGGGCAGCCGCCGCAGAGGGTTACGCCATCCCGAACGGCATCGGGCCTGCAGCACTCCGCGCGCTGCGGTACACGCATGGCGAGCTTGCCCTGATGAAACGCGATGCCGTCACGACGCGGATGACGCTCCGCTGGGGCGCGCCTTTGCCGCGCACAATGGGCTGTATCCGACGTGTCCTGTCGCCGGGACTTGCGGATTTTGCCACCGCATCACCGCCCGCATGGCTCTGGCCCGCCTATTTCGCGATAAAACCGGCTCGGGTGCTCCGCAAAATCCTGCACGGGCGGGCCGGACAGGTGGCTCCCGGTCGCTATGACCCCGGCATCAACTTGGGCACCCCCCTCCCCCTCGTCGCGCAACTGCTCGATATCGCTGGCGTCTCCGACGTTGATACGTTGTTCGATTTCGGATGCGGCGATGGCCGGGTCGTGACCGCAGCTGCGCAGAGCCGGAACTGTGAGGCGGTCGGCGTGGAACGGGACGCGGAGCTTGCCGGGATTGCGCGCGCGACCGCGCAGGCCGCAGGCGTTTCGGGCCGCGTCCGCATCATCACCGGCGATGCCGCCGACACGGATATTTCCGAGGCCACGGTCGCCTTTCTATTCCAGCCGATGACCATTCTGAAACCTCTGCTCGACCGGCTGCGCGGGAATCTGCGCCCCGGCGCCCGCATTCTGGTACATGAACAATCGCCGCTGGCACCGGGTCTGCACCCCGACCTTTCCGTGCCAGTCTTTGCCGCCAATGCGCTGACGGTCGCACATGTCTGGTATTGTTGATAAATCCACCGCACCGCGGCGTGCCGGGCAGGCAGGATCTTGAGGAAAGAACACGATGAGAGTGAATTTTCTGCACGAGATGGTCGACCGATCTGCCTCCCGCGATCCGAACCGGGAGGCATTTCGGTTTCTGGGCAATAGCCTGACCTATCAGGCGCTGGCGACCCTGAGCTCCCGCCTCGCGGGGGTGTTGATGGATCAGGGCGTGCGGCGCGGCGACCGCGTTGGCATCTACATGAACAAGGCACTTGAAACGCCGGTCGCGCTCTACGGCATCCTCAAGGCCGGCGCAGCCTATGTGCCGATTGATCCCGGCGCGCCGGTCGAAAGGGTCGCCACAATGCTGGAGCATTGCGGCGTGCGGCATCTGATCACCGGCAACGACAAACGCGCCCAAGTACAGGCACTGCTGGATGGCAAGGCCAGGCTCGACTGCGTTATCGGTCTGTCCGACGACCCTGAGGGAGACGCGCAGAGCATCAGCTGGGACGCGATCCGGGCGGCACCGCCCGCCGCATCAGCGAAAGTCACCCCCGAAGATATCGCCTATATCATGTACACTTCCGGCTCGACCGGAACGCCGAAGGGGATCACGCATACCCATTCCAGCGGGCTGAGTTATGCGCGGGCCATCGCCGATCTCTACGCCATCACATCGTCCGACCGCTTCGGCAACCACTCGCCCCTGCATTTCGACATCTCGCTCTTTGACTACCTGTGCGCACCGCTCTGCGGGGCCACGACAATCATCATCCCCGAACCCTACACCAAGCTGCCCGCAAGTCTGTCGGAACTGATGGAGGCAGAGCGCCTGACGGTCTGGTTTTCCGCCCCCCACGCGCTGACCCAGCTCCTGCTTCGCGGCGTTCTGGACAAGCGCGACCTGTCCACGCTGCGATGGGTGATCTTCGGCGGAGAACCCTTTCCGCCGAAATACCTTGGCGCGCTTATGGCGCAATGGCCCCATGCGCGTTTCAGCAATTCCTATGGCCCCGCCGAGGTGAACATGTGCACCTATCATCACGTGGATGCGCCCGTGACCGAGACCACCGAAACCATTCCCATCGGGCGCGCCTGGAATATCGCCGAAGCGTTGATCCTGGATGAAAACGATCATCAGGTGGCACCGGGTGAAACTGGCGAATTGCTGATCCGATCACCGACGCGAATGCGGGGCTACTGGCGGGCGCCCGCGCTGAACGCGGCTTGTTTCTATCGCCGCAACGTAACCGATGACATCACAGACGTGTTCTATCGGACCGGCGATATCGTGGTCGAGGATGGCGCGCACGGGATGCTGTTTCTGGGGCGCAAGGATCGGCAGATCAAGATACGCGGTTTTCGGATCGAATTGGACGAGGTGGAGGCCGTGCTTGCCGAGCATGGCAACGTCGAAGAGGCCGGCAGTTATACGGCCCGTGAAGGCACCGTTATCGAAGCGGCAGTCACATTGCACGGCAGCAGCACTGTTTCGGCCAATGACCTGCTGCGACATTGTGCAGACCGCTTGCCATCCTATGCCGTCCCGCAGGCCGTACACATCATCGACGCCTTTCCCCGCACGACCTCGCAGAAAATCGACAGGCGCGCGCTTGCCGCGCGGTTCGATGGTAACGAGGTGGGTTGAGAGCGCCGGCACTGCTGGCTCTACGCAGGTCGACACCGTGGAACTGGATGAAAATGAGTAAGCTGCCGCTGCCGATCAGGGGTAAGGGGCGGGATCGTTATTGCAGAATGATGATTCGACATGTTGAGGGCGCATGTAACCCTGCAAACCGCTAGCTATTGAACGTCATCGCCAAGGTGAATGTATAGCTCGGCTTGGTCAATCCGTTTGGGGCAGAGGGAAACCGACGGGAAGCGCGCACAGCGCGCAGTGCGGCCTTGTCCAGCACCTGATGGCCTGACGAACCCGCCAGGGAAACGCCGCGCAGGCTTCCGTCACGGCCCACGGTGATCCGCACCGTAACTGTGCCCGACGCCCCCCGCGCGCCAGCCGGATATCGCTTTGCCTGTTCAATCTTACGCCGCACCTTCGCCCCCCACTGGGCGGTCAGGCTCTGGATCTGGCCCGCGTTCAAGGTCGCGGGGCGCTGCTGGCCTTGCGTTCCGGCATTGGCCCCGCTTCCCTGGCCACTGGCCTTCTGCAGCGCACTGGACCTTGACGTGACCGGCGACTTTTTCTGCTTGCGTGATTCCTGCGCCGGGGCCTGGCGCGCCAAATCCTTGGGTCGTGCCGTCGGGCGAATATCGGCGAGCCGTGCAGTCTCGGTCTCGGGCCGGGGATCCGGCACCTCAGGCGGCAGCGGGCTGGCCGTCACGCTGCGATTCGGCAGGCTTTCCGATTGCGGGACGGCGAGGCTCAAGGGTTGCGGGGCTTGCATGGGCGGGGGTGAATCGGTTTGAGCCTGTGGAATCTGGGGGACGGGCGTAGCCAATTGCGGTGTCTCGGGCGCGGCAGGCTCCACCGCCAGATCGGGCGGTCTCTCCCAAACTTCGACCATGGCGGCGACCGTGGCGCTGGCGGCTTGAAGCGACACAACCGAGGTGCCTTGGTTTCCAGCCGCCTGCGCGCCCTTGAGATCCGGCACAGAGGCCGCGACCACCAAATGCGCTCCCGCCGCGAGAGCGACGAACACCCCAAATTCCATCACCCCCCTCATTCCGACACCGTTACCAGTTGGATCTCGGGGAAGCCCGCCTGTGCGATACGCGGCATGAGCCCGGCCAGTCGCGCGCCCGACACGTGCGCATCCGCCCTCAGGACCAAGCGGGGCTGCTCGCCCCTGTCCGAACACCCCTCGATTTGGCAGTAGCTGTCTTTTGCGGCCTCAAGCGCGGCCAGCGCGGCCTCTTCGTCCATGTTTTCGCCAAAAGCCAGCGCACCATCCCGGCTCAGATACAGCGTGAATGCGCCATCCGCCGGTGCGCCGTCGCCGGTCACGTCAGGCGGCGTGACATCAAACGGCTCGGGCGGAGCGATTTGCGCGGTCATGAGAAAGAAGATCAGCAACAGGAACACCACGTTGATCATCGGTACGATGCTTTCAGGTAGCTTTCGGCGCGGGGGATCGGGAAATTGCATATCCTACTCCACCAGAACCAGAGTACTCAGCCCCGCGTCGGTCAGCTGCTGCATCACGTCGACCACGCGTTGTAGAATGGCGCCGGACCGCGCCCGCAGAACGACCGTGTCGGTCGGAGCCTGCGTCAACTCCAGCACTGCGGCGGCCAGCGCGTCAGGCTCCACGCTCCGGCCATTGAGCAGAACCTGGTCGGGCAGGATGTCGATCAGGCGCGGTGGGCCGGTATAGGCGCTGTCGCCGGCCTCCCCGCCCGCGTTCAGCGGCAGATGCGTATCCACGCCGAAGCGTGAGGCCAGCATGAAGAAGACCAGCAACAGGAACACCACGTCGATCATCGGCGTCAGGCTGGGCTTGCGGCGCGGCTTCGGGGGAGCGAAAACGAACATCCTACTCAGCCGCCTGCGCCATTGCCGCCTTGTCCATCTGCGATGTCGGGCGCAGGAATATCCGCGTTGCGGCATCCTCCATCTCCAGTCGCAGGCGGTCGACAATGCTTTCGAACCATGTCAACGCCATCGCCGCCGGGATCGCCACCGCCATGCCTGCGGCCGTGGTCAACAACGCCTCCCAGATCCCGCCGGCAAGCATCGACGGATCGGCACGGCTCCCGGCCTCTTGCAGGGCCTGGAAAGCGGCGATCATACCCAACACCGTGCCCAGGAGACCCAGCAGGGGCGCAATCGCCACGATCAGCTCCAAAGGGCGCAGGCCAACGCGCGCCCGCGCAAGCAGGTTGCGCGCGACGCGTTCGGTTTCGGCGCGCTCTCCGGTGTTATCGAGCGACGCGTCGCGCCGGGCCGTCATCGCGGCCCGGATCAGTTGGGCCCGGCAACTTCGCCGTCTCTCCAGCAGGGCAAGCGCCTGGACTTCCTGTCCCGAGGCCCACAGGTCCACTGCGGCGCGGGCATTGCGTCCGCCACTCCAGGCCCCCATCAGCATCAGCCGCCAGATCTTCCAGAGGGTCAGGGCCAAGGCCACGACCGAAAGCGCGGTGATCGCCCAGATCGCAGACCCGCCCAAACGCACGAACCGCACCGCGCGCTGCAAGGACGTGCCGTCTGCAGCCGGGGCGGGGCCGAGGTCAGTCTCGATGACTGTTGTCTCTGCCACATCAAGCCCGGCCTGGGGCAGCTCGGAGGGCGCGGTTACGCCTCCCTCCTGCGCCTCGGCCTCGCCCAGCGGCATCATCGTCAAGGCAAGAAATAGCGATAGCGGCAACGCCCAGAGGGCGCCTGCAATAATCGCCCTAGAACCGCGTATCAAGCGAGACATATATGGTCCTCCCGGGTTCATTGACCTGCGTCAGGGCAGGGTCGAACAGGTTTGTGCGGCTGAGGTGGTTGGCATAGGTCTCATTGGTGACGTTGTTCACACCTGCGCGCAGGCTCGCTGCTTCACTCAGTTCGTAGCTGCCGAACAGGTCGAGCGTGGCGTATCCCGAGGTTGTGCCGGGATCGCGGGCCGGGTCGATCCGGCTTTGCTCGGTCGCCCAGTTTACGCGCGCACCGGCGCGCCACGAATCCCGCCCATAGGCCGCGGAAACCTGCCCTTGCAACGGCGGGATCTGCGCCAGCGCGCGGTTATCAGTGGTGTTCTCGCCATAGGTATAGGTGGCGTCCCCCCAAATCTCCCAACCGTTCCCTTCCCATCCGGCGGCGATTTCGACCCCGGCCAGTTGGGCATTCACGTTGCGATAGGTGGTCGTTCCCGCAACGCTGAACTGATCGCGCAGGATGTAGTCATCCACCCAATCCGCATAGGCGTTGGCATTGAGATACCAAGCACCCCGGTCGATCTGCACCCCGAAATCAAGCTGGTAGTGCTTTTCCGGATTGATGTCGGGGTTGCCGACCCAGCCCATGCGCGCGATCGAACGCTCGGTCGCATCCGCCGTTCGCACAGACCGCGATACGCCAGCGAATAACAGCGTGCCGGCATCCAACTCATGCTCAAGGCGCAGCAATCCGCCAAAGTTGTGCTCTTCCCGCGCGGAATTGAAGTTGGTGCCGTACTGCGCGGTGTAGAGCGCATTCGGCGAGGGGCCGAGCGCGGGCGTCACTGCGGCCTTGTCGGCATCGGCCCGGACATAGTCGTAGCGCAGGCCGTATTTCAGACGCGTCGCCTCGGTGATCTCGGTCTCGGCCTCGAAATAAAGGCCGGTCTGCGCAATCGTCGTATCCGGCCAGATCAGGAACTGCGCCCGCGCCGGGTTCTCGGCTTCCAGCATGGGAATCATCGCGGGCATCCCGCCAAAGGCTGTCGCATCGCGCCTATTGGCCTGATGGTCGAGCCCGATCTTAACCTCGGTCGCGCCAAAGCTCAGATGAGCCTCAAGCTTGCCGCCCAGAGTGTCCGAGGTCGCAGGCGTGCGCATCGCCATCGCGCCCACGGGCCGCAGCGAGTAGTTGTCCATCACGTGATCGACCGCGGTATGGTAAAGCACCCCTTCGATGCGGATCAGAGCGCCTGCATCCACATCCACGCCACCGCGCAGACGGTAGGTGATCGCCTCGTCAAAGGGGCTGTCCATGCCCGCACCGGGGAAAAGCATATCCTCGGCCAATTTGTATTCGGCGTCGAAAGCCAGATCGGCGCCATTGCCCGAATACCCAAGGGTCACGCCGGCGCTTTTCTCGTCAAAGGAACTTCGCACGCTTTGTCCCGAACCGTCCTTGTAGTTATCGGCCGATTTGATCTCTCCGCCGGCCTCCATGTAGAATCCGCCGCCCAGATCGACGGTAAACTGCCCGCCCAGATCGATATTGCCGCCGTTGCTGGAAAGGCCGGTCCTGAATTCACCTGAAAAACGCGTTTCCTGCTCCAGCTCCGGCGCTTCGCGTTCAAGGATCACTGTCCCGCCTGATCCGCCGGGGCCATGTGTCACACTGGCATAACCCTTTTCCACGATGATCCGGTCGGCGCGGTTGAACGACGCCGTCGCGGTCGGCGGGTCCATGCGGTTAGGACAAGCACCATAGGTGAATGAGCCCGCGTCGATCACGTTGAGCTGGTTTTGCTGCTGGCCGCGGATGACCAGTTCAAGGCCGTGACCACCCATACGCCCCGAAGTCACACCGGGGACCGAGCGCAAGGCCTCCGCCCCATCCTGCGCAGGGGCCGTGCCAAGATCGATCTCGTCAACCACGGTCGACATGGGGCCGTCGGCAATGGTCTGGTTTTGCACCAGAATGGGGTCGAGCGCGATCGTGATCGCATCGCTTTCCTGCGCGAAGGCCAAGTTGGAGGTCGAGCACATCAGCAGGACGGTCGTGCCGAAGCACGCGTGTTTTTTTAGGGTCATTCGAATTGTCATCCAGGGTTTTGTTGGAAAAACGCGCGCACCCACCCTAGGCACCGCCGACAGGGCAAATCACGCGAAGATGTCTGGCAACATTAACCGAATGGTGGAGCGCGAATGGCATCAAGCCAGTCGCCATGCTGGCCACGGGTCTGGGGCGAGGGGGTGTAGCCATACCGCAATGTCGATATGATGCGACTTGCATCGACAGGTTCCAAACCGCAGTCGAGCACGGCCGCCGACACGATACAGAGCGGGCAATGCCCGTTCGGCATGGGCGTACCGTCTGCATCATCGTCGTTCGCAGGCATCGAAATTGTGCGCGTACCGCCGTCCGAGCAGATGACGATACTGAAACCCGAGGCGCCATCGTCATTCACGGCCTCGACCGGCAGGAACGCAACCGCGACCTGTACCGCAAGCAGCGCGGACAGCATAAACGCCAAAAGCCCGCTGGGATTGGCTGGTAGGATCAGGCGCGATTTCATAGGGCAGTTTATCTGTCACGAAGATGTGAATTGGCAAGGTGAACAATTGCCGCACAGTCGGCTGCTCCTTTGATGGCTTTCATGCGAACAGCCAGCAAGAGTAAAATGTCGACCACACGCATCATGCTAGCGGTTTTCACTTGTTTCGCTGTTCGTCAGAATGCCAATCGACAACGGGTACAACGGAAGGGATCGACCGGATATCCGACCCTCGCCCGGGACCACGCTGATGTCGGCTCTGGGCGAAAACTTTATGGACCCGTTGATTTGAGACCATCATGTCGCATTTCTCAGAACCGGAAACGACATGCTCGCATTCACGCTTCGTGTTGCCCCGCTTCAGGCGCAGCGGTTGTATATCCTTTCCAAAAGTCGGCAGACGGAGTAGGCATTCCAATCTTTGAAGATTTGGAACAAATCATGGCGCAAAAGGCCACTATTTATAAAGTTGAACTCTCGGTCTCTGACATGGATCGTCACTATTACGAGACCCATAAACTGACCGTGGCCAAACATCCCTCAGAGACGGATGAACGACTGATGGTGCGCATTCTCGCTTTTGCGCTGAATGCCCATGAGCATCTGGAAATGACCAAGGGCCTCTCAACGGATGACGAGCCAGACATCTGGCAGAAGAGCCTGAGCGGAGAGATTGATGTGTGGGTGGCGTTGGGCCTTCCAAGCGAGAAGGTGATCCGTCAGTCCTGTGGCAAGGCCGGCAAGGTGATCATCTACCCCTATGGTGGCAGGACTGCCGAGATGTGGTGGGACAAGGTCAAGAACAGCACCACCCGTTTTGACAATCTCCATGTGACAAATTTTTCCGAAGCCGAAACAGGCGCACTGGCCAATCTGGCAAGCCGCGCGATGAAGCTCCAGGTCAACATTCAGGACGGCGATGTGATGATCAGTGTTGATGACAGCGTCGCTTACGTTACCCCCGTAAAATGGAAAAGCGCTGCGTGATGCAGAGTTGCCGTCGGTGTGAACGGCCCGACAGAAGATATTCTGACCCTACCATCAATGGGTGTTGCATCCATTTGTCGAGCGACGCCTGGGTGCCTTTAGATATCTCGAAGCGTACAGGTTTCTGAGTCTTGCTTTGCCGCATAGACGCTCGTTCTTAGATCTGGCCAGACGCAATGACATCGACGACCTTCACTTTGATAAGAGCAATTCCGCAGCTTCCACTGCCAATCTCACCTTCCGGCGGGAAAGGAGGCGGGCACATATTTCCTGATCCCGTGGAAAAAGATGTCGATCTCCAACGCGAGCCCCACCTCGAACTCATTGAGTTCGGGTCCGCTCCACCTGTGCTGCTCGAGGCGAGCGAGGAAGCCTTGACGTGTCTGTTTGTCGCGCGGCTCTAGCGGCAGGGCCTCGGCGGCACGCAGCAAGTCTATCCGTTTGTGGACCTCGCGCATGCCTGAGAAAGCTTCCATCATCACTGGCATGAGGCGGGGTTCGTTTTGCCAAGTTCGCCCCCCGAATACTTCCTGAACAACTCGGTTTCCGGCGCCGAGACAATCGTAGGCAACGCAGCCCGGAAAACCATCCTGCTTTAACTTGTCATGGATTGAGCAACTGTGCCCCGACAGATTCCTGCACGGTTCCCCCGGGTTCTTGTCGAATGCGAAATCCTCACCTTTGTCGAAGGCAAGCACGACGCAGCAAAGAGCTGCGCATTTCGAACAATCTGTTTTGAGTTGGTCGGCCTGGGGCATTGTTGTTTTCGACTTTCGATTGTCCGCCCGAGATGGGTCTTTGCGCGTCCGTATCCCGCGAAACGCCCACGGAATGCAAGATCTGGCCTTGGAAGCCAAGTTCTCGGTCTACAGGCGTGCCGGGCTGCTTGCGCCTATTTGGGGGGGGATAGAATTCGGTTGCGCGTGCCTCCAGCAGGAGGCGTCGCCTACGCTTAACCCAAATGACGGCTGCGGCGCACTTCTCAAAGGGCGGAAAGCGCCGCGAGCGGCCGAGGCAATCAGGGCAGCCCCGGACCTTCGCCGCACCACGCATGAATTTCTTGAAGTTTAGTCGACGATGTGACCGGAGATGGACTGGGAAGCCACACCATCAGTCCGGCATGGGTGCCGGCAGACCTACAGAGATGCCGCGGGCCATGCATGCCTTAAGAGGACGGAGTTTTTGGGCGTGACGCTGCGGCAAACCACCGGTTGGCGAAATCCAAGAAAGTGACGATAACCGGCTTGGTGGGGCCTCTCTGGTGAAGGTGGCCGATCTGGAGTTGCTGATCAAGCGGACCGGCGCCAAGCGAGGCACGTCCTGAGGGGCTGCAATCGTGGCCCTTCTTTTCCTTGCATGAAAATATGGGCCTCAAGCAAAAAAGTGGTGCGGTCGGAGAGACTCGAACTCTCACGGGTGTTACCCCACAGCGACCTCAACGCTGCGCGTCTACCATTCCGCCACGACCGCAATCCGTGATGGTCAGAGGCGTTTAGCTGACCCGAAGAGGTTTGTGAAGGCCAAATTCGCACCTATCACAGCGGCTTTTCAACCGCGCGGGCGCGCTGTATCAGGCGGGTATGGTGGAATGGGTCATCTCTGACGGTTTGACAGATTACGAACACGCTTTGCACGTGATGGAAACGCGCGTCAAAGCGATAGCCCGGGGCGACGCCGACGAGATGATCTGGCTGGTCGAGCATCCGCCCCTCTATACCTCGGGCACATCGGCCAATCCTGCCGATCTGACCGACCCGGACCGCTTTCCGGTTTATGAGGCGCGGCGCGGCGGGCAGTACACCTATCACGGCCCCGGCCAGCGTGTCGTCTATGTCATGCTCGATGTCGGGCGGCGTGGCCGTGACGTGCGCGCCTTTGTCCGGCAGCTTGAGGCATGGGTGATCGCCACGCTGGAGCGTTTCAACGTGCGCGGCGAAATCCGAGCGGGCCGCGTCGGCGTCTGGGTCGAACGCCCCGAGAAGCCACGCAGCGCCACCGGCGCAGTGACCGAGGACAAGATTGCTGCCATCGGCATCCGCCTGCGCAAATGGATCAGTTTCCACGGCATCTCGATCAACGTCGAACCGGATCTGGAGCATTTCAGCGGTATCGTGCCTTGCGGAATCACTGACCACGGCGTGACCAGCCTCGTTGACCTGGGCCTGCCGGTGGCGATGGAAGACGTGGATGTGGCATTGCGTCAGACCTTTGATGGCGTGTTCGGCACGCCGGGCTGAAGCACCGCCCACGGAATGGGCTCCAAAATCGGGCACGATGCGGTGCGACACCGTGCAAAAACCTTGCAATGCGCCCTTCTACCCGTCAATTTCACTGCAATGATCCAGCAAATGGACATAGGGCGGAGGCAGTAAGATGTCAGAAATCACCGATCCCAACAGGATAAATGCGTTCCTTGAACACCCGCTGCCCAGCGTGCCCAGGGGCTTTCCCAATGGCTGGATGTCGGCCAGCGATCTTCAGGCGATCTATAACGCGGCGCGACGCACCACCGGCGACGTTCTGGAAGTCGGGCCATGGCTCGGGCGATCGAGCACAGCGATTGCCGCCGGTTTGCGCGACCGCGAAGCGGCGGGTGGCTCGCGGGTGAAATACGACATCATCGACTTTGGCATCGCCAGCGCCGAGGAATGGCAGGAACGGTTCAATCAACCGCTGCGCCTAGACCATGACAAGGGCCGCGTGGCCGAAGCGATCCTGCACCCTGGCGGATCAAATGCCGTCATGATCAACAATCTGAAAATGAACGATCTTCTGGGTTACACCACAACCATCATGCGCGGCGATATCGTCGATAGCCCGATCCAGCGCAAATACAGCATGATCTTCTGCGATGCGCTGCATGACTTCGCCGAAATCGAGCGCAACATGCCCCGCCTGGCCGAGCTTGTGGCACCCGGTTGCGTATTCGTGGCTGATGATGTGGTCACCGACGAAACCGCAGAGCGGGTGCGCAGCTATCTCGACGTCAAGGAATTCTTCTTTACCAAGACGATCCGGCGCAAACGCAGCAAGCTCTGCGTTTTCCAGATCGCGGATGCGCCGTCACCCCAACCCGAGGCGACCAGCCGCAAACCGTCAAAGGGTGTTACCAAATCGGCGGCCAAGACCGCCAGCAAGCCAACCGCCAAATCCCGGACGTCCGCGAAAAAGGCGCGCAGGGCGGAGCCCGCCCAAGCCTGACAGGCTGGTGGGGCGCCCGAACAACGAAAGGCCTGGCACTGATTGCCGGGCCTCGAAATTCAGCGCACAGATGCCGGCAAAGGTATTTCGGGCGCAGATTCCAATAGGGGTGCGACAATATTCGACAATATTTATCGCCGTTGGCCCGACTCTGACATTGCCCACGCCGCCACGGCGCACTAAAACCACTTGGAAGTCAGGGCACGCACAATTCCACGCTATTTGCCCGGCAACAGACCACTTAGGAGGCACCCAATGGCAGATGCAGCCATTCATGGCCATGAGCACCACGACTCGCGCGGCTTCTTCACGCGCTGGTTCATGTCCACGAACCACAAGGATATCGGTATCCTTTACCTTGTCACCTCGGCAGTTGTCGGGCTGATCTCGGTCATGTTCACAGTCTACATGAGGCTGGAACTCATGGAACCGGGGGTACAGTATATGTGCCTCGAAGGCGCGCGGTTCACCGCGGCGGCTGCGGGCGAATGTACGCCGAACGGGCATTTGTGGAACGTGATGATCACCTATCACGGCGTCCTGATGATGTTCTTTGTCGTGATTCCGGCACTCTTCGGTGGGTTTGGCAACTACTTCATGCCGCTGCAGATCGGTGCGCCGGACATGGCGTTCCCGCGGATGAACAACCTCAGCTTCTGGCTCTACGTGGCCGGTACATCGCTTGGGGTGGCCTCGCTGCTGACGCCAGGCGGCAACGGACAGCTCGGCTCCGGTGTGGGCTGGGTGCTTTATCCGCCGCTCTCGACCACCGAGGCGGGTATTTCGATGGATCTGGCAATCTTTGCCGTGCACCTTTCGGGCGCTTCGTCGATCCTTGGTGCGATCAACATGATCACCACCTTCCTGAACATGCGCGCACCGGGCATGACCCTGTTCAAGGTGCCGCTCTTCTCGTGGTCGATCTTTGTCACTGCCTGGATGATCCTTCTGGCACTGCCGGTTCTGGCGGGCGCGATCACCATGCTGCTGACAGACCGCAACTTCGGCACGACCTTCTTTGATCCGGCAGGCGGGGGTGATCCGATCCTCTACCAGCACATCCTGTGGTTCTTTGGTCACCCTGAGGTGTACATCATCATCCTGCCCGGCTTTGGCATCATCAGCCACGTCATCTCGACGTTCAGCCGCAAACCGATCTTTGGCTACTTGCCGATGGTCTGGGCCCTGATCGCCATTGGCGCGCTCGGCTTCATCGTCTGGGCACACCACATGTACACGGTTGGCCTGTCGTTGACGCAGCAAAGCTACTTCATGATGGCGACGATGGTCATCGCGGTGCCGACGGGCGTGAAGGTGTTCAGCTGGATCGCAACGATGTGGAGCGGTTCGATCGAGTTCAAGACACCGATGCTCTGGGCGTTCGGCTTCCTGTTCTTGTTCACCATTGGCGGCGTGACCGGTGTTGTGCTTTCTCAAGCTGGTCTCGACCGGGCCTATCACGACACCTACTATGTTGTGGCTCACTTCCACTACGTGATGAGCCTTGGCGCGATCTTTGCGATCTTCGCTGGCGTCTACTTCTACTTCGGCAAGATCACGGGCCGTCAATATCCCGAATGGGCAGGGAAGCTGCACTTCTGGGTGATGTTCATCGGTGCAAACCTGACATTCTTCCCGCAGCACTTCCTGGGTCGTCAGGGCATGCCGCGCCGCTACATCGACTACCCCGAGGCATTCGCCACGTGGAACTATTGGTCATCCGTGGGCGCATTCATGAGCTTTGCCAGCTTCGTATTCTTCTTTGGTATCGTGTTCTACTCGCTCTTCCGCGGCGCGAAAGTGACCGAGAACAACTACTGGAACGAATACGCCGACACGCTGGAATGGACGGTATCCTCACCGCCGCCCGAGCACACGTTCGAGATCCTGCCCAAGCAGGAAGACTGGGACAAGAGCCACGCCCACTAAAGCGTCTGGCACCCGAGACAGAAAAAAGGCCCCGGAGATATCTCCGGGGCCTTTTGCTTTGCAGTGCTTCTCTCCGGGATCAGCCACTCGCGACACGGGTCTGCCTGCCACCGCATCGCTTGCCTGCCGAACGACGCAGTGCCGGACACCGGCGCGCTGGATTCTTTTGATCCCGCAGGTTGTCAGCGCCGAGTTGGTATCGAATCTGGACGCTGCGTCATCCTCTGACGGCCTGTCGGTCAGCGTGGAATTCGTGAGCGGGCGCCCGCAGGGCTAGACGCCGTCCGGTCAACCCACGCCACTGGCCCGGCGGATTACCATCCGTGAATTCGATCCCTATCGCCCGTGGCTGCCGTCATAGCCGTTGACCGGCGGGCTTTCCCAGCCTGCCAGCGCAGCCTCTTGTGGCGCGAACACCTCGACCCGTAGCGGAAAACAAGCTGCAGCATCGCTGGTATGCTCGGCAGAACAGTCACCGCCCGGGCACGCGCTGAGCGCGCCCAGCAGGTCGATCTCGGCAAAAAATTCAAGATAATCACCGGGGCGCACCGGGCTGGCCTTCATGAAATACTGGCCGGTGTCGCGAGTGAACCCGGTACACATGAAGACATTGAGAACATCATGCACATGGCCCTCCGCTTCTTGCAGGGAAATCCCCGCTTCGTCGGCCAGCGCGCGCGTCAGGTTCGAATGACAGCAATGATGATACTGCGCACCAGATAACAGGTTACCTGTATAGGGATCGCAGCGCGTGCCGATAACATCATGCACCGAGCCACCGAATTCATCCATACCATACCAGCCCAGCGTATCGCCCGTGATCGTCGCCATCGGCCGCAGATGCGGAAAGCTGGACCACATCCGCTCGCCCGTCGTCAGGTGCGTGCCGTGCAGCGCGCGCGTCTTGCCCGAATAGAATCGCTCGCCCAGATCATTTGCATTCCACAGGTTCAGATCACCGACCTGCGGGCCGTCAATCGACGTGATGCGAAAGAACTGCCCCGCCGCCACGCGAAAACACGCCGCTTCACGCGGCGGCACGATCACCTCGTCGATCTTGGCGGCACCCTCCCTTGCCCGCGCGTAGAGTGCCAGATCGGGCGCCGGCAGGGTTTCGTTGGGATAGCAGATCACCGGCACCATGGCACGGCGGGCGGCGGCGTCATCCGGTTCGGGGGTGTGTTCGGTCATGGGTGGCTCACATCTCAGAGGGTTTTCTCTGACAATCCAAAGGCGGTTTGCCATTGGTTGTAAAGGCCTCGCCCCCGCAGGCCATGCAACGATAGTACCGGGCGCCTCCCACATCCTGCGCGCGATCCTCGCGCCAGCGGCAGTTGCGGGTCCGTCGATTCGAAAAGATGAGCACCAGAACGAAGGCCAGGATAAGGCCGATGATGATTAACATTTGCGCCCCTTCATTTGCCGGGACAGCTTATAGTGTTTCACAGCGAACCTGAATCACCGATTTTCCCAAACCGCCTGTGACACTGAATGGGTGGCTGCATTTCGCCTTTGATTGATGGCTCGGGCGACGCCGAAATGGTTCATCGCCACCGCTGCGGCGCCTCAACCATTTGGCGCACCGGCGGCTTGGCGCTTACAATACCAAAACGACCCCTTTATCCGCCCCGGTGCCCACTCTATAAGGACATCTGGTTCGGACCTCAAAGTCACGGACCCGAGATACGTTTCACCACAGGATTCCGACATCATGTCGATATTGAGCAGAATTCCCGGCCTATTCACATCCGACATGGCCATTGACCTCGGGACCGCGAATACGCTGGTCTACGTCAAGGGGCGCGGTGTGATCCTGAGTGAACCATCGGTCGTGGCCTATCACGTCAAGGATGGCGTCAAAAAGGTGCTTGCCGTTGGCGAAGACGCCAAGCTGATGCTGGGCCGCACCCCCGGCAGCATCGAGGCGATCCGCCCGATGCGCGAAGGGGTGATCGCCGATTTTGAGGCCGCCGAGGCGATGATCAAGCATTTCATCCGCAAGGTGCACAAACGTTCAACGTTTTCCAAACCCAAGATCATCGTCTGCGTGCCGCACGGCGCGACACCTGTCGAAAAACGCGCCATTCGGACTTCGGTGCTCAGCGCCGGTGCCCGTCGGGCCGGCCTGATTGCCGAACCGATCGCCGCCGCCATCGGGGCCGGCATGCCGATCACGGACCCCACCGGCAACATGGTGGTGGATATCGGTGGCGGGACCACCGAGGTTGCCGTGCTCAGCCTGGGCGATATCGTCTATGCGCGCTCGGTCCGGGTGGGTGGCGACCGGATGGATGAAGCGATCATCAACTATCTGCGCCGCCAGCAAAACCTGCTGGTAGGCGATTCGACTGCGGAGCGGATCAAGACTTCGATCGGGACTGCGCGCATGCCCGATGACGGACGTGGTGCCTCGATGCAGGTGCGCGGCCGCGACTTGCTCAATGGTGTGCCCAAGGAAATCGAGATCAGTCAGGCCCAGGTTGCCGAAGCGCTGGCCGAACCGGTGCAGCAGATCTGCGAGGCCGTGATGACCGCGCTGGAAGCGACACCGCCCGACCTGGCCGCCGATATCGTCGACCGCGGCGTGATGCTGACCGGGGGCGGCGCGCTGCTGGGCGATCTTGATCTGGCGCTGCGCGAGCAGACCGGCCTTGCGGTATCGATCGCCGACGAGAGCCTGAATTGCGTAGCATTGGGCACCGGCAAAGCGCTTGAATTCGAAAAACAATTGCGCCACGCCATCGACTACGACAGCTGAGGCAGCCCCGATGCCCGCCTTTACGGGGGCACCTTCAGGCCGCGCTCAAAACTTCTGCATTGGCGGCGTTTCGTGCTATGTGTTGCGCGACTGGCTGATGCCCCGCCACACCTGACCGAATGAGGCACCTGTTGGCCAAGGACAGGACACACAGCGACGATTTTACCGGCCCTCTGAAGCGGCTGCTGACAGGGGTCCTGCTGGCATGCCTGCTGGGCTTGTTTTTACTGTGGCGAATCGACAGTCCGCGCGTAGAACGGTTTCGAGCACAGGTGGTCGACACGGTGGTGCCGAATTTCGACTGGCTGTTCGCCCCTGTTACCGGCTTTGTGAACGTGGTCCGTGACTTTCAAAGCTACGATCGTATCTACAAGCAAAATCAGGAGCTACGCCGCGAATTGCAGCAGATGAAGGCATGGAAAGAAGCCGCCCTGCAACTGGAGCAGGAAAACGCCCGCCTGCTCGATCTCAACAACGTGCGGCTTGATCCGCGCCTGACCTTCGTGACGGGTATGGTCAGCGCAGACAGCGGATCACCCTTTCGGCAGTCGGTGGTCCTGAACGTCGGCGCGCGCGATGGCATCGTCGATGGCTGGGCGGCGATGGACGGGTTGGGGTTGGTCGGACGCATATCCGGTGTCGGCCAAAACACGTCGCGCGTTCTGTTGCTGACCGATACCTCCAGCCGGATACCAGTGATCGTGCAGCCATCCGGGCAATCCGCGCTGGTGATGGGCGACAACACCGCCGCGCCGCTGATCGACTTTCTCGAGGATGCGGGCCAAGTGCGCCCCGGTGACAGGGTGATCACCTCGGGCGATGGCGGCGTCTTTCCGGCCGGGCTGCTGGTGGGCAGCATCGCCGAGGACCCCGGCGGACGCAGGCGTCTGCGGCTGGCGGCCGACTATGAGCGGCTCGAATTTCTGCGGGTTCTGCGCGATCATGGCAGCGAACAGATCGAAACGCCCGGCGAGATGATCGCCCCCGCGTCCCTGCCGGGAAGCACGCTGCCCGCTGACCCCACGGAAGTGGAGCGCAGCGATGGCTGAACTGACCCAGGTCCGGCTCTGGTCGATGCGCGCGCTCTTTGTCGTGCTCTGCCTGATTGTGATCTTCTGGCGCCTGCTGCCACTGGATACGCTGCCGCGTGGCTGGGCGGGGCCGGACCTGATCCTTGCGCTCAGCTGTGCATGGGTCCTGCGGCGGCCGGAATTTGCGCCCGCGCTGTTGATCGCCGCGATGGTGCTGCTGGCGGATTTGCTGTTCCAGCGCCCGCCCGGGCTATGGGCCGCGCTGGCACTGATGGGCACCGAGGCGCTGAAAGCGCGCGCACCGGGACTGCGCGATCAGGGGTTCGGCCCCGAATGGCTGACCGTCAGCATCGTCCTTGTGATCCTCACGCTGGCCGAACGTCTGACGCTGGCTGTATTGCTGGTGGATCAGGCACCGCTTGGCCTGAGCCTGATGCAAGTAATCGCGACCATAGCGATCTATCCCCTGGTGGTGATGACCTCGTTCGTACTGTTGGGCCTGCGCAAGATCAAACCGGGCGAGTCGGTCAGAATGAGGCAACACGCATGAGGCGCCCGGGACGCGAGACCATTCTCAGCCACAAGCGTATCAGCCGACGTGGCCTGATCCTCGGGGCGGGGCAGGCCGGTTTTCTGGGGCTGCTTGGCTGGCGCATGCGCCATCTGCAGGTCGAGGAGGCCGATCAGTTCCGCCTTCTGGCCGATGAGAACCGGATCAAGATCCGCCTGATCCCACCGGCCCGTGGCGAGATTTTCGACCGCAATGGCCTGGTCGTGGCCGCCAATGTCCCCTCCTACCGGATCATGATGGAGCGCGAAGAAGCCGGCGACGTGGAAGAGGTGATCGCCCGCCTGTCACAACTGGTCGAGTTGGACCCCGACGAACTGGAGCGCGCGCGTGAGGAAATGCGCCGCTCGTCCCTGCACCCGGTTACCATCGCCGACCGGGTCAGTTGGGAGGCCCTGAGCCGCGTTGCCGTCAACGCCCCTGCCCTGCCCGGCGTGCGTCCCGAAGTGGGCCTGTCACGCCGCTATCCGATGCGCGACGAATATGCGCATCTGGTTGGGTATGTCGGCCCGGTCAGCGACTATGACCTCGAAAAGATCGACGCGCCCGACCAGTTGCTGCTGATTCCGCGGTTTCAGATCGGCAAGGTAGGGCTGGAAAAACAGCGCGAGGACATGCTCCGCGGCAAGGCCGGCACGAAACGGGTCGAGCAGAACGCCGCAGGCCGCGTCATGCGCGAACTCAGCCGTCGCGAGGGCGAGCCGGGCAAGGATATCCAGATCACCACCGACAGTGCGCTGCAATCTTATATCAATGCACGGCTCTCGGGCGAAAGCGCTGCGGCAGTCGTGATCGATTGCGAGACGGGCGATATCCTGGCCAGTGTCTCGACGCCGGGGTTCGACCCGAACCTTTTCGTGCAGGGGATTTCGGTTGCTGATTATCGTGCGCTGCTGGACAACAAATATCGCCCGCTGCCGAACAAGGCGGTTCAGGGCGTCTATCCGCCGGGCTCGACCTTCAAGATGGTGACGGCACTGGCCGCCATGGAGGATGGGCAGGCACAGCCGGACGACACCGTGTATTGCCCCGGCCATCTGGAAGTGAGCGGCCGCAGATTCCACTGCTGGCGTCGCGCCGGACATGGCAATGTCGATCTGCAGCAATCGCTGCGCGAAAGCTGCGACGTCTATTTCTACGAAATGGCGCTGCGCACCGGGATCGAGAAGATCACCTCAATGGCCAACCGCCTCGGGCTCGGGGTACAGCACGACCTGCCGATGACCAGCGTCGCCAAGGGTCTGATGCCAACCAAGGACTGGAAGCGCAACACGCGCGGGCAGGAATGGGTAATCGGCGACAGCGTGAACTCTGCAATCGGGCAAGGCTTTACGCTGGCGTCGCCCTTGCAGCTGGCAATCATGACAGCGCGGATCGCAACCGGTCGGGCCGTGCAGCCGCGGCTGATCAAATCCATCGACGGGGTGGAGACGCCCACCGGACGCGGCGAATCTCTTGGCCTGAACGAAAACAATCTGCGACAGATACGCCGCGCGATGTTCGAGGTATCCAACAACCGGCGAGGCACAGCCTATAGGAGCCGGATCATCCACGACGCCTTTCGCATGGCCGGCAAGACCGGCACCAGCCAGGTCCGCAACATCACCGCAGCCGAGCGCGCCTCGGGCGTGGTCAATAACCGCGACCTGCCTTGGGAGCGGCGAGATCATGCTCTGTTTGTCAATTTCGCTCCGTTCGACTCGCCCAAGATCGCCGTTTCGGTCGTGGTCGAACATGGCAGCGGCGGATCAACGACCGCGGCGCCCATCGCCCGCGACATCACGTTGCAGGCGCTCTTCGGTGAAGATCCCCCGCTCGAAGCCTACCCGAGCAAGGACCGCCCGCGCATCCGGGCCCAGCAGAAAAAGCTGCGCGAGGATCAACTGAGCCGGGCCGAAACAGAGGGGGACCGGGCATGAGCTACCTTGAATACACGGTCAAGACCGTTCCGACCGGCCCGCGCAAGATCCTCTATGTCAACTGGCCGCTCGCATTGCTGCTTACGGCGGTGGCCTGCATCGGGTTCCTGATGCTCTATTCCGTCGCGGGCGGCTCTTACACGCCCTGGTCGGCAGCCCAGATGAAGCGTTTTGCTTTCGGATTCGTCCTGATGATGGCCGTGGCGATGGTGCCGATCTGGTTCTGGCGCAACATCTCGGTGGTCGCCTATGCCGGCTCGCTGGCGTTGCTGGTGGCGGTGGAATTGTTCGGCAGCGTGGGCATGGGCGCACAACGCTGGATCGATCTGGGCGTAATGCGCCTGCAGCCATCAGAACTGATGAAGATCACGCTGGTGATGCTGCTGGCAGCCTATTACGACTGGCTGCCGCTGGGGCGCACATCGCGCCCGGTCTGGGTGATCGTTCCTGTCATCCTGATCATGGTGCCGGTCTATCTGGTGCTCAAGCAACCCGACCTCGGAACCGCGATCCTGTTGATCGCCGCCGGTGGGATCATGATGTTTCTTGCCGGTGTGCACTGGGCCTATTTTGCGGCCGTGGCCACGGCGGGGATTGGCCTTGTGACAGCGGTGTTCAAGAGCCGCGGCACCGACTGGCAATTGCTGGCCGATTACCAGTTTCGCCGGATCGACACATTCCTCGACCCATCCAGCGACCCGTTGGGCGCGGGCTACCACATCACCCAGTCGAAGATCGCGCTCGGCTCCGGCGGTTGGACCGGGCGCGGCTTCATGCAGGGCACGCAATCCCGGCTGAACTTCCTGCCCGAGAAACATACCGATTTCATCTTTACCACGCTGGCCGAGGAATTCGGGTTTGTCGGGGCGATCTCTCTGCTGGGTCTTTATGCCTTGATCGTCGTCTTCTGCATCTCATCGGCGCTGGCCAATCGCGACCGGTTCTCGTCTTTGCTGACCTTCGGGATCGCCGCGACCTTCTTTCTTTTCTTCGCCGTCAACATGTCGATGGTGATGGGGCTGGCCCCTGTCGTCGGCGTGCCGCTACCACTGGTCAGCTATGGCGGCTCGGCCATGTTGATACTGCTGCTCGGCTTTGGCATGGTCCAGAGCGCACATGTCCACAGACCAAGGTAAATTTTCTGTATGCCCATCAATATTCTTTTTGCCGCCAAGCCAGAGCGCTGGGTTACTTACGAAGCCCCCTTGCGCGCCGCGCTGGCCGACGTTGGCATTTCGGCAAATCTGGGCACTGACATCGCCCCCGAAGAGGTGGATTATATCGTCTACGCGCCCAACAGCTCTGTGCAGGACTTCACCCCCTACACACGCGCCAAGGCGGTGCTGAACCTCTGGGCCGGGGTCGAGGATGTGGTGGGAAACAAAACCCTTACGCAGCCACTGGCACGGATGGTCGATGATGGGCTGTCGCAAGGCATGGTCGAATGGGTGACAGGGCATACGCTACGCCATCATCTGAGCATTGATACGTATATTCATGGGCAGGACGGTGTCTGGCGCACCAACACTCCGCCGTTGGCCTATGATCGGCCTGTAACGATGCTGGGCCTTGGTGAACTGGGAACAGCCTGTGCGCAGGCACTCACCCGGCTTGGCTTTCCGGTGACCGGTTGGAGCCGGTCCGAAAAATCCATCGAAGGCGTCACATGCCTGCATGGCGCGGACGGCTTGCGCCGGGCGCTCAGCACAGCCGAGATCGTCGTGCTGCTGCTGCCGCTGACGTCGGAAACCGAAAATCTGCTGAACGCCGAAACCCTCGCTCTACTGCCGCGTGGCGCGATAATCCTGAACCCCGGACGCGGGCCGCTGATCGACGATGACGCATTGCTGGCTGCACTGGACAGTGGCCAGATCGGGCATGCCACGCTTGATGTGTTCCGCACGGAACCGCTGCCAAAGGATCATCCCTACTGGGCCCATCCCAAAGTGACCGTGACCCCGCATTGCGCCTCCGAGACGCGCCCCGGCACGGCCTCTCGGGTGATCGCCGAAAACATCCGTCGGGGTGAAGCAGGCGAGCCCTTCGTGCATCTGGTCGATCGCGGATCCGGCTACTGAGCAACCGCCGCGAGGCCGCCGGCAAGGGCGAAAGAGCGGGTTACTTCAGGATCGGCGGCCTGTCGGGGTCCGTCCCCGGCGCAGCAGGCGTAGACCGCTCGGGCGCCTGTGGCGCGGGCAGATCAAAGCGCAGTCCGACCCGCGCCAGCCTTGCGGCGACCGGATCATCCGATGCCACGAACGCCACATCGAGCGCCCCCGCCTCGACACCCGAGAAAACGAGCGCCTCGGAAATGGACCGGGCCAGCGCATCCTGCGCGCCGGGCACCGCATCCACGAAGGCCAGCAGATGCCCTGCCCCGCCACCGGCAAAGCTCAGGCTCGCCATATAGGCCGAACGCGCCAACCCGCCGGCGCGCGCCAGCTTGGCATCAAGCGCCTTCAACAGCGCCTCGGGCAGGTCACCCGGTGCCGCCAGCGCTTCGGCCCGCACCTCTGTCTGGGCCGGGTCGGGCTGCGCCAGCGTGTCGACCAGCCAGCTCAACGCTTCGGGCGGGATCAGGATCGACGACGGCGCGACGCCCAGATTGACGCCAACGCCGATCGCCTGCGCGCCCAGCATCTGCGCCAGCACCCGGCCCGGCAGCGCCGCGTAAGGTGCGGCCCCTTCGGCGAATTCCGCAAGCCGAGCCGCGTCATCGAAAGCCAAGGCATATTGATTGTCCTCGACGGTATAGATCTGCGGGGTGATTTCGCCGCCCTCGGCTTCGGACTCCAACAGCAGGTAAAGCTCGGTATCGGCGAGGGTCTGGTAAAAGGCCATGCGCGGTGCGACGGCCTCGGGTGCCACCTGCATCGCCGCATGCGCGGTATCCAGCGGTGTTTCATCCATTCTGCGTCATCTCCTTTAGCACTCCCGAGCCAGCCTGACCGTATCAGGGTATCGTGCCCCAATGGAACTGGCCCGGCTGCAAAATCGTGCGGTTCGCTCCTGTAGATGTACGTTTGTCAGCGCGACATTGTGACGTTGCTTTCCAGCACCCTGTCCTTGCTTGATTGCGACAACTGCTTCAACAAAGCTACCATCGCGCTGCGAACAAACTACATCCTGACCATAATGCTCACCCGCCCCACATCCCTCGTCAAAGAAATCAACGGCTGCACACTTTGCCGTGACCGCTTTGCCGCGACGGCGACCCGCAACCGCCCTCGACCTGTCCCGTGGTTTCAGCCCGGAACTCGTATCTTGATCGCGGGCCAGGCGCCGGGGCGGCGCGTGCATGAAACCGGCATACCATTCAATGACAGATCAGGAGATCGGCTGCGTGACTGGATGGGCATCAATTCGGCCACATTCTACGATCAGGGGCTCGTCAGCATCCTGCCCACCGCCTTCTGCTGGCCGGGCTATGACGCCAAAGGCTCTGACCTGCCCCCACCGCCGATATGCTGGGAGACATGGCATGACCGTGCCTTGGCTGAAATCGGCGAGGTCAAGCTACGGCTTGTTGTTGGCGGCTACGCCATCAAACGCCACCTCGGCACGTCAAAGCCGTTGACGCAAGTCGTCGCCGGTTGGCGCGATCTTGCGCCTGCCACCTTTCCCCTGCCGCATCCGTCATGGCGCAACACCGCGTGGCTGAAGCGCAATCCGTGGTTCGAGACCGACCTTCTGCCCGATCTGCGCCGAGCAGTGGCACGGGCGCTGGCTTGAACTTTCCGACAGACGCGCTCTGAAGCGGAAATGGCTTTCAAACCGTCAGGGCAGGCTGGCGCTCGGCGGGTCCGGACGGACATTCCAATTCTCTTGCGTGATCCAGTCACAAAAGGTGGCCACCGCCTTGATCCGCCGATGAGATTTCGGCAGCACCAGATAAAAGCCCGGAATGTCCGCCTCGTCCATGTCTTTCAACGCATCGACACCCAGAGGGGCCACCAGACGCCCTGATTCAAGATCCTCTTGTGAATCGATTTCGGACACCAGACCAACCCCCAGACCATTGATCGCCCCCCGGCGCATCGTGGCAGCGTCCTGAAACTCGATCTCGCCCGCAGGATCACAGGCCGTCTGGCCAAGATGGGACAGGACGCGGCTCCAGAGGCTTCTGGCCAGCACCGGGTGCAGCAATGTCTGCTTGCTCAGGTCTGCGGGCGTCTTGATCTTCTGGGCAAGAGCGGGAGAACAGCAGATGATCTTGGGATCATGCACCAGCAGTCTGACCTCGTGATCCTTCCAGTTGCCAAACCCCCATTGGATCGAAACATCCACTTCATCGGCAGTGAAATCCGGCAGTTCGATCATCGTGGTCAGCCGCAGATCGGCCCCGGGAAGAAGATCACGGAACCGGTCCAGCCGTTCCATCAGGTAACGGGTGGCAAAATAGGGGCTGACATTGATGTTGATGCGGTTGCGATAGGCGGACGAGGAAATCCGCCGCACACCTTCGGCAAATTCGTCAAAGCCGGCCTGCACGAAATGCGACAGGACGATTGCCCGCTCGGTGGGCTCGATCACCCGCCCCTTTCGCTCGAACAAAGGCACGCCAAGGATCTCTTCCAGCAATTTGATCTGCTGGCTTACGGCCTGCGGTGACACCAGCAATTCATCCGCCGCCGCCCGAAAGCTGCCCTTGCGGGCCACCACCCAGAACACGCGCAGCGCGTTGAGCGGTATCATCCTGAGCGAGGCGTCTTGCATGTTCGGTCTCCGGGCCGCAAGCAACCCGGGATCGTGTTTGCCCTCGGCGATACTGGCCTTCCGAGGCCGACCGCGTGGACGCCCAGACATCAGATCACGGCCTTTTCCGGGAAAGGTCTTTTGCCGACTATACGCTCATAGCCGACGTCCGAAAGGTCCTGCGTGCGGAAACCACCATAGATGATCCGTTCTGACACCCCCCGGCCCGCGGCTGCCCCCTGTTGCAGCCCGTGGCCGGGAGAGCCGTTGGCAAAGACAGGGTCGCTCGCCTGTGGATGGCTCTCGACAACCGTGTTGTGATCAAGCGTAGTGAAGTCGGAATTGGCGGTAAGACTGCAGGCAACGGCAGAACCGATGACAGCCCCACCGACAATCATGACATCATGGCTTTCGCTCACTTCTGATCCTCATCGTCCGGATGGCCAAGGTCAACGAACCAGCCACCGATGCATTGCGTCGAGGCCGCCATCGGGTCGGCTACTTCGGTCTTTGCCTCCAATTCGGCGCGGTAAGGTTCGCTGCTGTCTTGCGGCGCGAATCCCAAATGCCCGGCATTGGTCATATCCACCGGCTTCACCTTGTTGTCGGACATGCCGACAGTGATCGTGTGGCCCAGATGCGGTGCCGTGAGGCACGCAGTGACAAGGCGGCAGCAATCGTCGAATGACAGCCACGACCACAGCATTCGGCGGTCCGCAGGTTCCGGAAAGGACGAGAAGATGCGGACGCATGCGCTCTCAATCCCGAATTTGTCCCAGTAGAGGCTGGCAAGGGATTCGACAAAGCACTTGGACACTCCATAGAGGCTATCGGGACGCGGGCGGGCGTCGCACGGGATGTGGTCCCCCATCTTGTGATAGCCGATGGCGTGTACCGACGAGGCGTAGACAACCCGCTTTACCCCATGTTTCCGCGCGCCTTCATAGATGTGGTAAGAACCGCGGATGTTGCTGTCGAGTACTTCCTGCCAGGGCCGCTCGTGCGGCGCGCCACCCATATGGACGATGGCATCACAGCCCTTGGTCGCGGCGATGGTCGCGGCCTCGTCGCCCAGATCGAAAATGCACGCCTCTTCATTCGGCTGCAGGTCCTTGATCTCGACCATATCGGCCAGCAGCAGCGTGTCGGCCAGCGGTGCCAGACCGCGCCGCAGTTCGGAACCCAGACGCCCTGCGGCCCCTGTGATGAGGATTTTCTTGAATGGTTTGCCCAAGGTTTTTCTCCGATTTAGTTTGTCATTCATGGCGCTTCAATCACGCTCACTTACCTGTCGTCGTCACATAACCCCTGACCCGATCTTCGTCACGCGCGGCCTCGGAGCGTTTGGCAGGATCTCCGAAACCACCACCACCGGGCGCCTTGAGGACCAGCCGTCGTCCGGCAGGCACAAACTGCCAGCCCTTAGGTTTCATCACCGTGCCATCGTCCAGCGTAACCGAGCCCAGCGCGCCTTCGCCTCCGCCGTCACGGCCGCGCGGGGCGGCTGTGACCCGGTCGAACATGGCCGAAAATTCGAACTCATGGCCTGCGGCTGGCGCGATCTCGATCACCTGACCGAGGCCGCCGCGATACTGCCCGTCACCACCCGAATCCGGGCGCAGCTCCTTGCGCCAGACCACGATCGGGCCGGTATGTTCGGTGGCCTCGATCGGCATCGTGTGCACGCCGGAGGGAAACGCCGTGGCCGACAGACCGTCCAGCGTGGGCCGCGCGCCCATACCGCCAGAGTTGAACATCAGCACTTCCGCGCGGCGTCCATCCTTGCCCGTCTCGGGGCGCACCGAGATATGCACGTTCCATAGCGCCGCGGCACCTTCGGCCAGAACCTGCCCCGGCAGCGCCTTAGCCAGCGCCCCCAGTATGAGGTCCGGTACCATATGGCCCAGCACATGCCGCACCGAAACCGGCGCCGGCCGAGCAGCGTTGAGGATATTGGTGGGCGAGGTCACATGAAACACCGCAAGCGAAGCGGCGTTGTTGGGAATATCCGGTGCGACGACGCATTTCAGCGCGTAACAGGCGTAGGCCTTGGTATAGATCAGCGGCACGTTGATGCCCCAGCGGCTCATCGGGTCGGTGCCGGTCAGATCGACGGTGACGCTATCCTTGGCGATAGCAACTTTAGCCGCCAGCCGGATCTGTTCGTCATAGCCGTCAGTCATCATGTCGTTTGACCACGAGCCCTTGGGCAGATCGGCGATGCGCTCCATCATCGCCTTGTGGGTACGCGACAGGATGAATTGACCCAGCTTATCAAGGTTGGGCAAACCGACCTCGTTCAGCATCTCGATCAGGCGTTTGTGGCCCACATCGTTGCATGCCGCGAGCGAATAGAAGTCACCTATCACCTGATTGGCTTCGCGCACGTTGGCGCGCAGGATCTTCAATAGATGTTTGTTCACCTCGCCGCGCTCGGCGAATTTCATCACCGGGATCTGGATGCCTTCCTCGTAAACCGATTTGCCATCCGCGCCAAAGCCACGCCCGCCCACATCGACGACATGCGCCGTGCAGGCGAAAAAGCCGATCAACTCATCACCGTTGAACGATGGCGACACCATCGTGATGTCATGCAGGTGGCCGGTGCCCTTCCACGGATCGTTGGTCACATAGGTGTCGCCCGGATACATCTCTTCGCGCGGGATTTCGTTGATGAAGTGCTGTAGCGCCTCGGCCATGGTGTTCACATGGCCCGGCGTCCCGGTCACCGCCTGGGCGAGCATCTCACCCTTGGCGTTATAGACCCCTGCCGACAGGTCGCCCGCCTCGCGCACCGAGGTCGAAAAGGCAGTGCGCAGCAGTGTCATCGCCTGCTCTTCGACCACCGAAATCAGGCGATTCCACATCACCTGCATGCGAATTTCTTCAATCTGGTTCATTGGCTCAAACCTTTGCGCACAAGGAGCAACGAGCCGTCCGACTGGACGACCACATCAAATGGCGAGGTCACGACTGTCGATGTCTCGTCCTCGACGATCACCGCAGGCCCCGCCACCCGGTTACCAGGGCGCAGCGCGGTCCGCGCCACGATGGCCGTGTCTCGCTCCTGCCCCTCTGCCAGATCAAATACCGGCCGGAATGCCGTGGGTGCAATCGCTTCGCCGGACTCGTTGAGA
Organism: Roseovarius sp. ZX-A-9; assembly: GCF_028369135.1. Taxonomy (GTDB): domain Bacteria; phylum Pseudomonadota; class Alphaproteobacteria; order Rhodobacterales; family Rhodobacteraceae; genus Roseovarius. The sequence goes on from NZ_JAPWHW010000005.1 coordinate 182,801, forward strand.
GTGTGGCGTTCGCCGTCGGGGCGCTGGTCATACGCCTTGACCGAGAATGTGACGAATTCGATCTCCGGCCCTTCGACCGCCCGGCCAAAGAATGCGGCGTAGCGGGCTTTGAACGCGTCTTCGATCATTGCCTCGTCAGCGGCGGTAAAGTCGCGAACAGGCAAAGGAACCGGGATTTCCCAGCCCTGCCCCGCGTAACGCATGAAGGCCGTGATGTCGCACAGGATTTCGCCGTCGGTGCCAGCGCGCACGAAGCCCTCGGCCGTCGCCCTGAGATCACTCAGCAGTGCGTTCAGTCCAGCGGCATCGAACCCGGCCAGCTTCTGGATTTGCGACGCGACAGCCTCGTACCCGAAGGGCGCGCGCAAAAACCCGATGGCTGATCCGACACCGGCACTTTGCGGGATCAGGCAGCGTGCAACGCCCAACTTTTCGCACAGGCGCGCGGCGTGCAGCGGCGCGGCACCGCCAAAGGCGATCATCGTGTTGTCGCTGATGTTCTTGCCGTTCTCGACCGCATGAACGCGGGCGGCATTGGCCATGTTTTCGTCGACCACATCGCAGACGCCAAAGGCAGCGGCCTGCGCATCGAGGCCAAGTTTCGCGCCGACATGAAGCTCCATCGCCGTTGCCGCGGCCCCGGCATCAAGCCGGATCTTGCCGCCGGCGAAATTATCCGGATCAAGTTTCCCCAGCAGCAGATCGGCATCGGTGATGGCCGGGCGCGTGCCGCCCTTGGCGTAACAGGCCGGCCCCGGTTCCGACCCCGCCGATTCCGGCCCCGCCTGGATCCGGCTCATGGCATCAACCGACGCGATGGAACCGCCGCCCGCGCCAATCTCGATCATCTCGATCACGGGGATGGAAATCGGCATTCCCGAGCCCTTGGCGAAGCCCGAGCTACGCGCGACCTCGAAACTGCGGGCGGTCTGCGGCTGATAACCCTCGATCAGGCAGATTTTCGCCGTGGTGCCCCCCATGTCGTAGGAAACGACCCGATCCAGCCCGAAGCTCTTGGCAATGTCTGCGGCAAAGATCGCGCCGCCCGCCGGACCGGATTCGACCAGACGCACCGGGAATTCCGCCGCCGTCTCGACCGACACGAGGCCCCCGCCAGAATGGATCATGTAGACCGGGCATTTTGTACCCATGTCCTTGAGTCGCGTTTGCAAACGACCGAGGTAATCGGCCATTTGCGGACGCACATAGGCATTGGCGCAGACGGTATTGAAGCGCTCGTATTCGCGCATTTGCGGCGACACCTCGGCAGAGATCGACACCGGCAGATCAAGGTGCTTTTCCATGATCTCTCGCGCGCGCTTTTCATGCGCATCGTTCATGTAGGAATGGATGAACCCGATGGCGATGGCGCCAAAATCCTGCGCGGCAATCTGTTTCGCCAGCGCTTCAAGCGCTGCCTCGTCCAGCGCCAGAAGTTCCTCGCCCTGCGCGCTCATCCGGCCTGCGACGGTGAACCGGTCCTCGCGCGGGATCAGCGGCTGGGGCAGAACAATGTTCATGTCGTATTGATCGAACCGGTTTTCGGTCCGCATCTCGATCACATCGCGGAATCCTTCGGTCGTGATCAACGCGGTACGCGCACCGCGCCGCTCGATCAGCGCATTGGTCGCCAGCGTCGTGCCATGAATGATCATGTCGATTTGGTTCGCACTGATCCCCGCCTGCTCGATCACGATCGCGATCCCGTCCAGAATCGCCTGTTCGGGTGCCATGTAGGTGGTCAGCACCTTGGTCGAGAAAAGCGTGCCGCGCACGTCGAGCACGATATCGGTGAACGTGCCACCGATATCCGCACCCAGTCGGATGTCGTCCCCGGTCTTCATGCCTGATCCTTCTTCGCAAGCGCGGTTTCGCGCATCTGTGTAAGCGTCATCCGCGGCGTCAGCGCCTCGGGCGATATAACAAGGTCAAGAACAGCGCCGGTTTTGGACGCCAGCGCCCGGTCGAACGCCGCCTCGAAATCCGCCGTGTTTTCGACCCGTTCCGCGTGGAACCCGTAGGCCCTGGCGAGGGCCGCGAAATCAGGGTTCGCCGTCATGGTCGTGCCGGATACGCGGGTTGGATAGTTGCGTTCCTGATGCGCGCGGATCGTGCCGTAGATGCCATTGTTGAGCACCAGCACGATGGGCTGCGCCCCGGCCTGAAGTGCGGTCGCGAGTTCCTGACAGTTCATCTGGAAATCACCGTCCCCGGCAAAGCAGACCACCGTGCGGTCAGGGGCGGCAACCTTGGCGGCGACGGCGGCGGGCAGGCCATAGCCCATCGCGCCCGATTGCGGCGCCAGCAGCCGCGCCTTTGGGCCATACTTGAAGAACTTGCCCGACCAGACGGTGAAATTTCCGGCGCCATTGGTCAGGATGAAGTCCTCGGGCAGCTTGTCGCGCAATATGGCGCAAACCTTGCCCATGTCGACGGGCGACGGCAGGTCCGGCAGGGTAAAGCCCGCCTCATAGGCCTCGCGACCCTCGGCACGCCATGCTGCCCAGTCGCCCTTGACCGGCTCGATTTCGGCAAGTGCATCGGCAAATGCGTTCGGGCCAGCATGGATGCCCAGCGCAGGGCGGTACACCTTGCCAAGCTCCAGATCGGACCCGTGCACATGGATCACGGTCTGTTTCGGCTCGGGGCAGTCAAGGAGGGTATACCCATCGGTAGACATCTCGCCGAAGCGGTTGTTCACCGCCAGTATCACGTCCGCGTTCTGAACCATCTTGCGAATCTGCGGCGTCATGCCGACACCCATTTCACCGATGAAAACGGGCGAATGGTTGTCGAACTGGTCTTGATAGCGGAAAATGGCAGCAACCGGGATATCAGAGGCCTCGGCAAACGCCTGTAGTTTGGCGCTGCTGTCGTCCCGCCAGTTGCAGCCCGCAATCAGCATCAGCGGCCTTTTCGCCCCCGTCAGCATTTCGCGCATCCGGGCCATCGTCGCCGGGGCGGGTGCTGCCTCGGGAATGTCGAGCGGACCACGCAGCGGGGCGGCGTCCGTCATCGAGGTCAGCATATCTTCGGGCAGCGCGACCACGACCGGCCCCGGGCGGCCCGTCACCGCCCTCGTCCAGGCGCGCGACAGGATCTCGGGCAAGCGGTTCGCATCGTCGATCTCGACAACCCATTTCGCCATCGTGCCGAATACGGCCTTGTAGTCGATTTCCTGAAACGCTTCGCGCCCCCGCATGTCCGTGCCGACCTGGCCCACGAAAACGATCATCGGGGCGCTGTCCTGCATCGCGGTGTGAATGCCGATCGACGCGTTGGTGACACCGGGACCGCGCGTAACCATGCAGATGCCCGGCATGCCCGTCAGCTTGCCATAGGCTGCCGCCATGAACCCGGCGCCGCCCTCGTTCCGGCACATGACGTAATCCATTTTGCCCGCCGTGTCGTGCAGGGCATCCAGCACGGCAAGATAGCTTTCGCCGGGAACGCCAAACGCCTTCGTTGCACCGAGTGCGATCAGACTTTCGACAAGAAGCTGTCCACCGTTACGCATCATCGCTGTTCTTCCTCACAAATTTCGGAGAGTCCTGCCCAAGTGCTAGCCGGGTCGGGGTCATCACAGGACAAACGGGCGGCGGCCAAGGGAAGCACCCGCAGGCCACTGCTGTCCTTGCGTATGGTGCCGCGCGATGCCGCGAGCGTAAATCAAGAAAACTCACGAACCGACAAGTATTGCTTGTCATTCGAACGCAGCGGATCACGGCTTTTCTGTCACCACCACACCCGGATTCAGCACACCATCGGGGTCGAACGCGGCCTTGATCCGCGCCATCAATTCGCGCTCGGTCGGGCTGCGCAACGCATTCGCCAGCGCAACCTTGGACCGCCCCAGCCCATGCTCTGCCGCAAAGCTGCCCCCGAGGTCTGAGGCAAGGCCGCCAAGCGCCAGCGCCAGTTCGGCGTTCACAGCGTCAAAACTTCCGCCTGCTTCTGGCAGTGACAAGTTGTAATGGGTGTTTCCATCCCCCAGATGGCCAAACGGATTAACCCGCACGCCCGGCATGATTGCCTGACACAAGGCCTCGCTCTGAGTGAGGAAACCGGCGAGCCTGCCGGGAGGGACCGAAATATCATGCTTGAGCTGCGGGCCTTCCAGGCGCTGACCTTCGGGTTGCTCTTCGCGCAGAGCCCAGAGCGCAGCGCGCTGGCTGTCAGACATGGCAATCGTACCATCGACCACCATAGCCTTGTCAAAGCCGCGTTCCAGAATATCCGAAAGCATTTCTGCCAAGGGGACGCGCATCGAACCTGCCGTCAGCTCGACCAGCAGGTACCACGGCGCGCGCGTTTCCAGCGGGTACACAAGCCCATCGACATGACGCAGCGCCAGATCGAGGCCGAAGTCACAGAAGAATTCCAACGCGCTGATGAACTCGCCTGCCTCGGTGCGAATAAGTGTTCCCAAAGCAACCAGTGCTTCCAGATCAGGGATCGCCAGAAACGCGGTTTCGCGCTGTTTGGGGGCCGGATAAAGCTTCAGCACCGCGCGTGTTACCACGCCCAGCGTCCCCTCGGCACCGCAGAACAGCTTGCGCAGCTGGTAGCCCGCGTTGTCCTTTTGCGCATGCCGCATACCATCCCAGATCGCGCCGTCATGCAGCACTACCTCCAGCCCCAGAACGAGGTCCTGCATCATGCCGTAGCGCGCCGCATGGCTGCCCCCGGCATTGGTACTGATCAGCCCGCCGATCTGTGCGGTGCCTTCGGCCCCCAGATGCATGGGAAAGATCAGATCGTGGGGCAATAGCGCCTCGTGCAGCGCCGCCAGCACCACACCGGCATCGACGTCGATCGTGCCGCTGTCAGGGTCCGGATCACCAATGGACCGCATCCGCGCCAAAGACAGTATCACCGCGCCCGGCCGCTCTGCGACGGCTGCACCGCACAGCGAAGTATTGCCACCCTGCGGAATGACCGGAACCCCCGCCAGATCACAGGCCGAAACCACCGCGGCGACTTCGGCGGTCGATGCCGGGCGCGCCACACCCAGCGGCGGCGCGCCATAGCGGTCCAGCCAATCGCGCGCGTAGCCCGTCACCTCGGCCTCGGTCAGCCAGCCCTTCGGTCCGAGGATTTCGTGCAATTCAACTGCCAGTTCGCTCATGGTTTCATTCATCCTGCACGCGATCAGACCGCCTTCGCGGCGGTTCAGGCGCCCACCGCCACCGATCCTCGGCAGCATGCCCCTAGAGGCCATGTTATCAACTCGGCATCAAGACAATAGTCAAGAATATCTGTTGACGGCAAAGGTCAGCTTGTGCAGCCTTTGAAGCGGGTTACGATCACACGCCCCCTGACGCTGGGCCGGGCGAATCCCCATGGGAGCCGCGCATCGGCAGCCGCAGACATTCATTTCGAATAATTTAGAAATAACGCTTGCGGCGCGCAGAACGATTCTATATTTCTAGAAATATGAAAACGATAGCCCCCCAACCCCCTGAACTGACCCGCGCGGCCTCTACCTTTGCCGCATTGGGCAGCGAACAGCGACTGATGGTGCTCAACGCGCTGGTACGCGCTGGCCCTGACGGGCTGAGCATCGGCGAACTGGGCGCACGAACCGGCGTGACCGGATCAACGCTCACCCATCATATGAAAATCCTTTCGCAGGCCGGCCTTGTGGCGCAAGAGCGAAAGGGGCGCAGCATCATCTGTGCGGCCGTTGCCTATGACGAACTGCGCCACCTGTCCGATTTCCTGCTGCGCGAATGCTGCGCGGATGTTCCTGAACCGAACCGAGGTCACAATCATGGCTGATATTGCATCCTCCACCCCGCGCCCTTCTGTCTGGTCGCGTATTGGCAAAGTCTGGATCGTGCTGCTGCTGATCCTTGCTGCAGTCGCCGTGCTTGACCCGACGCAGGTCTGGCCGACGGTGACATTTACCGCAAACGCCTTGCTGCACACCGCGCCATTCATCGCCTTCGCGGTCTTTGCTGTGGCCTATCTCAAGGCGACCGGGGCCGAACGGCTGGTCGCCAAGGTGTTCCAGGGCAACCAGGTGCGCATGATCGCGATGGCCGCAATGGTCGGCGGTCTGGCGCCATTCTGTAGTTGCGAGGTGATCCCCTTCATCGCCGCGATGCTGGCGCTCGGCGCGCCACTGGCGGCGGTCATGGCCTTCTGGCTGGCCTCGCCGCTGATGGATCCGGCAATGTTTGCCATCACCAGCGGTACGCTGGGCTGGGATTTCGCGGTAGCCAAAGCTGTCGCGGCAGTGGGAATCGGCATGTTTGGCGGCTTTGCCACGATGCTGGCAGCCCGTAGCGTCCTCTTTGCCGATCCGCTGCGGGAAAAGCCGCAAGTCGGCGGCTGCTGCGGCACCAAGAAACCCTATGAAGGCGCGCCGGTATGGCGCTTCTGGACGCAAGCCGACCGCCGCGAAACCTTCCGCGCGACCGGTATGGAAAACGCGGTGTTCCTGCTGAAATGGTTGACGCTGGCCTATATGCTCGAGGCACTGATGCTGGAATACGTGCCTGCGGACATGGTGGCCGGGGTGTTGGGCGGCACTGGCATCGGGCCAATCATCCTCGGCGCGCTTGTGGGTGCGCCTGCCTACCTCAACGGCTATGCCGCTGTGCCGCTGATCGACGCCTTGCTGGCACAGGGAATGAGCGACGGCGCCGCGATGAGTTTCGTCATTGCCGGCGGGGTCAGCTGCATCCCGGCAGCCATCGCTGTCTGGGCGCTGGTCAAACCACGGGTGTTTTTCGCCTATCTGGCTTTCGCCTTTACCGGGGCCGTTCTGGCCGGGATCGCCTGGCAGGCCATCGCCTGACACATCTGCACGCAGCGGCGCGCCCAATTCGCGCGCCGCTTGCCATCCGCGCACAAACACCCGCGCCCGCTCACATGTTTTTTCCATGCGGAGCATAATTTTGCCTTCTTATTCTGTATAAACGGGGGGTGATCCGCCTTACTGTGGCGGAACATGGTTATCGCCATGTCAACAAAGCCCCGGTAAGAAGAGGGTAAGAGCAGCGTCGGAGCAAGTGAATGCTCGAATTTGAAAACGTCAGCAAGTCCTTCTGGACGGGCACGCAACGCAAGGTGATCCTGGATCAGGTCTCCTTCCGGGTGGAGCTTGGCCGTAGCATGGGCATCCTGGCACCCAACGGCACCGGCAAGACGACGCTGATCAACATGATGGCAGGGCTGGAAAAGCCCGACGAGGGTGAAATTCGCCGCAGCTGCCGCATCAGCTTCCCGCTGGGGTTCATGGGCGGCGTGATCGGCAAGATTTCGGCGATGGAAAACAGCCGCTATATCGCGCGGCTCTACGGTCTCGACCCCGATTATGTCGAGGCGTTCTGCCGCTGGATGTGCAATCTGGGCGAATATTTTGATCAGCCGCTGGGCACCTACAGCTCGGGCATGAAAGCGCGATTCACTTTCTCCCTGATGCTGGCGTTGGATTTCGATATCTACCTGATCGACGAGGGCATGCCCAACTCCACCGATGTGGAATTCAACCGCAAGGCGGGCGAGATTCTGAAAGAACGGCTGCGCACGACCACGGTCATCATCGTGTCGCACCAGGCCAAGACGCTGGAAAAATTTGCGACTTCTGCGGCTGTGTTGATGGGCGGGCAGTTGTATATGTTTGATACCTTGGAAGAGGCGAAGCAACTCTATGACTACGAAACCCAAGGCTAGAAAATTCCGCATCAAGCGGTCCCCGACCGCGACGCACCCCCGTGAGGCCCAGCCACAGGCCCCAGCGGCAGAAGAACCGCGCGTGTCGGCATCGCCACAGGCAGCCGCGGGCGAAGTCAGCTCTCTGGCCGAAGTCAGCACCGGCCAGACCATCGACAAGATACGTCAGGAGGGGCTGACCGGCCGGCAGTTGCGCATGGCGCGGCGCGTGGCGCAGAAACACGGGCTGGCCCCCACCTCTGATTTCGACGCGGTGCGCCTGCTGCGCGCCAGCGGGATCGACCCATTTCAACGCGCCAATATTCTGGAACTGGTAACGTCAGACAAAACTGCAAAAGACGGATCCCGCGAGGTTGACCATCCCAAGGTACAGTTGCCGCAGACCGTACCGACAGGCGGGCAGACACTCCCCTCGGTCGAGATGACCCCGGCAGAGCGCCGCAGCGAAGAAATCATGCGCATCCAGCGCGATATCGGCAGACGGCGCCGCCGCAAACTGATGCTGCTGCTGTCGCGGCTGGTGGCTTTCGTTCTGCTGCCGACGGTAGTCGCGGGGTACTACTATTACGCCATCGCCACCCCGATGTATTCGACCAAATCCGAATTCCTCATCCTGTCAGCCGAAGGCGGCGGCGGTGGCGGTGGCCTCGGCGGCCTGTTGCCCAGCCAGTTTGCCACCGGGCAGGACGCGATTGCCACGCAATCCTATCTGCTGTCGAAAGACGCGATGTTGCGACTTGATGCCGATGTCGGCTTTCGCGATCATTTCAGCCAACCCTGGATCGACCCGATCCAGCGGCTCAAGCCGAACGCCAGCAACGAGGAAGCCTACAAGGTTTACAAGAAGTTCGTGAAGATCGGTTATGATCCGACCGAAGGCGTGCTGCGCATGGAGGTATCCACCGCCGACCCCAAGGTCAGTGCCGCCTTTTCCGAGAAACTGATCGCCTATGCCGAAAACCGCGTCGATGAACTCAGCCAGCGCAAGCGGCAGGACGGGGTTCGCACCGCCATCGAAAGTCTGGAACAGGCCAAGGCCGAACGGCGAGCAGCGCAAGAGCGGATGGTCACGTTGCAGGAGGGCAGCGTGCTCGACCCCGAGGGCGAGATCGGCAGCATCCGGCAACTGATCGGCAATGTCGAATTGCAGTTGCAGGAAAAGCAGCTTGCGTTGAACACACAAATGAACAACTCGCGCCCCAACCGCGCCAAGGTACAGGCCCTGACCAGCGAAATAGAGGTGTTGCAGATCGAGCTGGAGAAACAGAAGGCGCGCCTGACCCAGGCCTCGGGCGGCCACTCCTCTCTGGCGTCGCAAACGGCCGAAATCCAGATGGCTCAGGCCGATCTGGCCACCGCCGACCTGGTGTTGCAATCGGCGCTGGAGAACAAGCGGCAAGCCGAGATTCAGGCCAACAAGCAGGTGCGTTACCTGACGGTCAGCGTGCGTCCCGTGCCGTCGCAGGATGCATCCTATCCGCGCGCATTCGAGAACACGATTCTCGCGTTCTTGATCTTTGCGGGTATCTACCTGATGATCTCGCTCACCGCGTCCATCCTCAGAGAACAGGTATCATCCTGATATGACCAGAGTAGACTTTCGCGGCCTCCGCGTCGGCAACGATCAGCCGCTGACCGTCATCGCCGGTCCGTGCCAATTGGAATCCGTGGATCATGCCCAGATGATCGCAGGCGCAATGCAAGAGGTCTGCCGCGAGGCAGGCGCGCAGTTCATCTTCAAAGGCTCGTTTGACAAGGCCAACCGCACTTCGCTGAGTGGCAAGCGCGGCTTGGGCGTGGACGAGGGCCTGAAGGTCATGCAGGCGGTCAAGGATGCGCTGGATGTGCCCGTGCTCACAGATGTGCACCTGCCGGACCAATGCGCGCCCGTGGCCGAGGTCTGCGACGTGCTGCAAATCCCGGCCTTCCTTTGCCGCCAGACCGACCTGCTGATCGCCGCAGGCGAAACAGGTGCGGTGATCAACGTGAAGAAGGGGCAGTTTCTCGCCCCGTGGGACATGCCCAACGTCGTGTCCAAGATCGAAAGCACCGGCAACCACCAGATCATGCTGACTGAGCGCGGCACATCGTTTGGCTACAACACTTTGGTGGCAGACATGCGCGCGTTGCCCCAGATGGCACAGACCGGCTATCCGGTCGTCATGGATGCAACCCATTCGGTGCAGCAACCGGGTGGCATGGGCGGCAGCAGCGGCGGACAGCGCGAATTTGCGCCCGTGATGGCGCGCGCCGCCGTATCGCTGGGCATCGCTGCCGTGTTCATCGAAACTCACGAAGCCCCGGATACCGCCCCGTCAGATGGCCCAAACATGATCCCGCTGGACCGGATGGGCGCGCTGATCGCCTCGCTGATGGCGTTCGACCGCTTGGCCAAGGCTGACCCCATAGAACTACAGAAATAAGGACGTTTCGGTGAATAAACCTGCCCCTACGGTCACCCCCAACACATGGGAATTCCTGCGCGACCCAATGATCGCGCCGACCGGATTCCGTGAATACGACGCCCGGTGGCAATACCCAGAGTCGATCAACTTGCCGGGTATCACCGCGCTTGGCCTCGGGCTGGGCACCCAGATGCGCGCCCGAGGGATCGAGCCGGTGATTGCGGTCGGCAACGATTACCGTGACTATTCGCTGTCAATCAAGAACGCGCTGATACTGGGGCTGATGCAGGCCGGCATCCACGTCAAGGATATCGGCCCGGCCCTGTCGCCGATGGCTTATTTCGCGCAGTTTTACCTTGATGCCCCCGCCGTGGCGATGGTCACCGCGTCGCATAATCCCAACGGCTGGACCGGGGTCAAGATGGGGTTCGAACGCCCGCTGACCCACGGCCCCGATGAGATGAACGAGCTGCGCGATATCGTGCTGGAAGGCCGCGGGCAGGCCCATCCCGGCGGCAGCTATGAATTTGTCCCCGGCGTGCGCGAGGCTTATCTCGACGATCTGGTCGGTGACTTCAAGATGACCCGCAAGCTCAAGGTCGTCTGCGCCACGGGCAACGGCACCGCATCCGCCTTTGCACCCGAACTGTTCGCGCGCCTCGGGGTCGAGGTCGTGCCGTCGCATAACGAACTGGACTACACCTTCCCGCACTACAACCCGAACCCCGAAGCGATGGAAATGCTCCACGACATGAGCGCCAGCGTGAAGGCTTCCGGCGCGGATTTCGCGCTGGGGTTTGACGGCGACGGCGACCGCTGCGGCGTGGTCGACGACGAGGGCGAAGAGATCTTTGCCGACAAGGTCGGCGTGATCATGGCCCGCGATTTCGCGCGGCTTTATCCCGGCAGCACCTTTGTCGCGGATGTGAAATCCACCGGGCTGTTTGCGTCGGACCCCGTGCTGCTGTCGCATGGCGCCAAGGCCGATTACTGGAAAACCGGCCACAGCCACATGAAACGGCGCGTCAAGGAATTGGGCGCGCTGGCGGGATTCGAGAAGTCGGGCCACTACTTCCTGGCTGAGCCTGTGGGGCGTGGCTATGACTGCGGGATGCGCGTGGCGGTGGAAATCTGCAAGCTGATGGATCGCAACCCGGAAAAATCCATGTCCGACCTGCGCCGCGCCCTGCCCGTCACCTATGCGACCCCCACGATGTCGCCCTATTGTGCCGATACCGAAAAATACGAGGTGCTGGAACGGCTGGTGGCCAAACTGGTGGCCAAACACGAAGCGGGCGAGACGCTGGCGGGCCGCAAGATTGCGCAGGTCGTCACCGTGAACGGCGCGCGCGTCATCCTCGACAACGGCAGCTGGGGCCTCGTGCGCGCATCCTCGAACACGCCCAATCTGGTGGTGGTCTGCGAAAGCAGTGACAGCGAGGCCGAAATGCGGGCGATCTTTGCGGATATCGACGCGGTGATCCGGACAGAGCCATCGGTCGGCGAATACGATCAGACGATCTGACGCGGCGCCAAGGGCGCTTCATCAGTGGGTTTGTCCCGCGTGGACTCAAAGCCGCGCGGGGGCACTGCGTGTTTCTTGCCGCCACAAACCCTCTCCCCTCTGGTCCCTCGCAAACCGCGCCTGTACTGTCCGCTCATGACCCAAACCACGCTCACATATTCCGAAGATCAGGCCGAAGCCCATGACCGCATCGCAGAGGTTCTGCGCAATGCGGGCGTCGACCTGGAAAACGGCACCCTCCAGCCACCTCGCGAATCCGCAGAGAGCGTGATGGCCGTCATCGGCAAGGCTGGGTCGGGCAAGACACTGCTTCTGGCTTCGCTTTACCGCGCGATGGAAGAGGCCGGTGTCGATATTGTCTCAGGCGATTACGAGAGCCGAAAACGCCGCGACAAGCGGACACTGGCGATTCTCGCCCCGACCAACAAGGCCGCCAGCGTGCTGCGCATGCGCGGTGTACCTGCAACCACGATCCACCGTATTCTCTATACCCCGGTCTATGACCCCGAATACGAGCGGATCGCAGAGTGGCTGGCCGGCAATGGCGAACGCCCCGAGATCGCAGAGCTGAGCGATGCGACGCTGACCGAAGTCGCTTTGGATCGCGCATTTGCCTTCTACCAGACCAACAAATCCATCCCCGGTGCGCTGGCCGCAGCCGGCCTGCGTGGCAGCGATTTCATCACCGGTTGGAAGCGGCGCGAAGAACCGCTGGACATCGGGTTCGTCGATGAGGCCAGCATGCTGGACGAACGGCAGATGGCCGACCTCAAGGAAATTTTTCCAACACTCTTTCTCTTTGGCGATCCGGCGCAGCTGGCCCCGGTAAACCAGTCGGGCGCGATGGTCTTCGAGACCCTGCCTGCCCCTGCCAAGCTGGAACTGCACCGCATCCACCGGCAGGACGCGGATAATCCGATCCTTGATCTGGCGCACGCATTGGCCGACCCGGCGCTGGAATTTTCCGATTTCGAGCGCATGGTCGAGGAAAAATCGCGCATCGATGAGCGCGTGCAATACGCCCAGCGGGTCGAGGTCGATCTAATGGCGCGCAGTCCCGTGCTGGTCTGGCGCAATGCCACGCGAATCCGCCTGATCACCGCCTTTCGTGCGGTCCACGGCGCCCCCGATACCGCGCTGCTGGAGGGCGAGCCGCTGATCTGCGACGGGATCGAGCTGCCTCTGAAGCACCGCAAGAAGCGGCTTGATCTGGAGGCACGCGGGCTGATCAAGGGCGCACAGGTGATCTATCTCGGGCCCGGACGCAAACCGGGATTTTCGCGGTTGCATGTGATGGGTGCCGAAGACCCGCAAGTGAGCGCCGCAAGTATCGTTAAAATCGAGAAACCCGACGAGGAAGAGCCGTTTATTCCCTTTGCTGCCAACATGGGTGCCACGTTCCTGCACGGGGCGGCCGTCACGATCCACAAGGCGCAGGGCAGCCAGTGGGAGACGGTGCAGGTATTTGCCCCGGATCTCTTTGTTGCGGCGCGCATGGGCCGCGTCGAGGCGGGGCAGCCATTATGGAAGCGGCTGGCCTATGTCGCCATAACCCGCGCACAGGAACGGCTGTGCTGGGTGGTGCGCAACCGGCTGTCGAAACCCGAATATCCCTTGCGCGTCGACGATCTGCGCACCGCGCCCGCGCCCCTCACCCTCGAAGCGGAGACCGCCCCATGAAATCCATCCTGATCACCGGCGCCAGTTCCGGCATAGGGCGCAGCACCGCAGAAGTTTTCCTGCAGGCCGGATGGCGCGTGGGCCTGATCGCGCGGCGTGCCGACCGTCTGCACGAGATCGCGCAGGCCAATGCTCGCGCGGTCCCGCTGCCCTGCGACGTGACCGACCCGGACGCGATGAAAGGGGCCTTTGCCGATTTCCTGCAAACCGCCGGGCGGCTTGATGTTCTGTTCAACAATGCCGGCACATTCGGCCCGTCAGGAACCATCGACGAAGTGTCGCTCACCGATTTCGACGAGGTGATCGCGATCAATGTCCGTGGCATGTTCATCGCGGCGCAACTCGCGTTCTCGCATATGCGCGCGCAGTCCCCCCAAGGTGGACGGATCATCAATAACGGTTCCCTTTCGGCGCATAACCCGCGCCCCGGTTCGATCTGCTACACTACCAGCAAACACGCGATCACCGGCATGACCCGCAGCCTGTCGCTCGATGGGCGGCCCTTTGACATCGCCTGCGGGCAGATCGACATCGGCAACGCCAGGACAGAGCTGGTGGACGATTTGAACGCGCGCGCGCAAGCCGCCGATCCCGACGCGCCATTGATGCCGATGATGGATGTGGCCGATGCTGCCCGATCGGTTCTGCACATGGCGCAATTGCCGCTCTCGGCCAATGTCCAGTTCATGACCGTGATGGCAACCAAGATGCCCTATATCGGGCGCGGGTAGCCGGAAATCTTGTGTAAATCGCGCAGGATTTTCTCTGTGGCGCGCACCTCAGCCATGCCGCAGCGCCCGGAAGGCGGCCGAAGCACCCCAGCCGGCACCGATGGCAATCGCCAGCGACATCAACCCGTAAAGTATCGGTTGTTCGCGTGACAGGGCGAACAGCCAGCGCTCCATGCCCACCTTTCGCACATCGATGATCGTCTCGTACTGCGATATGACACGGCCCTCGCGGGTCAGGAAAATCCGGGTTGCGTAATCGCCTTCGGTCAGGTTTGCAGGCAATTTCACGGACGTCTGAAACAGCGTATCCTCGCGCAATTCAACCGCACCTTCATCAACCTTGTAGGCGCGGTTTGCGGTGCGAATGCGGATCACGGCGTCGGTAAAACTCTGGGCATCCTTGACCGTACTCGGCGCGCCCACGGACCGGATTGCACGCGGGATGGAAATCTTGTGGCGCAGATCCTCGACTTCGGACAGGACCTCCGACCACGGCCCGCTGGTGGCGACCGCGTAGAAACTGGGTGCCGCATCCACCTCGACCGCGTCAACATTGACCCAAATGCCGAAACGCCGCTCCTTGCGCCGAACATTCAACGTCTGCGACGGCCCGGCGATGGTGACGACCACACCGAGGTCGCCCTCGGGAATCGCAGTTTGGCGCTTGATCGCACCGAAAATCAGGATCTCGGAACCGTCAAACGTAGTGTTGATCTCGATCTCGTTCTTGCTGAGGCCCAGAACCACCTCTTCGTCGGCCTTGGCAGGCGACGCGGCAAGTGCCAGCAGGATCAATGCGAGACGCAGCATCAGTGCCCGCCTCCCGTGGCGATTGAATAGAGCTCGGCAGGCTGGATCAGCAGATCGAGCCCCAGTTTGAAGCAAACCCCCATCACCATGATCGCCAGCAAGATGCGCAGCTGTTCGGCCTTCAATCGCGTGCCGATCACCGTGCCGATCTGTGCACCGACAACGCCACCGACCAACAACAGAACCGCCAGCACCACGTCCACGATCCCACTGCTCACCGCGTGCAGCATAGTTGCAAAAGCCGTGACGAAGATGATCTGAAAGAGCGATGTGCCGACCACCACCTTGGTCGGCATCCCGAGAAGATAGATCATCGCGGGCACCATGATGAACCCGCCGCCAACCCCCATGATCGCGGCCAGAACACCCACCGCAACACCTATCAGAAGGGGGGGGATGACGCTGATATAGAGGCCAGATGTCCGAAACCGCATCTTGAGCGGTAATTTATGAATCCAGCTATGCTTTTTGCGCTTGGGCACACCGCCACCGCGGCGCGACCGTCGGATCGCGCGCAGGCTCTCGACGAACATCAACGCGCCGATAATACCGAGGAACACGACGTAAAACAGCGTGACGAGCAGGTCGACCTGCCCCAGCGACTGGAGATAGTTGAACAGCAAGACACCCAGCGCCGCGCCAAACAACCCGCCGATCAGCAGGATCGTCCCCATCCGCAGGTCGACAGCACGCCGCTGAAAATGCGCGAGCACCGCCGAGAAGGACGACGCAACGATCTGGTTCGCGCCAGTCGCCACCGCAACAGCGGGCGGGATACCGATAAAGAACAGCAGCGGCGTCATGAGGAACCCGCCTCCGACACCGAACATGCCCGACAGCACCCCAACAAGGCCACCGAGACCAAGCAGCAGGAATGCGTTGACCGAAACTTCAGCGATGGGCAGGTAGATGTACATTATATCTGTTAGCGCCAAGCCTGTCGCTTTGGCAAGCGCGCAGCCGGGAACAAAGCGTTTACCCCATAAAATTTTGTATACTGGCCTTAGAACTGGGCGCAACTGGCCCTACTGGCAGGCATGCATGACCCCGAGCGTAGGAAAGCGCCACGAGGTCACTGAATATTGGACTTGGGGTGGACCGCCGCCATCATGCGCGGCCAATTCATTCCAGCGGTTTGGACAGGATCAACGCATCTACGCGCCCACCGGACGGGCGCGCATAATACTTCGCCCGCCGCGCGGTCTCGACATAGCCCGCAGCGTGATAGAGAGCTCGGGCCGGCGCATTGTCCTCGGCCACTTCCAGAAACAACCGCACAGCGCTGCGCGCCAGCAGATCGGCCTCCAGCGTCGCCAACAAGCGCCGCGCCCTGCCCTGCCTGCGGTGGGTCGGATGAGTGGCGAGTGTCAGCAGTTCCGCCTCATCAACAATCAGCCGGGCCATAGCGAAACCGTGCATATCGCCTGCGCATAGCACCTGGTCTGTCGCGATGAGATCAGCAAACTCGTCAGCACGCCAGGCGCGGCCCTGCCCGTCAAAAGCGGCGGCATGGATGCGCGCCATGTCCTGCGGTGCGATCAATCGAGCAGCACCGGCGGCGCATCACGCGCAGGCGCGGCATCAGCGGGTTTGAGGTAAAAAGGCGCGGCAGGCGGGCACTCGTTCTGCCAGCTCAGCGCCGCGATCCGCGCGATGGCCGATCCCGGCGCATAAGGCGCGGGGACATGCGGCACACCCAGTCGCTCCGCGATCTCTGCCCCGGCGGACCCGATCGAAACAAGGCCCGGCTCTGCCAGATCGAGCGGAAGGTCAGACACGGCCACCAGCGCGGGCGGCACGCTCTGTGCCGTGCGGACACCCTGCACATAGGCCTGCCCGCGCGGTGCGGCGATTGACGCCAACACAGGCCCGCTGGTGGCATGGGCAATCGCATCCAGCAGGGTGACACCGATCACGGGAATATCCAGGGCCAGCGCAAGCCCCCGCATGGCAGAAACCGAGATGCGGATGCCGGTGAAATTTCCCGGCCCCGTGCCGACCCCGATGGCTGCCAGATCGCGCCACGTGACCCCGCCACGTGCCAACATGTCCGTGAGCAGCGGAAACAGTGCCTCGGCCTGACCTTTCGGCATGTCCTGATAGAGATCAGACAGCACGTCTGTGCCCTGCAGCACCGCAGCGCTGCAATAAGACCCAGAGGTATCGACACCCAAAATGATCGGCTCAGCCATGCGCGCGCTCCGGGCCGCCCGCGCTTCGCAGCGAGGGCAGACGCTTGGCGATATGCCAATGCAGAATGGACACGGCGGCAAACCTCACGGCGCCAGAATAGCACCGTGCGGTGATCGCCGCTCCCGATCCGCCGATGTCAGACACCGACCGGGCGCACTTCGGTCACTTCCGGGATATAATGGCGCAGCAGGTTCTCGATCCCCATCTTCAGGGTGATCGTCGAAGACGGGCAACCCGCGCAGGCGCCCTGCATGTGCAGATAGACCACACCGCGGTCAAACCCATGGAATGTGATGTCGCCGCCATCCTGCGCCACCGCAGGGCGGACACGTGTATCCAGCAATTCCTTGATCTGGCCGACGATATCGCCATCCTCTCCGGTATGCTCGGCATGTCCCGAAGCAATGGCGCTGTCATCCGTCATGACCGGCTGGCCGGATTGGTAATGCTCCATGATCGCGCCCAGAATCGCTGGCTTGACGTGATCCCACTCGATGTCGTCCTGCTTGGTCACGGTCACGAAATCGGTGCCAAAAAAGACGGCTGAAACACCGTCTACTGCAAAGATCCGCGCCGCGAGCGGGGATTTCTCAGCCCCCTCGGCACTGGAAAAATCGGCTGTTCCGGCGGGCAGGACGCTCTGGCCGGGCAGGAATTTCAACGTTGCCGGGTTGGGCGTGGATTCGGTCTGAATGAACATCGCGGGACCTCTCTGAATGGGCACTATTGATATGCGCGCGCCGGTGCCCCAAGTCAAGGTTTGGAACCATTCTAAACTATAGCAGCACAGCCCTGGTGCTATGCGCACTTGTTCTTCCAGGCATGTAGCGCAACTTCTGGCCGTGAACATCCTAGCCAGAGACAGAAAATTCGCAGAATTTTCCAACCACCCTCAGGTGATCCTTTCGAGCCGTTCCTTGCTCATATCACCCGGAACGATGGTGATCGGAATGGGCAGTGATCCGGCACTTTTGGTCAACTGCGTGACCAGCGGCCCCGGCCCTTTTCGGTCAGAGGCTGCGCCTAACACCAACACGCCGACTTCCGGATCTTCAGTGACCTGCGCGATGATTTCGACCACCGGTTCGCCTTCGCGGATGACCAACTCGGGATCGACCCCTTGCTTGTCACGCATCCATTTCGCGAACACTTCGAAATGCGCCTCGATGCGCTCGCGATGCTCTTCGCGCATGATGTCACCCACGCCGAGCCAGTGGTTGAACTCTTCAGGTGGAATAACAGACAACACCTTGACGCCGCCTTGCGTGTTTGCCGCACGCATTGCGGCAAAACGCATTGCATTGAGGCATTCGCGGCTGTCATCCAGCACGACCATGAATTTCCGCATTCGCTGTCCCCCGGCTTCGCTCTAGATCATGAAGCAAGCGACCAGCCTGCGCAATAGAATGCGAAATGTGGCGTGACGCGTTTCACTGCCCGCAACGGCGAGGGCAGGAAAACGAAAATCTAGAGGCCCACCCCCACGCCCATGGTGATGTTGCCACTGAACACCGACGCCTTGGTGGTGGTATGCGTGCCATTCTTGCCGACGCCGACGGTGGTGGCAACGGTTGGGCGTTCGGGCGGCCCGTCTACGCCGCAGGCCGCCAGCGCTATCAGCACCGGTGCGAAAAACATGACTCTCATTTCAGCATCTCCCGCCAGCGTTTCACCTGTGCGCGCACTTCGCTTGGGGCGGTGCCGCCATAGCTTGTCCGGCTGGCGACCGAATTATGCACGCCCAGCACGTCGAACACATCCGCACGAATCGCGGCATGCACCGATTGCATCTCTTCCAGACTGAGATCGGGCAGATCACAGCCCTTGCGCTCGGCCATCGCCACCAGCGCGCCGGTGACATGATGCGCCTCGCGGAACGGCATGTCCAGCACCCGCACCAGCCAGTCAGCCAGGTCCGTGGCGGTGGAGAAGCCCGATCCGGCGGCGGCCTCCAGCGCCTCGCGGTTGGCGGTCATGTCGCGCACCATGCCTTCCATCGCGGCCAGCGCCAGCATCAGGTTGTCGGCGGCGTCGAACACCTGCTCCTTGTCTTCCTGCATGTCCTTGGAATAGGCCAGTGGCAAGCCCTTCATCACCGTCATCAGCGCGACATTTGCCCCGAAAATCCGCCCGATCTTGGCCCGGATCAACTCGGCAGCATCGGGGTTCTTTTTCTGCGGCATGATCGAAGACCCCGTGGAAAACCGATCAGACAGGGTGACAAAGCGGAACTGTGCCGAGGACCAGATCACCAGCTCTTCGGCCAGACGGCTCAGATGCATGGCGCAGATGCTGGCGGCGCCCAGAAACTCCAGCGCGAAGTCGCGGTCGCTGACGGCATCCAGCGAATTGGCAGACGGCCGGTCAAAGCCCAGCGCCTCTGCGGTCATGTGCCGGTCGATGGGGAAGCTAGTCCCGGCCAGCGCGGCGGCCCCCAAGGGGCATTCGTTCATCCGCTTGCGGGCATCGCGCACCCGGCCCAGATCGCGGCCCAGCATTTCGACATAGGCCATCATGTGATGTCCCCAGGTTACGGGCTGTGCGGTTTGCAGGTGCGTAAAGCCCGGCATCACCCAATCCGCCCCCGCCTCGGCCTGCGTCAGCAACGCCGCCACAAGTGCAAGGATCGCACCTTCGGTTGCATCCAGCTGATCGCGCACCCACAGCTTGAAATCGGTCGCCACCTGGTCGTTGCGCGATCGGCCGGTGTGCAGCCGTCCGGCGGGCGCGCCGATGATTTCCTTCAGCCGCGCCTCGACATTCATGTGGATGTCTTCCAACGCGGCGGAAAATTCGAACGTTCCGGCCTCTATTTCTGACAAGACCGTGAGGAGCCCTTCCCTCATCGCCTCCGCATCAGTATCACTCACGATGCCGGTGCGCGCGAGCATTGCCGCATGGGCCCTCGATCCGGCGATGTCCTGTGCCGCCATCCGCTTGTCGAACCCGATCGAGGCGTTGATTGCCTCCATGATCGCATCGGGTCCGGCGGCGAAACGGCCGCCCCACATCTGGTTCGAGGATTTGTCTGCCATTGCCCTGGTTCCCTTCGGAGGAAATATGCCCTTGTCACGTTCCGCATTCGTTTATATCGGCGCTGGCTTCGTTGCAATTGCAGCTGTGGCCGCGATCACCCTGCGCGGCCCCTCGGGCGGGGGCGATGCCACCGGTCCGGCTGTTGATTATAGCGCCTACCAGCAGATGCTTGACGGCGACATGAAGAAACTGCAGTTCCACACTACGGCCAAGCCTGTCAGCACGCTGGCCTTCACCACCGATGCTGGCGGCGAAGCGACGCTGGCCGACTACAAGGGCAAATACGTCCTGTTGAATTTCTGGGCCACCTGGTGCGCGCCATGTCGCAAGGAAATGCCGATGCTGTCAGAGTTGCAGGCCGAATACGGGGGTGAGAATTTCGAAGTGCTGACACTGGCCACGGGCCGCAATGCCGTGCCCGCGATGAAGGCGTTCTTTGCCGAAATCGGTGTCGACAACCTGCCTTTGCACCGCGACCCCAAACAGCAGCTGGCCCGCGAAATGGGCGTTCTGGGCCTACCGATCACCGTCATACTCGACCCCGAAGGCCGCGAGATCGCCCGCATGCAGGGTGACGCGGAATGGGACAGCGCGAGCGCAAAGGCAATGATCGCAGCACTGACCGCGCCGGGCGAAAGCTAGGGCCCGAAAGCACATTGGCAGCGTTCGGCTGATCGTAAATTTGTTGAACGGTTCACGTCGGGTATGCAACCCTCTCCTCTGGGAGGGGCTTGGCAATGGCGGGTGAGACAACCGATCAGAGAAAGAAACTCGACGCAGCAGAGACCGGCGCACTCGCGCATCTCTATCGCGGTGAGGTCTACAGATCGACCATCTGGCGAACCCGGCTCGACACCACGACCAACTGGGCGGTGGTGACACTCGGGATCGCGCTATCAATCGCCTTCTCGGCCCCCGAAGCATCCCCGCTGCCTTTGATACTGGTGGGGGTCCTGATCTTTTTCTTCTTGATGCTGGAGGCACGCCGTTATCGGTATTTCAACGTGTGGCGTGCGCGCTGCAGATGGATGGAAGTGCATTTCTTTGCGCCGATGCTGCACGACGGCGACCTGCATATGGAGGACGGCTGGCAAAAAGTTCTGGCCGAGGATTATTGGAAACCGAGATATCACGTTTCCATGGCGGTGGCGATTGGACGGCGCGTTCGGCGGAGCTATTTCTGGATTTTGCTGATCCAGAGCGGAGCCTATATCGGTAAATTGCTGGTGCACCCCGAACCCCTGACCAAGGCCTCGCAGTTGATAGATCGCGCGGCCATCGGGCCTGTGGGCGGGCAATACGTCCTCGGATTAGGCGCGCTCTATTGCGTTACCTGGGGGACGATTGCCTTGCTGAGCTGGAACGACGACAAAAACCGGGCAAAAACTCGGTCCGCCAGCTCGGGCATGGGGTGAAGGGCCGGTCGGTTTATCCGTGCATTCCCCGCGAACCTGAAAAGCATGCCAGCAGGCACCATGAAAGCCGTCAATCGGCGGCGTGGCGGGGGCCATTCCTGCGGTATTCGCACTAACGGTCGCGGCTTCGCCTTCCACCCCGCTTTTGCCTCACCCTCTGCGTCGCAGGATATGTGTGATGCGGTAGGTCATCACCGCAATGTTGTCCTGATTGACCACTTCATAGTCGATCTCGGCGCGGCCCCGGTCCGGGCGCGATTTGGATGGGGTCAGCGCCACGACCCGGCCCCGACAGCGCAGCACATCGCCGGGGCGCACCGGTGTCAGCCAGCGCAGCGCGTCCATGCCCGGCGATCCCATCGACGCCTCGTTCCAGATATCTGCCTCCAGCGTCAGAACAAACGCGGTCAGCATGGTATGGAATCCGCTGGCGATGATCCCGCCAAAGGGCGAATCTTGGGCCGCGGTCTCGTCGGTGTGAAACGGCTGCGGATCCCAGCTGCGCGCAAAGCTGACGATTTCCTCCAGCGGCAACGCACGGCTGGCTGTCTCGAATGTGTAGCCTTCACTCAGATCATCAAAGAACATCGCGGCTTCCTCCCTTACCTGCCTCAGACGTCGCCCGTTCGCACTGCCAATTGCTGTTCGGCCAATGTGACCCAGAACGACGATCCCGGCACGACGCCAGCATCATTGAAATCGTAATCGACCGAATGCAGCGGACGAGCATGCGCCCCGTCGGTGCCGTTTCCGGCCAGCAGGAAACAACCCGGCACCGCTGCAGCCATATGCGCGAAATCCAACTCTGGCCGCTGATGAAACGCGCGCCGCCAACGACACATATCGTTCAAAAGCGGGGCCGGCGGGGCGTGATAAGGCATCTATGGTTTCTCTCTGGTCATTTCTGGCGCAGCATAGGCGCGGAGTTTCGGATTGCTCAAGCCATGATGGGTTGGTAAGAAATTTTGACCAATCTCCGGATGGAGGCCAAGATGCCCGTGATCACCAATATCGAAGACCTGCGCCAAATCTACGAGCGCCGCGTACCACGCATGTTCTACGATTACGCCGAGTCGGGCAGTTGGACCGAGCAGACCTTTCGCGCCAATACCACCGATTTTGCCGACATCCTGCTGCGCCAGCGGATCGCGGTGGACATGTCCAACCGCACGACCGCCAGCCAGATGATCGGGCAGAATGTGGCGATGCCCGTCGGGCTGGCCCCTGTCGGTATGACCGGCATGCAATCGGCCGATGGCGAGATCAAGGCCGCCCGCGCGGCGGAAAAATTCGGCGTGCCCTATATCCTGTCCACGATGTCGATCTGCTCGATCGAGGATGTGGCCGAGAACACGACCAAACCCTTCTGGATGCAGGTCTATACCCTGAAGGACGACGATTTCATGCAGCGCCTGTTTGATCGCGCCAAGGCGGCCAGATGCTCAGCTGCGGTAATCACGGTGGATTTGCAGGTGCTGGGCCAACGCCACAAGGACATCAAGAACGGCCTGTCGGCCCCGCCCAAACTGACGCCACGCTCGGTCGCGAACATGATGACCAAGGCGCATTGGGGCCTAGGAATGCTGGGCACCAAGCGTCGGTTTTTCGGCAACATCGTGGGCCATGCCAAGGGGGTCAGCGACCCCGGCTCGCTCAGTTCCTGGACGGCCGAGGCATTCGATCTGGCGCTGGATTGGGACCGCATCCGCCAATATCGCAAGATGTGGGATGGCCCGCTGATCATCAAGGGCATTATCGACCCGCGCGATGCGCTGGAAGCGCTGAATGTCGGGGCAGATGCCATCATCGTGTCGAATCACGGTGGCCGGCAGCTGGACGGCGCATTGTCGTCGATCCGCGCGCTGCCCGCCATTCTCGACGCGGTCGGCGACAAGATCGAAGTGCATCTCGACAGCGGCATCCGGTCGGGTCAGGACGTGCTCAAGGCAATCGCCATGGGGGCCAAGGGCACCTATATCGGCCGCGCCTATATCTACGGGCTGGGCGCGATGGGCGAGGCGGGCGTGACCCGCGCGCTCGAGGTGATCCACAAGGAGCTGGATGTCTCAATGGCGTTTTGCGGGCACCGGACCATCGAGAATGTGGACCGCGATATCCTGATGATCCCCAAGGATTTCTCGGACCGCTGGCAGTAGCACCTTCGGGGCAACGTCCATTGCCTCGCATACCTTGTGAATTTCTCGGGGGGCATCGCCCCAATGCTGAGGCCGGGCACGGAAACTGAACGTCAGAACCTGTTCGGCATGGCCAACTCTCTGCGAACGGCCTGTCGCTCGACCTCGGTATCGCCAGCCCCCCTTGAGTGCCACCGGTTGTTGCGTGCCGCGTACCGAGGACATTCCCCCTTCCCAATGGTGCGCAAATCCTCTAAGGCGACGGCTTCACGCAGGACTACAGCCTTGGAGGAGTCCTGCCCTAACCTATGGAGAATACACATGGCTGGAGAAATTCCTGATCTTCACGCCCAGGAACGCACGGGGACAGGCAAGGGCGCCGCTCGTGCAGCACGCCGCGCTGGCATGGTTCCGGGTATCGTTTTTGGGGGCGACACCGATCCGTTGCCAATCAACATTCCGTTCAACGTCCTGATTAAGCGCCTGAAGGCGGGCCGGTTCAAGTCGACGCTGTTCAACCTCAAGGTTGATGGCCATGACGACGTGCGCGTGATCTGCCGCGACGTGCAGCGCGACGTGGTCAAGGATCTGCCGACGCATCTCGACCTGATGCGCCTGCGCCGCACGACCAAGATCAACCTGTTCATCGGCATCGACTTCCAGAACGAAGAAGAGTGCCCGGCGATCCGCAAGGGTGGCGTTCTGACGACGATCCGCAATGAAGTCGAACTGATTGTGACAGCTGGTGACATTCCTGAATTGCTGGTCGTTGACCTGAGCAAGCTGGAAGATATCGGCGACACCATCCACTTCTCGGACATCGAACTGCCCGAAGGCGCCAAGCCGGTGATCAGTGACCGCGATTTCGTGATCTGCAACGTCTCGGCCCCGTCCGCTCTCAAATCCGATGCGGATGATGAGGATGAAGTCGCAGCAGACGAAGTGCCGACCGCCGATGCAGGCGAAGAAGGCGGCGACGACGCATAAGCCGCGCGTACAATCCGACCACATGACGCGGCCTCCCGGTGGAGGCCGCGTTTTTTTTGCCCGACGCGCCAATCGACAGGCAGGCGCACAGGGGGCTGTTCACGGTGGCGGTGTCGGGGCTAGCCTGTCCGGGTAGTCGCGCGGAGAACACCACGACCAATTTGCTGAACTTTCGCGAAATCGGCAGCGGTGCGCCGATGATCTTGCTGCACGGGGCAAGGTTGGATCATCGGCACATGCTTGATGCGGTCGAGCCTGCCTTTCACGGCAACGACCGATGGCGGCGTATCTATGTCGATCTGCCGGGATGCGGTCAGTCGTCGGGGTTCGACCACGTCGCGTCACAAGACGACGTGCTGGCCGAAATCCTGCGCGTAATGGACGCGACCTGCGCCGGGGAGCGCTGCGCCGTTCTCGGCGAATCGCGCGGCGCCTATCTGGCCGAAGGGCTGGCATTTGCCCATCCCGCACGAGTTTCGGGGGTGGCGCTCATCGTGCCCGGCGGCAACTCTGAGCAAAGCCGCGCCGAAATGCCCACACCGATAACACTGCACGATGACGGAACCGACCTGGGCGCGCTTGAACCCGCACTGCAAGGCCGTGCCGCCCGCCTCGTGGTGCGGACCGCTGCGATCATCGACAAGATCAGGCAGCTGAAACTGCCCGCCGCCAGCCTGCATGATGCGGCGCTTGAGGCGCGGGTCTGCGAGCGGTTCGAGTTCACCTTTCACGCCGAAATGACGCAGGGCGTGTTTGACCGCCCCTCGTTGATCGTGTCCGGTCGCCAGGATTCGATTGCCGGATACCGCGACGCGCTGGACATGCAGGTCCGTTTTCCGCGTGCCAGCCTGGCACTGCTCGATTGCGCAGGCCACGCGCCGGGGTGGGAACGGCCCGACCTGTTCACCGCCCTGATCCGCGACTGGCTGGACAGTCTTCACGGGCAATGACCCAGGCAACGCGTTGGGGGATACCGCGCAAACATTGATTCCCGCCCTTCCCCATCGTAGACCCTGACCATCTTCACGAAAGGCACGCCATGCTGATCTTTGCAGGTTTGGGAAATCCGGGCGCAAAATACGCCCGCAACCGGCATAATATCGGCTTTATGGCCGTGGACCGGATCGCAGAAGATCATGGGTTTGGCCCGTGGAAGGCCCGTTTTCAGGGACAGGTCAGTGAGGGACGGCTCGGCAGTCAGAAAGTGCTGCTGCTCAAGCCGGAAACCTTCATGAACCTGTCGGGCCAGGCAGTTGGCGAGGCGATGCGGTTCTACAAGCTGGAACCCGGCGATGTGACCGTCCTGCATGACGAGATCGACCTGGCTCCGGGCAAGCTGCGGGTCAAGACCGGGGGCGGCCATGCAGGCCATAACGGGCTGCGTTCGATCCACCAGCATATCGGGCCCGACTATGCGCGCGTGCGCATTGGTGTCGGCCATCCCGGCCGCAAGGAAGCTGTGCCGGGATATGTCCTGCATGATTTCCCCAAGGCGGACGAAAATTGGCTGGAGGACATCCTGCGCGGCATCAGCGATGGCGCGCCCTATCTGGCGGAAGGCGACGCGGGCCGCTTCCAGAACGCAGTCGCGCTGCGCACCGCGCCGCCGCGCGCGTCAAGCTCGAAGCCTGGCGCAAAATCCGGCGAGAAATCAGACCCAAAGGCACCCTCCCGAGCGAAGGAGCCGCCGGCACCACAGTCGGAGCCCGAGGCCGACGCGGAACCGCGCTCGCCCTTGCAACGGCTGGTCGACAGGTTTCGCTGACCCCCGAAAGGACGTCGCATGCGCCTTGTTCTTCGTTGGCTGATCCGCGGCTTCGTCGCGATGGCACTTGCCACCTTGGCCGTCGGAATCTGGAAACGCGAAGGCATCATGCGCCTCTGGGCGGTCAACAGCCTGTTTTCAGAATCAAGGATCGTCGAGAATTTCTCGAATATGGACGCCGCCTTTCTCACCCGCGATGTCCCACGCGGCAACGGCGCGGTTTCTACGCTACCCAAGGGGCCGCCGATGACCCTGCCCCCGGGCGCTGATGCCTGGATCAAAGCGCGCGCCATCACGTCGCTGCTCGTGCTCAAGCGCGGCGAGATCGTGCATGAAAGCTATCACCTCGGCACCGGCCCGGAGGTTCTTCGGATCTCCTGGTCGATCGCCAAGGGCTTTGTCTCGGCCTTGCTCGGAGTGTTGCTGGAAGAAGGCAGCATCACTTCGCTGGATGACCCGGTGACACAGTATGCGTCCAATCTCAAAGGCACGGCCTATGACGGCGCAAGCATTCGCAATGTGCTGCACATGGCCAGCGGCGTCCTGTTTGACGAGGATTATCTCGACAAGTCATCCGACATCAATCGCATGGGCCGTGTGCTGGCGTTGGGCGGCTCGATGGATGGCTTCACGCTTGGCCTGACCGATACCATCGCGCCGCCGGGCCAGAAGTGGCGATATGTCTCTATCGACACGCATGTGATCGGCATGGTCATTCGCGGCGCAACTGGCCGCGATATCCCGTCACTGATGTCGGAAAAGATCATCGCGCCCCTGGGGCTGGAGGCAACACCCTACTACGTCACCGACGGCACCGGCGTTGCTTTCGTCCTGGGCGGGCTGAACATGACCACCCGCGACTATGCCCGCTTTGGTCTGATGGTGGAACAGGACGGCCGATACGGAGACCAGCAGATCGTGCCAGCGAATTGGATTCACCTAGCAACACAGCCCAGCGCCCCCACCGAACGGGGCCAGATCGGCTACGGGCTGCATTGGTGGGTACCAGAAGATGCCCCTGCCGGCGTGTTCATGGCGCGCGGCATCTATGGGCAGTACATCTATATCGACCAGACGCGCGACACCGTGATCGTGACCACAGGGGCCGACCTCGATTTTCGTGCGCCCACCGCCCACACCGCGAACATGGCGATGTTCCGCGCCATCGCACAGGCGCGGTGAGCGTCTTTTCCTGTCTCGCCCGATCGGCTAGGCTACACCGCAACAAAGGGAGCTGCACAATGATCCGCAAAGACAACTCCATCAACGTTCTGGGCGAAGTTCTGTCACCATGCTCGGACGAGGGTCCGGTCACGGGTTTCTTCCGCGACGGACACTGCAATACCTGCGCGGAGGATCAGGGCAGCCACACCGTCTGTGCCCTGATGACAGCCGAATTTCTGGCATACTCCAAATATGTCGGCAACGACCTGAGCACGCCGCGCCCCGAATACGGCTTTCCCGGACTGCGCCCGGGTGATCAGTGGTGCCTGTGCGCCGCGCGGTTCCTGCAGGCGCACGACGAGGGCTGCGCACCGCAGGTTCGCCTGTCGGCCACGCACATGTCAGCACTCGATATCGTGCCACTGGCCGTTTTGCAGGCGCATGCCACCGCCTGACAGGGGATTTCAGCCCGTTCTAGGCAAAGTCACTCAGCCGCTTTCAGCATCTGGCGCGGCGTCGCGGCCCGCCCTATTCGTCCGCACCGCGATAGCGTTGATAGGGGAGTGGGTTCCAGACGAGCCCGTCAGAATTGGCATTATCCGGAACAGGCGGCGTGCCCTCCAGCAACTTGCGGGCTGCGTTCAACTCGCGTTCTGCTTCTTGCTTGTCCTGATACATGAATTCATCCGATGCCTCCTCGGGGGCCAGTGCAACCTTTTCCTGCAGGTCAGACAAAACCATTTCCTGATGGCTCTGTAATGCTGCGCGGGCCTCGACGATCCAGGTTGGCTGCAAATGTGGATTGTGGTCTGTCAGGCTGCTGTATTCGTTGTAAATGTCTTGGTAAATTCCGCTGGCATTAGCCCGTGCATCGAGGCTGGCAGCCTCAAGATCGCGCGTGGTCAAGTCCTCGGCTTGCAACGGTTCAACGCGCAAGGGACCACCCAGACGGGTCCGTTCACGGTAATACGGATACATGCTTTGCACGACTTTGCTGACCGGAAGAGTGCCTTGGCCGGTCGCATCGACGCCTTTCGGCTGGACACCCTGGATCGCGATACGCGCAGCCTCTGGGCGAACCACCTCTTTGGCTGGCAATATCCCGTGGCGCAGCATTTCGCGGATGCCCGTTCCGGAAATATTGAGCCTATACCGCTCGTCATGCGGACAGGTCTGTTCACTGGCATGGCTGGCGCAGCGCGTGCAGTAGAACACTTCGTGAAACAGCCGAATGTCGATACCCAGCTCTTCTGGTGAATATTGATCAAAAACCGAATGGCTGGCGTATTTGTCATAATAACTGCCGATCCCGGCATGGTCACGCCCGATGAGCGCGTGGGTGCAGCCATAGTTCTTCATGATCAACGCATGCAGGATGGCTTCTCGGGGGCCTGCAAAAATATAGGTGACGCGCAGGGGCGACATCATCGTGCGTTCAGCGGGGTAATAGGTTTCCAGCACGCTGCGATAGGCCAACATACGGTATTCATGGCGGACGTATTCGCGTTTGGCCATTTCCACCAAAGGCTGAACAAACAACCCATCAACCTCTTCAAGAGCGTTCTTGTGGATGTATTCATGGCCACGGTGAAGCGGGTTCGCCCCGGTGATAAAACCGGCCACCGTGTTGAGTTTCTTTTCTTCATAGAACAGGCGCCAGGTATCCTTCGGTTCACGCCTTATCTTTTCAAAAGGCCCCCAATCGGCGCGCTGCAACAAAGTCACCGGACCACCAAGCGAGGTGTCCCCCATACGACGATAGATTGAATCGACGCCGGGATGATTGCGATCCGTGGTGCCAAATAGCTGTTGCGCACGACCTTCTTTGTCGTAGTCGAAAAGATCTTCGATCTTGAGGATGGCGACAGCTTCGTTGCGGTAGTCGGTAAGCGCGACTTCGTCCCCGACAGACAGGCCTTTGATAACTTCGCTGTTGGTCTTGCCAACGGGCGCAAAGCTGAGCGGGACAGGCCAGATCGTTCCATTGGCCAGCCGGCCGCTTTTCAGGACCGAATTATAATCGACCTCGCTCATGAAGCCGGTGTTAGGCGACAACACGCCCGTGGCGATCATTTCGATGGTGATGACCGCCTCAAGATCGACGCGGATCGAGGGAAGAGATCTGGCACGCTCAATCGTTTCATCGCGCATGTCAGGCGACACGACCTGATTGACCAGAACCCCGCCATGGGGTTTTTGTGGGTATCCCTCAAAGTTCAAATCACTGGACATTACTCTACCCATCCTTTCGCTATAATACACAGGCACCCGCCCAAACGGCCTGTCAGGCCGGAAGCATCGGTGCCCGGGGGATCCGCAATCGCGACGCACGAAACCATTTCAGCCTGAGAGCTATTGCCGGCGACGATATGCGGTTGGTTTTCCTGATCTTGCCGACTGATCAGATGGCAAGATACCTCTCTCTCAACTCCACATTCTCCAAGAGTTCGGCCGCGCCGCCGGTATAGACCAACTGCCCCGTGTCCAAGATCACCGCGCGATCAGAAAGCCGAAGTGCCGCGACGGCGTTCTGCTCCACAATGATCGTAGTGATGCCGCGCCGCTTGATATCCTGCACAATGCGCTCGATCTCTTGCACGATGACCGGCGCCAAGCCTTCGTATGGTTCATCCAGCAACAACAGTTTGACATCCCGTGCCAGCGCGCGCGCCAGCGCCAGCATCTGCTGTTCGCCACCGGAAAGCGTTGTTCCCTCTTGCATTCGGCGTTCAGCCAGACGGGGGAAATGGGCATAGATTTCCTCGATGGCCCACCCCCTGTTAGGTGCAATCTGCGACAGGATCAGATTTTCCTCGACTGTCATGCCGGGAATGATACGGCGATCTTCCGGAACAAGCTGGATGCCCGCCCGCGATGCCTCGAAGGATTTCATCCGGTGGATTTCTTGCCCTTCCAGCCATATCTGCCCAGAAGTCAGCGTCGGATTGTCCAGCCGGGCGATCGCGCGCAGGGTCGAAGTCTTTCCAGCCCCGTTGCGCCCGAGAAGCGCCAGGATTTCCCCTTTGCGAACGTCAAGTGAGACGCCTTGAACGATGTAGCTTTCGCCATAATAGGCATGCACGCCCTGCAAGGCGAAAAAGACATCCTCCGCCACGTCGGCAGGTTTGTTTTCGGCAACTGCAATATTCATTCCGCTGGCACCCCCAAATAGGCTTCTTTCACGCGCGGGTCGTCCTTGACCTCTTGTGGCAGGCCGGATGCAATGAACCGGCCTTGCGCCAACACAGAGATCTGGTCGGCCAGAGAAAACACCACATGCATGTCGTGCTCGATGATGACGATTGTCATACCGCGCTGTTTGATGGCCTTGAGCAGGTCAATCGTGGTGTTGGTGTCATGGCGCGACATCCCCGCTGTCGGTTCGTCCAGCAGCAACAGCCGGGGACGCTGAATCAGGCACATCGCCAGTTCCAGCCGCCTTTTGTCACCTCGGGACAACGCCCCGGCATGATCGTCGCGCCGATCAGAAAGGCCAAATTCACGCAACAAGGTTTCGGCCTCTTCGCGGATGTCGGACTGATCCTGAACCGCGTTGAACATATCAATGCGAAACGCCCCGTCGCGCCGGGCAAATGCCGGAGCCATGACATTGTAAAGCACCGATAGGTCGGCGAATATCTCGGGCGTTTGGAACACCCGCGAAATGCCAAGCTGGTTGATCTTGTGTGGTGGAAGACCGGTCAGCATGGCGCCTTCAAATATCACGGCCCCACTGGTGGGCGGCAACTGCCCGATAATCACGTTCAGCAGGGTGGATTTTCCGGCTCCGTTCGGGCCGATGATTGCATGTGTCTGACCTTCGACGATTTGCAGATCAATGTCTGACAGCGCCTTCAAGCCGCCAAAGTTCTTGAACACATCCGCAACATGCAGGACGACGTTAGGGGGTGCCTTACTCATTGCCAGTCCTCCCGCTCGCCACTTGCCCTGTTGGTTCATCCCTTTCCTTGCTGCGTCGCCGAAGCCATCGCATCAGCCGCTCGGTGCCTTCGACCAGGCCCCCCGGCAGGAACACCACGATCACGACGAACATCAGCCCCAGCGTAAGATGCCAGCCCTCGCCGACGAATTTCGACAGGATCGTCACCATGACCGCCTGCATGCCTTCGGGCAGGAAATCGAAAAAGGCATTGAGCATGTTGACGTTGATCGCCGAAAAGATGTTTTCGAAATACTTGATGAGCCAGGCCCCGACGACCGGCCCGACCAACGTACCGACACCGCCAAGAATCGTCATAAGGACAATATTGCCTGACTCGGTCCATTTCATGCGCTCGGCCCCGGCAATCGGGTCCGTGACAGCAAGCAACCCGCCTGCCAGACCAGCGAACATGCCCGAGATGACAAAAGCCGTCAGCATGTAAGGCTTGGTATCAAATCCGGTATATTTCATCCGAGTCTGGTTGGATTTGATCCCGCGCAGCGCCATGCCGAACGGAGAGGCAAATATTTTTTGCGACAGGAAAAAGGCAGCAATCGATACCACCGCACAAATGTAAAAACCGCCATAGCCACCCAGATCAAACCCAAGAAGCGATGGCGTCGGCATTCCAGAGGTGGTCTGATTGACCCCAAGCAACGCGTCGATTGCTCGCGGATCATCCCGCGCGATCAGCAGGCCGGTTTCCCCATTGGTGATCGGGGTCAGAACCGAATAGGCCAGACTATAGCTCATCTGGGCAAAGGCCAGCGTCAGGATCGAAAAATAGATGCCGCTTCGCCGCAGGCTGAAATAGCCAATGAACAAGGCAAAGATCCCGGCAAAGATCACCGCGAAGATTAACGCGGGGATCATGTCCATCGACAGCAGTTTAAAGGACCAGACGGCCGTGTAGGACCCAACGCCAAGAAAGGCAGCGTGACCGAAGCTCAGATAGCCCGTAAGACCGAACAGGATGTTGAAGCCGATCGCGAAGATCGCGTAGATCGCGAATTTTTGCATCAGCCCCGGGTAGGCCGCGCCCAAGGGCGAGAGCCAGATTGGCATGGTCAGCACGATGACGGAAAAGATCGCGAGCGTGGTGACGTCTTTGCGTGAGAGTGAAAACATGATGTATTAGCTTTCCATTACGCCGGAACGACCCATCAGACCGCGCGGACGCACCAGCAGAATGACGATAGCGACGAGATAAATGATGATCTGGTCGATTCCCGGGATGATTGATTTGACTTCGTTCATCGAGGCAAAGGATTGCAGGACGCCCAGCAGGAACCCGGCCACGACAGCCCCAGGCAAGGACCCCATGCCACCGACCACGACCACGACGAAACTCAGCACCAGAAAATCCATTCCGATGTGGTAGTTGGGCGGCAAAAGCGGCGTGTACATGGCCCCTGCCACCCCGGCGACGACTGCCGCCATCCCAAAGACAATGGTAAAGCGTTTGTCGATATCAATGCCCAGCAGACCCACGGTTTCGCGGTCTGCCATGCCGGCACGGACAACCATGCCGAAGGTGGTATATCGCATGAAGGCAAACACCGCGCCGATCACGCCCAGCGAGAACAGAAGATAGATCAGACGCCACAGGGGATAGGTCAGCTTTTGCGCTTCCATCCCGAACCACGCGCCCACATCTGCGGCCATGCGCAGGTCCGCCGGGATCGGTTGCGGCTTGGGATTGGCCCCAAAGAAGCTCTTGACGATTTCCTGCAGCACGATGGCCAGACCGAAGGTGACGAGGATCTGTTCGGCATGGCTTCGCTTGTAGAAATGCTTGATCAGGCCGCGCTCCATCGCAATGCCGATCACCAACATCACCGGAACCGTAAACAGGACCGAAATCGGCACCGAGTAATCGACCAGTATCGCGCCCCAATCGCCGAGCCAGCTTTGGACCAACGGTGTTCTTACCTCGACCGGAGCGCCCCACGGAGACAGCTTGGTCGGGTCGATGGTGACGGTCTCAATGGTCAGGAAATAGCGGAAGGTTACAGCACAGAAGCAGCCCAGCATGAACAGGGCACCGTGGGCAAAGTTAACCACGCCCAGGGTGCCAAAGACCAGCGTCAGACCCAGGGCAATCAGCGCATAGGCGCCGCCCTTGTCCAACCCGTTAAGTAATTGAGCGAGAAATGCATTCATCTTTCCCCCAGCCCGGTGTTAACCGTGGAAGTTGTTGCAGAGTGGATGGGAAAGGCACGGCGCCTTTGATAAGCGCCGGCCTTGTCGTTGCTTTGGGTTAATGGTGGCCGATCAGCACTGGTTCGGCTCGTATGGGCCCAATTCACCACCAAAGATGGCGTGGTCATACGTCACCTTTTCGCGATCGGTCGTGCCGATCACCTCGAGTACGTCAAAGCGGCTGGTCGGGTTGGAGTTTCCTCGCACCGCCAGAACTTCCTTGAAGCACTGGTGATCGCTGCCACGGTACAGCGTTGGCCCGTTGCCCATGCCGTCAAATTCGAAATCTTCGAGCGCCTTGATCACTTCCGGCGGATAGAACGTTCCGGCTCGCTCGACAGCGTCAGCATAGAGCAATGTCTGCACATATCCGGTATGGGCCGACTGCGAGGGCGGCTCACCATAGGCGG
Organism: Roseovarius sp. ZX-A-9; assembly: GCF_028369135.1. GTDB lineage: Bacteria > Pseudomonadota > Alphaproteobacteria > Rhodobacterales > Rhodobacteraceae > Roseovarius. The sequence continues at coordinate 216,885 of NZ_JAPWHW010000005.1, forward strand.
CACCATAGGAGTTCGTAAACGCCTTGGAACCCTCATCTTCAAGTTGCCAGTTCCAGTTCTGGGTTCCGATGATGCCTTTCACCGCATCCCCTGCACCCACCGCCATCAGCTCGGAGAACATCGGCACGATGATTTCAAACTGCTTACCGTTGGCCATCCGTTCGCGCATACCGAACTGGACTGCCTGAGGCAGCGAGTTCACCATGTCGTGGCCATAGTGGTTGAGGATCAGAACATCAGCACCCGAGTTGAGCACAGGTGTCAGGTATTGCGAATAATCCCCAATCCCCAGAGGTGTGCGCACCGCCTTGACGGTTTCCCAGCCCAGCGCCTCGGTGGCATCCCGGATCGATTCCTCTTGGGTCCAGCCCCAGTTGTAGTCCGCTGTCAGGTGATATGCGCGACGCTCGCGGCCATATTCTTCCGCCAGGATCGGCGCGATCGCAACGCCGGACTGATAACCGTTAAAGAAGTGACGGAACCCATAGCGGCGCTTATCCTTGCCAGTGGTGTCATTGCCATGGGTAAGGCCAGACATGTAGATCACGCCCAATTCATGACACAGCGCCTGCTGCGCTACCGCTTCTCCTGTGGTCACGCACCCTGTCACCATGATCGCGCCATCACGTTCGATCATGCGGCGGGCGCCATCGCGTGCCGCGTCGGTGTTGGTCTGGGTGTCGCCGGTCACGTATTGTAATTTGCGCCCCAGGATACCGTTCCCCTTGAGCGCCATCGGCTTCATCGTGTTCATCAGACCGCCGTCGCCTTCGCCATTGATATGTTTGACGGCGAGTTCATAACCCTTGAGTTGCTCCAGACCCTCTTCGGCATAGGTCCCGGTCTGCGGCACGTTGAAGCCAAAAATCGGATCTTTGTCGCCCGGATTGTTGCAAAACTCCTGCGCATAGCCGCGGCTTGTAAAAACCAAAGGCGATGCGACGGTGGCCGCAAATCCCGCACTCATGGATTTGAGCAGGCGACGCCTGCCGATATTCTGTTCGGTCATTTTCTTCCTCCCTAAGACTCGGCGAAAACCGTTTATGTCCACTAAAGAGATAGAAGGATGGTGAAAATCTTTTCAATACAAAGTTGATTATATTGATTTTTCTTGTTAACTGTTGAATAATTAGACCCATAGAATTGTCAATTATTGACAAACCGCAATCCGAAAGAAAGCTTATGCGCGCACCAATCGGCATTCGCGTCCGGCGTCAAAGGATTCAAAAAAAGCAGACGCAGGCCGGGCTTGCGCGCGCGGTAGGAATTTCGCCGAGCTATCTCAACCTGATTGAAAACAACAAGCGTGACATTGGCGGACGCCTGCTGATGAACATCGCCGAACAACTCGGCATCGAGGTCGACGAACTCTCAGGCGGTCCCGAACAACGCACGCTAAACGCGTTGCAAGAGGTCCTGAACGATCCGCTTCTGCATGGTATTGGACTCGAACAGGCGGATCTGCATGATCTAGTCGCCCGCTTTCCCGAAGTGGCGCGCGCGCTGACCCGGCTTCATGCGGTCTATGGCGATGCCACTGCCGAACTGGAGGCCAATGCCAACAGGCTCAGCTCCGATCCCATACTCTCAGAGATGCTGCACGAGGTTGTCAGCCGGATCACTGCGATGCGGTCAAGCGCCGAGATTCTGTCGCAAGTGAAAAATCTTGCCCCCAAGGATGAGCGCCGCTTTTCCGAAGCAATCACCCGCGAGGCACGCAGCCTTTCGACCACCGTGCGCAACCTCGCTTCCTATTTCGATCTATCCTCATCTCGCAGGCGCTCGATATCGCCAATGCGCGAGGTCGAGGACGCCATAATCAACAGCAACAACCACTACCCAGAGCTTGAAGAGCTTGCCAAAGACCTGCGCACCGAGATCCTGAAAGATGGCGAATTTGGCGAAGTCGCACTGTCCCAAGCCTTACAGCGACGTTTTGGTGTTTCCTGCCAACGATGGCATGGTCACTCCCCGCCCCCTCCCCAAGGGAAATACAGCAACAGACGGGCACATTATGACGAGGACGGCAAAGTCCTATGGCTGCGCACGTCGTCTACTGCGGCGACGCGCCAATTCCAGATGGCACGGCTGTATGCCCGCCTGGCCGGCACCGACTTGATCGAAAAGGTCTGCAGCGGGTTTGAATTGACCACCGACGAAGCACAGCTGCTGGCCCAAGGCGCATTGGCCTCCTATGTCGCGGGGGCTTTGGTGATGCCCTATGACGGCTTCCTCGAAGACGCCGCAAAAAACCGCTATGACATTGATCTGCTCAGTCACATTTATAGCGCCAGTTTCGAACAGGTCGCGCATCGTCTGGTCACGCTGCGCCGCAAAGGGGCCGAGGGCCTGCCATTCGGTTTCTTGCGCGCGGATATGGCCGGACGGTTGACCAAACGGTTCCCGTTACCGGGACTGTCGCTGCCCGGGACGGGTCATGGCTGCCTGCTCTGGCCGATCTACAATGTCGCCGGGACGCCGCGAGTGGTGCGGCAGATATCAGAGTTCAGCAATGGCGCACGCTTCCTGATGATCGCCAAATCAGTCAAGAAACGCCTTTCGGCTTGGAATGACCAACCGTTGATGTTCTCGGTCATGCTGGCCTGTGATCTGGTCCATGCAGACCGCACGGTCTATGGCCACGGTCTGGATCTGGACGACGCCGCGACACGTGTTCCTGTCGGGCCAAGCTGTCTGCTTTGCGTGCGCGAAGGTTGCAGCCACCGGCAAGAGGCCGTCTCGGCCATGATGGAAGCTCAGACGGGTTAGCCCTCTGGATCAGCCTGGATTTGTGGTGCCATTGTTCCGTCGAATAGCGGCAAGGTTATGCGGAAACACGCCCCTGAAAGGGGCCCCTCAACAAGTTCAAGATTGCCGTTCATCTTCTGTATGATTGCATGGCTTATATTCAGCCCAAGCCCCAGCCCGGCAGACATTGCAGCGCCGCTTTTATGATGCTCAACGCGCATGAATTTGTCGAAGATATTGTCGTGATATTCTTTTGAAATTCCCGGCCCATTGTCAGCGATATCAACGACATAACTTCCCCCTTCAACGCGCGAGTTCACCTGAACCACGGGGTCGCTGGCGTCATTATGTGAAATCGCATTGGCAATGATATTGATGAACACCTGACAAAGCCTGTCCGAATCCCCCAACACCTTGGGGTGTTCGGCAAGCGAGATGTGCTTGACACTGATCAGACGCTGCTGCGCCAAAGCTTCACAGACATTAAACGCCCTGTCCAACACCTCCTCGGCGTTTATCGGGCGATTTTCCCAGCTTCCCTCGCCATGCTCCAGCGCACTCATATCCAGAATACCGTCCAACAGCCGGGTCAAACGAACGCTTTCCTGATGGATTGTCCCGACAAAGCGCCTGCGTCTGTCCTCATCCAGATCCTGTCGCTGAAGCAGAATCTGGGAAATGGAACGGATCGAGGTCATGGGCGTGCGGACCTCGTGGCTGACCTGCCCCAGAAAATCGTCCTTTTGCTGGTGAAGCTCATGCAACTGCGTATTCGCTTCTCGCAATTGCTGGGCCGTCAGGCGAAGCTCCTTCGAGGTCTCCTCCAACTCGTGAGAATACTCGATCACCTGCTGGGTTTCGTCCGCAATTCGCATCATCTCTTCCAGTGAAATGGCGTCGCCGGCGACCACCTTGGACAACAAGATATGCGCAGACGCCGCACCGATTGAACTGGCAAGCTCGCGTTCCAGCCGCGCGATGAAATCCGAACTCACCGCAACATCCAGCACCTGCTCACCCCGCCGGATATCAGCCGCATCGAAAAACTCTTTGGCTCGGTGCCAGCCCATCACCCGTTCAGCGACAAAAAAAATCTCATCCGCGGTGGCGGAACTACGGATCGCACGTCGCCGCGCACCCTGAGCCGAGCGGAAGATATCCACAAAAAGCTTGGCTTGAATACTCTCCAGCGTGCTTTGCCGCGAAACCAGCGAGACAAACACCAACGCCACCGTGTTGAAAAACAGGCTCCAGAACACTGAATGAACCAGCGGGTCCAGCCCCTCCATCCCGAACATCGCCTCTGGACGCAGAAACGAAATGCCCCAAGGCCCCTCTGCGATCAGCCTCGAAACTGTCGCCGATGTCGTTTCGAAACTGGGCAGGAACAGCGTCCAAAGCCAGACCATCGCCCCAATCAGGGTTCCCGAAAGCGCACCCTTCATATTCGCCTGCCGCCAGTAGAGCGCGGCAATCAACGCGGGCAGAAATTGCGCCACCCCGGCAAAAGAGATCAAGCCGATAGGCGCAAGCGCACCGCTGTCGCCGGTCATCCAGAAATACAAAAACCCCAGGAACAGGATCACCGCGATAGAAATCCGGCGACTGCGCAGCAAAAGTCGTGCGATGCCCTGATCGCCGGTATCCGCCAAGTGGTTTGTCCGGCTCAGCGCCAGTGGCAGGACGATGTGGTTCGACACCATGATCGACAGCGCGATAGAGGCGATGATGATCATCGACGTCGCGGAAGAAAATCCGCCGATGAACGCAAACAGCGCCAGCCCGTCCTGCCCTGCGGCCATCGGCAAGGTCAGAACAAACATATCTGGATTGGACCCGGCCGGCATGCTGGCCAAACCATAAAGCGCGATCGGCAAGGTAAAGATGCTCATCAACAGCAGGTAGGCCGGGAACGCCCATCCCGCGGTGCGCAGATGGTTCGCGTTGGAATTTTCCACCACGGTGATCTGAAATTGGCGCGGCAGGCAAATGATTGCACTGGCCGACAGAACCAGGACAGCCACCCACCGACTGCCAAAGGGTTGGCGCTCATGGATGTCAAAACCGGCTTCTACGGCGCGCTCATATACATCCGCCAGCCCGCCACCCAACCCAAACACTACAAACAACCCGACCGCAATAAGCGCCAGAAGCTTGACCACGGCCTCAAATGCGATGGCGGCAACAACGCCCAAATGCTGTTCGCGCGCATCCACGTTACGCGTGCCAAAAAGGATGGTGAACAACGCCATGCCAATCGCCGCGCCCAGCGCCAGGCTGACATCGTCAAGGCCCGCCAGGTGATCGCCCTGCCCCCGCGCACTCGAAACTGTCTGGATCGACGTGGCTATCGCCTTGAGTTGCAGCGCGATGTAGGGCGTGATCGTCACCATCGCGATCAATGTCACCAGTACCGCAAGTGCGCTCGATTTACCAAAGCGCGACGACAACAGGTCTGCGATTGAAGTGATGCCTTGCGAATGGCAGACCCAAACAAGTTTGCGCAGGATGAACCACCACCCAACAAACACCAACGTCGGCCCCATGTAGATTGCGACGAACTCCAGCCCGTCGCGGGCCGCCGTCCCGACGGCACCGTAGAATGTCCAGCTGGTGCAATAGACCGAAATCGACAGCGTGTAGACCATGGGCGAGCGCAGAAATCCCGCCTTGCCACGGCTTGCCCGAGCGTCCGACACATAGGCCAGAACGAACAACAGGCACACATACGCCACGGCCGTTAGAATGACGAAATCCGGCGACAGCATTAAATATCTTCTTTTTCCGGTTTATCCGTTTCCTCCGCCGGATCGACCTCGTGTGGCAGGTAGCGCGACAGGAATGCTCCAGCGACAACCAATACGGTCCAGATCGTGAAAAGATAAACAACCTCCAGCGGGATCCCGAAAAGCAATTCGCCGATCGTAAACAGATTCAGAAATGGCGGAAAAAGAAGCAATGCAGCAAAAACCGGAATGGCAAAAGCCGCATCGCGCCAACGCCGATGTTTGTCCGTGCGCGCAAAGTCCCGGCGCGACACGCTACGACACCGAGTTAAGTGCGAGCAGACGGCGCACTTCTTCGATCAGTTCATCATTGTCGAACGGCTTGGTGATGAAACCGTCAGCCTTTAGATCAAGCGCCAATCCGCGGTCGCGGCTCTGCCCTCGGGCCGTCACAATCAGTACCGGGATATCGGCCAAGCGAGGCTCTCCGCGCAGAATGCGCAGAACATCCAGCCCGCTAAGCTTCGGCAGCATGATATCCAGCAACAAAAGCCTCGGCTTCTGGCGCTGCACCTCAATAAGAGCCGCTTCGCCATCCGTCACGGATGCAACCTGCCAGCCTGCCAGTTCCAGAATAAAACTGAGAGGGTCGAGAATAGCCGGCTCGTCCTCTGCGATTAAAATATCAATCACAAGGCATCCCCCCAATGCGCTTGGTGTGATTGTATAGTAAAGCGATAATCTGAAATTCCGCAACACTTCTCGCTCTGTCGCGTCTGGCGTGCTTTGCCACCGCACCTCAGGCAGAGCCACTGCTCGTCGAACGCGTCGAGGTCATCACCCTCGACAAACTCTTGCCAAACCTTGGCCAAATGGATGCGACATCCTGCGCAAAGCCGAACGGCGACAGAGCCGGCCGACGCATGCCTAAAAGCGCGGCCCGAGGTTCTCCATCAGATTCTTGGTCAGCTTGCCAAACAGGGCCATTCGAAAAGTACAACATTCCACACCCCTCGCAGCAAGCCCTGCATAAACGCAATAGAGCGTACTTCCGAAAAAACGGAAAGATGGCGGCGTAGAGCATACATGCGATGGGTTCTGTGGGTAGCCGTCAGTCAGACAGCGCGCGTTCGGCGATTTCGAAGGCGTCGAACGCGGCCGGGAAACCACAATAGGGAATTGTATGAACCAAGGTTTCCCGGATTTCCTCGACGGTAGCGCCATTTGTAACGGCAGCTTTGACGTGGGCCTCTAATGCGTGACCGCGGTTCAGGGCCGCCAGCAACGCAACCGTGAGCAAGCTGCGGTCGCGACGTGACAGTCCCTCACGAGACCAAACATCGCCAAAGCAGTTGTCAGTGACCAGCTCCTGAAGCGGTCGACTGAAATCAGTCGCATTGGCAAATTGGCGATCTACGAACTCTTCGCCAAGGATCTCTTTTCTTGTTTCCAAACCTTTTTCGAAGCTCATTGAGGTATTTCCTACTCAGAATGTTTTTTGTTGATGACCAATTTGCGAACCAGGCCAATCGGCCCGGCCTCATGCCATTTCAGGTGATTTCGGGATCGCGCGTCCTGTGCAAAGCCCTGTGAAACACGGTCGATAGCAATCGCCAGCAGCACAATCCCCAACCCGCCCACAGTGGCGAGCCCCACATCCAGCCGTCCAATGCCGCGCAAAACCATTTGGCCCAGCCCGGTGACAGAGATCATGGATGCAACCACGACCATGGACAAAGACATCATGATCGTCTGGTTCACACCCGCCATGATCGATGGCATGGCCAATGGGAATTCGATCTTGCGCAACAATTCCCCGCGTGATGCGCCGAACGCCAGTGCGGCCTCTGTCAGGTCTTTGGGTACCTGCCGGATGCCGAGATTGGTCAACCGGACGACAGGCGGCAATGCGTAGACAATTGTGACAATGACGCCGGGCACGTTGCCGATCCCGAACAGCATGACAACCGGCACCAGATACACGAACGAAGGGATGGTCTGCATCAGATCCAAAACGGGGCGAAGCCATTTATCGAATGTGTTGCTGCGTGCGGATGCGACACCCAGTGGGATTCCGACAGCCGAACAGTACAAGATCGAGGTGAGCACGATTGCCAACGTGGTCATTGCTTCTTCCCACGCGCCGATCAGGCCAATGGTGGTAAAGCAGGCCAGCGCGATTGCCATCACGCGTACGCCCGCGATCTGCCACGCAAACAATGTAAACACCACCAACAGAAGCAATGGCGGCGCTTGGGTCAACAAACCTTCCAATCCGCCCAGTACAAAATCGACTGGTTCGCGCAACGCCTGAAACAGCCAGCGAAAGTTGGTGACCAATAGCTGCAGTACATACTCTGTCCAGTCGCCAATCGGGATGCGCAGATGTTCGAACGGGTCTTTGATGAATTCCACTTTGGTGTCCCCTTTAACCGGCGCGTGACGGCACGGTGATGCCTTCAAGCAAATCTCTGCTGGTGATCACGCCAACTGTCTTGCCGTCATCGACCACACGAACAGGCGTGTCCGCATCAAGCGCCACCTGGATGATGCCGTTCAACTTGGTTTCGGGATCCACACTCGTCAGCGCGTCAAACGCGGCGTCGTCGATGGGGTTGGCCGCGCGGAAAGATGCCACAGGTTGCATGACCGATTTCGCGCTCAGCACCTGAAGCTTTGCCCCACCTTCGACGAACCGTGCGACGTAGTCATTTGCGGGTGACATGACGATTTCTTCTGGCGTGCCGATCTGGATAATGACGCCGTCATTCATGATCGCGATCCGGTCGCCAATGCGGACGGCCTCTTCCAGGTCGTGGGTGATGAAAATCGTGGTCTTCTTGACCGAGCGGGACAGCTCCAGAAACTGGTCCTGCAGTTGCCGGCGGATCAGCGGGTCCAGCGCCGAGAACGGCTCATCCATGAGCAGAATTGATGGGTTTCCAGCGATAGCGCGTGCAATACCGACGCGCTGCTGCATGCCGCCAGACAGCTCATCTGGGTAACGATCCGCCCACGCGACGAGACCCATCATCTCCAGCGTCTCAAGGGCGATCTTGCGTCGCTCTTTCGGTCCAATTCCCTGAACCTCCAGACCGAACGCGATGTTATCTATCAGGCTCCTGTGCGGCCAAAGCGACATATGCTGAAACACCATGCCGATTGTCGTGGCGCGCAGTTCGCGCAGCCTGCGCTCATCAAATTTGTTGATGTCCTCGCCATGGATAAAGACACTGCCAAGGCTGGGCTTGATCAGGCGATTGATATGGCGCACGAGCGTGGACTTTCCGCTGCCCGACAGCCCCATGATGCAAAATATTTCACCGGCTGCAACCTCAAAGGTCGCATCCGCTACTCCGACGACACACCCGAACCTGTCAAAAACCTCTTCCTTGGAAAGTCCGTCATCGACGATATGCTTCAGGGCTTCTTTCTCCGCTGTGCCAAATACCTTCCAAAGGTTTGAACATGCGACCGGTGGCGTTGATGCTGCCAAAATGCTCTCCTTGTCACTCTGGGCAACATTCCAGCGCTATCAGTATTTCTCTGACGACGGCTGGAATGCTGTTGTGAAGCTGATCTGTTTTTTTATTCGGCGGCAGCACGTGCCGCATCGAGCCATTCGTCGAATGTGGCTCTGTTCGCGGCAATCCAGTCTGACGCGTGACGCTGCAGATCCTCTGGGCTTTTCTCACCTTCGCGGATTTTCAACATGATCACGTTGATATCTTCGATCGGGATGCTGGCCACTTCGAATAGCTTGGCAGCGGCGGGATTGGCGTCGACGAACTCTTTGTTTGCAACGATTTGCACCGTATTGATCGCAAAACCGAGGTCTCTGCCATCCGGGAGCTTGGAGGCCGCTTCTGATCCATCGGGGGCGGAATAATAGGGCACTTCCAGCCAACGGCTGTCTTTACCGGGCACGAGCACACCACTCACCCATTGCGGAGTCCATGTGTAATAGAAAATCGGCGCGCCTTCGTCAAAACGGGCCAGCGTGTTCGCGATAAGCGCGAAATACGACCCTTGGTCGTGATTCACAAAATCGCGCAACCCGTATTCGTCCAGATGGTGCTCGATGACCTTTTCACAGCCCCAACCGGGATTGCACCCCGTCAGATTTGCCTTGCCATCTCCATCTGTGTCGAACAGCGCGGCAATCTCAGGCTTCGAGAGGTCCGACAGGCTTGTGATGTCGTATTTCTGGGCCGTTGCCTCGTCAATCAGGTAGCCCTGCAAAGCGCCTGTTGTCAGCGCCCCGATCGGGACTGCGGCGTCACCGGCGCGTGCCAGAGATTCTTCGTGCAACGGGTTCCAGTAGCCTGCTGTGAAATCCGCGTCCCCGTTGCCAATGGCGACATACATGATTGCCGGCGTCGCTTCGCTATAGTCAGCAACGTCGTAGCCTAGCTCTTTCAAACCCTGAATTACGACGTTCGTGCTGACCACTGTGTTGGCGGTACTGGTGCCGATGGGGTGAACGGTAACACCTTCGCCGGGTTCAGATGACAAAACCGGCGAGGCGAATATTGTCGCGGCTGCCAAGGCCCCGCCGGCAAGAACAGATGATAATTTTTTCACTTATGAGCTCCCTGTTGTCTTTGGGTGGCAGCCCCGCTTGACGCGGGGCCGTGATCTTATTCCGCGGATAGGCCCTGAGCGACCAATTGTTGGAATTTATGCGTGGTCGTTTCGTGGAAAGGAGAAAAACGTCCACCGTCGAAGCCAGGCGAATGACGGCCAGCTTGCATCATTTCCAGGACCGGAATGTCCTCGTGTGTTACACCCTTTACGCGTTCGACCACGGCCTGACGAAGGTCTGCGTATTTTTCTTCCTTACTTTCTTCGCCGACAAAGAAAAACTCCCATCTTTGGTGCGTCAGTTCGGGTGTGACAGGTGTGACGATCGTTACACGGTAGTGATCAGGCGTGACCGAGAGCATCAGATTGGGGAACAGGCACAGGTATTCGCCTGTCGTTGCCCGATCTTCTGGCAGGTTCTCAAACCGTGGTAGCCCGATTCCGGCATCGTCAGGCGCATAGTTCAGGCTGAGCTGCCCCATGAACACGTCATCGACAACCAGAACGTGGTCCTCAAGGGGGGAATAGCGGTTAAGTTCGGGATGCACCTTGGGCAGGTGATAGCTTTCCAGGAAATTCTCCAGCACCAGTTTCCAGTTGGCCTTGATCTCAAAGACCATCGAGCCACCGTGGTACGTATTGGCCAGATCGAAGGGCGCCCAACGTTCCGTCAGGTTGGAAAGGTAGTCTTCCAGCGGCTTGGCGTTTTCGTTCAAGTTCACGAAAATGATATGGTTCCAAACCGTTGACCGTACTGAAATCAGGTTTTGCGGGCTTCCATCCAATGTCGGATGGGAATGGTCATCCACACCATTAAAGCGCGGTGTCGCCAGGTTGCGCCCGTCCAGCGCATAGGCCCAGGCATGATAGGGGCACGTCATTTTGTTCGCGCCCGAGCAGGCCTCTTGGACCAATGTCGCGCCACGGTGGCGGCAAACATTGTGAAATACGCGGATGGTATCAGCCTGATCTCTGACAACGGCCAAGGGCGCGCCGTGGACGTTGACCGGATAAATATCGCCGGCGTTGGGCACGTCGCTGGTGAACGCGACCGCGACCCAGCCATCGGCAAAGAGTTTTTGGCGCTCAAGCTCGAGAATTTCTGGGGCGGCGTAGGCGGAATTTGGCAACCCTACAGCCTTCTCGACGGGTTGTAGAACGCTGGAAACGTCAATGGTTGCTTGTGTCAGTGTCATGGCGTGGCCTCGAAATTATATGCGTCGGTTAGATAACATTAGTCTCGAATTATCGATTTAATTGACATTACGGGACGCATAATTACCATATTGGGACAGAATGTGAGGGGTGCACCGATGAACGACCAGCATAGCCATTTGGTTTACAATAGCCTGTGCACCGGAAACCCAAAGGAACTTGCCACACCAGACGATCAGATTTCGCTCGCGGTCCTGCTGCTGCCGGGCTTTTCCTGGATGACCTATTCGTGCCTTATCGAACCATTCCGACAGGTGAACCGCCTGTTGGGCCGGGCGGCATATGACTGGACCTTGGTGTCTTGTAACGGGGACCCGGTTCAGGCCAGCGACGGCGCAAAAATCGTTGTGGACACGGCGCCAAATAACTCGATTCCCGCTGACTACCTGTTTGCCTGTGCGGGCATCAATGTTCTGCATGATGACACCAAGGCCGCCGCCAGTTGGTTTCGGTACTGCGCGGCGCATGGTGCCGTCATCGGTGCAGTAAGCACAGGCACGCATTTCCTGGCAGAGGCGGGGCTGCTGAATGGCTACAGCTGCACGGCCCATTGGGAGACTCATGAGAGCCTGCGGGAACGTTATCCCGACCTGAAGCTGACCACCAACACGCTAGAGATAGACCGGCGCCGGATCACCTGCTCCGGCGCAATGTCATGTCTGGAAATGAGCCTGACGTTGATACGCGAACACCTTGATCAAAACGTGGCCATCGCGGTTTCCAAGCAGTTCAACCTGAACACCAGTTCGACGTGGGGGCAGGCGCTCCAGTTGCTGGATATTTCTGCCAACCAGACACTAGAGCACCCCAAGGTGGCCGCGGCTGTCCGCCTGATGGAAACCGAGTTTTCCCAACCCTATACTCTAGCGACCTTGGCCGAGCGCGTTGGAATTTCCTCGCGCCAGCTAGAGCGTCTGTTTCAAATGCAGTTCAAGTGTTCCGTCATGCGCTACTATAAATCGCTGCGGCTACAGCGCGCGAATATCCTGCTCACTCAGACGCACCTGCCGGTCAGCGAAGTCGCCCTATCCTGTGGCTTTCAATCCGCCCAGCAATTTTCCCGTGTGTACAGCACACATTTCGGCCATTCACCGCTGCAAGATCGAAAGGCAAACAGAAATTAGCGGTGCTCAGCTCATCAACGCTTCATCCAGCGGGTAGTCGGACAAAAGCTCGTAGCCATCTGCCGTGATCAGAACCTGCTGCTCCAGCTTCACGCCATCTCGTTCACCCACCGCACCAACATAGCTCTCGATGCAAAGCACCATGTTTTCTTCGATTGTACCGGGATAGCCACGGCCCTTGCGGTCCATTGGATAGTAGATCTTGGGGTACTCGTCACACATACCGACACCATGCGCGATGCATGTGTAACGGTTGGCGTGGAACTCTTCGGGTTGCACATAGGCCTGATCACTGAATTCATCAAAGGTCATACCGGGGCGCAGGATCGCCAGATTATGCTCGATTTCAGACAGGGCATGGGCGTACAGTTCTTTTTGCCGCTTCGACGGTTTGCCCGGACCACAAAACATGGTGCGCGAAATATCCGCGCAATAGCCGTTCGGGCCGACCATATCCGTGTCAAAGCCAACCAGGTCACCGGCCTCCAGTTTCCGCTCTGACGCCTCTTGGTACCATGGATTGATACGCTCACCCGATGCCAGCATCCGACCATCATGCCAGTCGCCATTGTTCGCAAGATTGGCAAAATTCAGCATCGCCCAGAGTTGAAGCTCGGTAACACCCGGCCGGATCGCCTTGCGCATCTGATCAATGCCGAGGTTCGCGACCCGAATCGCGTAACGGATGCAGTCGATCTCTTCCTTGCATTTTATGGCGCGCGCATTCTCGATCAGGCCAACGGCGTCGATGACATCAAAGTCATGCGCCATAAGAGCCTGTGTCAGGCTGGGATTCACATATTCGATCGCGACACGGCGGTTCGTGGTGCCGATTTCCGCCAGATACCGATTGAGATCCTCAGCAAGAAATTGAGCGTTCGCGATCAGGTTGCTGCCGCCGTTGAAATACGAAATGGCGCGTGCCGGCCGGACCTCATCAATCAATGATGAATCGTTGGACAATCCACCATGCATAACCACCGGCCCTTGGACAGGCACGAACAGGTAGGCCACTGGGATATGGGATTGAAACAGCCCGTAGGCACGGTGATCCACCGCGTACCGCAGGCTGACAGGGCTAACAAAAACACCAACGGCAGCGCCCTCGGCGCGCAACTCAGCACGCAACCGATCAAGGCGATAGCTCTGAAGTGCCGAATGGTCGATGTCGACGCGCTCCCCATCCAGCAGGAATTGGCTCCAATCGATGTCGGGTGTCTGACCAAGTGTCATGATGCGCTCCAAGCTGAATACTGAACGGCACGTTAGGCGACATCCACAGTTACTTACGACCGAAAAAGACATCCAGTTAACACTTGCGGACACTCTGCGATTTCATTCCAGACAGGTCACTACAACGTCACCCACGGATCAGATCACCGTGATCTTCCAGGTGTGCGAGTCCTCTCACGGCAGCGCTGCGTCACGCTAGACGATAGCTTGGCGTCCGGTCGAGTTTCATTTGTACTTAAAATTGACGCGGTGAAAAACATATGTAACAGTCCGGTACGAAACAACGAAAGCTAGACGACTCAATGACGGGCAACACATCAATCAAAGATCTCGTAGCCGCACATTACGGAGATCTGACCGAAGGGCTTCAGCAGGCGGCGGATTATGTGGTGGAGCAACAGATCGAAGTTGCGACCAACAGCCTGCGTTCGGTCGCAGCTTCCAGCGGGTTGTCGCCGACAACTTTTTCGCGTCTGGCGCGGGCGCTTGGGTTAGAGAAATACGAGCAAGTGCGCCAGCTTTGCGCTCAGAGTCTCACGCCGCAAACCACCAGTTTTTCAGGGAAGTTGGGTCAGCTTCATGCGACGGCAAGCCAATCCACCGGTGTCGGCGCGCTGTTTTTACACCAAGCATCCGAGAGCATCGGCAATATCGAAGAGCTTTCCCGCAATCTGGACGTTTCGCGCCTGGTGCGAGTAGTCAAGGCGCTCAGCGAGGCGCGGCAGGTGACACTTTTGGCCGGCAGCACGTCGCGCGGACTGGCCAAGTATCTCGAAGAAATGGCCGGCTGGATCTCTGACCGCTGGCGGCTGGTGGATGATCAGGCAGCGGCGTTGGCACGAGCGGTGACAGATTCCTCGTCAGATGATGTCTACATCCTCATTTCGAAATCGCTCTTCTTGACCGCCCCGATTCGGGCCGCGGAATTGGCAGCGGAACGGGGGGCATTCGTTCTGGTACTCACCGATTCACACACCTGCCCTGCGCTGCCCTTTGCCAGCGAATATTTTGTCCTGCCCACCGAAAGCCCGCATTTCTTCCCGTCCTATGCCGCCACGCTGGTCCTGCTAGAGGCGATCATGAGCATGCTCGCCGCGCAGATCGGCGCGCCAGCACAAGCGCGGATCGAGGATGTCGAGGCCAGCAGCCGCAGCCTTGGCGCCTATTGGGATAAAGCCGAAAGCACCCGCACCCCCAAATAACTGAACCTTGGACTGGCGCCGCATGCGTCGCACCAAATCGAACACTCAAGACAGAAAACGAGGAAAATGATGAAGACCCATGCACAGGCAGTCGTAATCGGTGGAGGCCTTGTCGGCTGCTCGATCCTGTATCACCTTGCCAAGCTTGGCTGGAGTGATGTCGTCTTGCTGGAACGCGACGAGTTGACCAGTGGATCGACATGGCACGCGGCCGCGAACATTCACGGGCTGCACGACAACAACAACATCACCCGCATCCAGCACTACACGATGAACCTCTACAAAGAGCTCGAAAAAGAGACCGCCCAAGGCTGCGGCGTATTCCAGCCCGGCTCGCTCTATCTGGCGCAAACCGAGGCGCGCGAGCATCAGCTCCGGCTGCAAGAGGCCAAGGCCAAATTCTACGGGCTGAACTTTTACGAGGTCAGCCGCGAAGAGGCGCGCGAACTGCATCCGCTGGCGCATTTTGACGACGTGCGCTGCATCATGTTCGAACCCGATGGCGGCAATGTCGACCCTTCCGGCGTGACAATGGCCTATGCTGCCGGCGCGCGTGCCCTCGGCGCCGAGATCGAGCGTTTCTGCCCGGTGATTGGCACTGAACAGCAAGCCGACGGCAGCTGGATCGTGCGCACGTCCAAGGGCGACATCCACACGCAATGGGTGGTCAATGCCGCCGGCCTGTGGGGGCGCGAGGTCGCAGCACTGGCCGGGCTGACCCTGCCACTGCAACCCACCGAGCACCAGTATTTCGTCACAGAGACCATCCCGGAGGTCGCAAATCTTGGCCGCCGGTTGCCCTCGATCGCGGATCGGGACGGCGAGTATTATTTCCGCCAGGAGGGCAACGGTTTCTTGATCGGTGCCTACGAGCGCGACATGCGGTTCTGGGCCGAGGAGGGCACGCCGCTGGACTTTGCGCACGAGCTGTTCCCCGATGACCTGGACCGGATCATGGAAAACGTGATCCGCGCAACCGAGCGGGTGCCCTGCGCCGAGACTGCTGGCGTCAAACGGGTGATCAACGGCCCGATGATCTGGTCGCCGGATGCCAACGCGCTCTGGGGGCCGGTGCCTGAGGTGCAGAACTACTTTATCTGCGGCGGCATCATTCCCGGTTTCTCGCAATCGGGTGGTCTGGGCCTGCTCTCGGCACAGTGGATGATCGAAGGCGAGCCACAATATGATATGTTCGCTTGGGATCTCGCCCGCTTTGGCGATTGGGCTGACAAGAAATTCACCAAGGCGCGGGTCGAAGATCAATACGCAAACCGCTTTGCCATTCACTTTCCCAACGAAGAGCGCAGCGCAGGCCGCCCGGCGCGGGTCCGTCCAGCTTATGAAAAGCAGAGCGAACTGGGCGCCGTCTTTGGGATGAACTGCGGGTGGGAGCATCCGCTTTGGTTCGCCGATACGCCTGGCCTCAAAGACACCAACAGCTTTACCCGCCAGAACTGGTGGGAGCCGGTCGGCCGCGAGGTGCAGATGCTGCGCGAGGCCGTCGGGGTAATCGATATCTCGAACTTTGCGAACTACGTCATCAAGGGGCCCGGCGCCCACGATTGGCTCGACCGGCTCGTTGCGAACCGGGTGCCGTCTGAAATCGGGCGTTCGTGCCTGACGCCACTGATCTCTGTGCGTGGCGGTGTTGCCGGGGATTTCACCATCACCAAGGTGGCCGAAGACGAGTATATGATGATCGGCTCGGGCATGGCCGAACGCTATCACCAGCGGTTCTTCAACATGGTGGCGCTGCCCGAAGGCACCACTTTCGAGGTGGCCACCAACCGCATCGCTGGCTTTAACGTCGCTGGGCCCAAGTCGCGCGAGATGCTGCAACGCCTGACCAACGCCGACCTTGGCAACGAGGCATTTCGTTTCATGCGCTCACGGCGCATCGAGGTGGCCGGGGTGGCCTGTCTGGCGGTCCGCGTGTCCTTCACCGGCGATCTGGGTTGGGAGCTGCATTGCGCCGAAGAGGATCAATTGCGGCTCTACACCGCGTTGCTTGCTGCCGCGCAGGAGTGTGACGGCGGTCCGGTCGGCGGACGCGCGCTCGGAAGCCTGCGGATCGAAAAGGGCTATGGCTCTTGGGGGCGGGAATATTCGCAGGAATATTGGCCTCAAGAGGTCGGCCTCGCCGGGTTGATCAAGCTCGACAAGGATTTTCTGCACAAGGAGGCCTATCTGGCGATCAAGGACAATACACCGCGCGAAGTGTTGTCTATCTTCGAAATCGATGCGGATAACGATGCAGACGCCAGCGGCGGCGAGCCGATCTTCACACCCGACGGCCAATCGGTCGGGCGCGTGACCTCGGGGGCCTATGGCTACTCGGTCGGCAAATCTCTGGCGCTGGGTTACACCAACCCGCAAGTCGCACAACCCGGCGATGTGGTGGACGTGATGATCCTCGGCAAGCCTCACAAGGCGCGCATCTTGCCTGAGGCGCCCTTTGATCCAGAAGGCAAACGCCTGCGCGCCTAATCGTCGAAATGACCAACTTTGCACCGTGAACCACGGTGAAGCTCCCCACCCTGATCAACCGGGCTATCTTCCAGCGGAAATAGTCCGGTTTTTCCCGTCACATACCGGTCGCCCAAGCACCTCACCGCGTTTGGTCGCGGGACGGTGCTATCTCCAACTTGCCTTTGAACGCGGTTGTTACGCCCAGTGCGTACCGAGGCGGCCCAGTTCATGTTGAGGGGGTGATGTCATCCCCGGAAACTAGACCAATTTGGCTTAGAGTTTTCCGCAACGCCCCCCCCCGGCTGGGAAAGGAGCGGAAACGCATGAAAGCATCGAAATTCACGGACGCACAGAAGGCGCTCAACATCGAACAGGGCGAAGACGGAACGCCGGTTGCTGAGATCTGCCGCAAGGCCGGGATCCACTGCCCGGCAGGGTCATGCGCAGCATGATCCCGAGAGGGGGCCAGGCGACCTATTTCAACTGAAAGAAAAAGTATACCGGGCTGATGCCGTCGGAGATGAAGCGACTGCGCGAGCTTGAAGGCGAGAATGCGCGGCTGAATAAGATCATCGCGGATCTGACACTGGATCGTGAGATGCTTCAGGACGTCATCAAAAGAAAGCTCTGAAGCCGAGTCGGAAGCGCGAGCTGGTTGACGGGATGTGCGCGGACTGGGCGGTGTCGATCCGGCGGGCCTGTGGGGCTCTCCGGTTCGACCGTTCCACCTAATCCTGAGTAAAGCCGGAAAACTCTGCCCGCTGCTGGTCCAAACATGGGTATCGCTTCACAACCCAAAGGGCTCAGGTTTCGAGTGGATGAAAGTTCCGTGGCAGATCACATGCCCAAGGATATCCTGCGCGAAAGCTATCGCCAGCCCCATATACTGTATGCGGAAATGTCAGAAGAGCAAGCCAGCTTTAAGAAAATCCACGATCACATGTTCGATTTCATGGACAAGGCGCGGACGTTCACGAACATATTTGCCTTCGCCTTTGACTAAGTTGGTTATCAGGCACAATATATCAGGCACAGTAAAGCAACTGGCCCAAAAGCTTAACGTTCCAAGATTTGATAATAAGGGTGCGTGCCCGGCTTGGCGCGCCTTTTTTGCGTGTTGGCTGACGGCGTGATTTGCCCGGCTGAACGTCTGCCCGCGTTATTGCAACACGCGAGGAAGCCATAGCGCCAAGAACGGAAACACCGCTACACAGGCAAGGCCGACGAGCTGGATCAAGACAAATGGAATGATCCCCCGGTAGATATCGCCGATCTTGATAGATGCGGGCGCGCTGCCCTTGAGGAAAAATAGGGCGAACCCAAAGGGCGGCGTCAGGAAACTAGTCTGTAGGTTCACCGCCACAAGGATCGCGAACCAGAACAGAATCTGTGATTTCTGCTCGGCCAGAGGCAGGTCTTGCATGCCCAGGCTCGTTGCAAATTCTGGGGCTAAGTTGGCCATGACCGGCGCGAACACTGGGAGCACGATCAGGGTGATCTCGATCCAGTCGAAAAAGAAGCCCAGTACGAAGATTAGCAGCATCAGCATGGCTAGAAAGCCCCAGTGGCCCAAGTTCATCCACGCGATGAGATCAAGGATCAGATCCTCGCCGTAAAGCGCCCGGAACACGTAGGAAAACGCTGTCGCACCCGCAAAAATGAGAAAGATCATGGCCGAAGTCATCGCCGTCTGAACGCATACCTTGTCCAACCCGCTCCATGTCAGCCGCCGTTTCATCAACGCCAATAACGTTGCGCCACAGGCGCCGACGCCCGACGCTTCGGTCGGGGTGGCCCAGCCCGCAAAAATTGAGCCCAATACCAGCGAGATCAGCGCCACCGGCGGGACAAAGCCCTGCAATATCATTCGGGTCAGGTTGGCGAGACCAATCTCGTCCTCTCGCCGCTCTATCCGGGGGGCAAGGTCGGGGCGGAATGTGCCCATCGAGATCACGTAAACACTGTATAGCGTCGCCAGCAAAAGTCCCGGCAGGATAGCTGCGACAAAGAGATTGCCGACGGGAATGACCATCAGGTCAGCCATGATGACCAGCATGATTGACGGCGGGATCAATATGCCCAGCGTGGCAGAGGCCGCAACCGTCCCCGAGGCCAACCGCTTGTCATACCCGCTCTCCAGCATCGCAGGCAGCGCCATCATGCTGAGCATCACCACCGACGCGCCAATAATGCCGGTTGTCGCGGCCATGATTGTTCCCAGCAGCGTGACCGCAAGGGCCAGACCGCCGGGTACGGCCCCCAGCAACACTTGAAGGATGCGCAGCAGATCGGCCGCAACGCGGCTTCGCTCCAGCATGATGCCCATGAAGACAAAGCAAGGCACAGCCACCAACACCTGATTGACCGCCGCCGATTGCCACAACCTTTCGGCAAAAAGATAGAGTTCAGCCGGAGACATGAGGTTCATCCCCATGCCACCAGCGGCAAAGAGCAACGCCAGACCGCCCAGAACCAACCCTACCGGAAAGCCTGAGAACAACGCGAAGGTCAGCGCCAGAAACATGTATGCCGCGAGGTAGTCGTATAGGTGATAATATATGGCCTGAATCACGCGGTGGCCTCATCGGTCTCGGGCGTCAACATGCTTAACCGCGCCCGTGCCTGTTTTCGCAGAGGGGCCGGGCCGAACAGGTACAAGAAAATGCGCAACAGGGTCGAAACAAGAGCACATATCAACAAGGCGGTGCCGATCGGCAAGAAAGACTTGATGATCCAGCGGTGGGGTATCCCTGTCAGCGCAGACGAGCCTTCGCCTTGTCGCCACGCAGAATAGACCATGTCCGCCGAATGATAGAAAAGTACGGAACAGAACGGGATGGCAAGGATCAGGATCGCCGTCAGTTCAATCCAGCCTTGGGTGCGCGGCCTGCGCCCTTGTCGCCAAAGATCGACGCGCACGTGACCTCCACTGAGGTAGGCCATCCCATAGGCCAGCAGGAAGATAATGGCATGCAGGTGCCATTCGGCCTCTTGCAGCTTGGTCGGTGAAATGAAGTCATAAAGCGGTGAATTCAGAACAGCCTGCTGAATAAGGACAATCTTGCGGGTGATGACATCGTAAACGATGATCAAAACCAAAGGCACGATCATCCACGCACCGATGCGCCCAATGGCGGCACATAGCCGCTCCAGTAAATCCGAAAAACTCAGAAGGTGGCGCATCAGAGGTCCTGCTTGAAAAACGCCATGGCGCGGAAGTCGCGCCATGGCATGTCAGATGCGGTATCAGTCCAGATAAGCCGCATCCCCCCAAACCTCATAGTTTTTACGGTAGGCTTGAAGGCTGTCCCAGACGCGTTTGCTGTCAGGATTGGTCGCAGTTTCCTCGGCGATCACTTCTTCCCATGCGTCGCGGAAGGCAGCAAGGAATTCTTCGGGCCAGATCTTGATCTGAACGCCGTCCTCTTCGTTTTGCTGCATGATGGCAAATTCCATCGCTTCGCCATCCGCGAACTGATCAATCGTGGCCTTGTCGCACGCCAGGTTAACCATGGTGCGCTGTGCATCAGACAGGGCATTCCAGCTATCCATGTTGATCAACAGCTCTTGGACCGTTGATTGCTGATGCCAGCCGGGAAAGTAGTTGAACTTGGCGATCTGATAGAAACCAAGACCGCGATCGATCGCAGGGATGGATTGCTCTGCCGCGTCCAGTGTGCCCAATTCTAGCGCCTGATATACTTCGCCCGGTGCCAAAAGCTGCGTCGAAACGCCGAACTTTTCCATAACCTTGGCGCCCAGACCCAAAAAGCGCATCTTGATGCCTTTCAGATCGTCGAGGCTTTTGATTTCTTTCTTGAACCAACCGGCACTTTCAGGCGGCAGAATGCCACAGGCCAGCATATGGATGTTGTCACGCGCATATAGGTCCTGCGCGATTTCTAACCCGCCCCCATGGCGTAGCCAAGCCAGCATTTCGCCCGCACCCGGACCAAAAGGGATGGCAGCAAAGAACGGATAGGCCGAATTTTTACCAGCGTTGAACCCCGGCGAGCCATAGGCCGCGTCGATGGACCCTTTGGAAACCGCGTCATAATAGGCCGCGCCGTTCACCAATGCGCCCGGCTCGAAAACGCGGATATCAAAGCTACCACCGGAAATGGTGTTGACCGTTTCGCCGATCTCAAATGCGGTTTTCCCGGCAACGGGCAGCGCATGTGAATAGGTCGAATGCATGCGCCAGCGCACGCGATCCTGCGCGTTGGCCACTGTCGCGGACGTAAAGCCGCTGACCGCGACAAGCGCCGCCATCACGGTGGCTGATAGTTTCAAACTCATTGGTGGGTTCCTCCCCTTTGTGAAAACCTATTACGCGACATCAACCAAAAGTTTGGTCGATCTCCTCGTATCGCGCCAAATCCAGCGTTTTGCTGATCTCGCCGTAAGTATCCATGTCGCCGGCTCGCGCAGATGTGCCGCCACTGGCCCGCAGCGTCTGCAATGTCTGGCGCACGCCATTCGTCGCCGACAAAAGGCACGACAAAGCATGAATAACCACGTCGAACCCCATCTGCTGGGCGTCCTTTACCGTCAATTTTGCTGTCTCGTTCCCGTCCACAATGCTCAACACTGTCGGGAAATCTATCTGACGGCCAATCGCCTCGGCATCGGCGATGGATTTGACCCCATCCACAAAAACCAGATCGACCCCTGTATCCGCGTAACGTTTCGCGCGTTCAATCGCCGCCTCGCATCCTTCGACGCCCAAGGCATCGGTACGCGCGACAATCAGCAGATCATCACCCTCTCGCGCATTCAGCGCGACCTGCAAGTGACGCATGTTCTGTTCCACATCAGCCAGACGCACGCCGCCAAGCTGCCCGCATCTTTTCGGTAGCAGTTGATCTTCCAGATGGATCGCCGCAACACCAGACTGCACATATTCTCGTACGGTGCGGTGCAGATTGTTGACGCCGCCATATCCTGTATCGGCGTCAGCGATGATCGGAATGTCGGTCACACGCACCATGTCGCGGGCATGGCCAGCCATTTCCGATTGCGTCATGAATCCAAGATCAGGCAGACCCAACCGCGAAACCGTGGCGCCAAACCCGCTCATGTAGATCGCCGGAAACCCGGCTTCTTGGATCAATCGCGCGCTGATCGTGTCATATGCGCCGGGCGCCGAAACGATTTCGGGTGCGTTTATGGCGCTGCGGAGCGTTTGGGCCGCGGAGATGATGGATGTCATGATATCTACAAAGTTGAACAACTGTTCGGCTTTCATATCACTTTGATATTCAAGCGCAAGATTACCTCGCAGGAATGCCCGGTGTGAATTCTTCTTGATTGCAACGCTGGGTGGAAAGTTCCAAATCACTGCGCTTTCAGGGCGAGGTAGTGTCCCAGCACGGGGTGTAATTTGTTCTCCGGCTGGATGTTGAGCCGGTTTACAGGGCGGCGATTTTCGCCGGGTCCATGGTGTTATCCTCGCAGATGACGGCGACGGCTGGGCTGCCAGCGTCGCGAACCCGCGCCGCATGTCGGTCACGCCAGCCGCAAGCCAGACCCGCGTGTTCACCGGAACCGGGATCATGCAGAAAGACCCAGGATCAACCGGGCCAAAGCCTCGAGGTCGTAGCCACTGACAATCCTCAGTCGGTGGCCACCAGCGATATCGATCTTAATCGCACTTTGCACAGACGTAGGTTCGGGTGTTGGTGCCGGGGTATCCCTCTGGGGTCGATCAATAAATTCTACAGGCAGAAAGCAGGGTGCTTCCGTCACCAGTTCCTCAAATCTGCCCCACAGGCGCTGACGTCAGACCGCGAAGGGGATGCATTCTGGCTTCGAACACTCCGGAGATCGGAACCACCCATTGCGTTACCGTCGCAACTGATAGCCCCACCAGAGCCGTTAAGCGCGCCCTTAGAGTGCGTCCCGTTCGTTGCGCTGTCGGGGGGTCGACTTTGATCTGCGCCGACGCCGTCTTGTCACAAGTACGCGCGGCTTTAACCCGCGATCCTCCTATTTAGGGCGGTTGCAACAGATGCTGGAGATAGACTTCTCGCCTCTGAACTGCGTGCTACAGGTGTGGGTTCGAAGACAACATCGCCGCGACCGAGACCCATGACAACCTAGTGGCCGAGGGCGGGCTCCACGCGCACCTGGCAAAGCAATAGTTTACCGATGGTGACGCTGGCCGAAAAATGCGCGTGGCCCTTGGTTGATGACCTGCGAACATCCGTCAATGTCAAGACCGACGCGCTGCGCCGGTCCTGATCGATTCTACGCCTACTTGTAGCCACCGCGCCCGGTTGGCCGGACCAGAACCACCGTCGCAATCCAGAACAC
>NZ_JAPWHW010000060.1 GCF_028369135.1 Roseovarius sp. ZX-A-9
GGGAGTGTCATGAACTCTGTGTATCTGGTCCGGCCCATGCGGGTTTCAGATACGGTCACGCATTGAAGCGTTCATCGAACATGATAGCGAATTGATTGCGGGCGGCAAACCATTCTCGGACATTTCTGCCGTCCTTTTCAAAATTGCGGATGGCTAAGTATATCAGCTTTGTGGCTTCATCGTCCGTCGGGAACGAGCCCCGTGTCTTGATGGACTTACGGATGACGCGGTTCAGGCTTTCGATGGCGTTCGTGGTGTAGATGATCTTTCGGATTGCGGGATCAAAGGCGAAGAATGGGATCACCTCTTGCCAAGCTCGACGCCAGGCCGGGGCGATGGACGCATATTTCCCTGCCCATTTTTGCTCAAACGCATCGAGTTGTGCAGCGGCCTGATCGGCGGTTGCGGCCCCGTAAATCGCGCGCAGATCGACTGCGACGGCCTTGCGGTCTTTCCAGGCGCAGAAGTTCAGGGAATGACGCACCAGATGCACGATGCAGGTCTGGACAGCGGCTTCCGGGAAGGCTGCTGTGATGGCCTCGGGAAAGCCTTTGAGCCCGTCCACGACGGCGATCAGGACGTCCTGGAGGCCCCGGTTCTTCAGTTCGTTCATCACCGACAACCAGAATTTGACACCTTCGTTATCAGCGATCCACAACCCCAAAACCTCTCGCAGGCCGTCCCTGTTGACGCCGAGGGCCACATAGACGGCCTTGTTCTTGACCATGCGGCTGTCAGCATCGCGGATCTTGACCCTGAGCGCGTCAAAAATGACGATGGGATACATCCGGTCTAGCGCGCGAGACTGCCATTCGCGTACCTCGTCCAGCACTGCGTCAGTGACGCGACTGATCAGGTCCGGTGACACCTGAAGACCGTAGACGTCCTCGAGATGGGCGCGGATGTCGCGCACCGTCAGACCGGCGGCGTAGAGGCCGATGATCTTGTCATCCATGCCGTCAATCCGAGTCTGGCCCTTCTTCACCAACTCCGGCTCAAAACTGCCGTCTCTGTCGCGTGGCACCGAAATCGGCACCTCGCCGTCCTGGCCCTTCAGGCGCTTGCTGGTAGTGCCATTGCGTCGGTTCGGTTGGTTCGGTGGGGCGTCTTTGCCGTCCTCATAACCCAGATGCGCGGTCAACTCGGCCCCAAGCATCCGCTCCATCAGCCTGATCTTGAGCTCTTTCATCAGCCCGGCATCGCCAAGCAGATCTTCAGGCCGCTCGCAGCCCTTCAGCAGTTCGTCCAGTAATTCCTTGGAAATTGTCATCGTCCTTGCTCCTCTTAGGAAGCATGGACCAAAGCGCAGTTACACAGATGGGGTGGTTGCCGTCCTCCCTCAACGGCATCGCAATGTGCCAAAGTGGTGGTGTTTCATCCACAGAGCAAAAGGACGACAACCATGGAGCAAGATACAATGATTGGGGTGGACCTGGCAAAGAGCGTTTTTCAGCTTCACGGCGCCTCAATGGTGGGGCATGTGAAATTCAGAAAGAAGCTTTCTCGCCAGCAGTTTCGCAAGTTTATGACAGATCATCCACCGGCGTCAGTCGTGATGGAAGCTTGCGGCAGTGCCCATTACTGGGCACGGGAACTGACGCATCTTGGCCATGAGGTGAAGCTGATCGCCCCGCAATATGTCCGGCCCTTCGTGAAACGGCAAAAGAATGACGTGGCCGATGCCGAAGCGATCGTGATCGCGGCGCAACGTCCCGAAATGCGCTTTGTCGAGCCAAAATGTGAGGGCCAGCAGGCCCGCGCCGTGCTGTTCCGTGCTCGCGAGCGCCTTGTCCACCAACGCACTGAACTCGCAAATGCGCTGCGCGCGGTTCTTTACGAATTCGGCAACATCGTCCCACAGGGGATCAGGCATCTGAAGCGCATCGATGGGATGCTTGAGGAGCCGAACAGCGGTTTGCCTATTCTGGTGCGCGAAGAATGCCGGGACCTGATGGCGCAGATTGCCGAAAAGACGGCACGGATTGAGGCAAAGACCAAGAAGGTGAAGGAATTAGCTAAGCAGACCGACATGGCGCGTCGATTACAGACGATGCCCGGTGTCGGCCCCATGACCGCGCTTGCCATCGAGGCCTTTGCTCCGGACATGACCAGCTTTCGGCGCGGACGCGACTTTAGCGCTTGGCTGGGGCTGGTGCCGCGCCAGCATTCCTCGGGTGGCAAGGAGCGGTTGGGACGCGTCTCAAAGGCCGGTCAGACCGACATTCGGCAACTGCTGATCATTGGCGCAATGTCTCGGCTGAATTGGATGGGGCGCAGGTCGATCCCGGAAGGCTCATGGCTCGCCGAAATGCTGTCAAGAAAGCCGCGAATGTTGGTCGCGATCGCATTGGCCAATAAGATGGCTCGCGCCGTATGGGCGATGCTGACGAAAAACCAAGATTATCGAGATCCGATCTATGCGAAAGCCGATGTAGCGTGAAGCTTCTGCTGCATCGGAAACGCGGAGATCGGTAAGTGGGGGTGTGAAAAGTCGATGACCTGAATGGGCAAAATGATCGAATAGATCTGGATTGGGAAAACCAGGCGATCTTCCGGAGCAAGAATAGCTCGGTACACAGATATGGACCCAATCCGCGGATCACCATCCCGGCCAGCGGCTTCTGAAACGCCGCACTCAAAGGCCTGACAGAAGAACGCGCTCGATCACATGTTCAAAGAGTCAGAAGCTTCTTGCATCAAGGACGGCAACCACAGAAGAAGATCGGACACTCTCTG
>NZ_JAPWHW010000061.1 GCF_028369135.1 Roseovarius sp. ZX-A-9
TGTGCGATCGCGATTTGTCTGGACGGGTGTGAGCCTGCCTATCTTGAGGCGGCGATTGCGGATGGGTTGATGCCGCATCTGGCGCGGATGCGCCGCGAGGGCACGGACCGGTTGGCGCATTCGGTGATCCCGAGCTTTACCAACCCCAACAACCTGAGCATCGCGACGGGGCGTCCGCCGATCGTGCACGGGATCTGCGGCAACTACCTTTACGACCCGGACACCGGGACCGAAGTGATGATGAACGACGTGCGGTTTCTGCGTGCGCAGACGGTTTTTTCGGGTTTTTACGAGGCGGGGGCCAAGGTGGCAGTGGTCACGGCCAAGGACAAGCTGCGCGCGCTTCTGGGCGCGGGCCTGCGCTTTGACGAGGACCGGGCGCGGTGCTTTTCGGCCGAGAAATCAGATACATCGACCCAGGCCGAGCATGGACAGGAGGCCGCCAGCAAATGGCTGGGGATGGCGCAGCCCGAAGTCTATTCGGCGGAACTGTCTGAGTTCGTCTTTGCGGCGGGCGTCAAGCTGTTAACCGAATGGAAACCGGACGTGATGTATCTGACCACGACCGACTACGTGCAGCATAAATATGCGCCGGACGACGCGCAGGCCAAGGCGTTCTACGAGATGTTCGATAAATATCTCGGGCAGCTCGATGCGCTGGGCGCGGCCATCGTGGTGACGGCCGATCACGGGATGAAGCCCAAGCATGACGCGCAGGGCGACCCAAAGGTGATCTATGTGCAGGACCTGCTGGACGAGTGGCTGGGCGAGGCGGCGGCGCGGGTGATCCTGCCGATCACCGACCCTTACGTGGTGCATCACGGTGCGCTGGGCGGCTTTGCCACAGCCTATCTGCCCGAGGGCGCGGACCGGGCGGATATCATCGCGCGGCTGGCGGAACGTGACGAGCTGCTGGAAGTTATGGGGCGCGAAGAGGCGGTCGAACGGTTCGAGCTGCCGGCCGACCGGATCGGCGACATCGTGATGATCTCGACCGAGAACATGACCATCGGCACCTCGGCGCACCGCCACGACCTGGCGGCGCTGAACGAGCCGCTGCGCAGCCATGGCGGGCTGACCGAACAGGTCGTGCCATTTATCTGCAATCGTGTGATCGACCTGCCGTCCAAGCCGGAATTGCGCAATTTCGACGCGTTTTTCTACGCGACAACCGCGGCCGCCCTGTGATGGGATCCATGGTAACGCTTTGGCAAGGATTGGCCGGTAAAGGTGGGGTAACGCGATGAGCAGAACGGAGATCAGGCATGAAGGCATGCGTATCGGCGGGCAGGAGGTGTTCACCGATGACGTGATCGAGGTGACATACCCCTACACGGGCGAGGTGATCGGCACGGTGCCTGCGGGCCGGGCAGAACATGCGGCGCGCGCGTTCGAGATCGCGGCAAATTACACGCCAAAGCTCAGCCGCTATGAGCGCAGCCAGATCCTGCAGCGTGCGGGCGAGCTGATCGGTGAACGGCGCGACTACATGGCCAAATGGCTAGTGCTGGAGCTGGGCATCTGCCACCAGCACGCCATCTACGAGACCAAGCGGGCGCAGGATGTGTACCAGTTCGCGGCGATGCAGGCGCTGCAGGACGATGGCGAGATATTCAGTTGCGACCTCACGCATAACGGCAAGGAGCGCAAGATATTCACCAAGCGCGAGCCGGTGCGCGCGATCAGCGCGATCACACCGTTCAACCACCCGCTGAACATGGTCAGCCACAAGATCGCGCCGTCGATCGCCACGAATAACTGCATGGTGTGCAAACCCACCGAACTGACGCCGCTGACCGCCATCGCGCTGGCGGACATCCTCTACGAGGCGGGGTTGCCGCCCGAGATGTTCCAGATCGTGACCGGCTGGCCCGGTGATATCGGCGAGGAAATGATGGTGAACGAACATATCGACATCATCACCTTTACCGGCGGTGTGCCGGTGGGCAAGTTGATCGCGTCCAAGGCAGGCTACAAGCGGCAGGCGCTGGAACTGGGCGGGAACGACCCGCTGATCGTGTGCAATGATCTGAGTGCCGCCGATCTGGAGCGCGCGGCCACCATCGCGGTGGCGGGGGCCACGGGCAATTCCGGCCAGCGCTGCACCGCGATCAAGCGCATCCTGGTGCAGGAAAGCGTGGCGGAGGCCTTCGTGCCACTGGTTCTGGAGAAGGCGAAACAGATCAGGTTCGGCGACCCGCAGGACCCCGAGACCGAGCTGGGCTGCGTGATCCATGCGCAGGCGGCGGAAGTGTTCGAGAACCGCGTTCTGCAGGCCGAGAAAGAAGGCGCGAAGATCCTCTACCACCCGGGTCGTCAGGGCGCGCTGTTGCCGCCCATCGTGGTCGATCACGTGCCGCATGCCAGCGAACTGGTGATGGAAGAGACCTTTGGCCCGATCATCCCCATCGTGCGCGTGCCCGACGACGACGCCGAGGTGATGCGCATCTCCAACGGCACGCAGTTCGGCCTCAGCTCGGGCGTGTGCACCAACGACCTGAACCGCGCGATTGCCTATATCAACGGGCTGGACGTGGGCACCTGCAACATCTGGGAACAACCCGGCTACCGCATCGAGATGTCGCCCTTCGGCGGCATCAAGGACTCCGGCAACGCCGTCAAGGAAGGCGTCATCGAGGCCATGAAGTTCTTTACCAACGTCAAGACATACTCCCTGCCGTGGCCCAATTGACAAAAGCCACAGATTCTCC
>NZ_JAPWHW010000062.1 GCF_028369135.1 Roseovarius sp. ZX-A-9
CCTTGAGTTCGATGCGGTGTGCGTTGTGGACGATCCGGTCGAGGATGGCGTCCGCAATGGTGGGTTCGCCGATCATGTCGTGCCATCCGGACACGGGAAGCTGGGCGGTGATGATGGTGGACCGTCGCTGATAGCGCTCCTCGAAGAGCTCGAGCAGATCGAGGCGCTGTTGGTCGGTCAGCCCATGGGTGCCCCAGTCGTCGAGAACCAGCAACTGGACGCGGGCCAGCTTGTCGACGAGGCGGGGAAAGCGCCCATCGAGCCGTGCCATTGCCATGTCCTCGAAGAGCCGCGGCATTCGGACATAGGAGACAGAGTGATCCAGGCGCGCGGCCTGATGGCCGAAGGCGCAGGCGAGCCAGGTCTTGCCGGTGCCTGTTTGGCCTGTGAGGATGATCTGCTCGCGGGCCTTGATCCAGTCGCCTTGGGCGAGCGCGAGGATCTGGCGGCGATCAAGCCCCCGGCTGGCGGCAAAATCGACATCTTCGATGCAGGCGTTGGGGAAGCGCATCTTGGCGTTGCGCAGCCTGTTGGCGAAGCGCTTGTCGGCGCGGGCCGCAGCTTCCCGGTCGAGCATGAGGCCGAGCCATTCGTTGCGCTCGAGCGCTTGGCCCGGATCCTGTTCGGCCAGAGCCTTCCAGGCGTCTGCCATGCCTGTCAGGCCGAGCGTGGCCATCTGGTCGAGTGTGGGATGTGTCAGCATCTGTTTGTCCTTTCTGGGGTTATTGGTAGTAGCCGGGGCCACGGATGTTGTCGTGGACCGGCGTGGCGGTGATGGGGTCTGGCGGGCTGGGCGCCCGATCCAGACCGGTGATCAGGATGGAGCGCACCGATGCATAATTGACGGTGCCGACTGTCAGGGCGCGTTCGCAGGCCGCTTCCAGCCTGTCCGCCCCGAACTGCCGCTGCAGACCGAGCACACCGAGGGCCGAGCGATAGCCCTGTTCGGGATGCGGCCTGTCGCGCATCAGGCGCTCGACGAGCGCGGCGGCATGATAGCCGGTGCGGGCGGCCCGGGTGATCAGGCTCTCGGGCGTCATGCCACCGTAACGCTGATGCGCCTTTGGCATGTGTTCCTTGACGGTAGTATGGCCGCCGCGCTGGCCCCGGCGGTGATGCAGTGCGACCCTCTCATGATTATGGAAAATCTCGATCATGCGGTGGGTGAGCCGGACATCGACCTGACGGCCGATCAGGCGGTGCGGCACCGAATAGAAACCGTGCAGAACCTCGATATGGTAGTCGGGATGCACCTTGGCGCGCTTCCATTCGGCGTACTCGAAGGGCGTATCGGGCAACGGGCTGAGTGCCGGGCGTTCGATCTCCTCGAACAGCTCACGTCGTGAGCGCCCGACCCGGCGCATGGTCCGTGCATTGAGATCATCGAGCAGCTCGGCAATGGTGACGTTCAGCGCCTCAATGGAAAAGAACTGCCGGTTGCGCAGGCGGGCCAAAATCCAGCGCTCCACGATCAGCACGGCGCCCTCGACCTTGCCCTTGTCGCGCGGCTTGCGCGGCCGGGTGGGCAGCACAGTCGTGTCGTAATGCGTGGCCATGTCGGAGAAGGTCTTGGTCAGCGACGGTTCGAACCAAAGCGGTTTGGCCACGGCGGCCTTGAGATTGTCGCACACGATCGCCTTAGGCACTCCGCCGAAAAACTTCAGCGCGCGAACCTGGGCCTCGATCCAATCGGGCAGTTTTTGCGTCAGGCTGGCCCAAGCATAGGTGTAATTGGACGCGCCCAGAACCGCGACGAAGATCTGCGCGCGATGCTCAACACCTGTGCCCGGGTCGATCACCGGGATCGTGTGCCCGGCGTAATCGGTCTGCATCACCGCGCCGGCCTCATGGCGGTTGCGATACCGCGGGCTGATGCGGTTCTCGAACGCGCGGTAGCGTTCGCAGAACCAGGTGTAGCCATAGCCGTCGGGATGCGCGGCGCGGTATTCTTCCCAGAGCAGCACCAGCGTCACGCCCTTGCGCTTCATCTCCGCAGCCATCTTCGGCCAGTCGGGCTCTGTCAGATCCCGGGGCGGGCGGCCCACACGCTGAAAAAGGACCTGCTTCAGCGTCGCATCGTCATCGCGGCCGGATGGCAATGGCCAGCAGTTCAGACCCGCCTCCCGGGCGCGGTGCAGGTAAGTCGCCACCGTCGTCTTGCTGAGCTTCAGGCGCAGGCCAACCTCGCGCACCGAAAACCCCTGTTCATGCGTCAACCGCAATATGGTTCGTATGTCTTGCACAGTCATGCGCCTCGGTTGCTTGCGTCGTGGCATGTCCCCTCCCGGTCTTGTTCAAGACCGGCAGAATGCCGTAACGGCGCAGGCGATGACCAACCGTGCCCAAGGCCCCCGGAGCTGTCCGGGATTTACCGAAACGCGTGTCCGGGAATTACTGAAATCCGTGTCCGGGAATTTGCGAAACCCGCAT
>NZ_JAPWHW010000006.1 GCF_028369135.1 Roseovarius sp. ZX-A-9
TTGGGCTCGGGGCCGTCATCGGATGCAGCGCGGCATCAGTCACGCTCGGGCAGTTCAGCGGCGGTATAGACGGCCCAAACCTGCCGTTCATAGGAAATGTGTCTAATGCCAGCTCCGCAGCCCTTGGTGGACATTCGCGCGGTGCGGAAAGCGGCTTTCGCCCAAAACCCGATTTGCGCATCAAAGCCGTAGCAAATCGATCATGCGGTGTTTCCGTTCAGCGTTGGGGCCAGCAACAGGTGACAGTGGTCAATTTGCTCGGAGATCTCCGTCGGTGCGCCATCGGTGACCAGAACATCGATTTCTGACCAGTCACAAACATGGATCAGACCGGATTTGCTGAATTTTCCGGAATCCATCATCAGGATCGTCTCATCCGCGCGTGCGATCATGGCGCGTTTGAACTCGACCTCGAACAGGTCGAAATCCTGACAGCCACCGGACGCCCCCGCCACGACGGACATGAGAAAATAGCTCGGTGAGAAACTTGAGAGATAGCTGATCGTGCCTGCGCCGGTCAGGGTCCGGTCGGCTTTGCGCAGCTCTCCTCCCGGCAAGATGATGCGATGCGGGCTGGCGCCGGAATTCAGGATTTGCGCGATTTCCAGCGAAATGGTCAGGATCGTCATCGGTTCGCGCCGGGCCAACTCCCTTGCGAGGAAGCAGGCGGTTGTCGAATTATCCAACAGCAACGTCGCCCCTTCCCGGATGTGGCGGGCGGTGCGCGCCGCGATGGCGGCCTTGGCGGCGGAACTTTCCGACAAGCGCCGGTCAAAGGGCGCCTCGGCGCGCGGCATGGGCAGGCGGACACCGCCGTGAAATTTCTCCACCAGCCCGTCTCGCGACAGGGCCTTCAGATCGCGCCGGATGGTCTCGTCCGAAACTTCGAATTCTTCCGCCAAGAAAGAGATCGTCGCCTTTCCCTGCGCCGTGAGCCGCGCAAGAATCTGCTCCTTTCTGCGAGTGCGTGCCATGTCTTCTCCTTGTCCGGTCCGGGTCAGGCCCGCTTCACGATAGCCTGACCGCTGCCGGTATCGAAGAGCCGCAGTCGATCAAGGTCGAAATTCAGCCCGACCTCGTCCCCGGCAGAGGGGGCGCCCAAAACAGGGCTTTTGACAACCATCCGATCCGCGCCAAGGGCGACCTCGACCAAGGCTTCGGCGCCGATCAGTTCGGTGCGCTCGACCCGTGCGCGGGCCATGCCATCGCTCGCAAGGGTTACCTCTTCGGGGCGCAGGCCGATCAGCACATCCGGCGGGAGGTTGGGGCCCAGAGCCAATTCACCCATGAAGCTGGCATGTCCAACCTTGCCGTTCGCGGCCTTGCACGGGATCAGCGCCATTTCCGGGCTGCCGATGAAGGTGGCGACAAAGGTATTGGCGGGCTTCATGTAGATGTCCATCGGGGCGCCGACCTGTTGCAGTTTTCCGTTTGACATCATCGCCACGCGGGTGCCCAGCGTCATTGCCTCGATTTGGTCATGGGTCACGTAGATCACCGTCAGCCCCAGTTCCTGATGAAGCCGCTTCAACTCGGCGCGCATCCGGTTGCGCAGCTTTGCATCCAGGTTTGACAGCGGTTCGTCGAACAGAAAGACCTTGGGTTGACGCACCAATGCACGCCCGATGGCGACGCGCTGGCGCTCACCGCCCGACAATTCCTTTGGCCGGCGATCCAGCAGGTCGCCAATGCGCAGGATCTCGGCCGCATCGCGAATGCGGGTGTCGATCTCGGCCTTTGATAACCGGGTGGTCTTCATTAGGCCGAACGCCATGTTCCGATAGGCGGTCATATGCGGGTAGAGGGCATAGCTTTGGAACACCATCGCGATGTCGCGCTTTTGGGGTTGGGCGTCGGTGATATCTTGCCCGTCGATCAGAAGCTGGCCGCCGGTGATCTCCTCCAGCCCCGCGATCATGCGCAGCGTGGTGGATTTGCCGCAGCCCGAGGGGCCGACCATGACCATGAATTCGCGGTCCTCGATGGTCAGGTTGATGTCATGCACGGTTTTGCGCTCGCCATAGGATTTGCAAATATTTTTCAGTTGAACGGTCGCCATTTTGGGTCTCCGGTATCGGGCATCACTTGACGCCGGTATGCATGAAGCTGTCGATAAAGCGGCGCTGGAAGATCACGAAGAGCAGCAGCAGCGGCGAAACGACGATGGTTGTGCCCGCCATCAAACGCGGCCAGTCGGCCCCGCTGTCGGCCTTGGCCAAAAGCCCCAGTCCGATGGGGAGGGTGCGGATGCTTTCGGAATTCGTCACCAGAAGCGGCCACATGTAATCGTTCCAGTGGGTCACGACCGAGATGATGCCAAAGGCGATCAGCGTCGGTTTCACCAGCGGAAGGAAAACGTGCCACAGGATTTCCAGATGGTTGCAGCCATCCAGCCGGGCGGCGTCCGAAAGCTCGGACGGCACTTGGCGAAAGCTCTGTCTCAGCATGAAGGTGCCATAGCCCGAGGCGATGAAGGGCACGATCATGGCCGGGATCGTGTTCACCAGCCCCATCTCCCGCAGGGTGACGAAGTTGGTCAGAAAGATCGCATAGATTGGGAACATCACCTGCAGCAGGAACAGCGTGAACAGCAGGTTTTTCCCCGGAAACGTCAGCCGTGCAAAGGCATAGGCGGCCAAGGTGATCGTGATCATCTGGCCGGTCAGGATCGAACCCGTGACGATCACGGAGTTGATCAGATAGGTTCCGAACGGCGCAACCGACAGTGTGCTGGGATAGTTCGAGAAATTCAGGCTTTGCGGCCAGAACCCTGCCTCCTGATCGAATACCTCGACATTGGTCTTGAGCGAGGTCACGAGAATCCAGACCAAGGGGCTGAGCCAGAGCAGCGCCAGCGGTGCCATGATCAGATGCAGCCAATTCGCCTGCAGATGCCGCTGCCAGTGGCCGCGTCTGCGCGGTGTTGAAAGCTTTGCTTGGGTCACGTCGCTCATCAGCGTTCTCCGAGATAGTGAACCTTGCGGCCCAACGTCACCGCGACGAGGCCGATCAGGCTCAGAACAAAGACCAGCAGCGCATTGGCCAGCGCCGAAGCATAGCCGATGTCCTGATACTGAAAGCCGTTCTGGTAAATATAATAGGTCAGCACGTTCGTGCTGTCGGCAGGGCCGCCCTGCGTCATCACATAGACGTAGTCAAAGATCTGGTAGCTGTGCAGCGTGCCGATGATGATGACAAAATAGAGCGTGGGCGAGATCAGCGGGATGGTGATGTGCAGCAACCGATGCCAGCCGCTGACGCCATCAAGGCGCGCCGCCTCGTACAGATCCGAAGGTACCAGTTTCAGCGCCGCCAGCAGGATCAGCATGAAATAGCCCGAGTATTTCCAGATGCTCATGATCACGATGGCGGGTAGGGCCCATTTGCTGTCGTAAAGCCAATCCAGCCGCGGCAGACCCAAGCTTGTCAGCGCCTCATTGATCGGCCCGTAGCCCGGGGCATAGAGGAACACCCAGAGCATGCCCGCAGCAACCGAGGGGATCATGACCGGGTAGAAAAATGCCGAGCGATAGATCGCCATGCCGCGCAGCTTGCTGTCCAGTGCGAGGGCCAGCAACAAGGCGGCGGCAATCGAAAGCGGGATCGTCGTCAACGTATAGAAGGCGGTATTGCCGAGCACCTTCCAGAACAGCCGATCATCAAGCAGCCGCAGGTAGTTTTCGGCCCCGAGCCAATAGATGTCGGGATCGCCCAGAAGTACATCATGCAGGCTGAACCAGATCGAGCGAAGGATCGGCCAATAGGTGAAGGCGGCAAGAAAGACGAGCGATGGAAGCAGCAGCGCATAGGCCAGCAGCATTTCGTTTCGGCGTGCGCGGACGAAAGCATGGGACATGAGGGGATCCTCGTGAAAACGGAAAAGGACGCGGGCAAAAACCCGCGTCCCTCAAGAGATGGTGTGTTCAGCCCTTCTGGCGGCGCAGAACGCGGGTGATCTCGCGGTTCACCTCGGCCGTGGCATCGGTGAGCGCGGCTGCGGGGGCGATTTCGCCTGCCAACGTCCGGTCAATCGCGCTTTTCAGCGAGTCGCGGGCGCGAGAATAAGCCGGAACCTGAAGGAAGGCACCGGAATATTGCGCCTGTTTCATCGCAACCTCGGCCTGTGGAACCTCGGTGAGATACTGCTGCATCTCGGGCTGTTCCCACGAGGATTTGCGAACGGCGAGATAGCCGGTTGCCCGGCTCCATGCGGCTTGGTTCTCGGTGTTGGTCATCCAACGCGCAAAGGTCCAGGCGGCCTCTTTCTTGGCATCCGACTGTTTCTTGGCGATCATGATGGGGCCACCGCCTTGGGACGCGCCCCATTGCTTTTTCTTCGGCATGAAGGCAACGCCGACTTCAAAGGGCGACGATTTGCGCAGGTTGGTCAGCGAGCCGGTCGAGTGGTACAGCATCGCGGTCGACCCTGCCATGAAGTCATTGGCAGACCCTTGCCAAGTCGAGGCCGGCGCCATGCAGCCCGCATCCACCATGGTTTTCCAGAAGCTCAGCGCCTCGATCGCTTCGGGGCGATCCCACAGCACCTTGTCCTTTTCCCACGGCACCAGACCGTTTTGGCGGCAATAGCCCTCGAACATCCAGTCATGCCAGCCGCCGCCGATGGTCAGCCCCCAGCGTTTCAACTCGTCGCCATCCCGGATGGTCAGCGCCTTGGCGGTTTCAACAAGTTCGTCCCAGGTTTCCGGCGCCTTGGCGATGCCGAGGTCCGAAAAGGCGTCCTTGTTATAGTACAGCACCGGGGTCGAGGGCTGGTAGGACAACCCGTAAAGGCGATCATCAGAGATGGCGGTGCTCAGGAAGCCACCGATGAAATCATCATAGATGTCGTCGGATTTGGCCTGTTCTGTGATGTCCTCAAGCGCGTCGAGCCCCAGAAAGGTCTGCAGCGAAGAGTTGATCGGAAGCCATAGGGCAGGCGGTTCGCCGACACCGAGCGAGGTGATCACCTTTTGCTCGGTATTGTCGTAGGAGCCGGCGTAGATCGCCTCGACTTCGATCCCGTCATGGGTCGCGTTGAAGTCGGCGATCATGCCCGAAACGATGGCGTTGATGTCGCCAGACACCCCGACCGGATACATGAATTGAAGCTTTACCGTTTCATTGGCGCGTGCCGGGGTCAGAATGCCCGGCATCATGCTCACGAAGGGGGCGGTCAGACCAGAGGCCAACAGCCGCCGCCGCGTTAGATTGGATTTTGTGGATTTCATATTCTTGCATCTCCCAAATGTGTAGGTTCGCTATGACGTTCCGTATGTTTGGATCCGCAATCCTGCGGCGGCGCCCAAACCACATTTTTCCTTCTATTGGCGGGGAATGACAAAATTATGAAGGTTTTTGACCATTTGCGTCGTCGGTGCATCGTCAGCGTACCGTTTGGAAAACCAAAATTAGTCTTGATACTTCTGTGGTTCTTTGGGCTTTAAAGCCACAAAAATTGGCATGCGAAGTGAGTTTTCAACAAAAAGTTAACAAATCTCGCGCCGGGTTTGCGCTACTCTGGACCGGACGCGAGGCGACTCCTCGTACATCACCGAGAGGCTCACAGATGTTGATTGCACAAATCAGTGATTCCCACGTTCTGTCTGGCGGTCGCAAGCTCGCCGGGCGGTTTGACACTGGCGCGGCCTTCGATCGTCTTGTTGCAAGTCTTGCCCGCCAGCCGGTGCGCCCTGATCTGATCCTGTTTTCCGGCGATCTGGGCGAGGATGCGACAGCGCAGGAATATGATCATGTGGGGGAGGGGCTGCGTCGCCTTGGCATTCCCGTACTGGCCGTGCCGGGCAATCACGACGCGCGCGCCCCGATGTTCGCGTCCTTGCCGGACATGCTGCACAAAACCGAGAGCGGGCATCTGTGCCTTTGCGATACGCGGTTCGATCTTGCCGTGATCGGTCTTGATACCTTGGTCGAGGGTGCTCCACATGGAGAGCTGTGCGCCGACCGATTGTCATGGCTGGAGGTGGCGCTGCGCCATTGCGAGGGCCAGGATGTGCTGATCTTCATGCATCACCCGCCCCTGACCACTGGCTTGCAGGACATGGATTCGATGGGCCTGCTTGTGGGACGAGAGAAGTTCGCCGACCTCGTCGCGCGTCACGGCAGGGTTCAGGGGATCCTCTGCGGGCATATGCACCGGGCCATTCAGGGAGTGTACGGCGGCGCTCCGGTGCGCGTGGCCCCGTCTGCCTCACATCAGATTGCGTTCGACCTGCGCGCTGACGTGCCGTTCGCCTTCTCCGATGAGCCTGCGCAATACATGATGCACATCGCGCGCCCTGGAGTGCCCCTTGTCAGCCATGTCGTCTCGGTCGAAGCATTGAGGCAGGACATGGATTGAAAATGCTGCATTGCAGCAAAAATCAACGCAACAAGCGGCGACTGTGGGCCGGTCGCGTCCCTTCTACCATGCTCAACGACCCGAACCTTGCAAAGTCCGCTCCCTACGCATCGCTGACGTTCGTGTTGGCCGCAGCGAATGACCGAAAGCCGCCCTTGGTGCTGTTCGTTGCGTTACGGCATGTCGATTGAGCTGTGTCTAGCAGTTGTCAGAACGTGTTTCGATTTCAGGTCAAACAGACCGAACGAGACCGGCGTCGAAGTGAATTGCCGACCTCCGGAAAACCTGTTTATGATCAACAAATTACACGCTCAACACCAAATCAGCGCAGTCATCAGGTCCAGAGAATACCAGGCCGTAGAGAACGCCTTGGGCCCTCTTCGCACCGGGGCCAGTGCTCAGCCCCTCCCGCATAACCTTTGAATATAACGGAAAAATCCGGCCGCAGCCGGATCGGGAGAACAGTTTCTCAAGGGTAAGTGGCGGAGCGACAGGGATTCGAACCCTGGAGACGGTCTCCCGCCTACACACTTTCCAGGCGTGCGCCTTCGACCACTCGGCCACCGCTCCGTTGCAGGGCTTCTATCGCCGTTCGGCAACCCGCCGCAAGAGGGATGAGGGAAAATATCGACACATCGCACGGCGCTGTGGCCACCACACTCTATCAATCGTCGAAATGGACATAGACGCGGCGGTTCTGCCGCCCCTTCTTTTCTATCTTGCCCAGCCGCAGCCGGCCGATCTCAGCGGTACGTGCGACATGCGTACCGCCGCAGGGTTGCAGATCGACCTGGTCGCGCCCCTGCCCGATGCGCACCAGGCGTACCTGCCCCGCCCCGGTGGGCGGGGCCACGGACATCGTCTTGACCAAGCCGGGATTTGCGGCCAGTTCGGCATCCGTGATCCACTCTTCGGCCACGGGCAGATCACTGTCCACCAGCTGATTGAGAAGTGCCTCCAGCGTCTGCTTGTCCTGCGGTGCCTCGGGCATGTCAAAATCGAGACGACTGCGCACTTCGCCCACTGCCCCGCCGGAGACCGGCAGCGGGATTACAACGGACAGCAGGTGCAGCGCAGTATGCATACGCATCAACCGGTGCCGCCGCTCCCAGTCGAGAACCTGCCGCACCGATGTACCGACCGGCGGCAATGGCTGCGGCTCGGCCGGGACCAGTGCGATATTGCCCTGCTCGGCCTTGACACTGGTCGCCACGCTCATTGCGCCGCCCGGCCATGTGAGGCGTCCGGAGTCACCCGGCTGGCCGCCACCCGTGGGGTAAAAGATCGTCCGGTCAAGCACCAGCCCGCCCTCGGGTGTGTGCCCGATTACGGTCCCTGTCTCCTCGGTCGCATAGGCATCGCGCAGGTAGAGCGGCTCGGTCATCGCCCGTCTCCGTCCCCGTCCCCATCAGGCGTCCCGTCCGGGTCTTCGATCCGCTGGGATGGTCCAGCCTTGCCTTTCCTGGGCTTCGCCTTGGTCGGGGCTGGTTTGTCGTCATCCCTGGCCTCTTTGGGAGCGCCACCCATAGCCATCTGGGCCAGCACCTCGGGATTGCGCAGCCAGATGTCGCGCTGAGCATAGGGGATTTCGATACCTTCCTCTGCAAAGCGTCTGGCAATCTCGTGGTTCATTTCCGATCTGACGGTCATCACCCAGTTCACATCGCGCAGGATCGCGCGAATTTCGAAATCCAGAGAATCGGCGCCAAAACTCTTGAACACCACCGCTGGCTCTGGATTGATGATAACCATCGGGTTGGCCATGGCAATCTCCTTGAGAATGCCTTCGACCTTTTTCGTGTCGCTGCCGTAAGCCACACCGACGGGCACGATCACCCGGCCCACAGTGTTGCCGCGCGTGTAGTTGGTGACCGTTCCGCTGACCAGGTCGGCGTTCGGGATGATCAGGTCAGAGCGATCGAATGTCTCGATCCGGGTCGAGCGCACCGAGATTTCGCGCACAGTGCCGTGCTGGCCGTTGACCTCGATCCAGTCGCCCTGGCTGATCGGGCGTTCGATCAAGAGGATGATGCCGGATACGAAGTTTGAGACGATGTTCTGAAGCCCGAAACCGATACCGACGGACAGCGCACCGGCAACGATCGCAAGCGAACTGAGGTCGATCCCCGCAGAGGTCACTGCGACGAGGGCTGCCAGAAAGATACCTATATAGCCGACGCCCGACACGATGGCGTTTCGCCCGCCCGCGTCCAGCTTGGTCTTGGGAAGCAGGGTGTTCTTCAGTGTCCCCTGCAACAGCCGCGTCAGCACCATCCCCGCGGTAAAGATTGCCGCGAGCGTCAGGAAGATCGTCGGCGAAATGGTCATTTCGCCCAAGGTGATGCCCTTGGTGAACTGGGTCCATAACTCGGACAGGTCCGCCACCCGCGCACCCCAGATCAGGGCAAAGACTGGCGCTGACAGGATCACGATGGCAAAACTCATCAGCACCGGCACCAGATCGTCCGCCGCACCCTCTCGGTCACCCGAGATCAGCGTGTAAACCTCCGAGATCACGCGCTGGATCACCAGCAGGGCCGCCAACACGAGCAGCGACAGAAGCGAGGGCAGCATCAACGACGACGCTGCCTTGAAATATCCGACCGCAGCCAGAGCAGGAGACAGTACCGCGAGCGCGATCAGCGCATTCGCCAGAAGCCGGGTCAGCCGGTTGCGGTAGGTATTGGTGTGCTCGTTTGTGGCCGCGTTCCGGCTGTGCTTTGACAACAACCGTGCCAGACGCAGCAGCAACAGCCCTGCAATCACCATCACGGGGAAGAGAACCACGTTGATCGCCGCCTCGGACCAGGCGGTGACCCTGGCGATCTCGACGATGAAATAAAAGGCCGCGATGATTAGCCCCAACGAAGCGCCATACCAGCGCCCTGCCCTGCGGTCCTCTGCCTCCAGCGCCAGCGGCGGCCGGTGAGTTTCAAGGCGCGGAAAGCAGCGCAGCGCCAGCCAGCGCGCCAGCAGGAAGATCACGAAAGCCGGCTTCAGCGCGATCAGCACCAGATCTCCACGCAGCCCGACGAGCCCACTGGAATAGGCCGCCTGACTGATCAGGAGCAGACCGATGAAGGGCACGAAAATCTCGCCCAGAGACATCAGCAACGTGATGATCCAATGCGCTGATGTTGCGCGCTGTGGCAATGCAAAGCGCACCGCCAGCTCCACCCAGAACCGGCCACGTATCAGCAGGATGCAGCCCAGCAGCGCCAGCACGATGATCGTGGGCAGGTTGCCCTTCGTCTCCATGCGCTGGATGTCGTTCTGCCACGCGATGATCACTTCCGAGCGTACGGATTCGACCGTGTTGGTGATGGCATCCAGCCCTGCGGGCCAGTTCTTGGGGTTGAGGGGCGACGGCCCGAGCTGCAACAGCGCATCGGTCTGACGATCACGGATGATCTTGTCGATACCCTTGATCAGTCCATCCGCCTGGCTGTAGGCCAGTTGCGCGCTCTTGACCGGTGCGTTCAGGCGGTTGAGCCGTTCGGCCAATTCTTTGCGTTGTCGCTCGATATCGGGGCTTTCGCCACCCTCTTCGGGAACAGGTCCAAGCGCCTTGATCTGCGCTTCGAGCGTGGAGATGGCGTTGCTGTTGGTGTCCTGCGCGGCTGCGAAGATGTCGCGCCAGTCTGCCAGTTGGTCACGCAGATCCTCCAGCGCGGGCGTGGACGCGCGCGCCGCTTCGATGGCATCCGTGGCCCGCTGAACGGTGGAGATCCATTTGGCGTAGTCGGGACCGGCATTTGCCTGCTGGGCATCGGCGGTGCCGGTCGTCACGACATAACCAAGCGTCAGTGGCGCCAGTGCCAGCGCCCATACCACGACAAGTCGGCGCAACAGCGGCAGCAACGACGTCATCCCTCGAACACTCCGGGGATCGAACGCGGTGCCTGTCCCAGCCATTCGGGCACGGGCAGCCCCTTTTCCTGCAGAAAGTCGCGGTTGAACAGCTTGGACTGGTAGCGTGTGCCGTAGTCGCACAACACCGTCGCAATAGTATGTCCCGGACCCAGTTCGCGGGCCAGCCGCACGGCCCCCGCGATGTTAACACCCGAGGATGCGCCCAGACACAGACCCTCTTCGCGCAACAGATCAAACACGTAGGGCAGCGCCTCGGTATCGGTGATCTGGTAGGCGTAATCGGGGGTGAAACCTTCGAGGTTCGCGGTGATGCGGACCTGGCCGATCCCTTCGGCGATCGAGCCGCCTTCGCCCTCCAACGCTCCGGTGGTGTAATAGGAATAGAGCTTCGCCCCCATCGGATCCGCGATGCCGATCTTGACCCCCTTGGGCTGCAGCGCCATGCCGACCCCTGCCAGCGTGCCGCCAGAGCCCACGGCACAGACGAAACCATCTACCTTGCCATCGGTCTGCTCCCAAATCTCGGGGCCGGTCGTTTCAATATGGGCCTGCCGGTTGGCGACGTTATCGAACTGGTTGGCCCAGATCGCGCCGTTGGGCTCGGACTTGGCCAGTTTGGCCGCCAGACGCTCGGAATAACGCACGAAGTTGTTCGGGTTCGAATAGGGCGCGGCAGGCACCTGCACCAGGTCGGCACCGGCCAGCCGCAGCATGTCCTTTTTCTCTTCACTCTGGGTCTCGGGGATGACGATCACTGTCTTGAACCCCATCGAGGCACCGACCAGCGCCAGACCGATCCCGGTGTTTCCGGCAGTCCCCTCGACGATGGTCCCTCCCGGTTTCAGATCCCCCCGCGCCACCGCATCACGTATGATATAGAGCGCCGCACGGTCCTTAACCGATTGGCCCGGATTGAGAAATTCGGCCTTTCCCAGAATGGTGCAGCCGGTTTCCTCGCTGACTTTTCGCAGGCGGATCATCGGTGTGTTGCCGACAGCCTCTGCCAAATCCCGTGCAATGCGCATGTGCCAATCCCCTGCTTGAGTGGCCTCACGTTTAGGGCCCGCGCCACCGAAACTCAAGCCGCTGCGCGCAGCCGCTCGCGGTGCAGGGCCAGCCAAGTAAGGGCAACGATCAGTGGTCCGTTATCCGCCTCGCCGGTGGTACAAAGTTGCATCGCATCGGCAAAAGACAGAACATGGGTCCGGATATCCTCGTGCTCGACGTCCAGCCCGCCACTGCCCTGCCCCAGCTCAGGCAGATCGCAAAAGCCAAGATAGCAATGGAAATACTCCGTCGACGTGCCGGGCGTTGCGTAAAAGCCGTTGATTCGCTCCAGTCCGGTCAGTTCCAGCTGCGCTTCTTCGCGGCATTCACGGCGCGCGGCTTCCTCGGGCGTTTCACCAGGGTCAACATGGCCCGCCACGGGCTCCAGCATCCAAGGGCGCGGATCACCGCGTCCGAAGGGCCCCATGCGAAACTGCTCGACCAGCAGCACCCGGTCGCGCACCGGATCGTAAGGCAGCACGATGGCCGCATCCACCGCGACAAAGACCTCGCGGCGCAACTCGGCGCTCATCCCCCCCGCGAAGGTGGGGTGGCGCAAGCGGTGCACCTGCGTCAGAAAAAACCCGGCATACACGGTTTCAACCGAAACCTGATCGATGCTGTCGCGGCTCTGCGCACTGCGCAGTTCTGCCGGGACGCCGCGCGCCGCCGCCAGGCGCGATGCTGCGCGGGCGCGGATCATCGGCACACGGCGCGCCAGTTCCTCGCCGCTGATTTGCCCGAAATACCCCATCTCCTCGACCGCCGACAAACGGCTGAGCGGGCCGTTTTGCCGTTGCCAGAGCGCAAGATCAAACGGCGCACCCGCCTGCCACAGACCGGGATCGGGAAAATAGACCAGTGCCGTATGCTCACCCTGCGGCGTTCGCACTTCGACCGGGCGCAGCGTGTAGCCGAACGAGCCTTCATAGAAATCGAACCGCGCGACCGCCGTTTCGCTCAACCCGGTCAGCAGCACGCCCGGCGCTTCGGCTCCGGGGCAGGCCTCGATGGTGGGAAAACTTTGGCCATTGGCCCAATAGACTGCGTGATCGGGCAGCACGGCTTCGGTGATCGTGGCACCTCCAGCCTCGGCGCCCATGACGATGCGCATCAGTTCAGGGTCACGCAACGTGCCGTAGAAGAAAAGTGATGTCATCAGATCAGGTCCAGCGCCGCACGACGAATTCCGCAATAAGCCCGGTCAGGATGCCGCCCGCCACAAGCACAGCGATGAGCGGGCCGTCGAGCAGGTACTGCCCATAATCCACGGCATTGTCGAACATTCCGGTCACACCTTCCACCGGGCCATCGTATTTGCGGTCCAGCGATTGCGCCAGCATCAGGTTGAAGCTTTGCGTGAACAGCCCCCAGAAAACGAGCGCCG
The DNA here is from genome assembly GCF_028369135.1 of Roseovarius sp. ZX-A-9. Taxonomy (GTDB): domain Bacteria; phylum Pseudomonadota; class Alphaproteobacteria; order Rhodobacterales; family Rhodobacteraceae; genus Roseovarius. The sequence continues at coordinate 12,666 of NZ_JAPWHW010000006.1, forward strand.
CGGACCCCGTCAGCCCGATACTGATCGAATCGACGTAGCCGGTGCCGACGCGCCCCCCGACCACCGACCAGCCGCAGAGCAGCCCGAGCACGACATTGACGTAGTTGAACCAGCCAAAGGCGGTGTGCGGCGGCATCAGATCGCGGATCATCTCGGATCCGATCCAGCCCAGAAGGCCCAGCGATACGGCAGCGGCAAAGCGCGCGCTGCTGGGCATTTTATCGGTTAACGGCATTTATCGAGGCCTTGCGATTGTGATCTGTGTCACGTCACAGTTTCCTCCCTGAAACGCCCCCGCGCAAGAGGTCAGGTAGAAATTCCACATCCGCCGGAACCGATCATCGAATCCCAGCGCGGCAATATCATGCCAACGCGCGTTGAACGTATCATGCCAGCGGCGCAGCGTTTGGCTGTAACTGTCGCCGAATTCGGTGGACCGGGCCACTGTCAGGCCCGCGCGCTCCACCTCGGCCCGCAGCACGCGAGGGCTGGGCAGCATACCGCCCGGAAAGATGTATTTCTGAATGAAATCCACGCCTTTGCGATAAGTCTCCCACCGGCGATCCTGTACGGTGATGATCTGCAGCGTGGCGCAGGCACCGGGGCGCAGCCGTCCGCGCAGCGTTGCAAAGAAATCCGGCCAATATTTCTCGCCCACCGCTTCGAACATCTCGATACTGGCAATCCCGTCATAGGTGCCACGTTCATCTCGGTAGTCGCATAATTTCAGATCGACCATGTCACTCAGCCCGGCTTGTTCGATGCGGCGCTGCGCGTAGTTCAATTGTTGCTGGCTGATGGTCAGCCCCGTCACTTTCAGGCCCCGCTCCTTGGCGGCGTATTCGGCAAACCCGCCCCAGCCACAGCCAATTTCCAGCACATGATCGCCCGGCTCGACGCCCATCTGATCCACCATTGATGCGTATTTGGCGATCTGCGCGCTTTCCATACTCTCCTGTCCCGTCTCGAACAGCGCACTGGAATAGGTCATCGTCGCGTCCAGCCACAGACGGTAGAAGTCATTGCCCAGATCGTAATGATGGCTGATGTTACGCCGCGCCTGCGCGCGTGAATTGCCCTTCATCCAATGGCGCAGCCGTTCATAGGCGCGGATAAGGCCCATCCCGGGAAAGCCGTCATAGATGTCATCATTCTCAGCGTGTACCACATCCATCACGCCCTGCAGGTCCGGCGTGCTCCACCAACCGTCCAGATAGGCCTCGCAGAACCCCAGATCGCCCTCGCGGATCAGCCGTGCAAACAGATCGTCATTGATCACCTCGATCACACCCACCGGGCCGGGCAGCGGCCCATCCGCACGAAAGATGCGCCCGTCCGGCATCACGAAATCGATCCGCCCGTTGCGGATGGTCTGCGCGGTTTCGAAAACGCGGGAAAAGTAACGCGGCAGGTTGGTCTCGCCGCTGGTTGTATTCCGGAGCATTCAATTTCTCTGCATTTACTTGCAAAGTAAGCTAGGCCGCCGCGGACCACCGGGCAAGCCATTCCTGCCAGACGTCAGAATGATCGCGCCCCGTAAGCCTCCAGCGCGCGTTTACGCCCGTCGCTCAGATTGATCATCGGCGCGGGATACGCATCATCCGGACGCAAGCCCCAGCGGCGCGGGACCGCGTCGAAAAAGGACAGCGCCGTTTCGCTCGGTGCCTCGCTGCACTCCGCGATCCAAGCCTGCGGATAATGCCCCTTGGGATCAAATTTTGCCAACTGGGTCTCGGGGTTGAAAATCCGAAAATAGGGGGCCGCATCGGGGCCGGAGCCCGCAGCCCATTGCCAGCCCATCGCGTTGCTGGCCGGGTCCCAGTCTGTCAGGCAATCGGCGAACCATTGTTGCCCGACCCGCCAATGGGTCAACAGATGTTTGGTCAGGTAGGAAGCGACGATCATCCGTCCGCGGTTGTGCATCTTACCGGTCACATACATCTCGCGCATGGCTGCATCGACAAAGGGCACGCCGGTGCGGCCTTGCTTCCAACGGGTCACCGCCTCGGTTCCAGCATCCTCCGACCAGGGGAAAGCGTCCCAATCCTCGCGCCAATTGCGGGTAGCGATCTGCGGGGTGTGGTAGAGAAGGTGATAGGCGAACTCGCGCCACACCAGCTCCTTGACCCACTGCTCTGCCCCGCCTGCGCCCTCGTGCAACGCGCGCAGCCCCGCGTGCCAGCATTGCGCCGGGCTGATCTCTCCCAGTGACAGGTTTTCCGACAAGCCAGAGGTGCCGTCGCGCGCGGGCAGATCGCGATTGATCTTGTAGCGGTCGATGGCTTCGGTGGTGAACCATGCCAGCCGGTCCTGCGCGGCAGCCTCGCCCACCCGCTGATGCGGCAGACAGACCGCCGCGCCGCGCCGCATCGCCGCCCCCAGAGACCAGTCTGACAGTGCATCACTGCGCGGCCAGTCATCCGGAGCGTTCAGGTCATCGGGCGTCTTGAGCGGGCTACCAACATCGCGATCCTTTACCGCGCGCCACATCGGGGAATAGACCTTGTAGTAGCCGCCCTGTTTGGTTTCGACCGTCCACGGCTCGAACAACAAGTGGCCGGGATGGCTCGTCGCTTCGACGCCGTCCCCCGCCAGCGCCGCCTTGATCGCCTTGTCCCGTGCAATCGCCTGCGGGTCATAGAGCCGCGACCAGTGCACCGCAGTGGCCCCGGTTTCGGCCACCAGCGCGCGCAAGACCTGCAACGCATCGCCGCGCCGCAGGATCAGTCGGCTGCCATTTCGTTCGTACTGCTTTGCAAGGGCGTCCAATGACAGGCCCAGCCGCCATTTCGCCGCCGCACCCAACCCCTCGACCGCCTCGTCGCAGATGAAGACAGGGATCACCGGGGCGCCGCGTTTCAACGCCGCGTTCAGGGCTGGATGGTCGCTCAGCCGCAGATCGCGGCGCAGCCAGAGCAGGGTCGCGGGTGTATCGGCCATTGGGCGCCTCGATTGTTACAACACCCTACATAGCGCGATACTGCGTGGATCAAAGGCAATCGTCCAATGCGTTCAGCAACTGGTCCACCTCGGCCCGGTTGGTGTAGTGCACGAAACTCAACCGCAGCACGCCCTGATCGGGATCGACACCCATCGCCTGCAAGGCCCGCACGGCATAGAAATCGCCCCCGCCCGCCATGATACCATGTTGCGCCAGATCGCGCGCGACGCCCTCGCCCGCGCGGTTCAGCGCCAGCGCCACGGTCGGCGCGCGCCCTTCCGCGCTGGTCGGCCCCAGCAGACGCACCGAGTTGCGATCCTTGGCGTAATCAAGCACCGGCTGCAGCAGCGCGCTCTCGTGGCGGCGCATCAGTTCATGCACGCCTTCGTTCCGCTCTGTTGGCGTGCCCGTGATGCCATGATGCTCGGCAAGCGCATCGAAATAATCAGCCATGCCTGCAGAGGCGGCGATCTGCGCATGATCCGGCCCCGCCGGGGTGAAGCGCTTATAAAGGCAATCCTGATTGAAGTAGTGCCCCTGGTTCGGCAGTTGCATTCCCAGATCGCGGCGGATCACCATGATCCCCTGATGCGGGCCGTAGGTCTTGTAAGCCGAAAACAGATAGATATCCGGCCCCATCAAGCCGACATTGACAAAGCCATGCGGCGCGTAGCTGACCCCGTCGACACAGACATAGGCCCCCGCAGCATGCGCCAGTGCAGTGATTTCAACCACTGGATTGACCTCGCCCACCACGTTTGAACAGTGTGGGAAACAGACCAGCCGCACCTTGTCATCCAGCAGCTCTTCCAGGTCCTCGGGGTTGAGATGCCCGCTTTCGGGGTCGATCTTCCACTCGCGCACTTCAAAGCCTTCATCCGCCAAACGCCGCCAAGGACCGGTATTTGCCTCGTGGTCCTGATTGGTCACGACGATCGCATCGCCGGGCTGCATCCACTGGGCAAACGCCCGCGCCAGAACATAGGTGTTCTGCGTGGTGGATGGGCCAAAGCTCAACTCGTCCTCGGCTACCCCCAGCATGGCCGACAGGCGTGCGCGTGCCTCGTCCATTTCCTCACCCGCCAATTGGCTGGCCTCATAGGGGGCATAAGGCTGCACCTTGCGCTGGCGATAATAGCGTTCCAGCCGCGCAATCACCGGTCCGCAGGTATAGGACCCGCCCGCATTCTCGAAAAAGGCCTGCCCCTGCAACGACGGCTCGGCAAAGGCCGGGAACTGCGCCCGCACGAAATCCACATCCAATTGCCCGGCCATGTCTGTCCCCTTCATTCCATTTCGGTGCGAGAAAACAGCAAAGCTTTCCGGCACGCAAGCACTGGAGGCCATGCCCGATCTGAATCCCTTCGTTTCAGGTCATATCCTGGTGTCGGCAGCCCGATTCTGGTGACGCTTTGCGCCGTTGCTCCCGAGATGCCACAGCCCCCGAGGAGGTCATGAACCTGGCCAAAGCGCAGCGGGGGGATTCCTTCAGGCACATCGCAAAACCGACAAAATGAGGCCGAAGTGGTCGCAATCCGCAAACCGGGTGCCGTAAAGAAGTCCTCGACGCATCCGGCGGCATGACACACTATCGGTATGGGAAGGGGCGCCGGGGACAGTGCTGAGAGAAATCCAACACCCAATTGTCCGCAAACATGCGCGCACGATCAATTTCCTTTTCTGACCTAGAAATGATCACAGGGACATATTCATGCCTATCAAACCTCCGTTTACGGATCTGGATATCAATACTCAGGACGATGGATTCTACAAAGACAACAGCCTGCCTATCGCCCTCATATCCAAGGGTATCATGGTTGCGCTGGTGATCTGGGCTCTCGTCTGGCCGGCCAATGCGAACAGCACGCTGGGCAGTTGGAACAACCAGATCCTGCAAATCTTCAACAGCTTCTACATCGTCATCGTCGGTTTCTTCGCCTTCTTCCTCTTCGTCGTCGCGATCCTGCCCAGGACCGGCGCGCGGATCATGGGCACGCCGGGCGAAAAACCTGAATTCTCGAACTTCTCCTGGTTCTCGATGATGTTCGGCGCAGGTTTGGGCGTGGGGTTGATGGTGTTCGCCACCGCCGAACCGCTGGGCCTGTGGGGTTCAAACCCTGTGGTCGTCGCCGGAGATGTCGAGGGCAGCACCGCCGAGGCGGTACAATCGGCCTATCGCTACACCTTCCTGCATTACGGCTTTCACGCCTGGGCAATCTACGTGGTGACCGGTCTTTGCCTTGCCTATTACGCCTATACGCGTGACATGCCCCTGACGATCCGCACCGCTCTGACGCCGCTCTTTGGCAGGCTGATGAACGGGGTTCTGGGCCATGTGGTCGATGTGCTGGGCGTGGTTGCGACGATCCTTGGCGTGTCCGTGACCATCGGGTTCGGCGTCAGCCAGTTCATCGATGGCCTCTATGCCATCACCGGTATGGAATGGATGATGAACATGACCGGCGATGTCCCTGCCCCCGGCAAGGTCGGGTTGGTTGCGGGCCTCGTGATGATCATGGGGCTGTCGATCATCTCGGCGGTTTCGGGTGTCGGACGGGGGGTCAAGTACCTGTCGAACCTCAACCTGGTCTTGTCGCTGATCCTGCTGATGACCTTCGTGATCTACGGCTCGTTTCTCTTCGCGATGTCGACCTTCGGATCGGCCTTGGTCGATTACATCCTGCATTTCACGCAGTTGAGCTTTGGCCCGTGGCTGCCAATGTCACCGGCAGAATTCGCGGCCGAAATCCCCGCAGCGGCGCAACCGCTCGCGACGGAACTCTACGGCGGTGCGACAAACGCATGGGGCAGTTTCGCGGGCTTCCAGTCCGGCCTGACCGGCGCTGCGGCAGAGCTGGACGAAGCGACGCTGGCGGCAGTCTACGAAGTGGGCAACCAAGGTCGTCAGTTCGGCTGGCAGTCGGGGTGGACGACGTTCTACTGGGCATGGTGGATCGCATTCTCGCCTTTCGTGGGCCTGTTCCTTGCGCGCATTTCCAAGGGGCGCACAGTGCGTGAATTCATCCTGGGCTGCGTGATTGCACCGGCGTTGGTCTGCTTTGCGTGGATGACCATCCTGGGCGGGACAGCCTTCGATCTGGAGCTTTCCGGCGTGGCCGAGGGTGCCATCACCGGCGCGACGCAGACCAATCAGCTTTTCGCCACACTGGGCCAGATGCTGGATGGTGGGCTGTTGTCGGCAATCACCATCATGTGTGTGGTGCTGATCATGACCTTCCTCGTGACCTCGGCAGATTCCGGCATCCTGGTGATGAACACGATCATGTCCGGCGGCGCGCAGGAAACCGGCATCAAGCACCGGATCATCTGGGGTATCATCCTGACGCTGGTGATCGGCACGCTGATCGTTGCCGCAGGTGAGAACAACCCGATGGATGCGCTCAAGAACGCGATGATCATCGGCGCACTTCCCTTCACAATCGTGATGGGGCTGATGTGTCTCTCGCTGATCAAGGCGCTCTATCGTGATGGCCAGCGCGAGAAACACGGGCTGCTGACAAACCCGGCCGAATAGCGCCGCAGCACCTATGGGCCCTTGCCCCACCAGAACGGCACCGCCCCCAAGCGGTGCCGTTTTTCTTTGCCACAGCCCGCGCAAATAAGGGCGGGCTTGCTGCCCAGACACCCGGTAACAGGCACAAAAAAGCCCCGCCAGAAGTGCTCTGACGGGGCTATGTCGTTCAAGGGTATGGCGCTTACTCTGCGTCAGGTGCCTCTTCGAGCGACAGCGCGACAAAGCGCGGCTCGCCGTCACGGCGCACCAACAGCAAGAGCGATTTGCGCCCGGCCTCGCGGGCCTCTACGATACGATCTTCCAGATCAGAGATGCCGGTCAGCTTCTGCTGCCCCGCTTCGGTGATCAGGTCGCCGGCACGCAGGCCTTTTTCATAGGCCTCCGACAGCTCGTCGATGTCGCGCACCACCAGCCCGGCGGCGTTGTCGGCCAGGTTCAGTTGCTCGCGCAGCTCATCGTCGAGCGGCACCAAGGTCAGACCCAGCACGGTTTTCTCAACCATTCCCTGATCCGCGTCGCCATTCGGCTGAGCAACCGGAACGGCACCCTCAGCCACTTCGCGGCGGCCCAGCGTCACTTTCAGCGTCTGGGTACCACCATCGCGGAAAACGACGATGCGAACGGTTTTGCCAACTTCCGCATTGCCAACCCGACGCACCAGTTCGCGTGTGTCCGCAACCTCTTTGCCGTCGAATGACAGGATCACGTCACCGGCAAGCATGCCAGCCTCGGCCGCAGGGCCTTCAGGCACGTCTGTCACAAGCGCACCGGAGGCTTTTTCAAGGCCGATCGCCTCTGCCACATCATCAGTCACGTCCTGAATGCGCACACCCAGCCAGCCGCGGCGAGTCTCGCCGAATTCCCGCAACTGATCGACCACGCGAGTGACCACGTTCGACGCCATCGAGAAGCCAATTCCGATCGAGCCGCCATTGGGTGACAGGATCGCGGTGTTCACGCCCACAACCTCGCCATTCATGTTGAACAGCGGCCCGCCCGAGTTGCCCCGGTTGATCGCCGCATCGGTCTGGATGTAGTCATCATAGGTGCCGCTAAGCGCCCGATTGCGTGCCGATACGATACCCGCGCTGACCGAAAATCCCTGTCCAAGCGGGTTACCCATGGCCATGACCCAGTCGCCCACGCGTGCGGTATCGCTGTCGCCGAAGGAGACATAGGCCAGCGGCGTTTTGGCCTCTACCTTCAGAAGCGCGATATCGGTCTTGGGATCGGTGCCGATAACCTTGGCTTCCAACTCGCCGCCTTCGTAGAACTCGATGATGATCTCATCCGCGCTCTCGATCACGTGGTTGTTGGTGACGATATAGCCATCCTCCGAGATGACAAAGCCCGACCCCAGTGCCGAGGTGCGGCGCGGCCGATCGCCATTGCCGCTACGGTCGCGAAATTCGCGAAAGAAATCCTCGAAGGGCGACCCTTCGGGCACCACCGGCGACGGTCCGGTGCCTCTTGATACAACCGTGGACGTAGTGATGTTCACGACGGCAGGGCTGAATTTTTCTGCCAGGTCCGCAAAACTGTCGGGCCGGGACTGCGCTGTGACGGACTGGGCCAGCATCAGTAGCGCTGCCAAGAACGTCAGCGCCAGGACGTGCAATGTCCTGACGTCAAAAAAGGGTCTGGTTTGGCTCGGTACATTCACGCCAAAATCTCCTTGAACTGGGGTGTCTCGATCCGCCCTCCCGAGAGCCGGGACGGGCCTCCTCTGGCTGCAATGTAGGCATTCAGCCGCAGATCGCAAAGCTTGCAACATAGTGTCACGCGACCGTGAGATCAGGTGGCGCGTCACGTCACGCGCCCAATGACTTGCCGATCCAGACCAGCATGAGGCCCGTTACCAGCGCCAGCAGCCCGAGGGTGCGGCGCGCCTCTGGAGGAATCGCGCGCAGGGCCTCCAGCATCCGCTCGACAAGCTGAGGGGCCAGCGCATAGACCAGCCCCTCAACAATAAGCACAAGCCCGAGGGCAAGTGCGGCAACACCCAGCATTATTCAGCGGTTATCGAATTGAAGTAATTGAAGAACTCGCTGTCCGGCGACATCACGATGGATGTGTTCTCGCCGCGCAATGCAACCCGGTAGGCGTCAAGCGAGCGATAGAATTCAAAGAACTCTTTGTTTTCGCCGAATGCCTTGTTGAAGATCGCGTTGCTTTTGGCATCTGCTTCACCGCGAGTGATCTCGGCCTTACGCTTGGCGTCAGAGACCAGTTCCACCTGCGTACGATCCGCCTGGGCGCGCACCCTTTGCGCGGCTTCGTTACCGCGCGCCACTTCGTCGGCGGCTTCCCGCTCACGTTCGGCACGCATCCGCGCGAAGGTCGCATCAAGGTTCTGACTTGGCAGGTCCGTACGCTTCAACCGTACGTCAACCACTTCGATCCCCAGCGCCTGTGCATCAGCGATCGCCGCGTTACGGATACGCAGCATCAGCGTCGCACGGTCCGAACTGAGGATATCGTTCGAACTGACCGAACCGAGGATTTCCCGCGTTTTCGACCGCAGGATCGAATCCAGGCGGTTTTCGGCGAATGGAATGCCACCATCGCCCACCGCCTGGCGGAAGCGTTTGACATCGGCGATCCGGTAGCGCGCGAATGCATCGACCACCAGACGCCGATCATCCAGCGGCGTGACCTCCAGCGGATCGATATCGCGGCTCAGGATGCGGTCGTCATAGCGCACCACCTCCTGAATGAGCGGGATCTTGAAGCCAATACCCGGCTCTTCCTTGATCGCGATGATCTTGGAAAACTGCAACACGAGAACCTTCTCGCGCTCGTCGACGATAAAGACCGAGCTGAGCGCCGTGATCACGACAACTGCAAGCACCGGCAGGAAAAAAGCTGATTTCCGCATCTTATTGATCTCCCGCGCCGCGGCGCAATTCGTTGAGCGGCAGATAAGGCACGACGCTCTGGCCGCTGCCCTGACGCTCGTCGAGGATGATTTTGTCCATATCGCCCAGCACCTCTTCCATCGCTTCTAGATAGAGACGCTTGCGCGTGATTTCCGGCGCTTTCTGATACTCTGCCAGAACCGCCGAGAAACGGCTGGCTTCACCTTCGGCCTCGTTGACGACGCGCGCGCGGTAGCCTTCGGCTTCCTCCAGCGTTTGCGCCGCTTCACCACGGGCCTGAGCCAGAACACGGGCGGCGTAGGCATCCGCCTCTTTCTCAAGCCGGTCACGCTGCTGCTCTGCCGCCTGCACTTCGCGGAAAGCGTCAATCACCTGCTGCGGCGGATCGGCCTTGTCAAAGTTGACGCGGACAACACTCAGGCCACTGTCATAGCTGTCGAGTGTCGACTGGATCAGTTCCTCCAAACGCGACGCGATCACACCACGGTCACGGTTCAGGATCGGTGCCAGTTGCGACTGAGCGATGATTTCACGCATCGCACTTTCGCTGACCGCGCGCATGGTCATGCGCGGATCGCGCAGGTTGAACAGGTACTTGGCCGGATCATTGATGTTCCAGACCACCTGGAAGTCGATATCGACGATATTTTCGTCCCCGGTCAGCATCAGCCCCGCTTCGGACCCGCGCGCCCCGACGCCGATATCCTCGTTGCGTTCACTGGTCACCGCGACCTTTTCATAAGTGATCAACGGCCAGGGAGCGAGATGCGCGCCCGAACCGGTGGTGCGGTGATACTCGCCCAGGAACAGCTCGACCGCGTTCTCTTCGGGTTTGACCGTGTAGAAACTGGCAAAGAGCCACATGCCCACGGCGATCAGCAGCCCGATAAAGACCGTGCCGCGCGTCAGACCCGGACCACCCGAACCACCGCCCGTGCCGTTGGCACCGCCGCCACCGCCGCCGCGCCCGCCCATCAGTACGCGCAACTGGTCCTGGCCTTTTTTCATCAGTTCGTCGATCTCCGGAATGGGAGGGCCGCCGTTGCCTGCGGGGGGACGTCGGCCACCGCGATCTCCACCAGTCCCACGTTTACCGTCGCCAGAGCCGTTATCACCGCCACCGCCGCCCCAAGGGCCGCCAGACTGTCCTGCCATCTGTTTCGTTTCCTTCTGTCTCTTTGCCCACATCGCATGCGGGCATCATACCTAAACTGTATAGCCGTCCCCGAAATTCAACCCGCACCTTACGGTCAGGCGGTTCGAATGGGGGTTTTCATGGTGACAATCTCTTCGGACATGGTCGGATGCACCGCACAGGTCCGGTCGAAATCCTCTTTGGTCGCGCCCATCTTGACGGCCACGCCCGCCAGCTGGATCATTTCGCCCGCGCCCGGTGCCACGATATGACAGCCCAGCACCCGACGGCTCGCCTTGCTCACCACCAGCTTCATCATCACACGGTTCTGCCGCCCGGCAAAGGCCTGCTGCATCGGCTTGAACGAGGTGCAGTAGATCTCCACCGGCTCTTTGGCGCTCGCCTCTTCCTCGGTCATCCCTACGGTGCCGATCTCGGGTTGAGTGAAGATCGCGGTCGGGATCAATTCGTGATCGACCGGTGTGGGATTGCCCTTGAACACCGTCTCGACAAAAGCCATGCCTTCGCGGATCGCAACCGGGGTCAGCGCCACGCGGTCGGTAACGTCGCCGATGGCATAGACCGAAGGCACGGTCGTCTGGGAATACTCGTCCACGACGATCTCACCGTTGCGGCCCAGTTCAACGCCGATCTCCTGCAACCCCATGCCATCGGTGTTCGGCTTGCGCCCGGTGGCAAAGAATACCTGCTCGAACACCTTCTCGGTGCCGTTGGTCGCCTTGATCCTGTAGCCGCCCTCGGTCGAAGCCATTTCCAGGATGTTGCTGCCGACATGCAGATCAATCCCCGACTGCCGCATTTCCTCTGCCACCAAGCCGCGCGCCTCGTCGTCAAATCCGCGCAGGATCTGTGCACCCCGGTAATACTGTGTAACCTGCACACCGAGCCCGTTCAGGATACAGGCGAATTCGCAGGCGATGTAACCGCCGCCGATGATCAGGATGGATTTGGGCAGCTCGTCGAGGTGAAAGATGTCATCGCTGACAAGGCCGTGCTCGGCCCCCGGCAGATCGGGGCGCACCGGGCGGCCACCGGTCGCAACCAGGATATGCTTGGCGGTAAAGCTCTCTCCGGTCGAAAGGCTGACGGTATGCGCATCCTTCAGCACCGCGCGGGCGTCGTACATGGTCACGCCATTGCCTGACAGCAATTTGCGGTAAACGCCCTCCAGCCGGTCCAGTTCGGCATTCAGCTTGGTGCTGAAATCCTGCCAGCTGAACCCGCCCGAATGGACGGTCCAGCCGTAGGCGCGGGCATCTTCCATCGCATCGGGATATTCGCTGGCGAATACCATCAGCTTTTTCGGCACGCAGCCGCGAATCACACAGGTACCGCCGTACCGGTCCTCTTCGGCCAGCGCGACGCGGGCCCCTTCGGCCGCGGCCACACGCGCCGCACGTACCCCGCCGGACCCGCCGCCGATCACAAAAAGATCGTAGTCAAAACTCATGCCTGTCCCCTGTCTGAAACGATTGTCTCAGTCCATCATGTCGGTGAAAAGGTTGTCGCTCTCGACGAAATCGAGGCGATCGCGCTCCACCGTGCCTTCGTTGATGTCGCGTAGTTCGACCCGGCCATCGCCAAAACCGATCACGACGACATCACAGATATCGATGAACAACCCGTTTTCAACCACACCGGGGATCTGGTTCAGAACCATCGCCAGCTGGCGGGCATTGCCGATCCGGCCCAGATGCAGATCGAGTATGTGATTGCCCTCATCGGTGATGAACGGCCGCTCGCCATTCATCCTCAGCGTGACATCGCGGCCCATCACATCGACCGAAATCAGCATTTCCTCGATCAGCGCGCGCGAGGTCTGCCAACCAAACGGAATGACCTCTACGGGTAGCGGAAAGGCCCCCAGCCGCTCCACTTCCTTGGCGGCGTCGGCGATCACGATCATCTGGTCGCTCGCGGTCGCCACGATCTTTTCCTGCAGGAGCGCGCCGCCCCCGCCCTTGATCAGGTTCAACTCGCCATCGAACTCGTCGGCGCCGTCGATCGTCAGGTCCAGCCACTTGGCCTCATCCAGGCTGATCACCTCGATGCCCACTTCGCGGGCCAGTTGCGCGGTGCGGGTCGATGTCGGAACACCGCGGATCTTCAATCCGTCCTCGCGCACCAGCTCTCCGAGGCAACGTACCATCCAGGCAGCCGTGCTACCGGTCCCCAGACCAACACGCATTCCATCCTCGACAAAATCCACCGCCCGCTTGGCGGCGACAAATTTTGCCTTGTCTATAGGGGACAATTCTCCGGTCATGGCAGCGACTCCTTCGTGATTTCGTCCGGTATAAGAGAGAAGCCGCAGAGGTGCGAGTATGAATTGGTTTTCCGGGTGGTTCGGTTCGAACGCGGCTGCATCGGGCCGCATCGCAAGTTTGCACAAACACCATTCACAAATCCGCTCAAACAGGTCAAATCAGAGATCATGACCCAGCCCCTCCGCCTGCATTACGCCCCCGACAACGCCTCGCTGATCATCCGCCTCGCGCTTGAAGAGCTGGGGATGCACCACCAGACGGTTCTTGTGGACCGTGCGGCGCGCGCGCAAGACAGCGAAGCCTATCGTAAGATCAACCCCAACGGGCTGATCCCCGCGCTTGAGACGCCCCATGGAGTCATATTCGAAACTGCCGCGATCCTGCTATGGCTTGACGAGGCCCGCCCCGGCGCGCTGGCGCCGCGCCCCGGCACGGCAGCGCGTGGCGATTTCCTGAAATGGCTGATCTTTCTGGCAAACACGGTGCACCCTGCCCTGCGGATGACCTTTTATACCGAAAAGTACATCGATCCGAATCCGGATCAGGAAGCCACGTTGCGAAGCCGGACGCAGCAGGGGCTTGTCACGAATCTGAACATTCTCGAGGCCCATGCCGACGGCACCGCGCTCGGAGCCGCAACGCCAAGCATGATAGATTTCTACCTAGCACCAATGCTGCGGTGGATGGCGCTTTATCCTGCGGGCGGAACGGACTGGTTCGACCTGACCCGCTGGCCCGCCCTGGCGGCGCTGACACGCGCAATCGAGGCCCGCAAGAGCGCCCGCCACGTTGCCGAACTGGAGGGGCTGGGCCCGACCCCCTTTTCCGCCCCGCGTCTGGCCATGCCGCCCGAGGGCAGCGCAACCTGACGTGGCGGCCAAAGCGTTTCGCTTTGACAATACCGGCATCGGACGGAGTTCGGGTTTGCCATCCGTGCCCCGATGGCCGACAAAGGGTATCAGAGACAAACCCGACTCCGGGATGTGGCCGGTGTGCCCGCCCCGCATGTCGCCCAGGCGCGAGGATTTCGCATGAACTGGCTCACCCGCTCTGGTCGCCCTCTCCCTTCTTCGATTGTGGGGCAGGCAGAACGCGCCCGGGGCGATGATGTCAGCCGCCGCGAATTCCTTGCCCTTGCCAGCAGTTTTGGCGCCAGCACCGCCACCGCCTATGCACTGCTCGGGCTGCCCGCACCGGCCAGCGCCGACACCGGCGAGTCAGAGCCGCCTAGCGCCAACGGCACCTCCGTACGCATCCAGATGGAAGTGCGGCCCCTTGGCGACCCGCGGCTCTTTGACTGGTTCCAGGCCGCGAACGTGACACGCGGCTGGCTGGAATATCTCGTCTCTTACGAAAACGATGGCACGTTCCAGCCGCAACTGCTGCACGACTGGGAGATCACCAACGATGCGCGCCACTACACGCTGCGGGTGCGCCCCGGCGTGACATGGAATGATGGCACCCCCTTCACCTCTGCCGATGTGGCACGCAACATCGCGCGTTGGTGCGACAAAACCGTGCCCGGCAATTCCATGGCCGGTCGCTTTGCCGCATTGGTCGACCCTGCCACCGGACAATTGATGGAAGGCACGCTTTCCACGCCGGACGATCTGACCGTGGTGCTTGATCTGCCGCGCGCCGATATCTCGCTGATCGCAGGAATGGCCGATTACCCGGCGGCCATCGTACCCGAGGGCTTTGATCCGGACCGCATGCTGGAGGTGCCCGTCGGCACTGGCCCCTACCTGCCCGAAAGTGTCGAGCCGGGCATCGGCGCGGTGCTGGTGCGCAACGATAGCCACAAATGGTGGAACGCCGGAAACGGTGCCTGGATGGAGCGGGTCGAATTCATCGACCTCGGCACCGACCCGGCCAGTTTTGCCGCCGCGGCCCAAGACGGGCGCATCGACATGACCTATTCCGTCGAAGGCGATTTCATCGAGGTTTTCGGCGGAATGGACGGCTGGGTCGAGAACAAGGTCAACACAGCCGCCACCGTTGTCATCCGCCCCAACCAGAAAGCCGAGATCGACGGCCGGCGTCCCTACGCGGACGTGCGCGTGCGCCGCGCGCTGCAACTGGCGATGGACAACGAGATCCTGCTGGAATTGGGCTATGCCAATCGCGGTATCGAGGCGGAAAATCACCACGTCGCGCCACTGCACCCGGAATACACGCCCATGCCCCGGCCCGAACATGACCCTGCCGCCGCGCGCGCGCTGATGGCAGAGGCCGGCATGGCCGATTTCGAGCATGAGCTGATATCGCTTGATGATGACTGGCGGCGCAACACGGCCGATGCCGCGGCCGCCCTGCTGGCGGATGCTGGCATCAAGGTGCGCCGCACCATTGTGCCCGGCACGGTCTACTGGACCAATTGGGCCAGCTTTCCATTCAGCACGACCGACTGGGGGCACCGCCCGCTCGGGGTGCAGACCTATGCGCTCGCTTATCGTTCGGGCGAGGCGTGGAATGAGTTCGGCTGGTCCAATCCTGAATTCGACGCCGTACTGGAAGAGGCGCTGGCGACGCTCGACATCGAAAAACGCCGCGCCCTGATGCATCGCTGTCAGCAACTGGTCCGCGACGACGGCGTAACGGTGCAGCCCTATTGGCGCAGGCTTTTCAACCACACGGTCGAGGGGCTGGAGGGCGGCGGCCATCACATCGGGTTCGAAATCCGGCCCGCCGCGCTGCGCTGGACCTGAGCGCCTACCACGCACGCGGAACGCCCCGATCGCGCCATTGCCCGAACAATCCGCGTTGAAATTTCAGCGCGCCTCACAGCCATCCCTGCAAATTTGCACATCAAACAGGAAAATCTGCGATTGCGGCCCCCCGCAACCACTGCTTAGACAGCGCCATGACCGATAGAACCGCAATCCCCTCCGCCGCGCCCCGCAGTTCTCTGCCCTTTGCAGAGTTCGTGATCCTTCTGGCCCTCATGGTCTCGATCACGGCGATGGCCACCGATATCATGTTGCCCGCGCTTGACCTGATCGGCAGCGAGCTGGGCGTCAGCAACCCCAACGATGCGCAATTGGTGGTCTCGACCCTCTTTCTCGGCTTTGCCGCCGGTCAGGTACTGGCCGGGCCCCTATCGGACAGTTTCGGGCGCAAGCCGGTGATTTACGGCGGCTATGTCATTTTCATCATCGGCTCTGCCATGTCGCTTTGGTCGCATAGCTGGGAAATGATGATCGCCGGGCGGGTGTTGCAGGGGCTCGGCGCCGCCGCGCCGCGGATCGTGACGCTGGCGCTGGTGCGGGATGGCCATGCAGGGCGCGATATGGCGCGGATCATGTCGGTTGTGATGGCGGTATTCATCCTGGTGCCGATGATCGCCCCGGCGGTCGGCCAGGTGGTGATCAGGTTCAGCGGCTGGCGGGCGACATTCGCGGTGCTCATGGCGATGGCGCTGGTGGCCTGCCTGTGGTTCGCCCTGCGACAGCCAGAGACGCTGCCGCGCACCGAACGCCGCGCATTTTCCTTCCGGGTCATCGCCGCGGGGCTGGTCGAGGTCTGCTCGTCGCGCATCGCCGTCGGCTATACATTGGCCACCGGGTTCATCTTCGGCGCGTTCATGTCCTATCTCAGCACCGCGCAACAGATTTTCCAGCAGGTCTATGACACCGGCCCGTATTTCGCCCTCTACTTCGGAATCGCGGCGCTGGCGATCGGCGGCGCGTCGCTGGTCAATTCGATGCTGGTGATGCGGCTGGGCATGCGCCTGCTCATCCGCACGGCGATGATCGGTATCGTGGTGATATCGGCGCTCTTTGCAGTGCCCGCGCTCATGGCGGGTGGCATCCCGCCCTTCTGGCTGTTCATGGTCTGGCTGCTGGCGGTGTTTTTCTGCAACGGGATCCTGTTCGGCAACCTCAACGCCATCGCAATGGAGCCGCTTGGCCATATCGCGGGCCTCGGCGCGGCGCTGGTCGGATCGGTCTCGACCTTCATCGCACTGCCGCTGGCGTGGTACCTGGGGCACCTGTTTGACGGCAACGTGCTGCCGCTGGTGGGAGGTTTCGGCGGGCTGGCCGTGGCCGCACTGGGCGCAAGCATCTGGGCAGAGCGCGGATCGTCCAAAGGCTAAAACTGCGGCCCGACTTTCGCGCTAGGCGGATGCGGCATTGGCCGTTAATCTGAGGTTGTGCTTTTACCTCGGGATGTCGCGTGAGAAATGAAGAACTCCTAACGTGGACGATGCGGGCGGATGTTTTCGCGCTGATCGTCGGGACCTGCGTGTTCGTGGGATTGTGCGGCCTCGTCTATTTCGCGACGAATCGCGGCAACAAACCCGACGAAATCACCGTGCTGCCCAGATTGCACAAGCGTCCCGCACTGAACCTCATCGGCCTCTTCGCGATTCCATTTTCCTTTCTCTGGGCGGCCTTGCTGATCCTGACGATCACATCGCTATTCAACCTCTGGTTCGACCCACCAGAGCCGACCGCCAAAGATGCGTTGGCCTACCGCGTGCATTTCCTCGCCATTGTCGGCCTGATGACAGCTCTGGCCGGTCTGATCGGCGCGCCGCTGGCCTTGATCCGCGTCTTTACCACCGAACGCCAGACCACGGCAGCCGAAGAGGGCCTGATCACCGACCGGATCACACGCGCGGTCGAGGGGTTGGGGGCCGAAAAGGTGGTCAAGGTGGTCAACGAAACGCCCCGCTACAGGATAGACGCGCGCGGTGAATGGCTGCGTGACGACGATGGCAACCCGATTCCTGCCACCCACCCGGACGGCACACCGATCATCGACCGCAGCAGTATCGAGACCACCGCACCCAACCTCGAAGTGCGCATCGGCGCGATCTATGCGTTGGAGCGGATCGCGCAGGACAGCGACCGCGACCATGTGCAGATCATGGAAATCCTGTGCGCCTATATCCGGCAGAATGCCCCGGCCTCTGACGCCGTGGAGTGGCCCGAGATCGAGATGCACGAGGATGAAAGAGACGGCCCGCTGCACGACGATTGGAAAGAGCGCGTCAAAGCGTTCGAGGCAAAGCAGCGGGCGCTAAAGGCCGATCTGACCTGCCGAGACGATATCCAGACCGCATTGACGGTGATAGGCCGGCGCAGCGAACATCAACGCGCGCTGGAGGCGCTGGCGGGACATGAAGATAGAAACGCCAAATTCGTGTTCGACACACCCTGCCCCGAACTGCCAGAACCGGATGAGGACGGCAGGTATGATCCTGCCGCTATGAAGTCTTTCCAAGCTGAAATGAAAACATGGAATGCCGCGTTGCGCGACTATCCCGGCGACCGGCTGGACTTGCGGCGCTGCAATTTGCAAGGCTCGGATATGTCAAAGGCAGACTTTGGCGGTGCACGAATGGACGACTCTCAAATGCAAGGGGCGTTCCTCAAGAAATCGAAGATGCAAGGGGCGGACCTCAGCTACGCGCAGATGCAGGGGGCGGACCTCAAAGGCGCGAAGATGCAGGGGGCCGGCCTCTGGGGCGCGAAGATGCAGGGGGCGGACCTCTGGGGCGCGAAGATGCAGGGGGCGAAACTCAGCAGCGCGAGGATGCAGGGGGCGGCCCTCGGAGGTGCGGAGATGCAGGGGGCAGACCTCAGAATCGCGGAGATGCAGGGAGCGATCTTCTGGGGCGCGAGGATGCAAGGGGCGAAACTCAGGGGCGCGATGATGCAGGGGGCGAACCTCATGGAGGCTATGTTTGATAGCGGCACATCCTTCGACGATGTTATTCTTCGAGGTGCAGCGCTGAAAGCTGTGGATTGTGCCAACCTACCATCTCTACTTGCTCATGCAGCCGATTTTTTCGCTGATGCAAGCGTGGAAACCCCTGTCGGTTTTGACCGGCCAGATCATTGGCCGCAGTTTGTGATAGATTTGCCAGAATTCCGCGAGCACTGGCGCAAGTGGCTGGCCAACCCCAACAGCTACACCCCGCCCTCTCCACCGGACAGCACTCCGGGGTAAAACCCCACCCTACACCCGGCGGCAATTGTGGTGCATAACCCAGCGAAGAAGTGATTCATCAAAAGCCGAGGACGACCCCATGCATGACATCCGTGCGATCCGCGAAAATCCTGCCGCCTTTGACGCCGCCCTGACCCGGCGGCCCGGGGTGGCGGCGATGTCGGCCCAGATCCTCGCGCTCGACGAGGCGCGCCGCGCAAAGATCGCCGCAGCCGAAGCAGCACAGGCCGAGCAGAACAAGGCCGCCAAGGAAGTCGGCGCCGCCAAGGCCAGCGGCAATGAGGCCGAATTCGAGCGCCTGCGCGCGCTGGTGGGCGAGAAGAAGGCCCAGGTGGCCGCGATGCAGACCGAGGCCAAGGCGCTTGATGCGCAACTGACCGACCTGCTGATGGCCATCCCCAACCTGCCCTATGACGACACACCCGAAGGCGCGGACGAGGCCGACAACGTGGAAATCCACCGCTGGGGCACGCCCCCGACGCTCGATTTTGCACCCAAGGAGCATTACGAGATCACGGGCGTCCTGCCCGGCATGGATTTCGAGACCGCCGCCAAGCTGAGCGGCGCGCGCTTTGTCGTGCTCAGCGGGGCCGTCGCGCGCATCCACCGTGCGCTGGCGCAATTCATGCTCGACACCCATATCGACCAGAACGGCCTGACCGAGACATGGACGCCTGTGCTGGTGCGCGACGAAATGATGCTTGGCACCGGGCAGTTGCCGAAATTCGGTGAAGACAGCTATCGCACCACCAATGGCTGGTGGCTGGTGCCGACCGCCGAAGTGACGCTGACCAATATTGTGAACGGCATGACCGTGGACGAAGACTACCTGCCGCGCCGCTATGTCGCCCACACCCAGTGTTTCCGCTCCGAAGCAGGCAGCGCCGGGCGCGACACCGCCGGTATGCTGCGCCAGCACCAGTTCGAGAAAGTCGAAATGGTCAGCATCACCCATCCCGACCATAGCCGCGCCGAGCTGGACCGCATGACCGGCTGCGCCACCGGCATCCTGGAGGCGCTGAACCTGCCCTATCGCACCGTTGCGCTGTGCACCGGCGACATGGGGTTCGGCGCGCGGCGTACCCATGATATCGAAGTCTGGCTGCCGGGGCAGAACACCTACCGCGAGATCAGCTCGGTCTCGGTCTGCGGTGATTTCCAGGCGCGTCGGATGAACGCCCGGTTCAAACCGGCCGAAGGCGGCAAGCCGCAATTCGTCCACACGCTCAACGGCTCTGGCCTGGCGGTCGGGCGTTGCCTGATCGCAGTGCTGGAAAACGGCCAGCAGGCGGACGGATCGGTCATCATGCCCGAGGCAATCCGCCCCTATCTGGGCGGCAAGACACGGCTGGGAGCAGACGGCACGCTGAGCTGAAGCGCGACGCCGGGAACCAAGCCCGTTGGCGTGCGTTACCTCACGGTACATTCCCATCTGATCGGTGACGCTTCATGCCCCTTCTCGTCCTTCTTGCCACGATCGCCTTTGCCCTGTCGCCATTTCTGGCGCCGGGCTTTGGCGGTTTCGAGCCGAACCAGTTTCCCATCCCGCAGGTCGATCCGCCGGTGCAACCTGCCGGCTATGCCTTTGCCATCTGGGGGCTGATCTACGGCTGGCTGATCGTCGGCGCGGGTTACGGGCTATGGCAGCGGCGCGACGACGCGGACTGGGCAGCCATGCGGGTGCCGCTGATTGTGTCGCTGCTGGTCGGGACCACGTGGCTTCCGGTCGCGCAGGCCAGCGCGACCTGGGCCACGGTGCTGATCTGGATCATGTGGGCCTTTGCGGTCTGGGCGCTGCTGCGCGCGCCCGGCCATGGACGGTCCGACGCCTGGCTGGGCCGCGCGCCGGTCGCGCTCTATGCCGGATGGCTGACGGCGGCCTCCTGCGTCTCACTGGGGCTGATGGCGGCAGGGTTTGGCGGCATGGATCAGCAGGTTGCGGCCCTCCTGGCGCTGGTGATCGCGCTGGGGCTGGCAACCCTTGTTGCGCGCCAGAGACCCGACGCCCTGGGGTTTCTCGCTGCGGTGATCTGGGCGCTGATCGGGGTCTGCGTACATAATTGGCAGGACGGCGCGATGTCGGTGTTGATCCTTGCCGCCATCGGCGCCGTCGCGCTGGCGGCGCTGGCTGCCAGAAACATGCAGCGCCGCTGAGCCGGACGCAGCGCGCCCGGCCTATTTCGCGTTCTTGCCCGTATGCTTGCGCAGTCGGGAAGGCGTCGATTTCTTCTTGGCCTTGTACGGGTTCTTGTCCGACTGGCTGCGCAGATGCAGCCGGATCGGCGTTCCCGGCATGTCGAAATCCACTCGCAGGCCATTGACCAGATAGCGGGTATAGCTTTCGGGCATCTTGTCGGGGTGCGAACACATCACCACGAATCCTGGCGGCCGCGTCTTGGCCTGGGTCATATAGCGCAGCTTGATCCGCTTGCCGCCCGGCGCGGGGGGCGGGTGCGCCTCAAGCATGCCGGTAAGCCAGCGGTTGAGTTGTGCCGTGGCCACGCGCCGGTTCCAGACTTCATGCGCCTTTTCCACCGCAGCACGCAGCCGGTCGAGCCCCTTGCCCGTCTTGGCCGAGACGGTCACCAGCGGTGCGCCGCGCAACTGTGGCAACAGCCGCTCGAAGCTTTCGCGCAAGTCGCGCAGCTTGGCCTGCTTTTCGGGCTCGATGTCCCATTTGTTGACCGCGACCACCACTGCGCGGCCCTCGCGTTCGGCCAGATCGGCAAGCCGCAGATCCTGCTGCTCGAACGGGATCGCGGCATCAAGCAGCACGATCACCACCTCGGCGAACTTCACCGCGCGCAACCCGTCGCCGACGCTCAGCTTCTCCAGCTTTTCCTGCACGCGGGCCTTCTTGCGCATACCGGCGGTATCAAAGATGCGCATATGAAGCCCGTCCCACTCGATCTGAAGCGAGATCGCGTCGCGGGTGATCCCCGCCTCGGGGCCGGTCAACAGGCGCTCTTCGCCCAGTATCTGGTTGATCAAAGTGGACTTCCCCGCATTCGGGCGCCCGACCACGGCCACCTGCAGCGGCTTCTTGGCGGTGGGCACGCGCGGGCCGTCATAGTCATCGTCGTCCAGCGCAACGTCTGTCTCGGGGGCCTCGGCTTCGGCGCGTTTGGCAAACTCGTCTGACAGTGGCATCAGATGCGCGTAAAGATCGTTCAGCCCTTCGCCATGCTCAGCCGAGAGCCGGATAGGTTCTCCGAGTCCAAGGCTATAAGCCTCGATGACACCGCCATCTGCGGCGCTGCCTTCCCCCTTGTTTGCCGCAAGGATCACATGCTTGGCCCGCTTACGCAGGATTTCCGCGAAAATCTCGTCCGTGGGGGTGACGCCCGCGCGCGCGTCGATCATGAAAAGGCAGACATCGGCAACGTCCACGGCCCGTTCGGTCAGCTTGCGCATACGACCTTGCAGGCTTTCGTCCGTCGCTTCCTCCAGCCCGGCCGTGTCGATCACGGTAAAGCGCAGGTCGCCCAGACGCGCGGCACCCTCGCGCAGATCGCGCGTGACGCCCGGCTGATCGTCGACCAGCGCCAGACGCTTGCCCACGAGGCGATTGAAAAGAGTGGATTTGCCCACGTTCGGGCGTCCCACGATGGCAAGGCTAAACGTCATGATGCGGCTCCGCAGCGGATAAGAGGCCCGCTCTACAGCAATCGCGCGTTAACGGAAAGCGTGAAGCGTGCCCTTGGTCGAAACGACATAAAGCGTGTTGTTCGCAACCACCGGCGACGTGGTCGCGCCGCCCGGTATCTCGACCGTGCGATTGAGCGCACCCGAGACCGGATCGAAGAAGCGCAGCAGCCCGTCATTGGAGGCCACTACCAGTTGCCCACCGGCCAGAACCGGGCCGTAATGGGCATAGACTTCTGCCTGACGCCGCGGCCGATCCTTGGTGAAAAACGGCAGCTTGGCGCCCCAGACGCGCGCGCCGGTCTCGCCGTTCAGGCGCACTAGCTCGTTACGGTCCGTCACCAGGAATACATCGCCGCCCGCAGGCCACACGGGCCCCATCGGGCCTTCGTTCGCCGACCAGATGCGCGCACCGTTGGCCAGTTGCAACGCCGCCATACGGCCTGCGCTGTTGCCCACGTAAAGGCGATCACCATCAATTACGGGGTCGCCGACCACGTCGGTGATGCTGGATTGGGCCAGCCCACTGCGCCGCCCGGCGATCTGCGCATCCCAGAGCCGCAGCCCGCCCTTGCGGAATGCGCCCTGCAACTCGCCCGAGCCGAAGGCAAAGACCGCGTATTTGTCCGAGATCGCTGGCGCGGGGCCACCGTGGATATTGTTCACATCCGGCGTGGCCGACAGCCGCCACTTGATCCGGCCGGTGTCCGTATCGAGCGCCCAGGCCACATCATCGCCCGCCACCAGATAGACCAAGCCGTCATGGACTGCGGGGTTGCCAGTTGCCGTCTGGCGCAACTCCTGCTCCCACAGCTGCGCGCCCGTTGCAGGGTCAAGCGCCGTGAGGCGACCAAACCCGGTAGATACGAAAAGCTTGCCGTCGCCATAAGCGAGACCACCGCCCGACCCGTCCTTGGGCGAATCGTTCTTGGGGACCAGGCTGACGCTCCAGAGCGGTGCACCATCGGTTGTGTGCGCACTTGCCTGCCCGGTGCTGTCGAGCGCGAATACGCGCCCGCCTGCCACCACCGGATCGGCGGAGATACGGTTGCGCGCCCCGTCACCGGATCCGATATTGGCGGACCAGATCATTTGCGGCGCGGCCCGCAATGCCGGGTGCTCGGGCCGTCCGGCGGCAGAGCCGGGCGCCTGAGTCCATTCGCTGTTGACCCGCGCGGGCGGCAGGCTGATCGGCGCAGGCGCGTCGCCTGCGGCCGCATCGGCGATCACCGGGGACTTATCGGCCTCGGGGTCACCCACGGCCGCAAAAATATTCTCGCGTTCGCCCTGCAAAATCTTGTCGGGCTCGGAACAGGCCACCAGCAACGCCGACGCCGCCAGTCCCAGGATCAGTCCGTTACGTATCACCAGTTCCGTCCCCACTTGTCCCAGTTCATCACCGCTTAACGCCTGCGGCCTATTCGGTAGCCGTCGCGCCGTCTTCGGGGCGCACGTCAAATTCGCCGCCCAGAGCCACAATTACTTGTGCGGCCCGACGACGCAAGCCCGGCGTGGCACCGGCATCGGCCACCACTTGCTGCAACCGCTCGATTGCAGCATCCGGCGCGCCGGTCTCGATGTCGAGATAGGCCAGTTGTTCTTCCGCCAGCAATCGCACCAGGCCATTGCCCAGCGCCAGACCATCAAGGCGCGAACGGCGCGTCTCGACATCCAGCCCGCCGGCCGGGATCATCACCGCCTTGAGCGTCGCAATCTGGCGATAGACCTGTTCGACATCAGACCGATCAGCGATGGCCAACAGCCGCTGGGCCGCATCCGCGGGATCCAGCCTGATTTCTTCGGAGGCGGCCATCAGATCGACCAACGTCCGGCTGCCCGCATTGGGGGCCGCGATGGCATCAAGGGCGGCGACGCGCGCCGCACCCTCTTCGCTGGTCAGCGCCGCAAGGATGCTGTCGCCCAGCGCCTCGGCCTCTGCGCGGGCCTGCGCCTTTTGCCACTCGTTATAGGCCGCGCCGCCAACCAGCAGCACAATGGCCAGAACGGCGATCCAGCCATAGCGGCGTATCAACCCGAACAGCCGGTCGCGGCGGACTTCTTCGGTCACTTCATCGATGAAACTGTCGGTATTGCTCACGAAACCTCGGCGCCCTTATGGGATTGGAATTTCGCCCCTCTTACCCTGTCCTTTTGCAACTGCCAAGGGCCGCGCGCCCGGGGGCTGCGGCCCTGTCTTGCCCAGGCCGATGTAAAAGTTTATTTTGAACCATGTCGTTTAGCCTGCTTCGGGGTAGAAAAACATGGCCAAACCGCCAATTTGGCGTCAGAAACACCGGAAAGGCCAAAAAGGTACAAAATGCGACTTTTCCCGATTATTGCCGCGATCGCGGTATCTGCGCTGATCTACGGGTTTGTCTTTGAGCGCGAGCGGCTCCTGGCGGCGCTTGCCCCGGCCCCGGCGCAGGACATTTCGGAAACAGACGACACCGCCGCAACCGGGGCTGAAGCCGCCACGCCGCAGACCGAAGAGAGCCAGCCGGACGCACCTGTCGGCGTTGTGGCGGTCCGGTCTGTTGCGCGCACCATCGACAGCGCCGTGATCTTGCGTGGCCGCACCGAAGCGGACCGCCAGGTGGAGGTCCGCGCCGAAACCAATGGCCGCGTCATCTCTGCGCCGCTGCGCAAGGGTAGCTTCGTCGAGGCAGGCGCGCTCCTGTGCAAACTTGATCCCGGAACCCGCGCCTCCACTTTGGACGAGGCCAAAGCCCGGCGCGACGAGGCGCGCGCCCGCGTGCCCGAGGCGCAGGCCCGGCTGGCCGAGGCCGAATCGCGCCTGATCGAGGCAGAGATCAACGATAATGCCGCATCCAAGCTGTCGGTGGATGGCTATGCCTCGGAGACCCGGGTGGCCGCGACCCGCGCCGCCGTGAGCGCGGCCAAGGCCGCCGTGCAATCTGCCAAGGCCGGATTGGAAGCAGCGCGCACCGGTATCCGCTCGGCCGAGGCCGCCGTGGCCGCCGCCGAGAACGAAATCACCCGGCTTGAAATCCACGCGCCCTTCAAGGGGCTGCTGGAGACTGACACCGCCGAGCTTGGCAGTCTGCTTCAGCCCGGATCGGTTTGCGCCACAGTCCTGCAACTCGATCCGGTTGTTCTGGTGGGGTTCGTGCCCGAAACCGAAGTGAGCCGCGTCGCACTGGGGGCCTCTGCCCGGGCACGGCTGGTGTCCGGCGAAGAGGTCAGTGGCAAGGTGACATTCATCTCGCGCGCTTCAGATCCGCAGACACGCACATTCCGCGTCGAGATCGAAGTGCCGAACCCGGACCTGTCGATCCGCGACGGACAGACCGCCGAGATCCTGATCTCCTCGGACGGCACCAACGCGCATCTGCTGCCGCAATCGGCCCTGACGCTGAACGACGAGGGGACGTTGGGGGTGCGCATCGTCACCGCCGAAAACACCGCGGACTTCGTGCCTGTGACCTTGTTACGTGACACGGTTAACGGCGTCTGGCTGACCGGCTTGCCTGCCGAAGCGGACGTGATCATCATCGGTCAGGAATACATCATCTCGGGCGTTCCAGTGAAACCCAGCTACCAAGAGATTACCCAGTGACCGGTTTAGTTGATTGGGCAGCAGCCCGGGCCCGGATGGTCATCGCCTTCGTGGTGCTCTCGTTGCTGGCGGGGGGCGTGGCCTATGTCAGTCTGCCCAAGGAAGGCGAGCCGGATATCGATATCCCGGCGCTCTTCGTGTCGGTCCCCTTCCCGGGGATTTCCGCCGAGGACAGCGAGAAACTGCTGGTCAAGGTCATGGAGACCGAGCTGAGCGATCTCGACGGGCTGGACAAGATGACCGGCACGGCGGCCGAAAATTACGCCGGTGTCGCGCTGGAATTCGAGTTTGGCTGGGACAAGACCAAGACCATGGCCGACGTCCGCGACGCGATGAACGCCGCCGAGGCCAAATTTCCGGCAGGCGCCGAGAAATACGTGATCAACGAGATCAATTTCTCGGAATTCCCGATCATTATCGTGAACCTCACCGGCGACGTACCCGAACGCATGATGACCCAGCTTGCCAAGGAGTTGCAGGATCGTCTGGAGAGTCTCGAGCCCGTGCTGGAGGCCGGCATCGCGGGCAGCCGCGAGGAGATGGTGGAGATCGTCATCGACCCGCTGCGCCTGGAATCCTACAACGTCACCGCCAGCGAATTGATCAATGTGGTGCGTAACAACAACCAGTTGATCGCGGCGGGCGAAGTCACCACCCAAAGTGGCAGTTTCTCGGTCAAGATCCCGTCGTCGTTTGACAAGACGCGCGATATCTACCGGCTGCCGATCAAGACTAACGGTGATCGACAAATCCTGCTGGGCGAGTTGGCCACGATCAACCTGACCTTCGAGGATCGCACCGGCACCGCGCGGTTCAACGGCGAAACATCCGTCGCGCTGCAGGTGGTCAAGCGCAAGGGTTTCAACGTCATCGACACGGCCGATCTGGTGCGTGAAACCGTGGCCAAGGCCCGCGAAAGCTGGCCCGATGAACTGAAGGCGGTGGTCAAGGTCGGCACGTCGAACGACCAGTCGCGCATCGTCGGCTCCATGGTAAGTCAGCTTGAGGGATCGGTGCTGACCGCCATTGCGCTGGTGATGATCGTGGTGCTGGCCGCACTGGGCATTCGCCCTGCCCTGCTGGTCGGATTCGCGATCCCCACATCGTTCCTGTTGTGCTTTGCGATGCTGGCGGTGATGGGCATCACCATCTCGAACATGGTCATGTTCGGGCTGATCCTTGCTGTCGGCATGCTGGTCGATGGGGCTATCGTGGTGGTCGAATATGCCGACAAGCGGATCGATGAGGGCGCCGGCCCGATGCACGCCTATGTGGACGCGGCCAAGCGGATGTTCTGGCCGGTTACCAGTTCCACCGCGACGACGCTTTGCGCGTTCCTGCCAATGCTGTTCTGGCCGGGGGTTCCGGGGCAGTTCATGGGCATGCTGCCGGTGACGTTGATCTTCGTGCTGTCGGCCTCGTTGCTGGTGGCGCTTGTCTATCTGCCGGTTCTCGGGGGTGTCACCGGCCGGGTCGAGCGCTGGTTCGACCAGCGGGTCGCGCAGATCGCGGGCGGGTTCTGGCTGTGGCATATCCTGCTCTTTCCGATCGCTGCGGCTGCGCTGCTGGGGGCAGGCACGCTGATCCCCGTGCTGCTGGAGCAGGTTTCGGCACGGTTCGCCGTGATGAACATGGGGGATATCCTGGGATCGGTCGTGCCGGTACTGGCGTCGGTGTTTGCGCTGCTCTTCGGCACCGTGGTTCTGGGGGCGGCGGCGCTGGCCAGCGTCACCGCCATCCTGCTGGGGATCATGGCGATATTCCGCCGGGTGCGGAACGGCCTGCGCTGGACGGGCCGGAAGCTTCTGCCGAGCCGCAAGCGCCGGGTGCGCTCGGGCTATCGCCGCACCGCGTTTGGCTGGCTGATCCACGCCATCGCGGGCAATCCGGTGATGCCGCTCGTCGCCTTCTGCGCCATCTTTGTCGTCGTCGGCAGCACGCTGATCTACTATATGGACAACAACAACGGCACCGAGTTCTTTGTCGAGACCGAGCCGGAGCGCGCCATCGTCTACGTGCGTGGCCGTGGCAACCTGTCGATCGAGCAGAAGGACGATCTGGTGCGCCAGGTCGAACAGATCGTGCTGGAGCAACCCGGCATTCAGACGGCCTTTGCCTTTGCCGGCAAGAGCGGGCTGGACAGCTACACCGGCGGTGCGACGGCGCCTCTGGATACGATCGGGCAGGTCCAGTTCGAAACCATCCCCTGGGAGGATCGCGAGACCGTCTCCGAACCCTGGGCCTGGGGCCTGTGGGAACGCCAGGTCAAGGCGTCAAAGATGGACGGCGACGTGATCATCCGGCAATTGACCGAAAAGTTGCAGGCGATCCCCGGCATCAAGATTGAAATCCTCGCCGATACCGGCGGCCCTGCCTCGGCCAAGCCGGTGCATCTGCGCCTGAAAGGCGACAACTGGGAAGAGTTGCAACAGGCCGCAAATACCGTGCGCGACAAGTTCGAGCAGACAACCGGCCTCACCCAGATCGAGGACACGCTGCCCCTGCCCGGCATCGACTGGCAGATCGATGTCGACGTGGAAAGGGCCGGCCGCTATGGCGCCGATGTGGCCACGGTGGGCGCGATGGTGCAGTTGGTCACGCGCGGTGTCTTTCTCGACACGATGCGGGTGCCCAGTTCGGATGAAGAGATCGACATCCGCGTGCGCCTGCCCGCCGAATTCCGCGTTCTGTCGACGCTCGACACGTTGCGCGTGCGGACCGATCAAGGGCTAGTGCCGCTGAGTAGTTTCATCACCCGTAAACCGGTGCAGAAACTGGCCCAGATCGACCGGATCGATCAGACCCGCTTTTTCGACGTCAAGGCGGGGGTCGAAACCGGCCTGTTCAAGACCACGACCGACGAGAGCGGCAACGAGAAATCCATCCCCATCACTGCCAATGAACGGATCGAGATGCTTAGCGCGTGGCTGGCGAACGGTGCCTTGCCAGCCAGCGTCGAATACGAATGGACCGGCGATCAGGAGGATCAGGAGGAATCCGGTGCCTTCCTGCAAAAGGCCTTCATCGGCGCACTGGGCCTGATGTTCATCATCCTGCTGGCACAGTTCAACAGCGTCTACAACGCCGTGCTGGTGTTGCTGGCGGTGGTTCTCAGCACGACCGGCGTACTCATCGGGATGCTGGTCATGGGGCAGACCTTTTCGATCATCATGACCGGAACCGGCATCGTGGCGCTGGCGGGGATCGTGGTGAACAACAATATCGTGCTGATCGACACCTATCAGGAATTCAGCCGCTACATGCCCCGGATCGAGGCGATCACCCGCACCGCAGAGGCACGGATCAGGCCGGTTCTGCTGACCACCATCACCACGATCGCGGGCCTTGCGCCGATGATGTTCGGCCTCAGCCTCGATTTCATCAACGGCGGTTACAGCTTTGACAGCCCGACCGCGCTCTGGTGGAAACAGTTGGCGACAGCGGTGGTGTTCGGCCTCAGCATCGCGACAGTGCTGACGCTGGTTTTCACGCCTTCGATGCTTGCGCTGCGGGTCTGGGCGGGCACCTATGTCCTGTGGATCTCGCGGGCGATGGCGGCGCTGTCGATGGGACGCTCCAGCCGTGCGGCGCGCGACTGGGCTCTGACGCGCGCCGCACGCCGGGTCCGCGCGCCCGAAATCATCTGGGAGGGAGCCAGTCTGGCGCTGCCTGCTGGCCCGGGCCTGAGCGGCGGAACGGTCGCGCCCGAGGCCGCCGTGACCCCCGGCAGCCGCATGGACGTACCCGAGACCGCCATACAAGCCATTGCCGAGAACGCCCCCATCTGGGGCGACGAGTGGGGTGACGAGCCAAACTTCCCGGACACGTTCGATATGTTCGAATACGACCCGCAGGGCCCGGATGATGAGTCGCAGGCCGACGACATCCAGCCAGACGGCAAACCGCTGCGCGCTGCCGAGTGAGTACCAGCAAGACCGGGTAAGCTTACCGGCGATCGTTCAGCTCTCGCCGCGCGTCCGTGCCTCTTCGGATAGATCGGCCCACCAGCTTGCGTAGCTGCTGTTCTTGGGATGCATCCCGCCCTCGTCCGGCGCGCCGTCCTGCCACCAGACCGGGCCGCGCTCACCAAGCCGTCGCTTGGCCGCATCCACCGCCGCGCGCTGCGCCGCGGCCTCCGAAGCGTCCGGGGTGCCAATCAGCCCGCGCCGCGCTTGCATCAATGCCTTGATGGCTGCGCGCCGCTCAGAGTCCGATAGCCGCGGATCAGTACACCGCCAGAGTCGACCGCGCGACACGAAATAGCGCCCGTCCGGCGTGGTGGGATAATCCTTCTTGCCGCTCACGCTGCCTCTTCCGCCTGCTGGCGAGCCCAGAGCCCCGCATAGCGCCCGCCACTCGCCAACAGAGCGGCATGGGTGCCTTCCTCGACAATGCGCCCGTCTTCCAGCACGACGATGCGATCCGCATCGGCCACGGTCGACAGGCGGTGTGCGATGATCAGCACGGTACGCCCTCGCCCCGCCTGTGCCAGCGCGCCCTGAATGTCGCGTTCCGTCTCGGTATCGAGCGCCGAGGTGGCCTCGTCCAGAAGCAGGATCGGCGGGTCTTTCAGCAAGGTGCGCGCAATGCCGACGCGCTGCTTTTCCCCGCCCGACAGTTTCAGGCCGCGCTCGCCCACCGGCGTGTCATACCCCTGTGGCAGGCTGTCGATGAAATCATGGATTTGCGCGGCCTTTGCCGCGGCAATCACATCGGCCTCGCTGGCGTTCGCCCGCCCATAGGCGATGTTGTAGCCAATCGTATCGTTGAAAAGCACCGTGTCCTGCGGCACCACGCCGATGGCATCATGCAAGCTGTCCTGCCGGACGCTCCGCAGATCCTGCCCGTCGATGAAAATCGCCCCGTCCTGCACATCGTAGAACCGGAACAGCAGCCGCCCGATGGTGGATTTGCCCGACCCTGTCGGCCCGACGATGGCTACCGTTTCGCCGGGGGCGGCCGTCAGGCTTACGCCTTTGAGGATCGCACGATCAGCCTCGTAGCCGAAATGCACATCGCGAAACTCGACCTGCCCGCCCTTGACCTTCAGCCCCGCTGCGTCCGGCGCATCCGTCACATCCGGGGGCTGCTCCAGCAGGCCGAACATCTCGCCCATATCCACCAGGCTCTGGCGGATTTCACGGTACACCGTGCCGAGGAAATTAAGCGGCATGGTGATCTGGATCATGTAGGCGTTGACCATCACGAAATCGCCCACCGTCATGGCCCCGCTCTGCACCCCCATGGCCGCCATGACCATCACGATCACCAGCCCCGCAGTAATCAGCAGCGACTGGCCAAAGTTGAGAAACGCCAGCGAATAGGAGGTTGAGAGCGCCGCACTCTCGTAACCTGCCATCGCCGCATCATAACGCATGGCTTCGCGGTCCTCGGCGCCGAAATACTTGACGGTTTCATAGTTCAGCAGGCTGTCG
Source organism: Roseovarius sp. ZX-A-9 (assembly GCF_028369135.1). Classification (GTDB taxonomy): domain Bacteria; phylum Pseudomonadota; class Alphaproteobacteria; order Rhodobacterales; family Rhodobacteraceae; genus Roseovarius. The sequence continues at coordinate 44,059 of NZ_JAPWHW010000006.1, forward strand.
ATTGCTTTTTGATTGGCATCGGTATCCTGGTCATTCATCTGCTTGCGCAGCTTGACGCGCCACTCGGTCACCTTGAACGTGAACGCCACATAAAGCGCGATCACAACCACCACCACTGCCAGATACCAAAAATCAAACAGCGTCCAAAGAACGATCCCGATCAGCAGCAGTTCGATCACCAGCGGCCCGATGGAAAAGAGCAGAAAGCGCAGCAGGAACTCGACGCCCTTTACACCGCGCTCGATGATACGGCTCAGCCCGCCGGTCTTGCGGGTGATGTGGTAGCGCATCGACATCGCATGGATATGCCGGAACGTGCGCAGCGCCAGCGCCCGCAAGGCGCGCTGCGCGACACGGGCAAAGATCACATCGCGCAACTGTTGAAAGCCGACATTCAGCAGCCGTGCGCCGCCATAGGCAACGGTCAGGCCGACCGCGCCGAAACCAAGCATCCACCCCGCACCTGTCGCGTCCCCCGCCAGCGCATCGACAGCCGCCTTATAGAAAAACGGCGTGCCAACCGCCACCAACTTGGCCAGCAGCAGCACGATCAGCGCCAGCACCACGCGCTGCTTTACCCAAGGCTGGTCGTCCGGCCACAGGTAGGGCGCGACCCGGCGGATCGTGGTCCAGCCATTGCTGGGCATCTCGGTCGTGGTCAGGTGGCTACGGCGCATCTGGTACTTTCGAATTTTGCGGACCGGCCTTGGCATAATGCGCCTATCCTGAATCAGGAAAACCGCGAAAACGCGCAGCGTCGGTCATTGTTGCGGGCGTCTTGCTTCTGGTTCCTGCGTCGGACCGGATGCAAAGCGACCTAGAGATACGTCGCGTGGGCAGGAATATCCAGTGCGCAGGGCGCTGCGCGCCTGCGCACAGCCCGCCGCGACCGGATCAGACTGACGCTATTCAGGTACGGTGAATACCTGCCCGGGATAGATCAGATCCGGGTCACGAATTCGGTCGGCATTGGCCTCGAAAACACGCACATAGAAGATTCCCTGCCCGTAATGTTCGCGCGATATCGCCCAAAGCGTATTGCCCGGCTGGACCGTCACGGCGCGGATGCGGCTTGCGGATTTTGCCTCTGCCCCGACCTCGGCCACCAGGGCTTCGTCCTCACGCTTGAACGGTGTTTCGACCCGGCTGATCACTCGGCCATCATCAGAGACTTCATCGACGCGCAGGGTGTAGACGCCGGTATCGACCGCTGGCAGATCGGTACGCCAACCACCATCAGCGGCGATCCGCGAGGTCGTGATGGGCGCGTTGTCCAGGTAGATGCGCACATAACCTCGCCCCGTTCCGCGACCGGCCAGTTGCACCTCGCCCGTATCCGAATAGGTGATGGCATCGATTGCCACGACCGACATCAGCTCTGGCGCGGCATCTGCTGCGATGGGTGTCTGAAGGACGGTCACGCCGCTCTCGTTGGACAGCAACACGGTCTGCTGTTGTCGCGCCGGTTCTGCTGGTTGTGCGTCTGGCTCCGGCGCAGCGGTCTGTTCGACTTGCGGTATCTCTGCCGCCTGCGGTTCAGATGCGGGCGTTGTGGCGAGGCTTTCGTCAGATATGTCAGCCGTTCCCGTGGCAGTCGCCACGCCCTCTGCCTCGGCCATTTCGGAGTCCGGGGCTGCGGCTTCACCTGCGGGTTCGGCCGGGGCTTCCATCGGCGGCGCTGCAGCCTCTTCAGACAGGTCAGGTATCTGCGTTTCGGCAATCTGCGTTTCGGGGACGGTGCCGCCCTCTTGCGCCACCGGCGCGGAAGGTGCGGCGGATAGTTCCGCATCGCTGGTCGCAGGTTTCAGGGTGGCGGCGGAGTTGGTTTGTGTGCCGTTGTCATCCGCTACTGTCGGCGACGGTGACGTGGCGGGTGCAGTTTCAAGCCTGGCGGTGAGTTCCGTGTCCGGCATGTCCGGAGCCACTGCCTGCGTGCTCTGGGGCGCTGGTTGGGTGTTGCCCGGAACAGTCGGGGCGGCCTCGTCCGCGGGTGCGTCGGCGGTCTGAACGGCGGCAGGCGGCGTGTCTTCGCCCGGTGCTATGGCAGCGACGGGCGTGGGCGCGATGATCACCTCGTCGGGCGATACGATCCGGTCGCCGGTCTGCGGCGACGTCATCGCCAGCGACAGGATGCGCGGCTGTTCGCTACGCTCCAGCGTCACGAATTGCACGAACTGGCCATTGTCGTCGGCGTCGGCATCCGCAAGCGGTGCGCCATCAATGAGAATTTCCGTCAGCCAACCGGGCGCACTGCTGCCCGCCACAAGCATCGCACCGCCCGGATCGAGGCGAAAGACGTCGATGCGGGGCGGGTCAGGCAGCACGGCGGGTTGGGGTTCCGGGTCGGACGCGTCAGCTTCGGCCACATCCGGAGCCGCGGCTTCGGGCACGGGTGGCGTGACTGCTGCGGTGTCGGGCTGTACCGGGTCCGCCCCGGCAGGCTCTGGCGCCGCAGGATCCTGCACAATGGCGGTGGGCAACGCCACGGCGGGTTCTGGCGGCGGCGCGGGCGCGAACACCCCGGCAGCATAGAGCCCTACCGCAACAACCCCGGCCACCGCGACACTTGCCGCGCCGATCGCCGCCCCCCCCGACAAACCAGCCAGCTTGGTCATCTTTGTCCTTCCACCACGCCATGCGCGCCGTGCACCGCGCATTTGGCACGGGTACAGATCAAAAGCCGCACGTCCGGTCTGCTGTTTCGGGACAGGCTGTCGGCGCCTTTCGAATGCTGCACTGCGTTTTGCATTTTCTCTGCTTTAGATTATGTGCAAGAAGCTTTAGCAACAAGGCAATCACGGGTCAAAGCAACCCTTTTTTGTACAATAGGCTTTTTGATGGCAGAACACTCGGTCTGTGTCTTTTGCGGCTCACGCGATGGGGCAAATCCGGCATACGGTGCGGCGGCAGACGCCGTGGGCGCAGGTCTGGCGGAGGCGGGATGGCGGCTGGTCTATGGTGCCGGCGACGTCGGGCTGATGGGGCGCACCGCCCGCGCGGCACAAGCGGCCGGTGGCGCGACCTTCGGCGTGATCCCCCGGCACCTCGTGCGGTGGGAAGTAGGCAAACGTGATCTGACCACCTACGTCGTCACCGAGACCATGCACGAGCGCAAGAAGGTCATGTTCATGAACTCGAACGCCATCGTGGTGCTGCCCGGCGGTGCCGGATCGCTGGACGAGTTTTTCGAGATTCTCACATGGCGGCAACTGGGGCTGCACGAGATGCCGATCCTGCTCCTAGATGTGGACGGGTACTGGCAGCCGCTGACCGGGCTGATCGATCATGTCATCGATCAGGGCTTTGCCGAACCGACGCTGCGCGACTTCTACAGAGCGGTGCCGGATGTGAGCGCGCTCTTCGCGGCCCTGCGAACCGCCCTGTCCTGACGCCAGGTCGCGGCGGTGTAGATCGCCAGCGCGACCCAGATCATCGGGAAGGTGACCATGTGCCAGAGCGTGAACGGCTCCAGGAAAAGAAGTGTTGCAACAATGAATTGCAAGCTCGGGTTAATGTATTGAATGAGGCCCACCGTAGCCATCGACACCCGTTTTGCCGCCATGCTGAACATGATCAGCGGCCCGCCTGTCAGCACCCCGGAAAACATCAGAAGCGCCACGTCACGCCAGCCGGAGCCAAACACGCCGGTGCCACCCGGATGGGTGTACCACAGCACCACCAGCGCGATCGGTGCAAGGATCATGACTTCGGCGGCCACGGACACCACCGGCCCCTGCGCGATGCCCTTCTTGATCAGCCCGTAAAACCCGAAAGAGCCGGCAATGATCAGCGATATCCATGGCGCGACCCCCAGCCCGACGGTCAGCGTCACGACGGCCGCCAGCGCCAGAGCGACGGCAACGGCCTGCGCCGCGCTCATCCTTTCGCGGTAGACGGCGGCTCCCAGAGCCACCGAAACCAGCGGGAAGATGAAGTAGCCCAGCGATGCCTCGATCGCCATGTCGATCTGGATCGACGTGATGAAAACCAGCCAGTTGGTCGAGATCATTATCGCCGCGAGCCCGGCCAGCATCATCGCGCGTGGCGACCGGAACACGGCCAGCAACACCCGCAACCGCCCCTGCCACAGCAACACCAGCGTGAAAAAGACACATGACCAGATCGTGCGATGCGCCAGCACCTCGAGGGGCGGGATATGCGCGAGCAGTTTGTAGTAGATCCCCGAGAGGCCCCAGATCGTGCAGGCCACAATCATTGCAATGACACCGCGTGTTGCTTCGGTCATGTCGCGTCCTCCAACCGGCGGCGGGCATTGAACTCCACCCTTTCCAGCAACGTGTGCAGCATCGCAGCCTCGGCGGCGGTGAAGCCGTCAAGCAGGGCATCGTTCACCGTCTCGTGAAACCTGTCGAGACGCGAAAGCGCTCTGCCCTCGTCGGTCAGAAACACCCGCACGACGCGGCGATCCTCGGCCTCCCTTGCCCGGCGGAGCAATCCCTTTTCCTCCATCCGGTCCACGATCCGCGAGGTCGCGGGCGCGGCATTGCCCGAGTAGGCCGCCAATTGCGACACCAGCAACCCGTCGCGCTGCCAGAGGGCCGACAGCAGCACCCATTGCGCCAGCGTCAGCGCGTGCGGCTCAAGCAACTTCTGGCACATTGCCAGGCAGGCGCCGGAAGCAAACGTGAGCTTGCGACCAAGCGAGTTTTCCGGACGCTTGGGAAGATCGGGAAGGGTGGGATTCGCCATGTCTTTGCCTTGGTATTATTTGCCATGTAAATAAATTATGACACGGCATCGACTCACGCTGTTGATAGAACCATAACTGCGCAGAAATGAAACAGGAAATCCCGCCCGAGGATCTGCATGTTGTTACGCGGCCCGGTCATGAAAGAGCCTGCCCGGATCGCGCCGGGCAGGCTCTGCAGTGATACCAACGTATCGCGGTCGGTTACATCCGGCTGGCGACGTTTTCCCAGTTCACCAGGTTGTTCAGGAAGTTTTCCAGATAGGCTGGCCGCTTGTTGCGGAAGTCGATGTAGTAGGAATGTTCCCACACGTCGCAGCCCAGAAGAACTGTCTGATCGAAGCAGACCGGGTTCACACCGTTTTCGGTTTTGGTGACGGCAAGCGATCCGTCCTTCTTCTTGACCAGCCACGCCCAGCCCGAGCCGAACTGACCGGCGCCTGCGGCCGAGAACTCTGCCTTGAACTTGTCGACCGAGCCGAAGTTGTCGTTCAGGGCCTTTTCAAGCTCGCCGGGCATCTTGCTTTCACCGGGGCTCATCATTTCCCAGAACTGGTTGTGGTTCCACAACTGGCTGATGTTGTTGAAGATACCGTTTTGCGCCACGGCATTCGCGTCATAGGTGCCCTTGATGATCTCTTCGAGAGACTTGCCCTCCCATTTGGTGCCCTCGATCGCCTTGTTGCCGTTGGTGACATAGGCGTTGTGGTGCAGGTCGTGGTGGTATTCCAGCGTTTCGGCGGACATGCCGTGCGGTGCCAGAGCATCGTGGGCATAGGGAAGATCGGGAAGTTGAAAGCTCATGGATTGCCTCCTTTGGTGCGTGCCATATTTCATAAACAGCGTCTTGCGTTTTTCCTGACTGGGGAAAAATGCGAAACGCCCGTCGTCCTTCGCAGTTACGAACATTTTGCATTCGATCCGTGTACCGGATCAAACGCAAAACGCTTTCGTCTACATGGTAGACCTGTGGGCATAACGTCAACCCCGTACCGCAAGTTCCCCACCTCTGGACATCAGAGATGGCCCCCAAAAAGCGGCGCGCACGAGGCCGATATAGACTTTCGCCCGACAGTCCCCTAGAATCTCAAGAAAAACTATAATCGAGGCAGCGTTTTAAGGGAAGGCCGGGCAGGCAGAATGCAGGACATGTCATTTCTATCGTCGCCGGTGGCCCCGGCGTGGGAAACCCGTGCGAGCTGGGCAGAGCAGCTCTGCGCCGATCAGCAGATCGACAGCGCGCCGGTTTTGTCACAGCAATTCCTGCTGGCTCCCAGCGGGACCGCCGCCCCTGCCGCCATGCGTGGCGTGGCCCTGGGGAGCTGGATCCTCTACCACGGCGCGAACCTGCCGGTCGCCTCGGCCCCGTTCGGCGATGGCAGGATCGCGATACTGGGCCTTGCCGTCGATCCCGATGGCGCGGTGATCACCACCGCGCGGCTGGAGGCGCTGACCGCGCGCGACATGCCGCCGCTGGAGTTGCTGGATTGGCTGAACGACAGCGCCGGGCGCTATGCCATCATCGCCATCACCGGGACATATCAGCGGGTCTATCTAGACAGTCTCGGCTCTCTGGGCGCGGTTTACGACCGCGACGCAGGGCGTGTCGGGGCGACCACGAACCTTGTGCTGACCCGCGCGCCGCAACCCAATACCGACTATCCTCTGACGAGTGGCGCAGCGACCGGCCCGGATCGCTTTGCCTTTGGCCATACGCCCGATATCGCGGTCAAGCGCCTGCTACCCAATCATTTTCTTGACCTCAGGCTCTGGGCGCCGGTACGGCACTGGCCCGGTCCGGACGACGTGACCGAACCGTCCCCCGAAGCGGAGGCCGATGTGGTGCGCGGCATCACCCGGCGGCTGGAACAGGTGATCGCCAGCCTTGCGAACCACCTGCCCGGCAATGTGCATCTGCCGCTATCTGGCGGGCTGGACAGCCGCCTGTTGCTGAGTTGCGCCAAGCCGGTGCTGGACAAGATCAAGCTGTTTTCGCATGTCGAAAACTCAATGAGCCGCAAGGATCTGCGGCTGGCGCGGCATCTGGCCAAGCGCGTCGGCGCGCCACTGCGCGAGATCGATCCGATACGCCACGATGCCTTCAAGATAACCAGCGAAAGCCGCCTGGATCATCTGGGCAAGCTGCACCGCATCATTACCGGCCTTGACGATGCACCGCAGCCGATCCGGCACGAGGTTTTGCTGGCGCATCCGCCCGGCGGCATTTTCCTGCGCGGCAACGGCATCGATTTCCTCAAGGCCGTGCTGTGGCGGCGCGGCGCCCGCGAATACGAACAGAGCCTGCCCCACGACACCCGCACCGGTATCCGCATGATGATGCTCTCGGACAAGAGCATCGTCGACAATCCGGCAATCCAGCAGATGTACGAAGACTGGTATGCCACCCTGCCCGGCTCGGCTCGCGAGCGGGCCTATGACCTGATGTTCGCCGAACAGTTCCTGTCGCACGGCTTTGGCAACCTGCTCTACAGCTTCATCAACAATTTCTATGTCTGCCCGTTCAACGACCGGCGGCTGCTGGGCGCAGCCACGGCGCTATCGCCGAGCAAACGCAGACAGTTGCATTACAATCTGGCAATTACCGAATGGCGCGCGCCGGAACTGTCCAGCCTGCATTTCGCACGCCGTGCGGTGAACGCTCACATCAAGACCATCCGGGCGAGCGGGACCGATATCATTTCTCTGGCATAAGATCGCGCCCGCCCCCCCCTGCTGAACACTTGGGTTCCTGAACGCGGATCATCGGAAAGACCTTCATGCGAAAGCCTTTCCGATTGGTTCTTCAGGCGAGATAGCCCACCGCGCTGCCCGGGGCGGCGGCGCCCTTGAGCAGGTCGAACACATACTGCGCGACCGAGCGGAAGCAGACGATACGCACGCTGTTTTCATCCGGCATCCAGAACGCAGCCGGAACCTGTGCCATACGGGTGCGCCGGAAATCGCCGGCGCCAAAGGCGCCCACCGCCATGTCCACCGGACAAAGCTTGGCGATCACTTCGCGCACCACCGGGCCGCCCGACAGTTCGAACACCGCGCGGGCATCCGAGACGTTGACCGCCATATGGTGCTGCTTTGCCAACGCCTTGCCCAGCGCTTCCAGCCGCGCATCCACTGCGTCGTAAGGCACAAGGATCAGCAACTCGTCCGGGGACATCCAGGCGATGCCCGAGTCATCCTTCACATTTGCCTTTCGCTGGCCGGGCATGTCCTGCCCGGTGGCTGCTGCCGCGGCCTTCTTGAGGGCGGTGTTTCCCAGGTCGCCGCGCAGGGTGATCATCCCCTGCAAACCGATTTCGCGGACCTGGGCGATCCCGTCATAGGATGCGCCTTGCAGCGCGCTTACTGCCTCAGACATTTTGCTTCTCCCCGTCCTTGTCGAAGAACACCGGATCGACGATCCTGGCCTGCGTCACCGGCCCGCCAATGCGCGGGATATCCAGTACCTCGCCCATGCGGTCCGGCCCGTGCAGGACCAGCGCCATGGCGATCCCGCGATCCAGCGTCGGTGAATGGTAGGTCGACGTGACCCGCCCCTGCACATTGCGCTGGCCATTGGCGTTCGTGCCCTCGGCGACGATATAGGCCCCATCGGGCAGCGTGCTGCCATCGAGGGTTTCCAGACCGACCAGTTTCCAGCGGTTCGGATCGGTCATGTGGCTGCGGGCCTGCGCACGCTTGCCAAGGTAATCCTCTTTCTTCTTGGATATTGCCCAGTTCAGCCCCAAATCCTGCGGGATCACGGTGCCGTCGGTCTCGTCCCCGATCATGATGAAGCCCTTTTCGGCCCGCATGATATGCAACGCCTCGGTCCCGTAGGGGGTAACGCCATGGGCCGCACCGGTCGCCAGCAGCAGATCCCACAACGCGCGGCCCTGCGAAGCTTTGACCGCGATCTCGTAGCTAAGCTCGCCCGAGAACGAAATCCGGTAAACCCGTGCCGCCATACCGCCCAGCATGATGTCTGCCCAGCGCATGAAGGGCAGCGCCTCGGCCGAGACATCATCCCCGGTCAAGGCAGACAGAACCTCGCGCGCCTTCGGTCCGACAAGAGCGATCTGCGCATATTGCTCTGTCACGTTGGCAACGTAGACGTCCCAATCCCACCATTCGGTCTGCAGCCATTCTTCCATGTGGCCATGGATGCTCTCGGCGCCGCCGGTGGTGGTGTGGCACAGGAACGTCTGATCGTCGATCCGCGCGACAACGCCGTCGTCTATCAGGAACCCGTTCTCGTTGCACATCAGACCGTAACGGCAGAAGCCCGGTTTCAGGCTCGACATCATGTTGGTGTAGAGCATGTCGAGAAACTTGCCCGCGTCCGGCCCCTTGACCAGAAGCTTGCCCAGTGTGGAGGCATCCAGCAGCCCGAGGCTGTTCCGCGTTGCCAGAACCTCGCGCTTGACCGCATCCTCGATGCTCTCGCCGTCCTTCTGGTAGCAGTAAGGGCGACGCCACTGGCCCACCGGCTCCCAATAGGCGCCGTTTTCGGCGTGCCAGTCATACATCGCCGTCCGGCGCAGCGGCTGGAAGCGCTCGTCGCGCGCCTCGCCCGCGATTGAGGCCATTGAAATCGGCGTGTAGGGTGGTCGGAACGTGGTGGTGCCCGTCTGCGGGATCGGCTGGCCCAGCGCGTCCGACAGGATCGCCAGCCCGTTGATGTTGCTCAGCTTGCCCTGATCGGTCGCCATGCCCAACGTGGTGTAGCGCTTGGCGTGTTCGACGCTCTCGAAGCCCTCGCGGGCTGCCAGCTGCACATCCGACACCTTGACGTCATTCTGGTAATCCAGCCAGGCTTTCATCCGCTTCTTGATGCCAGCACCGTGCGGCATCATCCACACCGGTGCCATCGGTGCCTCTTCAACGGTTTCCGCCTCCGGCGGCGCGCCTTTCTTCGGCGTGTGGCCAGTGGCCGAGGCTGCCGCCTGCCCTGCCGCGTCCGCGTCGCGCAGCACATCGTCCAGCACCAGTGCGCCGTTAGCGCTGCCAGCCGCAATAACAAAGGCTTCGCCCGAAGCACCGGTCGGTGCCTTATCCACATCGGGGCGGAAATAGGCGTGATCGGTATCCCAGATCAGTTTGCCGCCGCAATGCGACCACAGGTGCACGACCGGCGACCAGCCGCCCGACATAGCCACCGCGTCGCAGGCGATTTCTTCCAGCACGGCGCCTTCGCCAGCCTGGCTGCAGATCTCCACGCCAGTCACGCGTTTGCCGCCCTTGACCGAGGAGATCCCGTGCCCCATCAGCACCCGGATGCCCAGAGCCTTGGCCTCAGCCATCAGGGCGCTGTCAGTTGGCAACACCCGCGCATCAAGGATCACAGGCACGTCGAGCCCCTGCTTTTTCAGGCAGATCGCGGTGCGGTAAGCATCGTCGTTATTTGTCACGACAACCGTCCGATCGCCCAGCGAAACCCCGTAATTGACCGCATAGTCCCGCACGGCAGAGGCCAGCATGACGCCGGGAATGTCGTTGCCCGCAAAGCTGAGCGGGCGCTCGATGGCACCGGTGGCGGTGACAATCTGCCGGGCGCGGATGCGCCACAGGCGGTGGCGCGGGCCTGCCGCCTCGGGCTGATGATCGCCAACACGCTCGTAGCCCAGTGCGTAACCATGATCGTAGACGCCCGCCCCCATCATGCGATTGCGCAGGGTCACTTTGGGCATGTTTTCAAGCGCCGCAACGGTTTCGTCCACGAACTTGTCCACAGGCTGCCCGTCAACAGTGCCGCCATCGACCGGGGCCCGTCCGCCCCAATGCGGGGTCTGCTCGATCAACAGCACCTTGGCACCGGCCTCGCCCGCCGCCCTAGCGGCCTGCAGACCAGCCACACCGCCGCCGACCACCAGCACATCAACGAAGGCGTAGAAATGCTCGTAAGTGTCGGTGTCGCGGTCCTTGGGCGCGCGGCCCAAACCTGCGGAACGGCGGATGAACGGCTCGTAGACATGTTTCCAGAAAGGGCGCGGGTGGATGAACATCTTGTAATAGAAGCCCGCAGGCAGGAAGCGGCTCAGTTTGGAGTTGATCGCGCCGATGTCGAATTCGAGCGACGGCCAGTGGTTCTGGCTGGTGCAGGTCAGTCCATTGAAAAGCTCGGTCGTGGTGACGCGCTGGTTGGGCTCGAAGCTGTTGCCCTCGCCCATGCCGACGAGGCCATTGGGCTCTTCGGCGCCAGAGGCCACGACGCCGCGCGGGCGGTGATATTTGAACGAGCGGCCGATCATCATGTGATCGTTTGCCAGCAATGCCGAGGCGATGGTGTCCCCCTCGACGCCACGCAGGCGCATGCCGTTGAAGGTGAATTCCAGGCTGCGCGATTTGTTCAGGAAACGGCCGCCCTGTGCCAGACGTGTGCTCATTTGGAAACCCTCGTGCCTGTGGCTGCGGGAGCGATTGAGGTATTTTTGGAAAGATGAAAGATCATGAGAATTCCCTCCACGACCAGCCGGGGCGCTTGGCGGTGATCGCGTCCTTGATTTCCTGCGGCGGCTCGAAGGTCTGGGCCGGGTAGGTGCCGTAGACTTCCAGCGTCATGGTATCGCGGGCCGCATGGAACCACTTGCCGCAGCCATTGTTGTGGCGCCAGCGCTCGAAATGGACGCCCTTGGGGTTCACCTTGGAGAAGAGGTAATCGCGAAACTCGGAGTCGGATGAGCCGGGGCCGAAGCGTTTCACATGCGCCTCACCGCCGCCGTGAAATTCGGTTTCCTCGCCGGTCACGCCGCAATAGGGACAGGTCAGGATCAGCATGGGGCACATTCCTTTCGAGAAGGGGCAGAAATAGCGGAACGCCACGCAAATAGGGCGGATGCCAAGCGGCACCGCCCTTTTTGCAGTATTACGGACAGACGTGCGACGTCAGTTGCCGGTGACGGCATCTTCCACGGCTTCGGCAGCAGGTGCCGCACCTTCGATGGAAATAGTGACGTCATCGCTGCTGGTGCCGCCGTCATAAAGCAGCCAGCCAATGACGCCGACCGCGACGACAAGGCCGCCGACAATGAAGGCGAGGAAGCCGTTGCTCTGGCGCTGGCCGGATTGGACTTGATCGGACATGATGCGTCTCCTGATTGGGTACGTTTCACGGTCCCAACGCAGGTTTTTGCGGAAAGGTTCCTCATCAGTGCGCCACCCCCGCCGCAACGCTTTCGTCGATGAAGCGGCCCTCGGCGAAACGGTCGAGCGAGAACGCCTCGGTCAGGGGCGAGTGTCCCTTGGCCATCAGTTCGGCAAAGCCCCACCCCGAGCCAGGGATCGCCTTGAACCCGCCGGTGCCCCAGCCGCAGTTCATGAACATGCCGTCCACTGGCGTCTTGGACAAGATCGGCGAACGGTCACCGGTCATATCCACGATGCCGCCCCATTGGCGCAGCATCTTGAGCCGCGCGATCATCGGGAAAGTTTCGACCAGTGCGCGGACGGTTTCCTCGATATGGTGGAACGCGCCGCGCTGTGTGTAGTTGTTGTACCCGTCCGCACCGCCGCCGATGACCATCTCACCCTTGTCGGACTGGCTCATGTAGCCGTGCACCGTGTTGGCCATCACCACCACGTCCATGCATGGCTTGATCGGCTCGGACACCAGCGCCTGAAGCGCCACGGATTCGATCGGCAGACGGAAGCCCGCCATTTCGGCCAGATGGCCCGAATGGCCCGCCACGACTACGCCCAGTTTGTCACAGGCGATATCGCCCCGGTTGGTGGTGACGCCAGTGACTTTGCCGCCCGATTGGCGGATGCCGGTCACTTCGCATTTCTGAATGACGTGCATACCCATGGCCGAGCAGGCCCGCGCATAGCCCCAGGCGACCGCATCGTGACGCGCGGTCCCGGCCCGCGCCTGCCAAAGCGCGCCCAGAACCGGATAGCGCGGCCCGTCGAGATTGATGATCGGCACCAGTTCCTTGACCCGCTGGGGGGTGATGAATTCGGTCGTCACACCTTGCAGCGCGTTGGCATGGGCGGTGCGCTCGTAGCCGCGCACCTCGTGCTGGGTCTGGGCCAGCATCATCACGCCGCGAGGGCTGAACATCACGTTGTAGTTCAGATCCTGGCTCATCGTCTCGTAAAGGCTGCGGGCCTTTTCGTAGATCGCCGCCGAGGGATCCTGAAGATAGTTCGAGCGGATGATCGTGGTGTTGCGGCCAGTGTTACCGCCACCCAGCCAGCCCTTTTCGAGGATCGCCACATTGGTGATGCCGAAGTTCTTGCCCAGGTAGTAGGCCGTGGCCAGACCATGCCCGCCGGCACCGACGATGATAACGTCATATTTGGCGCGCGGTTCCGGCGAGGCCCAGGCGCGCTCCCATCCGGTGTGGTGGCGCAGAGCCTCTCGGGCGACGGCAAAGGCTGAATATTTTTTCATGCGGGGCCTCGATGACAGGGGATTCGGCACAGCCGGTTTCACAGACCGGTATGCGACATGCCCGGCCAGAAATGGATACATAATGCGGCGTCCGGCGCGAAATATGCGACATCGAGATGTCACATGGGGGCAGCAGCGACACCGTGCCCCTTTTTTCCTGTCCAGCGCGGCGCTATGTGGGGGCAAGAGCAGGGAGCAATGATGATTTTCTGGACCCTCACAGGCGCGCTGGCGCTGGCTGTCAGTGCCGCCATTGGCGCCGCGCTGATGCGCGGGCGCGTGGGCGACGCGCCGCCCGCAGCCTATGACATCGGCGTTTACCGCGATCAGTTGCGCGAAGTGGAGCGCGATCAGGCACGCGGAGTGCTGACCGAGGCCGAGGCCGGGCGCGTGCGCACCGAAGTTTCGCGCCGCATCCTTGCCGCCGATGCCCAGTTGCAGCGCGGCGGCGAGACGGGCGGGCAGCCGCCGGTTGCGGGCCGGATCGTGTTTGCGCTGGCGACGCTGGCATTGGTCGGCGGGTCGCTCGCGCTCTACAGCCGGATCGGGGCACCCGGCTATCCCGACCTGCCACGCGAGGCGCGGCTTGCGGCGTCGGACGAGGCGCGCTCCGCACGCCTGAGCCAGGCCGAGGCAGAAGCCCGCGCCCTGCCCGCCCCGGCACAACCCGAACCCGCCCCGGAATTTGCCGAACTGATGGACAAACTGCGCGCCGCGATGCAGGAAAACCCCGACGATCCGCGCGGGTTGCAACTGCTGGCACGCAACGAGGCCATGTTGGGCAACACAAGCGCCGCCATCGCCGCCCAGAGCCGCCTGATCGAGGTCAGCGGTCCTGCCGCGCGCGCGGATGACTACGCCTTTCTTGCCGATCTGATGGTGACGGCGGCGAATGGCTATGTCTCGGCCGAGGCCGAAACCACCCTGCGCACGGCGCTGGAGCGCGATCCGGGCAATCAGACCGCGCGGTACTACCTTGGCCTTTACCTTGCTCAGGTGGACAGGCCCGATGCCGCATTCCGCCTCTGGGACGGGTTGCTGAAGGATAGCCCGGCAGACGCGCCCTGGGTGCCGCTCATTCGCGATGCCCTGCCCGAACTGGCGTCCATGGCGGGGGTGAAATACCAATTGCCGCCGCCAGGCGATACAGCCGGCCCCAGTGCCGCCGATGTCAAAGCGGCGGGCGCGATGAGTGCCGCGGACCGGATGGAGATGATCCGCGGCATGGTCGCGGGGCTGTCGGACCGGCTGGCCAACGAGGGCGGCACGGCCGAAGAATGGGCACAACTGATTTCCGCATACGGCGTTCTTGGAGAGACAGAGCGCGCCAAGGCCATCTGGGGCGAGGCGCAGGAAGTCTTTGCCACCCGTCCCGAGGACCTTGAAACGGTGCGGGCGGGCGCGATCCGCGCCGGGGTGGCGCAATGATCTTCGAGGATATCGAGGGCTTCGTGCAGGTACTGCCTCCGATGCGCGCGCTGATCGGCCTTGATCTGGGGGACAAGACTATCGGCGTGGCCATCTCGGACCGCTCACTGTCGGTCGCAAGCCCATTCGAGACGATCCGCCGCCGCAAATTCGGCCTTGATGCCGCGCGCCTGCTGGAGATCGCCACAGGCCGTGAGGTCGGCGGTATCATCCTTGGTCTGCCGCGCAACATGGACGGCTCGGAAGGTCCGCGTTGCCAATCCACCCGCGCTTTCGCCCGTAATCTGACGCGGCTTACCGACCTGCCCATCGGCTACTGGGACGAGAGATTATCCACGGTTGCTGCCGAAAAAGCGCTGTTGGAGGCGGATGCGTCACGTAAACGTCGCGCAGAGGTGATCGACAACATAGCCGCTTCCTATATCCTTCAAGGTGTGTTGGACCGTTTGCATCATATGAAGGACGCGCTGTGAGAGACGAGACAAACGACAAATCCGACGGTGCGAATATCTGGAGCCGCAACGAAGTCGAGAGCCCTTGCATCCGCATCTGCGTGGTGCATCCCGAGGCGCGGATTTGTACCGGCTGCAACCGGAGCATCGACGAGATCAGCCGCTGGTCGAAGATGACCGATGAAGAGCGCGCCCGGATCACCGCGGAATTGCCGGGGCGCACGGCGCTGTTGCGCAAACGTCGCGGCGGGCGTGCGGCGCGTATGGCGGGGCGCGAGGGATAACCTCGCGCATGACGCGCTGAACCAAGACGGCCCGCGCCGCTTATGGAAGCGTCAGCCACCCATCATCCGACCCCGACAGTTCCGGCCTGAAATAGGCGATCATCCGGCCTTCCTCGGGCGCCTCGGCCCCCGCGCCCCAAGGCGCGACACCATGCAACGCCAAACGGTGCACGAGCGTCGCCTCGCCCGGTCTCGCAGGCAGTTCGACCCTGCGGCAGATCTCAAAGACCTGCGCGCGGGTATAGGTGTAGATTTCGGTCAGATCGACCTCGCCCCAACGCTCTGGCGGTGTGTGGCGCAAAGCGCGGGCAAACGCGCCGCGCATGATCTCGTGGCTGCCTTCCCAGACCACCAGCGGGCTGGCCTCGGCACTGGTCTGCGTCAACGGTAGTCCGAGGATATAGGCGTGCCGCTCTTTCAGCATCCGTCGTCGCTCTGGCCCGATCGCCAGTAACCCGTCCACATGCGCCGCATCGCGCCGGAACCTGTAGCGCGCCGCGCCTTCGCCCTCGCCCTCTCGCGGTTTGGGGTAGCCGGGATATGTGACCGAAACCTGGCCAAGGTGCAGGGGCAGCCTGCCGTAGAGATCAACCGCTTGCTCATAGCCCGGCCCAACCAGCGGCCCCGACCCGTCAAGCGATCCATCCGCTGCGTTTGGCAGCGCATCGACACCCACGAACCACGTACCGGCGCATTGCAGCCATTCCGCGCGGAGGACCGGATCGGCAACCGCCACCAGTGCGGCCTCGCGCGCTGCGGCGGCCCAATCGGCAACCTCGGGAGTGCAGGCAAAACGCGCCCAGCCCCGGCGCAGAAACCCCTCTACCATCCCGCAGCCTTGCGCAGCATGTTCAGCGCCACCAGCGTCAAGAACACTCCAAAGGCCCGCTTCAGCGGCTTGGGGTCCATCGCATGCGCCAACTTTACCCCCCAGGGGGCAGTGATCAGAGTCATCGCAATCACGATGGCAAAGGCCACAAGGTTGACCGCGCCCACGGTCAGGGGGGGCCGATGCGCCGGGGCGATCTCGAAGAACAGGAACCCCGCCACCGACGGCACCGCAATGGTCACGCCAAAGCCCGCCGCCGTTGCCACCGCGCGGTGAATGGGCACCGCATGAAGCGCCATCAGCGGCACCCCGAAGCTGCCTCCGCCGATCCCCATCAAAACCGACAGGAACCCGACAGCCGGCGACAGGACAGCGCGCCGCAGCCCGACGGGCATCGCATCTGCCAGCTGCCATTCCGACCTGCCGAATGCCATGTAAAGCCCTACGATCAATGCCAGAATGCCAAAGATCGCCTGCAAAGTGCCGGACCGCAACCCCGCCGCAACCGCGACCCCTAGGATCGCACCGATCGCGATCCCCGGCGCCCAGCTTCGCAGGATACCCCAATCCACGGCCCCCTTCGCATGATGGCCGAGGACCGAGCGGACCGACGTCACGATGATCGTCGCCAAAGAGGTCGCCAGACACATTTGCATCAATTGTGGCCCATCATAACCAAGCACCTGGAATGCATAGAAAAACGACGGCACAAGGATGATGCCGCCACCCACCCCCAAAAGGCCCGCCAGCACGCCCGCAAAGGCCCCGATGGCCAGCAGCATCGCGCCCATGCTCAGCAGCAATGTCATGTCCGTCATATTCTGCAGTCCTCCGGCCGTTGGCGCGTTAGAGCAAGTCGCGTCAATTCGACTTCACCCGTCACCGCGAGCGCATTTGCCTTGCAAAGGCTTGCGCACGGCCACGGGCGAATTCTCGAACCTTGCGAGACGCACCACGCTATAGACCGGGAATCGCGCCACCGGGCAACGGGTAATTATGCCGCGCAGCGTTCCGTCACGTGCAGCAGGGCCGCCTCGACCAGTTCCGGCCCTGCGCCGGGTTTTGATGCGCCCTCGGATATGGCGCGCCGCCAGCCGCGCGCGCCGGGCCGGCCAGCGAACAGGCCCAGCATGTGCCGCGTGACCTGATGCAACCGCCCGCCAGCCGCCAGATGCGCCTCGATATAGGGCAGCATGGCCTGCACCGCACCCTCGGGGGTGGTATCGGGTGCCGTCCCGCCGAAAATCCGCCGGTCCGCGGCGCACAGCATATCGGCAGGCTGATGATAGGCGGCCCGCCCGATCATGACCCCGTCCAGCCCCGCCTCCAGAAACGCCTCGGCCTGATCAAGGCTGTCGACCCCGCCGTTGACGGACAGATGCAGCGCCGGAAAAAGCTGCTTCATCTGCATCACCAATGGATAGTTCAGCGGTGGGATATCGCGGTTTTCCTTGGGGCTCAGCCCATCGAGCCACGCCATGCGCGCATGGATCGCAAAGCGCTCCACGCCCACGGCCCCGACCTGTGCAATGAACTCCGGCAAGACCTCTTCGGGCACCTGATCATCAACACCGATCCGGCACTTGACGGTCACTTCCACATCCACCGCGTCGATCATCGCAGCACAGCATTCAGCCACCAGCGCGGGCGATTTCATCAGCACGGCGCCGAATGTGCCGGACTGGACCCGGTCCGAGGGGCACCCGACATTCAGATTGATCTCGGCGTAGCCGGCCGTCTGCCCCAACCGCGCGGCCGCTGCCAACTCCTCTGGGTCGGAACCACCCAGCTGCAACGCAACAGGATGCTCGCGCGCAGAATGGTCCAGCAAATGCAGCGCCCCGCCCCGCACCAGAGCCGGCGCCGTGACCATTTCCGTATAAAGCAGCGTCTCGCTGCTCAGCAGCCGGTGCAGCACGCGGCAGTGCCGGTCGGTCCAATCCATCATGGGTGCGACGGAGAGACGAGAAGCCCGCCGGACGCCCGAAATCCCTTGTTTTGCTGGATCTACGCTCA
Source organism: Roseovarius sp. ZX-A-9 (assembly GCF_028369135.1). Lineage (GTDB taxonomy): Bacteria > Pseudomonadota > Alphaproteobacteria > Rhodobacterales > Rhodobacteraceae > Roseovarius. Next base: position 62,165 of record NZ_JAPWHW010000006.1, read on the forward strand.
TGGTCACCTGACCCACTTCCCTCTATTTCGGGGCCTTTTGACCCCGTTTTTGGGGGTGGTGCAACAAAATGTTGCACCGGGCCCGAATTGTTGCACCGCTCTCCAACTCCTCCGGAGCCTCGCCGCCTCAATGCGAAGGCGAGGTCTCCGCCGGAAGCGCCGGTGAGAGATATCGAACCCTGGACAAAGTTCCAACCGGCGCCCGCCGCCCGGTTCGATCTCCCGAACATCGGCAACAATTTTCCGGAAGGAGGCCCGAATGGGTACCAGCCCTCCTCACGGAATTCTGTTCTTGTCGGAAGCGGGGAATCTGAGTTTTCACACAGCCTCGGCCCATTGCTGCCGTTCGTCAGCTATACCTATACAAACAAGGGCAATCCTTTGACGGTCTCATTGCCTGACGACGTAGGCGATTATGAAGCCCGATATTTTTCAGGCCAAGATGGCGTTGTCCTGGGTGCAGGCTCGCTGACGGTCACAGCAGACTGACCACGGTGATGGGACTCGTGTGGCAGAAGCTTGGGGTTAGCTATCGGCTTGACGTGCGAGAACAGTCGCACGTGCCCGTTTGACCGCAAACCAACCGCCAACAAGACCGGTAAAGATCAGGCCCGCCGAACAAAACAGTGAGAGCCAGAAGTAACGTGTAAGATAGCCCAAATCGACCGCGCTTTGCTTGGGGTCGTCTGGCAGATACCAAACGTCAATCGGGCCGCCCTCGCTCAGAGTGTCGAAAAGCTGTTCTCTGACACGTTGATTCCCACGGTTATACGGATCGGCTTCGGTGGCGAAGATGTAGGCGACATCGTAGGTATTTGGCTTGTTCGTTATGGTCTCGTGCAAATTGGTGACTTCACCGACCACCTTGATGCCGCTGTCCGAGAATGCGGCCGCTGTCCGATAGTCGGACATCTTGAGCATCCCAAGCCCGATGCCCGCAATGATAAGCAATGGGTAGACCCATATTTGTTGACGCCACATCACGCCGGTCACTGTCTGTTTCTGTCCGTCCATCATAATGTCCTTTGCACCATGTCAGCGCGTCAGGGTCACAGCGCGCCAACTCTTCACCGGCATCCCCTTCACGATGGCTGACGTATGAAAAATCCCATACATTTGATCAGGGCCGACGACCATCAAGCGCAGGGTCATATCCATCGTAGTGCCATCAATTGTGGCCTGTGTCCGACCGATCAGGCGGGCAAGGTTTTCAACGCCACATCCCATCAACGTCTCAACGTCAGATGACGACAGCATCGGAGCAGGAACGCCGTCTTTGCTCGCGTGAGCCTCAAAGCTCCAGGGAGGCTCGTCTGCCCAGTTAAACACAACGGGCTGCTGTGCCTCCGGGTGCGTGCCCACAAGCCCGCCATTTGGCGACATCTCGATTTGCATCGTTTCAACGTCACCACTTGCAGGAAAAGGCATCGTCATTGGGCCTGAAATCACATAGCCCGCATGATGCGTAATCTGCCAAGGGCCGACATACATGAGGCTGATCTTGTCCCAGGCTTTGGGTGAACCGTAGTTGCAGGCGACATTCGGCTCCGCCTGCGCAGCGGATGACGCCAACAAAGCGGATGCGATGCAGCAGATCAATGAAAAAGCCTTGGTCATTGTCTCACTCGCTTGTCGTTGGCGGGTTGCGTTCGCGTTTTTGACGCCATGAGGATGCGCCGCTTCATTGGTCCTGCAACAAGGCCTCGGGCAAGGTTGCACTAAACCTCCCGTCGATCTGCATCGTCTGCGACGGGTCGACCTGCCCGCTCACCAAATTATCGCTGTAATAGGCCGTGGAGGCAAAACTCCCTTCCAGGAAAAGGCCACCGTCGACCTCCTCAAGCGTCGACAGGGTAAAGACGGTTTGACCCTCCTCATTGGCCAGCCAGCCCGACGCCCAACCGTCAGCGAGATAGGTCAGCGACACGTTCAACGGCATCGTGGTGCCACCAACCGCCATGATATCAAACTTGAGCAGCAGGCTGTCTTTGGCCTCAGCGACAGTGTCCGCCGTCGGTTGCCCCCAAAGACTGAAACTCTGCATATTTGCGACCGCGATTTTCAGGCCATGGCTTTGGCTCTGTCCCCCGTCTGACGTCAGAAACCAACTGCGTTCGGCGCCCTCAATGGTGGCTGTCAGAGTGCCGAAGACATCTTGAGCATAACAAAAGGTTGGCGCAAGGAAGAGTGCTGCAGCTAAAGCGATATCACGAAACATAAAATGTGACATTGAACCTCCAGTAAAAGGGGAAAGCGATAGACCGTTGTAAAACAACGCGAGCATGTAAAAACCGCGTAATATCCACTTAAAATATGGCCGCCACGCCTCGTCTTCACAGCCTCGGTCGCAACTATGCCTGAATAGTTCTATCCGTCAATGATCGCCGTCAAAACGGCGATATGGCCCGGAGAAAGACTTTGGATAGAACTAAACGGCTGCGGGCTCTTCCGAAACAGACAAACTGTTCCCCCTGCAAGGTCTATTCAACCCATTTCAAAATAAGGGTGGAGCAGGTGGCGGAACTGAATTGGACGGCTCCCCTTAAAATCCATGTAGCGACCATCCGGCAAGGTCCGCTTTGAAGATGGCGACCGAGCATAGCAAGACAGGAGAGAACGTCCGTTTCCTGCCACTCGCTACCCGGTAGCAACGCGCGGCCAAGCCCTCACACGAGAGTCCGACCTCCGTCCCGGTCAGGTTTACCACACGAATCCGCCTAGGCTACGGCTTTGCCTATTCTGGTGGTTTCTGGCCAGAAGGGAGTGACATCAAACCCCCGTTGGGCATCATCGGAGGTTTGACCATGTCTCGCACCGCCCAACATAAGTAACGGTACCTGATGGGGCAAATCCCCCGGCGGCCCGCCCACCGTTCGCCTCGGGGGCGGCAAGCACGCGGCGCGGGCCGTCTGCCCGTGCGAGCACCCTCTTGGACCACTCCACCGGAGCGGCCCGGCGTGGTTGGGCGCGACGGGGCGAATGTGCCAGCATCCCGCCCCCTGATGGATCAAATCGACCGGTCCCGCGGGTATCTCAGGCCCAGTCGCGGCAGACGTATTTGATTTCCATGAACTCTTCCATCCCGCGCCGTGCGCCTTCCCGGCCAAGGCCCGATTGCTTGGTACCGCCGAACGGGATGGGTGCGCCGGTGACCTTGGTACGGTTGACCGCGACCATGCCAAATTGCAACGCGCGGCTGAGGCGGTAGATCCGGCGCGGATCATGGGTGTGCAGATAGGCAACCAGCCCGTATTCAGTGTCATTGGCACGCCGAACGACCTCCTCTTCGGTATCGAAAGGGGCGATGGCGGCGACTGGCCCGAATGTTTCCTGGTGCAAAATCAACGCGTCTTGCGGGACATCCACCAGAACCGTGGGCTCGTAGAACAATGGCCCAAGCGCGTGGCGTTTGCCACCACAGGCCAGCCTTGCGCCTTTGGCAAGAGCGTCCGCCACGTGTTCTTCCTGCTTTTTCACCGCATTTTCATTCATCAAGGGACCAATATCGGGGTCATCCAGCCCCAAGCCAACGCGCAGCGCACTGGCGGCCTTGGTGAACTTCTCGCAAAACTCGGGATAGGCCGTGCGTTCAACGAAAATCCGGTTGGCACCCAGGCAATCCTGCCCGGAAGTGGCAAATTTGGCCTTGATCGCCTCGGACACGGCCGTCTCGATATCGGCCCCTTTGAAGACGATGACGGGGGCGTGACCACCAAGCTCCAGCACCAGCCGCTTGATCGTAGCCGCCGATTGCCGGTACAAAAGTCGCCCAATCTCGGTCGAGCCGGTAAAGGACAGAGCCCTGACGCGCGTATCTTTGGTCCACGGCTCGACGACAGTAGCCGCCTGCCCCGTCACCACGTTGAAGACACCCGCCGGTACTCCGGCGCGTTCGGCCAGCTCCGCTAGCGCCAGCGCCGAAAACGGCGTTTCCCCGGACGGGTGCGCGACAATCGTGCAGCCTGCCGCCATGGCTGCCGCCGCCTTGCGGGTCAGCATGGCGCAGGGAAAGTTCCAAGGTGTGATCAGGGCAGCAACGCCCACCGGCTCCAGCCAGACTTCGACCTCGGCATCGGGCAAGTGGCTGGTCACGCTTTCGATATTGGGGCGCTTGGCCTCTTCTGCATAGAATTCCACGAAGGCCGCAGCATAATCAATCTCGCCACGGGCCTCGGAAATCGGCTTACCCTGCTCCAGCACCATGATGCGTGCCAGATCCTCCTTATGCGTCAACATCAGGTCGAACCAGCGCCGCAAAACGGCAGACCGCTCTTGCGGCAAGAACTGTGACCACGCCGCAAACGCATCCTGTGCCGCATCCACGGCGGCAGTGGATTCCTCTGCCGAGAGCGATGCGACCTCGCCCAGCGATGCGCCGGTCGCGGGATCATGGACGCTGAATGTCTCGGCCGACGCAGCGGCGCACCATTTGCCTCCAATGTAGGAAAAACAACGCACCAGCGTCTTGTCCTGGATGTCATTGCGGGCGGATAGGGCAGTTTCATGCATGGGTTATATACTCCAGATTCCGCAGATATCCTGCCGATGCTGCAAAGAGGATGTGCCCGAAGAATCCGCCCCGCGCAGAAAGAACCGCTGCCAAAGGCGCGCTTTTCAGCCAAGATCAATGCCAGCCGCTGTGCGATGCGCCGCCCCTGCCTTCGCCGCCGACGGGCTTGCGCCGGATGGTGACGCGCGATGGCCGGAATTTTCGCTCGACGCCCCAAAAAGGGTTGCGGCAGGGCTAATTAGCAGCCAACCAGATGCCAGCAGAACAACGTCTGACCAATCAAAAGGGGTGTATCGTGCCGAAATCTAAAGATATTCCATTTACCAGATCCGAGTACGATCGCCGGATTGCGAAATGCCGTACAGCGATGCAGGCCATGGGGCTGGAAACGCTCATCGTTTCTGATCCGTCCAATATGGCATGGCTCACGGGCTATGATGGCTGGTCTTTCTATGTCCATCAGGCCGTCATTCTGTCCATGTCCGGTGATCCGCTCTGGTGGGGTCGCGCCATCGATGCCAACGGGGCAAGGCGCACGGTCTGGATGGAAGATGGCTGCGTCACCTCTTACGACGAATCCATGATCCAATCGACGGTGTCTCACCCGATGCAGGATCTGGCCCGCAAGCTGAGCGATCTTGGCCTGCCACATCGCCGCCTTGGCGTCGAAATGGACAACTATTATTTTTCCGGCAAGGCACTGGATACGCTGCGCGCGGAGTTACCCCAAACCGAGGTTCTGGATGCAAACCTGCTGGTGAACTGGGCGCGCGCGGTGAAGTCCGACGAAGAGCTGGGCTTCATGCGCAAGGCGGCACGCATCACCGAAAAGATCATCGCCAATGCTGTCGCGCGGATCGAGCCGGGCCTGCCCAAGAACAAGCTGGCTGCGCAAATTCTGGCAGACGGAATCGAGGGCATCGACGATGACTGGGGGGATTACCCGGCTATCGTTCCGTTGCTGGCAGACGGCCCGAATGCTTCGGCTCCGCATCTGACATGGGACGGCAAACCGTTTGCAGATGGCGAGGCCACATTCTTTGAAGTGTCTGGGTGTTACCGCCGCTATCACGCCCCGATGTCGCGCACGATCTTTCTGGGGAAGCCGCCTACGGATCTGATCCATGCCGAACAGGCGCTGGTTGCCGGGCTGGAGGCAGGGGTGGACGCGGCCAGAGCGGGCAACCGCGCGGCCGATGTGTCGATCGCGCTCAAGGCGGAATTGCGCAAGGCAGGGATCGAACGCCAGGGGCGCGTCGGCTATCCCATCGGGCTGTCATACCCACCCGATTGGGGCGAGCGCACGATTTCTCTGCGCGAGGATGACGACACGATTCTGGAGCCGGGCATGACCTTTCATTTCATGCCGGGGCTATGGATGGATGACTGGGGCCTCGAGATCACCGAAACCATCGCGATCCGCGCGGATGGCCCTGCGGAATGCCTGGCCTCGGTGCCACGACAACTCTACGTCAAGAACTGACGTGCCCGCCCGCCAAGGCGTTGTTTGGCTGTAGGGTGTGACGCACCATGCTCCGACGGGCGCAGACCGCATCATCGGTTTGCGCCCGCAGATCAAGCCAGGACAGCGCGGATACAATTCCCGTGCAGCGCGGTTGCGTCACTGGTCGCTATAGAGTGTTCCCCCACTCGCCCAGTGGGATTTTTCGACATCGGTGATGACGATCTGGACCGACTCCGGCGTGCCACCACAGGTCTTGATGAACGCATCGGTCAGTTCGCGCGCCAGCGCGCGCTTTTGATCGGCATCGCGTCCAGCGAACATTTCAACCCGGATCATGGGCATGATGAATTTCCTTCTGTTGGGATAATTGGGGAGCCATCCCCCGCGGCGCGGGGCGGCCCGTGAAATACGGCATGACCTCTTCGGCAAATCTCCGCATCGCCTCAAGTGTCTCATTCTGGCTTGCGCCGATACTGAAGTTCAAGATCATTTCGTCAATCCGGACTTCAGCATAGGCGCCAAGGCGGTCGATCACTCTGCCCGCACCCGGTGAAAGGCGTCGCATCGCTATGCAAACAGATCACCGCCTCTCGATTGCGGCGTGGTCTGGATGTGCAGCCCGCACTTGACCGAGTGTTTGAGGCTGTTGCAGGGTCGCCCTACCCCTTTTGCGCCAGGAACAGCCGCTTTGCCTCTTCCATCCGGCGCATTTCACGCACGGCATTTTCGATCGCCACTTCATCGGATTTATCGGCATATCGGAATTCGCTGTCGGCGTATCGGTTGATCTCCTGGATCACCATCTCGACCGTGATCGGCTGGCGTAACTCCTCGATCATGCCCTTCTTGGTCTCGTAGTCCTTGAAGAGGAAAAGCTCCGGCTCCTCCATCCACTCGTCGGGAAGTTCAAAATCCATCGCGCGCACCTTAACGGCATCGGTGATGTTCTTGATCGCCCGCCCCGTAAAGCGGTCATCGACTTCCTGGATACCCTTCAGATATGTGCCCAGCTTGGCAATCGTGTCGAGCTTGCCGATCTTGGCATCCACGGCCTCGTAGACCCGCAGCAGCCCTTCCTCATGTGGTTTCGAATGCGATGCGAAACTGGCTGCGACCGCCTTCTTGATTTCCTGCGCGGCAAAGGCCTCATGATCGCCGAGCGGAATGTCGTGATTTCGCCCCATCAACAGGTTCAGAATGTCGATGTAATCCTCGCGGGTGATCGGCCCGTCCACCAGAAACCGCGCGCCCGCGCGCTGGCGCAACGCATCGTCCACATTCTCGGGGAAGTTCGAAAACATGCCAAAGGTGCAATTGCCACGCACGACCGTATTGGCGCCGGCAAAGCTCTCCATCAGCACGGCGGTGATTTCCAGCTGACCGGACGACGATTGCCGGTCACCCCGTTTGCCCGCCAACTGGTCGATATCGTCGATCGTACCGAACCCGATCACACCCGGATCAATGATCGAATTGATGAACGCCTTGGCGTTCTGCCCCGATTTGCCCTGATAGCTGTCGATGCTGTCGGTGCTCAGGTTCTGGTATCGAAACGGATACCCGGCGGTCTCGCAATAGCCGTGAATCAGGCCCGCCATCATCTGAATCAGCGTCGTCTTGCCCGTGCCCGGCTTACCATCGCCCATGAAGGTAAAGATGAACCCGCCCAGATCGGCGAAGGGGTTCAGCCGCCGCTCGAAATCATAGGCCATCAGCATCTTTGCCAGCTTCAGCGCCTGATACTTGGCGATATGGTTGCCGACCACCTCGTTGGGTTTCTTGAAGGTCATGGTCAGCGTGGTGGATTTCGCCTTGGACGATGGCGAGAAGCCGCGAATGGTGAAGTCATCCGCCTCTACCCGCCAACTGGCGCCGGTAAAGGCCCCCAGCCGCCCGGCATTCTGCGCCCTTAGCGCGATCTTCTCCATCAGCGCCTCGGCGTAGCCGGTGACGCAAGCCACCAGCCGCGCGTCATCCGTGGCATGGGCGGCAATGGTCTTGTCCAGTTCCCACAGCGCGCCGTGCAGGGCGATCTGGGCGTTGTCGGTCAGAACCTCTTCGGCTTCGCCCACCTCAACCGACACTTCGCTGCCATGCGAACCCAGCAGAAAGGCGGCGGCATTGCCAAAGACATAAGCCACCGCCAACGCCTCGGCGCTCAGAAGCTCGCTGAATTCGGTCTTGCGGTTGGCGGGCAATGAACCTGCGAGATTGATCCGGCGCAGTTCAACCAGCCCGGTGGCCTCGGCATAGGTTTCGCCCACCGCCAGCGCGATGGCGAGTGCGCGCCGCAGGGCGTGCATCACCGTGGCCTGCAGGGGCGACACCAGCGGGTCGTCTCCATCCGCGCCTTTGATCCGCGCAATCAGCTGCACGCCTTCGGCCCGCGCGGTGCTGCGTGTGACCAGCCCCGGCGTGGTGCTACGGAACCGCCGCCGCGTGCCGACGCCCGATGACCGTTCGTCTTGCGGCGTGTCTGCCGATTTACCGATCCGGGGTGTATGATCGAAGCCCTGCAACATGCGCGTCGCGGCGTCGTAATGTTTGATCACGTCTGCTTCGCGCAGTTCCATCATGTCGGCTGTCAGGCTCATCTTTTTCTCCCCCTGCCGGGCTGAAGTCCGGCCTAGCAGTTTGTCGCAGGCCGGGCGTCAGCCCGGCAACGGTTCAATATCGCAACACCCGTCCCCCGGCGCTGACCACGTATTTCGTGACGCTGGCAAAACCCGGCGGGTTCTTTTCGGCCAGCACCTGATAGGGGCGCTCGGGCAGAATGATACTGCGGCTCTGGCGGGTCGCGCCGGTCTCGGCCCCGCGCCCGGAAAACGGGTCGAGCGCGAAAATCTCGCGTTCCACCGAGCCGAACCAGCCAGTGCGTTCTAGCTTGGTTCGTTCGCTCTCCAGCACTTCATCGGTCCAGGCCAGGGCCCAGTCCTGCCCCTCGGGTGCATCTGCATCGCGCAGAACGTCGCGCAGCGGCCCGATCTGCTGCGTATAGCTGTGCGAATACATCGGTCCGACATGGAACCGGCGCAAACGCTTGGGATGCAGGTCCGAGAATGCCTCGTCGACGCCACGCGCGATGGTCAGCAGTTTCAGCCCGCCCAGCGCCTGGCCCATCAGGTGTGTCTGGCACGCGGGCCAACGCTCCTCATCCTTGGCCAGCGCGTAGCGCCCGGTATCCTCGACCTCCATCACATAGATCGTCGGCAGGTTGATCTGGCTGTCATAGACCGCCCAGTGCAGCAGATAGCGCCGCCGCTCTCCCAGCCCGCTTTGCCAGATGATCTGCGGATCGTTCCGCGCCCAGAATAGATGCCCGCGCCGCAGTTCTTCGTAGTAGAGCCGCTGCGACAGCGCGAATTGTAGCCGCGTCGGGATCTGCCGCGCGCCGATGATCTGCTCGACCATCTGCGCCTTGAGCTGATCGGCACTCGGCATTCCGTCCAGATGCCGCGCCGCCTGCTGCGCGTCGTTGGCCATGACCAGCAACTCGTTGAACACCGGAAAGCCGCTCTCGTGGTTGTCCATCTGAAGCGTGCCAAATGATTGGCCCGCGTCACGTCCCGCGAACAGGTATTTCATCCCCAGCGCGCGGAAACTATAGGCGATGCCCTGCATGTAGCCGGTCAGGATCTCGACCTCATCCCTGGACAGGGAGTCTTCGGCATGCATCACCGCCGCAACACGGGCCAGATGCCCGGTGATCCGCTCGAACTTGGTGAAATAGCGGCGGCTGGCCGCAAGATCTGCCAGCCTGACATGGTCGGATTTCGGCGCGCGATCCGTCATTGTACCTGCCTGCCCTGCACGGCGGCGGAACAGCACATCACGTGACGTCGACTGAACAAGGTTCAGGCCCCATACAGGTTCTTGTCGTGCTTCTCGATGATCGCCTGAAAGCGGCGGGCAAACCGCTCGTCGGCCTTGGCCTTGGCCTCCAGCACGTCGCGGGCGAACACCATGTGCTCTTCGTGGCTCTCCATCATCTCGGCCATTTTCTTGTTGGTCGCGGCACCGATTCCCGCCATCGCCTGTTGCGCCTCTTTGTCGGTCTCGACACCGATCTCGTTGATCCGGTGCGCCACGTCTTGCTGTTGCGCGGTTTTCAGGGACTTGGTCAGCGCATCATAGAGCACCACGCGCTGCTTGGTGTCTGTCTGCAGCTTGTTGATCAGCACCATCTGGGTCGCCGCCTGATTTTGCAGGCTGTCGACCCATGTCTTGCCCTTTTCGATATAGCGCTCCAGCGTCTGGGATTTGCTCAGCTTGACCTGCTCGGACTGCACCAGCTCGTTGTATTTCGCGTTCATTTCGGCCAGCTGCGTTTCCAGCTTGGTGCGGGCCGCGGCATCCGTTTCATTGGCGATCTTGTTTTCCAGAGCGATGATATCGGGATCCATTGCCGTGATCTGTGCGCGGATATCCTCCAGCTCGCCCACGGTGAATTCCCGTTCGTCCAGCGTTTCGGTCAGGTTCTCGCTGACCTTGGCCTTGTGGGTCTCCAGCGTGGCCAGCTGGCTTTGCAAAAGTTTCACGATCACATCGGATTTCGAGATGAGATCCTGCAGTTTGTCGTCGATGCTCGCACTGCGCACCCGGTCCTGCCGCATCGCGTCCGAGCGCGATTGGCTGAAGAAACCGACGAAGCTTTCCCAGCCGGTCTTGTTGCGCATCTCGTCGAAATCGCGGCTGAAGGCAGCGGTGATATCATCCAGCCCCATGATCAGCTCGGCGATGTTGGCGTTCATCACCTCGGTATGGGCGTGAACATCCTCCAGCGAGGCGTTCTCGATATCCAGAACCGCATCCTCGCCGCCCTTGATCTTGGCGCGCGCGGCTTCGATCTGGCTGGTCACTTCGGCAATCTTGGCCTGAGCCGCGCTTACCTCTGCCTGTGAGTCCCGTACCTGTGCGTCCAGATTTGCCATGTCAGCCTGATCCCCGATTTTTCTGCGCTGCCCCCAATATACGGGACCGTTGCCCCATTTGAAATATCACGCAGGCCGGAGTCCAATGAAAACCGCAGTGGCACGGCGGGGATCAGCCGCGTTTCGGTGTCCAATGCGGCGGGCCGGAGGCGCCAGTGTCGCGGGTCAGGTTGACGCTGTATTCGTAGCGGTCGGGTCGGTAATAGGTTTCGAGATACTCGAACGCCGTGCCATCCGCGCCGCGCATGACGCGCCGCATCAGGGTCAGAGGCCCGCCCACCGCGACGCCCAGATGCGGTGCGATTTCGGGCGGTGCGGCCACAGCCGTCAGGCGCTGCTCGACCTGCGCAGCCCGCAGCCCTGCCGCCTCCAGCACACCGATAACCGTCCGGTTGCCCAGCGTGAACGTGTCTATATAGCCCGCAGACAAGGGCGGCAGGTAACAGGCAGAGTAGGATATCGGGCCCGTTTCATCGCGCCGCACCCGGACAATGCGCAACACGCCACCCGCAGTCACCGCGTCGCCTGTCCAGTCAGGCAGACGATCCGATGCCACCTCGATCAGCGTAACAGAGGTCCCGGCCTCGAAATCGGCGATATTCTGGTTCAACCCGTCAAAGCTGTCCGGTGCCGCGCGTGCGCTGGGTGGACAGGTCGCGAACGTGCCGCGCCCGCGTTGACGGGCCACAAGGTTCCGCTCGGCCAGCAAGGACATCGCATGCCGGATCGTGACGCGAGACACATCAAAACGGGCTGCCAAGGCGTCTTCGCTGGGCATGGGCGTATCGGTGGGATAGTGCCCGGTCCTGATTTCACGTTCCAGCACCATGAATATCTTGAAATACAGCGGCATGGCCTGCATCGCGTCATGGCCCGCACTGCGGTCGACCCCGTTCATTTCCCGCCACCCTCGCGCGCCATGGCGGCGAACGCCATGTCATAGGCTGCGATGGTCTCGGCAATATCCGCCGCAGTATGGGCGGCAGTGGTATAGGACAGGCCGCGCCCGATGATCTGCACGCCCGCCTGCAGCAAATGACCGGCAAAGCGCGCCGTTGCCGGGAAATCGGCCTGCGCGGTATCCGCCAGCGAGCGCATTTCAGCCACGCCAAGCGCCAGTTGCAGCGCCGATCCAGTGCGGTTGACCGCACAGACCGTATCATGGCGCGCTGCCGCCTCGCGCAAGCCCGTCTCCAACTGCGCCGCCAACCCGTCAATAAGCGGATAGAGCGTCTGGGCATTGGCCTTCAGGTGAGAAATGCAGGCAATGGAGGCCGCGACAGAGACCGGATTGCCGTTGAACGTGCCGCGATGAAACAGCCGCCCGCTGCTGACCGGTTCCATCACCGCGTCAGAGCCCGCGACCGCGCCGATCGGCAGCCCGCCCCCCATCGCCTTGCCGATCACCGCCAGATCAGGCGTTACCCCGTGCAGCTGCTGTGCGCCGCCCAGCGACAACCGGTAGCCGGTTATCACCTCGTCAAAGATCAGCACAACGCCATGGCGTTCGGTCAATGCCCGCACTTCGGCCAGAAACCCGTCAGGCGGCGTGAAACAGCCGCCATTCACGGCCACCGGCTCCAGGATCACGGCGGCAAAATCAGAGGTCAGCACTTCGGCCAGCGCGGTGGCATCGCCCCAATCCAGAATCGTCAGCGATGCCGCGGCACCCGGATCCTGACCAATGGTGCCCGGCCCGTCATTGCCATACGCACCGGCGACCTGCACTCCGTCCATCCAGCCGTGGTAATTGCCGCGAAACTTGACCACCCGCGTCCGGCCCGTCGCCGCCCGCGCGATGCGCAGCGCCAGTTGGATCGCTTCGGAACCGGAGCTGACAAAGGCGCATTTCTGTGCGGCAGGCAGAGTTTCGCAAATCAGTTCTGCCAGAGCCGCTTCACCGGCATGTACGCTGGCGGTGCGCAGGCCGCGATCCATCTCGGCCTTGACCGCGTCGATCACGCATGACGGGGAATGCCCCAGGATCAGAGGCCCGTACCCTGCCGCGTAGTCGATGAACCGGCTGCCCGCCTTGTCCCAGACATGGGCGTTTGCCGCCCGGTCCGCCACGATCGGTGCCGGCAATTGCCGCCCGCGCGGCGTCGAAGAGACACCGTAGCTGAGCGTTTTCAGAGCGCGTGCGCGATAGGATTTCGCGACTTCAAAGCTGGCGGGGTCTGGAATCATGTGGGTTAGCACCTCGGGTCATCATAATGTTCTATCTATAATACCTTTATTTGTAATAGATGTATTACTCCAGCCCTTTAACGAGGCTGAAATCAGGAAAATCCTGTGATATTAAATCTTCGGCGCGTCGTCAGACGCCGTGCTGGACGTCCTCGTGCGCCTTGCCCATGGTCTCGCGCTGCAGGAACATCAACCCAATGAACTCCAGCCCCGAGACCATCGAATCCATCAACAATTCCACCACCTTGGGCGTCGGCACACGTCCATCGACCAAGTAGAACTCCTCGGGCACCTCGACAACACCGAGCGTGGTATAGGATTTGAAATTGGTCTGCAGGTGATTGCAGGTCCAGTCCATGTTCATCCGCAAAGGTATCTTCAGGAAGTTGTTAGGCGCGGTGTGCCAGACCGAGATCCCTTTCTCGTCGACCAACTTGAATTCAAAGCTCACCCCGGAATTGGGGCGAAATTCGCTGGTCATGACTGATCTTGCGATGTTCTGGCAGCATTCGAACACGTCCCGAAACTCGGCCGAAGGAAACTGTTCGGTGACCGTCTTTTCCTCGGCGCGGCCTTGGTAAGTGATGGTCACACGTCCCGAGCCATCGGCGTTTTCCGTCACATCCACGGATTTGACGTCAATCTCGTATGTTTGGGTCTCCAGCATGGAATTCGGTCCTGTCGCGATTTGAGGGCCCCGGCCTGCCACCGTCTCCGGCGGTCCGGCCTGGGTCTTGCTTGTTACAACATAGACATAGCGCGCCCGAGCATCCATGAAATAGTGGAATTGAAAATCGTCGACTTGCCCGGAAGTCGCCGCGGGCAAGAATCCCAGAGGAGAACACACATGAAAACCGTCCATATCCCCGAAAAATTTCGACATTACTACGACGATTGGCATTTTTCCGCCGCGGTTGACGCCGGGCCGATGGTGTATCTTTCGGGCTGCACCGCGTCGCACCCCGACAAGGACATGCCGGACGACCCCGAAGCACAGTTTCACGACGCCTTCGCCAAGCTGGGCGCATATCTGGCCGAGGCCGGACTGGGATTCGCCGATGTGGTCGAAATCACCACCTTTCACGTCGACATGCGCAAACACGCCGACACGTTCGCAGCGGTGAAAGATCAGTATATCGGCGAGCCCTACCCCGCCTGGTCCGCGATTGGCGTCACCGAACTCATGCACCCCAGGGCGCTGGTGGAAATTCGCGCAGTGGCCTGGCGGGGATAGCGGGCAGCCCTGCAAAAACGCAAGGCGAACGGACCAGCCAGATCGCTACCCCGAAGCGCATCCGGCGATCAACGCGGCAACCTCGGCCACCCGCGCGGCGTTGTCCGCCGCGATGCTGCCGTCGCGCATCGTGATGTTGTTCTCGAATCCCACGCGCAGCTTGCCGCCCGCCCGGTGCGCCGCCAGCAGGCAATCGCTCTCGTGGCGGCCAAAGGCGCAGAGCCCCCAGTCAGGCGTCATGCCATATGCGTGCGTGGCCTCGATGAAGGGCTTCAGATCATCCGGTGTGCTCTCGCGCGCCTCAGTGTAACGCCCGAGCACGAAGATCACTTGCAACGCAGGATCGGTCAGCATCTGCGGAGCAAGGGTTTCGGCCAGCAGCGCCAGATCCTGCGGATCATAGAGGATATGTTGCACCGCGATTCCCTGCGCCGCGCAGGTTTCGTAAAAATCCCGCGCTTCGGTGGCGCGCGTTCCACTGCGAATTTCGCGGATCGACATTGACACAAGGCGCGCGCCTGCCGCCAGTGCCACGGCGCGCTGATGCGCTGCCTCGTATCGCCCCGCCGCCTCGGTGGTGATCTGCACCGCCATGCCGGGCACCGCCTCGGCCAACAGCGCCAGAGCATCGCGATAGCGCACGGCGTCGAGCAGATGCGCGCCGTCTGCGTCACGCAGATGCAAATGCAGCCCATCCGCCCCCGCCGCATGGCAGGCGCGCGCCACTTCGACCGTTTCGGTCAGCGTGACCGGCAATGCGGGGTGATACGCCTTGCCGTGCCGCGCACCGTTCGGCGCGACCATCAGCCTTGGCAATGGCGTCATCCCAGCACGGTCCTGAAGGCGGTGCCCAGTTTATCCACCAACTCATCGATCTGGGCCTCGGTCAGGATAAAGGGCGGGGCCAGCAACACGTGATCCCCTCTCCGCCCGTCGATCGTGCCGCCCATCGGGTAGCACAGCAGGCCCGCGTCGAAGGCCGCCTTTTTCAGCGCCTTGTTGACGCCGCGCGCGGGATCGAACGGGGCCTTGGTCTCGCGGTCCTCAACCACTTCCAGCCCGTAGAACATGCCGCGCCCGCGAATGTCGCCGATATGCGGATGCTGCCCGAACGCCGCGCGCAGCTTGGCGTCGAGCACGTGGCCCAGTTCCGCCGCACGCGCCGTCAGCCCGCCATCCGTTAGCTTCCGGACCACTGCCAACCCCGCCGCGCAGGCTGTCGGGTGGCCGATATATGTATGCCCGTGCTGGAAAAAGCCCGTCCCATCAGCAATCGCATCATGGATCGCAGCCGAACACAGCGTCGCGCCGATCGGCTGATAGCCGGCCCCCAACCCCTTGGCGATCGTCACGATATCAGGGCGCACGCCCTCCTGCTCGCAGGCAAAGAGCGTCCCGGTCCGGCCCATGCCGCACATCACCTCGTCGAGAATCAGCAGAATGCCGTGGCGGTCGCAAATCTCGCGGATACGCTTGAAATATCCCGGAACCGGCGGCACCGCGCCCAGCGTCGCGCCGACGACAGGTTCGGCAACGAAGCCGATCACCGTTTCGGGACCAACACGCTGCAGTTCCGCTTCCAACTCGTCCGCGACGCGGATGCCATATGCCTCGGCGCTCTCGTCCTCGCGCTGATCACGGTAGGCGTAGCAAGGCGCGATATGGCTGGTACCGATCATCAGTGGCGCAAATGGCTCCTTGCGCCAGGCATTACCGCCGGTAGCCAGCGCCGCCAGCGTGTTGCCATGATAGCTCTGACGGCGGGCGATGAACCGATCGCGCTCTGGCTGGCCGATCTCCAGCATGTATTGCCGCGCCAGTTTCAACGCAGCCTCAACCGCCTCGGACCCGCCCGAGACAAAGTAAACCCGGTCAATCCCTTCTGGCGCATGCGCAATGAGCAGATCGGCCAGCTCTTCGGCGGGTTCAGAGGTGAAGAAGGATGTATGCGCATAGGCCATGCGGCCCACCTGCGCCTGTATCGCGGCAATCACATCCGGGTCTGAATGCCCCAGACACGACACCGCCGCGCCCCCCGATCCATCGAGATAGGCGCGACCATCAGTGTCAAAGAGATACGGCCCCTCACCACGCGTGGCGAGGCGTGGAGGAGATTTGGAATGGCGGGGAAAGACATGGCTCATGGCAAATCGCTATCCTTGAGAGGGATGAGTCGCGCGCTTCCGCGACCGTCGAAATGAAACATATGATTCATCGCTTGACAAGATATGAAACACTTGAAACACTCCCCTTCTGGCACATGTGGAGGTGGTATTTGTTGTACGGCACATTCGCGCAACGGTTGGCGATGGAGTATGACCAACTGAGCGATCGGCTACGTCAGGCCGGTGATTACGTCATGGCCAACCCACTCAACACCGCCACGCGTAGCCTGCGGTCCATCGCGGCCGAAGCAGCGCTGCCACCCGCCACTTTCTCGCGCATGGCGCGACGGCTGGGATACACTTCGTTCGAACTGTTGCGCGACGAGATGCGCTCGCGAATCGACCGCCAGATCGACTCGCACAGCCACAGCTTTGCCGACCGGGCACGGCGTCTTCAGCAGGATAGCTCGACCGGCGCGCTTGACTTTTTCGGCGCGCATCGCGACGCTTGTCTGGCAAATGTGCAAACCCTCGCAGCGGGTGTGGATCACGCCCTGCTGGAATGGACTGTCGAGCGTCTGCATCGGTCGCGACGGGTCCTGTTGCTGGGCGCATTGGGATCGACGGGGATAGTGGAACATATGTCATATATGGCGAACTTCCTGACCGACAACTGGCACATGGCCGGACGCATGGGCGCGTCAGTCGGCAGCGCCTTGACCGGACTGGGCCCAGAAGATTCGCTGGTCATCGTGACCAAGCCGCCCTTCGCCCGCAAATCCATCCTCGCCGCCAATCAGGCCAAGGAACAGGGTGTCTTTTTGGTGGTGATCACCGACAGCCATACCTGCCCGGCGCTGGCCAAGGCCGATGCCGGTCTGCTGGTCCCCACCAGCAGCCCGCATTTCTTCTCGTCTTACGTCGCGACACTCTTTCTGGTCGAGACGATGATCGGCATGCTCGCAGGGCGCAGCGGTGCAGAGGCCACGGCCCGCATCGCCGAAGTCGAAAGACGCAATCGCAAGCTTGAAGAAGCGAGCGATCGTCACGAAACCTAAGAACATCAGTAACAAAGGGAGAAAATGATGTTTTCCAAGTTCAAGTTCACAATAGCAGGTGCCGCGATGGCCACGCTGATGGCCCCGGCTGCCTATGCCGAGGAGTTCATCACCATCGGCACAGGGGGCGTCACCGGTGTCTACTATCCCACCGGCGGCGCGATCTGCCGACTGGTAAACAAGGGCCGCAAGGAACACGGCATCCGCTGTTCGGTCGAATCGACCGGCGGTTCGGTCTACAACATCAAGACCATCCGCGCAGGCGAGCTGGAATTCGGCGTCGTGCAGTCCGACTGGCAGTACCACGCCTACAATGGTTCCTCACTGTTTGAGGAAGACGGTGCCTTCGAAGGGCTGCGCGCGGTCTTCTCGATCCATCCCGAGCCGTTCACCGTCGTGGCGCGTGCCGATAGCGGGATCAAGACGTTCGACGATCTCAAGGGCAAGCGCGTCAACCTCGGCAACCCCGGATCGGGTGCACGCGGCACTTTTGAAGTCGTGATGGAAAAGAAGGGCTGGACCACTGACGATTTCGCCCTCGCAGCCGAGCTGAAGCCGGCTGAGCAATCCGCGGCACTGTGCGACAACCAGGTGGATGCCATCGTCTTTACCG
This sequence comes from Roseovarius sp. ZX-A-9, assembly GCF_028369135.1. GTDB lineage: Bacteria > Pseudomonadota > Alphaproteobacteria > Rhodobacterales > Rhodobacteraceae > Roseovarius. Next base: position 80,268 of record NZ_JAPWHW010000006.1, read on the forward strand.
TCGGCCACCCGTCGGGCACCATTCAGGAAGCAACCACCGCCTGCGACTCGGTTCTGGTCAGCGTGACCGGCCCCGAAATCGACGCCCTGATCGCCGATAACCCGTTCTACCGGACAGCCATCGTTCCCGGCGGCATGTATCGCGGTTCGGACGAGGACACCGCGACATTCGGCGTCGGCGCCACGCTGGTCAGCTCGACAGATGTGAGCGAAGATGCGGTCTATGCTCTCGTCAGCGCCGTCTTCGAAAATTTCGATGCATTCCAGGGCCTGCACCCGGCCTTTGCGAACCTCAAGGCCGAGGAAATGGCAACCGCCGGTCTGTCGGCGCCTCTGCATGACGGCGCGGCAAAGTACTATCGTGAAAAAGGCTGGATCGAGTAAATCGATCTGAGCACACATCTGGCAGGGGCGGCCCGAGCGGCCCCTGCCAACCGATGAGAAGCCTGAAAAATAACAAAAATCAGCCGCGTGATCAAAATGCGCAGCGGGACAGGGAGACGATGGAATGGTCGACGACAAGCAGGGCAAGGGCCCTCTGAGTGAAGCGGAACTACAGGAGCTGGTCGCCTCCTCCGACGCGGGGGGACGCAACCCGTCCAATTCCAGCGTCGCGATGCTGCTGGCCATTGTGGCCGTGGTCTGGTCGGTCTTTCAGGTGCTGCTGGCATCGCCTGTTTCGAATTATGTGCTACCGGGCGACGTGATCAACAACTCGCGCCAGATTCACTTGGCCTTTGCCGTTTTCCTCGCCTTCATGGCTTACCCTGCGCTAAAATCCAGCCCCCGCAACTATGTGCCCATTCAGGATTGGGTCATGGGGCTCATCGGAGCGGTAATCGCGCTCTACGGCTACATCGTGTATGACAAGATCGTCAGCAACGGCGGGCTGGCCGACGACACCGACAAATGGGTGGCGCTGATCGGTCTGATCCTGCTGTTCGAGGGCGCGCGCCGCGCGCTGGGTCCCGCAATGGCGATCATCGCCACGATCTTCCTCGCCTACGTCTTTTTCGGCGCTTCCCCCTGGGTACCCGAAGTCATCCGCTGGAAGGGGGCGTCGCTGCAGAAGGCGATGAGCCACATGTGGATCACCTCCGAGGGAGTGTTCGGCATCGCATTGGGCGTGTCGACCAAGTTCGTGTTCCTCTTCGTCCTCTTCGGCGCATTGCTGGAGAAGGCCGGAGCGGGCAACTACTTTATCAAGATGGCATTCGGCGCGCTGGGTCACCTGCGCGGCGGCCCGGCCAAGGCTGCGGTTGTCGGCTCTGCCGCGACCGGCCTGATCTCGGGCTCTTCCATCGCGAACGTTGTCACCACGGGTACCTTCACCATCCCGCTGATGAAGCGTGTGGGCTTCAGCTCTGAAAAGGCCGGTGCGGTCGAGGTCGCATCCTCGGTCAACGGGCAGATCATGCCGCCCGTGATGGGCGCTGCGGCCTTCCTGATGGTGGAATATGTCGGCATTTCCTATGTCGAGGTGATCACCCATGCCTTCCTGCCGGCTGCGATCTCTTATGTCGCGCTGGTCTATATCGTCCATCTTGAGGCGGTGAAGAACAATATGCCGACGCTGGGCAACCGCGTCGTGTCGATGGGCAAGACCATCGGCGGCATGGCCATCTTCTTCGTCGCCTTCGCAGCGCTCTGCTATGGCGTGCAGTACCCGGTCGGCTGGGTCGTGGCGATGACCGATAATTCCGGCATCGTCCTGTCGGCGCTGATCGTGTTGGCCTATATCGCGCTGCTTTGGCTTGCGTCCAAGGGGCCCGATCTGGAACCTGACGACCCCAACGCCCCCGAGGTCGAACTGCCCGTCGTGGGCGAGATCTACAAATCCGGGCTTTACTTCCTTCTGCCGATCATCGTGCTGGTCTACTTCCTGATGATCGAGCAGAAATCACCCGGCCTCTCTGCCTTCTGGGCGACGATGCTGCTGTTCGTGATCCTGCTGACCCAGCGCCCGCTCAAGGCGATGTTCCGCGGTGCGGGTGAAATGGGCGATCATCTGAAAGAGGGTGCGCTTGATCTTTGGCAGGGCCTTATCGACGGGGCGCGCAACATGATCGGTATCGGCCTGGCCACGGCCACGGCCGGCGTGATCGTGGGCACCGTGACGCTGACCGGCGTGGGCCAAGTCATGGCCGATCTGGTCGAGTTCCTGTCGGGTGGCAATCTGATCCTGATGCTGATCATGGTCGGGCTTCTCAGCCTCATCCTGGGGATGGGCCTGCCGACCACGGCCAACTACATCGTCGTCAGTTCGCTGATGGCCGGGGTCGTGGTGCAACTGGGTGCTCAGTCGGGCCTGATCGTGCCGCTGATCGCGGTCCACTTGTTCGTGTTCTACTTCGGCATCATGGCGGACGTGACGCCACCCGTGGGGCTGGCCAGCTTTGCCGCTGCCGCCGTGTCGGGCGGGGACGCGATCAAGACCGGGTTCATCGCATTCTTCTACAGCTTGCGGACCGTGGCACTGCCTTTCGTGTTCATCTTCAACACCGACCTGTTGCTGATCGATGTGACATGGACACAGGGGATATTGGTGGCCATATCGGCGACCATTGCGATCCTGGTCTTTACCGCGGGCACGATGAACTACTTCCTGGTCAAGAACCGCATCTACGAAAGCGTGGCTCTTATCCTGGTGGCGTTCCTGCTGTTCAGACCCGACTATGTGATGGACCGCATTCAACCACCGTTCAAATTCCTCGAACCAACCGCATTGGAGCAGGCCCTTGATGCCGCGCAGCCCGGTGACGAGGTTCGGGTAATCGTCACGGGCCCCGATTTCGACACCGGCCAGCCGGCGGAAACCGCGCTGCAGATGTCCATTGAGGGCGAAGGCACCGGTGCCGAGCGACTGGAGGCATTCGGCCTACTGGTGATGGTAGAGGACGGCGTTGTGAAGCTGGACGAACCGATGTTCGGCACACCTTTTGCTGACAATCTTCAGGGCTTCGACTTCTACGGCGATACCCCCGTTACGCTAACCACGGTCAAGGCCTCGGCAGATCAGATGCCCAAGGAGCTTGTCTTTATCCCGGCCCTGTTGCTGCTGGCGCTGATCGCCATGTTGCAACGTGGCCGCATGTCCAAGGAAGGAGTGCCCGCATGAGCCGGAGTGGAAAACCTGTCCTGTGCGCCATCGACGTCAGCAACAAGGGGCTCGACGCCAACGTGTTGCAGGAAGCCGCGCGCATGGCCAAGATGAACGATGCGCAGCTCGATGTGATCACCGTGCTGCCGGATCTGGGCATGAGCATCGTCGGCGGTTACTTTGACAAGGATCATCACGAAAAGGCGCTGGCACAGGCCAGCGCGCTAATGCGCGAAATGATCGAGGAAGCGCTGGGGCCGGAAGCAAACGCATCCATCCGCCATTTGGTGGCCACCGGCAGCGCCTATGAGGAAATCCTCAAGGCGGCCAAGGCGGCCGATAGCGGCCTGATCGTCATCGGTGCGCAAAAGCCCGATCTGCACGATTTCCTGATCGGCCCGAACGCATCGCGCGTGGTCCGCCACGCCAACTGTTCAGTCTATGTGGTCCGGTAAGCCGAGTCATTCGTGATCCATTGAAAGGGCGCATTTCGGTGCGCCCTTTTTTGGGTCCGCCAACTTCCGCCCGACGGGTACTTACCCGGCTTCGGATCGCAGCTTCAATCGCCTCAAACGGCCTGCTCTACGTGCCGGAACTGTGCCATCATCCCCGCCTCCGAGCATTCTTCGGGCGAGAACGTGTAAAACTGCCGCAGCCGCGTCGTATCCAGCGCGATATGCTGCACCGCTCCATCAGGCGCGTCGGACCAGTCCCATGTCAGCCCGGCCGCTTGTGCCAGATCGCTCATGTTGCCGCCTCCGGGGGCCGCGACATTCAGGTAATCGGGCAGCCGCTCGGGCCATGTCGCGAGCGTCTCAATGATCCGGGCCAAGCTTTCGGGGCCGATATAAGGCCGGCTCGGCCCCTGCCCGTCTGCAAAGCGATCGATCCATAACGCGCCCCCCGCCTGGGCGTTGCGCATCAACGCATCCGCGCCGACAACATTGCCGATCCGCAGACAGCACACATCAATCCCCTGGTCGCGGTAGGGTTTGCAGGCCTGCTCCATCGCGAGCTTCGACGCACCGTAAAGCGTCGAGGGCCGGCAAGGCGCATCCTCTGTCAGTGGCATATCGCTGCTGTGGTCGTAGACCGCCGCGGAAGACGCGATCAGCACCCGCTCGCAGCCGGCAGCCTTGGCCGCTTCGAGGCAGGCCACGGCGAGGCCGACATTTGTGGAAAAATCCGCATCCGGTCCGGGGATCACCCCTGCGACCATGATCAGCGCGGCGGGTGTGCCATCATAGCGCACATAGCGCTCGAACGGTTCGGGCCCGTCCAGTGGCGCCCAGTAGAGCACACGGTCGCCGGGATCGGCGGGACCACGGCGCAACTGCGGCACCAGCCGCATGGCGATCTCCGGATCATCGACCCAGGCGCGCCGCACCATGCGACCCACCTTGCCCGACGCGCCGACCATAAGCCAATCCGCTGCTGTCAGGTCAAGTCCGGGCATACACGTCCTCGTAGCGGATGATATCGTCTTCGCCCAGATAGCTGCCGGTCTGGACCTCGATCAGGACCATTTCCAGTTTGCCGGGGTTTTCCATGCGGTGCACCGCACCGAGCGGGATATAAACGCTTTCGTTTTCGCCAATCAGCCGCACGTCACCATCCACCGTAACCTTGGCTGTGCCTTGCACGACAATCCAGTGTTCAGAGCGGTGATGATGGCTTTGCAGGCTCAGCGCCGCCCCCGGTTTGACCACGATACGCTTGACCTGAAACCGCTCGCCGATAACCAGGCTCTCGAACCAGCCCCAGGGGCGGTGGTCGACCGGAAACTCCGTTGCCTGTTTCGCGCCGCGCGCCTTGAGCGCTGTCACCGCCTCTTTCACCCGCTGGCTGTCACTGCGCGGGGCAACGATAACCGCATCCGGCATCGCCACGGCGATCATGTCCTGCAGCCCGATGCCGACCAGTTCCTGCGCGCCATGCTCCGAGCGCAGCAACGTGCCTGCGCAGTCCAGCGCCGTGGCATGGTCCGACAGCACATTGCCCTCCGCGTCAGGCCCGCTTTCGGCCCAGACCGCGTTCCAGTCGCCCAGATCGGACCAGCCTGCGCCAAACGGCATGACCGCAAGGTTATCTGCGTGCTCCATGATGGCGTAATCAATCGAGTTTTCGGCCACATCCGTCCAGGCAGCCGCGTCCAGCCGGGTAAAGCCCAGATCGTCCTTGGCCCCGTCCAGCGCGGCGCGGACAGGCGGGATCATGTCGGGCGCGTGCGCCTCGAACGCCGCGATCACTGCGCGCGCCGACAACAGAAAGATGCCGGCATTCCAAAGATAGCTGCCCTCTGCCAGCATTGCCTCGGCGCGGGCCATGTCGGGCTTTTCGACGAACCGCGCCAGTGATTGCGGCGTCGTTGCCGCCGCATCGGCCCCCTCCGCCAACTCCAGCCAGCCATAGCCGGTTTCCGCCCGTGTGGGCCGGATGCCGAATGTGACCAGATCGCCTGCCGCCGCACGCGGCGCCGCTGCCGCCACCGCGGCGCGGAATGCTGCACCATCCGGGATCACATGATCGGACGGCGCCACCAGCATCAGCGCATCCGCATCGCGCGCCGCCAACCACAGCGCCGCTACCAGCACGGCAGGAGCGGTATTGCGCCCTTCGGGCTCGATCAGCACGCCTTGCGGCTGGGTCTGCGCCGCCGCCAGCTGCTCCAGCACGATAAAGCGGAATGGCTCGCCGGTCAGGATCACCGGCGCGGCGAACGCATCCCCTGTCAAACGGCGGACCGACGCCTGAAACAGCGTCTCGTCGCCAATAAGGGGCGTGAACTGCTTGGGGAAGCTGCGGCGCGACAGCGGCCAAAGCCGTGTGCCGGACCCGCCGCAGAGGATCACCGGATGGATAAGCGAGGTTTCAGTCATGCTCTGCATGTCACGGTTCGGGGCCGGATTTGCAATTCACTTCTCCCTCACAGTGTCGGCATGGCGTTGAAACCATTCATATGTCTCGGCTATGCCCTCTTTCAATCCTGTGCGTGCCCGCCAGCCCATATCTGCCAGACGGCTCACATCCATCAGCTTGCGCTTGGTACCGTCGGGTTTGGACGTGTCATACGTGATCCGACCTTTGAACCCGGTGATCTCCGCCACCATCTGCGCCAGTTCCGCGATCGAAACGTCGGTGCCGGTGCCGACATTGATATGGCTCAGCATCGGATCAGTGTTGGCGGCGTATGTCGCATGGTCCAGATCCATGACAAACAGGCTCGCTTCGGCCATGTCGTCGACATGCAGGAACTCGCGGCGCGGCGTGCCGGTGCCCCAGATCACCACCTCGGGCGCACCGTCCCTCACCGCCTCGTGAAACCGCCGTAGCATCGCGGGCAGCACATGGCTGTTCTCGGGATGGAAATTGTCGCCCGGCCCGTAAAGGTTGGTCGGCATGACGCTGCGGTAATCCGTACCATGCTGCCGGTTATAGCTCTCGCACAGCTTGATGCCCGCGATCTTGGCCACCGCATAGGGCTCGTTCGTCGGCTCCAGCACACCGGTCAGCAGCGCGTCCTCGCGCATCGGCTGCGCCACCGCGCGCGGGTAGATGCAGCTGGACCCTAGTTGTAGCAGGCGTGTGACGCCCGCCGCGAAAGCCTGATGGATGACATTACATTCGATCATCAGGTTGTCGTAAATGAAATCGGCAGGATAAGTGTTGTTGGCATGAATGCCCCCCACTCTCGCCGCCGCCAGAATAACCGCATCGGGCCGCTCGCTTTGCATGAATGCACGTACCGCCGCCTGATCTGTCAGGTCCAGCTCCGCATGGGTACGGGTCACGATGGCGCTCCCATCCATGCCACGCGCCAGCAACTGCCGATGGATCGCACCGCCCACCATGCCGCGATGCCCTGCCAGGTAGATTTTCATGGCGCCCTCGCCCATCAATTCTCGGAACTCACGGGCAGATCATAGCCGTGTTCCTTCAGCAGCGCATGCCGCCGCGCGGTGCGCAAATCCTCAGCGACCATCTCGGCACACATTTCCTGAGCGGTGATCTGCGGCTCCCAGCCCAGCACATCGCGCGCCTTGCTGGGATCGCCCAACAACGTCTCGACCTCGGCGGGGCGGAAATAACGCGGGTCAATGCGCACGATCACGTCGCCGGGCTTGACCGCCGGAGCCATGTCCGAAGTGACGCGAGTAACGGTGCCGGTCTCGTCCAGCCCGGTGCCGGAAAATTCCAGTTCGATACCCAGTTCCGCCGCCGACATGATGATGAAATCACGCACCGAATACTGCTTGCCCGTGGCAATCACGAAATCGTCCGGCTTGTCCTGTTGCAGCATCATCCACTGCATGCGCACATAGTCCTTCGCGTGACCCCAGTCGCGCAACGCGTCGATATTGCCCATATGCAGGCAATCATCCAGCCCCTGAGAGATGTTGGCCAGCCCGCGGGTGATCTTGCGGGTGACGAAGGTTTCGCCCCGGCGCGGGCTCTCGTGGTTAAACAGGATGCCGTTGCAGGCATACATGCCGTAGGATTCGCGGTAATTCACGCAGATCCAGTAGGAATAGAGCTTGGCCACCGCATAGGGTGAACGCGGGTAGAACGGGGTGGTCTCGGATTGCGGGGTTTCCTGCACCAAACCGTAAAGCTCGGACGTCGAAGCCTGATAGAACCGACAGGTCTTTTCCATGCCCAGAAACCGGATCGCTTCCAGCAGGCGCAGCGTGCCCATCGCATCGACATCCGCCGTATATTCCGGGGACTCGAAGCTGACCGCCACATGGCTCTGCGCACCAAGGTTATAGACCTCATCGGGTTTGATCTCGGCAATCAGGCGCGTCAGGTTCGAGGTATCGGTCAAATCACCGTAATGCAGTTTCAGCTTCGGGTTCGGCTCGTGCGGGTCCTGATAGATATGATCGATCCGCTGGGTGTTGAACGACGACGCGCGCCGCTTGATCCCGTGCACCTCGTAGCCCTTTTCCAACAGCAGTTCGGCCAGATAAGAACCATCCTGCCCGGTGATCCCGGTGATAAGGGCACGTTTCATGTCGGTCACTCCAGCCGCCTAGCGTCCGGGCCGCTCTTGCGCGCGCCCGATCATCCATATGGTTCCTAAACGTTGAGAGTTTCGGGGGCAACTGAAAGCAGGCCGCGATTTGCCTGCCGCGTCCTGCTGCCAAGGCGCTTTCAATAATGTAAGCGCTCTGCGTCTGGCCTGCGGTTCAGATCAATTCCAAAACGCTTCAGCCCGCCAATTCGCACCAGATGATGACCATCATGACGGCCCAGGCCAACGTGACAAGTACCGGCGGCCCAAGCGCCGTGTAACGCCCGCGTACCTCCGTGCCGCTGTCCAAACCGTCTCCGATCAAGCCGGGCAAGAGCTTTGCGCCCCCGAATTCTTGCATGACCCCTACGACGCCTGCATCCGTGTCACCTCGCCATTTCTGGGCGGTTGCCTCAATCGACTCGTAAGCGGCCCGCACGCTGAACCAGGTCACAACCGCCGACGATATACCAAGAACCCCGAAAACAGTCATGATCGCGGCAATTATCCCGACTTCGAATCTGTCATCAGCCTGGGTAAGCAGCGCGAATGAAGTGAAAAGCAATGCTTGAAACGTCACGAACCAGATTGTCCTTTGCCCGACCAGCCCGTCTTCATGCGCAACCTTTTCGCGGAAAGCCTTGTAGACCTCCAATGCATATTCTCTTTCGTCCACCCTTTTGCCCCCTCCAGCCGCACACCGGCCAGACAAGCCTAGGCCGCAACCGACCCACCAAACAATAGCTTTGGCGGGACGCCCTTCAGCTATCCCCTGTTTCCGGCGACACCGCGCCCTCAGCCACCCAACGCCTCTCCCATCCAGCGTTGCAAAAGCAGGATCGAGTGTTCGGATTGCACTCCATTGCGCGGGTCCACCTCATTGTTCTCGCCGCCGACCAAATGCCAGCCGCGCCAGACCTCCAAGTTGCCAGCGCCCACTCCCAAAGTGCGTCACGGGCGCCGGGAAAGCGCCCTCCCACGGAGGCGTGGGACTGCATCATGATTTACAAAAATCAATTTCATTTAGCGATACATTCGGAATTTCAACAGAAAAGCTTTTTATTTATCAATTTTATTGAACGAATTCAGATTTAACCCTGCCCCCGGCTCTCCAGCCGGTTCACAGGTATAAGCGTGGTAAGAACAGGCCATCACACGCGCGATGCCCTGCCCGCTGACCAGCTGATGCGCCGTGATGCTGGACGATGCTGTTGTCAGGGCCACGACCTCGCTTACCTGCGGACATAGCGTCGGGCACATTTTGGCCTTTGCCTATGTGAAACCGCATGCCAATGTGGCCGGAAACGTGGCCCTAACCCCCATCGCCGCTCAACCGCGCGCCGCGCTTATCCTGACCGCCCCGGCCCATGATCCAAGCGGCCTGCGCCCCCGATCAGAGGACTGAGTCCCGTGATTTGCTACCCCCAAGAGACGAAGGAACAAACATGAACGACCTGCCCCCCCGGATGCGCGCTATGGTCCTCATGCGGCACGGTGATCTCGACGCCTATGAATGGCACGAGGATTGGCCGACACCACAGCCGGGACCGATGGATGTGATCATCAAAGTTGCTGCCTGCGGGCTGAACAATACCGACGTCAACACGCGCTCGGGCTGGTACTCCAAGGCCGTCAGCGAGGCCACCACCGGTGGCAGTTACGACACGGTAGGCGCCGACGACCCGACCTGGGGCGGCGCGCCCATTACCTTTCCGCGCATTCAGGGGGTCGATGTTGTGGGTCATGTCGTCGCCGTCGGCGCAGAGGCGGACGCTTCGCTGATCGGCCGCCGCGTGCTGGTCGATGGCTGGCAGCGCGACTGGAGCGATCCGGACAACAAGGACAAGACCGGCTATTTCGGCAGCGAATGCGATGGCGGCTATGCCGAGTACACCCGGGCCGACATGCGCGATGTCGCTCCCATCTCGTCCGATCTGTCCGATGCCGAATTGGCGACGTTCCAGTGCAGCTACTCCACAGCCGAGGGCATGCTGGCCCGCGCCAATGTGGGCCCGGACGACACGGTGCTGGTCCCCGGCGCGTCGGGCGGCGTTGGCGGTGCGCTGATCCAGCTGGCAAAGCGGCGCGGCGCGCGGGTGATCGCGATGGCGTCAGAGGCCAAACATGCGGATGTCGCCCGCATGGGGCCTGACCGCATCCTGCCGCGCGCGCCCGATGATCTGCACGCCACGTTGAAGGACGAGCGGATCACAGTCGTGGCCGACGTGGTGGGCGGCGATCAGTGGCCCGCCCTCATTGACACACTGGAACGCGGCGGGCGCTACACGATCTCCGGTGCCATCGCGGGTCCGATGGTCACGCTCGATCTGCGCACGCTCTACCTGCGCGATCTTACCTTTACCGGCTCGACCGTCATTCCGCAGCAGGTGTTCCACGATCTTGTCGGCTATATCGAGCGCGGCGAGGTCAAGCCGATGCTCGCCGCCACCTACAAGCTGGAGCAGCTCCGCGAAGCGCAGGTCGCCTTTATCGCCAAGAAACACACCGGCAACATCGTGGTCACGCCGTGACCGCACGAGCAGCCTTTCACTCAGCGCTCGATGCCGCACGCGACTGGCACGCCGCACTGCCAGCCATGGCCGCGTTTACGGACTGGCCGGATGATCTGCGCTATGCCGCCCGCGCGCCGGTGTCCCGCCCAGTTCTGCCCTTGATGGAGCGCGATCCGGGCCATGCCAGCCCGCAAAGCGCTCGCTTACAGGCCGCACTTCTGGCCGCAGCACCTCATGCCGAATGGCGCCTGACCTATACCGAGGAAGAAGTGGGCCGCGACTTTCTGAACCGCTTCGCCTGGTTCGAGCTTGCCGGGCCGGACGGGCATTTCGTGACCGATCAGTGCCGGATCACCGTGGCCTATTGGGGGCGGAACCTGTTTTATGCGCGCCACTGGCACGAGCCCGAAGAACTCTACACCGTCGTCTCGGGCAGTGGCATCTTCATGGTCGACAACCAGCCTGACCTGATCCTCGGCCCCGGAGACACGCGCCTGCATCTGAGCAACCAGCCGCACGCCCTGCGCACCCAAAACGACCCGATTCTGGTGCTGGTGATCTGGCGCGGTGCCGGGCTGGCCGATGATCCGCGCATGGTTCCGGAGGATGCGTCGTGAGGATCAGGATGCGTCGTGAGGATCGCACGGATAGACGCCTACCAGGTCGATCTGCCGGTCAGCGGCGGGAACTACCGCCTGTCGGGCGGGCGCAGCTACACCAGTTATGATGCCACGATCGTTCGCGTGACCGCCGATTGCGGGCGCATCGGCTGGGGCGAAAGCACGCCATTCGGCGCCACCTATGTCGCGGCTCACGCGGGCAGTGCGCGCGCCGGGCTGGCGCTGCTGGCGCCCGCGCTGATCGGCATGGACCCGACCCACCACGACCGCCTGTGGGAGCGGATGCAACTGACGCTGAGCGGCCACCGCGCTGCGCGTTGCACGGTTGATGTGGCGTGTTGGGACATTGCCGCGCAGGCCGCCGGTTTGCCGCTGTGCGATCTGCTGGGCGGGCGGGTGTCCGGCCCGGTGCCGGTGATATCCTCAATCGGCAGCGATACGCCAGAAGCGATGCGCGCGAGCGTCGCGCGCCACCGTGCCGACGGGTTCATGGGGCATTCGATCAAGATCGGCGCATCAGAGGTCGAGGGCGGCCCGGGGCTGGATGCAGAGCGCATCCGCGCCTGCCTGGCTGATCGCCAAACCGGCGAATGGTTCCTCGCCGATGCCAATAACGGCCTCACGCCCGAACATGCATTGCGCACACTGCCCGGTGCCGATCCTGCTTGACGAGTTGATCCAGTCCGAAGCCGACCTGATCCACGCCATCGCCAATGACAGCTGTGACGGCGTCGGCCTGAAACTATCCAAACAGGGCGGCATAACCGCGATGATCCGCCAGCGCAGCATCGCGGCGGCGGCGGGCATGGTGTTGTCGGTGCAGGACACGGTCGGCTCGGAAATCAGCTTTGCCGCGATCCTGCATCTGGCCCAGTCGACACCGCGTCACCTGTTTCGCTGCGCACTCGACACCCGCGCGATGATCAAAGGCTCGGTTGCAGCCTTCGATGCCCCGATCCACAATGGCGGCGCCGAGGCCCCGGTCACCCCCGGTCTCGGCGTGACACCCGATCACGCCTGCCTCGGTGCACCATTTTCAACCTGGAAGGACCCCATATGACCATGACCTGCACCGCAACCCAGATGATCGATGACGCCCGCGTACGCGTCACCCGGTTCGACTTTGCGCCCGGACAGCAGACCGGCTGGCATACCCACGGGTTTGACTACGTGATCACCGCGCTCACCGATTGCCATATGCGGCTGGAACTGCCCGGCGGCGAGGTCAATGACGTCACCGTGCCCGCAGGCACCGTTTATCGCCGCAATGAAGGCGTGGAGCATAACGTGATCAACGGCGGCGACGCGCCGATGGCCTTTGTCGAAGTCGAGATAAAGTGAAAATCACGCGCATAACAGTCTATGCGCTCGACCTGCCGCTCACCCATCCCAATTTCCTGTCGGGTGGGCGGCTGCGCTTCGATACGCGCGACAGCAGTTTCGTGCGCATTGATACCGATGCGGGTCTGCCCGGTTAGGGAGAAGGCTGCTCCAGTCGGCATACCTACCTGCCCTTCCACGCCTACGCCCAATCCCCCCTCGACATCGCCTGCTGGGATATCCTCGGCCAATCCGCGCAGATGCCGCACTGGCAGCTTTTCGGCGGACACGTCTGCGAAGGCGGCTCGCTAAAGCCGAACCACCCAGCACACCAGACCTCGGCATCATTCCGGACCCGGATCAACTGGGCACGCCTGTCGCCATGTTACGAGTCTGCGCCATGACAGACACGCGCCTCCGGGCATCGGACTTCATTTCATCTTTCCAAAAATACCTTTGGGGGTGAATTGGCCCCCTTGGGCCAAGAGGGGGCCAACGGCCCCCTTTCCCCGGCGACGCGCGCCCGCGCGGCGCTATCCCTGCCAGAGACACGCCGATGAATCTTTCCCGCATCTCCCTGCGACGCGGTCATCACCAGCCCCATCCGGCTGGACACCGATACCGGCCTCGGCATCACATCGGACCGGCTCGGCAGGCCCGCCAAGGGTGCCGCCGCGCAGATTTTCTTGAGAATCATTCTCATCTCACTTGACAAATTGAGAATGATTGTCATTAACAGTTGCAACACCTAACTAACTTACCATACCCCCGCCCTCTCACCTTTCCGGAGACATCATGCCCGTCATTCGACTGACCCACCTTGCCGCGACGTTCATCCTTGCTCTCACGGCCACCGTCGCTTCGGCAGACAAGTTGAAAGTCGTGACCACCTTCACCGTTCTGGCCGACATGGCCCAGAACGTGGCCGGCGACGCAGCCGAGGTCGTGTCAATCACCAAGCCCGGCGCTGAAATACACGGCTACGAGCCGACACCGCGCGATATCGTGCGCGCCTCGGATGCCGATCTGGTCCTGTGGAACGGCATGAACCTCGAACTGTGGTTCGAACAGTTCCTCCGCCATCTGGGCGATATCCCCTCAGCCACATTGACCGACGGGATCGACCCGATCTCGATCTCGTCGGGGTCTTATCAGGGCCAACCGAACCCGCATGCCTGGATGGGGCTGGATAACGCGCTGATCTACATCGACAACATCACCGCTGCCCTGTCCACGCACGACCCCGATAACGCCGCCACCTACGCGGCCAACGCTGACCGCTACAAGGCCAGACTGCGCGAAGTGATGGAGCCGCTGCGCGCACAAATCGCCGCGATCCCGCAGGCGCAGCGCTGGCTTGTCACCTGCGAGGGTGCCTTCAGCTATCTGGCCCGCGACTTTGGGCTGCAAGAACTCTATCTGTGGCCGATGAACGCCGATCAGGTTGGCACGCCCCAGCAGGTCCGCTCGGTGATTGACGGGGTCCGCGAACACGATATTCCCGTGGTCTTCTGCGAAAGCACCGTGCGCACCGCCCCCGCCGAACAGGTCGCGCGCGAAACTGGCGCGCGTTACGGCGGTGTGCTCTATGTCGACAGCCTCAGTACCGCGGACGGTCCGGTGCCGACCTATCTCGATCTGTTGCGCGTCACCTCGCAGACCGTCGTGGACGGGCTGACCGGCGCGGGAAACTGAGCCTGTGCAAAACAAAGGAAATCGAGCCATGTCAGAGCCAGCCCAAAGCCAGACACAGGCCACACGAGAAATCATCAATGAGCCGGGCCTCTCGGCTCAGGGCGTCACTGTCACCTATCGCAACGGGATGACCGCGCTCTGGGATGCGAGTTTCGAGATCCCGCGCGGCACGGTGGCGGCATTGGTCGGCGTGAACGGTGCCGGAAAATCCACGCTGTTCAAGGCGATCATGGGGTTCGTTCCCGCCGCCAAGGGCGAGATTCGTCTGCTGGGACGCACCGTGAAACAGGCGCTGCGCGAAAACCTCGTGGCCTATGTGCCGCAATCCGAAGAGGTGGACTGGGCCTTTCCCGTGCTGGTCGAGGACGTCGTGATGATGGGCCGCTATGGTCACATGGGATTCCTGCGCCGCCCCTCAAAGGCGGACCGCGACGCAGTGGACACCGCGCTGACGCGCGTGAACATGCAAGACTTCCGCCTGCGCCAGATCGGCGAATTGTCTGGCGGGCAGCGCAAGCGCGTCTTTCTCGCCCGAGCGTTGGCACAGGATGGGCAGATTATCCTGCTGGACGAACCTTTTACCGGTGTCGACGTGAAAACAGAGGATCAGATCGTGGCGCTCTTGCGCGAGCTGCGCGACGAGGGCCGGGTGATGCTGGTCTCGACCCACAACCTGGGCTCGGTGCCGGAGTTTTGCGACCGCACGATCCTGGTCAAGGGCACCGTGCTGGCCTACGGACCGACCGAGACCACGTTCACACGCGCCAACCTGGAGGCGGCGTTCGGCGGCGTGCTGCGCCACTTCACCCTCGGCGGCGATCAGTTGCACGATGACGAGGACGCCCGCAGCATCACGATCTTTTCCGACGATGAACGCCCGCTGGTCCAATATGGCGACGTGACACACACCACGGAGCCGGGTGCATGATGCAGACCCTGCTGGAGCCCTTCGCCTACGCGTATATGACCAATGCGATGTGGGTATCGGCCCTTGTCGGTGCGGTCTGCGCGTTCCTGTCGGCCTATCTCATGCTCAAAGGCTGGTCGCTGATCGGCGACGCGCTCAGCCATTCGGTCGTGCCGGGAGTGGCCGGGGCCTATATCCTTGGCCTGCCATTTGCCTTGGGGGCATTTGTCGCAGGCGGGCTGGCGGCGGGGGCGATGCTGTTTCTGTCCGAGCGCTCAGGGCTGAAGGTTGATGTAATCATCGGGCTGATCTTTACCTCTTTCTTCGGACTGGGCCTGTTCATGATCTCGCTCAATCCGATGTCGGTCAGCATCCAGACGATCACCATGGGCAACATCCTGGCAATCACGCCCGAAGACACTTGGCAATTGGCCATCATCGGCTTCGTGTCGCTGGCGGTGCTGCTGGCCAAGTGGAAGGATCTGATGGTGGTGTTCTTCGATGAAAGCCACGCGCGGTCCATCGGGTTACGCCCCGGTCTGCTCAAGGCGATTTTCTTCATGCTGCTGTCGGCCTCGGTCGTGGCGGCGATGCAGACGGTCGGCGCTTTCCTGGTGATCGCCATGGTGGTGACGCCGGGGGCAACGGCCTATCTGCTCTGTGACCGGTTTCCTCGCCTGATCGCCACATCCGTCGCCATTGGCGCAATCAGCAGCTTCCTGGGGGCCTATATCAGCTTCTTTCTTGATGGCGCGACCGGCGGCATCATCGTGACGCTCCAGACATGCGTGTTCCTGGTCGCGTTCTTTTTGGCGCCGAAACACGGGCTGCTGGCGGCGCGACGCCGTGCGGCGCAGGCGCTCCACGGAGGCCCACCAACGGCCGAGGAGGAGCGCGCGTGATGGATATCGAAACGCTGTTGATGCCGTTCCGTTTTGATTTCATGCTGAACGCTTTCTATATCGGGATGCTCGTGGCGGTGCCCACGGCGCTCTTGTCATGCTTTCTGGTGCTCAAGGGCTGGGCGCTGATGGGAGATGCGGTCAGCCATGCCGTGCTGCCGGGGATCGTGCTGGCCTATATCCTGGGCATTCCACTGATCATCGGGGCCTTCGCGGCGGGCATGACCTGCGCGCTCGCCACCGGCTATTTGGCGGGCAACAGCCGGGTCAAGGAAGACACCGTGATGGGCGTCGTCTTCTCTGGCATGTTCGGGATCGGGCTGGTGCTTTACGTCTCGATCGAGACGAATGCGCATCTCGATCACATCCTCTTTGGCAACATGCTGGGGGTGGAGGCCCACGAGCTGTGGACGGCTGGCCTGATTGCGCTGGTCGTCTCGGCCGCGCTGTTGCTGAAATGGAAGGACCTGTTGTTGCACAGCTTTGACCCGGCGCAGGCACGTGCGACGGGCTTGCCGGTGAACCTGCTGCATTACGGCCTTCTGGCGGCGCTGTCGCTTACCATCGTGGCGACGCTCTCGGCTGCCGGTCTGATCCTGGCCATCGGCCTGCTGATCGCGCCGGGGGCGATCGCGTTTCTGCTGGTGCGCCGGTTCGGCACGATGCTGATTGTCGCGGTGGCGGTCTGCCTCTTTTCGATACTGGCGGGCACATATGCCAGCTTTTTCATCGACAGCGCCCCGGCCCCCACCATCATACTGATCCTAACCGCGCTCTTCATCGCGGCCTTCCTGCGCCGGATCTGGGTGACCCGGCGCGCAGCACGGCGTCTGGTCTGAACGCGCTCCGGCGCTCAGCCTTGCATCTCGCGCATCAGGCGCGGTTTCTCGCCTGCGCCGTCCAGCGCGCGGGCCAGATCCGACATCGCATCCAGCGAATGACAGGCGTGAAAGCTGCCTACATGCGGCAGGATCGCCCGGATGCCCCCCGCCTTTGGCGCGAACCCGTCCCAGCGTAGCAGCGGGTTGAGCCATATGAGCTTGCGGCACGATAGCGCCAGCCGTTCTGCTTCACGCGCCAGCAGCGTGGTATCGCCACGCTCCAGCCCGTCGGTGATCAGCAGCACCGCCGCCCCCTGCCCCAGCACACGGCGCGACCAGTCCCGATTGAACCGCGCCAGCGCATCTCCGATCCGTGTGCCGCCCTGCCAGTCGGGCGCATCCTGCCCGGCGGCCTCCAGCGCCAGATCGACATCCTTCAGATGCAGGGCGCGGGTCACGTTCGTCAGTTGCGTACCAAAGGTAAAGCCGTGCACATCGCCCCAGCCAGAATTTGGCGCCCAGACGAGAGCATGGAGGAAATGCATCATCATACGCGAATAGACCGACATCGAGCCTGAGATATCGCAAAGCACCACCAGGTTCGGGGGGCGCATGCGCGGCTTCTTGAAGGGGATCGCGTGCATTTCGCCCCCCCGCCGCATGGCGCGCCGCAGCATCTGCCGCGTGTCCGGCACCCGGCCCGCCGCGCTGGCGACAAAACGGCGGGTCATCAGCGGATCAATGGGCAGGCGCAATGTACGGATCGTACGGGCGGCCTGTACGATCTCGGCCGCGCTCATCTGTTCGAAATCCATCTGGCGGAGCTGCTCGTGTTGCGACCAGCTGAATGTCGCGTCAAGCTCGATCTCTTCGCGTTCCGGCGCCTGCGCGGGACGCCCCTGCGCTTCGCTCAGCGCTTCGGCGGCGCGGCGCTCGGCAGGCTCCGGCTTGGCCTCGTCCTCGCCGCCCATGGCCTGGACCAGCGGCAGCATCATCTTCATCATCCGCTCCAGATACTCCGGATCGCGCCAGAAGAAGGTAAAGACCTGATGAAAGGTCTGCAGATGTTCGGGCCGGGTGATCAGGCAGGCGCGCAGCGTGTGATAGAAATCCTGCCGCTTGGTAAAACCCGCCCGCTCGACCGCCTCGACGGCCACATGCACCTGTGCTGTCCCGACATTGACGCCTGCCCGGCGCAGGGCGCGGGCGAAATGCACGATATTTTGCGCCAGGCGGCCATGCGTTTCTGGCAGGCTCGCCCCCATATCAGGACGCGCGCGCCAGATCCGCGCGGGCACTGTCGAGGATGCGCGACGCCTCGGCCCCGGCGATTTTCGCGATGTCATCCTGATATTTCAGCACGGCCCCCAGCGTGTCCGACACCATCTCGGGCGACAGCGCCACCGCATCGAGCGCCACGAGACAGCGCGCCCAGTCCACGGTTTCGGCCACGCCGGGATTCTTGAACAGGTCCATCCCGCGCAGGCGCTGGACGAAGGCCACGATTTCGGCGGACAGAACGGCTTCGCATTCCGGCACGCGGGCGGTCAGGATCTCAAGCTCGCGGGCATAGTCCGGATAATCGACCCAGTGATAGAGACAGCGGCGCTTCAGGGCATCATGCACCTCACGCGTCCGGTTCGAGGTCAGGATCACGATGGGCGGCTCGACGGCTTTGACCGTGCCCAGTTCGGGGATGGTGACCTGAAAATCCGACAGCGCCTCCAACAAGAACGCCTCGAAAGGTGCATCGGTGCGGTCAACCTCGTCGATCAACAGTACGGGCGGGCCACTGGCATGCGGCTCCATCGCCTCCAGCAGCGGACGCCGAATGAGGTAGGCATCCGAAAAGAGCTCGGCCTGCAGCGCGCCACGATCTGCCCCGCCTGACGCCTCGGCGGTCCGGATGGCAATCATCTGGGCGGCAAAGTTCCATTCGTAGATCGCGGATGCCGCATCCAGCCCCTCGTAGCATTGCAGCCGGATCAGCCGCCGCCCCAGCCCCGCGGCAATCGCCTTGGCGATCTCGGTCTTGCCGACACCGGCCTCGCCTTCGAGAAAGAGCGGTTTGCCCAGGCTGAGCCCCAGAAAGGCCACCGTGCCGAGATCGCGCCCGCAGATATAGTTCTGTGCCGCCAGAAGGCTGAGCGTCTCATCGATACTTTGGGGAACATCAGACATACAACACCGCAGCCTCCGCTAAAATCATTGGTGTTGACCGTAGCACAGCCGCGCCGACCTTCAACCTTGTGCCAGCACATCACGCAGAAACACGGTGGTAAAGATGTCTTGATGCACCCCACCGAGATTCTTGAACACGGTGATGTCATCACGCGACTGGCGCCCCTCTGCACTGCCTTGCACCAGTTGGAACAGATCGCCGCGAATATCCGACCATTTCAGCGCACCGGACGCGACCGGCAGCGCCAATTCGCCGATATTCTCCCATTCGCGGGACGAACAGGTGTAGAGCCGCCCGCGCCGCATGGCATCGTCATCGGCCTCGCGCATATGCGGCAGATAGGCCCCGATGAGGTCGAGATGCGCGCCAGGTTTCAGCAGCGCGCCCCGCACCAGCGGCACGGTGGACATGGTCACGCAGCTGATCACATCCGCGCTTGCCACCGCACTGTCGAGATCAGGCGCGACCTCGGCTGCCAGCCCCTCGTCGCGCAGCGTGGCGGCCAATGCTTCGGCGCGCTCTGCGGTGCGATTCCAGATCCGCACTCGCGCGAGGCTGGGCCGCGCCGCGCGATGCGCCATGACCGCGTGCCACGCCAGCCCGCCGGCACCCACCACCAGCAATTCGCGTGGCGCGGGCGGTGCCAGAAGTGACGCACCGACGCCCGAGATCGCCGCCGTCTTGCGATACGTCATCGCCTCTCCGTCCGCGACCAGCACCGGCGCGCCGGTATCCACATCGAACGCCGCCACCGCGCCCAGAACGGTGCCCAGCGGCGGGTTGCGGTCGCGGTTTCCCGGGAACACGCCGACCATCTTGACCACGATCAAGGTGTCCGCCATCCAGCCCGGCAGCGTGACAAAGCGGTTGGCCGAACCGGCCGGATCATCCTCTACATGCGTGACCGCCACCGGCATCCTGCCTTCGTGAAAGCGCGTCAGCGCCGGGATCAGCGCATCGTAAGGCAGGCGCGCGTGGACCTCATTGGCATCGATCATCTGCATGAGAAGCCTCCTTGCAAGGTTGGTTGTCCCCTACCCTACCGCGCGCGCTTCCGCCGCCAAGCGGAAATTCTGCTTTGATCACGCGGCCTGCTGTGGTCAGATTTGGACGTAATCAACTCTGATCCGGAGGCGCGCATCATGGACGCATCAAACCCTCAGGCCGACCCGCTGTTGCAACCCTTCCGGATCGGCCATCTGGAACTGCGCAACCGGATCATGAGCACCAGCCACGCCATCGGCTATGGCGAGCACGGCATGCCAGCGCAGCGATATCAGCTCTATCACGAGGAAAAGGCAAAGGGTGGCATCGGTCTGACTATGTTCGGCGGTTCCACCAACGTGTCGCGCGACAGTGCCAACACCTTTGACCAGCTGAATGCGCGCAGCGATGACGTGATCCCCTATTTCCGCGAGTTTTCCGACCGGGTGCACCGGCATGGCAGCGCGATCATGTGCCAGTTGACCCATCTGGGCGGGCGCAGCGTCTGGCGCGGCGACAACTGGCTGCCCACCGTGTCGCCCTCGCGGTTTCGCGAACCACTGCATCGCGGCGTTTCCAAGGAAATGGAGCGCACCGACATCACCCGCGTGATCGAAGATTTCGGCCAGGCGGCGCGGCGGTGTTACGAAGGCGGGCTGGACGGGTGCGAATTGCATGTCACCGGGCATCTGATCGGCCAGTTCTGGTCGCCAGGCATCAACCGGCGCACGGATGATTTCGGCGGCAGCATCGAGAACCGCGCGCGGTTCGGGCTGATGGTGCTGGAGGAGATCCGCCGCCAGGTCGGTGCGCGGTTCCTGGTCGGAATCCGCATGGTCGTGGGCGAAGGCGACAATGGCCTCATGAGCGATGACGAATACCTGGAAATGGCGCGGCTGCATGAAAAATCCGGCCTGATCGATTTTTTCAACTTTGGCTACGGGCGCATCGACACCGAGATCGGGCTGGCCCAGTACATGCCGGGCATGGCACTGGGGCTGGCACCGCAACTGCGCCCGGTGGCGGCGTTCCGGCGGCATGTGGGGCTGCCGGTATTTCACGCGGCACGGATCAACGACATGGCCACCGCCCGGCATGCCGTCAGCGAGGGTCATGTGGATCTGGTGGGCATGACCCGCGCGCATATCGCCGATCCGCATATCGCACGCAAACTGGGGATCGGGGCCGAGCCGCAGATCCGCCCCTGCGTCGGCGCCACCTATTGTTCGTGGCACGGCAGTTGCATCCACAATCCGGCAATCGGGCGCGAGGCCACGATCCCGAACCGCCCCGAGCGCAGCGCCCATCCGCGCCGGGTGACGGTCGTGGGCGCGGGCCCCGGCGGGCTGGAGGCGGCGCGCCTGTGCGCCGAGCGCGGCCATGCTGTCACGTTGCTGGAGGCGGCGCCGAAGGCCGGCGGTCAGGTGCTGCTTGCTGCCGCGATGGACAAGCGCCGCGATCTGGCGGGCATCGTCGATTGGCGCGTGTCCGAGTTGGAGCGGCTGGGCGTGCAGATCCGCTATAACTGCCTTGCCGACGAAGATACGATTGCCGCGACCGCCCCCGATACGGTGATCATCGCCACCGGCGGCGTGCCCGACCGGCTGGAGGACATCCCCGGCACCGATCTGGGCACGCCGCTATGGGAAGCGCTGGAATCGCCGTCGCAGCTTGAGGGAGAGACGGTGTTCTACGACGGTACCGGCACGGTTGCGGGCATCTCGGGGGCGCATACGCTGGCCTCGAAAGGCAACGGGCGTCTGATCTACGTCACCCCCGACAGCACCGCGGGCGCCGAGATGAGCCCGATAGAGCGCCCGTTGTCGATGCGCGCGCTCTATCGCGCCAAGGTGGAGTTGCGCCCCGACCTTTGCCTGCGCGCGGTGGAGCGCAAGGATAACCGGTTGCAACTGACGCTGGAGAACAGCTTTACCGGCGAGCCACAGATGATCGAATGCGATCAGTTGATCTATGAGCACGGCACGCTGCCGGTTGACGATCTCTATCACGCCTTGGCACCCGGCGCCCGCAATGGCGGGGTCATCGACCAACAGGCACTGCTGGAGGCGCAACCCCAGCCAAAGCGCGGCGGCGATGGTTATGACCTCTACCGGATTGGCGATGCGGTTTCGTCACGCGACATTCACGCGGCCATTCTGGAAGCAGCGCGGCTGTGTTCGCGGATGTAGATCGTTTGAACAGTCAGCCTGCGATCGTGGTTCGCGCCGCCCGCAGCCAATTGTCGAACAGTTCCGCCGCCAGCGCATCCTGCTGCCCGGCCCGCGTGGTGAAATCCGCGATCAGCCGATCCGGAAAGTCCGGCCCTCCCATCGCCGCCAGATCATCGGTCACGCCCGGTATGGCGTACCAGTCCTGCAAGGTCGTAAGATCCACCTCGGGGTGGAACTGCACCGAAAACACGCCCCTTGGCCCCTGCAGCGTCTGATGCGCGCAAAGCGGGCTGCTCCAGCCTGCACGAAATCTAGGCGGCACGACACTCACCTCGGCGCTATGCCATTGAAAGACTTCGCGGCCGTCCTCGGCGCCTGCGCCCAATACCGCATCGCCGCCGGTGATCGGCAGCAAGCCCAATTCGCGCGAACGCGCAGCGCCGACCTGCCCGCCACAGGCCGCCGCAAGCAGTTGATGCCCGAAGCAGATGCCGAAATATGGCTTACCGGCGTTCACCGCATCGGCGATAAAGGCAATCTCGGAGGTGAGCCATGGGTACGCCTGCGTCTCCCAGACCTGCATCGCCCCGCCCATCACCCAGAGCGCATCAAAGCTGTCCTGCGCGGGCCATTCGGTGACCTCCGGCGCGATGATCGCCGTTGTGCCAAGGCCATTTGCAGCAAACAGCCCACGAAAGCGCCCCGCATGAACGCCCTCATCGTGCTGAACGATCAGAACACGCATCGCCCGGCCCCGCATTTCAGTGTCCCGGATAAATTGCGGGGCCGCGATGACGGGCTCGCGGGCACCTGCACCCCGGTGACCAGCACATTGGTGGATCTGGCGTTTTCGTCGCGGATCAGGGGGGCTGTGGCCATGGATATGTCTCCGTTCATCCCGGAGCAGTCTGCGCCGGATTCGCGGGATTTGAAAAGAGGGGATGCGCGCCAGTATCCAGCCCTGTACCAGATGCGTTGAAAGACCACGTTAGACCCCGAACGCAATATGGTTCGGGGTAGGCCAATGCCCTCGCAAAAATCTGCGGGCTTGGTTTCATCGTCCCGGATGGCAGTTGTGCGGACTTAGCGCCATTTCGCGGCGCCTGTGCTTATGGCCGCGTGCGTAAAGTGTGCCAAAAACGATGGTTTTTTTCAGTCCAGAAACGCATGAATTCTGGCTGCGCTTGCCGCTTGATTGGCCGTGCGAAGGCGACAGTTGGGTCGAAGGCATGGACTTTAGGCAGTGACAAGCTCAGTCGACTTTCTTGCGCCGCTTCAGAAAGCCGAGGCCGAGCAATCCCGACAGCATGAGCGGCAAACCTGCGGGCAGAGGCACAGGTGTGAGGGGTGGCGGTAAATCCGCCACCTGTACGAGACCGTTCAAAGTTTCGCCTGCATCACCGCTAACTTCGCCTGCAAATAGATAGAGTGAGGGACCAATCGGGATTGTGGGAGCAAAGACAGCGGTTAGGCTGCCACCATCTCCAAGTGTGAGGCTACCGGTTCCGAAAAAGATGCCGTCGATATCACCCAAAGTGGCCCATCCCTCATCAACGGATGTGGCGGATGATGCTCCGTTAAACGGCCCGCCCGACGTGGATGTCGGCGTTCCACCGCCCCTAACACTTCCCGCGCTATACAAGAAGCTCGTTGCAAAAATCCTGTCTGCAGATGTTGCTAAGGATCCATCAAGATCAAGAAAAATCGCATCAAGGTCAAAGCCGGAATAAATCCCTGCGGAGCCGCCTACCCCGGAGTTAGAGTCGTTCACAGTGATTGCACCAATTTCTGTAAGACCTAAGCCAGTTAGGTCGGCGCGATACATTCTTGTGGATTGTGCCGTTCCGCTTGTGTCAATACCTACATCAGTAAAGACGGGTGTGACAGTTGCCGCAAGTGCAGCAGATGACATTGCGACAATAGTTGCGAGCGTTAGTCCGCCAAAAAGTTTTTTTTCCATAACCACTTCCCCCAAGGTTTGCGAGCAAGACCCGATTTGAACACTCCAAAAATATTAGGAAAAGCGTAACGAAGGCCTGCAACAAAAGCCAGACTTATGTTGACGTAGCGTCATCTAAGTGCAGCTTTCGGCAGAAGCCTATGAATGAAGGCGGTGCCGGAGATTTGAGAGGCGGGCCGCAGTGCGTCAGCCAAAGATCACGGAATTCGGCATCCATCACTCGAGTGTCGCAGCGGTTGCGGGCCGTCACGAAGAAGCCAGGCATCTGGGCAAAAAAACTGGCCAATATTTGTTCGCAAAAAACGCTCCTTTTTGTAACAACTACAAAAAAAGAACAATTTCAGCTGCCAGAAACCCCGCTCAAAACCCAAGAAGTTGTTGAACGTTTTGGCCTCACTGGTGACACGGCCATTCGTACACAATGCAGCATCGGTCAAAGTGGACTCGAAGCGGACGTTCGCCCTCTTGAAGATCGCGACCATCAAAACATCTTTAAAGGGGATGTGCGCCAGCGGAACCTGCCCTGCCCGGTTTTCAGAGCGACGCGGCAGCCCGGCTGGCCTGATCGTACTGCCCGGACAACGCGCGCAGTTTGCTGGCAAATTCGCGCAGATCCGGCCCCGACATATCGGAGGCAGGCAACCCTTCCAGCAGGCACTGGCGGCGCACGTCGCGGTAGGCTTCGCACAGCGTGCTTCCGACGTCAGAGGTTCGGTAGAACACCTCTTTGCCGCGTTTTTCCGACACAAGAAAGCCCGCCTTGAGAAGTTTGCGCAGCGCGTAGTTGACGGTGTGGCTGTCCTCGATATTCAGCAGGAAACAGATGTCCGACAGACGCTTGTCACGGCCGCGATGATTGACGTTGTGCAGGATCAGGATATCGAGCGGGCTGAGATCGGCCTGCCCCGCCGCAGCCATGCAGCGTGTCATCCACCGCGAGAAGGCATTGAACACGATGATCAGGCCGAATTCCAGCTCGGACAGCTCCCACCCCTCGCCCTCTGCCAGATGTCGGGAAGAGACGATTCGGCGTTTCTCCGGGTGGCTATCAGCGCTGTTCTCGGTCATCCTCGGCCCTTCTCTGCGATAAAACGCATACGTTTCGACAGTGTTTTGTCACAATATACTTCAGAAATCAACGCGGATTCGGGGCCATCCTGTGCATCCCTGCACGTCAGATTTCAAGAATTACATTTTGAATCAGGTGCATACAGAGATCATTTCCCGGCTACAGTTTTACATTGACATAATACATACAAATCGCAAACATAATGCCAACAAAAGCAACCATAAACTTCAGGGAGACCAACGATGTTCGTATCACGTTACTTTGGCGGCGCGATTGCCGCGCTGGCCGGGCTTGCCGTTGCCGCACAGGCCGACACATGGGATATGCCGACCCCTTATCCGGACGCGACATTCCACACCGCAAACATCCATCAGTTCGCCAAGGACGTGGCGGAGGCGACGGATGGCGCGCTCGAAATCAAGGTGCATTCCGCCGGGTCGCTGTTCAAGCACCCCGAGATCAGCAAGGCCGTGCGCAGCGGTCAGGTGCCCATCGGCGAGTTTTTCCTGTCGCTGCTGGCCAATGACAATCCGGTGTTCGGTGCCGATTCACTGCCTTTCCTAGCGACCAGCTACGACGATGCCGAGCGTCTGTGGGCGGCGCAAAAGAGTGTTATCGACGGGCTGCTGGATGCGCAGGGCCTGATGGTGCTTTACGCCGTGCCATGGCCGCCGCAGGGCCTTTACACCACCAAGCAGATCGATTCAGTGGCGGACCTGGCGGGGCTGAAATTCCGCACCTATAACGCCACGCTCGAAGAATTCGCCAACCTTGCGGGCGCCGCGCCGACACAGGTCGAAGTGCCGGACATCCCGCAGGCCTTCTCGACCGGACGGGTCGAGGCGATGATCACCTCACCTTCCACCGGCGCCAACTCGAAGGCGTGGGATTTCCTGAGCCATTACACCGACATTCAGGCCTGGCTGCCCAAGAACATCATCGTGGTGAACAAGCGGTCCTTCCGCCGCCTTGACGAGGCCACCCAGAACGCGGTTCTCAAAGCGGCAGCGGCGGCAGAAGCCCGCGGCCTGGAAATGAGCAAGAAGGAGACCGATGAAAAGGTCGCTATCCTGCGTGAGAACGGCATCACGGTGGTCGAACCTTCGGAAGAGTTGATGAGCGGGCTGCGCGAGATTGGCGCACAGATGCTGGAGAACTGGAAGGCCGAAGCCGGCGACGAAGGAGCCGCGCTGCTGGACGCCTACCAGAAGTAACCGAGAGACTGCGGCCGGGCGAATAATCGCCCGGCCTTTTTCATCGACCAGGGGGGACGGTCATGCGGCGCAGTCTTGATTTCATCTACAATACCGCGGGCGCGCTTGCCGCCTTCTTCATCGTCGCGATCGTCGCGCTGGTCTTTGCGCAGGTCTGTCTGAACCTTGCGGACAAGGTCTCGGCCGCGATCACCGGTCAGGCAATCGGCCTGACAATCCCGTCTTACTCTGATTTCACCGGCTTTTTCCTCGCCGCTGCGACCTTTCTCGCCCTGGCCTATTGCCTGCGGGCGGGTGGCCATATCCGGGTGACGCTGTTGCTGGGGCAGTTGCCCAAACGGGCGCAGCGCGGCTTCGAGATGCTGGTGACGGCCATTGCGCTGGCGATGACCGGTTACGCGACCTGGTACATGGGCCTTCTGGTCGCGGAGTCGCTGGAATACGGCGATCGCAGTTCCGGCATGGTGTCGATCCCGATCTGGATACCGCAACTGCCTGTGGCGCTCGGCCTTGGCATCCTTACCCTCGCGCTGATCGATGAACTGGTCAGCCTCGCGCGCGGCGCCCCTGCCTCTTGGGATGGCAAGGGCGAAAACCTGCTGAGCGAATAGGAGAACGCCGATGTCCATCGCCATCCTTTCCCTCATCCTGCTGGTTTTGCTCTTTGCCTTTCTGGGGGCCGGGCTTTGGGTCGCCTTCGCGCTGCTGGGCGTCGGCATCGCCGCGATGGCGCTCTTTACCGACGCGCCGCTGGGGCTGGTCATGGCCACGACCATGTGGGGCCATTCCAACAGTTGGGCACTGGCCGCGCTGCCGCTGTTCATCTGGATGGGAGAGATCCTGTTTCGCTCGCGCCTGAGCGAGGACATGTTCGCAGGTCTCAGCCCCTGGATGAACCGCCTCCCGGGGCAGTTGCTGCACGTCAACATCTTTGCCTGCGGGATATTTGCTGCGGTCTCCGGCTCCTCCGCCGCAACCGCCGCCACAATCGGCAAGCTGTCGATCCCCGAACTCAGCGCGCGCGGCTATCCCGAGAAACTGGTGATCGGCACGCTGGCCGGGTCGGCCACGCTGGGCCTGCTCATTCCGCCGTCGATCATCCTGATCGTCTATGGCGTGGCAACCGAACAATCCATCGCCCGCCTGTTTGTGGCTGGCGTGCTGCCCGGCGTGCTGCTGGTCACGCTCTTTGTCGGCTATGTGATCGTCTGGGCGCTGCTCAACCGAGCGTCGCTGCCGGTCGAGGACATGCGCGTGGGTTTTCGCGAAAAGCTGCACCGGGCGCGCCGCCTGCTGCCGGTGATGGGGCTGATCGCGGGGGTCATCGGGTCGATCTATGCCGGGATCGCCTCGCCCACCGATGCCGCCGCCGTTGGCGTCGTATTGGCGCTCGTCCTGTCGTGGAGCACCGGCACGCTGACGCGCAAGAGCTTCGTCCACGGGCTGATGGGGGCAACCGTGACGTCGTGCATGATCGCCTTCATTCTGGCGGGGGCGTCGTTTCTGACGGTCGCCATGGGGTTCACGGGGATTCCACGGGTTCTGGCGGAATGGATCGGCGGCATGGGCCTGTCGACCTTTACACTGCTGGCCGCGCTCACGCTCTTCTTTGTCGTTCTGGGCTGCTTCCTCGATGGTATTTCCGTGGTCGTGCTGACCGCATCGGTGATCATGCCGATGGTGCTGGAGGCGGGTATCGATCCGCTGTGGTTCGGCATCTTTCTAGTGATCGTGGTCGAGATGAGCCAGATTACCCCGCCGGTTGGCTTCAACCTCTTTGTCCTTCAATCACTGACCGGGCGGGACATCCTGACCGTGGCCCGTGCGGCGCTGCCGTTCTTCTTCCTGATGGTGCTGGCGCTGGCAATCATCGTCGTTTTCCCCGCAATTGTGACCTACCTTCCGGAGCAGATGTGACCCAGCCCCTGTCCGATCCCATGCCGCAAATCGTCACTGCGGGTGTTGATGGAATGCTGGTGCGGTTCGCCGACCGGCTGAGCGAGCCCGCCAACCGCGCCGCGCTGGCATTCCGGGCCGCCGTGGAAAGCCTTGGCTGGGACGGGGTCGAGGAAACGTCCTCTACCCTCGTTTCGACCTTTCTGCGCTTCGATCCATTGCATTTGTCCCATGACGATCTGCGCGCACAGTTGGCGACCCTGCTGAAATCCCAAGACTGGTATGCCGCAGATCTGCCCCAAGGCCGGCGGTTGTGGCGCATTCCGGCGGTCTTTGGCACCGACATGGCGCCGCAACTGGAACAGGCGGCACAGGCTGCAGGCATGACCGAAAGCGAGGCGATCGCCTCCCTGACCCGGGCGCGCGTGCGGGTCCAGTCCATCGGCTTTGCCCCCGGACAGCCCTATCTGGGCGAGTTGCCGGAGGCCTGGGACATCTCGCGCCAGAGCACGATCACGCCGCGCGTGCCAGCCGGTGCGGTGGCCGTCGCGATACGGCAGTTCGTGGTGTTTTCACGCCCTTCCCCCACCGGGTGGCTGCATGTTGCGCAGATCTCGGCACAGCTGTTCCGGCCCGAGGCCGATACACCCTTTCTGCTGCGCCCCGGCGACGACGTGCAATTCATCGCGACCGAGCCCGGCGCGCTGGAACAGATGCGCAGCGACCCACAGGGCGGCGCTACGTCAGAGGCAATCGAATGACCCGCATGTTGACCATTCACCGCGCCGGGCCGGGCATGACGGTGCAGGATGCAGGCCGCCCCGGCTGGCTCGATTTCGGCCTGTCGCGCGGCGGGGCCGCCGACATGCTGGCGCTGGCCGAGGGCGCGGCGCTGCTGGGCGAAAAGGGCACGCATACGGCCATTGAAATGGCCGCGATGGGCGGAGAGTTCGAAGCGTCAGAGGATATGCGCATCGCGCTGACCGGCGCACCGATGAAAGCCAGCATCGCTGGCACAAGCTTGGCCTGGAATGCCAGCCACCTTCTGCCCGCGGGCGCGCGGCTGAGCATCGGCGCGGCGCAGACCGGCAATTACGGATATCTGCATGTCGGTGGCGGCATCGACACGCCCGAGCACCTGGGCGCGCGCTCGGCCCATATTGCAGCAGGCGTCGGTGCGGCACTGGACTCCGACACCGTTCTGAAGATCGGCCCTGACCGGGGTGGTGCCACGGGTATGACGCTGGATGTGGAGGACCGCTTTGGCGGTGGCGAGATCCGCATCGTCGCCAGTTTTCAGACCAAGCTCTTTGCCCAAGAGGAACTGACCCGACTGGAGGCCACCGAGCTGCGCCGCGACCCGCGCGGCAACCGCATGGGCATCCGGCTGGAACCTGACGGTGACGGCTTTCACGCGGAAAGCGGGCGTACTGTCGTATCAGAGGTGGTCATGCCCGGCGATATCCAGGTCACCGGCGATGGCACGCCCTTCGTGCTGATGACCGAGTGCCAGACCACGGGCGGCTATCCGCGTATCGGCACGGTTCTGCCCTGCGATCTGCGCCGCGTGGCACAGGCAGCCCCCGGCGCGCGGCTACGGTTCCGCTTTGTCACGCTGGCGGAAGCCGTCGAGCTGGAGCGCGCGGATCGCAAGATGCTGGCAACGCTGCCGCAGCGTCTGCGCGCGCTGATACGCGACCCGCACATGATGACCGACCTGCTGTCCTATCAACTGATCAGCGGTGTCGTCAGTGGCACCGAAGACGACCCGTAAAACACCCTCTGGAACGACCACGAAGGAGACCTCAAATGACCAGATCTGTCGACCTGAACGCCGATATGGGCGAAGGCTATGGCGCGTGGGACATCGGCGACGATGCCGCACTGCTGAAAATCGTCACCTCGGCCAACATCGCCTGCGGCATGCATGCGGGCGACTGGAATGTGATGGCGCGCACCATGGCGGCCGCGGTGCAGAACGGTGTCGGGATCGGCGCGCATCCCGGCTTTCCCGATCTGCACGGGTTCGGCCGCAACCGCATGAATCTGCCGCTGCCGTCGCTGCAAAACCTGGTGCGCTATCAGGTTGGTGCAGCGCAGGCGATGGCCCGCGCAGCGGGCGGCGCGGTGCGTCATCTGAAACTGCACGGCGCGCTGGCCAACATGACGTCCGAGGATGAGGCAATGGCGCGGGCCTGCTACGAAGCGGCGCTGTCGGTGGCGCCGGATATCATCATCATGGTGCTTGCAGGCACCGCGCAACAGCGCGCGGCGACCGATCTGGGCTGTGGCATGGCCTGCGAGATTTTCGCGGATCGCGCCTATAACGACGATGCAACGCTGGTGGACCGTTCCCTGCCCGGCGCGGTGATCCACGACCCTGACGTGGCAGGCCCGCGCATAGCCGAGATGGTCCGTGAAGGAGCGATCATCACAGCCAGCGGCAAACGCATCGAGACGCGCATCGACACGATCTGCCTGCATGGCGACACGCCCACCGCAGTGAAGATCGCAGGCGAAGTGCGCCGCGCGCTGGAAGGTAACGGCGTGACGCTGGCGCAGTTCTCGGGCGCACCGGGGGGATACGCGCCCTATTCTGCCTAATTCGTGGGCGCGGGTTCGGGCGGCAACAGCGAACAGCCGTCCAGCGCCTCCCCCTTGGCCAGGGCCGCTTCGCATGCCTTGGCCTTTCGGGCCGCGTGGATCTTCTGCATGCTGCCTTTGCGCGCGGCGCAGACATCGCATTCGGGCCTGTCAGGAATGGTCCCCTGCCCGCCCACCGGCTCTGCAAGCACGAGCAACGCCGCCAGTAAAAACCCCATCATCGCGCCTCCGATCCGACATCAATCCGGTCATGGCGCAGCGGTTCGTCCATCTCGACCACCGTGCCCAATTCTCGCGCGTAGCGATGCCCGGCATAGACCGCCGAGGCGATGATCGCTGGCGCCTCGCAATCTCCGATACGGTGCAAGGTGAATGGCAGCCCTTCGGCCCCTTCCCCCGCCCGCAGGTCGTGAAAGAGAGTATCGACTGGCCTGCGCGCGGTCACCATCACCACGTGGCGAGCGGGCAGCCTGCGTTCGGCACCGGTATAGGCGCAGGCCAGTTGCACCTCTTGCCCGTCGAAACCAGCGATGACATGCGCCGTTTCGATCCCGATCCCGAGGGTCATCATGTGGGTGCGAATGCGCCACCGCTCAGAGGTATTCGCGGCCCAGCGCGACACGCTGTCAGACGGCGTGCAATAGGTCACGTCCAGCCCCGCCTGATGCAGCCTCTCGGCGATGACGCCGCCCATGTAATAGCCGTCGCCGTCATAAACCAGTGTCGGCCCGTCCGGCAGGGTGCCCTCCATGATATCGTCGGGCGTCAGCACCCGGGTGGCCGCGTCCCCCGTGGCAATCTGATGGAACACCTCGTCATCGAACATCTCCTTGCGCCAGCGCGCGCCCGTGGCGATAGCCACGTGATCGGCCTCGACCGCCATCACATCGGCCACGCCCATCACGCTTTCGCGGAAGATATCCACGTTAGGCATGACCAGCAGTTGCTGTTCGCGGTAGTCGCGTACGCGGATATACTCGGACATCCCCGGCAGCGCCGCTTCGCGCGTCACCCGCCCACCGATCTCGCGGCCTGCTTCGGCCAGCATCACCTCGTAGCCGCGCTGGCCAAGTGCGCGCGCGGCCTCCAGCCCCGCGGGGCCGGCGCCGACCACCAGCACCCGGCCCTCGGTCGGCTTCTCGGCAATGATCTCGGGGTGCCAGCCGCGTCGCCATTCCTCGCCCATTGTCGGATTCTGGGTGCAACGGATCGGGGCGCTCAGACTGTCACCGGCATAGCAAATGTTGCAGCCGATGCATTCGCGTATGTCCTCCGGGCGGCCCTCTTCGATCTTGCGCGGCAGGAACGGGTCAGCGATGGACGGGCGCGCCGCGCCGATAAAATCGGTGACGCCACGCCGGATTTGGGACACCATCGTATCAGGCGAGGTAAAACGGCCCACCGTCACCACAGGCTTGTCCGTGACGGACTTTACCCATGACATGTAGGGTTCCAGCGGAGCCTCCTTGACGAAGCGCGAGACGCCCATTTCCAGGGAATAATCAGCGATATTGATGTCCCACAGGTCCGGCAATCCCTGCAGCATCTGGAACATGTCGCGGCGCTCGCCCTCGATCGGCACGCCGTCCTCGCCGATTTCTTCGTCAGCGGAAAACCGGACGGCGACGGCGCAGGTATCGCCCACCGCGTCCTTGGTTTCCTCGATCAGTTCGCGCACGAGGCGCACGCGGTTCTCCAGTGACCCGCCATATTCGTCGCTGCGCGTATTCATGCGCGGGTTGAGGAAATTCGACAGCATGTAGCCGTGGGTCGCATAGACATAGACGATATCGAAGCCCGCATCGCGCGCCCGGATCGCGGCGCGTTTGTGCCAGTGGCGGAAGGTGCGGATATCGTCCTTGTCCATCGCGCGGCACTGGAACGGATGTCCGGCGGTGTTGGGCACGCTGGCCAGATCCATCGGCGGCAGGCGGCTCATCATGTTGGGTGACCGCGCGCCGCCATACCAAAGCTCTGCCCCGGCCAGCGATCCGTGCGCGTGGACCGCATCGGTCATCAGCCGGTGCGCGCGCACATCGCTGTCGTCCCAGAGAGAGGCATAGGCATGCGGCAGATCATCCGACGTGGGGTGGATGGAATTGTATTCGGTGCAAACCACGCCCCAGCCGCCTTCGGCCTTGACCCCGCGCATCGCCGCCAGCGTGCGCGGGCGCAAGAACCCCATGCCGGTACAATGGGGCACCTGATAGAACCGGTTGGGCGCGGTCACCGGCCCAATCTGCATCGGCTCGAACAGGATGTCGTACCTTCGGTCTCTGCTCATGTGGTTCACTCCATTTGCGGCGGATGTTCAATCAATGCCCGTCTTGCTCGCACCCTCACTGTCAAAGATCGGCATGGCGATATGGCGGGGAAAGACCGACGCCAGATAGGCCCGTATCTGTGCCTTGGCCTGTGGGCGGCTGAAATGCTCGGGATACATCAGGATATTGAGGCAGATTCCGTCATAGAGCCCTTCGAGCGTGTAGGCGATCTGCTGTGCGGGCGGTCCGGTGTGGTCGCCCTCGCCGATGATCTCTGCGCAGAGCGCCCTGGACACGCCCAGTCGTTCATCGTCGATCTGGTCCACCAGATCGCGATACCGCGCCCGCCGCCCGGCCTCGCCGTAAAAGGCGTACCAGACGGCCAGCTTCTTGCGCGTGCAGATCCGCGGGTGAAAATGCGCATCAACGATGGCGAGCAGTTTTTCGGGCGCGCCCAGTCCGGCGTCACGGTAGGATTTCATCCAGTGGTCGTGATGCTCGCGGGCCAGATACATCAGCGTTTCTTCCAGCAGGTTCTGCTTGCTCTGGAAATGAAAGTTGACGATCCCGATCGACAATCCGGCAAACTCGGTCACGGTGGACATGGTGGTACCGGCGATGCCGTGTTTGGCAATCGAATTGATGGTTGCATCAATCAACTGCTGGCGCCGCACCTCCTTGGAGGCAGTGCGCCGGGACGCCGGTGCCTTGCGGTCTGCGCTGGAGGGCTTGGTCGTCGGCATGGCAATATTGTCCTCGGAGTGGTGGTCCCGGCTCTTGGTCGGCGGCGGGTTGGTGGTGCCCGGGCGCGTCAGTCGCCTTGCAGGATCACGATGGACTCGGGCGACCATGACAGCCAGACCTGCGCACCGATGCCCTGCTCGCGCGCTTCGCGCCCGCCACGCGATTGATTGGGGGTGGAGACGGCAATCGGTGTCTCCTTGCCCTCGATGGCGACGTGGAAATGGCTGCGTTCGCCCAGATAGGCGGCTTCGCAGACCTTTCCTGCCACCGCATGCGCCGTATCGGGTTTTTCCGGCGTCAGTGAAAACTTCTCGGGGCGCAGCGCGACCTGCACCGGGGCGCCGTCGGGCTGGGTTATATTCTCGATCGGCATGGGGAAGGTCCCCAGCCCCTCGGCCTCAATCGCGGCACTGGCGGCACCGTTGCGGCGGACCGTTGCGGGAAAGAAGTTCATGTTCCCGATAAAGCTGGCGACCGCGCGGGTCTTTGGCGACTCGTAGAGCCCTTCAGGCGTGTCCACCTGCAGCACCTTGCCCCCCGCCATCACCGCGATCCGGTCCGACAGGGTCAGCGCCTCTTCCTGGTCGTGGGTGACAAAGACGAAGGTGATACCGACCTGCCGTTGCAGCGCGCGCAGTTCCAGCTGCATCTGTTCGCGCAACTGCTTGTCCAGCGCGCCCAGCGGTTCATCCAGCAGCAGAACCTTGGGCCGCAGGATCAGCGCCCGCGCCAGCGCGATCCGCTGCCGCTGCCCGCCCGACAACTGCGTCGCCTTGCGGTCGCCATAGCCCGGCAGCTTGATCAGCTCCAGCATCTCATCGACCATTTCGCGGCGCTTGGCGCGCGGCAGTTTCTTTTTGCGCAAGCCGTAGGCGATGTTGTCCGCAACGCTGAGATGCGGAAAGATCGCGTAGCTCTGGAACACCATGTTCACCGGGCGGCGATGCGGCGGCACGTCCGACATCGGCTGCCCGTCGATATAGATCTCGCCCTTGGTCGTCGATTCGAACCCCGCCAGCATCCGCAACAGCGTGGTCTTGCCGCAGCCCGATGCCCCCAGAAGCGAGAAGAATTCCCCCTTCCCGATATCAATCGATATCTCGTCGACCGCCTGAAACGCGCCGAAGAACTTGCTCACGCGGTCGATCAAGATGAATGCGTCTGCATGGGTCATGTGCCGGGCGCCCTTTATTGGTCAGATTCAAGACCCCGCCGCCCGAAATACTGGGCGACGAAGACCACGAAAAACGAAACGAAGAGGATCAGCGCAGACAGCGCCAAGATCGACGGGAATTCCTGGGGAAAGCGCAGCTGCCCCCAGATATACATCGGCAGCGTGGGGTCGGTGCCGGTCAGAAAGAACGCCATGATGAATTCATCGAACGAGATGGTGAAGGACAACAACAGGCTGGCCACGATGCCGGGAAACACCATCGGCATCGTCACACGCCAGAAGGTCCACCAACCGTTTTCGCCCAGATCGGCCGACGCCTCCTCCATGGATTTGTCGAACCCTTCGAACCGCGGCAGCAATGTTGCCACCGCGAAAGGCAGGCAGACGATCAGGTGGCCCAGCGTCACGGTAAACAGCGACAGCGGCACGCCCAGCCGGCTCATCAGGATCAGCAGCGCCACACCAAAGATGATCCCCGGTATGACCAGCGGCATCATGATGAACGTCACCAACACGTTCTTGCCCGGCAGCCGATAGCGGGTGATCGCGCGCGCAGCGATAACGCCGAGAATGGTCGAAATCACGGCCACCGCCGCGCCCACCTTGACGCTGTTCCACAGCGCGTTCCACACCGGCTCGCGGCTCCATAATTCGACATACCACTTGGTTGTCAGACCGGTCAGCGGAAACTTTACATAGACCGAGTCATTGAAGCTGAAGAGCGGGATGAAGAGCACCGGCAGATACAGAACCACGAGAAAGAGGATCGCGTAGATCTGCAACGGTCGGTTGGGGCGTTTGATATACGAAAGATCGCTCATGCAATTTTCTCCCTCGCGAGGCGGGTGATGAACAAGAACACCAGCGCAATCAAAGAAATCCACATCATCAGGACCATCGACAGCGTGGCCCCCATCGGCCAGTTGTTCACCGGGCCGAATTGCAACTGGATGAAATTGCCGATCATCGCGCCATCCGGCCCGCCCAGCAATGCCGGCGTGATATAGTCACCCGTGGTGGGGATGAAGATCAGGAAACACGCCGCGATCACGCCGGGCAGCGACAGCGGCAACGTGATCCGCATGAACCGCGCCACCGGCCCGTCGCCCAGATCGGTGGCCGCCTCCAGCAGCGACTTGTCGATCTTTTCAAGGCTGACATAGAGCGGCAGGATCGCGAAAGCCGCCCATGCATGGGCCAGCGTGATGATCACCGCCTCCTGGCTGTACAGGAGGAATTCCAGCGGCGCCTCGATCAGTCCAACAGCCATCAGGCCGGAATTGATCACCCCCTCATAGCCGAGGATCACCTTCCAAGCGAAAACCCGCAACAGGTAGCTGGTCCAGAATGGCAGTGTCATCAGGATGATCCACATCATCTTGTTTCGATGGACGTGGAAGGCGACAAAATAGGCCATCGGGTAGCACAGGATAACCGTGGCAACCGTGGCAATGCCCGAAATCCAGAACGACCGGCTGAGCAATGCGCCATAGATCGGTTCGTTCCATGTCCGCGCGTAGTTGGCCATCGTCAGTGTCGTGTCGAAATCGAAGCCCTGACGGGTCCAGAGGCTCATCGTGACGAGGATGAAAAACGGGGCGATGATGCCGACCCCCATAACCAGCAATGTCGGCGTCATCAGCAGAAAACCACGCAGGTTCTCGTGGCGGTGAAGCAGCCCGCTCAGCCCGCCCCGGCCAGGACTGCGCTGCGCTTTCGTGCTGGAATTCGACGTTTCTGTCATCCGGCCCTACCAATTCTGGAACATCTGAAAAGGCCCGCAAACCTGGGGTTCGCGGGCCTGGCAGCGCGGCGTTCAGAAACCGGCCTTGATCTGTTCGAACGTCTCGTTCATCTTCGTTTCCCACTCTTGGGTCTGCGGCACCTGGAAATGGCCCGCAGACAAGACTTCGGAGGGGGTCTTGCTCAGCCCGAGGCTGTCCAGCTTGGCCGCGTCAAACGCATCGAACGCCTTGATGTTGGAGTGACCGTAACCATAATCGTTGATCATGAAATGCCCGGTCTCGACGCTCAGCAGGCTGTCGATGATCTCATACGCCTTGTCGACCTTGGGCGCGTCCTTGTGAATCATCAGGCCACAGACCCAGGTCAGCGCGCCTTCCTTCGGCTTGGCAAACTTGACCGGCACGCCTTCGGCCTGCAACTGCACCGCAGAGCTTGCCCAGGTCATCGACGCGACCATCTCTCCTGAGGACAGCGCCTGCTCCAGCGTTGTGTTGTCGTCGGTATAGGTCCGCATCAGCGGGCGCTGTTCGCGCATCACTGCGGCGATCTTCTCGAACGCCTCGGGCGTGTCGATATCCTTGAAATCGACCCCCGCCTTGATCGCCCCGACCCACCATGCGTCAGCCCCCGAGCCGAGCGAGCCGAGCTTGCCCGAATATTTCGGGTCCCACAGGATATCCCAGCTCTCTTCCTTGCCCTCCAGATCGACAAGGTCGGTCCGGTAGGTGATCGAGGTCTGACCCCAGTCGAAGGGCGCCATCCAGATCGAACCGCCTTCGGCATCGTTGCCCTCAAGGTCGACCAGCGCCGGAATGACATCGGGCCAGTTGCCCAGACGCGACGGGTCGATCGGCTGGAACAGTCCGGTCGCGACCCAGCGCGGCATCGCCTGATTGCACGGGTGTGACACGTCCACGACGAACCCGCCGCGCATCTTGGTCAGCGCCTCTTCGGAGCCGCCGAAAACGGCAAAGTTTGGCATCTCGCCATTGTTGTTCGCCATATAGGGACCGAACAACTCAGGGATGTCATACCCGCCCCATGTGAAATACGTCCCCTGATCCTCGGGGGCGGCCATCGCGCGTCGCGCACCCGCTGGCAACGTGGCGATCGCCACCCCGCTTGCCAGTAGTGAGCGTGCAAACGCCCGGCGACTCATCTTGCCTTCGCGCACCGCGCCTAGCTGATCAACAATATCCATCTCTGTCAGACTCCCTTATGGTATGGCCCGGATTATTATGTACCGGTTATCCGTGGATGATCACCCGAGTGCTGACACCAGTCAATGTAAAAGAACGCAGCCATAGCGGGTGGAATCCCACGCCCACTTATTGAACATTCATTCAATGGTTAAATTCTGATCGGATTTTTGCCGGGTATCCTGCCCGCCCGCCGCCACGCCGGAAGCCGACCCGCCCTAATCGCCGCCAA
Source organism: Roseovarius sp. ZX-A-9 (assembly GCF_028369135.1). GTDB lineage: Bacteria > Pseudomonadota > Alphaproteobacteria > Rhodobacterales > Rhodobacteraceae > Roseovarius. The sequence goes on from NZ_JAPWHW010000006.1 coordinate 118,598, forward strand.
AGACGAAAATGGCGGCGAGCAAAAAGCAGGCGCAATTGCCGACCACGTTCACGCGCGGTCAATATGCCCTACAAGCGTGGGCACCATCCGGCCCAGAAAGACCCGTGTGGCTCGTTCGGCCCGGGCGCGGTCGATCGCACCGGGGGCGACGTGCAGATGCTGCCAATACCCGTCTGTCAGCGTCTCCATCCAGTCCGCCAGTTCTTCGGCCGCGCCAGGTGCCGCGCCTTGCATCAAGGCCGACCAGACCCGGGTCAGTGCGTCGCGGCGGCGCTGGTCGAACTCCTGCGCCACTTCGGCATATTGCGCGGAAAAGCGCAGCTCGCCCCAGAATGCGAACCAGAGCGGCAGCACCTTGGGCCCGCAGGCGCGGGGATCAAAATCGGCAGCAACAATCGCGCCCAGTTGTTCGCGAGGATCCTCCCCCGCCTTCTCCAGCGCGCGCATCCAGAGCGCCTCGTACTGGGAATATAGATCGCGCAGCGTCTCGGTCAGCAACCCGTTTTTGGACTTGAAATAGAAGACGGCCACGCCCTGGCTCAGCCCGGCCTCGTCCGCGACGGTGGCCAGAGTCGTGCGGGCCAGCCCGTGCGTCAGGATCGACCGCTTGGCCGCGTCAAGCAACTGCCGCCGTCTTCGATTCGCGTTTTCGGTACGCTCTTTTCGCGGTCTGGAGCGTGTTTCAGCCATATCATGCCTTTTCATTCCGGGCGCCTCATCCCCTTTTTGGCACAGGAAATCAGCGCCGTCAGCCCTTATTTTTATGTGAGCGCTCAAATAACTTTACCCGGAGGCCCGTCCCGGTCTAGATTGGCCGCAGGGAACCTCTCATATGACCGAAAACACCAAATATGACGCGATCATCGCGGGCGCGGGCCATAACGGCCTGACCACGGCCGCCTATCTGGCGCGCGCGGGCCTGCGTGTTCTGGTGGTCGAGAAAAACGACTGGATCGGCGGCGCGGCGGTCAGCCGCTCGCTGCACGAGGGCTGGACCTACTCTAATTGCTCCTACGTCTGCTCGCTCTTGCGGCGCGAAATCGTGCGCGACCTCGATCTGCCCAAATTCGGGCTTCAGGTGATCCCCTACGAGGGCGGTGCCAGCTTTACCAAGAGCGGTGATTACTTCGCCTATTACTCGGACCATGACGCCCTGCGCCGGGAAATGGCGCGCCATTCCCCCCGCGATGCGGATGCTTACGCGCGCTACAGTCAGGCGATCATGCGCCAGTGCCGTTTCATCCGGCCCTTTCTGCTGCGCGACGCGCCGGACCCCACATCCCTGCGCCCGCGCGACCTGAACGAACTGGCCTATCTGGTGAAAAAGGCCCACGGGCTGGGCAGTCGCGAGCTTGGCGAAACGCTGCGATTCTGGACCATGTCCATCGGTGATCTGCTGGACGAGCATTTCGAGAATGACCTGATCAAGGCGCATCTGGCAGGCTCCGGCATCATCGGCACTGGCCTCGGTGTTTATTCGCCGGGTACGGCCTACGTTCTGCTGCATCACTACATGGGCGATCTGGATGGCGGCATCGGCGCATGGGGCTTTGCCCGGGGCGGGATGGGCGCAATCACCGCCGCGATGGGGGCCGCGTTCGAGCATTTCGGCGGCACGATCCGGACCGGCTCGGGCGTCGAGGAATTCATCGTCGAAAACGGTCGGGTCATCGGCGTCGCGCTGGAGAATGGCGATACGTTCCACGCGCCGGTGGTGGCGTCGAACATGGATGTCAAACGCACCTTCCTGAAGCACGTCCCGCGCGCCAAGCTGCCCGGTGATTTCGCCACCGCGGTCGAGCGTTTCAAGATTCGCGGCTCTTCGGCCAAGCTGAATATCGCGCTGGACCGGATGCCCGACATGCCTGCCGCGCCGCCTCATGCCAGTTTCCTGCGTGGCGATATGCACGTCTCGGAAAGCCTGATGGAGCTGGAACGTGCCTATGATGACTGGAAGGATGGCCGCTGGTCCGCCAAACCCTATATCGACATGCTGATCCCCAGCCAGATCGACCCAACCATGGCCCCGTCAGGCAGCCACATGATGACGGTCTTCGTGCAATACGCGCCCTATGACCTGGAGGTGAACGGCACCCGGTCAGGCGCGAATTGGGATGATGCGCAGCGCGCCGCGATGGCCGAGGTGGTGATCGACCGTATCGCCATAGCCTGCCCCGACATACGCGAGCGTATTGTTCACAAGGAGGTCCGCAGCCCCGCCGATATCGAGCGTGAAGTCGGTCTGACCGAAGGCAACATTTTCCAGGGCGAACTCACGTTCGATCAGCTGCTGTTTAACCGGCCTGTACCGGGATTTTCCCAGTACGAATCTCCCATCAAGGGGCTCTATCTGGTCGGCTCCTCCGCCCATCCCGGCGGCGGGGTCATGGGCGCGCCCGGCGCCAATGCCGCGCGCGCCATCCTGCGGCGCGAAACCCGTGACAACCGCATGAAGGGTTACGCCGCATGACTCGGTTTGATGCGATTGTGATCGGCGGCGGGATCAACGGACTGACCGCAGCCGCCGTGCTGGCGCGGCGCGGCAAATCGGTCTGCGTGCTGGATCAGGCGGAAACCTTGGGCGGCATGGCAGCACCGGGGCCGGACGGCGCGCCGCGCGGCGCGCATCTGCTCTATAATCTCAGCCCGGCTGTCCGCCGCGATATCGGTCTTGGCAATCGCGACTGGCCGTTTCGTAGCGCCCCCCTGCCCTCGGTCGCGTTGTCACCCGATGGCCGCCATGTGGTGCTGCGCGGTGGCGAAGCGACAAATGGGGACAGCAGTGCCCATCCCGACGCGGACGCCTATCGCGCGCTGCACGGGCGGCTGGCCAAATACGGCGCGCTGCTGCGGCAACTGGCCGAGAATGCCCCGCCCGGCTTTGACGGCAAGCTCGCCTCGCGCAGCGCGTTACGTCAAATGATGCGGCTGGGCTGGTTCGGGCTCGGGCTCAAACGGCTGGGCCGCGACGAGATGCGCAATTTCCTGCGCGTGCTGCTATCCAATGCCTATGACACGATCCTGGACGAAATGCCCGATGGCCCGATGGCCGGACTGCTGGCCGCCGATGCGGTGCGCGGGGCGGCGGCCGGCCCGCGTGCCCCCGGCACCGTATTCAGCCTGATCTACCGCATGGGCCATGGCGGCGAGGTCACGCTGCCGATGGGCGGGATGAGCGCGCTATGCAGTGCCTTCGCAGACGCCGCGCGTAATGCGGGCTGTCAGATCGAGACCGGCGTTACTGTCACCCGCGTGCTGATCGAAGCGGGGGCTGCCTGCGGTGTCGAGACCGCCGATGGCCGCCAGATCACCGCGCCGCTGGTGTTGACCAGCACCGGGGCAGAGGTGACCTGCCACCTGGCCGGCCCGCAGCATTTCGATATCGAAGCGACGCGCCGGATGCGCAATGTTCGCGCCCGTGGCACCGCCGCCAAGGTAAATCTGCGGCTCAGCAGCCTGCCTGCGGTCATCGGGCTGAGCCGCGATCTGATGGCCGCGCGCCTCATAGCCGCGCCCTCTGCCACCTATGTAGAGCGTGCCTTCAACCCGTCGAAATACCGCGAGATGTCCCCCAACCCGGTGATCGAGGCAGTGATTCCGTCCGTCACCGACCCCGGCCTGACCTCTGGGGACAGTCATTACCTGTCAGCGATCGTGCAATACGCGCCGTGCGATCTGGAAGGCGGTTGGACCGAGACGGCAAAACGCGCGCTGGCGAAAGCAACCATCGACACGTTGGCCACCTACATGCCGGACCTGCCCGGCCAGATCACCGCGAGCGAAGTGCTGACCCCCGTCGATATCGAGGCGCAGACCGGCGCGCCGGGCGGGCATTGGCACCATGCGGAAATGAGCCTTGACCAGTTGCTGACCTTGCGTCCGGCAAACGGGCTGGGGCGCTATGCGCTGGGTCCTGCGGGGCTCTATCTCTGCGGCGCGTCGGCGCATCCGGGCGGCGACATCATGGGCCTTGCGGGCCGCAATGCGGCTCTGGCCGCGCTTGCATCGGAGGGCCGGAAATGAGCGTTTTCACCGATCCCGCCCTTGGCCTGATCGACGGGCCGTTCCAGCCCCGGCTCGCAGAGCAGAGCCGCGCCAAGGCATGGTATGGCTGGGCGGGCTATATTGCGCCTGCCGTGCTCGACTCGGTCGAGTTCGAATATTTTGCGTTGCGCAATCAGGCGTCGCTCTTTGACATCTCGCCGATGCATAAATACCGGATCGCGGGGCCCGACGCGCTGGCCGCGATCAACCGTCTGATTACCCGTGACGCCACCAAGATCGAGGTGGGCCGCGTCGCCTACTGTGTCTGGTGCGACGAAGAGGGGATGGTCATCGACGATGGCACGCTCTTTCGGCTGGACGACACCGATTGGCGGCTCTGCTGTCAGGAGCCGATGCTGACATGGCTGCTGGATGCCACATGGGGGTTTGACGCCACAGTGACGGACGAGAGCGACACCGTGGCGGGCCTTGCCTTGCAGGGACCGACAGCGTTTTCGATCCTCGATGCGGCGGGCCTGGATGTGGCGGACCTCAAGCCGTTCGACTTGCGCGAGGTGGAGCCGGGGCTGATGATCTCGCGGACCGGGTTCACCGGCGATCTGGGCTACGAGATCTGGATGGACCGCGACGCCGCCCTGCCCGTCTGGGACCGGCTGTGGGAGGCCGGCGCGCTCTGGGGTCTGCGCGCCATTGGCTATGAGGCGCTGAACATCGCCCGGATCGAGGCCGGGTATCTGGCCGCGGGCGTCGATTTCCAACCCATCCACGCCACCGAGCGTCTGCACCGTGGCAAGACGCCGTTCGAGCTGGGCCTTGGCTGGCTGGTCAATTTCGACAAGGGGCATTTCAACGGCCGCCGCGCGCTTCTGGCGGCGCGGGATGCTCCGCGCACGCTGCTTCTGAAGGTCGATGTGGAAGGGTTCAAACCCGCCACCGGGGCTTTGGTCTACCATGCCAAGCGGCGTGAGGTCGGGCATATCACGTCCGGCCTGTGGTCGCCGACCGCCAAGCGCAACATCGCGCTGGCGCATGTAAAGGCATCCCACGCCCGGCAGCGCCCCGGCAACCTGTGGGCCGAAGTCTATACATCCCAAGAAGGCCAGTGGAGCACCCGGATGGCCCGGCTGATACCGCTGAAGACACCGTTTTTTGCGCCGCCGCGCGCCCGCGCCACGCCACCGGGCCGCATCTGAGGCACCCAAGAGATCCAACCGGAGAGAGTAATGACCGAGTTAGTAACCGCCGCCGCGAACACCCCTACCGACACCGACCTGACGGAATGGGACCGCGATCACCACCTGCACCCCTGGGCCAGCACCGACAGTTGGCGCAGCGACGACTACATGCGCGTGAACACCGCGCGCGGCATCTATCTGTGGGACAGCACCGGCAAGCGGTTCATCGACGGGCCGGGCGGCATGTGGTGCGTGCAGATCGGCTATGGTCGCCAGGACATGGCCGACGCCATCGCCAAACAGGTGATGGAAATGCCCTATGCCTCGCCGTGGTCTTCGACCTCGGAACCGGCCGCCGTGCTGGCGCGCAAAATCGCCGAGCTTGCTCCGGGCGACCTGAATAACGTGTTTTTCACCACCGGTGGCTCGACCGCGGTCGATACCGCGCTGCGCACCGTGCAGTTCTATAACAACCGGCTTGGCCGCCCGGACAAGAAGCTGATCCTCGCCCGTGAGAAGGGCTATCACGGTTCGACCTACCTTGCCTCGACGGTTACGGGCAAGGAACGGTTCAATACCAAGTTCGACAACGCCAGCGATCTGGTGCGCTTCTTGCCGGATGTGAACCCCTATGGGCGGCCCGAAGGCATGACGCTGGAGCAGTGGTGCGATCAGAAGGTCGGTGATCTGGAAGCGATGATCGAGACAGAGGGGGCCGACAATATCGGCGCGTTCATCGCCGAGCCGATCCTGTGTTCGGGTGGAGTGATCGTGCCCCCGCCCGGCTATCACAAGCGGACACTGGATATCTGCCGCAAGCATGACATCCTTTATATCTCGGACGAGGTGGTGACAGGGTTTGGCCGCCTTGGCCACTGGTTCGCGTCAGAGGACGTGTTCGGCATCGTGCCGGACATGATCACCTGCGCCAAGGGGCTGACCTCGGGTTATCTGCCGCTGGGGGCCTGCATCATGTCCGACGCATTACTGAAACGGATGGAGGCCCCGGCCGGCGAGGAGGTCTTCTACAATGGCTACACCTATTCCGGCCACCCGGTCAGCTGTGCCGCAGCCCTGAAGAATATCGAGATCATGGAAAACGAGGATATCCTCGGCCATGTACTGCGGGTCACGCCGCATTTTCAGGCTCGGCTGAAACAGATCGGCGAGGATTTCGATATCGTCGGCGACGTGCGCGGCATGGGGTTGCTGGGTTGCATCGAATGCCGCCCGGACCTGCCGCAAGAGACGTTCGATGCGCATCTGAAATTCGGCGCGCGGCTCGACATGGTCTGTGAGGAAATGGGTCTGATGCTGCGCCCGTCCGGCAATATGGCGGTTTTCTCGCCGCCGCTGATCATCACCAAAGACGAAATTGACGATATGTTCGACATCATGGAGGCGGGGCTGAAAAAGCTCAGCGCAGAATACAATGGTTGATATCAAGAGACTGAAGAACGACCCGGCCAGCGTGGCAGAAACCCTGCTGAAGGATGGCGCGGTGATCGTGGAAAACCTGGCGGAGCCTGCTCTGCTGGATCAGATACTGGCGGATTTCGATGCGCCGTTCGAGGAGCAGGGCGACAAGTTCGCCAATGACTTCAACGGGTACAAGACGCGCCGTCTGGCCAGCATCCTGGCCTACAGCACCGCGTCGGCGGACCTGATCGCGCATCCATTGGTGATGGGGGTTGCCGACCGCGTGCTGAAACGCCACTGCACCAACTACCGACTGGGCAGTTCCACCGCGATCGAAATTCACCCCGGTGAAGGCGGCCAGCAGTTGCACCGAGACGATGATTTCTATCCCATTCGCATCCCCGGCGTGGAGTTCCAGATTTCCGCCATGTGGGCGCTGACGGACTTCACGCTGGAAAACGGCGCAACCCGCGTGGTGCCCGGATCCCAAGACCTGCGCAAGATCGCCGATATCCCCGAGACGGACGTGACGCAGGCCGTGATGCCGCGCGGGTCTGTCCTGTTCTACCTCGGCGGCGCGGTGCATGGCGGCGGCAAGAATGAAAGCGACGCCCCGCGCACCGGCCTGATCACCACCTATTCGCTGGGCTGGCTGCGGCAGGAAGAAAACATGTATCTGTCCGTGCCCCGTGAAAAGGCAGACGCCTACCCCGAACATGTCCGCCGCCTGATGGGCTATCAGGCGCATGGGCCGTATCTGGGCGTCTACCCGGACGATCCCGACGGTTACTGGTTCGACGCCTGAGCGGCGCACCATTCGGCGCGGGTGATCTCGAACCACGGCAGCTCTTCGGCATAGGCGCGCCCTGTGCCGCAATCGCGCATGCCGCATCTCAGTAACACCCGTTGGGATGCGGCATTATCCGGGTCCGTGCAGGCCACCACCTGATCAAGCGTGGTGGCCTCGAACGCAAAACGCAGCAGGCGCGCGCAAATCTCGGTGGCATAACCCTGCCCCCAGGCGCTGCGTTTGAGCATGTAGCCCACTTCGATCGGATCGTCGGGATAGGCTTCCGGCACCAGTTTTGCCCAATCGGTTTCAGTGCCCTCGACCGGAATCGGCGTCAGAACGCCATCGCCCACCTTTTCGCCGGTGTCGCGCAATTCGGCGCACCACATGCCGACCCGCCCACCCGCCCCGCGCCGGGTGATCTGCAGCATGATCTTTGCGACGGCTTCCGGCGTGGCCGTATCACAGACGAATTTTGTCACTTCCGGATCACACAGCACTGCGCACGCGATATCTATGTCCAGCGGCGAATAGGGCCGCAGGCGCAGGCGCGGCGTGTCCAGCACCAATGCATCGGCTGTCAGCGGTGTGATCATGCCGGTTTTCGGCCACGGATGTGATGCGGGCAATGCTCGCCCGATTGCAGCACCGGCATCATCGCCTGCCATGTCCTGATCTGTTCGGCGATGAAATCCGCGCCATAGCGCGCCTCCCACTTCGCGCGGTCAGAGCCTGCAAGGCTTTCCAGTTCCGCGCGCGCGACCTCGGCGTACCAGGGGTTGCGATTGACCAGTTCAACATCCGTGAACCCTGCGTCCTGCATTGCCGCCGCGTAGCGCGCGGGCGACGCCATGGCAAATTCCAGCGCCTCGGCGGCGATGTAACGCGTCATCTCGGGCGACGGTGCCTCGTCATGCGAAATCAGCCAGTCCGAAGCGGCGAACATGCCGCCCGGCTTCAACACGCGAAACGCATCCATCGCCAGCGTTTCCTTGTCCGGGATGTGGATGATGGAATCCTTGGAAAACACCACATCGAACGTGCCATCCGCAAAAGGAAGTGGCCCCGGCGTCACCTTCTGGATCGTAACCCGGTCTGTCAGCCCGGCAGCCTCTGCCCGTTGCCGCGCCGCGAGGCACACCGGATCCTCGACATCGATACCGGTCACGTGGCCGACACCGTGGGTCCGCACCAGTTCCAGCGCGATGGCGCCAGAACCGCAGCCGATATCGAGCACATGCCGCCCCGTCAGATCGACGCCATCAATGACCCGCGCCACCTCATCCGCACCGCCCGGCGACAGATAGCCCTCGCCCCAGAGCTCCTCGAGAAAGTCGATATGCAGCTGGTCGTAAAGATCGTCGTCGGTCATGAAGCCACCCATTGAACTGCTGTTCAGTCGAGCTTCTCGCGAAATCGGTCGCAAAACAAGGGGTTTGAGCATATCCGGAAAACATGCCCTGCCGTTCACTGCCGCGCTGAATTTATCCCTGCGATCTATGTGCTACTCAGCAGGCTCGCCGTTTGCCACGGCGCGCAGTTCTTCTTCCAGCGCCTCGCCGCTTGATGCTCGTGACTGCGACAACCCGCTGACCAGCGCATAGGCCGCAGGTGTCAGAAAGAGCGTGAACACCGCCGCCAGCCCCAGCCCGCCGACAATCACCCAGCCGATGGCCGCGCGCGCCTCTGCCCCCGGCCCGGTGCCAAGGATCAGCGGCAGCCCCGACATCACCGTGCAGATCAACGTCATCGAGATGGGCCGCAACCGGGCGCGCGCCGCATCAAAGGCGGCATCGGCCACCGACAGGCCCCGATCGCGCAGCTGGTCGGCAAATTCCACAAGCAGGATGCCGTTCTTGGCCATCACCCCGATCAGCATCAGTACCCCGATCTGGCTGTAGATGTTGATCGTCGTGCCGGTCAGCATCAAGGCATAGATCGCTGCACATACGCCAAACGGAACGGTCGTCATCACCACCAGCGCGCTGGTCACGCTTTCGAACTGTGCCAGCAGCACCAGAAAGACCACCAGCAGCGCGATTACATAGGTGATCGTCATCGCCGAGGACGTCTCGTCCAGCGACGCGGCCTCACCAAGAAATATCAGGCTGATACCGTCCGGCAATGTCTGTTGCGCCAGCGCACGCACCTCTTCCATCACTTCGCGCAGCGTGATCTCGGGTGCCACCGATGCGTCGATCTCGATGGCGCGACGCTGCGCATGGCGGTCCAACTCTGCCGCAACGCCTTTTTCCTCAAGGGTCACGATCTGGCTGAGCGGCACCAGATTGCCATCTTCCGAGCGCACATAGAGGTTCATCAGATCGACCGGGTCGCGCACGGCCCCAGCCGCCGATTGCAGCAGGATCGGCACCGCCTCGTCCTCGATGGTCAGTTCTGCCACCTCGTCCTCGTCAATCAAGGCCCGCAGCGTCACCGACAGGGTGGACATCGGCACGCGCAGATCCGAGGCGCGCTCGCGGTCCACCCCGATGCTCAGCTGCGGCTGGGTCGCCTGATACTGGACGCGGATGCCCGAGACGCCGGGCACGTTCTCCAGCGCGATGGCGAAATCATCGGCGGCCTCGGCAATTTCGGGATGGGTCGGCCCCAGCAGCGCGACCTTGATCCCGCCCCCCGATGCGCCGCGCAATCCCAGACTGTTGCCCGGCCATGCCTGTGCCCGCGCGCCCGGCAATGCGTTCAGATCGCTGCGGATCGCCGCCTCGATATCGGCCTGACTGATCTCGCGCTCGTGCCACGGTATCAGCCGCAAACCGATGCTGCCGCGATTGAGGTCATAGCGCCCGGTGATCGAATAGAGGCCCTGCGCCACGCCCTGTTCGACATAGGGCCGCAAGGTGTTCTCGACCTGCACCACCTGCCGGTCAGTGTATTCAAGGCCCGTCCCGTCCGGCCCCTGCAACCAGACGTTGACAAAGCCGCGATCCTCGGGCGGCACCAGCTCTTCGCCGAGATCGTCGTAAACCAGCGCCGCGCCACCCGCCAGCACGCCAGCGGCCACCAGCGTGACCAGCGGCGCGCGAATCATCGGGCGGATCATCGCGGCATAGAGCGCGGCAATCGGGCGGCCAATGGCAATGAACAGCCCGTCTTCCGCCCCCAGCCGCCCCGCCCGCGAAGCCAGCATCGGGCACATGGTCAGCGCCACGAAGGACGAGATTGCCACTGTGACCGCAAGGACAAAGCCGAACTCGGTAAAGAGCCGCCCCGCGTCTCCGGGCAGGAACGAGATCGGCACGAAGACCGCGATCAAGGTCAGCGTCGTGGCGATCACCGCAAAGAACACCTGCCCCGAGCCGATGACAGCCGCGGCGCGCGGGCCCATGCCGTCCTGTTGGCGGCGCTGGATGTTCTCGGTCACGACGATGGCATCGTCCACCACCAGCCCGGTCGCCAGCACCAACGCCAGAAGCGTGACCAGATTGATCGAGAACCCCATCAGCCAGATCCCCGCGACCGACCCGATCAGCGCGATGGGAATGGTGATCGCCGGAATGAGGGTTGCGCGCAGTTGCCCGAAAAACACCCAGATCACCGCGATCACGATCACCAGCGCCAGCACGAGCGTCTTCAGCACCTCGGCAATCGAGCCTTCGATGAATACGGCGTCGTCGCTGCTGATCTGGAAACCCAGATCGGGAAAGCGCAACTGCAACTGCCCGATGGCGCGGCGCACATCGTTCGATATCTGCACCGTGTTCGATTGTGCCTGCCGGACGATCCCGAGGCTGACCACCTGCCGCCCGTTCAGCCGGGCGATGCTGTCGGCCGTGGCCATGCTGAAATAGACCTCTGCGACATCGCCCATCCGCACCTTGTCGCGCAACATCAGGTCCTCGATCCGCTTGGGGTCGGCCACGGTGGCATCGGCGCGCACCAGCACCTCGAGCGGGCCAGAGGTAAAACTGCCCACCGGCACATCGAACTGCGCCGCGCGCAGCACATCGGCCACCTCGCCGATCGACAGCCCGAACGCGGCCAGCCGGTCCGGCCGGACCTCGACCCGCATCACCCGCTTTCGGTCGCCAAACAACACCACTTCGGCCACGCCATCGACGGCAGTGAATTCGGTCGCGATGGCATCTTCTACCAGCCGCGTCAGGGCGTCGATCGAGCGGGTGTCGCTCCATACCGCTATGTCCATGATCGGATTGGCGTTCTGTTCGGATTTGACCACAAAGAGGTCTTCGACGCCGGCCGGCAGGCGGTTCTCGATCCGGCTGACCGCCTCGCGTACGTCGTTCGACGCGGTGGCCAGATCACGGTCCGGGTTGAACTCTACCCGCATGCGAACATTGCCTTCCTCCGACGAGGTTCGCACCCCCTCAACACCCGCAACGCGCGCCACGGCGCCTTCGATCAAGGACGCGACCTCGGCATCGACGGTGGTTGGCGACGCGCCGGGATAGTTGGCGCGCACAGACACCACCGGGCGATCCACATCGGGCAATTCGCGCACTTCGACGCCAAAGAGCGCACCGATCCCCGCGATCACGATCAGCAGGCTCATCACCGCCGCCATGTATGGGCGGCGCACGCTGAGTTCGCTGATGCCGCGGCCACCGATCATCATGAGCTGCCATCCCCGCGCGCATTCAGCACATTCACCGCGATTCCGGGCCGTAGGCGCTGCGTGCCTTCGACGACCACCGCATCGCCTTCGTCAAGCGGCCCCTCGACGATCACACGCCCCGCACGGCGGCGCACCATGCGCAGCTCGACGGGCTCGGCGATACCATCGTTCACGCGCCAGACATGCAGCGCACCGCGCGAGAATTGCAGCGCCAGTTCCGGCACCGATGGGTAGGTCGGGCCGGGCAGATCAAGCGTCAGGGCAAAGGAGGCACCTGGGCGGAACTTGTCGTCGCTATTGTCGATGGCGGCGCGCACCCGCGCGGTTCGGGTAACAGCAGCGATGCGGCTGTCGATGGCGGTGATCGTACCTGCGAATTGCTGGCGCTCCATCGACGGCGTGCTGGCCGACACCGCGAGGCCGGGTGAGACCCGCGACAGCAGCGCCTCGGGCAGGTCGAATTCCACCAGAATCTGGCTGCGGTCGTCGTAGCTGGCGACCACCTCGGCCTCGTTGACGCGTTCGCCTTTCTCGACCGTGGCAAGGCCCGCCACCCCGTCGAACGGCGCGCGCAGCACACGGTCATCGAGATCCGCCTTTGCCTTTTCCAGTTCGATGGTGGCGACCTCATAGGTGGTCTGCACTTCCTCCATCCGGGCCGCAGCCGCGACTCCGCTGTCTTGCAGGCGGCTGTACCTGTCCTGCGCCAAGGTGGCCTGCGCAAGCCGTGCCTCGGCGAGCGCGACAGCAAGGCGCTGATCGATGTCCTTCAAGCGCAGCAGGACATCGCCGGTCCGGAACTTGCGCCCCGGCGCAATGTTGAATTCAACGATCTCGCCCGTGGACGGTGCGCGCAATGTCACCGACTTGAGCGCAAAACCGGTACCTATGGCTGAAAATGTCAGATCGTCGCGCATTAGGCGCACCTGATCCACGATCACCGGCGCGGCATTAGAGGTAGACACCACCCCCCCACCCTGACCGGGTTCGGCACCGAAGGACGCCCAGAGCGCGCCCAGTTCGGCACGGTTCTGCCAGCCCAGCGCCGCACCTGCGAGCAGCATCGCCGATAGAATGGCCTGTTTCCAGAATGCGGTGCGTTTCATGCAGGTTGCTCCGGCAGCAGCAGGTTACGACTGGGGCAATCTACCACAAAACGTTGCGCCCCATGCAAGGGACAAGACTCCCTTGCATGGGGCACGCATTGTGGCTGGCAGGAACCACCGGAGCAATCGGCCCCGATGGCCCGGCTTTCTATGCCGCCGCGACGGCGCGTTTTGCCATGACCTTGATCAGATGCGCACGGTAATCAGCGGATCCGTGTATGTCCGAAATCAGACCGTCTTCAGAGACATCGACACTGTCCAGCGCCCCTGCCGACCAGTCAGACGCCAGCGCCGCCTCCAGCCCGGCGTGCCGGAACACGCCATCGTCCCCTGCGCCGGTCACGGCGACACGCACACCATGCGGGCCGTCAGCGACAAAGACACCGACCAGCGCAAAGAGCGATGCGGGCTGGGCGAACTTGGCATAGGCCGCTTTGGCTGGCGCATCAACGCGGACCGAGGTGATGATTTCGCCCTCTTCCAGCGCGGTAGCGAACATGCCCTGGAAATAGTCATCGGCGCTGATCTGCCGCGTGTTGGTCACGATGGTGGCCCCCAGCGCCAACATGGCCGAAGGGTAACACGCCGCCGGATCGTTGTTGGCCAGTGACCCGCCGATCGTGCCCATGTTGCGCACCGCCGGATCGCCGATGTTGCCAGCGAGTGCTGCAAGGCCCGGACAATGCTTGCGCACAACGGCGCTGCCCGCCACTTCGGCGTGGGTGGTTGCCGCACCGATGACCAGTGTGTCACCGTCAATGCAGGCTCCCACCATGCCGTCGATACCGCGGATGTCCACCAGATCGCTGGGCGAGGCGAGGTGTTGTTTCATCGTCGCCAGCAATGTCTGCCCACCGGCCAGAACCATCGCCTCTTCGCCCGCCGCGAGGGCGGCAACAGCGTCGTCGATGGTATTCGGTTTGTGATATTTTACGGGATACATCTTCTGTCTCCTCCTTACTCTGCCGCGATGGGTTTGGACGCGGCTTGCAGCGCGCGCCAGACGGCCAGTGGTGTGGCCGGCATCGCCAGATCATTGGTGCCGATCGCATCGGTGATCGCGTTGATCACTGCGGGCGGCGCACCGATGGCCCCCGCCTCACCGCACCCTTTCACACCCAGCGGGTTGTTGGGGCTGGGCGTCTCGTGATGCTGAACGCTGAAGAACGGCACGTCGGCCGCGCGCGGCATGGTGTAATCCATGTAGGATCCGGTCAGAAGCTGACCATCCTCGTCATAGATCACCTGTTCGAGCAGCGCCTGCCCGATGCCTTGCGTGACACCGCCATGCACCTGCCCTTCGACGATCATCGGGTTGATGATGGTGCCGAAATCGTCAGCCGAGGTGAAATTGACGACCTCTGTATGTCCGGTCTCGGGATCAACCTCGACTTCGCAGATGAACGCCCCCGAGGGGAACGAGAAGTTGACCGGGTCAAAGAACGCGGTTTCCTTCAGGCCCGGCTCCATCCCGTCCGGCAGGTTGTGGGCGATATAGGCCGCCAGCCCGACTTCGTGCCAGGCCATCGCCTTGTCGGTGCCCGCGACCTTCACCTGGCCACCCTCGATGACGATATCGTCCTCGCTGGCCTCCAGCGTATGGGCCGCGATCTTGCGCACCTTGGCCTCGACCTTGTCCATCGCCTTGACCACGGCCGACATGCCGACAGGCGCAGAGCGGGAACCGTAGGTGCCCATGCCGAACTGCACCTTGTCGGTGTCGCCGTGCACGATCTGCACGTTCTCGACGGGGATATCGAACCTGTCGGCAACGATCTGCGCAAAGGTGGTCTCGTGCCCCTGCCCGTGGCTGTGGCTACCGGTCAGGATCTCGACGGTGCCCACCGGGTTCACCCGCACTTCGGCGGATTCCCACAGGCCAACGCCCGCCCCGAGCGAGCCCGCCGCCTTGGAGGGCGCCAGCCCGCAGGCCTCGATGAAGGTCGAATAGCCCAGACCGCGCAGCTTGCCGCGCGATGCCGCTTCGGCCTTGCGTGCGGGGAAGCCCGCAACATCGGCCGCCTTTTGCGCCTTATCAAGGATGGTGTGGAAATCACCCGCATCGTATTGCATCAATACCGGTGTCTGGTGCGGGAATTCGGTGATGAAGTTACGCCGCCGCAACTCTGCCGGGTCCATCCCCATCTCGCGCGCGGCGGTCTCCATCATCCGTTCGACCAGATAGGTGGCCTCGGGCCGCCCGGCCCCGCGATAGGCATCAACGGGAACGGTGTTGGTGTAATAGGCCTTCACGTTGCAGTAGATGTTCTCCATCTGGTACTGCCCGGACATCAGCGGCGCATAGAGATAGGTCGGCACCGAACTGGAAAAGAGCGACATGTAGGCGCCAAGATTGGCAATCGTGTCGATCTTGAAGCCGGTGATCTTGCCGTCGCTGTCGAACCCCATCTTGGCAGTCGTGACGTGATCGCGCGCATGCGCATCGGTCATGAACGCCTCGCCCCGATCCGATGTCCACTTGATCGAGCGATTGGTTTTCATCGAGGCCCAGAGGCAGGTGATCTCTTCGGGATAGATATAGATCTTGGCCCCGAAGCCGCCGCCCACGTCGGGCGCGATCACCCGCAGCTTGTGTTCCGGCGCGACGTTGTAGAAGGCCGACAGCACCAGACGCGCCACATGCGGGTTCTGGCTTGTGGTGTAGAGCGTGTAATGCTCTTCGGCGTCGTCATATGTGGCAATGGCCGAGCGCGGCTCCATCGGGTTTGGCGACAAGCGGTTCTGCGTCACGTCGAGCGTGGTGACATGCGCGGCCTCTGCCAGCCCCTTGTCCGTTGCGGCCTCGTCGCCCAGCTCCCAGTCGTAGATCAGGTTGCCCGGCGCGTTGTCGTGGATCTGCGGCGCGCCCTCGGCGCCGGCCTTGGCCACATGCGCGACCACGGGCAGTTCTTCGTAATCGACCTCTACCGCTTCGGCGGCGATGCGGGCTTGCGATTGCGTTTCTGCAATGACGACGGCCACGGCGTCGCCCACATAGCGCACTTTTTCAGTGGCGAGCGCCGACCAGGCGCCCATGTTCATCGGGCTGCCATCCTTCGAGGTAATGGCCCAGCCGCAGATGATGTTGCCGATCCCGTCTGCGGTCAGCTGATGGCCGTCCAGAACGTCGATGACTCCCGGCATCTCGCGTGCTGCCGACGCGTCGATCCCCTTGACCCTTGCATGCGCGTGCGAACTGCGGACGAAGGCCGCGTAGGCCTGGTTGTCCATGCGGTGATCATCTGTATAGCGGCCCTTGCCGGTGATGAATCGCTTGTCTTCCTTGCGTTTGACGCTTTTGCCAATTCCAGAACTCATGTCATTTCCTCCCTTGCGTCATTCACATCTTTGCCGCGGCGTCTTCGATAGACTTCACGATGTTGTGGTAGCCGGTGCAGCGACAGATATTGCCTTCCAGCTCGTGGCGGATCGCCTCTGATGTCAGCTCGCGGCCCTCGGCCTTGTACCGGTTCACCATGTCGACCCCGGCCATGATCATGCCCGGCGTGCAGAACCCGCATTGCAGCCCGTGGTTGTCGTGGAATGCCACCTGCATCGGGTGCAGTTCGCCATTGGCCAGCCCCTCGATGGTCGTCACTTCCGCGCCTTCCAGCGACACGGCAAGCGCCGTGCAGGCCTTGACCATCTTGCCGTTCACATGCACCGCGCAGGCGCCGCATTGGCTGGTGTCACAGCCGATATGGGTGCCGGTCAGGCGCAGATGCTCGCGCAGGAATTCCGACAGCAGGGTTTCGTCCGGCACCTCCCTCGCGACCGTCTTGCCGTTCACTTTCATCTTTACGTTTGTCATCTGGGTCCTCCCTGGATTGGCGAGCGTGCTTCGCACGCGTGTATCATAGCCCCTGCAGCTTATGCTTCTGGCGGGGTCACGTTGGTCAAATGGTCATGAAAATTGTCAAAGAATTTCGCTGCGAGTTTCTTGGCCGTCGACGCAACCAGCCGGCTGCCAAGCTGCGCCAGCTTGCCGCCCACGGTGGCGCGAACGTCATAGGTCAGGATGGTCTCGTCGCCGTCCTCGGCCAGGTGCACATCCGCCGCCCCCTTGGCAAAGCCCGCAACGCCGCCCTTGCCCTCGCCCTGAATGGTGTAGCTTTCTGGCGCGTTGATGTTCACCAGCTCGACAGCGCCGGTAAAGGTTGCCTTCACCGGGCCGATCTTCTGAACAACCTTGGCCTCCATCGTGGTGGGCGAGGTTTTCTCCAGCTCCTGACAGCCCGGAATGCAGGCCTTGAGGACCTCGGGATCGTTCAGTGCCGCCCAGACTTCGGCCCGTGGTGCCGCGATTCGGTGTTCGCCGGTCATGTCCATGCGATTGTCCTCCCCTTCGTGTCCTTCGGTTTCGATCATAGGCGGGCGCGGCCTCATGGCAAGAGCGTTGCGCTGCGACGCGCGGATATCCCGCAAATTTTCGCAGGAGGGCCGTCCGGCAGGGTTTCCTCCCCGGCTCAGTGGAAATCCCGACTGGGAAACAACCGCTTGGCCTGATCGCGCGGATGCATCGCGCGGGCGGGCTGGCGCGCCGGGCGGGGCGCATCATCCGCGGCAGGCGCGGTCACGCCCACGGCCTCATCCATCGGGTGTCCAAGCTGGGCAAGGCAATGCGAGACATCCTCGACCTTTTGCGCAATCAGGTGCACGACGATCCCCTCGCGCTGCAGATAGCCCGTTATGCGCAAGAGCCGCCCGCCCATCACCGCGCGGCGGTTGGCCTCGTACATCTTGGGCCAGACCACCACGTTGCACACGCCGGTTTCGTCCTCCAGCGTCAGGAAAATCACGCCCGACGCGGTGCCGGGCCGCTGCCGGGTGATCACCAGCCCGCAGACGCAAGTACGGGCCAGCGGGGCCTCGGCCAGCTCCGCATGCGGCGTGAGACCGGGCAGCGCGGGGCGCAGCAGCTCCATCGGGTGCGCGCGCAGCGTAAGGCGCATCGCCACGTAATCCTCCACCACCTCTTCGCCCAGATGCATCGGCGGCAGCACCACGTCCGGCTCCTTGATCCCCTCGCCTTCGATCTGGTCATTGAACAGCGGCAAGGGCTGCTGGCCGCGGATCGCCTTGACCTGCCAGAGCGCATCGCGGCGGCTGAGCCCCATGCCGGTGAACGCATCCGCTTCTGCCAGCCGTTCCAGCGTGGCGGGGCCCACGCCCGCGCGCAGCCACAGCGCCTCGGGGTCGGGATAGCCATTGCCGCGCGCCGCAACGATCCAGCCCGCATCCTCTTCGCGCAGCCCCTTGATCTGCCGGAACCCCAGCCGCAACGCCAAGGCACCATCCGCGCGCCGCTCCAGCGTGTTGTCCCAGTCGCTGGCATTGACGCAGATGGGCCGCACCTCGATCTGGTGTTCGCGCGCGTCGCGCACGATCTGCGCGGGCGCATAGAACCCCATCGGCTGTGAATTCAGCAACCCGCAGGCAAAGATCGCCGGGTGATGCCGCTTCAGCCAGGCCGAGACATAAACCAAGAGCGCAAAGGCCGCCGCGTGGCTTTCGGGAAAGCCGTATTCACCGAACCCCTCGATCTGGCCAAAGCACCGCTCGGCAAACTCCGCTTCATAGCCGCGCTCCAGCATGCCATTGACGAAGCGGTCGCGGAACGTGCTGATCGTGCCCATCTTGCGAAAGGTGGCAAGGCTGCGGCGCAGGCGGTCGGCCTCTTCGGGGGTGAACCCGGCGGCGACCACGGCGATCTGCATCGCCTGCTCCTGAAACAGCGGCACGCCCAGCGTCTTGCCCAACACCTCGCGCAGCGCGTCAGAGGGAAACTCGACACTCTCGCGCCCTTGGCGGCGGTTGATATAGGGATGCACCATGCCGCCCTGAATGGGGCCGGGCCGGACGATGGCCACCTCGATCACCAGATCGTAGAATTCACGCGGGCGCATGCGGGGCAGGAAATTCATCTGTGCCCGGCTCTCTACCTGAAAGACGCCCACCGCATCGGCCACGCAGAGCATATCGTAGGTGGCTGTATCTGCCTGCGGGACGCTGGCAATGCTCAGATCGATGCGTTCGTGCAGGGCCAGCAGGTCAAAGCATTTGCGGATGCAGGTCAGCATGCCCAGCCCGAGGATATCGACCTTGAGGATGCCCAGCGTGTCGATGTCGTCCTTGTCCCACTCGATCACGGTGCGGTCCTCCATCGCCGCGTTCTCGATCGGGCACAGCTCGTCCAGCCGCCCCTTGGTGATGACAAAGCCGCCGACATGCTGGCTGAGATGGCGAGGAAAGCCGATGAGGTCCTGAATGAGCTTCAGGGTCTGCGCCAGCCTGCGTTCTTCAGGGTCCAGCCCCAGTTCGCGGATGCGGTCCACATCCGCGCCGCCGTTCGACATGCCCCATATCTGGCTGGACAGCCCTGCCGTCACGTCCTGGGAAAGGCCCATCACCTTGCCCACTTCGCGGATCGCCGCGCGGGAGCGGAAATGAATCACCGTGGCACAAAGGCCCGCGCGGTGGCGACCGTAGCGCGCATAGATATGCTGGATCACTTCCTCGCGCCGCTCATGTTCGAAATCCACGTCGATATCCGGCGGCTCACCGCGATATTTGGAGACGAAGCGCTCGAACACCATGGTGATCTGATCGGGGCCTACATCGGTGATCCCCAGCGCGTAGCACAGGATCGAATTGGCCGCCGATCCGCGCCCCTGACACAGGATGCCGATGCTGCGTGCATATTGCACGATGTCGTGCACGGTCAGGAAATAGGCAGCAAAGCCGAGGTCCTCGACCAGCGCCAGTTCCTTGTCCACCATGGCGCGGTATTTATCGGGGATGCCCTCGGGGTAGCGCCGCTTGATCCCCTCTTCTGTCAAACGGATCAGCCGCGCCTGTGGCGGTTCATCGCCCGAAACCTCATCGGGATACTCGTAACTCAATTCGCTGAGGCAAAAACTGCACCGCGCCGCGATCTCGACCGTGCGGCGCAGGGCGGCGGGATGATCCCGAAAGACGCGGGCCATGTCGCCCGCCCCTTTCAGCCGCCGTTCGGCATTGGGCAGCGCGCGGGTGCCGATATCGTCGATGACGATATGTTCGCGCATACAGGTCAGCACATCGGCCAGTTGCCGTCTGTGCGCGCGGTGCATCAGCACATCGCCCACCGCCACCATCGGCGCTGCCGTCCTGTGCGCCAACTGCGCACAGCGGCGCAAGTAAGCCTGATCCGATCCGTCATAGCGTGGCGCCGCCCCCAGAAAGACATGGGCCGGATAGCGGCGCAGCACGGCGCGGATATGCTCGGCCACGTCATGCTCGTCCGGCTCGCCCTGTGGCAAGGCGATCAGGATCATGCCCCGCGCGCCCTCCAGCAGGTCCTTGAGTGTCAGCAGACAGCCCCCCTTCTCCGCCCGCCGCTTGCCCAGAGTCAGAAGGCGCGAGAGCCGCTGATAGGCGGCGCGGGTCTGCGGCAGGGCGATCCAGTGCACCGGGCAATCCTCCAGCACCAGACGGCAGCCCACGATCAGACGCGGCAGACGGGGACCAGAGGGCCGGGTCATGGTGCGTTCCGCGGCAATGCGCTGGCGTGAGCTGGCGTCGATCTGCCTGTGCGAGCGGATATGCACCTCGTCGGCCTCGCGCCGCAGCTCTTTCAGCGCTGCATAGGCACGCACCACCCCAGCCAGCGAATTGCGGTCGGTGATGGCGATCGCCTCCAGCCCCAGTTCTGCGGCGCGGGTCATCAGCTCCTCGGGGTGCGAGGCTCCGGTGAGGAAGGTGAAATTGCTGGTCACGCAGAGCTCGGCATAGCCGGGTGCGGCGATGTCGGCGGGGGTGGTGGTTTGCAGCGGATCTTTCATGCGAATTCCCCCTGCACGAACCAGCCGGGATCTTGTGGTGTATGGAACAGCCACAGCCGCCGCCCCTGCGCGGTGTCCACCTTCCAATAGTCGCGCAGACCCCGCCGCCAGCCGTCATCCTCCAGCCACCATTCCGGCGCGATCCGCTCTGGCCCGGTGGCGCGCTGCGTAGTCAGCGCCATGCGCCGCCAGCGGAAATGCCGCGGCGGGCGCGCGCCCGTGGCCCCGATGGGTTCAGGCGCGAACAGTTGCACCGGGCGCGGGCGCAGCGCCACCCACGGGCCTTGCGCCCGCGACCAGGCGGCCGGTGCGATGAGAAAGCTGCGCTCGGGGATATGGCTGTCGGCGGGCAGGAAGCGCTGGATATTCTCCAGCCCGATCCGGGTGCCGAGACGGGTGATGAGATCCTCCAGCGCGCCATCCTCGGGGCCGCGCATATGGGCAATCTGTTCGGTCGGCAATGGCTCGACCTGCGTCGCCTCCAGCCGCAGCAGGTCAATCCCGTAGCCCGCATCGACCTGCCCGACCCCGCGCTCGAAGAACGGCAGGATACGCGCCACATCGCGCAAGGGGCGCGCGAGGCGCAGTTCAACCTGTTGGCTTTCCTGATCGACCCGGCGCAGCGTCAGGCACAGCACCCGCGCGCCCATCTCGTTTTCCTTGAGCCGCGCGCAGAGCCGTTCCAGCAGGCGTTTGGCCCCCGCCATCACATCGGCGCTGAGGCCGATGGGATCGGGCAGCGTCATGCGCACCCCGTAATGCGGCGGCTCGGCCAGGGGCGAGACCTGCTCGCCGCGCGCGCCCAGCGCCTGATCGAGCCGCATCAGCACGCCCGGCCCAAGGCGGCGACTGACCGTGCCGCGCGGCAGCGCCATCAGATCGCCGATGCTGCGCACCCCCAGGCGTTGCAGCGCCAGCGCCGCCTTGGCTTCGATGCGCAGCGCCTCGACCGGCAGCGGCTTCAGCGTCTCGGACGCGGCCCCCGGTGGCGCGATCCCTTCGGCGTAATGCGCCAGCGCCCAGGCGGCGCCGCGCGTGTCCGCAACCCCGATGCGCACCGCCAGCCCCGCGCGCGTCAGCCGCTGGCGCATGTCGGCGATCATCGCGCTTTCCTGCCCGCCCCACAGATGCACCGTACCGCTGACATCCAGCACCAGCCCGTCACGCCCGTCCAGGCCGACCCACGGACAATATCGCCCGGCCCAGCGCGCCAGCGCGTGCAGGAAACGGGTGTCGCGCGACAGCTCTGCCGGACGGCTCTGCAAATCGGGACAGAAGGCGCGCGCATCCGAGGCGGGCATGCCGGGCGTCAACCCCTGCCGCAGCCCCGCCGGGTTCAAACAATAAAGACGCTCGGTATTGCCCTGCCGCAGGGTCAGCGCAAAAGGGCCATCAACCGGCTGCGCCCGCAACACCCGGTCGCTCGCCAGCCTCGGAAACCACAATGACACGATGCGTCTCGGCATCCCAGCGGACATCCCATGCTGCTAATGTTCCTGATTTGTTCTTGGTAATCTCCCACCGCATCAGAGTCGAGTCCGCCGCGTCGAAAACCGGCGCAGTGTACCAGCGGGTTTCGGCCGCATTGCTGCCCACCCCCTCGGGCATCAGGCACAGGCCCGTGCTGCGCCCGGTCTCGGCGGCCAGTTGCAACCGCCGCCCCGGTGTCAGCCCCAGCGGCTGGGTCAGTTCCATCACCACCAGCGTCACCGCCCCTGCGCGCAGCGCCTCTTCGGCGACGGCCAGCGTCTCGGCCTCGTCGCGGGTTCTGGCAATCAGCAGGCGCTGCGGATCAAGGTATTCCGCCGCCCCCACCGGGTTCAGTTGCCGCCCCTGCCAGCCCTGCATCACCCAGAGCACAACCCCGCCCAGCCGCCCGGCCAGCGCCAGCGCAAAGCCGATGGCCCCCGGTCCTTGAACCTCGTGGGTGCGGCCCCGGCGCGGCGGAAACTGGTCTGTCAGTCTGGCTGTCATGCGCCCTCCGGGTTCGGCAGATCATCGCGGCGATTTTCGCATCATTGCCCGGCAGAGGGCAAGAGGCGGCGGGTTGTCCATGGGGCTATATCCGCGCACCGCCCGCAACGTGTCGAGGAAACGGGAGGGTGCCAGCATGAGCGAAAAACATGAATCACGGGTTTTCGTGACGTGCGCCCAACATGCGCAGGCCCGACCGAACGGCTCCGTGGCGTGGCGGCAGGCCGTACAGCCGCCGGAATGCGGAAAAACCGCGCAATTATCGTCAACAGATGTCGAAAAATCGTATGCGCCCCCGCCCTTTCGCGGGAAGATGGCACACGTCCCCCGGCCCGACGGGCACGGCCAACAAGGAGAATACCCCATGTCAGACGGAGTGAAGGTCGTGCGTGACGGCCATGTGCTGGAGATCACGCTGGACCGCCCAAAGGTGAACGCCATCGACGTCCCCACAAGTCAGGCGCTGGCGGCGGCGTTCCAGCAACTGCACGAGGACAAGGACCTGCGCTGCGCGATCCTGACCGGGGGCGGTGACAAGATTTTCTCGGCGGGCTGGGACCTCAAGGCGTTGAACGCGGGCGAGATGCAGCTCGATAACTGGTGGGAGACCGACGATTACGGGTTCGGCGGCTTTACCGGGCTGACGGAAAACTGGGCGCTCAACAAACCGGTGATCGCGGCCATCAACGGGCTGGCCATCGGCGGCGGCTTCGAAATGGCGCTGGGGTGTGACCTGCTGATCGCGGCTGATCACGTGGAGTTCGGCCTGCCGGAAATGCCGCTGGGGATCGTGCCGGATGCCGGCGCCCTGCAACGCCTGCCGCGCCGCATTCCGCACAATATCGCGATGGAGATGTTCCTGCTGGGCCGCCGGATGAGCGCCGAAGAGGCAGCGCATTACGGCCTTGTAAACAAGGTGGTTCCGCGTGCGCAACTGATGGATGCGGCGCGCGAATGGGCGGCCTCTATTGCCTGGTCGGCGCCGCTGGCGATGCAGAGCGTCAAAGAGGTGGAGCGTGAGATCGAATGCGTGCCCCTGCAGGAGGCCTTTGCCAGGATGCGCGGCGGCGGTTTGCCGACCTATCGCAAGATGCTGAAATCCGCCGATGCCGCCGAAGGGGTGGCCGCCTTTGTCGAGAAGCGCGAACCGAAGTTCCGGGGGGAATGATGGGCTATCGCGATCCACAGAGCGTGCGCCGTGTCACCAGCATCGGGGCGGGCCCGATCGGCGGTGGCTGGGCGGCACATTTCCTGGCGCGCGGCTATGACGTATGCGCATACATCCATACCGAGGCGGAGCGCGCCGCATTGCTGCAGGTGATTGAGACCGCGTGGACCAGCCTGACCGCGCTGGGGCTGGCAGAGGGCGCATCTCTGGACCGGCTGAGCATCACAACGGACCTGAAAGAAGCCGTTCAGGACGCTGATTTCATTCAGGAAAGCGCGCCTGAGAGATTGGACATCAAGCAGGCGCTCTATGCTGAACTGGGCCGCATCCTGCCCCCTGATGTGGTCATCTGTTCGTCCACCTCGGGCATGACCATGACCGAGATTCAGGCCGATTGCCCAACGCCAGAGCGCACGGTGATCGGGCATCCGTTCAACCCGCCCTACCTGCTGCCGCTGGTCGAGATCGTCGGCGGCAAGCGGACCGACCCCGCCGCCGTGGCCTGGGCTGCGGCGTTCTACGAGGTGGCGGGCAAGGCGCCACTGGTGATGAAAAAGGAAATACCCGGTTTCGTCGCCACGCGGCTGCAAGAGGCGCTGTGGCGCGAGGCGCTGCACATGGTTGCCAATGGCGAAGCGACACCGCAAGACATTGATACTGCATTGATAAATGGCCCTGCCCCGCGCATGGCCGTGCAAGGGCAATGCATGGCGTTTCACGTCGCCTGCGGTGAGGGCGGCATGGCCACCAACCTTGACCAGTTCGGCCCGGCGCTGAAATGGCCCTGGACCCGGCTGGAGGCACCGGAACTGACGCGGGAGTTGCGCGACCGGATGGTGGACGGCTGCAATGCCATCGCCGGGGATCGCCATTTCACCGAGATGGCCGCCGAGCGGGACGCCAAGATCGTGGCGGTGCTGAAGGCGCTGCGGGACTGAGCGCGCGAATGGGCGTCAAGGCATTGATTAACGGTCACAAAACGCGTTCGGCATTGCGTCGGCAACACATCGGTATTGCGTCGGTATCAATGCGCAGAATTGCCCGGTTAACGCCGCGCACGCGCCGCGCCATGCGGGCGCAGGGTTTCGAGGTAGCGCGCAAGCGTGCCGGGCCATGCGGGCATGTCGTTTTGTTCGGGCCAGCCCTGCCGGTAGTCGCTGGGTCGGCTGCCAAAGCAGTTGCGGAACGCATAGGCGAAATGTGACAGCGAGTTGAAGCCCGAGGCGGCGGCGACCTCGCGCACACCCAGATCGGTCGAGATCAGCAGGACGCGCGCATGTTGCAGCCGCATGAGCCTGCCGAACTGGACCGCGCTGCAACCCATCGAGCGATTGAACTGCCGCTCCAACTGGCGCTGCGACAGACCCACCCGCTGCGCGATCTGCGGCACGCTGAGCGGCTCGTCCATATGGGCGTCCATCAGCTTGATCGCGGCGCGCACCGGGGGTGGCAAACCCTCCAGCCCCCGACCCAATGGGCGGCGTTGCGGATCGGTCCCCTCCCGGACCGTGTGATGCATGAGGTTGTCGGAAATCTCGGTGATCAGCGCATCGCCGTGGTCGCGCTTTATCAGTTCCAGCATCAGGTCGATCCCGCCGGTCGATCCGGCGCAGGTCATGATGCGCCCGTCGATGGTAAAGAGCTGTTCGGCCCCCTCCACCTCTGGGTAGTTCTCTAAAAGCCCCGCGAGATAGGACCAGTGCGCCGTCGCCTTGCGCCCCGACAGCAGCCCCGCGCGGGCAAAAATATAGGGCGCCATCTCGACCGCGCAGAGCCGCGCGCCCGCCCGTTCCTGACGCCGCAGCCATGATTCCAGACGCGGATTATCGTGATGTTCGGCCCCCCAACTGCCGACAACCAGCACCAGATCGTCGCGCGCCAATTTATCCGGCAGGTCGGTGCAGGCGACGGGCATGCCATTGCTTGCGGTGACCGTCGCCCCGCCGACCGAGCAATGCTCGACCGTGTAGAGCGGATGGCGCGACAGGTAGTTCGCGATGCGCGCGGGCTCCAGCAGGCTGATGAGGCTCATCATGTTGAATCGCGGCACAAGGACACAGACGATTCGCCCGCTCTGCTGCGTCTGTTTGATCTCGGTAAGCATGCTTCATTCTCGGAACAGCTGCGGGGGAGGAGATGTGAATATTCGACATCTATAGCCAAAACTCGTCGTAATTTCTACATTTTCTGCGGCGTCCGGTCGCACACTGGATGCGAAGAGGAGACCCGCATGAAGTTCGAAACCATCGTCACCTGTGCTGTCACGGGCGCCGGGGATACCACCGGCAAAAGCCCGCATGTCCCGGTCACGCCACGACAGATCGCCGATGCCGCCATCGAGGCAGCACAGGCCGGCGCGGCCATCGCCCACCTGCATGTGCGCGATCCCGAGACCGGCCAGGGCTCGCGCGATGTGGCGCTGTTCAAGGAGGCGGTCGATCTGGTCCGTGCCAGCGACACCGACGTGGTGATCAACCTGACTGCCGGGATGGGCGGCGACTGGGCGCCCAGCCCCGACGACCCGGCGATGCCCGGCCCCGGCACCGACATGATCGGCCCCGATGAGCGGCTGGCGCATGTGCGTGAATGCATGCCCGAGATCTGTTCGCTGGATTGTGGTACGCTGAACTTCTCGGACACCGACAGCATCTACATCTCGACCCCGCCGACGCTGCGCCGGATGGCCAAACTCGTGCAGGAATGGGGCGTGAAGCCGGAACTGGAAGTGTTCGAGCTGGGCCATATCCGGTTTGCCCGCGCGATGGTCGAGGAGGGATTGATCGACGCGCCGCCGATGTTCCAGCTCTGCCTTGGCATTCCGTGGGGTGCCGATCAGACGGTCGAGACGATGGCGGCGATGAAGGCTCAACTGCCGCCGGGCGCAAGCTGGGCCAGTTTCGGTATCGGCCGGATGCAAATGGCGATGGCGGCGGCGTCGGTGGCGCTGGGCGGCAATGTGCGCGTCGGGCTGGAGGACAACATCTATCTGGAGCGCGGTGTGCTGGCCACGAATGGCCAGTTGGTGACTCGCGCGGTCGAGATCATCGAGCGCATGGGCGGTCGCGTCCTTTCACCACAGGAAGCACGTAACAGACTGAACCTGCGAGGGGCAGACAAATGAGAGAAGCCGCGTCAGATGCCAAATCAGGAGGGCTGACGCTCAGCGGGCTGACCAAACACTTTGGCAGCTTTACCGCAGTGGACAACGTCGATCTGGACATCCAGCGCGGCGAGTTCCTGACGCTGCTTGGCCCGTCGGGATCGGGCAAGACCACGCTCTTGATGATGATCGCGGGGTTTCTGGACATCACGGCGGGCGATATCCTGCTGGACGGCAGGTCGATCCGCGATGTCCCGGCGGAGCGGCGCAATTTCGGCATGGTGTTCCAGGGCTATGCGCTCTTTCCGCATATGACCGTGCGCGACAATATCGGCTATGCGCTGGACGTGCGCAAACGCCCCCGCGCCGAGATCGCAGCGCGGGTGGACGAGATGCTCGACCTGGTGCAGCTGACGGAATTCGGCCATCGCAAGCCCGGCCAGTTGTCGGGCGGGCAGCAACAGCGCGTGGCGCTGGCGCGCGCGCTGGCCTTTGCGCCGCCGGTGCTGCTGCTGGACGAGCCGCTGGGCGCGCTGGACAAGAAGCTGCGCATCGAGGTGCAGGACCAATTGAAGGATATTCACCAGCGCGTCGGCACCACCTTTGTCTATGTCACACACGATCAGGAAGAGGCACTTTCGATGTCCGACCGGATCGTGATCATGCAACAGGGCCGGATCGAGCAACTGGGCACGCCCAACGAGCTTTACGAGCATCCGCGCACGCGATTTGCTGCCGGGTTCCTTGGCAAGAGCAACTTTCTGACGATGCCGGACGGCACCTATGCGCTGCGCCCCGAGAAGATCGACATCGCGCCCGGCGGGCAGATGAACGGGACAGCACGGCTGACCGGCACGATCCGGGGCATCACCTATTTCGGCGCGGTGCAGAAACTCATGGTCGCGGTCGAGGGCCGCGACGATATCGAGGTGGACGTGGACAGCTGGCGCAATCCGCACGCGCTGCGCGAGGGCCAGCCGGTCGATCTGGGCTGGAGCGATACGGCCGCCGTCAGGCTGGAAGATACCTGAAGAAATGACCCGGGCGGGCAAAATGCGCGCCCCACGATAAGGGCAGAAAACGGCCCATAACCAACAAGGAGAGACCGACATGCAAGACAAGCAATTCATGAAGGAGACGCTGATCGAGAGCGCCCATGCCTACAAGGCCGGCCGAATGGACCGTCGCAGCTTTCTGGCGCTGTGCGGCATGGCCGGGGTCGCGACCGCGTCCGTCATCGCAGGCGACGCCAAGGCGGCCGCCGATCACGTGGTGATGTGGAACTGGGGCGGCCAGTCGGTGGAATGCCACGGATCGGCCATCGGTGATGCCTTTACCAAAGCGACCGGGCTGGGCGTCAAGTATGATACCTCCGGCCCGCTGGAAGGCAAGCTGCGCGAGATGGTCGACAGCGGCAACGTGACGGCGGATGTGGCTGACGGGGACCTCTTCAACGCGGTCTCGCTTGGCCCCACAGGGCATCTGGAGCCGATCGACTACAGCATCGTCAGCAAGGAAAAGACGCTGCCGAATTACGCGCTGGAATACGGGGTGTCGATCATCCTTTACGGCTATGCCTTCGTCTATGACACCGAAGTTTACGGGGACAATCCGCCGAAGGACTGGAAGGATTTCTTTGACACTGCCGGCTTCCCTGGCACCCGCGCGCTCTACAAATGGGCCAACGGGTCACTTGAGGCTGCACTGATGGCCGACGGGGTGCCGGGCGATGCGCTCTATCCGCTGGACATGGAGCGGGCGCTGAACAAGGTCAAATCCATCAAGGATGACAGCATCTACTGGGGCTCGGGGTCGGAAGTGCATTCGATGTGCGTCAATGGCGAAGCGTCCATGGCGATCATCTGGCAGAACCGGGGCCGCAACATCGAGACGGACACCGAAGGCCGCTACAAGCTGGTGAACAATCAGGCGATGGCCATGCCCGGTGCCTATATCGTGCCCAAGGGCAACCCGGCGGGCCGCGATGCGGTTATGAAATTCATCGCCACGGCGCAGGAAGTACCGGCCCAGCTGGCGCTGCTGGATTGCCTGGGGATGACACCGTCGAACCCGGCGGCCTTTGGCGAAATCCCCGAAGACCAGCAGCCCTATGCGATCACGTCGGCGATGAATATCGACAAGATCGTCTACAACGATCCGGTCTGGTGGGGCGAGAATGGCAGCGAGGCGGTCAACGCCTTCCTCGACGCGATCAGCTGATCCGATCCTCTCTGGCGGGCGGCCCCTTTCTCCCTGGGTTGCCCGCTCACTGACCGAAGGCCATGCCGGCCTTCGGCGCTTTCCTCAATTATCGGTCGATGACATGCGGGTACTTGGCAGACATATCAGCCCTGGCTGGCTTCTGGTGGCACCATTGCTGCTGGTGGTGCTGGCGTTTTATGCCGGGCCACTGGCCAATATCCTGTGGCTCAGCGTGACCGATCCCGAACCGGGGATTGGCAACTATCAGAAACTCTATCAGACCGACGCGCTGGGGCGTATCCTGTGGACCACGTTCCGCATCTGCCTGATCACCACGTTTTTCAGCGTCGCGCTGGGATATTCGGTGGCCTACGCGATGGTTCATGCCCACGCGCGCAACCAGCATGTCATGCTGACCTTCCTGCTGGTCAGCTTCTGGATTTCGGTGCTGGTGCGCACCTTTGCGTGGCTGATGCTGCTGGGGCGCAACGGGCTGGTGAACGAGTCGATGGAGGCCATTGGCCTGATTTCCGAACCGGTCCGCTTCATGCGCAACGAGCTGGGCGTGCTGATCGGCATGGTGCATTACATGGTGCCCTACGCGGTGCTGCCACTCTTGGCGAACATGCAGACGCTGGACACCCGCGTGATGGCCGCGTCGCGCAATCTGGGGGCCACCGGCACGCAGACATTCTGGCGGATCTATCTGCCGCTGACCGCGCCGGGGCTGATTGCCGCGTCGTTGCTGGTCTTTATTCTCAGCCTCGGTTTCTACGTGACGCCCGCGATCCTGGGCGGCGGCAAGGTGTTGATGGTGGCCGAATATATCTCGGTGCAGCTGCTGGTCACGCTCAACTGGGGCACGGCGGCGATGCTGGGCACTTTGATGCTGTTCTCGGTGCTCGCACTCTTGTGGCTCATGTCGCGCTTCATGCAGTTGAGCGCGGCCTTTGGCGGCGGGGCGACACGATGAAACCGGGGCTTTTTGCACGACTGAACCGGGTAGGCGCGTGGATGGCGCTGCTGTTCCTGGTGCTGCCTGCGCTGATCGCGATCCCGGTGTCACTGACGCCCAAGCGGTTCTTGTCGATGCCCAAGGGCGACTATTCATGGCGGCATTTCGAGTTTCTGTTTTCCAGCCCCGAATGGCTGTCGAGCTTTGCCCAGAGCGGCATCATCGCGGTCAGCACTGCCGTACTGGCCACCGCGCTGGGCACGCTGGCGGCGATCGGCCTGTGGCGTGTCACATCGAAATACAGCGAAATGGTGCGCGCCTTCCTGCTGTTGCCGCTGATCATCCCGCAGATCATTTCGGCGATGGCGTTCTACCGGCTGCTGATCCCGCTGGGCCTGCTGGACACATATGCGGGCCTCATTCTGGCGCACACGGTTCTGGCGGCGCCGCTGGTGCTGATCACCGTCAGCGCGAGCCTGGCCAATTTCGACCCCAAGCTGGAACAGGCCAGCCGTAATCTGGGCGCACCGGCCTGGACCACCATGCGGCGGGTGATCCTGCCGTCGATCCGGCCCGGCGTGTTCGCGGGGGCGCTGTTTGCGTTCATCCTCAGCTGGGACGAGATCGTGGTCACGCTCTTCATCTCGAAATTCAACGTCTACACCCTGCCCCGCCGGATGTGGAACGGCATCCGCGAAAACACCGACCCGACTGTGGCGGCAGCGGCCGTGGTGTTGATTGCCGTGACACTGGGCGCGTTTGCCGTGTCGGCCATCGTGTCGCGCCAGCGTGCGCAAACTGCTTTGAAAGAGGACTAAGCCGATGAATATTCTGGTCAGCCACGAGAACGAACTGCTGCTGAACACCGTGCGCGCCTTCATGGACGCCGAGATGTATCCGCATGAGCAGATGGTCGACAAGACCGGCGAGGTCCCCGAGGACCTGGGCCGCCAGATCGCGGCGCGCGCGCAGGAGCTGGGCCTGTATGCCTGCAACCTGCCCGAGGAAGTGGGCGGCGGCGGGCTGGGCCTGAGCGCGATGCATCTGATCGAGCGCGAATATGGCAAGACCAGCCATGCGTTGCACAGCTGGGCCGCGCGCCCGACCGAGTTGTTGCTGGCCTGCGAGGGCGATCAGCGCGAGCAATACCTGCTGCCCGCGGTGCGTGGCGAAAAGCGCGAGCTTTTCGGGCTGACCGAGCCGGAGGCCGGATCGGACGTGATGGGGATGAAGACCAACGCCCGGCGCGACGGTGACGACTGGATTCTGAACGGGACGAAACATTTCATCTCTGGCCCCTGCATGCCGGATTTCGCCATCGTCTTTGCCGCCACGGGCGTGGATGAGGGGCCGCGCGGCAGCCGCAAGCGGGTGACGGCGTTCCTCGTCGATATCGGCACACCCGGGTTCGAATGTCGCGAGGGCAATCGCTGTGTCAGCTACCGGGGCTACCGCAATTACCAGCTTACATTCGACGATGTGCGGCTAGGCCCCGGCCAGGTGCTGGGCCAGGAGGGGCACGGGCTGGAACTGGCGGGGCAATGGCTGGGCATGGGACGTATCTGGGTCGGCGCGTGCTGTTGCGGCAAGGCCGAGCGCATCTTGGGGCTGGCAACCGACTGGGCCGCGAGCCGCCGCCAGTTCGGCCAGCCCATCGGGCGGTTTCAGGCCACCGGTTTCCGGCTGGCGGATGGGGCGATGGGGTTGCGGGCGGCCGATCTGATGGTTGCCGATGCGGTGGCGCGCGCCGAGCGCGGCGCGATGGAGGATGCCGATGCGGCGATGGTCAAGGTCTACTGTTCGGAGATGCTGAACCGGATCGCCGATGACACGGTGCAGATTTACGGCGGCATGGGCCTGATGGAGGAATTGCCCATCGAGCGGCTGTGGCGCGACAGCCGGCTGGAACGGATCTGGGACGGCACGTCGGAGATCCAGCGCCATATCATCACCCGCTCGATCCTGCGCCCGCTGGGGGCCTGAGCGGCATGACGGCTGTAATGACGCAGGCCAAGCGCCAGAATTTCGAGCGGCTGCTGAACCCGCGTCACATCGCCTTTGTCGGCGGGGCGGATGCGGCGGTGGGCATCGGCGAGGCGCGGCGTGCCGGTTACGGCGGGCAGATGTGGGTGGTGAACCCGCGCCGTGCGCAGATCGCGGGGCTGCCCTGCCTGCCGGACATCGCCGCCCTGCCCGAACCGCCCGATGCGGTGTTCCTGGCCATCCCGGCCGCGCTGGTGCCGGGGGCCGTAGCGGAACTGGCGGCGATGGGTGCGGGCGGGATCGTCTGCTATTCTGCCGGATTTGCCGAGGCACATGCGGAGGGCCGCGCGCTGGAGGAGGCGCTGAAGGCGGCGCTGGGGGACATGGTGTTGATCGGACCCAACTGTTACGGGCTGATCAACTACATCGGCAAGTCGGCACTCTGGCCCTTTGCCCATGGCGGCACCTGCCCCGGCTACGGCGCGGCGATCATTACCCAATCGGGCATGTTTTCGTCCGACATCACCATGAGCCAGCGGTCCCTGCCACTGGCCTATATGGCATCGGCTGGCAATCAGACCGATCTGGGCATCGCCGAATTCATCGACCTGCTGTGCGAGCGGCCCGAAGTGCGCGCCATCGGGGTGCATATCGAGGGGTTGCGCGACATCCCCGCCTTCGAGCGCGCGGCGTTGAAAGCAGCCCGCGCGGGCACGCCCATCGTGGCGCTGAAAACCGGCAGTTCCGCCATCGGAGAGCGCCTGACGCTGAGCCACACGGGCTCGCTTGCGGGGTCGAACGCGCTCTATCTTGCGCTGTTCGAGCGCGCGGGCGTGATCAGTGTCACCAACCCGTCGCAATTTCTGGAAACGCTGAAATTCCTGTGCATCGCGGGCGCGCCCGAAGGCCGGGAGGTGCTGGGCTTTACCTGTTCGGGGGGCGGGGCGACGATGCTGGCGGATCACGGCGAGAGGATCGGCTTGCAGTTCGCGGCGCCGGACGCCGCGGCACTGGCCGCGCTGACGCCGCTCTTGCCGCCCATCGCCACGGTTTCGAACCCGCTGGATTACACCACGCCGATCTGGGGACAGCCCGAACATACAGCCCCCGTGTTCGAGGCCGCCGCCGCGCATATCCCGGCGCAGGCGGCGGTGCTGGTGCAGGACTATCCCGCCGCCGGTCTGGACGAGAGCCGGCAGCTTTACCTCAATGACGGGCTGGCCTTTGCCGAGGCCGCACGGCAGGCGGGCCTGCCCGCCGCGATCTGTGCGACGATCCCCGAGAATATCGGGCGCGAGGTGCGCGACCTTTACGTGGCGCGCGGTGTCGCCCCGATGCAGGGGGTGCACGAGACTCTGAACGCGATCCGCGGTGCCGCATGGTGGCGGGCGCGCCAGCGCGAGATCCTGAGCGCCGCGCCCGCGCCGCTGATCCCCGGCCGGCCCAATGCGGCCCCCCGTCTGCTGAACGAGGCGGAGGGCAAGGCGCGGCTGGCCGCCGCCGGGATCGCCATCCCGCGCGGGCGGGCCTGTAGCGGGGCGCAACTGGCCGAGGCGGCCGCCGATATCGGGTATCCCGTCGTGCTCAAGATGATGGGACCGGCGCTGGCGCATAAATCCGATGCCGGGGCCGTGACGTTGAACATCGCGGATGAAGGAGCGCTGATGCAGGCGGCCAACGCCATGCGCCACGCCGTCACGCAATTCGCGGCAGACGCCGTCACCGACACGTTTCTGGTCGAGCGGATGGCCACCCCGCCGCTGGCGGAACTGGTGGTCGGCATCCGCCGCGATCCGCAATTCGGGCTGGCGATGACGCTGGGCAGCGGCGGCATATTGGTGGAACTGATCGGCGATACGGTGTCGTTGCTGCTGCCTGCCCGCTCGGCCGAGATCGACGCGGCGCTGGACGGGTTGAAGGTGGCGCGGCTGTTGGACGGGTTTCGCGGCAAGTCTGCGGTGGACCGGCAGGCACTGGTGGCCGCACTCACCGGGCTGGCGGACTATGCGATGGCCCATGCCGCCGAGATCGCCGAGATCGAGATCAACCCATTGTTCGTCTACGAGCGCGAGGTTCTGGCGGTAGATGTCCTGATGCAGGTGGATCCGGCATGAGCGCCGGGCGCATCCCCAATCCCGACCTCGCGGTGGGTGCGGGCAACAAGCAACGCTGGAACCAGCCGGAATATCGCCGCCATGGTTTTCACAACGCGCATCGGCTGTTTCGCCGCGCCTATATGGTGCGGGCGCGGCGGCAACTGGTGCTGGAGCCTGCTGAAAACACCGCCCTCGCCGCGCTGCCGCAGGTGGCGACGCTGACAGCGCGGAAAGAGTTTTCGGCGCTGGTCTGTGCGCGTGGCAACCAGATCGTGCTGGCGCGCCATGCCGACGATTTCGCCCCCGACCAGCCGCATTCGATGCAATCGGTCAGCAAGCTGATGATGCATCTGATTGCGGGCAGGATGATCGGCGAGGGGTTGCTGGACCCTGCCCGCCCGGTGGAGGCCTATATCCCGGATATCGGCGCGGGCTATCGCGGCGCGCGGGTGCAGGACGTGCTGGACATGAACGTGATCAACGATTTTTCCGAGGATTACGCCGACCCCAACGCCAGTTGTTATACCGAGGAAATTGCGCTGGGCTGGCGGCTGCCGCCCGATGGCGCACCCGAGACGGAGATGGGGGCCTTCGTGCGCTCGATTGGCGGGGCGGACCTAAACAACAGGGCGTCTGTGATCAACTATTGCTCGGCCAACACCGATCTTTTGACGCTGATCTGCGACGGGCTGCGGCCCGGCGGGCTGAATGCGCAGATCGACGCCATTGCAGAGGCGGCAGGGATCGCCGATGCGCTCCATATCAGCCTCAGCCCCGAAGGGCTGCCGGCCTTCTCTGGCGGTGCCTGCATGACGGCCAGAGATCTGGCGCGCTTTGGCCTGCTGTTGGCGCGGATCGCCGGGCCCGCCCCCTGCCCCGGCTGGAATCAGCCATTTATCCAAGCCGTGCCGGGCCGCGATGCCAAGACGCTGGCGCCGCCGCGCGACCATGTGCGCTATGCCGACCAGATGATGACCAACGGGCGCTGGATCGGGCATGCGGGCTATGGCGGGCAGTTCCTGATGGTGGATACGGTCACGGGCCTGTCTTGCGCGTATTTCAGCGTGTTGGAGAACGCGGCCGGCTATTGCGAAGATTACATGGCCGAAACCGTTGACTGTCTGGAAGCGGTGTTGACGCGCTTCGCGCTGCAGGGCTAGACGCGGCGAGAGCTGCGCGTCATGAATCGCCCTGACCGCCCCTTGCTTTATACGATGGAAAGGCCCGCCCCGATGGACATCCTGCGCTGTTCCAACCTGATCGACATTCCTTGGAAAAACGATGGCGGCGTGACCCGCGAGATTGCCACCGCGACGCTTGGCGACCGGATGGCCTGGCGGATCAGCCGGGCGGATGTGGGCCAGGACGGGGCGTTTTCGGATTTCTCGGGCGTGATGCGAATTCTGACCGTGGTCGAGGGCGGTGGCGTCGATCTGGAACATGCGGGCGGTGTTCTGAACGCGCCCCTGTGGGAGCCGGTCCGCTTTGACGGCGGGCTGAGCGTCTATGCAAGGCTGACGGACGGGCCGCTGACCGATCTCAACCTGATGTTCGACCCAGCGATCTGCGCGGGCGAGGTGATCGTGCATCGCGGGCCATCCCGGCCTGCCCTTGCCCCGGTGCAGCCCGGCATGAGGGCGTTTCACGGGCTGGCGGGCGTGCCGGAGATTGATGGTGAGTCACTGGCCCCCGGCGATACCGCATTCGTGGGTGATGCAGGCACCGCGCCGATCCTGCGGGATGGCGACGCGGCGCTGGAAATCCGCATCAGTTATCTGGATCAGAGTGCAGCCATCAAGCTGGCCATCGCGGCGCGGTAGTCGGCCATGATCCGGCCGCGCGCGACATGCCTGCCCTCGCGGACCGCATGACGCCCGGCTGACCACAGATCGGTCACGACATTGTCGCTGGCGGCAAAGGCCAGCCCGTCGAGCAACTGATCGGCGCGCAAGGCACAGAGCGCGGGATCGTTGCTGTCGATGGCCACCAGATCGGCAAGCTGGCCCACGGCAATCTCGCCGGTGCCCCGGCCCAGCGCCTGAGCCCCGCCGCGCGCGGCCCCCGTGTAGAGCGTTTCGCCCACCGACCCTTCGCCTACGACCATCACGTTGCGGGCGAGGTCGCGCAGGCGCTGCGAATATTCCAGCGTGCGCAATTCTTCGGTCAGGGAGATCCGCACGTTGGAATCTGATCCCAGCCCGAACCGGCCCCCGGCCGTCAGGTAGGTGGGGCCGTTGAACGGTCCGTCGCCCAGATTGGCCTCGGTGATCGGGCAAAGCCCTGCGACAGCGCCGGATTTCGCCATGTCCAGCGTCTCGGCCTCGGTCATGTGGGTGGCGTGGATCAGGCACCAATCGGCATTCACCGGGGCGTTGTCCAGCAGCCACTCGACCGGGCGTGCGCCCAGCCATGCCTGTATATCGGTGACTTCCTTGGGTTGCTCGGAGATATGGATATGGATCGGCCCGTCATCATGCGCCGCCAGTGCCGCGCGCAGATCATCGGGCGATGTGGCACGCAGCGAATGCGGCGCGATGCCGACGCGGCAATCGGAGGGCAGCTCTTTCACCGCCGCGCGGGCGCGGGCCACCAGATCGGCGTAGCGTTCGACCGAGTTGCCGAACCGGGCCTGCCCTGACTGAAGCGGCGCCTGCCCTGCCCCGCCATAGGTATAGAGAACCGGCAGATGCGTCAGGCCGATCTGGGTCCGGGCGGCGGCGGCGGCGATGCGCGCAGACAGCTCTCCCAGATCGTCATAGGGTGTGCCGCCGGGCTGGTGGTGCAGGTAGTGGAATTCGCCGACGCTGGCATATCCGGCCTCCTGCATTTCCAGAAACACCAGCGCGGCAATCGCCTCGATCTGCTCAGGCGTCAGCGTTCCGGTAAAGCGGTACATCAGGTCGCGCCATGTCCAGAAGCTGTCTTTGCCGGCCATGCGGAATTCGGTCATGCCGGCCATCGCGCGCTGAAAGCTGTGGCTGTGCAGGTTGGCCAGCGCGGGCAGCAGTGTATCCACGACCGTATCGCCCGGCTGTGGGGTTGCCCCGGTGTCGATGCCGGTCAGACGCCCTGCTTCATGGGTCAGGCGGACATTGTCGGCCCATCCCGACGACAGAAATGCACGCTTTGCAAAGATCATATTTTCGGTCCCTCGCGTTTATGTATAGACATATCTCACATTAAATCGTACAAGAA
Organism: Roseovarius sp. ZX-A-9; assembly: GCF_028369135.1. Classification (GTDB taxonomy): domain Bacteria; phylum Pseudomonadota; class Alphaproteobacteria; order Rhodobacterales; family Rhodobacteraceae; genus Roseovarius. The sequence continues at coordinate 156,186 of NZ_JAPWHW010000006.1, forward strand.
AAGAGAAATCGACATAGCCGGAGACTCGCAATGACTGACAACAGCCAGATTCTGACCGATCTGTCCGTGGCGACACTGGCCGTGTCGGACACGCCGTATGGTCTGATCGAGGATGCCGCCATCGCGATCACGGACGGCATGATCGCATGGGTCGGTCCCAAGGCCAAGCTGCCGCAGGACCACGCCGCGCTGGCGCAGACATCGCTGGGCGGGCGGCTGGTGACGCCGGGCCTGATTGATTGCCACACCCATATCGTGCATGGCGGCGACCGCGCCGTAGAGTTCGAGATGCGCCTGAACGGCGCCAGCTACGAAGAAGTCGCGCGCGCCGGTGGCGGGATCGTGTCGACCGTGAAAGCCACGCGCGCCGCCAGTGAGGAGGCGCTGATTGCCAGCGCCCTGCCCCGAGTCGATGCGATACTGGCCGAGGGCGCTTGCGTGCTTGAGATCAAATCGGGCTACGGGCTGGACCTTGAGACCGAGCTGCGGATGCTGCGCGCCGCGCGTGCAATTGCCCGGCACCGGCCAGTACGCGTCACCACCAGTTTCCTGGGCGCACATGCGGTGCCTGCCGAATTCAGCGGCGATGCAGATGCCTATATCGACGATATTTGCATCCCCGCCCTGCGCGCTGCCCATGCCGAAGGGTTGGTGGACGCAGTTGACGGGTTCTGTGAGGGCATCGCCTTCCAACCGGCGCAGATCGCGCGGGTCTTTGACGTGGCGGCAGAGCTGGGCCTGCCGGTGAAACTGCATGCAGAGCAACTGTCCAACCTGGGCGGTGCAAAACTGGCGGCCAGCTATGGCGCGATGTCGGCGGATCATATCGAATATCTCGACGAGGATGGCGTGGCCGCGATGGCCGAGGCCGGCACCGTTGGCGTGGTACTGCCCGGCGCGTTCTACACCCTGCGCGAAACGCAGATGCCGCCCATCGCCGCGCTGCGCAAACACGGCGTGCCGATGGCGCTGGCCACCGACTGCAACCCCGGATCGTCGCCGATGACATCGCTCTTGCTGACCATGAACATGGCCTGCACCCTGTTCCGCATGACACCCGAAGAGGCGCTGGCGGGCGTCACGCGCCACGCTGCCGCGGCCCTGCGGCTGGACGATTGCGGGCGCATCGCTCCCGGCCTGCGCGCCGATCTGGCGGTGTGGGACGTGGCGCACCCTGCCGAACTGGCGTACCGTATCGGCTATAACCCCCTTCACTCCCGCATTTTCGGAGGCAAATCGTGACGATCCTGACCCTCACCCCCGGTGCAGTGACGCTGGCCGATCTTGCAAATATCTATTGGAACGAAGCGTCTGTGCGCCTTGATCCGTCGTGCCACGCCGCGATCGAACTGGCGCATGACCGCATCGCGCAGGCCGTCGCAGGCACCGATGCGGTTTACGGTGTGAATACCGGGTTCGGCAAACTGGCCAGCGTCAAGATCGCATCCGAAGATACCGCCGCGTTGCAACGCAACCTGATCCTGTCGCATTGCTGCGGCGTAGGCCCCGCGATCCCGCGCCGCCACGCGCGGCTGCTGATGGCGCTGAAACTGCTCAGCCTCGGGCGCGGCGCCTCGGGTGTGCGGCTGGAGCTGGTGCATCTGCTGGAAGGGATGCTGGCCAAGGGCGTGACGCCCGTCATCCCGGCGCAGGGGTCGGTCGGGGCGTCGGGTGATCTGGCACCGCTGGCCCATATGGCCGCGGTGATGATGGGCCATGCCGAGGCCGAATTCGGCGGAAAAGTGATGCCGGGTGCCGATGCACTGGCAGCGGCGGGCCTGACGCCGGTGGCGCTTGGCCCCAAGGAAGGGCTGGCCCTGATCAACGGCACGCAATTCTCGACCGCTTTCGCGTTGGCCGGGCTTTTTGGCGCATGGCGCGCGGCGCATTCGGCGCTGATCACATCGGCGCTGAGCACTGACGCGATCATGGGTTCCACCGCACCCTTGCAGCCCGAGATCCACGCCTTGCGCGGCCATGCGGGCCAGATCGAGGCCGGGGCAACGATGCGCGCGCTGCTGGACGGCTCTGAAATCCGCGAAAGCCACGTGGTGGATGACGCCCGCGTGCAGGACCCCTATTGCATCCGCTGCCAGCCGCAGGTGACGGGTGCTGCGATGGACGTGCTGCGCATGGCCGCCCGCACGCTGGAAGTGGAGGCGAACGCCGCCACTGACAACCCGCTGGTGCTGGTGGGGGCCGACCTGATCGTTTCGGGGGGCAATTTCCACGCCGAGCCGGTGGGCTTTGCCGCCGACATGATCGCGCTGGCGATCGCCGAAATCGGCGCGATTGCGCAGCGGCGCGTGGCGTTGATTGTCGATCCGGTGCTCAGCTTCAACCTGCCGCCGTTCCTGACGCCCAATCCGGGCCTGAACAGCGGTTATATGATCGCGGAAGTGACCACCGCCGCATTGATGAGCGAGAACAAGCATCTGGCCAACCCTTGCGTCACCGACAGCACGCCGACATCCGCCAACCAGGAGGACCATGTCAGCATGGCCGCACATGGCGCGCGGCGTCTGGGGCAGATGGTCGAGAACCTGGAGCGCATCCTCGGGGTGGAGCTGCTCTGCGCCGCGCAGGGCATCGAGTTTCGCGCGCCGCTGAAAACCAGCGAGACATTGCAGCGCGTCGTGGCGCGTGTGCGCGAGGATGTCGCGACCCTGGGCGAAGATCGCTATCTGGCGCCCGATCTGGAGCGCGCCGCCACCATCATCGCCAGCGGGGCCATCGTGGCTGCCGCCGGGATCACAATGCCGGAGATTTCTGCATGAACGCGATTGAAGTGAACCAGGGCGACAGCCCGATTGTTCTGGGCCTGCCGCATACCGGAACCCATATTCCCGATGTGGTCTCCGCCAAGCTGAATGCACGTGGCAAGGGGCTGGATGATACCGACTGGCATATCCACGAGCTTTACGACGGGCTGCTGGAAGGTGCGACGACCGTACGCGCCATGTTCCACCGCTATGTCATCGATGCCAATCGCGACCCGTCGGGCGCGTCGCTCTATCCCGGACAGAACACCACCGGGCTGGTACCGCTGACCGATTTCGACGGCAATGACATCTGGGACAGGCCGCCCAGCGACAGCGAAATCGAAGAACGCCGCCTGACCTTCCACGCACCGTACCATGCGGCGCTTGAGGCTGAACTGGCGCGGGTGCGCGACATTCACGGCGTGGCGATCTTGTACGATTGCCACTCGATCAGGTCGGTTATCCCCTATCTTTTCGAAGGCACCTTGCCGGGTTTCAACATTGGCACCAATCTGGGGACAACCTGCGATCCGGCCATCGAAAGCGCCGTGGCCGAGATATGTGCCGGGGCGAAGGGCTACAGCTCGGTGATCAACGGGCGGTTCAAGGGCGGCTGGACCACCCGCCACTATGGCCAGCCCGGCAGCGGCATCCACGCGATCCAGATGGAGCTGGCGCAATCAACCTACCTCACGGATGAGGCGGCCCCCTGGGAATATGACGCCGCCAAGGCCGCGCGGCTGCGCCCGATCCTGAAGCAGATCCTGACAAAACTGGCCGACATGGCCCCTACCCTTGGAGGCAACACATGAGCGATCCCCGCAAGAACACCCGTGACATCTATCCCGCGACCGGAAGCGAGATCACGGCCAAGAGTTGGCTGACCGAGGCGCCGATGCGGATGCTGATGAACAACCTGCACCCTGACGTGGCCGAGAACCCGCATGAGCTGGTGGTTTATGGCGGCATCGGGCGGGCGGCACGCACCTGGAACGACTTTGACAAGATCGTGGCCAGCCTGAAAGACCTCGAAGAGGACCAGACGCTGCTGGTGCAGTCGGGCAAGCCCGTGGGCGTATTCCAGACCCACAAGGACGCGCCGCGCGTGCTGATTGCCAACTCCAACCTCGTGCCGCATTGGGCGAACTGGGACCATTTCAACGAGCTCGATAAAAAGGGTTTGGCGATGTACGGCCAGATGACGGCCGGATCGTGGATTTACATTGGTTCCCAAGGCATTGTGCAGGGAACTTACGAGACATTCGTCGAGGCGGGCCGCCAGCATTACGGTGGCGATCTGACCGGCAAATGGATCCTCACGGGCGGTCTGGGCGGCATGGGCGGCGCACAGCCGCTGGCCGCCGTGATGGCCGGTGCGTGCTGTCTGGCGGTTGAATGCAACCCTGACAGCATCGACTTCCGTTTGCGCACGAAATACGTCGACGAAAAGACCGAAAGCCTTGATGAAGCACTGGAAATGATCGACCGCTGGACCAAGGCCGGTGAGGCAAAGTCAGTCGCTTTGCTGGGCAATGCCGCCGATGTGTTCCCCGAACTGGTCAAGCGCGGCGTGCGCCCCGATATCGTCACGGACCAGACCAGCGCACATGACCCGATCAACGGCTACCTGCCGCAGGGCTGGACGATGGCGGAATGGCGCGGCAAGCGCGAAAGCGACCCCAAGGCCGTGGAAAAGGCCGCCCGCGCCAGCATGAAGGTGCAGGTCAAGGCGATGGTGGATTTCCACGCCGCTGGCATCCCCACGGTCGATTATGGCAACAATATCCGTCAGATGGCGCTGGAAGAAGGGCTGGAAAACGCCTTTGATTTCCCCGGTTTCGTACCCGCCTACATTCGCCCGCTGTTCTGCCGGGGCATCGGCCCGTTCCGCTGGGCCGCCCTGTCGGGCGATCCAGAGGATATCTACAAGACCGACGCCAAGGTGAAGGAAATCCTGTCCGAGGACAGCCACCTGCACAACTGGCTGGACATGGCACGCGAGCGCATTGCGTTTCAGGGCCTGCCCGCGCGGATCTGCTGGGTCGGTCTGGGCGTGCGTCACAAGCTGGGGCTGGCCTTCAACGAGATGGTGCGCACCGGCGAGCTGAGCGCACCGATCGTGATTGGCCGCGACCATCTGGACAGCGGCTCGGTCGCCTCGCCCAACCGCGAGACGGAAGCGATGAAGGATGGCTCGGACGCGGTCAGCGACTGGCCACTGCTGAATGCGCTGCTCAACACTGCCAGCGGGGCCACATGGGTGTCATTGCACCACGGTGGCGGTGTCGGCATGGGCTTCAGCCAGCATTCTGGCATGGTGATCTGCTGTGACGGGACCGAGGATGCAGACCGGCGCATCGCGCGGGTTCTGTGGAACGATCCGGCCACCGGTGTCATGCGCCATGCCGATGCGGGCTATGACATCGCGCTGGATTGCGCGCGGGAAAACGGGCTGAACCTGCCCGGCATCCTGTAACATCATCCCTAGCGCCGCTGCCCCGATCCGGGCGGCGGCGTTTTTTTATGGCTCGCCCCCAGAGATTTTCTTGAGAACGCGGAATATGGGATTGCGCGGAACGCCCTAGTAGCGCGTGGTCAGGCGGTGGCCGGGGCGGTAGGTGAGCCGGACATAGGTCAGCGCCTGCCCTTCCCACCAGGTCGAACGTTCGACCGTGAAAACCGGGTCGCCGAGACTGCAACTGAGATGGTCCGCGATGTTCTTGTCCGCCAGTGCGGCGGAAAAGCTGATTTCCGCATCCGAGAACGGGATCGTCGAGACCAGCCATTCATTGGGGCCCGTCGTGGTGAAATCAGCCGTTTCCGCGTCCGGCAGGGCATCGAGACTGATCCAGCGATCCTCGTGCTGGTAGGGATCGCCGTCGGCGTAATGCATGCAGACCAGATGCAGCGACCGCCCCCCTGATTGCAGCTTGAGCCGTCCGCGCAGCCAGGCGGGCACATCCTCGACGATCTGGCTGACCAGGGAATAGCGGTATTCGGCGCCTTTCTCCTCGATTTCGCAGCGGACGATGGGAATGTCGAAACGCGCCTGCCGCAAGGGAGCCATGCGCACGCGGGTTCCTGCCTTGCGGCGCCGCTCGATGATCCCTTCATCGGCCAGTTCGCGCATCGCCCGGTTCACAGTGGCGCGCGCGCAGCCGTAGGTTTCGGCCAGTTCGACCTCGTTGGGCACAAGGCTGCCCGGTTGCCATTCACCCTTGGTGATCTTTGACAGGATGTCCGATTTCACATCCCTGTAGGTCGATGTCATGCCTTGGCACCCTTTTTTCAGGATTAACGCTAAGCATAACGCTTTATACACTAGGTGTATAGGCGAGCGGGTGCTGCGTCAGTTTGCGGTGCAGCGGGCGTTCTCCATCGCGATGGCTTCGTTTTGGGATTGCGGAACAACGTCACCGAAACCGGGCCTTGCCCGGCCGGAGAGCGTTATTTTCAAATTTTGTTTGAAAGTCCTATCCAAGTTTCTGACCATCCAAATGAGTACCCCGGCGGGATTTGCCATTCAAGCCAGCGCGAAAATGCGGTATACCACCGCATGCGGTACTTGAGAGCACCGCCACTCTCACCCCCTTCATCGTTTGAGGAGAGACTCATGCCGTCCAGTCAGCCCACCCCCGAGCGCGTCATTCGCAACGATCTTCAGATTTCACCTGAGTTGGTCGCCTTCATCGAGACCGAAGCCCTGCCCGGATCGGGTGTCGCGCCCGATACGTTCTGGGCCGGGCTGGCAGACCTGATTCACGATTTCGGTCCCCGCAACGCCGCTTTGCTGGAAAAGCGCGCCACATTGCAGGAAGCAATCGACAAATGGCATCGCGACCGGCGGAACCAGCCGCATGACGGCACCGCCTACAAGGCATTTCTGAGCGAGATCGGCTATCTGCTGCCCGAGGGGGATGATTTTAAGATCGAAACCGCGAATGTCGATCCCGAGATCGCGCAGGTTGCAGGGCCGCAACTGGTTGTGCCCAGCACCAATGCACGCTTCGTGCTGAACGCTGCGAACGCGCGCTGGGGCAGCCTGTATGACGGGTTTTACGGCACCGATGCGATGGGCTCGGTGCCGCCCTCTGGCGGGTTCGACACTGGCCGCGGCGCCCGCGTCGTCGCCCGCGCCGCGGTCTTTCTGGACGAGGCGTTTCCATTGCGCGACACCAGCCACGGCAAGGCGGTGCAATACGCGGTGCGCGATGGGAAGCTGAAGGTTGACGGCTCTGCCCTGATCGATCCGGAAAAATTCATCGGCTATCGCGGCCCGGCCGACGCCCCCAGCGCGGTATTGCTGCGCAATAACGGGCTGCATGTCGAACTTTGCTTTGACCGCGACCACCCGATCGGGCGCGAAACGCCCTCGGGGCTGGCCGATGTCATCCTGGAATCCGCCATGTCGGCGATCGTCGATTGCGAGGATTCCGTGGCCTGCGTCGATGCCGAGGACAAGGTGGTGGCATATCGCAACTGGCTGGGCCTGATGAAAGGCGATCTGACCGAAAGCTTTGACAAGGGGGGCCGGACGGTCACGCGCGTGCTCAGCCCCGACCGCAGCTATACCGGCGCGGATGGCGGTGAAATCACGCTCAAGGGGCGCGCACTGCTGCTGGTGCGCAATGTCGGCCACCTGATGACCAACCCGGCGATCCTGGATCGCAACGGCAACGAGGCGTATGAGGGGCTGCTTGATGCGATGATCACCACGCTGATCGCAATGCACGACCTGAACAAATCGACCGGCCCGCGCAATTCGCACACCGGCTCGGTCTATGTGGTCAAGCCCAAGATGCACGGCCCCGAAGAAGTCGCCTTTGCCGACGAGATCTTTGCCCATGTCGAAACCGTGCTGGGCCTGCCCGCGCACACGGTCAAGCTGGGCATCATGGACGAAGAGCGCCGCACCAGCGTCAACCTCAAGGAATGCATCCGCGCCGCCCGGCACCGGGTCTGCTTCATCAATACCGGGTTCCTGGATCGGACCGGCGACGAGATCCACACTTCGATGGAGGCCGGGCCGTTCAGCCGCAAGGATTTCATCAAGCGCAAGGGCTGGATCACCGCCTATGAGAACCAGAACGTCGATATCGGGCTGGAATGCGGCCTGTCGGGCAAGGCCCAGATCGGCAAGGGCATGTGGGCCATGCCCGACCGCATGGCCGCGATGATCGAAACCAAGATCGAACACCCCAAGGCGGGGGCAAATTGCGCCTGGGTGCCCAGCCCCACCGCCGCGACCCTGCATGCGCTGCACTACCACAAGGTAGATGTGTTCGCGGTGCAGGCCGATCTGGCCAGGCAGGGCCGCCGCGCCTATGTCGAGGCGTTGCTGGATATCCCGGTGGCGCAGTACCGCAAATGGACCAAGGCGCAGATCACCCGCGAGGTCGAGAACAACGCGCAGGGCATTCTGGGCTACGTGGTGCGCTGGATCGATCAGGGCGTGGGCTGTTCCAAGGTGCCCGACATCAACGATGTGGGGCTGATGGAGGACCGCGCGACCTGCAGGATCTCGGCCCAGCATATTGCCAACTGGCTGCATCACGCGGTGGTCAGCCGCGACGAGGTCATGGCGATCATGCGCCGGATGGCCGAGGTCGTGGACAAGCAGAACGCCGGTGATCCGAACTATCGGCCGATGGCGCCGGGATTTGACGGAATCGCCTTTCAGGCGGCTTGCGATCTGGTTCTGGGAGGCACCAAAGACCCGTCCGGCTATACCGAACCGACCCTGCACGCCCGGCGGCTGGAAGTGAAAGCAGCCGCGCGGCAGTCGGCCAGTTAAGCCGCCCAAATCCGGCGCGGGTGGCCCCGAGGAAGTCACCAGGGGCCGGGCGCGCCGGAGGTCTGTTTTGCGGGACAAACCTGCCATCCTGCCTAGCAAACTGAGCGTCTGCTTTCGTGCTCAATCATCGGGATAAAATCGAGAAACCCCGAGCAACTCCGCTTTCGAAATTAGGAATCGACTTCCGCTCGAGCATAAATACCGGTGGAGCAAAGAATGCCCGTATTTCGGCACACGTACCTCGGCAGGCTTGATTCGAGAACAAAACTGCGACAACATGCTATTTATTCCTTTTTCCTTAAGAGTGTGCTGTTGAAATTGCATTTGGAGACTATTTCCATGAAACCAATTATTCTTTCCATTCTGACCAGTTTGCTCGCGATCCCTGCCCATGCCGCGACATATACATATGATTTCACCGCGGCGTTCGAATCGCGGAGCGGGACGAACGCCGCGAGCACGATTGTTGACACGGCGGCAGGGTTCTCGACACTCAGCGGCACGTTGGTGCTGGACGATACCTTGGTGTCGGCGGCAGCGACTTCTGCAACATACGGTCCTGCCAGCATCACGATCAACGAATTTGCGATCGGTGCTGCTGGGACGCTGGACGGTACCCGGGTCGACAACATTGGTGGTTTTGATCAGTTTGTAGGGTTGAACGATGTCCCTTCTGATGGGCAATACTATGACCGTATTAGCTTTATAATCCGGGATTCCACCGCGGCGGCCTTTTCATCCACCGTCTTCCCTAACCCGCTGGTTCTCGCGGATTTCGACGCGCCGACCATGTTATTCACGTCATCTACGACTGCTAGTGCGCGCGAACGTATCGACTTTCGTTTTACCGATCTGACGGTGCGCGCGCCTTCGGCCGTACCATTGCCTGCGGGCCTGCCTTTGCTATTGGGTGGCATGGGACTTTTGGCCTTGGTTCGGCGTCGCAAAAGCAGCTGATCCTGCTCTCTGACTAAACCTCGTCTCTTGCAAGAGGCTGACGAATCTTTTGTGCATTTGCGCAGAACGAGGGTTGTCCGCCATAAAGAGCATTCAAAGCCTTATGGCCGACATAAGCGCTTCTGTGGCTGTGTTGTCCTGCGCCTGAGCCGAACGGAATATGTGAAGTTGGATTGTCTTTAAAGCTGACATTCGTGAAACTGCAGCATTGGTCGCCTTGCGCTCGCAGCGGTCATTGCCTTCCGCCCCTCGGGATCACTCATCTGAGCCACGAACGGCAATGGGCTGCGGCCTTCCAGCCCTTTCTTCCGCCGCGCTTGAATATCGAAGTTTTTATCAAAATTTCGCGAAAGGTTCTATCTGGGCAATCGCCGTGGCACCGGAATCGCGCGCATCCTATAGTTGGAGTGACTTCATCAAGGCGAGCGTGACCCATGGCACCAAATTATTTTGCGCCCAAGGGCGGACATCCCGGGCAGGAACAGCTTTTGACGGACCGGGCAGTGTTTACCGATGCCTATGCCGTGATCCCCAAGGGGACGATGCGCGATATCACCACCAGTTTCCTGCCCTTCTGGGATGACACGCGGCTTTGGGTTCTGTCCCGCCCGCTCAGCGGGTTTGCCGAAACGTTTTCGCAATACATCATGGAAGTGGCTCCGGGCGGCGGCTCGGACCGGCCCGAGACTGATCCCGGCGCCGAGGGCGTGCTGTTCGTGGTCGAAGGCAGCGCGACGCTGACCGTGGATGGCGCGACGCATGAAATGACACCGGGTGGCTATGCCTATCTGCCGCCCGCCAGCGGCTGGACGCTGCGCAACACCGGCGATGAGGTGCTGCGGTTCCACTGGATCCGAAAGGCATATGAGGCGGTTGATGGCCTGCCCATGCCAGAGGTTATCGTGACCAACGAGACCGAGGTCGCACCGACCGAGATGCCCGGCACGGATGGCAAATGGGCAACGACGCGGTTTGTCGATCCTGCCGATCTGCGCCACGACATGCATGTGACCATCGTCACGTTCGAGCCGGGCGCGGTCATCCCGTTTCTGGAAACCCACGTGATGGAGCACGGGCTGTATGTGCTGGAGGGCAAGGCGGTTTACCGGCTGAACTCCGATTGGGTCGAGGTCGAGGCCGGCGATTACATGTGGTTGCGCGCCTTCTGCCCGCAGGCTTGCTATGCGGGCGGGCCCGGCAAGTTCCGCTATCTGCTCTACAAGGATGTGAACCGGCATATGGCACTGCGCCCGGCGGGCGTTGCGGGCTAAAGCCGCGACCGGCTACGATCCGCCGCCGATCGCCACGGTCAGGTCATTGGCGGCGGCAACCACGGCCCGCGCGAGGTCCGCGATCTGGTCCGTGCCGATGCGCGATGTCGGGCCGGAGACCGAAATGCCCGCAACCGGCTCCTTGTGGATGTCAAAGACCGGTGCCGCGATACAGCGCATACCCAGATTGCGCTCTTCCCCGTCGATCGAATAGCCCCGTTCCCGGATGGCGCGCAGATCGGCCATCAGTGCCTCGGGCGTGACCAGCGTGAATTCGGTGAATTGCTCCAGCGGCGCGGCCGCCAGAAACCTTTCGATCCGGGGGGCATCCATTTCCGCAAGCAGCGCCTTGCCGATCCCGGAGGCGTGCATGCGTGTCAGCGTACCGGGCGGGAAGAACGCGCGGATGCTGGCATGGGTTTCGACCTGGCTGACAAACAGCACATGACCATGCTGGGCGATCCCGAGATTCGCGGTCTCGCCGGTTTCCTCCATCAACGCGCGCAGGATCGGGCGGGCGCGTTCCACTACGCTGGTGCGGCGCAGGAAACGCGCACCGATCACGAAGGCGCGCGGCCCGACATGCCAGACCTGATCCACCTGGTCGAACTCGACCAGCCCCCGCCCCTCCAGCGTGATCAGGATGCGGTAAATGGTGGCTGGTGACTGCCCCAAATCGCTGGCCAGGGTCGTCAGCGCCTTGCCCGGGCCTTCGCTGAGATACTCCAGCACCTCCATCGCGCGGTCCAGAGACTTGATGGTGTTCTGGGCCGTCTTGTCATGCCAGTCGCGGGGCCGACCGCGCGCCCGCCGGGGGCTTTTTTCGGGAGTATCCTGCGATTTCATGAGATGCATCTTTGTCCACGTGAAAATCTAAATCACCATATGAAAAATACAACGCACTGACAATGCTTGATTTTTCAATTTTTCAATTTTTCGAAAAACGATTTCAAAAAAGTATCGTCAGATGTGCCGAGCAAATACAAAGGGGTCAGAGGTCATCAACCCGAGGTCAACAGGAGACAACAATGAGCTTTCAGAACCCCACATTCATCCCCGGTCCCACCAACATGCCCGAAGCCCTGCGCCGGGCCTGCGACATGCCGACCATCGACCACCGCTCGCCCGTTTTCGGCAAGCTCCTGCATCCCTGCCTTGACGGTGTGCGCCGGGTTATGAAATCCGACAATGCCAAGATCTTCATCTTCCCTTCCACCGGCACCGGCGGTTGGGAAACCGCGATCAGCAACACGCTTAGCAAGGGTGACGGCGTTCTGGCGGCGCGCAACGGCATGTTCAGTCACCGCTGGATCGACATGTGCCAGCGTCACGGGCTGAATGTTCAGGTCATCGAAACCCCCTGGGGTCAGGGCCTGCCCGCCGACCGCTACGAGGAAATCCTGCGCGCCGATACCGCCCATCAGATCAAGGTCGTGCTGGCCACGCATAACGAAACCGCCACCGGCGTGAAATCCGACATCGCGGCCATTCGCCGGGCGCTGGACGCCGCCAGCCATCCGGCGCTGCTGTTCGTGGACGGTGTCAGCTCGATCGGGTCGATGGATTTCCGGTTTGACGAATGGGGTGTCGATATCGCCGTCACCGGCAGCCAGAAGGGTTTCATGTTGCCGCCGGGGCTTGCGATCATCGGTTTCTCGGACAAGGCCATCGCCGCCTCCAAAACCGCCGATCTGCCGCGCACCTTCTTTGATATCAATGACATGCAGAGTGGCTACAACGCCAACGCATACCCCTACACGCCCCCTGCCGGGCTGATGAACGGGCTCAAGCTGTCGCTGGAGATGCTGCTGGACGAAGGGCTGGAAAACGTCTTTGCCCGTCATGCCCGGATCGCCTCAGGCGTGCGCGCCGCCGTCGATGCCTGGGGGCTGGAGCTTTGCGCCGTGTCGCCTGACACCTATTCCGATACCGTCAGCGCCGTCCGCACGCCCGAAGGGTTCAACGCAACCGATATCGTGACCCATGCCAGCAATGTCTACGGCGTTGCCCTTGGCGGGGGCCTGGGCGAATTGGCCGGCAAGGCGTTCCGCATCGGCCACCTGGGCAGCCTGACGGATGTGATGATGCTGAGCGGACTGGCCACGGCAGAGATGTGCATGGTCGATCTCGGGCTGGATATCACGCTGGGCTCCGGCGTTGCCGCAGCGCAGGAATACTACCGAAACAATCGCGTGGTTGCCCTGCAGAGAGCAGCCTGAAAAAGGGAGCGAGGTCAGATGTATATTCCCACCTTCGAAGACATGAAGGCGGCGCATGAACGGGTCAAACCCCATATTCATCGCACCCCCGTTCTGACCTCGTCCTATCTCGACGAATTGACTGGCGCGCAGTTGTTCTTCAAATGCGAGAACTTCCAGAAAGCGGCGGCGTTCAAGGTCAGGGGCGCGTGCAACGCCGTCTTTGGCCTGTCCGACGCGGATGCGGCCAAAGGCGTGTGCACCCACAGTTCGGGCAATCACGCGCTGTCGCTCAGCTATGCGGCGGGCCGGCGGGGAATCCCGTGCAACGTGGTCATGCCACGCACCGCGCCGCAGGCCAAGAAGGATGCCGTCAGGGGCTATGGCGGCAAAATCACCGAGTGCGAGCCATCGACCAGCAGCCGCGAGGCAGTGTTTGCCGAAGTGCAGGCCGCGACCGGAGGGGATTTCGTGCATCCCTATAACGATCCGCGGGTGATCGCCGGGCAAGGCACCTGCAGCCGCGAATTGCTGGAGCAGGTGCAGGCGGATCACGGTGGTGGGCTCGACATGGTGGTGGCCCCGATCGGTGGCGGTGGCATGATCTCGGGCACCTGCCTGACCCTGTCGAACATCGCCCCCGAGGTGCAGATCATCGCGGCCGAGCCCGAGCAGGCAGATGACGCCTGTCGCAGCTTCAAGGCGGGCCATATCATTGCCGATGATGCGCCCGACACCGTCGCCGACGGGCTGAAGGTGCCGCTGAAGGAACTGACATGGCATTTTGTCTCGAACCACGTGACGGATATTCTGACCGCCAGCGAGGACGAGATCATCGATGCGATGAAACTGATCTGGAAGCGGATGAAGATCGTCATGGAAGCCAGCAGCGCCGTGCCGCTGGCGACCGTACTGAAAAACAAGGACCGGTTCGCGGGCAAGCGCGTCGGTATCATCGTCACGGGCGGCAATGTCGATCTAGACCTGCTGCCGTGGCTCAAGTGAGGGAAAAGACCATGAATGCATCTGTAGATTTTTCGAAGTTCGAAGTCGGCTATGACATTCCGGCCGTTCCCGGCATGGACGAGGCCGATATCCAGACGCCCTGCCTGGTGCTGGATCTGGATGCGCTGGAGCGCAACATCAAGAAAATGGGCGACTATGCCAAGGCGCATGGCATGCGTCACCGCGCCCATGGCAAGATGCACAAGTCGGTTGACGTGCTGAAGCTGCAACAGGAATTGGGCGCCGCCTGTGGCGTGTGCTGTCAGAAGGTTTCCGAGGCAGAGGTGTTCGTGCGCGGCGGCATCAAGGATGTGATGGTGTCCAACCAGGTGACCGAACCGGCCAAGATCGACCGGCTGGCCCGCCTGCCCAAGAGGGGCGCGCGCATTCTGGTCTGTGTCGATGACCCCGAGAACGTCAAGGCGCTGTCCGAGGCGGCGGTGAAACATGGCACCGAACTGGAGGCGCTGGTCGAGATCGATTGCGGCGCCGGGCGCTGCGGTGTGAGCACCACGCAGGACGTCGTGAACATCGCCAAGCTGATCGACGCGGCACCGAACCTGAAATTCGCAGGTATTCAGGCCTACCAGGGCGCGATGCAGCACATGGACCTTTATGCCGACCGAAAGGAAAAGCTGGATGCGGCCATCGCGCAGGTCGCCGAGGCGGTTCAGGGGCTGAAAAGCAACGGGCTGGAATGCGATATCGTGGGCGGCGGCGGCACCGGCTCGTATTATTTCGAGAGCGGTTCGAACGTCTATAACGAGCTTCAATGCGGCTCTTACGCCTTCATGGATGCCGATTACGGTCGTATCCTGGACAAGGATGGCAAGCGGATCGACGACGGCGAGTGGGAAAACGCGCTGTTCATCCTGACCACGGTGATGAGCCATGCCAAGGCCGACAAGGCGATTGTCGATGCCGGGCTCAAGGCGCAGTCGGTCGATAGCGGGCTGCCTTTCATCTTTGGCCGCACTGATGTCGAATACGTGAAATGTTCGGACGAACATGGCGTGGTTGCTGATCCCGATGGCGCGCTGGCGGTGAATGACAAGCTCCGGCTGGTTCCCGGTCACTGCGATCCGACCTGCAACGTGCATGACTGGTACGTGGGCGTTCGGAACGGCAAGGTCGAAACCGTCTGGCCCGTCTCGGCCCGCGGCAAGGCCTACTGAGCAAGAGCTTCGCGGCGCACAGGCGCGCCGCGATCCGTCGGGGGCCCTGCCCCGGCCCCCCGGAGTAGTTTCCCAAAGAAGAAAGCCCGAAAGATGCTGATCGTTCCCGAACGTGAAATCGCCGACCTGATGACCAGAGGCGCCGCATTTGACGCCGTCGAAGGGGTCTTTGCCGCAATGGCATCGCAGGACGCCTACAACTTTCCGGTGATCCGCGAGGCGATCGGGCACGAGGATGCGCTTTATGGCTTCAAGGGCGGATTTGACAAGGCGGGCATGGCGCTGGGGCTGAAGGCCGGGGGCTACTGGCCGAACAACCTCGAAAAGCACGGTATCATCAACCACCAGTCCACGGTGTTCCTGTTCGATCCGGACACTGGCCGAGTCCGCGCGATGGTTGGCGGCAACCTGTTGACCGCATTGCGCACGGCGGCGGCGTCTTCGGTTTCGATCAAGCATCTGGCGCGCGAGGATGCCCGCGTCATCGGCATGATCGGCGCGGGCCATCAGGCCACGTTCCAGTTGCGCGCGGCACTGGAGCAGCGCACCTTCGATAAGGTCATCGGCTGGAATTTCCACCCAGAGATGCTGCCCAACCTGCAAAAGGTCGCCGACGAGGCGGGGCTGCCCTTCGAGGCGGTCGAGCTGGACGGGCTGCGCGCGGCCGATGTGCTGATTTCCATCACGTCGTCATTTGACGCGATCCTGAAGGCCGATCAGGTCAGCCCCGGCACCCATATCGCCTGCATGGGCACCGACACGAAGGGCAAGCAGGAGGTCGATCCGGCGCTGCTGGCGCGGGCCACGGTCTTTACCGACGAGGTGGCGCAATCGGTCAGCATCGGCGAGGCGCAGCACGCAATCGCGGCGGGGCTGATCACCGAGGCCGATGTGCATCAGCTGGGCGCGGTGATCAACGGCACCCATACCGGACGCGGATCAGAGGATGAGATCACCCTGTTCGATGGCACCGGCGTGGGCCTGCAGGATCTGGCGGTTGCCGCCAGCGTCGTGGAACTGGCGGTGCAGAAGGGCATCACCATCGAGGTCGATTTCTGATCGAGCGGGCCGGGTTTTACGGCCCCGACATCGGAAACGACAGGATTGGTCGCCGAAATCCGGGCATTCCCCCCGAGAGCGACCAACGGCAGGTCTGTGAACCTCTCCCTTATCGCAGGCCTGTCCGCCCTCCCTGCCCGGCCCCCGGCGCGACGGAGAGCTTTCGCAAAAATTCCAATATGCAGCTTTTTGCAAAACCATGTAGAACACGCATAGGCCACACCCGCATTTTCGCATTATTGTGGCCGCAGGCTATTGCCGGAACGGCTTGAAGGAAGGACTGAACCATGTTGCTGGGCTTGGCGCTGCTTTATGTCGGGGCCGTCCTCTTTCTCAACGGTCTGTGGCAATGCGACAAGATCGCAAGCCGCGAGATAATCGTGATCAATCTGGTTGTGGCCGGCCTCTCTTTTCTGGTGGCGGTGCATAGCGCCATCCTGGCCGACAGTATCGACGGTGTCCGCGCGGCCGCGATGACGCTGCTTTTTGCCATCACCTATCTATGGGTTGCCTATAACCAGATCTACGATTGCGACGAGCGGGGATTGGGGTGGTTCAGCTTTTTCGTGGCCATCACCGTGCTGCCCATGGCGGTGGTCGGACTTGGCACGGCAAACGGGCTGATGGACGTCTGGCTCGGGCTTTGCTGGGCGGGCTGGGCGGTGCTGTGGTTTCTCAACTTCCTGCGGCATGTCGGGCGCTGGCCGATCAAGCGCGTGACCGGGATCATCACTTCGTTTCTCGGCATCACTACTGGCTGGATGCCCGGGCTGGCGCTGCTCTGGGGCTATTGAGCCGCAGGGTCAGAACAGCCGGGCAAAGAACACCGCGCTCATGCCAAAGCCGATGGCCGCGATCAGTCCGCGCAGCACCGGCATCGGAATGATCCGCGCCAGCGGCGCCCCGGCATAGCCCCCGGCGGTCGAGGCGATCATCATCACGATTGCCTGGTGCCACTCGACAAGGCCCGCCACGGCAAAGGTTGCCACCGAAATGCCCGACAGGGCGAAAGAGAGCCCGTTCTTCAATCCGTTCATCTGGTGCAGGTTCGACATCCCCCAGAGTGAAAAGAGCGCCAGCAGGACAATCCCCAGCCCGCCGTTGAAATAGCCACCATAGACGCTGACCGCGAAGAGCCCGGCACTGCCGTAAGGCGTCACCGAGCGCGATTTGGCCGCCGCCCAGGCCCGGATCGGCCCCCCAAAGAGAAACACCAGCGTCGCACCGAGCAGCAGGACCGGCACAACCACGGAAAACGCCGCGTCTGACGAGACCAGCAGCAGCAGACTGCCCAGCAGCGCGCCCGCCAATGTCACCAGTGTCAGGCGGATCAGAAGCGCGCGGTCGAAAGCGCGCATTTCGGGCAGAAACCCAAGCGCGCCGCTGGCATAGCCCGGAAAGACCGCGACCGCGCTGGTGGCGTTGGCCGCCACTGGCGGCACACCGGTAAAGATCAGGGCCGGCAAGGTCAGGAAAGTGCCGCCCCCCGCTATGGTGTTAAGCGCGCCGGCGCCGAAGCCCGCGAGGATCAGGACGATGAGATCGAACATGGGCATACACCACCAAAAGGGACGCGGGCGCGTCATCGCCTGCGCCCGTCTTGTTCAGCCTTTCGCGCAGCGGGTCAACCCGCCCTGCTATCGGCCATATCGGTGGCGAGGGCGGATGGGAGAGGTGATTTCAGGAACGGTGGTCCTTGACCAGTTCGCCGTCGCCGTGACCGGCCAAACCGCCAGAGACTTCATCGGTGGCCTCGTCCGACAGGTCTTCGGGCAGGATCAGGTTCAGGACGATGGCGATCAGGGCCGCAGGCAGCAGACCGCTGGTCAGCAGGATACGCGCGGTATCCGGCAGATATTGAACCGCCTTGGGATCAAGCTGCAAACCCAGACCGATTGACAGGGCAATCGCGAAGATCACCATGTTGCGCCGGTTCCACTTCACATCCGACAGCATCGAGATACCCGCGGCCACGACCATGCCGAACATCACGATAACGCCACCGCCCAGAACCTCGATCGGGATGGTGCGGATCACGGCGCCCACCTTGGGGATCATGCCGCAGACGATCAGGAAGATCGCACCGATCGTCACCACATGGCGGCTCATCACGCCGGTCATGGCAATGAGGCCGACATTCTGGGAAAACGAGGTGTTGGGGAAGCCGCCAAAGACGCCTGCAACCGCGCTGCCGAGACCGTCGGCATAGGTCGCGCCGGTGATCTCCGCCTCGGTAGCCTCGCGCCCCGCGCCACCCTTGGTGATGCCCGATACGTCACCCACGGTTTCAACCGCGGATACAAAGGCCATCAGGCAGAAGCCGACGATTGCGGCAAAGCTCAGCTCGAAGCCGTATTTGAACGGGATCGGAAAGGCGACCGGGGCCGCGCTGTTCCAGCTTGAGGCGATGCCTTCGAAGGTCACCATGCCCATGATCAGGGCATAGAGATAACCGACAAGGATTCCGATCACGACGGCAGAGACCGCGAGCATGCCGCGCCCGTAGAATTTCAGCCCGAGCGTCACGAGGACCACGACCAGCGCGGCGGACCAGTTCAGCAAGGAGCCATATTCAGGCTGGTTGATCGCAGGCACGCCACCGGCAGAATACTGGATACCGACCTTGACCAGCGCCAGACCGATCATGGTGACCACAAGCCCCGTGACCAGCGGCGGCAGGGCAAAGCGGATCTTGCCGATGAAGGTGGCGATGAAGGTGTGGAACAGGCCACCGATGACGACACCGCCAAAGAGGGCCGGCAGCGCCTCGACGCCCTTGCCCGCGACGAGCGGGATCATGATCGGAATGAAGGCAAAGCTGGTGCCCTGCACGACCGGCAGGCGTGCCCCCACGGGACCGAAGCCGATGGTCTGAAACAGGGTCGCGATCCCGGCGAACAGCATCGACATCTGGATCAGGTAGGTCATGTCAGGAAAGTTCTGCGCGCCCGCGTCAGAGCCGAAACCAAACCCCGCAGCCCCCGCGATGATGATCGCCGGCGTGACGTTCGACACGAACATTGCCAGCACGTGCTGAATCCCCAGAGGGATGGCACGGTGGAGCGCCGGTGTATAATCCGGATCCCGGAGCTGTTCTGGCGTCCCGATGGAAGTATCTGCCATTGGCTGGGTTCCTTCCCTGTTCGCTGTGACGCGCTGACCGCCCGCCGCCATATTGGTCAATCGTCGGAAACGGTCATTCTTCGATCATATAGCATGTTTCGAACCAGTGTTCTTCCAAGTTTGCGCCATCGCCGATGCGGTCGATCACTGCAAAAAGGCCCGGCTCTGACAGAGGGGTCAGAACGCCGTGCCATGTGCCCCGGTGAAAATTGATCGCCTGCCCCGGCTCGGTCAAAAACGCGCGCGGATTTTTCGGCACTCCGCCATCATCTTCGGCCACGACCACCAGAAAGGGATCGGCCGACATCGGCACGAAAGCCTGACTGCCCTCGGGGTGCCGCTCGACCATTTTCAGCGGCAGTGGCAGCGTTTCCTTCTCGCCCTTGAAAATGCTGATACCGGCGCGGCCATCGGAGAAATCGAGGCGCGCGCGGTCGTGGAAGCGGGCACATCTGCCCTGATTGATCAGTTTTTCCGGGTTGCCCGTGGCCTGAATTACGTCGCCGTAAGGCGCCAGTGCCTCGGCGGTCAGCGGTTCGGTCTTGATCCGTATCGTCATGCCGAAAACTTCTCCAACAGGCGCAGTTGCGCGATGCGCTCGACCTGACGGCAGGCCTCGGCGAATTCGGTGTCGCGGTCATTGTCGATCCGGCGGCGGAACGCCTCCATGATTGAGGCCTTGGTGTTGTCGCGCACCGCGATGATGAACGGGAAGCCGAATTTCGACGTGTAGGCGTCATTCAGGGCGGTAAAACTCGCGCGTTCCTCGTCGGTCAACTCGTTCAGGCCGACCGATGCCTGTTCGGCGGTCGATTCAGCCGTCAGGCGCTTGGCCTCGGCCAGTTTGCCAGCCAGATCGGGATGTGCGGTCAGCACGCCCAGCCGCTTGTCGGCGTCGGCGCTGCGGAACACCCGGGTCAGGGCCTGATGCACACCCATGGCGGTGTCATGGGTTGGCCCCAGTTCAAGGTCATAGGCGCCATCGGCGATCCACGGGCTATGCTCGAAGATGCAGCCGAATTCGGCAACGAAGGTTTCGCGGTCCATCTCGGAGGCGCGCATCTGGCGCAGGGGCGGGTTTTGCGATGCCCAGTGTTCGGCAATCTGCAACCGCGTCGCGAACCAGACGCCCTTGTGCGATTTGAAATGTTCCAGTGCCCGGCGCAACGCGGCGGCCCGCCCTGGACGCCCGACGATGCGGCAATGCAACCCGATGGACAGCATCTTGGGCTGCCCAGCGCATCCTTCCTCGTAGAGGTAGTCAAAACTGTCCTTGAGGTAGGATTCGAACTGCTCGCCATTGGTAAAGCCCGCCTGGATGCCGAACCGCATGTCATTGCAGTCCATCGTGTAGGGCACGATCAGCTGGTCGCGGCCGCCTGTGCGCACCCAGTAGGGCAGATCATCGCCATAGCTGTCGGCGACATAGGCGAACTGACCTGTCTCTGCCGCCAGCCGCACGGTGTTGTTGGAGCAGCGCCCGGTATACCAGCCGCGCGGCGCCGCGCCCGTCACTTCAGTGTGCAGGCGGATCGCTTCTGCGATCTGCGCGCGCTCCTCGGCTTCGGGCATGTCCTTGTGCTCGACCCATTTCAGGCCGTGGCTGGCGATTTCCCAGCCCGAGGCCTGCATCGCAGCGACCTGTTCGGGCGCACGCGCCAGCGCGGTGGCAACGCCGTAGACTGTGATCGGCAGATCGCCCAACATGCGATGCACACGCCAGAAACCGGCGCGCGATCCATATTCATAGAGCGTTTCCATGTTCCAGTGACGTTGCCCCGGCCAGGGCTGCGCCCCGGTGATTTCCGACAGGAACGCCTCGGAGGCGGCATCACCGTGAAGGATGTTGTTTTCGCCACCCTCTTCGTAGTTCAACACAATCTGCACGGCGATCTTTGCACCGTTCGGCCAATTGGCGGCGGGCGGCGTAGCGCCGTATCCTGTCATGTCACGCGGGTATCTGGTCACTGTTCGTCCTCCTGGGTGGGATGATTGTATTTCAAAACAATCTGTTTGTTTTTCAAAAAAATCGGTAAGGAGCCTTAAACCTGTCAGGGTTTGCGTCAATCATGCAGAGTTGAGACATTGCCGAAAACCCATGGAGAATCTCATGTCTGGCTATCTGACCACCCATGTTCTTGATACTGCGCGCGGCTGCCCTGCCGAAGGACTTTCGATCGAGCTATATCGCATTGATGGGACGGAGCGGACTCACCTGAAAACCCTTGTTACCAATGATGACGGCCGGACCGATGCGCAGATCCTGCCGTCAGCAGAGTTTCGGACCGGGAGCTATGAACTGGTGTTTCATGCCGGTGATTACCTGGACCGGACCGGCGTTGCCCCCGAAAACCCGCGCTTTCTGGATGTGATCCCGCTGCGCTTTGGCATGTCCGAGGAAGTGCATTATCATGTGCCATTGCTGCTGTCGCCGTTCGGTTACTCGACCTATCGCGGCAGCTAAAACGTTTCGCCTTTAACCCTCGGGTCCGGTCACCTTGATGACGTCGCGGATCCGCTCGATCACGAACTCCATGAACAGCCGCGTCTTGGGATCCTGGTGGCGACGGTGGGTAAAGAGGCACGCCATCTGGATCGGCTCGGGCGGCGTATCTTCCGCGACCACGACCAGCGCGCCCGACGCCAGATGGTCGGCAACCTCGAAGACGGGTTTCAGCGAGATTCCGTGCCCGGCCAGCGCCCAGTCCACCAGAACGTCACCGTCATCGCATTCATAGCGTCCGAGCGCGCGGTAGCGCTTGGGGCCCTCCGGGGTCATCAGCGGCCACTGGAATTCTGTCGCGCCAGGATAGCGCAGGTTGAGGCATTCATGCTTGCCCTTGTCCAGATCGTCGCCGCTGCGCGGATGCCCGTGGGCCTTGATATAGTCCGGCGAAGCGCACAGCACCCGCTGCACATCGGCAATCTTCTTGATCCGCAGGTTGCTGTCCTCGGGCTGGCCAAGGAAAAACGCCAGATCCAGCCCCTCGGTGGTCAGGTCAACCTTGCGGTCGGTCAGGCGCAGACGCACGCTGACCTCGGGGTATTTCGCCAGAAATGCAGACACTTGCGGTGCGATCAGGCGGCG
This sequence comes from Roseovarius sp. ZX-A-9, assembly GCF_028369135.1. GTDB lineage: Bacteria > Pseudomonadota > Alphaproteobacteria > Rhodobacterales > Rhodobacteraceae > Roseovarius. The sequence goes on from NZ_JAPWHW010000006.1 coordinate 178,618, forward strand.
GCCCACGCCCAGCGGTGCCGCCACATAAAGCGATCCGCGCGGCTGGTCGGTGATATTGACGACCTGGGCCTCGGCGGCTTCGACCGCTTCCAGCACCTGGCACGCACCACCGTAAAATGCCACGCCCTGCTCGGTCGCGGTCAGGTTCCGGGTGGTCCGCTGAAACAGCCGCACACCCAGATGCGATTCGAGCTGCGAAATCCGCGACGAGGTGACGGCGGGCGAAATCCGCAGGTCGCGCCCGGCGGCCGACATGCTGCCCAATTCGTAAACGCGGACAAAAGTGCGGATATTGTCAAAATAGGACATGATTGTGTGCCGCCTTGTGCCGTTTCGCTCTATGCTAATCTGCTTTCTTCTGCTTTTTTTGATACAGCTTGGGCATTTAGGGCGATACCAAAAAAGATGATTTCCGCCTAGTCAGGCCGCAGCGAAAATTGGGAGGCGTAACATGTATGATTTAGCCGTCATGTGGGACTGGGCGGGATTTGCCGTGCGATGGCTGCATGTCGTTACCGCGATGGCCTGGATCGGCGCGTCATTTTACTTCATCGCCCTTGATCTGGGGTTGGTAAAGGCCCCTAACCTGCCCACCGGGGCCTCTGGCGAAGAATGGCAGGTACATGGCGGCGGGTTCTACCACATCCAGAAATATCTGGTCGCGCCAGAGCACATGCCCGAACATCTCGTCTGGCACAAATGGCAAAGTTACGCGACATGGCTATCCGGTGCGGCGCTGTTGATGATTGTCTACTGGGTCGGCGGAGAGCTGTATCTGCTTGATCCCACCAAGGCCGATCTGGCGTTGTGGCAGGGCATCGTGATCTCGGGCGGATCGCTGACCATCGGCTGGATCGCATATGATTTCCTGTGCAAATCCAAGCTGGGCGAGACGCCGACCGTACTGATGCTGCTGCTGTTCGTGATCCTGACGGTCATGTCCTGGGGCTATAACGAGATTTTCACCGGCCGCGCCGCGCTGCTGCATCTGGGGGCCTTCACCGCCACGATCATGACCGCGAACGTGTTTTTCATCATCATGCCAAACCAGCATATCGTGGTGAAAGACCTGCAGGAAGGCCGCACGCCGGATCCGAAATACGGCAAGATCGCCAAGCTGCGCTCGACCCACAACAACTACCTGACGCTGCCGGTCATCTTCCTGATGCTCAGCAACCATTACCCGCTGGCCTTCGCGACGGAATATAGCTGGATCATCGCCAGCCTGATCTTCCTCACAGGTGTCACCATTCGGCATTATTTCAACACCCTGCACGCCACCGGCAAGGGGCCGCACTGGACGTGGGCCGTGACCGTGCTGCTGATGGTGCTGATCGCGTGGCTGTCGACCGCGTCGATGCTGGACAACTATGACGACGCCGAGGCGCGAGAGCTGACCCCCTATGAACAGCAGTTCGCTTCGGCTCCGGGGTTCGAGGATGCCTATGACATCGTGCTGGGCAACTGTTCGATGTGCCATGCCCGCGAACCGGCCTGGGATGGCATTCGCTGGCCGCCCAAGGGCGTCGTGCTGGAGACCGAGAGTGACGTGGCGCGGCACGCGAAGATGATCTTTCTTCAGGCCGGCGCGAGCCACGCCATGCCACCACCCAACGCGATCCGTACCATGACGGACGAGAACCGCGCCGCCATCATCACCTGGTTCCGCCAAGCATCGGCGGAGTAAGACAGCACCACGGCAAGGATCGAGACATGCATCTGGGATTGATCGGATACGGCAATATCGCAGCCGCCCTGATCGAACGGCTCACACCGTCGCAGGTGAGGCAGGTCACCGCGCTGATCCGGCCTGCCTCGGACGCGGCGGAACGTCATGCGGCACAGCCCCTGAAGGGCGCGCCGCCGGTCCGCTTTGTCACCAGCCTTGAGGCATTGACTGACGCGCGTCCGCAACTGATCGTGGAATGTGCGGGCCATGCGGCCTTGCGCGACCATGGGCCAGCCCTGTTGCGGGCGGGGCATGACATGGTGATCGCCTCGCTCGGCGCGCTGGCCGATTCACAGTTTCAAGAGCAAATGGACACCGCTGCCCGCGAGGGAAAGGCGCGTATCATCCTGCCCAGCGGGGCCATCGGCGGACTGGACCTGCTGCGCGGCGTTGCGCTGTCGGGCAAGGTTGAGGTGAGTTATACCGGGCGCAAGCCGCCGCAGGCGTGGAAGGGATCACCAGCAGAGGATGCGGTGAATCTGGATCGGCTGGAGGAAGCGGCCACGTTTTTCACCGGCAGCGGGCGTCAGGCAGCACTGCAATATCCCAAGAACGCCAATGTGGTGGCGGCGCTGGCGCTGGCAGGTGCGGGTTTCGACACGATGCGCGTCGCGCTGGTGGCCGATCCGGCGGCGCAGGGCAACCAGCACGCCTACGAGGTCGTCTCGCCGCTCTGCCGCTACCAGATGCAGATCGACGCCACCGGGTCGGCGGGAAATGCGCGCACCTCTGCGACGACGGTTCTCAGCATCCTGCAAGAGATCACGACCTACCGCGCCACTCTCTGACACCGCCCCTGCCCCGCTCCGGCTCAGGGACGGTGCCGGTCAGGCGTCAACCATCGCATCAGAGGTCGATGGCTCGTATTCCAGATAGGTCTGCTGGGTTGCGATATGATCGGCCACGAATTTGGCGTCGTGCCATACCCCCCAGATGAAAGATGAGCCGCGCCGCGATTGCCAGGGCAATCCGATGAAATAGACGCCCGGCTCGGTCGACACGCCGCGCCGGTGATCGGGCTTGCCAGTCTCGTCGAACGCGTCCACCTCCAACCAGCTGTAATCGAGCGCGAAACCGGTGGCCCAGATCACAGACGTGACGCCAGCCGCCGCCAGATCAAGCTCTCGGATGGGGTTGGTCAGGCAATCAGGGTCCGGCCACTTCTTGCGGGCTTCTGGTTCTTCGGGCAAGTCGAGCCCGTTGCGCGCGATATAGGCGTCGGCCTCGTCCAGCACGGAGTGGTAATTGGCGTCGCCCTTGGCCACGTTATCCACCAGATCGTCAGCGAACTGCAGCTTGCCATCCGAATAGCCAGCCGTCAGGCCGACCAGTTGCATGCCGCCCGCGGCAAAGCGGCGAAAATCGACCGTCTTGCCACCATTGGCGCCGCTCACTGCAATCGTCACATGTTCTGTCCCCGGCCCCGGTGTCTGCATGTCCCATTTACCCAGAACACCCAGCCACCACACGAAATCGCGGTTGCGATAGCGACGCGGCGGACGGTCATGCGGGCCGACCGACAGATAGACCTGCCGCCCGGAATTCATCAGCTCTTCGGCGATCTGCGCGCCCGACGACCCCGCCCCCACGACCATCACCGCCCCTTCAGGCAGCTGATCGGGGTTGCGGTAGGCGTTCGAGTGAATTTGCAGCAGATTTGCCTCAGCCGGGATGATGGGCGGAAAGACCGGGCGTTGGAACGGCCCGGTGGCGGCGACCACGTTCTGCGCCTCGATCGGCCCCTCGGACGTTTCGACGCGAAAGCCGCGTTGCCCGGTCAACCGCTTGACCGATTTGACCTCGACACCGCAGCGGACCGGGGCCGCGATCTTCCTGGCATAATCGACGAAGTAATCGGCAACGCCCTCCTTGGGGACAAAACCGTCGGCGTCGATATCGGGAAATTCCAACCCGGGAAACCGGTCATGCCACGCGGGGCCATTGGCCACCAGACTGTCCCAGCGCGCCGTGCGCCAGCGTTCGGCGATGCGATCACGCTCCAGAACCAGGTGAGAGATGCCGTTGTTGCTCAGGTGCTCGCTCATCGCGACACCGGCCTGCCCGGCCCCCACGACGAGTGTGTTAGTCTTTTCAACCGGCATCCCTGCGCCCCTTTTTCCATATCCATTGCGCCCGTTCGCGGACCCTTCCAGCGACATTAGTTGCTGATCCGTCGCGCGGAAAATACGAAATGGTTCAGCATTGATTAGCCTTTCCCTACTGTCGCCAAGGGCGACCTTCCGCCACGCAAACGCGGGCAGCTTAGGCAGGCTCTAATCGGGGCTGAGGGAGTCTCTACTTTCGGCCCCACCACCAAACATGAAACTGTTCGCGCATCTGCCCCCTTCGGGGCCCGTCAGGATGGAGGTTTCTCATGGCCAAGGATATTATCGACTCCACCGCCACGAAGGCGCTGCGCGAGGCCGCCGGCATCCCCTTCGAAAATGCCCGCGCCATGCCGCCCGAGGTCTACACCTCGGAGGCGTTCGCAGAGCTGGAACTGGACCAGATCTTTCGCAAGGACTGGTATTGCGTCGGTCGCGCCACCGCCCTGCCCGAACCCGGAGATTACGTGACCTGCGATCTGGCTGGTCAACCGGTCATGGTGCTGCGGGACAAGGATGGCGTGCTGCGGGCGCAATCCAATGTCTGCCTACACCGCATGTCCACCCTGCTGGAGGGGCGCGGACGCATTCGCAGCATCGTCTGCCCCTACCACGCCTGGACCTACAACCTGGATGGAACGCTGCGCGGCGCGCCCGCGATGACTCTCAATCAGGGATTCTGCAAGGAGGGGTACCGCCTGCCGCAACTGCGCTGCGAGGAATGGCTGGGTTGGGTATTCGTCACGCTGAACGCGGACGCCGCCCCCGTCAAAGAGCGGCTGGCCGAGGTCGAGACGCTGATCGAGGGTTACGACATGACCCGCTATACCGAGGCGTTTTTCGAAGAACATGTCTGGGATACCAACTGGAAGGTGCTGGCCGAGAATTTCATGGAGAGCTACCATCTGCCGGTCTGTCACGCGGGCACCATCGGCGGGCTCAGCAAGCTGGACGAGATGGTCTGCGTGCCCGGACGGCCCGCCTTCAACTACCACACCATCCTCAAGGACGAAACACTGCGGATCGCGATGGCGCATCCCTCCAACACCCGGTTGAAGGGCGAGGAACGCCGCACCACGTTCCTGCTGGCGCTCTACCCCAGCCTGCTGATCACGCTCACGCCGGGGTATTTCTGGTATCTGTCGCTGCATCCGCGCGGTCCGGGACAGGTGCATATCCGCTTTGGTGGCGGCATGTCGGACGATTTCGCCGAGGATGCCGATGCGGCCCAGAACTTTGCCGATCTCAAGACGCTGCTGGGTGAGGTCAATGTCGAGGATCGCGGCTGTACCGAAAAAGTGTTCAACGGGCTGTCGTCGCAACTGGCGGCGCCGGGACATCTATCGCATCTGGAACGCCCGAACTATGATTTCGCGCAGTACCTGATGGGCCGCATCGACGGCGACGCGCCCTGAGTCCCGATGAAGCGGTCCCGCCGCTTCGATCATTCAAACTTCAATCCACGGAGCCATGCATGGCACATACGCGCATTCGCAAGTTCAACACCTCCGACACCTACCCCGAACAGAAGCTCGACAACGACCTGTGCCAGGCGGTCGTGACGCAAGGGGGCCGCACCGTCTGGCTGCGCGGGCAATGCCCGCAGAACCTCGATGATGCGCGCAACATCGACAGCCATGATCCGGTCGAGCAGACCCACAAGGTCATGCAGAACATCAAGCAATTGATCGAAGAAGCCGGCGGCGACATGTCCCATCTGGTCAAGGTTGTCGTCTACATCACCGATGTGCGCCACCGCGAGGCGGTCTACCGGACCATGGGCGAATATATCAAAGGCGTGCATCCGGTTTCGACGGGCCTTGTTGTGCAGGCGCTGGCGCGGCCCGAATGGCTGGTCGAGATCGACGGCACGGCGGTGATCCCCGAAGGGTATCAGGCATGACCTTCTCGCTGGTTGCCCGCTGCGCCGAGACCGGCATGTTCGGCGTCGCCATCTCGTCATCCTCGCCCGCCGTCGCGGCGCGTTGTTCCTATGCGCGCGCGGACGTGGGTACGGTGGCCTCGCAGAATGTCACCGACCCGACGCTGGGGCCGCTCACGCTCGACCTGATGCAGGGCGGCATGTCCGCGCCCGAGGCCATCGCCGAGGTGCAGCAGCGCGGCCGCTTCATCGAGTACCGTCAGGTTCTGGCGGTCGATGATCAGGGCCGCACGGCGATCCATTCGGGGCCCAATTCGCTGGGTATCTGGACGCAGGCGCAGGCTGAAAACGTGGCTTCGGGCGGCAACCTTCTGGCCAATGACGGCGTGCCGCAGGCCATCGTCGATGGCTATCTGGCGGCCACGGGCCATATCGGCGACCGGCTGATCGCGGCGATGCGCGCCGGGCTGGCGGCCGGGGGCGAGGCCGGGCCGGTACATTCGGCGGGTATGATGATCGTCGATAGCGTCGCATGGCCCGTGGCAGACCTGCGCTGCGACTGGACCGAGACCTGCCCGATAGAGGCCATCGCCACCGCATGGGATGTCTACAAACCCCAGCTTGACGCCTACATCCAGCGCGCCCTTGATCCACGCCAGGCCCCCTCATACGGGGTTCCGGGTGACGACTGACGCGGCCCGCGAACTGCACGAGCTGACGCGCTGCGGATGGCCGATGCGCTGCATGTCGGGACGGTATCGGTCAGCACGGTCGATGCCCTGCCGGCGCAAACCCTGTTCGGCGGGATGACGCAATCGGGCTTTGGACGCGATCTTTTCTTGCATTCTCTTGAGAAATATACCGCACTCAAGACAACATGGATCAAGTACACACCCTGACCGCCCGAACAGAGCAAACGCGATGCTGAGGTTCACCCTGAGGCAGCTGGAATATTTCGTCGCCGTCGGCGAAGTGGGCAGCATTGCGCTGGCCTCGGAAAAGGTGAACGTGTCGTCACCGTCGATATCGGCCGCGATCAACCAGCTTGAGAAAGAGTTCGGCCTGCCGCTGTTCGTGCGGCAACACGCGCAGGGGCTGTCGCTGACGCTGGCCGGCAAGCAGATGATGCAGCAGGCCAAGCTGGTCCTGCAGGACGCCGAAGCGCTGGTCGATCTGGCGGGCGACATATCCGGCAGCATCCGCGGCCCGTTATCTGTTGGCTGTCTGCTGACTTTTGCGCAGGTCATGCTGCCGTCGCTGCGGGCCGGGTTCGAGCGGTTGCATCCCGAGGTTCGCATTCATCAGAACGAACTGGATCAGGCAGAGATCTTCAGCCGTCTGCGGCGGGCCGAGATCGACGTGGCGCTGACCTATGACCTTGATCTGCCCGGTGATCTGAAATTTCAGCCCATTGCCTCCTTGGCGCCCTATGCGATCCTGAATGCCGAACACCCGCTGGCGCAGCGCTCCGTCGTCACGATCAATGACCTGCTGCCCTATCCGATGGTGCTGCTGGACCTGCCGTTCAGCTCGGAATACTTTCTGTCGTTCTTTTCCCTGATCGGGGCCAAGCCCAATATCGGCGAACGCACCCGCGACATGGCGGTCATGCGTAGCCTCGTCGCCAACGGCTTTGGCTATTCCATCGCCAACATCCGGCCGCTGAACGATCTGTCTCCGGATGGCAAACAGCTGTATTTCGTGCCCCTCGCTGGCGACGTGCGCCCCATGCAGATGGGTATTCTGGCCTCGCCCGAGGCCGAAAACGTGAACGTGATCCGCGCCTTCATCGCCCATTGCAAGGCCGAGCATGCCGCAGGCCGGCTGCCGGGGATCGACACGCCTGCGGACAGACCCGGCAAACCGGGGTTAGGCCGCTCCTAATCTATGGTTCTGCAAGCGCAACTTTTTGCCCTCGGGCACAGTCGCTATCGTCCCCCGGAACTGATTGCAGGAGGCGAGATTGCGCGATTCCCGCTACGATATTCTGTTTGAGCCGATGACCAGCGGACCACTCACATCCAAGAACCGCTTTTACCAGGTGCCGCATTGCAATGGCGGCGGGTATCGCGACCCGTCTGCAGCCGCCGAGATGCGCGCGAACTGGACGGCGAGGATATCGGCGATGCCCTTCCCTTCCGGCGGGAAATCACCGAACTTGCCGCCGATTGACCCTGCGCAAAGGACCAAGCGATGACCGTCACGCTACAGGTGCTCGACCAGCTGGTTGGCTTTGATACGGTCAGCGCGAAATCCAACGCGCCGATCATCGACTATATCGAAGCGTTCCTGCGCGAGCGCGGTGCCCAAACCGCGCGCATCCCCGGCGGGGTCGAGGGCAAATGCGGCCTTTTCGCCCGGATCGGGCCGGTTGCGGGGGGCGGGATATTGCTGTCGGGACATACGGATGTCGTGCCGGTGGATGGTCAGGCCTGGACTCGCGCGCCCTTTGCGCTGGGGCGTGAGGGCGATCTGCTCTATGGGCGCGGCACGACGGATATGAAAGGCTACCTTGCCTGCATGCTTTACGCGGCTGACATGGCCGCCAAGGCGCGCTTGCGCGAACCGTTGAAGCTGGTGTTTTCCTATGACGAGGAAATCGGCTGTGTCGGCATCCAGCAGATGCTGCCCGCGCTGACGCCGCATCTGGCCGACCCCCGCGCCTGTTTCGTGGGCGAGCCGACATCGATGCAGATTGCCACCGGGCACAAGGGCAAGGCGGCGCTGCGTGCCGTCTGCCACGGGCAGAACGGCCATTCGGCCTTGGCCCCGAATTTCGTGAACGCGCTCTATCTGGCGGTCGATTTCATCCGTGAATTGCGCGATTTGCAGGGCTGGCTGACGGCGTTCGGCGCGCAGGATGCGGCTTACGGCGTGCCCTGCAGCACCGTGCATGTGGGCAAGCTGTCAGGCGGCACCGCGCTCAATATCGTGCCTGCAAGGGCCGAGTTGTTGTTCGAGTACCGCCACCTTGCCGCCGATGCGCCCGAGATGCTGATGCCCCGTATCCTTGAGGCCGCCGAAAACGCGACCGCGCCGCACCGCGATCAATGGCAGGGGGCCGGGATCGAGATCGACCGGTACAACGCCTATCCGGGGCTGGATGTGCCGGAGGACGCGGATATCACCCGTCTGGCGCAGGGCCTGTCGGGCACCGGCCTGACCAAGGTTGCCTTTGGCACCGAGGCGGGCGTGTTCCACGAACTGGGCCTGCCGGTGGTGGTCTGCGGGCCGGGATCAATGGCACAGGGCCATCAACCGGACGAGTATATCGAAGCCGGCCAGATCGCCGCCTGCGAAAAGATGATGCGAGAGATCGTCGACACCCTGACCTGACATGCAGGGGCGCCTCCCTCCCAACCGGACAGGAAGCGCCTCCGGTCAGGCCAGTTCAGGGCCGGACGCCACAGCATTGTTTGGTATGGCAGTGCGCATCGGCAGTTCGGCGCGCACCAGCTCTATCCGCCTGTGGGGGGCGATACTACCGGCGCGGCGCAGCGCGTCGTCGACGAGGCTGTAGAGCTCATCGCGGCAATCGACGTCACGGTCGAAACGCGAAATCCAATAGCGCAGGGCGTAGGTGATACCGCCCTCTTCATAGGCCAGCACCCGCACATCCGGGGCCGGGTCCTGCTGGATCAGTTTCGCCGATTTCATAGCCTCCAGCATGATCTTGCGCGCCTCACCGATCGGCATGGTGTGATCCAGCGTGATGCTGATCTGCGCGCGATAACTCGGCTTGGGGGCCGAATAGTTGGTGATGCGCTGGCGCGCGATCTCGCTGTTGGGCAGGATCATGTAGGCCGCATCGCGGGTCAGGATACGCGTGCTGCGCCAGCCGATCTCGATCACCTTGCCGCGTGCCAGCCCGTCGATGTCAATCCAGTCACCGATGCGGAACGGGCCTTCGACGCCCAGCGCGATCCCCGACAGCGTGTCGGCCACGACGTTCCGGATGGCAAAGCCCAGCATGGCGAGGATCAGGCCCGACCCGGCCAACGCCCCAACAGCACCCTGCCCCATGAACAGCGTCACCGTCGCCGTGAAGGCAACCAGAAACAGCAGCGCCGCGATCAGGTCCTTCAGCAGTTTCGGATAGGGCCGCCGACGGCTGGCGGTCTGGTCCAGCAACAGCGCCAGCACGCGGCTGGCCAGCCAGGCCGCCGCGAAATACGCGAGCCCGGTAATGCCGAGCGACAGCGTTTCATCCGTACCGAGATGATGAGCGATGTCAGATTGGAAGAGGATCAGACCCATGCTCAGCCCCATCAGGAGGAGCGGCCACAAGACCCGCCTTGCGTGTTGCCTGACGGTCATCGCCTTGATCCCCTGCGACTTGACGACACCGTGCCCATGCATGACGGGCATGCACCGATGTGGTCACGCGGGATCGACCGATTGCACCGGCGGCATGTCATGCCGGTGATTTCAGACGCCCGCCGGATCGGTTCATGGCACAGTGGGCAACGGTGAAAGGCGGCGCGGGGCAATGGCTCTCGGCAGCCGGCGCAAATGTGACGTGCAGAGTGAAGAAACATCGAAATCGCTCCCGGAAGAAACGGATGACGGATCTTGGTATTGCTGTAGCCCGGCGCAGCTGCGCGGGCGCAAAAAGCGCCGCAGCCATGCTGCATCCGGGCATTGGTTTGTTGGGCCGGGTGGCCTCGCGTGTTGTTTGTCGCGCCGCTACCCTGTCGGGTCAGACGGGGACTCGGGCTGTTCGACCCGGATAACGGTCAACGTCCGCCGCTGGTTATCGCGAGTATCCCAATAGAACGCGGCCCCTTCGGACAGCCCCAGCAACGCCACGCCGATCGGTGTCATCAGCGAGATGCGCTGTTGGGCGATTTCGGCGTTCTCGGGGAAGACCAGAGTCACCGTTTTCTCCAGGCCGGTCGTCTCGTCGCGGTAGGTCACGGTGCTGCCGATCGCCACCACGTCTTTGGGCATCTTCCCGGGCGCGACGACACGGGCGCGGCTGATTTCGTCCAGAAGACGGTCGGCCAGCGCGGGATTGCGCTGCATCGCCCCTTCTGCGAGCGCTTCGATATGATCGAGATCATCGGCATTGATGACGAGTTTGGGCGTGCGGGTGCGGCGCTGTTTCGCGGGCTGGGTCATGTGGGTTTCCATTTCATGGGTTCCTTGAAAAACTGACAGGAGGTTCGAAATTTGTTGGCTGCGCGTCTGAAAACGGAAACCAGCGACCGGCCGGGCTAGCCCGGATGCGCAACCCCGAGGACCGAAACGGAGGCAATCGTGCCGTCCAGGCTCAGCAGCGGCGCGCGCTGACCGACCCGCATGCCGATCAGGGTGGCCCCGAGCAGCGACGACACCGGGATGATACCGTTGACCGCCCCCGTTCTGGCGCGATGGACCAGCAGACCCGATTCCGCCGGGCCGCCATTGATCGCGTAGGTAACCCGGCAGCCGCCGGTCACGACATCGTCGGGCACGGGTTCGTCCAGCGCTGTCGAAGACGTGATCTTGTGCTGCAGGACATGTGGAAGAAACGGTTGCCCGGCCATTTCGCTGCGCCGCAGATGATCCACCAGATACTGCCGGTCCTCGTCGCGCAGTGGCACCGTGCCCGGGCGCGGCACTTTCGGATGAAAGCCCGGTTTGCTACTTGAAGGATGAAAGTGTTGGATAACGGTCATGATATCTCCTCGGACGATTGCTCGTCCCTCGCTCAGTTCAGGTCAATGAGGAGGCCCCGGGAGGTGTAGCGGCGCGAACGCGCCTAAACCGCCCGGGGAAAGGGGCGGTTTAGCAGAAGAAATCGGAAATGATCTTCATGAACCATCATGCCATCAATCTAGGTACGCCCGGAGCGTTCGTCAATTGCCGCGCACGGGCCGCAGGCATCATCATGCCAAAGTGGCACAAATGGCCCACATCACACGCTTTTTCGCCCCTTCCGCGCGGTTTCGCGCCATCCTTTTGACGGTGAAATCCGGCCGCGTTGAAAGCCTACGCCACAGTGCCCATGTTAAAGTTATGACGATGTTCCGTGTTCAAAAGAGGTTCCTGCTCAACGCGGGGAAGCTACTGAACCGCCAGTAACCCCGGGCGGGGCGAGGCGCGTGCGCCTGCTTACGTTCTGGGGTTGTACCGGATCTTGCACAGATCGACGAAACTGACGGCGGCAGAAGCAGCGGTCGGATTTGGTTTGCCGTTGATGCGGTGCCAATTCCGGCATGGCAGCAACCGGCGTCCTGGCTTCAGCACGAGTATTCAGGAGGACGACATGCGTCCCTTTTCACACAAGCAAGACGACTTGACAGTTTCAATGCCCGACTCGGCGACCGGAACAGGATTCCGGGATATCATCCGCAATTGGATGCTGACCGCGATCCGCGAATGGCGGCGGCGCAAGTTGACCGCCTCGCTTCAGTCGCTCAATGACAGGCAGCTTCAGGACATGGGTGTCTACCGCGACGACATCAGACGATTGGTGGATCAGTTCGATGACCGCGAACTGGGCATTGTACCGGTGGTGGCAGGCCGCCGGGACGCCAGCCAAGCGGGCGGCAACTTTCCCAACACCGCCTGACGCACAAGTTACTCTGCTACGCAGCGCATGGGCGCGCGGCGTGGCTCAATCCGATCAAGAGGAGCTGGCCGATAATGATTTGCGATACCGATTTCGACGAATTGCGCCCCGCGCGGCCCGCGGCAAGGCGAACAGCTATGTCGACCCGCATGGCCAAGTCTCCAAGCGAGGCCTGTATCACCCGCTGGGAGGACGATGGCGGTCGGGCAGGCATTCGGGAACCCGGGGAAATCTGCGCCGACCGCCCCCGCGGCCAGGACCGCGTGCAGCGATCCTGGCGTTAGGGAAAGGGCGCGGCATGGAAGGATACATAAATGAGCACCACCAACGCTGCCATGCCGCCCCCGCCCGCATCGCTCCGAAATAGAAGCGCACGCGAAGTAGATGGCACGACGCGGCTGACTGCCATAGTCACCTGTGGCGTTTTTGGCAGTGAAGGTTCCGTTTTTGGCGTCAGATGTTCTTTTGCGAAGCGAGCGGCTCTGCGCTAGGTTTTGTTGAAAAGGATTCTGATGGTTTCACGGTTTGGTAACGAGGAACGCAGTTTTTGAAGTCTGACCCAATTTTTGACGCCCCACGCCAAGTCGTGATGCTGATCTATCCGCAAATCGCATCAATCGATGTTTCCGGTCCACTTGATGCGTTCGGCCTCGCCAATTTCCTGACCGGCCGGCGGCTCTACCGCCCGATCACCGCGTCGATCGACGGCGCTTCCGTGCCGGTCGCTGGCAACTTCCTCAGGATTGAACCCACGTGTAGCTGCGAAGATCTGCCCGAGCATATAGATCTGCTGCTGGTTGCCGGCGGGCCGGGCCGCATCGCCGCGTCGAAAGACCCGAAGATACTGGAATGGTTGCGTAAGCTGGAGCCGCGCTGTGTTCGCATGGGGTCGATCTGCACCGGCTCCTCGATTCTCCTGGCGTCGGGTGTCACCAATGGCCACAGCGTTGCGACCCATTGGCTGGAAGCGATGCGGCTGGACATGGACCCCAGCACGCGCGGCCAGGTCGATCCGGACGCGATCTTTGTCAGCTCGGGAAAATTCTGGACGTCGGCAGGGATGCTGGCCGGGATCGACCTGGCGCTTGCGCTGATCGAGGCGGATCACGGCCGTCCGCTGGCGCTGGATATCGCGCGTTTCATGGTGCTGGCGCTGCGGCGCAATGGCCGTCAGTCGCAGTTCAGCGCGCAACTGATGGCGGACGCGACAGAGGATCCGCGTGTTCGCAAGGTGCAGCTGTATATCTGGGAAAACCCCGATGCCGATCTGTCCCCGGGCCCGCTGGCGGCACGCGCAGCCATGAGCGAGCGGTCACTGTGCCGCCGGTTCAAGGAAGTGACCAACACAACGATCTCGCGCTATATCGAGGATGTCCGGCTGAGCAAGGCGCGCCAGTTGCTGGAGACAACCGACCTTTCCATACAAACCGTGGCCTCCAGAACCGGGTTCGGAACCGCCACGACGGTGCGCCGTGTGTTCCGGCGGCGCCTTGGGGTGTCACCAAGCCGGTATCGCGCCAGCTTCGGAACAGACCGCAGCATGGTCGCCAACTCGCATGGGCGCGATGACGAGGTTCGAACCGACCTTGAAAATGTCATCAAGGGAAAATCGTTCTGGTAGGCGAAGGCCCCGAGATGGCCATCACGAGCCCCTTTGAAGCGCTACCCAACGTGTCCCCGATCACAAGCAGGTAGCGCGAAAATATCTGTTTCCACTTGAAAATGATGGCGCACGAGGGGCGGAGATTCTGTTCCTCCTACTGGCATCTCTTCAGCATGTCTGACGTCGGCCCCCATGGGACAGATCTAGGGGGTTCAGGTTAGACAATCGTCACCCATAATTGCCGACTTCCACATGCACGGACCCAAGATCAACGCTGAGCGCCCGCGACAGGCTTCATTGCCAAATCGTATAAAACCAATCATCGCCCGGTTAGTCATCTCACTTCATGCCTTGCCCAATTAGTCATGAGGTAAGTATGCCCCTGATACATCGGGAAGATTATGCTGACACATCGTCTTGCAAGCGTTGCGACCAGAGCCTCAACCTCTTTGGTCATGCGCTGCCAAGATGAGGCTGCATCGCTACTTCGCCCGCAAGTTCCTGCTGACATTTCTTGTGATACTCGTGATCGTTGCCACCATTCTGGCGTCGATCGATCTGATGGAAGAGGTTGGGCGCTTCAGCGGCAAAGGGGTCGGGTTTCGCAAGATGATGCAACTCACGTTGCTGAGCGCCCCAAGAGGACTCTACGAGTTTCTGCCGCTCGTCATGATCTTGTCCTCCCTCGCGCTCTTTCTGGGACTCGCGCGCTCTTCCGAGCTGGTGGTCACGAGGGCCTTGGGGTGGTCCGCAATGCGGGTGCTCATCGCCCCGGTCGCTGTCGCACTGCTTATCGGCGCAACCGCAGTGACGGTTTTCAACCCCATCGTGACCAGTACTTCCAATTGGTATGAATACCTGAGCACAAAGTATCGCAACGGCGTGGAAACCACCTTTTCAATCGGCGCAGAAGGGCTCTGGTTGCGGCAAGGCACGAACGACGGCCAGGCGGTGATCCATGCCGCGTCTGCCAATGCGAGCGGGTCGAAATTCTACGACGTGACTTTCACCATGTTTGACGGCAACGGCATGCCGTCTGAACGGATTGAGGCCGCATCGGCGAGGTTAGGCGTTGGATATTGGGAGATGGAGGATGCCAAAATCTGGTCATTTACCAAAACTGGCAATCCTGAGGCAGTGTCGCAATGGCATCGGTCAATACGTATCCCGTCGACATTGACGCAAGAGCGCGTTGCGGCATCAATTGGCAGCCCTTCGTCGGTTTCGTTCTGGGATATGCGCGCGCATATTGCCCAGCTCAAGCGCGCGGGGTTCTCGACACGCCGCCAACTCGTCTGGTTGCAGACCGAACTTGCGCTCCCCTTGTTCCTGGCGACAATGGTACTGATTGGGGCAGCGTTCACCATGCGTCATGCCCGGTCAGGTCATACGGGCCTGATGGTCCTGTTCGCGATACTGTCCGGCTTCGCCCTCTATTCCGTGCGAACTTTCGCGCTGATCCTTGGGGAAAACGGACAGATTCCTGTCCTGCTTGCCGCATGGGCACCGCCATCGGCCGGATTGCTACTGGCGTTTGGGCTGATCTTGCATCTGGAAGATGGTTGATAAGCAAGGCTGGGTCGCGCCGAAGGCAGCTTTTCCAGGTCGGCGGATCAACAATATCATGGATTAGACCGCGCTGACGCGGACAAGTGTGAAAGCGCTTGAATGGCCCACCGCTGACCCTGCGGTCGGCGTAGCCTTTCTCGCCTCGATCGTGGAAATCGTCGAAGTCGTGCCAAACGTGGCAACCCTGTGCGGCTGGAAACTTGCCAGGATGCGGACCGGGGTCAGGCGGCGCGGTCTACCTTGCCTTCAACAAGATCCCTATCGCACTGGATCGCTCTATTTCCGCGTGGCCGAGACTGCACAGCGACGCCGGATCTGACGGATCCAGCCCTCTGGATTCCACATAACGCTCGCCGCGCTTGCGCATCCGCGCCTTTTCATCGGGGCTTTTGACATAGGCGTTGATCTCGGCACTTGTATAGCCAAGGCTCTGCGCATGCCTTTTCAGGCCATAGAGCACCGACAGCCCCTTGAAAGTGCGCGGATCAATATCCCCGCAATTGTCGCTGATTTCAATCGCCAAGGCGACCCAAAGCAAGGCGTCGTCAATTTCCTTGACATCGCGCAGCGGAGTTTTGGCGCTGGCAGCGGCACCGATGGTCAGCGCAAGACCCAGCATCAAGATTGCCACGGCACGCATGAACGTATTTCCCCTTGTCGGATTAACCGGCGCCACCCTCGTCGTGGGCTGTCGCGAACCTGCTCTCGGTCTCGTCGCTGACATGATCATTTTTCCTGAATGACAGATACGAAAATGGCAAAGATCCAATGTAGAGCATGTTGGCCACGATCAGCGTCGGCCAAGGATAGACCAGCAGACACACCACCAGCACCACGGCGCCAACAACCGCGAATGGAAGGTAGGCCCGTTTTATGGATGCATGTTTTATCGAATAGGTCGGAATTGTGCTGACGGCCAGCAATCCGACACAGATGATGTAAAAGGTACGTGCAACGGGAGGAAAGATGTATTGCCAGCCGTGCAGGTGCAAAAAGACCGGCATCAGGGCCAGACAGGCCAGCGCAGGTGCGGGCACACCGACAAAGAATCCATCCATCTTCAATGTTACGTCTGTCCGCTGAACGGACAGGTTGAACCGCGCCAGCCTTAGCGCGCAGCACACCGCCAGAACCAGCGTCGCGAGCCAGCCGAGGCTTGCATGCTCTGTCCCGATATAGAATGTGTTGTAGAGTAGTAATCCCGGCGCAATGCCAAAGTTGAAGAAATCGGCAAGGCTGTCCAGTTCGGCGCCAAACGGGCTGGCGGAATCCAGAAAGCGTGCAAGTTTGCCATCCGCTGCATCCAGGAACACTGCCAGCAGGATGAAATAGAGACTTGCTTCCAGATGCCCTTCCAGGCTCATCCGCACCGACGTCATCCCGGCACAAATCGCGAATACCGTCACGATGCTGGGAACCAGGTGGCGTATCTTGATCCGCTGCGCCCCGTTCATTCTGCAACTCCAAGACGAACGGAATGAGGAGTGGCAAGATCAGCCAGAATGGTCTCTCCTGCAACGGCCGTCTGTCCGACGGCAACCAGGGGCGACACACCTTCGGGCAGGTACACGTCAAGACGACTGCCGAACCGGATCAAGCCGAACCGGTGGCCGATCTCGATACTATCCCCCTCACGGACGAAGCAGACGATACGTCTGGCAACAAGGCCTGCGATCTGGACAACACCGATGCGCACGCCCGCCTTTGTTTCGATCATCAGCGAGTTACGCTCATTCAGTTCGCTTGCCTTGTCGAACGAAGCGTTCAGGAATTTGCCGCTGTGATAGGAAATTCGCCGAACAGTGCCTGCGATGGGCGCACGGTTCACATGGCAGTTAAAGACATTCATGAACACCGACACCCGCGTTACTGGGCTATCCCCCAGCTCCAGTTCCTTGGGTGGGACGACATCCTGAATCAGTGACACAATGCCGTCGGCGGGCGACAGCACGAGGCCCTCCTGCTGGGGGATCACGCGCACCGGATCACGGAAAAAATAGTAGCACCAGACCGTGGCGCCACAGCCCAGCCAGAACAACGGTTCCCAAAGAAACGCCAGAGCGACGGTGATTGCAGCGAAGATCGCCACAAATTTCCGCCCTTCCTTGTGCATCGGGACCGCGATGATCTTGATCATGTTCATAGAGGTGCTTTCAGAGAGATTCAAAATGTTGGAAAATAACCGTCCCGATGAACACACCGTTTGCGATAAGCATACACATCTTGGCCAAAGACCCCGTTCCTTAGCATCTTGGGCGAAGTCCTGCCAGTAGTGCGCCGGATGATTGACGCAGCGGTCGCATGGTTGTGTTCAGAGCCTCGACGGCGTCAAACCTGAAAAACAGGATCAGGACAACACTGAATTGGCCCCTGCTTGTACCAATTCCGACAAGCAGGGCGAGCGACGGGATGAACGCCAGAACGATATGGCGAAAGGCAATCTCCCTCCACAGCCGCCAGATCCCCCGAAGGAAATAGGCCGCCACATCAAAGACATGGCGGATGCCCGTCATCCGTTCTGGCTTTCGTCGGGCATGCTGTCGCTCGATTTTCATCGGCTGGCGATCTGCTGTGCCGTTCTGCAGGACGCGAAAATATCCAGTTCCCGATCGTGCTCGGTGGTTTCGATATCCAGCAACCCGAGAACCGAATGAAAAAAGTTGTCGTGCGATAGACTCCCGACACCGTGTGCAGCGACACAGTCGTAATCCAGCTTCAGATCCTGTTTGAAATTGTTCGACATCCACAGAACCATCGGCACCCGTGTCTGCTCATCGGGCGCGATCCAATATGGGGCAGCGTGCAAGAACAGACCCTTTTCGCCAAGGGATTCGCCGTGGTCCGAGACATAGATCAGCGAGGTGCTGAGGCCCGGCAAGGTCGAGAGCAGGTCGATGGTCTTCGCAATCTGAAGGTCAGTGTAAGCGACTGCGTTGTCGTAAGCGTTGACGACATCCCCGGACGAACAATTTGCCAGATCCGCGTCCCGGCAATCAGGCAGGAACTTGGCAAATTCCTTGGGATATCGCTCGAAATATGCCGGCCCGTGGTTGCCGATCTGGTGCAGCACGATAACGGTATCGCGGGTGATAGAGCCGACCCTGTCCTGAAGTTGCCGTAGCAAGATGCCATCGTTGCATTCGCCGCCATTGCAGAATTCGGGATCGTCCGCCCTGTTGAAGTTTGCATAGGTCATCCGCTCGGCCACGCCCATGTCGCCCGTGTTCGCATCCCACCACTCGACGTCGTATCCGGCGCGCTTGACGATATCCAAAAGGTTTTCCTGGGCGACGGCTCTTTCATAGGTGAAATTCTGACGGCCCAGTTTCGAGAACATGCAGGGAATGGACACGGATGTTGACGTGCCGCAGCTTTTAACGCCGGCAATCGGCAGAACGTCACGTTTCGTCAACTCTGGTGTCGTATTCCTTTCATACCCGCTCAATCCCCAGTTCTGGTCTCTCAACGTTTCGCCGATGACCAGAACGGTCAGAACAGGGTGTCGGGCACCTTGTGCTATGTTTCCCTTGTGGGCATCCAACGCTACTTTTTGAAACTCCAGTGACTGCGCCTTCCACTTCATTTCAGCGTATTTCAGCAGGCTTTGGACCGTGGATTCCGGGTGCAGTATTTGCCTCATTCCCGGTGATTGCTTGATGCTGAAGGAGAAGACCTGGTAGTTGCTATATGCCGCCCCGGTGAAGATCAGAACGCAGAGAAAGAGCAAGGCCATGTGGCGCCGTGCCGATTTCGCGAAGGGGGGATGCGACACCCGCACCGCCAGAACGGCCAGTGACGGCAGGAACGCGAACACGAACATGTATCTGAGATAAGCCGGAGTGAGCAAATTCCTGGATTCGTTCGCGGTTGTGCCCAGTATGTTCTGGATCATTTCGCGATCAATGATGATCCCCATGGTCTCGTGATAATACGAGGCCCCTGCCCCGATCAGGATGTTGGCGATCAGAAACGGCTTGAGAAACCAGCGGTTCGTGAAAACAAGAACGTAGACCATGGTGAACGCCCATATGCCCACCCCGAACATGATGAGCAGGCCGGGCTGCGCTCCAAACAGATCATAGGCCCGTTGCCAGAAAGAGTGGCTGTAAGCAGCCAGCAGCCAAATGTTTGCAAGCATGACCAGCAGCAAACCCGGCACCACGGGGCGTGCCAACCACAGTTTCTTGGCGACTCCAGGCAGGGTCTTGCCTGATGGCGATCTTTGAATTGAGCTGCGAGAATAGTCCGGTTCGCCATTTGCTGACCCGGCAGCGACTTTTATCGTCATGTGATTGAGCTTTCCCACCGTTTGTTTTTCGCCACCTATAGGAGCGCAAACGTTCCGGGGATGTGATCGACACTATACCAATCGGTAAGCTGCGCGCCGGGAGACGCAGCCGGGCCGGCCTATGATTTCCATGGGTTTCCGGCTCAAATACTCGCCCAGAACTCCGATCGATATCAACTGCACACCCCCCATCAGCTTGGACCAGGGATCACGAAAGACAGCTCAATGGGCCGGGTAACACGTCTTCGCGTCTGTAAAGTGGCGACTGGCGACACGGGATTGATCATCTGTCTGCTCCGGCAGCGTGGTATCGCCGTCTTCCTACTTCCCCATTTCACGCCTGCGCCTGATCAGAACTATACGATTTGGCAATAAACGGATTTTCAGTGGCGTAAATGGCCCCTGGTTGAAGTAAAGGATACGGGGGAAACACTGAGTGAGGCACAGCGATCATGCGTATCCTGGTGGTCGAGGACGATGTCGAAACGGCCGATTACATCTGCTCCAGCCTGAGCGCGCAGGGGCACCTGCCGGTGCATGCCGTGGACGGCAAAGAGGGCTATCTGCAGGCGCTCGACAATGATTTTGACGTGATGGTGATCGACCGCATGCTACCCAAGCTGGACGGCCTGTCGCTGGTCAAGTCCATCCGCATCGCCGATGTTCCAACGCCGATCATCATCCTCAGTGCTTTGGGCGGCCTGAATGACCGGGTCGAGGGGCTGGAGGCCGGGGCCGACGATTATCTGGTCAAGCCCTTCGCCTTTTCCGAACTGCATGCACGAATCCTCGCGCTGATGCGCCGCCCGCCGATGCAGACTGAAGAAACGGTGATGAAGGTCGCGGATCTGGAATTGGATCTGGTACGCCATAGTGTTGAACGGGCTGGGCAGCCGATCACGCTGCAACCCCGTGAATATCGCCTGCTGGTCTACCTGCTGCGCAATACCGGCAAGGTTCTGACCCGCACCATGCTGCTGGAAGCGGTCTGGGATTTCCATTTCGATCCGCGCACGAACGTGGTCGAGACCCATATCAGCCGTCTGCGCAACAAGATCGACAAACCGTTCGCGTCCAGCCTGATCCACACCGTGCGCGGCGCGGGATACAGCCTTCATGCCTGACCGCGCGCGTTCCCGACTGGGCCTGAACCGCACATCCGTGCGCTTATCGCTGCAATTCGCGTTTCTCTACGCCATCCTGTCTGCGGTGATGTTTTTCGGCGCCTACTGGATGACGGATTTTGAGGTGCGCGACTGGATCGAGGACCAGATGAGGTCCGACGCGGTTGCGCTGGAACGGGTCTTTGATGCGAATGGTGCAGTCATTCTGACAGATCGCGTCGCGGTCCTGAGCGCATTCAGTTTTGATAACGAACGCATCTATCAACTGCGCGGCCCGGACGGCGAACATCTTGCCGGGAACGTGATCGAGATCGATCAGGCGGCGGGGCGCGACTTTCTGCCGGTCACTGCCGTTGATGCGGGCGCGCTGCCCGACCCGGAGGTTTCAGGATACTGGATCAGGTTCGACCAGATCGGCCCCTACACCCTGATCCAGGGCACGGGCGATCATGTGATTGCCGAGGTGATGGAGGCGCTCAGCATCGCATTGGTCGCGGGCTACATACTCGTCATTTCGGCTGGGCTGATCATTGGCACATCGGTGGGCATACGCACCGAGCGGCGTATCCGGCGGATCATGGAGACCCTCGAAAATGTATCACGCGGCGCCTTGGCAGACCGCATTCCCGCGGCCCAACGCGGTACGGACGACCTGTCTCGCGTGTCCGGCGCCGTAAACGCCACGCTGGACCAGTTGCAGGCCCTGCTGGAAAGCCAGAAACAGATCGCAACTGACATCGCCCATGATCTGCGCACCCCCTTGCAGCGATTGCGTCAGCGGCTGGAGCGGATGATCGAGGGACGCTCCGATGACGAGGATCTGCAAGCGGCGCTTGCCGAGACGGAAAACTTGATCGAGACGTTCAAGGCCCTGCTGCGCATCGCGCAAATTGAATCGGGCACACAGCACGAGCATTTCGTCCCGCTGGATCTGGCCACTATCGTGCGGGACGTGACCGAGATTTATCAGCCCGTGGCAGAGGATGAAGGGCAGGTATTGATTACTTCCGTGCCGCGGAACCCGGTGCAGATACAGGGCGATCCCGCCTTGCTCGGCCAGTTGCTGGCGAACCTGATCGAGAACGCGATCCGTCACTGTCCGCCGGGTGCGACGTTTCATGTTACGCTCGAAAACGGTTCGAACAATGCAGTGTTGAGCATTGCAGACGATGGTCCGGGGATCCCGGCGGATGAGGCCGAAAAGGTGTTTCGCCGCTTCTACCGCATCGACAAAAGCCGCACCTTCGAAGGGCACGGGCTTGGCCTGCCATTGGTCAAGGCGATCTGCCGACTGCACGATGCACGGATCGCGCTGTCGGACAATGCGCCGGGCCTGAAGGTCTGTGTTACCTTTCCCAAGGACGGTGGCGCTTAGTATTCAGTCTTTAGCCAGTTTGGAAATGAACAGGACACCCTCCCCTTGTTGAGAGGGGGCCGACTTCGCCTGAAACCTACATGCAGTTTCTAGACCGAGCCCGGCAGCCAGAGGCTCAGCCCCGGCACAAGCACCACGAGTGCCAGCACGATCAGCGACCACAGCAGGAACGGCCATATCCGCCGAATGATGGCCGCCACCGGCACGTTGCCGGCAGAGCCCGCCACGAACAACAGGAGTCCGACAGGTGGCGTAAGCATCCCGATCATCAGGTTGAGGATGACGATCATCCCGAAATGCACCGGGTCGATGCCGAGCGACATGCCGATGGGCGTGAGCGTGGGCAGGAAGACGATCATCGCCGGCAGCGGTTCGAGGAAACAGCCCACAAGCAGCAAAAGCACGTTGATGGCCAGCAGGACGACGAGGGGATTGTCGCTGATCCCCGCAATGACCGCGGCAATTTCCAGGTTGATGCGACTTTCGGCGATGATCCAGGCCAGTGGCCCGGCCGCCGCTAGCAGGAAGAGAATGGCCGAGGCGCTGAGTGCGGCGGTGACCGTGGCCGAGTAGATGCCGCGTGCATTGAGTTCACGCGACAGGAATACCGAGACGATGAGCGCCCAGACGGCGGCAACGGCGGCGGCCTCTGTATCGGTGACGATGCCGAAACGCATGCCGCCCAGCACGACGATGGGCAGGGTCAGCACCGGCAGTGCGAAGAGCGTCGCCTTGCCCTGAACCGCCAGAGACTGGCGGGGGCGGCGGTGCTCGATCGCCTGTCCTGTCGGGTAGAGATACCCGATCACGGCGAAACCCGCGAAAAGCAGCAGGCCCGGCAGAAGACCCGCGAGAAACAGGCGGATGACCGAGACGTTGGCCATGGCAGCGTAGACGATCATCGGCACCGAGGGCGGGATGATCGGCCCCAGCATGGCACCGGCGGCGATGATCGCGCCGGCATAGCCTTCGTTATAGCCCTCGCGGCGCATGGCCGGGACAAGGATGCGCCCGGTGGCAGCGGCATCGGCAGCACCAGAGCCGGAGACGCCCGCCATCAGCAGATTGGTGAGCAGCGAGACCTGCGCCAGTGCACCACGCATGTGGCCGACGAGCGCCAGCGCCCAGTCGATCAGCCGCTGGGTGAGGCCGCCGCGGTTCATGATCTCACCCGTGAGGATGAAGAGCGGGATGGCAACCAGGACGTATTTGTCGATACCCGCGACGATCTGGACCGGCAGGACAGTGCCATTGACCATGCGCTCGCCCGTGACGACCGAGAGGTAGGTCGAGGCGATCATGCCAAAGCCCACGTCAAAGCCAACAAGCAGCAGCAAAAGGAAGAGCGCCAGGACGGCTCCGGTCATGTTCGGGTGCTCCGCACAGGGGGCAGGAACACCGAAACGATGCGGGCCACGAGGACCACGACGGTCAGCGCCATGCCGATATTGAGTCCGCAGTAGACGGACCAGTAAGTGAAGGGCGTCCCGATGATGTCCTGAAAGGCGCCAACGCGCATGACGGGCTGACCGTGCCACAGTACGACGGCGGCAAGCATCGCCATCATGATATCGAAGAGAAGGTTGCGGAATTTCCGGGCCCCTTCCCCGAGGAAATCCGACAGCAAGTCGGCGGCGATGTTCTCGCGGTGCATCAGCACCAGCGGTAGGCCGAGGAAGGCCAGCCAGATCATCGCGATCTTGGCAAGCTGGTCATAAGCCGAGAAGCCGGAACCGATAATGTATCGGTCCATCGCCTGGGCGAACATGGTCACCGCAATGATGACCATGAGGACGAAGACGACGAAACAGAGCACCTGCCGAAGCAGGCGCTCTGCCACGACCGCGGTGCGGTCGTAAACAGATCGTCCAACACTCATGTGCTTACTGGATCGCCTTGATCTGGTCGATGAAGCCTTCGGGCCAGTCGACGCCATCGTATTTCTCTGCGATGCCCGAGAGCGCCTCGCGGAACGCCTCCTTGTCGGGCACAGTGTAGGTCACGCCCTGCTCCTTGAACATCTCGATGGCTTGGGCTTCGAGCTTCTCTTCTTCGGCCGAGGTGACCTCGCCCCCAGCCTCGGCAGCGGTGCGGATGGCGGCGCGCTGCTCGTCGCTGAGCGACTGCCAGAGTTGCTCGGAAATGAACCAACCGGTTGCCTCGTAGGAGTGATCGGTGGCCGACCAGAACTTGGCGACTTCGTGGAACTTGAGCGGCACGGCAAGGTCAAAGCCGTTGTCTTGCCCCTCGACAAGCCCCTTGGACATGCCGGTGTAGATTTCGGTCATCGACATCGGCACGGTCTGGACGCCGAGTGTCTTGAACATGTCCTGGAAGATCGCAAGACCAGGCACGCGGAGCTTCATGCCATCCAGATCCGCGGGCGTCTCGATGGGGCCCTTCGTGGTCTGGAGCGCGCGGGGCGAACGGTTGCCCCATGCGCCAACGATGCGCACGCCGGTTTTCTTGGCAATGTCGTCGTAGATCTTCTGGAAGACCTCGCTGTTCAGCGCCTTCTGGGCGTGGTCGCGGTCGCGGAACAGGTAAGGTGCGTAGATGACCTTGAGGGGCCCGGCACCTTTCAGAAAGAGACCGGATCCAAGGCCGAAATAACCCATCTCGACATTGCCGAGTTGCATGCCGGTCAGCATCTGCTGGATGTCGCCGAGCTGGCCGTCGGTGTAAACGGCGGCAGTCAGATCACCGTCGGTTTCCTCGGCGAGCACTTCTGCAAAGCGATTCATCGCCTTGTCCCACGGGCTGCCGGCGGCCGAGATCGTCCCAATGCGCAGTTCGCGGGCATCCGACATGCCAGCAAAGGTGAGGGCCGCAATGGCCGTGATAGCGGCGAGACCGCCGCGTGCGAAAATTTTCATGGTATCCTCCCTTGCGCCCAAAGGCGCGGTAGCACTGGCCACAGCATAGTCGCTATGGCCTTGGATAACGTAGTCGTGATTTTGGAGCGGTGTGTTGCGTAAAACGTAACGCGAGACGATCGACCGAAAAACGCGGGTGAAATGCCAACAGATGAAAAGAGACTGCGGCAGAGAAGAAACGCCCCGGCTTTGGCGATGACGCGAAATGGCCCGACCATCACATCTCGCACTCCGGCGACACAAACCGGAAAGAACCCGCTCCATGCGCCTGTTCAGTCGGGACGCGCCATGCGTGGGAACGGCACCTTGAACTGGTTGGCCGGCGGTCAAGCGATTGCCCCGCCCTGCCATGCCTGCACTCGCCCTCCTCATGCGCCATCCGGGATGTATGCCTGAACGTTCTTGAGACTCCGAAGCACAAAGCTCGATCTTGAATGGCGAATTCCCGGTATCCGGTAAAGCTTCTTTCGCAGAAACTCCTCGTAGCCGCGCGTTCCGTTGACGGCAACCTTGATCAGGTAGTCGTATTCACCCGTCGTCAAGTGAACCTCCAGTACTTCGCGCAGCTTTTCCATCTCTGCCCCGAACAGTTCCAACGTACGGTCATCGTGACGGTCGAGTATGATTTCGATCAGGACAATCTCTGGCGCGCC
Source organism: Roseovarius sp. ZX-A-9 (assembly GCF_028369135.1). Taxonomy (GTDB): domain Bacteria; phylum Pseudomonadota; class Alphaproteobacteria; order Rhodobacterales; family Rhodobacteraceae; genus Roseovarius. Next base: position 204,378 of record NZ_JAPWHW010000006.1, read on the forward strand.
CAGGCTTTCCTGATCGAGCATGGCCCGGTACCCTGCAATCACGCCGTGGTCCTCCAAGCGCTTAACACGCTGCCAGCATGGGCTGGCGGAAAGACCTATCTGTTGCGCAAGCCGGGCGTTCGAAATGCGCCCGTCAATTGCGAGCGCCCGAAGGATTCGCCGGTCGATTTCATCAATCTGTATATTCTCTGCCATGAAAAATAATCTTCTTAGGATGTGATATTTTAAAGCATATACTTCCGCAAATTTTCCGAACAACAGTAAACTTCAAAAACACCTTTTCCCACACCCGGCTTAGCTTCCGTACAGGAGGTGCCGAAAATGAAGGCCAGATTCTACTGTTGCGACCCGCTGAACACCGCCTGCCGTGTCATGGACACTGCACGGCGCATGGGATTGGGGTTTTCCGCGATGAGCTTCGATCGGCGAGAGGGCAGCCTCTACGTCTTTGATATCGTGCTCAACGATCCTCCCCAACAACTGGCACGCAATTTCATGGACAGGATCGCCCAGTACATCGACCTCGAAACCGGGCAGAACACATGACGCCCGTGGGGGTGGACGTTCGCTTTCACCCGTGGGTTAATTGATAGATGGGCGGATCTTCATCACTCCATGCTGGCACGGGCGGTTGAGTGAAGGCTGCCTACTGGGCCTCTACTCGCCACAACATAAGCTGATTTGTCATGCACGACTGCGTTGCACTCGCAAGAACGCGAGCGTTCGGAATCGGCACTTCTGATTAATCCATGCCGATGCTACCGTCCCCCCCGGAGCGACGTGAATGTGTCGGGGAGACGACAATGGACAGCGCGAACATTTGGCCCTATTGCCTTTCGGCAACAGACTTTTCTTTCGACATCAAGAACTTGCACCGTCCTGAATGCATCCTGTGCGGCAGCTCCGGCGCGGTCTACGCCAGCGACCTGCGCAGTGGGGTTCTCAAGACCGGGCCAGACGGGTCACAGACCCTCATCGGCGGCAACGCTGACGCCCCGGAGCGCTTCAAGCCCAATGGTTTCGTCCTGAACCGGGACGGGTCGATTATCTTCGCCAATCTGGGCAGTGACGGCGGGCTTTGGAAGATCGACGCCGACGGCACGCTCTCCCCCTTCCTGACCGAGGTTGACGGCATCACCTTACCGACCGTGAATTTCGTCTGGATGGACGACCTCGAACGCATCTGGTTCTGCGTCTCCTCCATGCGCCCGCGCAATATCGCCTTTTCCACGAGCCAGGCGGATGGCTTCGTCGGGCTGATCGATGCAAAAGGCGCACGGATCGTGGCTGACGGGTTCATCTGGACAAACGAATGCCGCATCGACCCGCAGGGACGGAATTTCTACGTCAATGAAACCTTCGGCAAGCGCACCACCGGCTTTGACCTCGATGCCAACGGCAACCTCACCAACCGCAGGGTCGTGGCCGAATACGGCGCCGGCACCTTCCCGGACGGACTCGCCTTCGACGAAGACGGCGGCCTATGGGTGATCAGCGTCGTCACCAACCGGATTTTCCGCGTTTCTCCCGAAGGCGACGTGGTCATGTTGTTCGAAGATTTCGAACCTGACCACGTCGCCGAGGTAGAGCGGCGGCTGAGCGCCGGCGAGCTGTATTCCGACTTCGTCTATGAGCGCCACTCCTCCGTGTTGCTCAACACTTCGAGTATCGCCTTCGGCGGGCCGGATAGAAAAACCGCGTACCTCGGCTGTATTTGGGGTGACAGTATCGCGACCTTCCGTAGCCCCGTCGCCGGGCATCCCCCCGTTCATTGGACCTGGGCCTGAGGCGCATAGCGCTGGGGGCCTGGATGCCGGGGCTTTGCAGCGTTGCCGTCGTGATGGCAACGAGGTGAATGATGCGCGTTCCGGATGAGAAGAACGCCGTACCGCGCTGAAAACGAGGTATTTCGCCCTCACTGGCCCCTGGGCAGGCCAGCCTCGGACGCTGCCAAGAAATTCGTCCAAAACGCGCCGCCAAACTACTCAAAGCCAGTCCAGCCCGGCGGCTTTTACTGCACCCGGTTGGAGAGCTCAGACACCACTTTCCGTCTCGGCTTTCCCGGCCAGCACGCCACTCGCGTGCAGCTCGGCAATCCGTTCGTCAGAATAGCCCAGTGCCCGCAAAACGGCGTCGCCATGCTCGCCCAACTCCGGCGCCGGACGCCGCATCTCGCAGCCATCGGGTTTGACCTTTACAGGGAAGCCCAGCATCCGCACGTTGCCATGCTCGCCATGCGGCACATCCACGACCATCTCGCGATGCTGCACCTGAGGGTCCCTGAACACATCGGGCACCGACATCACGGGCCCTGCGGGCACCCCGCCCTCGTTCAGCCGCTCGATCCAGGCGGCGCAGCTGTCAGTCAGGAAGATCGGCTCGATCTCGGCCCGGATCGCGGCCCGGTCAGCCATCCGTTTTTCATTGGTGTCAAATCGCGGGTCATTCAGCAGATCCTCGCGCCCCAGAACCTTCAGCAGCCGCGCATATATCATGTCGTTGCTCGGGGCGATGGCGATGGGCTTGTCCGTCGTCTGAAACAACCCGTAAGGCGCAACCAGCGGGTGATCGTTTCCGCTGCGCTCGGGCGGGCTGCCCGCGGCCAGCGTATCGCTCGCCATGTAGCTCAAAAGGCTGATCAGGCTGTCGGTCAATCCCACGTCGACGCTTTGAAACCGGCGCTCCTCGCGCGTGGAGTTTGCCAGCGTGGCCGATATCCCCAGCGCGGCATAAAGCCCCGCCACAAGGTCCGAAACCGGCAGGCCGCTGCGCAGCGGATCATCGTCGCGGTTGCCGTTGACGCTCATGAAGCCGCTCATCGCCTGCGCGATGAAATCGAAGGACGGCCGCTGCGCATAAGGCCCGTCGGCACCGAAGCCGCTGATGTGACAGACCAGCAGTTTCGGGTTCAGCTCTTCCAGCGCCGCGTCGCTCAGCCCCATCTTGCTCAGCACCCCGGCCCGGTAATTTTCCACCAGCACATCAGCGCCCCGGATCATGTCGCGCAGAACTTCAAGCCCCTCCTTGCTCCGCAGGTCCAGCGCCACGGACATCTTGTTCCGGTTGTAGCCGGCGAAATACCAGCTCAGCCCGTTCCGGCCCCTACCCTGCTGGCGCAGCGGGTCACCCGAGGGCGTTTCGATCTTGATCACGTCCGCCCCGAAATCAGCCAGCAGCTGCGTGCAGAACGGACCCGAGATGATCCGGGTCAGGTCGATGACCTGGATTCCTTTGAGGCTCATGCCAATTCCTTCCAGTTTGACCGTGCGTTCACCCGGTCGCGCGCTTCATCTCCGACAGGTCGGTGGTGACCCCGACCGGCTTCGCGCGCAGTAAATGCGCGGGAAGCTTGCGCTCAAGAACCGTTTCGAACCAGTGGCCCGCTTTGATCAGCCCGTCCATATCCAGACCCGTCCGATTCCCTTCCAGATGCAGGAAATGCACAAGATCCTCGGTCGGGACATTGCCGGTGGCGCCGGGCGCAAAGGGACAGCCTCCGACGCCCCCCAGCGCGCTTTCATAGCGATCCACGCCTTCGGCGATCCCGGTCAGCACGTTGGCAAGGGACATGCCACGGGTGTTGTGAAAATGCAGGACAATCGTCGTTTTTGGCAGCGTGGCCCTGATTGCCTGCACCAGTTCGCGCACACGCGACGGCCATGCGGTGCCGATCGTGTCGCCCAGCTTGATCGTCTCGACGCCCATATCCGTCATCCGCCGGGCCACATCAACCACGCGCGCGACCGGCACGTCGCCCTCGAACGGACAGCCGAAGCTGGTGGCGATGGCGCCCACGGGTGTCACACCCTCCTGTCTGGCCAGGTCGATCACCGGCTGCAACCGGCCCAGCGCCTCTTCGGTGCTGGTGTTGGAATTGGCCTGCGAATGGCTCTCGCTGGCAGAGGCAAAACACACCCACTCATCCAGCTTCAGCGCCGCGGCCCTCTCGGCCCCGCGCATGTTCGGCACCAGCCCCTCGACGATCAGGCGGTCACGCTCCGGCAGCCCCTTCACCACCTCCTCGGCGTCAGCCAGGGCCGGCACGGCGCGGGGCGACACGAAGGACGTGACCTCGAAACGTTTCATGCCCGCTTTCGCAATCCGCCCGATCAACTCGATCTTCTGTTCCGTGCTGACCGGATGCGTCTCGTTTTGCAGCCCGTCGCGAGCGGCGACCTCGGTGATCGTTATATCAATGGTCATTTCCCGGCCCCGAAAAGATACTCCGCGCTCGGGAACTGCCTTGTCCGCACCTCATTGGCGAAAGTCTCGATGGCGCCTTCGATATCTTCGAGAATCGAGGCATAACGCTTCACGAATTTCGGCTTGAATGCCGCGAAAAGCCCGATCACGTCATCTATGACAAGGATCTGCCCGTCGCACTCTGCCGATGCACCGATGCCGATGGTTGTCACCGAGGTTGCATCAATCACCTTGCGGGCAGCGCTTTCCATGATCCCCTCGATCACCATGGCGAAACAGCCGGCTTTCTCCATTGCCTTGCCGTCGGCGACCAGCATCTCGACAGCGGCCTCGTCCTTGCCTTGCGTCTTGAACCCGCCGAGCGTGTTGATCGCCTGCGGCGTCAGCCCGATATGTGCCATCACCGGCACACCCCGCTTCACGAGAAATGCAGCCGTCTCGGCCATCTCGGCCCCACCTTCCAGCTTGATCGCGTCACAGCCGGTTTCCATCAGCACACGGCTCGCCGACGCAAAGGCTTGTTCTGGCGACGCCTCGTAGGACCCGAACGGCAGGTCAACCACCACGCAGGCATGTTTGCACGAACGCACAACCGCCCGCCCGTGGCGGATCATCGTGTCCAGATCGACCCCGACGGTCGAACTTTCACCGTAGATCGTCATCGCCAGCGAGTCACCGACGAGGATGAAATCCACCTTGTCATCCATCGCCGCCGCGATTGGCGCGGTATAGGCCGTCAGACCCACGACAGGCGTCTCGCCACGGCGGTTCGCCAGTGACATCGCTGTCAGCTTCTTGGTTCCGGAATGTACGCTCATGATTTGCCGTCCTCGTGTTCGAACCGCGGGCCGCGTCGCGTGCCTGCGTGATGTGAAACCGTCATGCGAAAACAAGGAGCAAACCGCGCGCGCCTTCGGGAATATACCGAACCTTGGCACGCGTGCTTCCTCCTCGCGCATACAGCACCGTTTTCGTCCAGTGCAGACTACAGCCGCGACCAACATCTTCGAAGTGCCGATTCCCGAACCATGCGTTCCGCCATTTGCAACGCGGTGTCCAATGCGCGCCCCTTGGCAGGAGCATCATCCCTGAAGGGAAGAGCATCACCCGCAAAAAGTATTGGCGCGAACAGCATACAGCCGGAAGCCGGGCGAAACAGGCTCTCCCACTGCTTGCCCCAAGCGGCGCCGGTCGTGGCGGAAACGGTGGAAGGCGGTTCATTCTGCGCCAAGCGGGAAATCCAGATGTTTGCGTCACGGAAAACGCAACGCGACACCCTTAGCGTGCGATATCCCGCTCTTTCACCAGTTCCAGCAGGAAATCCCGGAAGATCGTCGCGGTTTTCGACAAGGGCACATCACTGTGCCGCACGAGGCTGATCTCCCTCTCGGCCCAGCTTTCGTTGATCGGCACAGCCACAATCGGCATGGTCTGATCGTGCGGGCGCACGAACTGCTCTGGCAGGATCGCAATACCATGCCCATGCGCCACCAGCGTTCGCGCCACCTCGTTGGTGTTCGCCATGTAGCGATACTTGAACTCTTTGTTGCCCATGACAGACACCCGTCGGATCAGCCGGGTCATCGAACTGCCCTCTATCACCCCGATACTGGGATAGGAGGACATGTCCGACAACGTGACCTCCGACAACTCGGCAAGGTCATGGCCTTGCGGCACCGCCAGCACCAGCCGGTCTGTGCAGTAGCGCGTACATTCGATCTCGGGCGGAAGGCGAAAGGTCCGCGAAATCAGTCCAAGCTCGGTCTTTCCACTGACTACCGATGCCACAACGTTCGGGCTGATCTGCTCGAAAAGCTCGATACCAATATGCGGAAAGCGTTCGGAGAAGCACTTCATGTCCGCCGCCAGCCCGTTGACGAAAGCCGAACCATTGGCACTCAGCAAAAGGCTCCCGGCTTCGCCGCTGCTCAGCCGGCGCAGTTCTGAATGGGCGCCGTCAATGGCGGCGAAGATATCGCGCGCCTTGGCCGCCATCACATGCCCGGCATCGGATATCTCGACACCCCGGGAGTGGCGGGAAAAGAAGGGCTGACCGAAGTTCTCCTCCAACTCCGCCAGCCGCCGACTGATCGCCGACGGCGACAGGTTCAGGCTTTCCGACGCCGAGCGAATGCTGCCGGTATCAATGACGGTCAGGAAAATGCGCAGGGTCACGAGATCGAATCGTGCGAGGGGAAAATTCTGCTGCTCCGCGGTCAACCCAGCCCCTCCGGTCTCAAGCTCGCAGGGCCTGCCGCTCGGCAGCCGATGCGCGTAATGCTGACGATGCACCGCAGATGATAGGCTGATCGACTGGAAAAGGGCAACCCGCAGCGCGTCGCCGGTCGATATGACGGAAGCAGCAGCAAGGAAAGGGCAATGTCAGTCTGTCGTCTTGAGGCAACAACAACCAAACCCAACGGCACTGTGAGTGCAAAAAACACCATATTTTACTAGGTTTCTAATGGTGCCCGGGGGCGGAGTTCATAAAATGCCCGGAAACAAATACTTAAGGAAAAGTGGGACACACAAATGCCCCATAGTTTCATTTGGTTTTTCGGGATAATTGTCCCACCGCTTTCGTGTTTCTTGTCCTAATGCGACATGCGGCATGTAAGGTGCGGTTACTCGTGAGACGTCCCCTTCGTTGTTTATAGCTTTTCTCTGAGCGCTTCGTAAGGCGCTTTTCCGTTGTGCGCGCCGTGTGGCCTGTGGAAGTTGTAAAAACGCTCCTTGTCAACGCCGGACTAAAACTGCACCAGATCAGCGCAGTCATCAGGTCCAGAGAATATAGGCGGGGAGAGAACGCTTCCGGGCATTGATGCGCCCGGGCCGGTGAACAGCCTCCCCCGCATAACCCTTTAATATAACGGAAAAATCCGGCCGTAGCCGGATTGAGAGAACGCCTTCGCAGGGGCAAGTGGCGGAGGGAACGGGTCTGGCGTCGAACCCTCTCCACATCGAGACATTGATTTTACATTTTTAGTTTTCGCGCAATGCGCCCCACGAGCGCCTCCAGCACTGCAAGCGTTTGACGTGGTGATGCCGTATGGTGAGAGCGGCATCCTCCTTCCCTCCAGCAAGTAGGTGGCTATTGTTACCGCTGGACCGTGCAAACATTGACAACTCCACGCTGCGCAAATCTGATGCGCCGTGAAAAGGCGTCCGATCATCCGAGCCCAAAATCATCGCGAAACTGGTCGATCTGATGCATGCGCTCGTGCAGGATGGTCACGATCCCGATGTCACCATTCGAGAGATGACGCCAATAGACGAAATGGCGTTC
>NZ_JAPWHW010000007.1 GCF_028369135.1 Roseovarius sp. ZX-A-9
GACTGGGGGCTTTGCGCCACATACGGTGGGTCATTTTTAAATGCCATAACCGGGTCAGCTTTGAACGCTCATTGACACTGACAGTCACCGACACCCCGCTGAGTACCGAAAACCTGCATGCCGCATCGACCCTCACACGTTACGTGGTTGAGCGCGCGCAGGTGTTACGCGAAGGGATCGACGCAGCCAAACCGGACATTCGTCGGCTTCAGTCGCTGTCCAGCCATCAGATGGAAATCTTGCACTGGGTCTCGCAGGGCAAGACCAACCGGGAAATCGCCGTCATCGTTGGGAAATCGCGCAGCACGATTGACTATCACCTGGAGGAAATTCGCAGAAAGATGGGTGTATTAACCCGCGCCCAGGCGGCCGTCATATTCACCCGCGCGAAGTTGAACGGCGCGCTTTCGCAGTCCAATAGGCACCGGCGAACCTGCAGTTCGTGCTGCCAGACGAACGCAAAAGTAGAACACTCGCAAAAAGCAGACTTATCGCATTAAATCGACTAGAGATGAAAATCACCGAAGGATTCCGGTTGGTAGATCACCTTCTCGATCCGGATCCGGCGAGTGCGATCCCTGACCACCCAATCGACGGTGTCGCCTTCCTGATAGCCCAGGATCGCTGTGCCGACATCGGAAAGGACCGAGAGTTTCCCCGAACATTCTTCGGCATCTTGCGGATAGACCAGAGCCACGTCCTTTTGTTCGTCGTCCAGCTGTAACACGACCTTGGAATTCATTGTTACAACGTCGCCCGAGACATCTTGAGGGTCAACGACGATGGCGCGCTCGATCTCGTGTTGAAGTTCGACCTTTGCCGTTCCGTCTTCAAAATCAACCAGGCTCTGGAGGCGGGCTTTGTCCATCTCGGTAACGTAAATATCAGTGGAATCTGCCATCGCACCTTCGCGCAGGAGATCAAGATACCGGTCAGAGGTCATGGACAGGGAATGGAGCGTCGGCGTCTCGCGTTCGAGACGGAAACCACAGCGTTCAAACCCTTTCATCGAACGTGTATTGTCCGGGTGAATTTTGGCGATAACCCTCTCGGCACACATGTCGAGAAAAGCAAGCTTCAGCCCTTCACGGATGGTGCTTGTGCCAAGCCTGCGGCCCCAATTGTCATGATCGCCGATGACCAGAACTATTTCACACTCGGCGCCTATCTTGACCAGACGGACAAAGCCGACCGGGATATCGCCTCGATCATAGACCATGAAAAAACGGCCGCCCTGATTGAACAGATGTGTCAGGATCGGCATCTGAACCCGATTGACGGTTTGTGCGATGAACCGGGATACATCGTCTGAATCACTCAGATAGCGGGTCACGCGTTCATCTTCCAACCAGTCCATAAGGATCTGTGCGTGCATCCGGGTGATTTCCGGACGCAACGAAACAAAAGGCTTGCTTATCTTCGCCACCTTGGTCGCAAGAATGAAAGCCTGTCACGGTCGCTGCCGCGCTGGTTCTTTCGAGTCAGTATTAAAAATCGCAAAGCACTTTCTAGCAAGATTCAGAGCATTGCCAAGTTGTTTTAGCGGCTTTTTTTGAACAGACATGCTGCTGGGGCTTTGCTGCACGAATCGGGGTGTGAGCGGAGTGGATCCTCACTTGTCGCTTTGGCTTACGTCGCCAAACTTCGCCGAGCAACGCTTGCAATGCGAAGTTTATAGTCATGCGCGATTGCATTACCCCCCCAACGGCGCGCCGTGAGAACAGAACGATCACGACAGCCTGACAGGACCAACCTTCATGCGTCTTGATATACGTGATGTCTTTCACCCAAACACGGTCGGGGGCACTCACTTCAAACTGCCAGTCCAATGTGTTGTCAGCAACCACTGAAGGCTTGCCACCATATCGGCCAGGGCGTCGTTTGTAACCAATCCGAGGCGCAATGCCTGCAAGGCTGGCCAGGCGCGCGGCGCGTTTATCCTTCGTGACGGAAGCCACGAAAGACTGATCGTGGCTGTGTGCGACAGAACGCGCCCATACCGCCATTATCCTTCACCCAGACGATCAGGTTATTGAGCTCGGCATAGGCCCCCCTGCCTGTCCCGCCATTGTAATCGGCGGCGCAATTCGCAGTCAGCGGTATTGGCGGCTGATTACTGAAGTCCACGCAATCGCATTTGCGGGCGGCCCGCTCTGAAAGCGCGACAAGACGACCAAGCGGGCAAACCACCCTTTGGTGGCTCACCCGTCAAAGCACCAGTCTGTCTCGAGAAACCTCCGCTCTGGACGGTCAACCAGCCGACCGGCGTGCGCGCTCAGATGCGGGGCAGTTGCCAATCGGCATGAATGCCGGACCGGTCGCAGAACCCGGCGATATCCGCCCCCGCGAACAGCCCGTCCCGCGTGACCAGAACCGACCGCCAGCCAGCCGCACGCGCGCCCAGAATATCGGTATGCAGAGAATCCCCGCACATCGCGATCCGGTCCGGCGCAACACCCGGCAGCGAGGCCTGCGCCATCGCGAACACATCGTCGAAGGGTTTGCCGTAAAACGACACATCCGCCTGCGTCCGGTCCATCAGCAGATGACCGTAATAACCCGGCTCCAGTGAGAACCCGTCGTCGCGCGGCGCGACCAGATCGGCATTGGCGATCAGCACCGGGCGCGGGCGGCGGCGCAGCGCGGCTTCCAGCACCGCCTGCCGGGATGGCCCCCAGTCCGCGGCGGACAGGAACAAGATACCCTCGACCGCGTCATAGCCTTCCACATCGTCGTGCAAACGCATCACGCGCCCCGGCACATCGGCGGCCGCGTCGCTCGTGGCCGCGATCACGCCCCAGTGGCGCGGCGCGGCGGCCTTCAGTGCCGCCTCGCGGCTGGTGATGATCTCGTCGTCATGCAGCACCATCCCCAACCGTTTGAACTTGGCGATGGCGCCCGCCCGGTCATAGCTGGCGGCGTTGGTCAGCACGCGGATCTGGCAGCCCGCGCCGCGCAACTGGTCCAGCCGCTCTGATGCTCCGGGGATCGGGGTTTCGCCGACATTCAGAACCCCGAACGCGTCAAAGACAAAGGTATCCACCTGCCCCGCGACATCCATCAGCGACCCGATGGGCTGCGTCTGCCCGAATCCCGCTGCCGCCGGCAGCCGGTGGCGGATCGCCTCGTAGCGGTCAAAGACGGACGCAGTGTCCTGCAACTCTCTGGTCATGGTGGCGCTCCGTTCTCTTGCCTGCGTGCCGCGCGTCAGATGATCGCGCCGCGCACCTTGGCCGAGACCCACTCGGAAATCACCACCGCCATCAGGATCACCAGCAGGATCAGCGCCACCTGCGGCCATGCCAGAACATTGAGCGACGCCGACAGTTGCAGCCCGATCCCGCCCGCGCCCACCAGGCCCAGCACGGTCGATTCGCGGATGTTGATATCCCAGCGGAACACCGCGATGCCAGCGAATGCGGGCATGATCTGCGGCAATATCCCGTAGGCCATCACCTGCCAGCGCGACGCGCCCGTGGCGGTGATCGCCTCCACCTGCGTGCTGTCGATCTCCTCGATCGCCTCATAGAGCAGCTTGGCGCAGAACCCGACCGAGCGGATGGCGATGGCCACCACCCCGGCAAAGACACCCGGCCCGATGATGGCGATCAGCAGCAGCGCCCAGATCAAGGAATTGATCGAGCGAGTCGAAACGATGATCAGCAGGGCAATGGGCCGGATAAAGAGCCGCGACGGCGTGGTGTTGCGCGCCGCCAGAAACGCCACCGGCACCGCCAGCAGCAACGCGATGAGCGTGCCCAGCGTGGCGATGTTCAGCGTGTCCCAGATCGGCTCGCCCAGTTGGGTGATATATTCCCATTTCGGCGGCGTGGCCCGATCCCAGATGTCGCCCGCAATGCGTGGCGCGTCCCAGACGAAAAACCACGTCGTCGCCTCTGAAATCTGCTGCCAGCAATAGGCAAAGATGGCGATGCCGATCAGCCACAGCACCCAGTGAAACAGCGATTCGCGCCCCGTGCGCCGCTTCCAGACCTGTCGGCCACTGATGTCACGCACCGGCATTACTGAACCCTCTCGCGGATGACGCCGCTGAGGTATTCCAGCGCCATCACCACGCCGATGATGATCAGCAGGATCGCCGCTGCGGTATCGTATTCGTAACGGTCAAACGCGGTGTTCAGCGTCGCACCGATGCCGCCTGCCCCCACAAGGCCCAGAATGGCGCTCTCGCGGAAATTGATGTCGATACGGTACATCGACAGCCCGATAAGCCGCGGCATGACCTGCGGCTGCACACCGTAATTGATCCACTGCGTCCACTTGGCCCCCGATGCCTTGATCGCCTCGGCCTGCACCTTGTCCATGCTCTCGATATCCTCGGCCAACAGTTTCGACAGGAACCCGATGGTGGCAAAGCTGAGCGTCAGGAACCCTGCCAGCGGACCAAAACCAAAGATCGCGACCAGAAGGATCGCCACGATGATCTCTTGCAACGCCCGGCTGACCGCGATGATCGACCGACAGATCAGATAGACCGGCAGCGGGGCGATATTGCGCGCCGCCCCCAGCGCGATGGGGATCGAAATGGCGATGCCCACCACCGATGCGGCCACCGTCATGATGACGCTTTCCAGCATCCCGTCCCAGATATCGACCGACCGGGAGGTGAAATCGGGGCTGGTGAAGGCCAGCACGAACTGCTTGCCGCGCTCCAGCCCTTCGTAGACACGGGCCCAGTTGATCTCGATCGTCAGGAACGCCGCCACCAGATAGGCCGCGAACCCGAACAGCAGCGCCCAGCGCAACCAGCCTCTGCGGACAAAGGGCGGTTTCTTCCAGCGTTTGCCGACAAGTGCCTCCAGCTCGGTGCTCATTCGGCAGCCTCCGGCGCGTCGTCGTCCTCATCCTCGACCTTGTCGATTGTCGCCTCCCAATCCTCCGCGCCATAGATCGTTGTCAGAACATCGGGGGTCAGCGTATCGGGTGGGCCGTCGAACTCGACCGCGCCGGCCCGCAGGCCGATGACACGCTGCACGAACATCTGCGCCAGCGCGACATCGTGGATGTTGATGATCGCCGCCAGCCCCCGCTCCTTGCACAGCTCGCAGACCAGCCGCATGATCTGCCGCGATGTCTTGGGGTCCAGCGACGCGGTCGGCTCGTCCACCAACAGCAGCGCGGGGTTCTGGATCAGGGCGCGGCAGATGCCCACTCGCTGCCGTTGCCCGCCCGACAGCTCGTCGGCGCGCTTGTCCGCCATGGCCAGCAGCCCGACGCGGTCCAGCAGGCGAAACGCCTCATCCACATCCGCCTGCGGATATTTGCGCAAGAAGCTGCGCCAGAACCCGACATAGCCCAACCGGCCCGACAGCACGTTTTCCATCACCGACAGCCGCTCGACCAGCGCGTATTCCTGAAAGATCATGCCCATGCGGCGACGTTCCCGGCGCAGGCTGCCAGAGGACAACCCGGTCAGTTCGACATCGCCCAGATACACCTTGCCCGAGGTCGGCTCTACCAGCCGGTTGATGCAACGGATCAGCGTCGATTTTCCCGCGCCCGACGGGCCGATCAGGGCCAGAACCTGCCCTTCGGGAACAACCAGATCAACGGCTTTCAACGCCTGATCCCCGGTTTTGTAGGTCTTGGTTAGCTTTTCAAGCCGCAGCATGCAGGCCCTCCCGGGGCAAAGTTAAACGCGGTAAGGGGCGGTCCCGTCGGGCCGCCCCTCGCCAGTTATCAGCGCAATATCATTGGCAGGCGTAGCTGACGTCATTGGCCGCATCGATCTTGCGGATCACGTCCCAGTATTCCTTGTAGTTGATCTCGATGAACTGGGCCTCGCCATTCTTGCTGAATTCCTCTTCCAGGCTGGTCCCTGACCAGTCAAACTCGAAGAACGCGTTGCGGATCTTGTCCTGCAATTCGGGCTTGAGGTTATAGACCACGCCGTAGCCAGTCGTCGGAAAGGTCTGCGACTTGTAGAGCGATACGATCTGGTCGCGGCTGACCACTTCGCGCTCGAACATCCGGGTCATCACCGAGTTGGCGATGGCGGCGGCCGGATAGTCCTTGTTGGCCACGCCCAGCACCGAGTTGTCGTGCTTGCCTGAATAGACCGGCTCGAAATCGCGATCCGGCAGCAGGCCATAATCCGCCTTCAGGATCGCCGAGGGTGCCTTGAAGCCGGAATTCGACGTGGGCGCGGTAAAGGCCAGTTGCTTGCCCTTGATGTCCTCGATCGTCTCGATACCCGATCCGGGATAGGTGATGATCTCCATCTCGTAGCCAAAGCTGCCATCAGCCGAGGCCATGATGGTGAAGGGCGAAAAGCCCGCGCAGTTCACAGCCAGCGGGTTCGATCCGGTATTGAACCCCGCGATATGAAGCCGCCCCGAGCGCATCGCCTCGATCTGTGCCGCGTTGGACTGGACCGGGAAAAACACGACCTTCTTGCCGGTCGCGTCCTCAAGGTATGTCAGGAAATCAGCCCAGGCTTCCTTGTACACCGCCGGATCCTCGACCGGCGTGTAGGCAAAGATCAACGTGTCGGGGTCAAGCTGTTCCGCCGCATCGGTGGGCGTATCCGCGATCAGATCGCCATCCACGTCGCAGAACCGTTCGTCCAGCGCGCCATGCGGGCAATCGGCGGCCGCAGCAGCCCCTCCCAGCGCCATGCCGAAAGCAAGCGCAACACCTGATAAAAGTGTAGAAGTCATCTTCATATCGTCGTTCTCCCTTTTTTATTGAGGCTAGATGCGATCGGGCGCTTTTCCAAAGGAAATTTTTGTGACACTCGCGCCAAGGGCCGACAATCGCGCTGCAAGCCGGAAGAAACCAAGGGCGATTACCGCCTCCCACGGCGATTACTGACGCAGGATCAACGGACAAATGCACCGGTCATAAAATCGCAATCGGCCACGCCAATCGTCATGGCATCAGCACATCGCTGCGCGAAAACGCCGCCGATTCTTCGGTCAGATCATCATAGAGCAATTCCACCGTCACCGACCCGATACTGCCCAGGGGCTGCGCGATATAGGGCAGGCCCTCGTCAGTGAGGATCGCGTTGGGTGTCGCGGTGCCCTCCAGGCAGGGCGGCATCGGCCAGACCTGCATTGGCCCGTCATTCAGGCTGTAGCGGATCTGGTGCAGCCCGCAGCGCCAGCTTAGCAGATGCGTGAAATAAAGAAGGTCCTGCCCGTCATATTCGCGCACCGCCACCCAGTTGCCGCGCGTCATGCCGAGGATCGGCTTGACCTCGGTCGCGGTGGTAAACTTGCCCGAAGGCTCCTGCGGCTCGGCCACAAATGCCGCGTCCTGCGTCGGTGCCGCCTCTGCGGCGATCGCCGGGCCGCTGTCCGCCTGCCCGTTCCCGCCCAACGCCATCGCGATGGCGATAAAGACCCAATCTATCATTGCCAATCTCCCCTTTTTCCAAATCATCGCACCTGCCCCCTTCTGCGGCGCAGGCATCGCCCCTATACTGCGCCCAAAAACAGGCAAGGCAGGGTCCAGTATGGCGGCGCAGGCAGGCAAAAGACACCCTTTCAACATCCTGATCATCGGCCAGGGCGGGCGGCTGCAATACGAGGCGGTCATGTTCTGTGCCTCGCTGCGCGAGACCAGCCCGGATTTCGACGGGCGCGTGATCGTGGCAGAACCGCAACCCGGCCCGCTGTGGAAGGGTGACCCGCGCATCCAAGGCGACGAAACGGCCAGGTTGCTGGACGAGTTGGGCGCCGAGATCATCCCCTTCGAAAGCCGCCATTTCGGTCAGGCCTACCCCTATGGCAACAAGATCGAAGCGCTGCGCATCCTGCCCGAGGGTGAACCTTTCGTGTTTTTCGACACCGATACGCTGGTGACGGGCGACCTGATGGACGTGCCGTTCGATTTCGACCGGCCCAGCGCATCACTGCGCCGCGAAGGCACATGGCCCAAGCCCGAGCTCTACGGCCCCGGCTACACCGATATCTGGAAATCGCTCTACGATAAATTCGGCCTGGATTTCGCCAGCTCGCTCGACATGTCCCAGCCCGATGAATTCTGGAAGCGCTACCTCTATTTCAACGCCGGGTTCTTCTACTATCGCTGCCCGGCCGAATTCGGCGCCCGGTTCGAGGAATACGCCCTGGCGATCCGTGACGATCCCCCGCCCGAACTGGTCTGTCAGGAACTCAACCCGTGGCTGGATCAGGTCGCGCTGCCGCTGGTGATCCACAGTCTCGGCGGCGGGCGCGACACCTTGCCGCCGGGCTATCTGGATGGTGAAACCACCTGCCACTACCGGCTGCTGCCGCTGCTCTACGCCCGCGAGAGCGAACGCGTCGTGGAAGTGCTGCACGAGGTGACAACCCCCAACCGGATCAAGAAGGTGCTGAAGGAATACGACCCGATCAAGCGGATGGTGTACCAGGGGCGCGGCTTCAAGGTGCGCGACCTGTTCGATCAGGACAACCTGCCGCGCAAGGAACAGGCGATCCGCAACAAGATCAAGCGCAACGGGTTCTGGATGCGGTAGGCATCTGTGGTCGGGGCAAGTGACAGCCCCCCCCACGGCGCGCCCTTTCCGCGCTTATTCGTTGCCGCCGCAGCGTTGATCCCTTACAGATTCGCGCGACCCATTCCCTGAGGAGGACTATCCATGGCATACGGCTTTGACACATTGCAGATCCACGCAGGCGCCCGCCCCGATCCGGCAACTGGCGCGCGACAGACGCCGATCTACCAGACGACGGCCTATGTGTTCCGCGATGCCGACCACGCCGCCGCCCTCTTCAACCTCCAGGAAGTTGGCTATATCTACTCGCGCCTCACCAACCCCACGGTTGCCGTTCTGCAGGAACGCGTCGCGACACTCGAAGGCGGCGCCGGTGCCGTCTGCTGTTCGTCCGGGCACGCAGCTCAGATCATGGCCCTCTTTCCGCTGATGCAGCCGGGCTGCAACGTCGTGGTCTCGACCCGGCTCTATGGTGGCTCGATCACCCAGTTCAGCCAGACGATGAAACGCTTCGGCTGGGAAGCCCGCTTTGTCGATATCGACGACACGAAAGCGATGCAGGCGACCATTGATGACAAGACGCGCGCAATCTTCTGCGAATCCATCGCCAACCCCGGCGGACATATCGCTGATCTGCGCGCCATCGCCGATGTCGCCGACGAGGCGGGCATTCCGCTGATCGTCGACAACACCACCGCCACGCCCTACCTGTGCCGCCCGATCGAGCACGGCGCGACGCTGGTGGTGCATTCGATGACCAAATACCTGACCGGCAACGGCACCGTCACCGGCGGCGTCGTGGTGGACAGCGGCACATTCGACTGGTCCGCCTCCGACAAGTTCCCCTCGCTCAGCCAGCCCGAACCAGCCTATCACGGGCTCAAGTTCCACGAAACATTCGGCCCGCTCGCCTTCACCTTCCACGGCATCGCCATCGGGCTGCGCGACCTCGGCATGACGCTGAACCCGCAGGCGGCACATTACACGCTGATGGGGATCGAAACGCTGAGCCTGCGCATGGAGCGCCACGTTGAGAACGCCACGCGCGTTGCCGAATGGCTGGAGAAACACGACGCCGTGGCCAAAGTGACCTATGCCGGCCTCAAAAGCTCGCCGGTCTTTGATCGTGTCGCCAAATACTGCCCGCGCGGCGCCAGCGGCCTGTTTACCGTGCAACTCAAGGGCGGCTATGATGCCTGCATGAAAGTGGTCGACAGCCTGGAGCTGTTCAGCCACGTGGCCAATCTCGGCGATACCCGCAGCCTTGTCATCCACGCCGCATCGACCACCCACCGCCAGCTTACACCCGAACAGCAGACGGCAGCGGGCGCCAGCCCCGACCTGGTGCGTTTCTCCATCGGCACCGAGGATGTGAACGACCTCATCGCCGATCTTGAGCAGGCGCTGGCCAAGGCCAGCTGACCTCGCCCCGGCCCGGTCCGAAAACACCGGGGGTGTTGTTGTTGCCTGCGACAATGACGCCCCCGGACACCGGCCCGACGGCCATGGCCCCGACATCCGGCATGACTTTCTCTCGGCAGGAAGCTGCTATAGACTTCCACGCTGTGATACGGGGACTCCCCGAGCAGTGACAGCGGTGTTAGAACGCCTGATATGAAACCAAATTTCGCTCTTTCGTTGTCATTCGACGGCATCGGCCTGCTGCACCGGCGTTTCCCCGGCTGGACACTCGTGGACGAGGTATCGCTCGATATCGACGATCTGCCCGCCGCGCTGGCCGAATTGCGCGCCAAGGCTACGGCGCTGGACCCTTCGGGACTGCGCACCAAGCTGGTCATTCCCAACAGCCAGATCAAATATCTCTCCATTCCGGCCCCCGCCGCAGAACCACATGATCAGGCCGCTCGCGCGGCGCTGGATGGCGCGACCCCCTACAGTGTCGATGAACTGGTTTACGACTGGGCCGCCGACGGCCCCGATCTGAAGATCGCCGCCGTCGCCCGCGAAACTCTGGAAGAAGCCGAAGTCTTCGCCATCGATCACGCCTTTGCCCCGGTCTGCTTTGTCGCGATTCCCGACAATGGCGATTTCAAAGGCGAGCCGTTTTTCGGCGAAACCGCTCAGGCCCGCTCGATCCTGCCCGACGGCACGCAAGTGGAGCGCGACGAGGTGCCGATCCGCATCATCAGCGTCAGCAAGGAGATGCCAGCCCCGCCCGCTCCGCCCGCCGATCCGGGCGAAGAGGCGGCCTCCCCCGCGCCAGACACCGCCCCTGCCGCCGCCGAACCAGCGCCGGTCCCGGACAAGGCCGCGCCCGCGAAACAGCCGAAACCCAAGCCGGAACCGAAAACCAAGGCCAAGGCCGCCCCAAAAGTCGACGCCCCAGATCCCGTCCCGGACGCGCCCAAGCCATTTACCAGCATTCGTGCCAGCCGTGGCGCGGCCCCGGACAACGCTGCCAAGCTCGACGCGCCATCACGGCTCAGCGGTCTGGTCGCGTCCCGCAGCGA
Organism: Roseovarius sp. ZX-A-9; assembly: GCF_028369135.1. Classification (GTDB taxonomy): domain Bacteria; phylum Pseudomonadota; class Alphaproteobacteria; order Rhodobacterales; family Rhodobacteraceae; genus Roseovarius. The sequence goes on from NZ_JAPWHW010000007.1 coordinate 10,936, forward strand.
AGGCGCGCTGCGCCCCGGCGCCGCCGATACCGACAAGACCGCCGCGCCGGTGTTGCCCTCGCCTGCAACAGAACCGACAGTGGACCCCGCCGAACGGCTGGACAGCCCCACGCCCGCAGAGCCCGAAACGACCGGCGAAACAGCCAAGCCCCGGTTCTTCAGCGGCCGCCAGCCGCAAGCCACGCGCAAGGCGACCCCAACAAAGAAAACCGAGAGCAAACCCGTCAGCAGTGCCAAGACCCGTTTCGAGGACGAAAAGCAGCGCATGACGGTCTTTGGTGCGCGACAGCCCCAGGTCGGCGGCAAGCCGCGCTTCCTGGGCCTGATCCTGTTGGCGGCGCTGCTTCTCTTCCTTGTCGCCGTGGCCGCATGGGCGTCGATCTTCCTGGACGATGGGCTGGCCCGGCTCTTTGGCGGCCCCAAGGAAATCCATGTCGCCGACGATGTGTCTGCCTCAGCGGAGACGGAACCAATACAGCCGATGCGCGTGGCCATGCCCGCCGCAACCGAACCCCTCGCGCCAATGGCGCCCGCCCAGAGTGAAGAGACCGATCAGGCCGCGCTCACCCTGCCCGAGACGCACATCGAACCGCCTGCCGCTCCCGCTGCCGAGTCGCCAGCACCCGAGCCCGCGCCAGAACCTGCGCCCGTGGTCAGCACCCCGGCCCCCGCACCCGAACCTCTGACGCCAAGCGCGGCGCTCGCGCGCTATGCCGCCACCGGCATCTGGCAAATGGCGCCCGAGCCCCCCACGGCCCCGCGCGCCAGCGGCGATGCCGAACGCATTTTCCGCATCTCGGTCGACCCGGACGTCCAGTTTGACGACCCCACCATCCTGCCCAGCAGCCCCGGGGCGCAGCGCGATGCCCCCCCCGAAGTCGTTGCCCTGCCACACACCCCCGGCGAGACATTCGATTTCGATGAAAACAATCTCGTGCGCGCAACCCCGGAAGGCGCGATGACGCCACAGGGCGTGCGGGTCCATGCCGGGCGCCCGGTGGTCGAACCACCCGCAGCGATGCAGCGTGTCGACGCGCCCACTGTTACGACGGAGCCTGCGCTGGTCGCAGAGGCAGAGCCGGCCGCCGTGACCGATCCGGCAGAGCCACAGGCCGACGCCGGGCAACCCACATCGCCACTGGCCGCGGTCCGCCCGCGCCCGCGCCCCGCCAGCCTCGCCCCCGAAGCGCAGAGCCAAGCCACGCCGGATGCCGACGCGGATGCCGTAACCCAGAGCGTGACCGAGGACGAAGCCTCGCTGCCCGTCGTCGATCCCGCCCTCGCTGCGTTCCGCCCGCGCGTGCGCCCCGACACGATCACCGCCGCCACCGAAACTGCGGCCACCGAAACTGCGGCCACGACCGAAGCCGCCCTGGTCGATTCAGAGGCGCTGGAAGCGGCCCTGGCCTTGGCCAATGCTGACGCCGATGCCGAAGCCACCAGCGAGGCAGAAGCCGAGGTTGACGAGTCCCAGTTCGAAAACCCGACACCGCAAGCAGTCACCGCCTCGCTGACGCCGCTGAACCGTCCCAAGAATTTCGCCGCCATTGTCGCGCGCGCCCGCGAAAGCGAGGCCGCGCAACCTGTCGCCACGGCACAGGTGCTGGCCCCGTCCGTGCCCTCGACCGCTTCGGTCGCCAAGGAGGCGACGAATCGCAACGTGCTGAACCTGCGTGACGTCAACCTGATCGGCGTCTACGGCACGCCCAACAATCGCCGCGCGCTGGTGCGCCTGTCCAACGGGCGCTACAAGAAGGTCAAGGTGGGTGACAGGCTCGACGGCGGCAAAGTCGCGGCCATAGGCGACAGCGAGTTGCGCTACGTCAAGAAGGGCCGGAACGTGACACTGCGCATGCCAAAGGGCTGATCCGCCCCCGCGCCCGTCATGTACGGGCCACGCCAGCAGCCACCGTCAATCAGCAGGTGCCACCAGTTCACCGGCGTTGATCTGTTCCTGTTCGATTGATTCGAACAGCGCCTGGAAATTACCCTCGCCGAATCCGTCATCGCCCTTGCGCTGGATGAACTCGAAAAAGATCGGGCCGATCACGGTTTTTGAAAAAATCTGCAACAGGATCCGCGTCTCGCCGCCATCCACCACACCCTCGCCATCGATCAAGATGCCGTGTTTCTTCATCCTCTCCAGCGGCTCGGTATGCCCCGCGACGCGCTCAAGGCTGAGGTCATAATAGCTGTCAGGCGGCGGCGGCATGAACCGCAGCCCGCGCGCCGCAATCTCGTCGGTCGCGTCATAGAGCGCCTCGGTGCCCACCGCGATATGCTGGATTCCCTCGCCGCGATACTTGTTCAGATAGGCCACGATCTGCCCGGTCTCGCCCCGGTCCTCGTTGATCGGGATGCGGATGCGCCCGCAGGGCGAGGTCAGCGCGCGGCTGAACAACCCGGTGAACTTGCCCTTGATGTCAAAGAACCGGATTTCGCGAAAGCCGAACACATCGCTGTAAAACCGAAACCAGCGATCCATGTTGCCCTTGTAGACATTATGCGTCAGGTGATCGAGATAGTAGAACCCGCCCCCCTCGGGCTTGGGCTCCGTCAGCCACGCATATTCACTGCCATAGACGGCGCGCGGATCGGTTTCCTCGACGAAATAGATCAGCGATCCGCCGATCCCCCGGATCGCGGGCACGTCCAGCGCCTTGCCCGGCCCGTCATAGACCTCTGCCCCCTTCGAGAGCGTATGCGCCAGCGCCTTTTGCGCATCCGCCACGCGCCAGCCCATCGACGGGGCCGAAGCCCCATGCGCTGCCTGAAACTCATGCGCGAAACTCTTCGCATCGCTGGTCAGGATATAGGTGATATCGCCCTGCTGCCAAATCTCCGCCGCGCGACTCTTGTGTCTGGCAGTGCAGGCAAAGCCCATCCGCGCAAATAGCGCACGTGCCTCTGCCGGGCGGGGATGGGTGAATTCAACGAATTCAAACCCGTTCGTGCCAACGGGATTGTCGGCAGTGATGCCGGATTGCGGCGTGTCATGCGGGAAAGGTCCCATCGCGGCGCGGCCTTCTGTAAGTGATCTGCGTCACAATACCATGCCACCCATGCGTCGTTCGCGCATTCTTCGCTTCGATCTTTTGCTATCTGCGTATTTATTGCAATCGACAGACATTATATGCATGATTAGTGCATGCTCGACAATACGGATACCCGCCTTGTCCAGGCGCTACAGGAAAATGCCCATCTCACCGTTCAGGAACTGGGCGCATTGCTCAACCTGTCGCCCAGCCAGGCGGGACGACGCCGGCAGCGGCTGGAACGATCCGGGGTGATCGCGGGCTATACCGCCCGGCTCGACCCGATGCTGGCCGGGCTTGACGTGCAAGCCTTCGTGCAGGTCGAAATGGCCAGCCACCGCCCCGAAGACGCGCGCAGCTTTGCCCGTCTGGTCGCCACCCAGCCGCAAATCGTCAGCGCCTGGACCCTCACCGGGACCGCCGATTATCTGCTGCGGGTCTATTGCAAAGACCTTCCCGCGTTGAACGATCTGATCCACGCGGTATTGTTACCCCACCGTGCCGTCGCAAAGGTGCATAGCCAAATCGTGATGAACCAGCTCAAGGCGGACGCGCCGCTGCCCACCTGACCCAAAAGGACCCCCGATGGAAGGTTTCCTCTACCAGGCGTCGATCTACCTTGCCGCAGCCGTGATCGCGGTGCCGATTGCCGCCCGGCTTGGTCTGGGATCGGTGCTGGGGTACCTCGCCGCGGGCATCATCATCGGCCCGGTTCTGGGGCTCGTTGGCCATGAAACCGAGGAATTGCAGCACTTTGCCGAATTCGGCGTGGTGATGATGCTGTTTCTCATCGGGCTGGAACTGGAACCGAGGGCGCTGTGGGACATGCGCCACAGGCTGTTGGGCCTTGGCGGGTTGCAGACCGCCATCACCACGCTGGCGGTGATGGTCGGCGCGATGATGTTCGGCCAGGTCTGGAGCGTCGCGCTCGCTGTCGGGCTGATCTTTGCGCTCTCCTCAACCGCGATTGTCCTTCAGACCCTTTCGGAAAAGGGGCTGATGCAGACCGGCGGCGGGCGCTCGGCCTTTTCCGTCCTGCTGACACAGGACATCGCGGTGATCCCGATGCTGGCGCTCTTGCCGCTGCTGGCCCTGCCCAAATCACCCGACAAGGTGCTGGGCGACGTGCTGGAGAATTCCGCAGATGCACTCGCGGGCGGTGGCGCCCATCACGACGTCTCGCTGTCGCTGGTGGCCGGGCTGCCGGGCTGGGGCGTCACGCTGGTGACGCTGGGCGCGGTGGCGGCGGTGATCCTCTCTGGCGTCTACCTGATCGCGCCTGTGTTCCGCTTCATCCATGCCGCGCGCCTGCGCGAGATGTATACCGCGCTGGCCCTGCTCATCGTCTGCGGCATCAGCTTCGTGATGTACCTGGTGGGCCTCTCGCCGGCCCTCGGCGCGTTTCTGGCCGGCGTGGTGCTGGCCAACAGCGAATTCCGGCACGAGCTGGAATCGGATGTCGAGCCGTTCAAGGGGCTGTTGCTGGGCCTCTTTTTCATCACGGTTGGTGCGGGCATCAACTTTGCCATCTTCTTTGGCGCGCCCTTCCTGATCCTCGGCATCGCCCTTGCGGTGATCGTGACCAAAGGCGTGATCCTCTACCTGCTGGGCCGGGTGTTCAACCTGCGGCGGCGCGATCTGTGGCTCTTCACCCTGTCGCTGGCGCAAGCGGGCGAATTCGGCTTCGTGCTGATCTCGTTCTCGTCGCAACAAAACGTGGTGCCGCCCGCCCTTACCGAAATCCTGCTGCTGGTGGTGGCGCTCACCATGCTGATCACGCCGCTACTCTTCATCCTGTACGACTGGCTGTCGAACCATATGGAGACCGCGGCCGAACTGCACGAGCCGGACACCATCGACCAGAAAGGCCCGGTAATCATCGTCGGCATCGGGCGCTTCGGTCAGATCGTCAATCGGCTGGTGCGCTCGGCGGGCTACAGTACCGTCGTGCTTGATCACGACCTCGCGGCGATCCAGCGTATGCGCCGCTTTGGCGTCAAGGGGTTCTTCGGTGATCCGACGCGGCCCGAACTGCTGATCGCTGCCGGCCTGAAAGACGCTAGAGTGCTGGTGGCAGCGCTTGATGATCCGGACGCAGCCACCCGGCTGGTGGCCTTCGCCCGGCGCGAACGGCCCGATCTGCACATCGTCGCCCGCGCCCGCGACCGCACCCATGTGTTCCGCCTCTATCAGGCGGGGGCCAACGATATCGTGCGCGAGATGTTCGACAGCTCGCTGCGCGCCGGGCGTTACGTGTTGGAAAATATCGGCCTCACAGAATACGAGGCATCGGAAATGGAAGAGATGTTCTACCACCACGACCGGCATTCAGTGCGCGAACTGGCGACCCTGTGGGATCCGGACATTCCAACCATCGAGAACGAGGCCTATATCATCCGGGCGCAGGAACTGGAAAAGGAACTCGAAACGATGCTGCTGTCGCAACTCGAGGAAAGCGCAGAGGTCGACAAGACGAAAAAGCGCCAGCGGTAGGCCGGGCTTGAGGCCCGACCCGGCCCTAGCCCGCCGCCACGCCCGCCTCGGCGAATGTCGCCATGCCGCTATGACAGGCCAGCGCGCCCTGCATCACCCCAATGGCTAGCGCCGCACCTGAGCCTTCGCCCAGCCGCATGCCCAGCGACAGGATCGGCACCTTGCCGAGCCGCTCCAGCGCCGCGTCATGCGCGGCCTCGGCGCTGACATGCCCCGCCAGACAGTGATCCAGCGCACCGGGCGCGGCACTATGCAGGCAGGCCGCCGCTGCGGTGCAGATGAACCCGTCCAGCAACACCGGAATGCCCTGCACCCGCGCCCGCAGGATCGCGCCCGCCATCGCCGCCAGCTCTCGCCCGCCGACCCGTGCCAGCACCTCCAGCCCCGTCGCACCACGGTGCAATACCGCCGCATCGCGCACCACCCGCGTCTTGAGCGCGAGCCCCGCCGCATCCACGCCGGTCCCCTGCCCGGTCCAGTCGCCCGCATCACCACCGTAAAGCAGATGCAGGATCGCCGAGGCGCTGGTGGTGTTGCCGATCCCCATCTCGCCCACGACCAGCAGATCGCTGCCCGGATCGACCGCGTCCCACCCGGCACGCAGCGCCGCCACCATCTCGGCCTCGGTCATCGCCGGGCCCTGAGTGAAATCCGCTGTCGGGTTCTCCAAAGCCAGCGCATGCACGTCCATGCGCGCGCCATAGCATCGGGCAAGCTGATTAATCGCCGCCCCGCCTGCCTGGAAATTGGCCACCATCTGGGCGGTCACTTCGGCCGGAAAGGCCGAAACGCCTTGCGCCGTGACCCCGTGATTCCCGGCAAAGACGATGATCTGCGGCTCGTCAATCCGCGCCTGCCCGTCGCCGCGCCAGGCACAATACCAGATCGCGAGGTCCTCCAACCGCCCCAGCGCGCCGGGTGGCTTGGTCAACTGCCCATTGCGGGCCTCCGCCGCGGCACCTGCCGCTTCGTCCGGCCCGCGCAGCGTCTCCAGAATCGCCTGCACCTCTGAAATCTGCGTAAATCCCTGCCCCATCCGAGCCCCCGTTGTCTTTGCCTTGCGCCTTATGTATCGCAGCGGTGACCCCTGCAAGGCATCCGATTGACCGCCCACATGACCAAAAACGACACCTCTCGATTCGACCCTGCCGACATTGCCGAGGCGCTGACCCTGCTCAGCCGCCTGCCGGTGGCCGCGCGGGGAACGCGCGGCGGCGCGGCGGCCTGGGCCTATCCCGTGGCCGGGCTGGTGATCGGCGGTATCGCCGGTCTGGCGGGCTGCCTCGCCACATATTTCGGCCTGCCAGCCGCGATTGCGGCGGTGGTCGCGCTGACCTGCCAGGTCGTGATCACCGGCGCGATGCACGAAGACGGGCTGGCCGACAGTGCTGACGGTCTCTGGGGCGGTTGGGACCGCGCGCGACGGCTGGAGATCATGAAGGACAGCCGAATCGGCGCTTACGGCGTGATCGCGCTCTGCCTCTCGCTCCTCTGCCGCTGGGCCCTGCTCTGGCTGCTGTTCGAGGCGTCCGCCGGGGGCGCGCTTGCCGCGATCATCGCAACTGCGGCCCTCTCGCGGGCCGCGATCCCGGTGCTGATGTGGCGCCTGCCGCAGGCGCGCGCAGACGGCCTGTCACACAGCGTCGGGGCGCCGGACGGGCAGACTGTGCTGACCGGGCTGGCCCTTGCCGCCATCGCGGCATTCATCCTGATCTGGGGCTCGGCTCTTTCGGCGATCCTGCTTGCCGCTCTGGTGACACTGGGTGCGGGCCGCATCGCACGGGCCAAGATCGGCGGTCAGACCGGCGACATCCTGGGCGCAGCGCAGCAACTGGTCGAGATCGCAGTGCTGATGGCGATTGTCGCCTGACACGAAAAAGGGCCGCAGCCCAACGGGATACGGCCCTGTATCACTTCGTGTTTCCTGTTCAGGCGGCGGCGCGCGAGATCAGCACATCACCAACCTGCTTGGCGGCTTCCACCTCGTCATCCCCGCTGACCGCAGCGACTTCACGGGTCAGACGCTCCAGCGCCGCCTCGTAAAGCTGGCGCTCCGAATAGCTCTGCTCGCGCTGGTCATCGGTGCGGTGCAGGTCGCGCACCACTTCGGCAATCGCGATCAGATCGCCCGAGTTGATCTTCTGCTCGTATTCCTGGGCACGACGCGACCACATGGCGCGCTTGGCCTTGGCCTTGCCCTTCAGCGTTGTCATCGCCCTGGACACCACATCGGGGCTGGACAGACCGCGCATACCGATCTCGGTCGCCTTGTGCGTGGGCACGCGCAACGTCATCTTGTCTTTTTCAAAGGAAATGACGAACAGTTCCAGTTCGATCCCGGCAATTTCCTGGCTTTCAATCGACACGATCTGTCCGACGCCGTGGGCGGGGTACACAACAAAATCATTGGGGCGAAATTCGGATTTCTTCGATTTGGTCATTCAGATCTTCCTCTTACGTCTGCCGCTTCGCCGCACGCAGGACCGACAAGGGGAGAGCCCCCTGTTTCATTTCGGTCAATCTGAGGCGCAAAGAAATCCGACCCTGGCTCGCGGCAAGGACAGATGGATATCGGGCATGACACTACATTTGTCCAACTAATGTATCATAAATTTTGACCTACCGGAAGGGAGGCCCAAAATCACACATACACGCCTACCAAATCAATAGGTTACGCATCTTTTCTCATGCAAAATGCAAGCGATTTCAGTCCGATTTCCGAATCAGGTCTTCCGGCTCAGCCGCCCTCGCCGGGCTTCTCGGAAAAGTACTTTTCCAGCTTGCCTTCTTCGCCGTCACGCTCTGCCGCTTCGGGCAGCTCGTCCTTCTTGGTGATGATCACCGGCCAGAGTTCCGCGTATTTCCGGTTGAACTCCACCCATTTCTCCATGTCCGGCTCGGTGTCCGGGCGGATGGCGTCGGCCGGGCATTCCGGCTCGCAGACGCCGCAATCAATGCATTCATCCGGGTGGATGACCAGCATGTTCTCGCCTTCGTAAAAGCAATCGACCGGGCACACTTCGACACAGTCTGTGTATTTGCAGGCGATACAGGCGTCATTGACGATATAGGTCATGTCCGTCTCTCAAATCGGGAACCATAGGTGCATCTGTGGCGTACCTAATCCAGAGCCAAACATCATTCAAGCGCCCCGGAGCGATTGAGGTCGAGTTTACGCCGCACCTTCTTGGTCGGACGCCCCTTTCCGTCATAGGCGGGGTTTTGCGGAACATCGTCCCGGCTGGCGCGGGCCTCGGGCGGATCAAGGTCATCATAGAGCGCCTGCGCCTCGGGGGCGGGGCCGCGCCGCGTTCCGATTCCAAGGATCCGGATCACCCGAACCTGACGGCCCTGTGTAAAGGTCAGCACATCCTGCGCGCGCACCACTGTTGCCGGTTTGACCACCCGCTCGCTGTTGACCCGGACATGCCCCGCGCCGACCTCTTTCGCCGCAATCGAGCGGGTCTTGAAGAACCGGGCGTGCCAGAGCCATTTGTCGAGTCGAATTTTCTGGCCTTGATCAGTATCTTGCACGGCAATCTTCAGGTTTTGTCCCTGAGCCCCATCAAGGCCGCGGCAAACGGATTATCCGGGTCGATCCGGTCTTTCTTGACCGGTTTCGCAGAAAACTTCTTGGGCGCATTTCCACCGTCGTCACGCGGCTTGCCCTTGCCCTTGTTCCGGCCTCCGGGTTTGCCCTGACCGCGCCCTTCCGGTTTGCCAGCCCGCCCCTGCGCCGCGCCAGCGCGGCGTGCGCGCCCGGCCCAGGTAAAGGTGTAATAGACTTCCAGTTCCGGCGTGACGGCTTCTGCCGGGGATTCGCCCGGCAGCATTTCGGTTGCGGCCACTTCGGGAATTTCCGCAGGCACCGCGGCCTCTTCGGCCGGTTCGGCGGCAATCGGGGCGATTCCTTCGTCGACGATTTCGGCAACCTGATCCGCGGCTGTCTCGGGGGCTGCCTCGCCCCCCTCTGCTGCGGTCTGCGTCGGTGCTTCCGCCACCGCGCGATCCACCGGCTTGACCTTTTCGCGCTCGCCGCGCTCGGCCTTGTAGCCCAGCCCCTGCATCAGGTCGACGAACTGCTCCAGCGTCATGCCGGTGATTGACAGCATGTCGGCATTCGCCTCGAAACCGCCCCGGCTATCAAGGCCCCGCAGCATGTCCGCGAGCCGCTCCAGCATGTCGATGCGGATCGCCCGCTCGCCCGAGGCGCGGTAGCCCGCCATCGTGTAATACCCCTGCGGCACCCGGCCTGCCGGCACTGTCACCAACCCCGGTGGCGGCGCTTCAGGAAACTCGTCCAGCCCCTTGTAAAGAGACCACAAAACAAGTCTCAGGCGAGTTGCCGCAGGCTTCAGCAGCAGCGGCATGAAAATAGTGAACTGGCCAAAGCGGATGCCGTGCTTGCGCAGCGCAGCGCGCGCGTCCTGATCCAGCGCCTTGACCTCATCGGCGACCTCGCCGCGCGGGATCACTCCCAGCGCTTCGACCATGCGGAAACCAAAGCCCCGCGCCAGCCCGGTCAGCGCCTCGTCGCGACCCAGTGCCAGCAGCGGCTCGAACAGCGTCGCCACCTTGCGGTCGATGAAATGCTGCAACCGCCGCTCGACCTTCTGCGCCACGTCCGCACCCGCCTCGTCATCGACGAACGGCTTGATCATCGGCTTCAGCGGATCAGAGCCCTTGACCAGCTTGCCCACCGCCTGGCTGCCCCACATCAGGCCGCCCTGCTCGGTAAAGTCGATCTCGGTATCGGGGGCGTTGTAAAACCGGTCGGCGCGCAGATGAAAATGCGGCGCCAGCGCCTGCAGGCTCGCCTGACCAAGCGTCTTGGCCTCCTGCCCGGTCGCGGATTTGTCCGCCAGAAAGCGAAAGCCCTCCAGCCGTCCGACAAATTCGCCCTCTACGGTCACTTCACCTTGATCATTCACTTCGGCCACGATGGCTTCCTTCTGCTTGAGCCGGCGCAAGAGCACGGCTGTGCGCCGGTCCACAAATCGTTGGGTCAGCGCCCCGTGCAAGGCATCTGACAGTCGGTCTTCTACAGCGCGCGTCGCGGCGCGCCAATGACTTTCGTCCTCAAGCCAGCCTTTTCGCTGCGAAACATAGGTCCAGGTGCGGATATAAGCCAGTCTTTTGGACAAGGTATCAATATCGCCATCGGTGCGGTCAATACGGCGAATTTGCCGGGCCAGCCAATCATCGGGCAGCGTCCCGTGATCGTGCAGATCGCGATAAATGATTTCCAGCAGGCCCGCGTGTTCGCTCTGACTGATGCCGCGAAAATCGGGGATGCGGCACACGTCCCATAGCAGCCGCACCGACGCCCCATCGACAGCGCGCGAGCGGATATCGGGAATGTCCGACAATGTGCGCAGCGCGGTCACGTCGTCAGATTCGCGCGCGCGCACCAGCAGCTCATTGTCCGGGCGCGCCTCAAGCGACGTGATCAACGCCCCCACATTGCCCAGCGACAGGTCCGCATTGCGCCACTCCAGCTTTCGGATCGGCGCAAAACGGTGCTCCATGATCGCCTGCGCCACCTCATCGTGCAGCGGCGGCGCCTCGCCTGTCACGCCGAATGTGCCGCTCTTCATGCCGCGTCCGGCGCGGCCCGCGATCTGGGCCAGTTCGTTGGGCATCAGCTCCCGCATCCGCCGCCCGTCAAACTTGGAAAGCGCCGAGAACGCCACATGCCCGACATCCAGGTTCAGCCCCATCCCGATGGCGTCCGTCGCCACCAGGTAATCGACCTCGCCGTTCTGGTACATTTCGACCTGCGCATTGCGCGTGCGCGGGCTGAGCGCGCCCATGACCACCGCTGCGCCACCCTTCTGGCGGCGCAGAAGCTCGGCTATGGCATATACATTTTCAACCGAAAATCCGACGATTGCAGTGCGCGCAGGCAGTTTGCTTATCTTTTTCGAACCTGAGTAGGTTAATTCCGACATTCGCGTGCGCGGCACGAATTCCACGCCCGGCACCAGTTGCGCGATGACACTGCGCATCGTCGCGGCACCCAGAAACTGCGTCTCGCGCAGCCCGCGCATCCGCAGCAGCCGGTCGGTGAACACATGCCCGCGCTCGGGATCAGCGCAGAGCTGTATCTCGTCGATGGCGACAAAATCCGCCCCCATGCCTTGCGGCATCGCCTCGACCGTGCAGACCCAATATCGGGCGCGCGGCGGCACGATACGCTCCTCGCCGGTGACCAGCGCCACCACCGACGGACCGCGTATGCTGACGATCTTGTCATAGACCTCGCGCGCCAGCAGGCGCAGCGGCAGGCCGATGATGCCCGTCCGGTATCCCAGCATCCGCTCGATGGCGTAATGGGTCTTGCCGGTGTTGGTTGGGCCCAGAACCGCGAGGGTTCTTGACGGTTCGGCCATTGGCCCGTCTCCATTTTCTCTGAGGCTTGCTTTAGATTTCGGAGCCGCCGAATTCGGCGTCCAGACGTTCCAGCGCCGTGGTCACGTCCTCGAAATAGGGATGGATCGCCAGAACCTGCGTGTAGGCATCATGTGCCAGCTTTTCATGGCCAACCTCCTCCAACAATGCGCCAAGCGATGCAATCGCGTCGAAATGGTGCGGATTCAGCGCCAATGCGCGCTCGATATCGGCGAGTGCCGGACCATAAAGCCCGACCCTTGCATAGGCAATGGCGCGGGTGTGCCAGCCATCGGCGAAATCCGGCGCATGGTCGGTCAGCGCCGTCAGATGTTCGATCGCCTGCTCAAGATCGCCCGCCTCCATCGCATCGCGCCCGCGCTTGAGCAGCAGGTCCATCGCTGCCGACCCCGATTTCGACTGTTCCAGCTGGATTTCCTTGGCGATCCGCTGCGCCTCCACTGGCTCGGCCTGTTTCAGCTCGGCATAGAGCGCTTCCAGCCGCCCGCCAGTCTCGGCACTCAGCGGCAGGGAAAACAGGATCGCCAGCAGAAATGCCGTGACGGTACTGTTGAGAATTGGGCGTTCTGCGCTCATAACATCTCAGAGTGTAGCGCAGGTTGCCGGAATGCAAACCCCCTCCGGCGCCAGATAAGCAGAAAGGACATTTTATGAGCGATGTTGTGACCAAGGCGGTGGACGCCCTGAATGAAAAAATGGCAGGCCGCCCGTTTGACGGTTCGGCCAAGTTCGTGATCGAGGGCGAAGGTGCCGTGATCATCGACGAAAACGGCGCCCATGCCGGCGACGAAGACACCGAAGTGACCCTCACAGCCGATAGCGATACGTTCGAATCGATCCTGTCGGGCGATCTCGATGCCACCGCTGCCTTCATGACAGGCAAACTGACCGTTGATGGCGACATGGGGCTCGCCATGAAGCTGGGCAGCGTCCTGGCCTGACCGCAAAATGGAGCGCGCCCCCTTCTACGACGATGTGGCACCTGGGCCCCCGGATGGGGACGCCTGGTGGATCACCACGTCCGACGGGGTGCGCCTGCGCATCGGTCATTGGCCCTGCGAAGGGGCCAAGGGCACGGTGCTGCTCTTCCCCGGCCGCACCGAATATATTGAGAAATACGACTTCGCGGCGGCTGATCTGGCGGCGCGCGGCTATGCCACGCTTGCGATCGACTGGCGCGGTCAGGGCCTGTCGGACCGGCTGACAACAGACCAGATGGCCGGCCATGTGCATCTCTTCTCGGACTATCAGCGCGACGTCGGTGCGATGGTGCAGGCTGCCGAGGCCCTTGGTGTCGCCCGCCCGTTGCACCTGCTGGCGCATTCGATGGGCGGCTGCATCGGCCTGCGCGCCGCGATCGAGGGGCTGCCAGTCGCCTCTTGCGTCTTTTCCGGCCCGATGTGGGGCATCCAGATTTCCACCGCGCTGCGCCCCGTCGCATGGTCCCTGTCCTGGGGCACCAGCCTTGTGGGAATGGGCCATCTCTACGCCCCCGGCAGCGCCGGAGAAAGCTATGTGCTCAAGGAACCCTTTGCCTCCAACAAGCTGACCAACGACGCCGAGATGTACCAGCACATGATCGACCAGACCCGCGCTCATGCCGAGCTGGGCCTCGGCGGACCCAGCCTGCGCTGGCTGCGCGAGGCATTGCGCGAATGCCTCGTCCTGTCGCGGCGCCCCTCGCCCGACCTGCCCTGTCTCACGGTGGTGGGCAGCAATGAAGAGATCGTCGACATAGCCCGCATCACCCAGCGGATGCAGAACTGGCCGCGCGGCGAGCTACACGTGGTGGACGGCGGACGCCACGAAGTGCTGATGGACAAACCCGCCATCCGGCGCGAGCTTTTTGACCGTATTTGCGCGCTCTACGACGCTCAGTCCGATACCCCCGACCGGGCCCGCGATCGCTCCGGCGTATCCGCGCAGTCCTAGCCCGCGAGCCCCGATCGGGCCGGGCGCAAAGCCCACCGTCGCGGCACCGATCTGATACCGACGCGATACCGACCTCCGAAAAACCTGCCTTGAGCCTGCCGCGCCGCGCCCCTATGTCTGTTGCAAACCCAGAGGAGAGCCGTCCATGATCCATCGCCCCACCCCCGTCCATGATGCCAATGCCAGCTCCGGCGCAGGTGATCTGGGCAATCTGCCGGAATGGGACCTGAGCGATCTCTACACGGCCGAGGACGCCCCCGAACTCAAGCGCGATCTCGACTGGCTGGAGGCCGCCTGCGCCGATTTCGCCAGCGATTACGAGGGCAGGCTGGCCGACCTTGATGCGGGCGGATTGCTGGAATGCATCAAGCGCAACGAGGCCATCAGCACCACCGCCGGGCGCATTATGTCCTTTGCCGGGCTGCGCTATTACCAGCTGACCACCGATGGCGGGCGCACCAAGTTCCTGTCCGACACCCAGGAAAAGATCACCAATTACACCACGCCGCTGGTGTTCTTCACGCTGGAACTGAACCGGCTGGAGGACGACCACCTGTCGACCCTGCTGGCACAGGACGCAGACCTCGCCCGCTACCGTCCCGTGCTGGACCGTATCCGCGCGATGAAGCCTTATCAGCTCAGCGACGAACTGGAAAAATTCCTGCATGATCTGGGGGTTGTCGGCGACGCGTGGGAACGGCTGTTTGACGAAACCATCGCCGGCCTCAGCTTCGAGGTGGATGGCGAAACGCTCGGCATCGAGGCCACGCTGACCCTGCTGACCGAACAGGACCGCAGCAAACGCGAGGCCGCCAGCCGCGAACTGGCCCGTGTCTTTGGCGAGAATATCCGCACCTTCGCCCGCGTGCACAACACTACGGCCAAGGAAAAGGAAGTGATGGACCGCTGGCGCGGCATGCCCACCGCCCAGACCGGACGCCACTTGAGCAACGATGTGGAACCCGAAGTGGTCGAGGCGCTGCGCGATGCGGTCGTCGCCGCCTACCCCCGGCTCAGCCACCGCTATTACGAGCTGAAGCGCAAATGGCTCGGCCTCGATGTGATGCAGGTCTGGGACCGCAACGCGCCGCTGCCGATGGAAGAAACGAAAACCGTGGGCTGGGATGCCGCCCGCAGCACCGTGATGGAGGCCTACACCGCTTTTGATCCGCGCATGGGCGATCTGGCCGCCCCCTTCTTCGAGCGTGGCTGGATCGATGCGGGCGTGAAACCCGGCAAGGCGCCGGGCGCTTTCGCCCATCCCACCGTCACGACGGTCCACCCCTATGTGATGCTAAACTATCTGGGAAAACCCCGCGATGTCATGACCTTGGCGCACGAGCTGGGCCACGGCGTGCATCAGGTTCTGGCCGCCGAACAGGGCGAACTGCTCAGTTCCACACCGCTGACGCTGGCCGAAACCGCCAGTGTGTTCGGCGAAATGCTGACCTTCCGCAAGATGCTGGACGGGGCCACCAACGATGCAGAGCGCAAGATCCTGCTGGCAGGCAAGGTCGAGGACATGATCAACACGGTCGTGCGCCAGATCGCCTTCTACGATTTCGAATGCAAGCTGCACGCCGCCCGTCGGCAAGGTGAGCTCACGCCAGAGGATATCAACGCGCTGTGGATGTCCGTTCAGGCCCAAAGCCTCGGCCCGGCCTTCGAGTTCATGGACGGATACGAAACCTTCTGGGCCTACATCCCGCATTTCGTGCACTCGCCCTTCTACGTCTACGCCTATGCCTTCGGCGACGGCTTGGTGAACGCGCTCTACGCGGTCTACGAAGAAAATCCCGACGGCTTCCAGGACAAGTATTTCGACATGCTCAAGGCGGGCGGCTCCAAGCACCACAAGGCGCTTCTGGCCCCCTTCGGCCTTGATGCCAGCGATCCGAAATTCTGGGACAAGGGCCTTAACATGATCTCCGGCATGATCGACGAATTGGAGGCGATGGAGGGGTGAGTTCGGCAAACGCTGCCGAACCACGCCAGTCATAGCATCTTCTGGCCAGAAATATCCCGAGACTCTGGGGGCAGTGCCCCAGAGCCTGCGTGGCCTGAACGCAATCAGACCTGCGCGCCGCAGGCGCACCGCGTGATCGCAGTTACTTCAGCTGGCTGTCCTTGGACCCACGCCGGTTGATCCCGCCGCGCGCCTGATAGGCTTGATCGCGTTCCTGCATGCAATCAATGCACAGCTTGACCCCCGGCAGGGCAACACGGCGCGCCTCGGGGATCGGCTCCTCGCATTCGGCGCAATGCGTGCGGCTCTCACCTGTGGCCACCCGCCGCGCCTTGAGGCGGGCCAATTCATCGGCAATCGAGGCTTCTATCTGTTCATTCACCGCGCCATCGCGCGCCCATCCACCAGCCATGCGGCACCTCCTGTATCCACCTTCATAAGCTAGGGAATCGGGTGCCGCTTGCCAAGAGGCACACCCATCACCGAAGCCGCTCAGGGGGCCGGGGCATCCAGAACAAGGTATTCATCAAAGCCCGTGCCCGATTGCTGGGCCTGCGCAATCATGCCCTGCAACACCGACACCGCGGCAGGCGAGGACACCGGCACCATGTGGTTCAGCCCCTCGCCATCTGCGAGCGCGGTGAAATCCACAACCGTCACACCCTTCAGGTCCGCCACTTTTTCGGGCCCGTCAATCACCCCCAGCCGTGGCTTGCGCCCGGTGAGGAACCCGGCCAGCGACAGCGCGCGATCCTGCCGCGAGACGAAAATCATGAACGGATCAGGCAGCTTGCCGATGCTGTTGACCTGCCGGCGGAAGAGATCGGGATCGATATCGGGTGACATCAGGACGACGCCGCTGATCCGGTCCAGCAGCTTGCGGTTGCCACGCAGTGCTGCCTGACGCAACACTTCCATCGTCAGGTTCGCGCCCATCGAATGCGCCAGCAGAAACACCTTTTCACCGGGTGCGGCCGTCAGACTGTTCAGCACTTCCTCCAGATCGTCGCGCGCATGCAGAACGCTGTCACGGTCATAGATATAGCCGCGCGCATCGCCCGCCGACTGCCACGAGAACAGGACCCCCGGCATCCCGGTCTTGAAATCGGTCTGGATCTGCGCCAGCCGGTACATGGCATCCGAAAGGGTGTTGTTGTAGCCGTGCACAAAGACCAGCGTTTCCGAGCCTTTCCGGCGTGCGCGCAGATGCGAGCGCATCTCACGCATCCCCGAAAAAATCTTGGTGTCGGTGACGACAAAGTCGGTCGCCGCGTCAGGCGGGCCTTCGGGCCATTCCACATGGCCCGCCACATGGTTTGGCGGCACCGAAATCACGTTGCGGAAAAACCGCAACCCGTCGGGCCGCAACTGGCCGAAATAAGGGCCGGTGCGGTCCAGCTTGCGCTGCGTCGCGACGTAAATCGGTTGCGCCGTGGCCGCAGGGTTGGGAGGGGCGACCTGCGCTGTCTCGCGCGGCGCGCAAG
The DNA here is from genome assembly GCF_028369135.1 of Roseovarius sp. ZX-A-9. Lineage (GTDB taxonomy): Bacteria > Pseudomonadota > Alphaproteobacteria > Rhodobacterales > Rhodobacteraceae > Roseovarius. The sequence continues at coordinate 28,257 of NZ_JAPWHW010000007.1, forward strand.
CGGCCAGCAGCACAAACAGTATCGCGCCAATCACACGGTGAAAGGTCAGCGGATTTCGTCCGGTAAATTCAGCAGCAGACATGAACAAGCCCCCATAGGCGATCCTATGAGGGCTTATCCGGTTTTCTGACCTGTGCATAGCTCTCAGGCGCTGGTCAGCATGCCTTTCTCCTGAGCCAGGCTGCGCATCCGCTTTTGCAGTTTCTCGAATGCCCGCACCTCGATCTGACGGATGCGTTCGCGGCTCACGTCGTATTGGGTGCTCAGGTCTTCCAGCGTGACGGTCTTGTCGCTCAGCCGGCGCTGGGTCAGAACGTCCTTTTCGCGGTCGTTGAGAACATCCATCGCTTCGGCGAGCAATTCACGCCGCGCCTCCAACTCGTCACGCGCCTCGTAATCGCTGGCCTGGTCGGCATCTTCGTCCTCCAACCAGTCCTGCCATTGCATCGTGCCCTCGCCTTCGGATCCGACCGTGGCGTTCAGCGAAGCATCGCCGCCCGACATGCGCCGGTTCATCGAGATCACTTCCGCCTCGGTCACGCCCAGCTGGGTCGCGATCGTCTTGACGTTGTCGGGATGCATGTCGCCGTCTTCCAGCGCGCCGATCTTGGACTTGGCCTTGCGCAGGTTGAAAAACAGCTTCTTCTGCGCCGATGTCGTCCCCATCTTCACCAGGCTCCACGAGCGCAGGATGTATTCCTGAATGCTCGCACGGATCCACCACATCGCGTAGGTCGCGAGGCGGAAACCCTTTTCCGGGTCAAAGCGTTTAACGGCCTGCATCAGGCCGACATTCGCCTCCGAAATGACTTCGGCCTGCGGCAGGCCGTAACCGCGATATCCCATCGCGATCTTGGCCGCGAGCCGCAGGTGCGACGTGACCATCCTGTGCGCGGCTTCGGTGTCACCCTGCTCGACCCAGCGCTTGGCGAGCATATATTCTTCTTCCGGCTCCAGAAGCGGAAATTTTCGAATTTCCTGCATATAGCGGTTCAGGCCGCCTTCCGGTGTCGGTGCCGGCAGATTTGCATAATTTGCCATGAAACTGACCCTCCAGACTCACACCATGTTTAGTGTATTAACATCTATCTAGGAACCCGCCATGCGCTTTGCAAGCCTGATATCCTCGATACCTTAACACCAGATTAAGACCGATAGTTCCGTTTGCCAGTAATGTGTCGGCCGTTCACACAACTGTGCTGGCCTGTCACAATGTCTGCGACAATGCCGCGATCAAATCGGCCATATCCAGTGGCAAGGCAGCGTCAAACCGCATCATCTCGCCCGTCGCGGGGTGCTCAAACCCCAAATGCGCCGCGTGCAGCGCCTGCCGCTCAAAGCCGCACGCGGCTGTCAGCGCCGCCTCCGGCAGGGCCTTGGTCGACAGTTTGCGCCGCCCGCCATAGGTGGGATCACCGATCAGCCCGTGGCCCGCATAGGCCATGTGAACGCGGATCTGGTGAGTGCGCCCGGTTTCCAGCCAGCATTCCACCAAAGCCGCCGCCGCGGGGGTGCCGAATCGCTCGACAATGCGCGCACGGGTGACGGCATGCCGCCCGCCGGTCTGGTACACGGCCTGTTTCTGCCGGTCCGTCTTGTGCCGGGCCAGACGGGTTTCGATCCGCATGATATTGCCCGGCTCAAAGCTGATGCCACGCAAGCCGCGCAGGCGCGGGTCACTGGCATCGGGGACACCGTGACAGACGGCAAGGTACTGCCGCTCCACGTCATGCGCCTCGAATTGCGCCGCCAGCCCGTGATGCGCGCGGTCAGATTTCGCCACCACCAGCAGGCCGCTGGTCTCCTTGTCGATCCGGTGCACGATGCCGGGGCGCTTGGCGCCACCGACGCCAGACAGGTTCCCGCCGAAATGATGCAGCAGCGCATTTACCAGCGTGCCCGACGGCGTGCCCGGCGCGGGATGCACGACCATGCCGGCCGGTTTGTCGACCACCACCAGATCGTCATCCTCATAGACGATATCCAACGCAATATCCTCGGGCGCGATATGGCTCTCTTCGGCCACCGGCACGGTGATCTGCACCGTGTCGCCCTCGGCCACGCGCGCCTTGGCGTCGGTGACGCATGCACCGTTCACCGCGATCTGGCCCGCTGCAATCAGCCGCGCCAGACGGGTGCGCGACAATGCGGCGGCCTCTGGCACATCACGCGCCAGTGCCTTATCAAGGCGCGGCGGCGGGTTCGGCCCGATCTCAAAGTTAAGGGTGGTAGACCCCATGAACGACACTCCTCAGCCCCCGCCGATCGATCCGGGAATGGTCAGATACCTGCGCCTGTTGGTCACGATCCTGACGGCGACGATGGTGATCGGGTTCATAGTGATCGTCGCGCTCTTTGTCACCAAGTTCTCGGACGCGTTCGGCCCGAAACTGCCCGATGTGATCACCCTGCCCGACGGATCGGAACCGCTGGCCTTCACCCAGGGGTCGGACTGGTACGCCATAGTAACCGAGGACGACCGCGTGCTGATCTATGACCGCGAGACCGGCGTACTGCGCCAGACGCTGCAAATCGACTGACTTCACAAAGGTCGGTGTTGCTGGCACCCTGCCCTCGGGGAGGACACGCCATGCGCCGCATGTCATGGATCTGGATACTTTTTGCGCTCTGGGCCGGGCTATATGTCGCGTCCTTCGTCGTTGCGCATTTCACGGCACCGACCGGTGACAGCTTTCTGCGGGGGGCGAACCGGCTGATGATCTTCATTCAATTCCAGATCGCCGCGGCCATCGTCGCCATCGTCATCTGGAACATGGGGCGCGCCTTTGACAAAGGCACTTGGCAGCGCTGGCTTGCCCGTGCCCCTGCCCTGCTGGCGGTTGGATTGCTGGTGCTGATCATAGGAATCATTGTGGTCGCCGCTATCGGCAAGCCGTCGCCACAGAACGCCCCGTATGTGGCCCCGAATCCGATGACCGAACCAGCCCCTGCCGCTATTGCAGAATAGACCGCACAAAGCACCGCGAACTGTCAAGAAAAGGGTGGTACCACCTCCTGGTCTCGAACCAGGGACCTCTTGATCCACAATCAAGCGCTCTAACCAACTGAGCTAAGGCGGCACTGGGCGTCGATTTAGCCGCCGCGCACCTGAAATGCAAGCCTATTGGCGCGCAATTTCCCAGCTTTGTGCCACCATTTCGCACCCAGGGGAGAACGGTCGACTGGCACGCCATTTTCGCACCCGCATCAAAATGACAGCCTGATGCCGGTCCCGATCACGAAGCCATCGACATCGTCCCCCGGCGTACCAATGCCGCCATCGCCCACATCCTCGTCAAAATTGACGTAAGAGGCAAAACCGAACAGGTTGATGCCGACCCCGTTCTGCAACCCGCGATGAGTCTCATAGCCCGATCCGGGCCGTGGTGGCCCTGCCGGGCGCTCGGGATGACCCGTCAAGGAATAGTTCATCGCGACAGTGAACGCCTCGAATCGTTCCTTCGCACCGAATCCCGCATTCTCATTATCCACATTGCGCCCCCGCAGGTAAGAGAAGCTGTAGCCGTAGCGCCCGGACTGGTAGGAAATGCCCAGATCATAGGCTTCGCCATCCGTGATACCATTCGAACTGTTGTTGCTCTCGGCAAAACTGCCGCCGATGGTAAAGCCGCCATAGCCCAAATTGGCCCCCGCGCCCCAGTATTCGGGGTTGGCGTTCGGGTCTGCTGTGTTGTTGGCAATCCCCCATCTGGCCGAAAGGCCGATATCTAAATCCCCGAAACTGTTGACGTAATTCGCCCCGATGTCATAGAAATCCTGCCGATTTGGCGCCGTATTCGCCTCCTCATGTGCATAGCTCAGGCCCAGCTGGAACCCGGAGAAACGCGGCGTGAAATAGGTGATGCGCCCTTGGGTTTGCTCGCCCATGTTCGACACTTTCGTACTGCCCAGCGTGCCGCGGAACAGATCATCGCCCACAAGGCGGTTGTTGTGCACACCCGAAAACGGGATGAACGAGGCCAGCGTGCCAGAGTTTATCCCGCCAAAGTTGGTCACCGGGCCGAAACCGATCGGTGCGCCAAAGCCCATGTGATTGCCCGGCGTATCCGATTTGCCGAACAGGATCTCGCCAAAGCTGCCCCTGGCGAACAGGAACGCCTCGTCGACCTCGGCGCCCGCGTTGCGTTCGCCGACATGGCCGTCCAACTCGATATGCGCGCCGAACTTTATACCGTTGTCCAGCGTGACCGTCGGCAGGAAGAAAAACTCGCCCGAGCCAACCGAATCGATCCCGTCGAAATCGCTGGCCGTCGCGCTGTCATAAGAGACGTAGCCGATGCTCTGCTCCAGATAGGCGCCCAGCTGGATGTCCCAATCTGCCGCCGCAACCGGCGCCGCCCCCAAGAGCATCGTCAACGATGTGCTGCAGATCAGCGCATTGCGCGAGTTCAACCTGTTGGTGCCCATTGTCGCTTCCCCGTCAGTGCGAGAGCTATCCGCATGCGTCATTCTACGGTGATCGGTGAAATCGCACAACATCGCCGCCACCGCCGCGCTTGCAAAAAGCAGGCGGTCCCCCTATGCCCCGCAGACAGACCAAGGAGGGGAACATGGGTATCAATTCCGAACGCGACGTCGAAGCGAACCTGCAGATCGGACCGACGGATCAGGGCATGGTGCGCATTTTCGTGGAATCACACGGCACCGAAATCCCGATGGATTTCACCCCCGAAGAGGCAGACGAGATCGCCGCAGAGATCATCGCCGCCGCCAAGGCCGCGTCAAGACGGGGCTGATCACCGCGGATCACGCAGCGCCTGCAGGCGCCGCGCCGCATCGCGGGCGAATTTGCGGATGATGGCCGTGCGGCGGGGGCCGGGCAGCTTGTTTTCAGGGCCCATCCGCACGACCTCTCCCCCATAGGCGTCCGCGATGATCAGGCCGGTCTCTGCGGGCAGCAGCCCGGTCGGAAAATCCGCATCGACCGCCCAGAAGAACCGGTCACACCACTGCAGATAGCCGTCCCACTTGGAATCCGACAGGAAATCGGCGCGGCTCGATTTGCACTCGATCACCCAGATCTCCCCCTTGGGCCCCAGCGCCATCACGTCGACCCGCTTACCGCGTTCCGGCACATATTCCTCCAGCGCACTGAAATTGTAAGAGGCCAGATGACGGCACACGCCCCGCGCCAGCAATTGGCCGGGTGTGAGCGCTGGCAGCGCCGCGGATAATTGTATTTCGCTCATGCCCCAATAATGAACAAAGGATGAACGTGCGCAACCCCTTGTAGCGGGGTCACGCACACCCTAGATTAAGCAGTGGCGGGTTCTGCCCTTCTCGTGAACGGTTGCATTCCGGTGGCCTTAAGCAATTCCGAGGGAGCTGGCTCTGTCCGGGCCTTGGTCCGGTTACCCGGCGCCCACCTGTACATACAGGTCCTCGGGAATGAGAGAACCAAACGGTTGCGTGCGGGCCCGCCACTTTCTTGCAGACAGACGATTCCTTTGGCGCGCAGGCCGTTCTCGCGCGCCTATCCGCCTGCGCGGTGCACAGACGTGATATCGACGTCATACCGACGTGAAACTGACCTTGGAAATTTGATGGAATGAGTGCATATCCGGATATCCCGGATGCAGTGCGCCGCTAGCGGCGCTCTACCCGTTGCGGCCGCCCTGCCGGTCCCCGGCGGCGACCCGGATCGGGATCATCTGCGGCGACGCAGGCAAGACTCGCTGACGGCGTCCACCGCGCGGGCCGTCGTCGTCATCGTCCTTCATGCGCATCACCGCGATGGCAAACTGCACGCCAGCGAAAACGATCCCGTTGGCGACCCACAAGACCAGCAACGCCAGCCAGCCCTTTTCAGAGGTGCTGATGAGATGCCACAGGTTCGCAATATCGAACCACAGCAACATCCCGACGAAAACAGCGGCGATACCAAACCCGATGCAGACATGCGTGATATATAGGCGAATAAGTTTGGGCATTTACGCCCCCTTTGTCATGCGTCCCTACAACAATATAGCGCTCTGGCGCCACCACTCAAGGGCATGCGCGGGGAATGGCCGGTCCAGCTGTCAAAAAGCTTCAGGCTGTGCTTCCCGCGCCATGTGATCGAGCACGGCATTGACAAATTTCGCCTCGCGGCCTTCGGGAAAGAAGCTCTTGGCGACATCCACGAATTCGCTGATCACCACGCGGGGCGGCGCGGATTTTGACACCATTTCAGCACCGGCGGCACGAAACAGCGCGCGCAGCGTCGGGTCGATCCGGGCAATCGGCCACTTGGCCACCAGCGCGCGGTCGGTCATCTGGTCGATTTTCGCCTGCCGGTCCACCGCCACGTCCAGGATCGCGCGAAAGAGGTCCACATCACCGTCGATCATGTCGGTGCCTTCATCGACCTCGGCACCGAAGCGGTGTTCGAGGAACTCGGCATAAACGCCGTCGACATCCTGATTGGAATGTTCCATCTGAAACAGCGCCTGCACCGCATAGAGCCGGGCAGCGGAGCGCATCAGCCGTTTCTTGTTACCGGACAGGGGAACGACGGGATCGGTCATGCGGTGGGTGTATCCTTGGGTGTGCCCGCGATTTGCAGCTCTTCGGTATCGGGCAAAAATCCGACGCCCTTGCGGGGAGCGCCCCATTTACGGGTCAGCGCCACCAGATGCAAGGCCGCCGCCGCAGCCCCTGCCCCCTTGTTCATCGCCTCGGGATCGGCGCGCACCTCAGCCTGTGCGCGGGTCTCGACCGTCAGGATGCCGTTGCCGATGCAATGCCCCTGAAGCCCCAGCAAGGTGATCCCGCGGCTGCTGTCGTTGCACACCGTCTCGTAATGAGTCGTCTCGCCGCGGATGACGCAGCCCAAGGCCACGTAACCGTCGTAGTTGCTCAACCGCCCGGCAAGCGCGATGGCCGTGGGCACTTCCAGCGCGCCGGGCACTTCAACAATATCCCAGGTCGCACCTGTCGCTTCGATTTCGGCCTTGGCCCCTGCGATCAGGTTGTCGGCGATATCGCGATAGAAAGGCGCCACCACGATCAGCAGTTTCACAGGCTTCTCAAACGTTGGGCGCGGCAGAGTATAGTCCGTATCGGCCATGGGTCTATCCTTTGCTCAGGGGACGGGTGCCGGTGATGGTGATACCGTAGGCATCCAGCCCCAGATAGCGCGTGTCGGGACTGTCGGTCAGCAGGATCAGTTCATGTACCCCCATGGTGGACATGATTTGCGCGCCAAGCCCGGTCTGCTTGATCGTGCGCGGCCCATCATCGTCGATCTCGCTGGCGAGTTTGGGCCGCGGCTGGCGAAAGAGAAAGACCGCGCCGCGCCCTTCCTCGGCGACGATCTGCATCGCGCGGGGCAGCTTGCCGCCCGGAGCACCTCCAATGCCCAGCACATCCTCGAGCGCATCGAGCGCGTGTGCGCGCGCCAGAACCGGCCCGCCCGTCGTGATGTCACCCTTGATCAGCACGACATGTTCCGTGCCGCTGATCACGTCGGTGAAAATCCGCATCTCCCATGTGCCGCCAACATGCGACTGGACGGTTTCGCGCCGCGTTTCACGCACCAGATTGTCATGCTTGTGCCGATAAGCGATCAGGTCACTGATCGTGCCGATCTTCATGCCATGTCGCTTGGCGAACTCGATCAGCTCGGGCAAGCGCGACATTGTCCCGTCTTCATTCATGATCTCGCAGATCACGCCCGACGGGTTCAACCCGGCAAGACGCGATACATCGACAGCCGCCTCGGTATGGCCTGCGCGCACCAGCACACCGCCATTGCGCGCCCGCAACGGAAAGACATGGCCCGGCGTCGCAATCGAACTGGCCGTGTTCTGTTCGTTGATCGCGGTCGCCACGGTCAGCGCCCGGTCGGCGGCGGAAATGCCGGTGCTGACGCCTTCGCGTGCCTCGATCGAGACGGTAAAGGCCGTCTCGTGGCGCGAGGAATTGTTTACTGCCATCATCGGCAGGCCCAGTTGCTCTATCCGCTCTGCCGTCATCGGCAGGCAGATCAGGCCACGGCCATGCATCGCCATGAAATTGATCGCGTCAGCATCGGCGAACTCGGCAGGGATCACCAGATCGCCTTCGTTTTCGCGGTCCTCATGATCCACGAGGATATACATCCGCCCGGCCTTCGCTTCGGCGATGATCTCTTCGGTGCTGGAAATCGCATCGCGCAGGTCGGACTCGACCGGTCCGGGTTTCTGGAATGGCGTTGTATCTGTCATGAAGTCTCTCGCGTTTGCGCCTGCAAATAGCGCAGCGCGCCGCTATTGACCAGAGCCGAGTGCCGCGCGCACATGGCGGGTAAAGTCATCGCCGCGCTGTTCGAAATTGTCATATTGGTCAAAGCTGGCTGCGGCGGGTGCCAGCAACACCGTGTCGCCCGGCTGCGCATCGGCGACAGCATGCGCCACGGCAGCTTGCATCGTGGTGCAGACCTTGGCATCGACGCCTTCGAGCTGCACCGCGAAACCTGCCGCTTCGCGGCCGATCACATAGGCGCGCGTGACATGGTGCAGGCCCGGCTGCAGTCCGGCAATGCCGCCGTCCTTCTCAAGCCCGCCACAGATCCAGCGGATGCGCTCGAATGCCAGCAACGCCTTCAAGGCGCTGTCCACATTGGTGGCCTTGCTGTCGTTGACGAACGTGATACCGCCCGCTTCGGCGATGATCTGGCTACGGTGCGGCAGGCCCGGATAGCTGTGCAATGCCGCCTCGATCACCTTGGGCGCCAGCCCGACGCTGCGGCACGCAGCATAAGCCGCACAGGCGTTCTGATGGTTATGCGCGCCCGGCAGCCCCTTGATCGTGCGCAGGTCGATGCTGCCCGCCTGGCGCCCCTTGCGGTATTCGGACAAAAACCCCTTGCGCGCAAAGACCTGCCAGCCCGGCCCGGTCAGCTTGGTCCCCGATGATACCCGGATCACCCGGTCATCCCCCGGCCCCTCGCCCAGTTGTCCGGCCAGAAACCGCCCCTCGGGCTCGTCCACACCGATCACCGCACGATCCGGCCCGCCCTCGGCAAAGAGGCGACGTTTCGCTGCGAAATACCCGCCGAGGCCGCCGTGGCGATCGAGGTGATCGGGGGTGAGGTTGGTGAAAACGGCGATGTCGGGGGTGAGCGCGCGGGCCAGTTCGGTCTGGTAACTGCTGAGTTCCAGCACAACGACGCCGCCATCGCTGGGCGGGTCGAGGTCGAGCACACCGCGCCCGATATTGCCCGCCAGCTGCGCCGGGCGGCCAGCCTCGGTCAGGATGTGGTGGATGAGCGCGGATGTAGTGGATTTACCGTTCGAGCCAGTCACGGCGATCACCCGCGGGACGGTCTCGTATTCCTCCCAGCCCTGGGTGGCGAAGGAGCGGAAGAACAGGCCGATATCGTTATCCACCGGCACGCCAAGTGTCTGGGCTGCCGCGACAATTCGGTTCGGGCTGGGGTAGAGATGCGGGATTCCGGGGCTGACGATCAGGCTGGCCACGCCCTCCAGCGCGCCCTCGCGGGCCAGATCGCGGATCTCGAAATCCTCGGCCTCTGCCGCCACGCGTGCCAGCGCGTTGTCATCCCAGCAAAGCACTTCCGCCCCGCCCGCACGCAGCGCCCGCGCCGCGCTGAGGCCCGAGCGGCCAAGGCCCAGAACGGCGACCAAACGATCCTGAAATCCCACCACCGGTATCATGCCGCACCCCTTGCTCTGCCCTGATGTCCAGAGCTACCCGAGGGCGCGGACGGCGTCCAGAGGCACGCGGTTTCGGGCTGTCGGTATCGTGTCGGTATCACGTCGGTTTTGCATCGGTGCGATCAGTCGGGATTCGCGGGCGGCGGGGTTTGGGATTCGAGCAGGTGGTCGAGGTTTTCGCGGCAAGTTATGGTCTTGGGATGGTCCGGCCCTAGGGTGCGTTCGGCGATCTCCAGCGCCTCACAATAAAGCCCCTCGGCCTCCGCGTGACGGCCCTGCGCCTGAACCGCACCCGCGAGGTTGTTGAGATCGGTGGCATAGCCCGGATGCCCCTCGCCAATCGTTGCGAGATCAATCTTCAGCGCCTCGCGGTAGAGCCCCTCGGCCTCCGCGTGGCGGCCCTGCGCCGCAACCACGAGCGCGAGGTTGTTGAGGTGCGTGGCATAGTCCGGATGCCCCGTGCCAATCGTGGCGCGGTCAATCTCCAGCGCCTCGCGATAGAGACCCTCGGCCTCCGCGTGGCAACCCTGCGCCTGAACCGCATACGCGAGGTTGTTGAGGTCCGTAGCATAACCCGGATGCCCCTCGCCAATCGTTGCGCGATCAATCTCCAACACCTCTCGGTAGAGACCCTCGGCTTCCGCGTGACGGCCCTGCGCCTGAACCACGAGCGCGAGATTGTTGAGGTGAGTGGCATAGGCCGGATGGCCCGCGCCAATGGTCGCGCGAATAATCTTCAACGCCTCGCGGTAAAGCTCCTCGGCCTCCTCATTGCGGTCCTGCGCCGCAACCACGAGCGCGAGGTTGTTGAGACGGGTGGCGTAGTTGGGATGCTCCTCGCCAATCGTGGAGCGGTCGATCCCCAATGCCTCACGGTATATCGGTTCCGCCTCGGAGTTTCGTTCCAAGCGCCAGAGAATAGTTGCCTGCCGATCCAAAGCACGGGAAAGCGCCACATCATCCGCGTTTTGGCGTGCCAAGGCTACCAAATCTTCTGCCATACGTTCAGCGCGTTGATACTCCCCGGCGAGTTGCGAGAAGTCCACCGCGTTATAAAGGCTATCAAATTCTGGGTGAAGCCGCGCAGCCCGCGCGTAATGGGCGGCGGCATCGGCCCAGCGCACTTCGGCCTCTGCGATCTCGCCACGGCCATAGGCGGCGCGGGCAGCTTCCTGCACTTCCATCTCTCGGCGGGCTTCGATTTCGGCAAAAAGATCGTCGGCGATGGAATAGTCGCCTTGCTCAAGCGCGTTGCGGGCCTCGGTCAGGCGGTCGCCGCCGATCTCGTTCCCAGAGCGTTCGAGCAATGCCTCCAGTTCGGTGATGCGTTTTTTGGCCTCCGCCAACGCCGGTTCGGGGTCGGCGATCTGCGATTCGAGTTCAGCGATCCGCGCACGCAGTTGTTGTTTTTCACCTTGAGAGGCTTGGGCCAATTCGGTCACAAGCTCGGATTTCAACTCGCGGCGGATGCGTATGAATTCGGTGACCGTGAGGGCGGGACCGTCTTTTGCCTTTGGCGCGCTAAGGGCTTCGCGGCTTTCCCGCCCCAACTCGACAGTTTCGACCTTGCGAAAGGCCTTGCGGAACGGGGCGAACACAGTCTCGATGATCGCCAGAATTGCCGCGAGGGCGCCCAAAGGAATCGCGTAATCCGACAAAAAGCCAAGAATGGTTTCCAGCATCCAATGCCCCTACAGAATTCCGCAAAGGTACCTGATAAATGCCAAAAGGAAAGCGGCAGACTAGAAGGCACCCGCTGAGGGCGGAGGAGCGGTCGCTGTTACCGCACCTTCAGTGTCGCCAGGCCGATCACCGCGAGGATCAGCGAGATGATCCAGAAGCGGATGACGATCTGCGGCTCGGACCAGCCCTTTTTCTCGTAGTGGTGGTGGATGGGCGCCATCAGGAAGACGCGTTTGCCGGTGCGTTTGAAATAGAGCACCTGGATGATCACCGAAAGCGCCTCGACCACGAACAGCCCGCCGACGATGGCCAGCACGATCTCGTGCTTGGTGGCCACGGCAATCGCGCCCAGCGCGCCGCCCAGGGCCAGGCTGCCGGTGTCGCCCATGAACACCGCCGCGGGCGGGGCATTATACCACAAGAAGCCCAGACCGCCGCCAATGAGACCCGCGACAAAGACCAGGATCTCGCCTGTCCCGGCCACGTAATGCACATCGAGATATTCGGTAAAGTCGACCCGGCCGACCGCGTAGGCGATCGCACCCAGCGTGCCCGCGGCGATCATCACCGGCATGATCGCGAGGCCATCCAGCCCGTCGGTCAGGTTGACCGCATTGGCGGAGCCGACGATCACGATGGTGGCAAAGGGCACGAACAGGAAACCGAGATTGATCAGCGTGTCCTTGAACACCGGCAGGGCCAGTTGGTTCTGCAAGTCTGCAGGGTGATACATCGTCGCCCAATAGGCCGCGATCCCGGCGATGATAAAGCCCAGCCCCAGCCGCAACTTACCCGGCACGCCGGAAATCGTCTGCTTGGACACCTTGGCATAATCATCGGCAAACCCGATGAGGCCGAAGGAAATGGTGACAAAGAGGACCAGCCACACGAAAGGATTGTCGAGCCGCGCCCAGAGCAGTGTGGAGGTCAACAATGCCCCGACGATCAGCAGGCCACCCATCGTCGGCGTGCCGGCCTTGACGAAATGCCCCTCGGGGCCGTCCTCGCGAATGGGCTGGCCCTTGCCCTGGCGTTTGCGCAGCACGTTGATCAGCGGCGGGCCGAACAGAAAGCCGAAGATCAGCGCCGTCATGAACGCGCCACCGGTTCGGAACGTGATATACCTGAACAGGTTGAAGAAATCACCGCCGTCGGAGAGCGCGGTCAGCCAGTAGAACATTCAGTCGTCCCTTGTTTGCGAGCGGCTGTGCCGCCCCGTTTTGCGCAGCGCCTCGGCGATCAGACTGACCTTGCTGCCCTTGGAGCCTTTGACCAGCACCACGTCGCCGGCGTCTATCATGCCTGGCACGTGGGGTACCAGTGCCTCTGCGGTTTCGACCCAATGGCCGCGCAGGGCATTGGGCAGCGCGTCATGAAGCAGCCGCATCCGCGGCCCGACGCAGTGGATACATGCCAGCGCGTCGACATGCGGCAGGCGGGCAATCGCGCGGTGCATTTCGGCCTCGTCCGCGCCCAGTTCCAGCATGTCGCCGAGAATGGCGATGCGGCGGCCCCGGGCCACCCGGCCTACCCCGTCATGCGGCGTGGCGGCGGCCAGCACCTCGAGCGCCGCCGTCATGGATGTGGGGTTGGCATTGAAAGCATCGTCGATCAGCTCGATCGTCCAGCTTTCGTCGCCGGGATCGAGAGAGACGGTCTCGCGCGTGCCGCGCCCGGCGGGCGGTGCCCAGGCCGCCAGATCGGGGGCCGCGACGCCCGAATCCGCCCCCAGCGCCTCGACCGTTGCCAGCACGGCAAGGCCGTTCATCGCGAAATGGCGGCCCGCACTGCCCAGCTTGAACGTGACTGGGGTGCCGCGCAGATCGGCCTGTACGATGGTCTGATCATTGCTGAGCTTTGCAGAAATCAGGTGATACTGGTCGCTCTGCGTGCCAAATGTCACCGTCTGCGCCCCTTGCGCGGCAGCCGCCGCCAGCAGCAGGTGTGCCGTGTCCAGATCGACATTGACGATGGCGGTGCCGCCGGGTTCCAGCCCTTCAAAGATCGCGGCCTTTTCCACCGCGATCCCGTCGATATTGTTGAACGCCTCGAGATGTGCGGCGGCGACGGTGGTGATCAGCGCCACATGCGGGCGTGCCATGCGGCTGAGCGGCGCGATCTCGCCGGGGTGGTTCATGCCGATCTCGATCACGGCAAATTCGGTGTCTGCGGGCATCCGCGCCAGCGTCAGCGGCACACCCCAGTGGTTGTTGTAGCTGGCTTGCGCCGCGTGGGTGCGGCCCTGCGCCGCCAGCACGCCGCGCAGCATCTCTTTGGTCGAGGTCTTGCCGACAGAGCCGGTGACGGCGACGACCCGAGCCTTGGTGCGGGCGCGCGCGGCGCGGCCCAGAGCCTCCAAGCCCGTCAGGACATCCTCGACGATCAGCAAGGGCGCGTCTGGTGCCACGCCCTCGGGGACGCGGCTGACCATTGCGGCGGCAGCGCCCTGCTCCAGCGCCTGCGCCACGAAATCATGCCCGTCGCGCGCCGCCTGAAGGGCGACGAAGAGATCGCCAGGGGCCAGATTGCGGGTGTCGATGGACACGCCACCCGCTTGCCAGTCGCCCGTCACCCGCCCGCCGGTCGCGGCGGCGGCCTCGGCTGCGGTCCACAGGCTCATGCGATGCCTCCATCAAGCGCCGAGACAGCCACGCTGGCTTGCTCGGCATCATCAAAGGGAAGAACATCGTCGCCCACGGTCTGGCCAGTCTCATGGCCTTTGCCCAGCACCAGCAGCGCGTCGCCGGGGCCGAGCGCGTCGACACCCCGCAAGATTGCCTCGGCGCGGTCGCCCACTTCGGTCGCGTCGGGGCATCCTTGCAGGACGGCGGCGCGGATCACGGCGGGGTCTTCGCTGCGCGGGTTGTCATCGGTGACGATCACCAGATCGGCATTCTCGGCGGCGGCACGGCCCATCAGGGGGCGTTTTGCGGTGTCACGGTCGCCGCCCGCGCCGACGATGGCAACGAGGCGCCCCATCACATGCGGGCGCAGCGCGCGAATGGCGGTTTCGACCGCACCGGGCGTATGGGCGTAATCGACAAAAACCGCCGCGCCGTTTTCGCGGGTGGCGGCCAATTGCATACGCCCGCGTACGGTCCGCATGTGCGGCAGGGTTTCGAACACGCGTTCGGGGGCGGCGCCGGTGGCGATCACCAGACCAGCGGCCAGCAGCACGTTCTCGGCCTGAAATCCACCGATGAGCGGCAACGTGCATTGGTATGGCCGACCGTTCCAGGCAAAGCGCATGGTCTGTCCCGTCGCCTCGAACCGCTGCGCCTGCAGGCACAGGTTTGCGCCTTCGGTCCGGCCCACCGTGATCACCTCTTGCCCGCGATCATGGGCGATCAGCGCCATATCCGGCCCGCGCGAATCGTCGATATTGATCACCGCGATCCCGTCATCGGGCAGCACGCGCTCGAAAAGGCCCGCCTTGGCGTTGAAATAGGCGGAAAAGCTGTCGTGATAATCCAGATGATCCTGAGTGAAGTTGGTAAACCCCGCCGCGGCCAGCCGCACCCCGTCCAGACGGCGCTGTTCCAGCCCGTGGCTGGACGCCTCCATTGCGGCGTGATCGACACCTGCGTGGGCGGCCTCGGCCAGAACCCGGTGCAGGGTGATCGGCTCGGGCGTGGTGTGGGCCAGTGGCGCGGCATAATCGCCCTCGACACCGGTGGTGCCCAGATTGATCGCCAGGTGCCCCAGTTCCGACCAGATCTGGCGGGTAAAACTGGCCACGGAGGTCTTGCCGTTGGTGCCGGTCACCGCCACCATCACCTCGGGCTGCACACCAAACCAGAGAGCCGCGGTATAGGCCAGCGTCTGGCGCGGGTCTTGCGCGATCACCAGTGCGGCATCGCTGGCGGCCAGTTCCGTAGCGGCGATGCGCGCACCTTCGCTGTCGGTGAGGATGGCAGAGGCCCCCTGCCGCAGCGCGTATTGGATAAATTCGCCACCATGCACCCGCGTGCCCGGCAATGCGGCAAAGAGCGTGCCGTCCTTCACCTTGCGACTGTCAACGGCCAGCCCGGTGATGCGCGTCTGCGCGCCGCGACCGATGCCGCCCTGCGCGGTCAGCCCAAGCTCCGCCAATGTCTTTTCCTGCGCTGCCGACATCCGTCCGCCACCCTGCGTCAGATCCTGCTTGCTGTGTTTCCGAACGACGAAAACCGGCGGAACAGGCCCGCGCTCCTCTAAAGCTGTGGACGTTCCGCGCGGATTTCGTGAGTCGGAGTCAGCGCAAAACGAGTTAATTCGATGTCAGCGTTATACCAGTCAGCTGGGCGGGTTCAACGCTCGGTCTGAGCCCCAGAAGCGGTGCCACGCGGGTGATGATTTCGGCCGCTACCGGCACGGCTGTCCAGCCTGCGGTGCGGCGCGGTTTGTCGCCCGAAGTCTCGGTCGGCTCGTCCAGTGTGACGACCAGAACATAGCGCGGATCATGGGCCGGAAAGACTGCCGCGAATGTGGCGATCACCTTGTCATCGTAATAGCCGCCCTGCGGTTTTGGCTTGTCAGCCGTGCCGGTCTTGCCGCCGACGGCATAGCCGGGAACTTCGCCAAAGCTGGCAGTGCCCGAGGACACGACGCGGCGCAGCATCCGGCGCGCAGCGGCGGCGGTGGATTCGGACATGACCCGCGTGCCTTCCTGCGGCGCGTCGCGGCGCAGCAATGTCGGCGCGATCATGCGGCCGCCATTGGCGATGGCCGCGTAGCCTGCCGCCAGATGCAGCGGGCTGGACGACAACCCGTGCCCGTAGGAGATGGTGACTGCCGAAAGATCGGTCCAACGCTTGGGCAGCAGTGGCTTGCCACCACTGGCCTCGATGATCTCAAGCGGGGTTGGCTCGAACAACCCCAATGATTTCAGGAAGGTCTGCTGCCGTTCCGGCCCGATCTGAAGCGCGATGCGCCCGGTGCCGCGGTTCGAGCTTTTGACGATGATATCCGAGGTGCTCAGCTTACCATAGTTCTTGTTGTGAAACTCGCCGATGGGAAAGCCGCCGACGCGCATCGGGCCGGATGTGTCGATGATGGTATTCTCGTCGACCAGCCCGAGCTCGATCGCTTGGGCGATTGCGAAAATCTTGAAGGTCGAGCCCAGTTCATACACGCCCTGAACCGCCCGGTTGAAAAGCGGGCTGTCCGCGGCATCGCCCGAGGTCAGGGGGCGCGGCCGGTCGTTCGGGTCAAAATCAGGCAGCGAGGCGATGGCGATGATTTCGCCGGTATGCACATCCATGAGGACGGCTGCCGCCCCCTTGGCGTTCATGATGCTCATGCCACCGGCCAGCACATGTTCGGTCGCCGCCTGCACCGTGAGGTCCAGTGACAGCTCCAACGGGCGGGCCCCGTAGGCCGGATCGCGCAGGCGCTCGTCAAAGTACTTTTCGATGCCCGCAACGCCGATCACCTCGGCGGCGTGAACACCCTCGCGGCCAAAGCCCGCGCCACCCAGAACATGCGCGGCCAGGTTGCCGTTGGGATAGAGCCGCATTTCGCGCGGGCCAAACAGCAGACCCGGTTCGCCGATGTCATGCACCTGCTGTTGCTGTTCGGGGCTGATGACTTTCTTGATCCACAGGAATTTGCGCTTGCCGGTGAAATCCCGAACGAGGCGCGCCTCGTCGAGATCGGGGAAGATCTCGGCCAGTGCGCGCGCGGCGCGCTCGGGTTCGATCATCTGTTGTGGCTGGGCGTAGAGGCTGTGGGTATCGAAATTGGTCGCAAGGATGCGCCCGTGCCGGTCCACGATATCGGCGCGCTGTGCCAGAATCTCGGCCCCCGCCGCGCTGGCGCGTGGCTCTGACGGCTCGGACTGGGCCAGAACGCCCATGCGGCCGCCGATCAGGGCGAAGCCGCAGAAGAACATGACGCCCAGCACCAGAAGCCGCCCTTCGGCCCGGCGGCGCGCGCGGTCGCGCATCTGCTCGTGGCGCAGGCGAATATTCTCGCGCTCGATGGCATCAGGGTTTTCCCCCTTGTCACGGGCCAGCAGGATACGGGCGAGCGGGCGGAGAGGCGTGCGGATCATGGGTCCTGTTCCTGGTCGGAAACGTCGATGGGATTGTCAAAGATCAGCGGCTGATCGGCAGGCGGGAAGGCGACCTGGTCGATCCGGCCAAACTGGTAGGGTTGCAGCGGCATCAGGCCCAGACGTTCGAAATTGATCTCGGCCAGTTCGCGCAGGCGGCTGGGCCGGTTGAGATAGGCCCATTCGGCATTGAGCACGCGCAGCCGCTGACGCGCCAGCGCGATCTGTTCTTCCAGCCTGTCGGCCTGGGACTGGACGTGCTGGGTGCGGTAATTTTCGTGGTAGGCCCAGTAAGCCAGGGCAATCACCGCCAACGCGCTGAGAACATAAAACAGGCTGCGCATCAGCGGTCTCCCTTCAGGAGCGGCATGCCCAGCGCCGCGCGGTCGGTGACACCCGGAGGTGCATCGGTGCGCGTGCCCACCCGCAGCCGTGCCGAACGCGAACGCGGATTGCTCGCCAGTTCGGCCTCGTCTGCCGCGATGGCCTTGCGGCTGTCCTGGATGAATTGCGGCGCAAAACTCTCCAACTCGGGCGCGTGACGACTACCGCCGCCGCCACCTGCGCGGGATTGAAAGAAGCGTTTGACCATGCGGTCCTCGATCGAGTGAAAGGTCACGACTGCCAGCTTTCCGCCGGGACGCAGGGCGCGTTCAGCCGCCTCTAGCCCGCCGATCAGTTCGGCATATTCGTCGTTCACGGCGATGCGGATCGCCTGAAAGCTGCGCGTCGCCGGATGGGCCTGCCCCGGTTTGGCGCGCGGCAGGCATCCTTCGATGATCTCGGCCAGTTGCAGCGTGCTGACGATCGGCACTTCGGCGCGTTTGCGGATGATGGCGCGTGCAATGCGGCGGCTGGCGCGCTCTTCGCCATAGAGAAACAGGATATCGGCCAGTTCACCCTCGTCCACGGAATTGACCAGATCGGCAGCGGTCATGCCATCCTGGCTCATCCGCATGTCGAGCGGCCCATCACGCATGAAGGAAAACCCGCGCCGCGCCTGATCAAGCTGCATCGAAGACACGCCGAGATCGAGCACGACGCCGTCGGCGGCATCGGCAAGTTCGTCCATCTTCGAGAAAACGCCCGGCACCAGCGTCAGCCGGTCACCGAAGGGTGCGGCCCAACTCGCGGCCATCTCGATCGCCAGCGGATCGCGGTCGATACCGGTCACCCGGTCCGCGCCTGCTTCGAGCAGCGCGCGCGCGTAGCCACCCGCACCGAGCGTGCCGTCGATCCAGTGCCCTTTGATCGGGGCACAGGCGGCAATCAGCGGTGCGATGAGTACCGGAACATGGGGGGTATCGGCAGCTTTCCCCATCGCTCAGCCCCCTTCCGGAAGGCTGATAAGCGTGAGGGGATCGAAATCGTCTGGTTGCTCAGCCAGCCATTCGGCTGTCTCCGCCGCCTCGACCTCTTCATAGGTCCGGGCGTTCCATATCTCGAAATACTCGCCCATCGCGACCATCACCGCCTCGCCGTCAAGTCCGATCTGCTGGCGCAGACGCTGGGGCAGCACGATCCGGCCATCCTTGTCCACCTCGGTGTCCCAGGATTTGCCCAGGATCATCCGGCTGGCCTGCTTGCGCTCCACGGAGCCGCGCGGCAGACGGCGAATGCCGGCTTCGATCTCGGCCATGGCGTCAATGGTATAGGCGTGAAGGCAGTTTTTCAGGTGAGGGCCGTGCAGAACCACCATGCGCGGCAGGGGCTCTTCGGGGCAACGCGGGTCACCATCGGCCAGCACAGCGCGAAAATCGGCAGGGATCGACATCCGACCCTTACCGTCAACCTTCTGGTTGAACTCGCCTCTGAAGCTGAGAACCACTGTCCCGGTCGCCTCTCTATCCCCCGATGAAAATACCCCTTAAACAGGAAACGACGGGTTGATCTGCTGCCACTGATCAACCCGCCGCCCTCGTCCCGCTCTTGCGGGGGTGTCCGACTGCGCGCGCCACCTGGGGGGATGTCTGCTCGCCCGCGCGCCGGATCCTTCGTACTTGATGAAGCGGAAGTGCCTGTATGAAACCTGACTTGGGTTGTTTTATTCGGGGTCGTTTGGTGCCCCTTGTTCCCGTCCTCATCGTGTAAACAGGTTTGCCATGGTACTTCATGGAAATCAACGAAAAAATACCCCATAGGCCACTGCATATTGTTTTTGAAGGGTCCGGAAAACAAGATGATGTGGCGCAAATTGCCGCACACACCGCATGACCTAGTGAATGCCACCAAAGTCAGCACTACATGTGGTGAACACCGGCCCAGCCAAATTAGTTCCACATTTTCCCGGAAGATTCACCATTTCAGCAAAAATAATGCGCTGAGATGGCTCAGAATCTGGATTTCGGCCCGGAAAATCCCGGTGGGAGCAGCGAATCCCGGACTGAATCGCATTGATTCGTCGTGAATCTGGCCAGCACCGCCCAAAGCACCGCCTCTTGGCTTCCGAGAAAACCATGCCGATCCCATGAATTCCCAGAAGTTCACGAAAAAGGGCCCCGGCGATACCCGCCGGGGCCCCTGCCCGCCTTGGTTTGCCCAAAGTCAGGCGTTGACGTCGACCACCACGCGGCCGCGCACCTGCCCTTTCAGGATGTCGGCCCCAAGCTGCGGAAGATCGGACAGCGTCGCGGGCTGAACCATCGCTTCCAGCTTATCCATCGGCAGGACCTCGGCGATACGGCTCCAGGCACGCAGACGGCTCTCGTAGGGCTGCATCACGGAATCGATGCCGAGCAGGTTCACCCCCCGCAGAATGAAGGGGGTGATCAGCGCGCCGTCGATCTTGGCTCCGCCGGCCAGCCCGATTGCAGCCACCGAACCGCCATACCTGATCTGCTTGAGCACCCGGCCGAGCATCACGCCCGCCACGGCGTCCACGCAACCACCCCATTGCTCGCTCTCGAGCGGCTTGCGGGTCTCCTCGCTGAACTCTTCGCGCGCAACGATCTGAGTGGCGCCGAGAGACTTGAGATAGTCCGCCTGTTCCGGCCGACCGGTGACGCCGGCCACCTCGTGACCCAGCGCGGCCAAAATCGCCACGGCGACCGAGCCCACGCCGCCGGCGGCACCAGTGACCAACACCGGACCCTCCTTGATCCCGTGATCCTCCAGCGCCTGCACGGCGAGCATCGCGGTGAAACCCGCCGTGCCCACGGCCATCGCCTGGCGCGTGGTCAGACCTTCGGGCAGCGGCACCAGCCAGTCGGCCCTGACCCGCGCCTTCTGCGAATAGCCGCCCCAATGCGCCTCGCCCACGCGCCAACCGGTAAGCACCACCTTGTCGCCGGGCTTGTAGCGGTCATCCTCCGAAGCCTCGACGGTGCCTGCGAAATCGATCCCCGGCACATGGGGGTAGTTCCGTACAAGCCCACCGCCCGGCCCGATGCAAAGCCCGTCTTTGTAATTCACCGTCGAATACTCGACTGCGACAGTCACTTCGCCGTCGGGCAGTTGATCTTCGGAAATCTGCTGTACGGCGGCATGGGTCTTGCCGCTCTCTGCGTCCTTTTCAACAACCAGTGCGTTGAACATGTCGTTCTCCTTTTCTGAGGCTTTCATCTTTCCAAAAATACCGCGGGGTGAGCGTTGAAACCCGGCAGGGTTTCAACGCGAGGGGCTGGCCCCTCGCGCCCCTGACGCACGCGCTCAGGCCCAGAAACCCGGGCGTACCGTCACCACGCGCTCTTCGCCCAGCACATCGGCGCGCAGCACGGTGCCGGCATCCCAGTGGGTCATGCGCACCATACCGATGGCGACATTGGTGCCGAAATCGGGCGACCAGGCCGCCGAAGTGATCTGTCCCACTTGCGCCTCGCCGGCATAGAGCGGCCAGGGCCGGTCGCAGCCGGGCACCGCGTCGCCCGCGATATCAAGGGCTCGGATCTGCTGCACCGGGCCTTCCTTGGCGACGCGCAGCAGCGCATCGCGCCCGATACAGCCGATCGCGGTGTTGGTGTTGCAGAACCGGCCCAGCCCACATTCATGCGGCGTGTTGTCGGCGGTCATGTCGTTGCCATAGCTCAACAGCCCCGACTCGATCCGCTCGATCAGGTTCGGACAGCCCGCGCGCACCTCCAGATCGCGGCCCGCCTCGAACAGCGCGTTCCACAATGGCATGCCGATATCGCCGCCTTCGACATAGATCTCGAACCCGCCCTGCTTGGAATAGCCCGACCGCGCCACGACCATGTCGCGGCCTTCGAAGCTGAAAATTCCGTAGCGAAAGAACCGTATGTTGCGCACTCCATCGCCAAAGACCCGCGCCATCAGCTCGTCGGCCTTGGGGCCCTGCACCCCCAGCGGCGACACGTCCGGCTCAACCACCAGCACATCGAGGCGGTAGCCGCTGGCGATCCCCTTGACCCAAAGCAGCAGATCGCTGTCGGCGATGGAAATCCACCAGCGGTCCTCGGCCAGTTTGACCGCCACTGGGTCGTTCAGCATGCCGCCCGTCTCGTCGACGATCGGCACGTAACAGCATTGGCCCACGGTCATGCCACGCAGGTCGCGGGGCGTGAGCATCTGCATCAGCCGGGCGGCATCCGGGCCGCGCAGTTCCACCTGCCGCTCGCAAGAGACATCCCAGACCTGCACGTGCTTTTTCAGATGGTGATAATCGGCCTGCACGCTCTCGAACACGGTCGGCAGCAGCATACGGTTATAGACCGTGTAGGCCTTGACCCCCTGGGCCTCGACGCCGGCGGAAAAGGGTGTGCGCCTGACCCGGCGCGAGGGTGACAGAAGTGGTGCGGTCATAGGCCGATATCCTCCGGCATCACGAACAGATCGGTGTCGCCCGGGCGCGCGCCCGCGGCGGTCAGCATGGCGTGGATCTGCCCCCGGTGATGGGTCTGGTGGTTGAAGAAATGCGCAATGCACAAGGCAAAGGGCCGGGTCACGTTGCGGCCCAACACACCAGAATGCCAGCTCAGGTCGCCCAGCAGGTCATCGGGGTCGAGCCGGTCGGCCCAGCCGAGGATCTGTCGATCCACCCGCGCACGCTCGGCCTTGAACGCGGCCCAGTCGGTATGCAGCGTGGCACTGCCCGAAAGGCCGCCGCCGGGGGCGGCCCAGCCGTCAAATCGCGACATCCATATCGTGTCGCCCCACAACAGATGGCTGAAAGTGCCCATGATCGAGCCGAAGAACGCGCCACGATCCGCCACGCGCGCGGCGTCATCCAGCGCGTCCGCGGCTTCGACAAGCGAAGCATTCTGCCATTTGTTGTAGCGCGCCATCATCGCGCAGTATGACGGCGAGACGATCATTTGGCGCCACCGCCCCATTCGATCGGGCAAATCTCGGCCGATTTGCCGCCGAAATCCCAGACCCGGCCATGGTCGCGCACCCGGCTCTTGAGCCCCTTGGCGGCAATGATGTCCGGCCCCATCCAGTATTGCGAGTTGGTGATCGTCACCGGCTGATCGGGGCTGGCGCCGTCGATCATCTCGATCTCGCCCTGGATCTTGCGCCCGATGCGGATGCTGCGTTTCTTGCCGTCGCGGACGATCTCGACCGGCTCGCGCGCGACGCCGATGATCTCTGACACCAGCATGGTGAAAAGGCCCGTGGTGCCCCCTGCCGTGCCCGAGAATATCTGGCAGATGCCGTCAAATGCCGCATCGCTTGCACTGTCATCGACATAGAGGGCGACCTTCCAGTTGCCCTCGCCCATGCGGCCCGGAATATCGGCCAGGATTCCCACGTTCACGCCCGAAATATCCTCGCCCTCGAAATGGCCCTCGTCGATCGCAATGGCCATCCAGGCGTGGCAGTATCCTTCGGTCGGGCGATAGGCGCCAAGGCTAACGACGCAGGGGCAGAACACGTCGCACGAACAGTTGAGGAACAGCTCGCCCTTGATGGCCCAGTCCGGCAAACTCGCCCGGTCTTGTTTCGATGTCGCAGCCATGTCTTATCCTCCGGTCAGATGTGGGGCAGCCAGAACGGCCAACCCGCCAAGTATCAGCAGAACGCCCATCGGGCGAGTTACGCGGTGCCCGATCTGCGGCAGTTTCTCGATCACCATGAAAAGCGTGGCGAGGCCCATCCAGGCAAGGTTCATCACCCCGCCGACGAAGCCCAGTGCCATGAAACCCCAGCAACATCCGACGCAGAACGCCCCGAGGCCAAGCCCCATGCGCAATCCGCCGACCGCGCCGGTGCGCCAGTGGCCCAGGAAATACACCATCGGGCTGTGACAGACCCCGTGGCAGGTTTCCTTGACGCGGGTGAACTGGAACGCGCCGACCGCGATCAGCAGACCGCCCGCAAAGAGTGGCGACCTGGCGATGCCCAGCATGTCCACCACCCCGCCATACAGCAGCGCCAGTTGCACACCCGTGATCGCGGCGGCAAAGCCCACCCAGACAGCGAAATACCCGGCCAGCACGCCCAGGCACCCGGCGCGGCTGCCGTTGGCGGATACGATCAGATCCTCGTAGCTGCGCAGCGTCGGCACCAGCGTCGGCAGCATCATCGCCGCCATCATGATCGCCCACATCGCAAAGAGCGGCCCGAAACGCGCCATCGGCATGTCCATCGGCATACGCGGGTCCATTGCCGCCATCGCGGCCCCCTGTGCGCCCGGCCGGCCCAGCAGGTCGAGGTCCATCTGCATCGCCATGGCATACATCAGCCACCACGCAACAAGGATTGCAGCGAAAAACCCGAGCCACGCGAAGCTGCGCAGAGGCGTTGCAAGAAGGGTGCGCACGGCGGCTTTCCTTTGTTGAGTCGCGATTCAGTTCTTGCCCGGAAAATGTCAGACCTTTAAACGTCTGACAAATGAAATCTGACCCCACCTCCAAGCCAGAGCCGAAATCGGACCTCTCGGCGCAGATCGCAAAGGCGATCCGAGACGCGATCATCGAGGGACGCATGATCGTGGACGAGCGTCTGCCATCAGAGGCGGAGCTGGCCGAACAGTTCAACGTATCTCGCCCCACTGTGCGCGAGGCCCTGAAACGGCTGGCGGCGCAATCGCTGATACGCACCCAGCGCGGCGCGTTCGGCGGCGCTTTTGTCAACCGGCTGAGCTATTCAGAAGCCTATGGCCAACAGATCACCACTGCGACGCTGCTGCTGAGCATGAACGATGTCAGCTTTGATGTGGCCTGCGAGGCGCGCTATGCGCTGGAACGCGCCTGTGCGCCGCTGTCGGCGCAACGCTGCACGCCCGATCTGCTGGCCAGCATGCGGGCCGAGATTCACAGGCAGGGGCAGCCGGGTCTCAGCGACGAAGGGTTCTGCGCCTCGGACGTGGCGTTTCACCGGGCGTTGGTGGACGGGGCGGGCAACCCGGTGCTGAGTTATCAACTGGCCGGTGCCATCGAGGCGATGCAGCCGCTGATGAACATGATCACCTTTACCGCCCGGTCACGCGGCGCGATCATCGCACTGCACACCCGCATCGCCGACGCGCTGGAGGCCCACGATGCGACCGCGGCCGACATCGCCTTGCAGGAGCTGGAGCAGTATACCCTGCGGCTTGGGCAGGATGTCATGGCGGCGCGCAACAAGGCGTAACGCCTGTCAGTTGGACGCCGGGAAGTGCTGTGTTTTGCCGTCGCCCAGCACGGTCATCGACATCGGGATATCCCACGGCATCGGATAGATCGTCTTGATCCGGCAATTCGGCGCACCGATGCCGATCACCAGCGGTTTTTTGTCCAAGGCGGCAAGGGTGCGGTCGTAATAGCCGCCGCCATTGCCCAGCCGGTAGCCGGCCTCGTCCACGCCCAGCAACGGCGAGATCACGGTATCGGGTATGGCTTCGGCCCCGTCGGCAGGCACGGGAATATTCCAGATGCCGCGTTCCATCGCGCAGCCCGGTGTCCATTGGCGAAAGATCAGCGGCGCGTTCTTGGTCACCACCACGGGCAACAGGATGCGCGCGCCGGCCTCGTGGGCGCGGGTCATCCAGGCGCGCAGGTCGGGCTCGGAGCGGATCGGCCAATAGACGGCGATGGTGCGGTCGGCCAGATCGGTCAGTGCTTGGTCAAGCTCTGCGGCAATATTGTCCGAAAGCTGCGCGCGGTCCGCGACGGTGCCTTCGTTGCGCAGCGCGTAGAGCCGCGCGCGCTCGGCCTTGCGGAAGCGGTTAACATCACGGGCTGTGTCCGGGTCGATGGCATGGCCGGCCACGATGAGGTGCTGATAACAAGGGTCTTCGCCCGGCCTGTCGTCGTCTGCTCTGTCGTCGGAATGCATCGCCCTGCCGCCTGTCTGATACCTGCTGCAATCAATGCCGGAACGTGAGCATATCATACGCGCGGTTGCAAGGCGGCGGGCCGCGACAAATTCAACAGCTGGAGCCTTAGTTGCCCCCCGGCGGCGGGCCGTCTGCATCGGGGTCGGCCTTGCCCACCCCGAGAAAGACGAACTTGAACGGCAGTATCCATGCGAATCCCAACACCACGTAGAGCGGCAGCTGAACCCACCGG
The DNA here is from genome assembly GCF_028369135.1 of Roseovarius sp. ZX-A-9. Classification (GTDB taxonomy): domain Bacteria; phylum Pseudomonadota; class Alphaproteobacteria; order Rhodobacterales; family Rhodobacteraceae; genus Roseovarius. The sequence continues at coordinate 54,080 of NZ_JAPWHW010000007.1, forward strand.
GGCAGCTCGCCCAGCCAGTTGACCAGGCTGACCGCCAGCACGATATAGGCCGGCAGCCCGATCAGAAGGATCACCAGCGACCAGCGACGGCGAGCTTTGTAGCTGAGCGCCATCAGTCGGCGAACGGATCGGTGACGAGGATCGTGTCGTCGCGCTCGGGCGAGGTGGAGACCATCGCGACCGGGCAATCAATCAGCTCTTCGACGCGGCGCACATACTTGATGGCGTTGGCAGGCAGATCGGCCCAACTGCGCGCGCTTTCGGTCGATTCGCTCCAGCCGGGCAGTTCTTCGTAGATCGGTGTGCACCGGGCCTGGCTGTTGGCCGCCGTCGGCAGATAGTCGAGCCGTTGCCCATCCAGATCATAGCCGACGCAGATCTTCAGCACGTCAAATCCGTCAAGCACGTCAAGTTTGGTCAGCGCGATTCCCTTGACGCCCGAGGTGGCGCAGGTCTGGCGTACGAGCGCCGCGTCGAACCAGCCGCAGCGGCGTTTGCGCCCGGTGACGGTGCCGAACTCGTGGCCCCGCTCGCCCAGACGCTGACCGTCGTCATCGTCAAGCTCGGTCGGGAACGGGCCTTCGCCGACGCGGGTGGTGTAGGCCTTGACGATCCCCAGCACGTAATTGATGGCGTTTGGCCCTACGCCCACGCCGGTGGCCGCCTGCCCCGCGATCACGTTGGACGAGGTGACAAAGGGATAGGTGCCAAAGTCGATATCCAGCAGCGCGCCTTGCGCCCCCTCGAAGAGGATGCGTTTGCCGGCCTTGCGTTTGTCGTTGAGCACCTTCCAGACCGGCGCGGCATATTGCAGGATTTCCGGAGCGATCTCGCGCAGCTGAGCGATCAGCGCGTCGCGGTCCACCGGCTCAATCCCCAACCCACGGCGCAAAGGATCATGGTGCTGGAGCGCGCGGTCCACCCGCGCCTCGAGCGTGGCATCATCGGCCAGGTCCGCCACGCGAACCGAGCGGCGGCCAACCTTATCCTCGTAGGCGGGGCCGATGCCGCGCCCGGTGGTGCCGATCTTGGTGCCCTTGCTTGCCGCCTCTTCGCGGGCGCGGTCCAGTTCGCCATGAATGGGCAGGATCAGCGGCGTGTTTTCCGCGATCATCAGCGTCTCGGGCGTGATTTCGACGCCCTGCAGGCGAATCTTCGCGATCTCGTCCACCAGATGCCAAGGGTCGAGCACGACACCATTGCCGATCACGCTGAGCTTGCCGCCGCGCACCACGCCCGAAGGCAGCGCGTTCAGCTTGTAGACCTTGCCTTCCACAACGAGTGTATGTCCGGCATTGTGCCCGCCCTGAAAGCGCGCGATCACATCGGCGCGCTCACTGAGCCAGTCCACGATCTTGCCTTTTCCCTCGTCGCCCCACTGGGCGCCTACGACAACAACATTGGCCATGCTGATCCTCTTGGCTGATGCGTTTCGCGGAAAACCTGATTCACAGATTCTTGCGAGACGCGCACGACATATAAGGGTTGCTTGCGTTTCGCCTTAAACTGATGGCTCAGATCAAAGGTGAAGCGCTTTAGCGGTCAAACCCGCGCCGGTATAGCGGGGTCGGCACGGCGGCGAAACCGTTAAATCGCCCTGCCCTCTGGACAGGACGTGCCGGTTTCGACCATTTTGAGCGCAAAGGTTCGCAGAGAGAGGCAAATGGGGTTCATCATCCGCTGGCTGGTCGCATTTGCTTTGCTTGCCGCCACCTTCAATCCGACCGAGTGGAACTACACCTCTTGGGTCGCGCGTAATTTTTCAGATCAAATGCCGCTGGCGGTGCTGATCGGGCTGCTGCTGGCCGCGGGCTATATCATCTACCTTCGCGCGACACTGCGGTCGATCGGCGGCTTCGGGATGCTGCTGGTGGCGGCGATCATCGGCGCGGTGCTGTGGGTGCTGTATGATTACGGTGTGTTCACGCTCCGAAACGACGCGGCAATGGTCTGGCTGGGCCTTGTCACGCTGGCCACGGTGCTGGGCATCGGGCTGAGCTGGAGCCATGTGCGCCGCCGTCTGAGCGGGCAGTCTGACATGGACGATATCGGCGACTGAACGCGCGACGGCCCAACGCGGGCCCAACCGGCGCCACGCGGGGGCGATTGCCGGGTTGCGGGACCGGACGTTATTGCATAGATACCCCCCTGAACCATTCCAACGCGGGCCGCTACATGGAAAACGTCGTCCTCATCATTCATCTCCTTCTGGCACTGGCGCTGATTGGCGTCGTGCTGATCCAGCGCTCGGAAGGGGGCGGACTTGGCATGGGAGGCGGCGGTGCTGTCGCCGGCCGCTCGGCAGCGACGGCACTGGGCAAGATGACGTGGATCCTGGCGATCGCCTTTCTTTGCACCTCGATGGCGCTGACGATCATCGCGGCACGCAATGCGGCAGGCAGTTCGGTACTGGACCGCATCATGGACGCGCCGGCACCCGCGGCAGCAGAAGAAGAAGCGCCCGACCTGACCGGAGGCAGCCTGTTGCCGCCAGCGGCCGGTGACGATGCGCCACTTCTACCCACAGCAGAGTAACCAAAACTAAGCCTTGGGGCATATCGGAATGACGCAACATCATGTTGCGGCCCGGTTGCATATCAAGGCCGAATCCTGATAGGCTTAAACCCCGTGGGCAGCGGTTCATCGCAGGCCGCCAGCGGCGCTATTGGGCCGATCTGACAAGGCAAGAGCCAAGCATAGCACGGGGGATCACCGACACATGGCGCGCTATATCTTCATCACAGGCGGTGTCGTTTCCTCGCTGGGCAAGGGGCTGGCATCGGCGGCACTCGGGGCGTTGTTGCAGGCACGCGGCTTCTCGGTGCGGCTGCGCAAGCTTGATCCTTATCTCAACGTCGATCCCGGCACGATGTCGCCTTTCGAGCATGGCGAGGTGTTCGTCACCGATGATGGCGCGGAAACCGACCTTGACCTGGGCCATTACGAGCGGTTCACCGGCGTACCCGCCCGGATGACCGACTCGGTCAGTTCGGGGCGCATCTATTCCAACGTTCTGGAAAAGGAGCGCCGAGGCGATTACCTCGGCAAGACCATTCAGGTGGTCCCGCACGTCACCAACGAGATCAAGGATTTCCTGAATATCGGCGATGACGAGGTCGATTTCATGCTCTGCGAAATCGGCGGCACGGTGGGCGACATCGAGGGCCTGCCCTTTTTCGAGGCGATCCGGCAGTTCAGCCATGACCGCCCGCGCGGCCAGTGTATCTTCATGCATCTGACGTTGCTGCCTTACCTTGCGGCCAGCGGCGAGTTGAAGACCAAGCCGACCCAGCACAGCGTCAAGGAATTGCAGAGCATCGGCATCGCGCCCGATATCCTGGTCTGCCGCTCGGAACATCCCATCCCGGACAAGGAGCGCGAGAAAATCGCGCTGTTCTGCAATGTCCGCAAAGAGGCCGTGGTGGCCGCCTATGACCTGGCGTCGATTTACGAGGCACCCCTGGCCTATCATCGCGAAGGGTTGGATCAGGCGGTGCTGGACGCGTTTCAGATTTCGCCCGCGCCGCGCCCCGATCTGGCGGTCTGGCGGGATGTGGCCGACCGCATCCACAAGACTGACGGCACGGTGAATATCGCGATCGTCGGGAAATATGTGCAGCTTGAAGACGCCTACAAGTCGATCAAGGAAGCGTTGACCCATGGCGGCATGGCCAACCGGGTCAAGGTCAATGTCGAATGGGTCGATGCCGAAGTGTTCGACACCCAGGACCCCGCGCCGCATCTCGAAGGCTTTCATGCGATCCTGGTGCCCGGCGGCTTTGGCGAGCGCGGCACCGAGGGCAAGATCAAGGCAGCCCAGTTCGCCCGCGAACGGAAAATCCCCTACCTGGGGATCTGCCTTGGAATGCAGCTGGCGGTAATCGAGGCGGCGCGCAACGTCGCCGGGATGGCGACAGCGGGATCGGAGGAATTCGATCACGAGACCGGCCAGAAACGCTTTGAGCCGGTGGTCTACCACCTGAAGGAATGGGTGCAGGGCAACGCCAAGGTGCGCCGCAAGGTCGGCGACGACAAGGGCGGCACGATGCGCCTGGGGGCCTATGACGCGACGCTCAAGGAAGGCTCCAAGGTGGCCGGGATCTATGGCACGACCTCAATCGAGGAACGCCACCGGCATCGCTACGAGGTGGATATCAAATACATGGAAAACCTGGAAGAGCACGGCCTGCGTTTTTCCGGCATGTCCCCCGATGGCCGCCTGCCCGAGATCGTCGAGTGGACAAACCATCCGTGGTTCATCGGGGTTCAGTTCCACCCCGAGCTGAAATCCAAACCCTTCGCGCCGCATCCGCTCTTTGCCGATTTCGTGCGCGCCGCGATCGAGACTTCGCGCCTGGTCTGAGCCCGCAGTCGCGGCAACGGTCCTTTGTGGGATATGAGGCCTGAGCCGCGAATCCTTCCGGCTTGTGTGCCCTGAGGCAGCAATCTACCTTGCCTCGCATGATTCCCCGCGAGTCCTTCAGATTGCGCGCGCTTTTGCTGCGCGGGCTTGTTCTCCTGTCTCTGTTTTTGTCGGGAATTGTCCCCGATGGAATGATGCGGCTGGCAGAGGACGGCGGCACGCGTCTTGTGCTTTGCACAGGTGACGGCCCGCAGGAGATCTGGTTGACGCCAGATGGGGAACGTCGGCCAGTACCCCCCGGGGACACGAACGAGGCCGCGCATCAGCAACACTGCATTCAGGTGAGCCTCGCCCTGAGCGATGTTCAGCCTCAGGCCGTGGCCCGATTGTTGCAGGTCGCGCTGCCCGTGGAATTTGCGGCAGGCGCGCATCAAACTTTCAAACGCCTGAACGCGGCCACGGCGGCCTCCCCTCGCGCACCGCCAATCCTGCTGTAACCAAAAGGACGTCCACGACGTCTGGACTGCAGGCGGCCGCCGATGAGGTGGCGCGTATTTTTACAGCCACGCACCAACCACGACCCACCGCCCGAATTGCGCCAAAGCCCCCTGTCGGGAGCCGGGCGAAAATGCGGTGTGCTGCGCGGCATGGCCATTTGCATCCAGACACGTAGGCGGGACCGTCGGGCGTTCTCACGCCCTGAAAGCGCAGGATTGCGCCAGCCCCAACATTTGAAATCTGGAAAAAGACAATGTCTCTCACACTTAAATCGGTCATGGCCGCAGGCCTTCTTGCGGCGATCGGCTCTACAGCTGTTGCTGAAATCACCATCACGGATCTGCGCGACCGCACGGTCACGCTGGAAAATCCCGCACAACGGGTCATGCTCGGGTTCTACTACCAGGATTTCCTTGCCATCACCGGCGAAGGCGCGATGGATCGCATCGTTGGCCTTTCACGCGGCCCCTGGGCAGAGTGGAGACCGGGCCAATGGGAGGTCTACACGCAAGCCTTTCCGCAACTGGCAGACCTGCCAGATGTCGGCGACACCGGAAGCTCCACCTTCTCTATCGAAGCTGCAATCGCGACCGATCCCGATCTCGTGATTCTTGCGGCATGGCAATATGACGCCCTTGGCGAAAGCGCCGAGCAATTCGCGGCGGCGGATATCCCGGTGTTGGTTGTCGACTACAACGCGCAGACGCTGGAAAAACACCTCGCTTCCACCCGCGCCATTGGGGCGGCAATGGGGACGGAAGACCGCGCTGAACAGATTGCCACGTTCTACGAAGACATGCTGGCCGACACGGCAAGCCGCGTCGCGGCCTCAACGGAGGCGCCGAAACGGATCTATGTCGAGCTTGCCCAGAAGGGGCCGGACGAGGTCGGCAACTCCTATTCCGGCGGCATGTGGGGGGGCATCATTGACGGCCTCGGGGGGCACAATATCGCGAACGGGCAAATCGAAAACTGGGGGCCGCTGGCACCAGAATATGTTCTGGCGCAGCAACCAGAGGTCATCGTGCTTGCGGGTTCGGAATGGCTTGACCGTCCTGCTGCGGTCCCGCTGGGTTTTGCGCAGGATGCCGATCTGGCCAAGGCACGGATGCGTGCCTATCTGGGGCGGCCCGGTTGGGCGGAACTTCCTGCCGCGCAAGACGGGCAGCTTTTCGGGATCTACCACGGCGGCACTCGGTCGATTTCGGATTTCGCCTATTTCCGCTTTCTGGGAAAGGTCCTGCATCCCGAAGCTTTCGCCGATGTTGATCCGCAGGCCGAACTTGCAAAGTTCTATGCCGACTGGCTTCCCGTCAGACTTGACGGCACATTCATGATCCAAGCGGATGAGTGATGTCATCCCAAGCCTGAGTGGTGTTCCACGCCGCGCTGGTTTGACTCGCGCGGGGGCGGTTCTTGCCGCCCTCGCCGGGCTTGTTTGCCTGATGGTGGGGGATCTGATCACGGGTCCAGCGGGCCTTCCGCTGAGCGAAGTTCTGACGGGCATAGCCGCCGGGCCTTCGGGTGCGGACAAGGGGCTGGCCACCATCCTGTGGCTGTTGCGGATGCCGCAAACTCTCACGGCGGCATTGGTGGGGGCGTGTCTGGGGGTTGCGGGGCTGATGATGCAAACCATCCTGGCGAACCCGTTAGCCAGCCCCTATACGCTTGGGTTCTCGGCTGCTGCGGGCTCTGGCGCGGCCAGTGTCATTCTGTTTGGCTCTGCCCTGCCGGTGGCGATGTGGCTTGGCGTTCCGCTTGCGGCATTTGCAGGCACGCTGGTTGCTGCGGGCCTGATCTATCTCGTTGCGAAATATCGCGGTTCTTCGCCCGAGATCCTCGTTCTGGCGGGGATTGCCGTGTTGTTTTTCTTCCAGTCCTTGCAATCCCTGCTGCAATTCATGGCCGCGCCGGAAATATTGCAGCAGATCGTTTTCTGGCTGTTCGGCAGCCTGCTGAAGGCCACCTGGACAAGCGTCAAGGTTATCACGGTGCTGTTTGCGCTTTGCCTGCCCTTCCTGCTGCGCGATGCGTGGAACCTTACCTCATTGCGCCTTGGCGACAGCAATGCGGCAAGCCTCGGGCTTGATGTCGACGCGCTGCGCCGCCGGACGCTTGTGATCGTCGCGGTGTTAACGGCGGCGGCGGTGAGCTTTACGGGGACCATCGGATTCGTTGGCCTGATCGCACCGCATGTTGCCCGAACGCTGGTCGGCGAAGACCATCGTTTCGCGCTGCCGATGTCGGCGATCATGGGGGCTATCGTTCTTGTTGCTGCCTCGGTGGCGGGGAAACTCATCTCTCCCGGGGCCGTGATCCCCGTGGGGATCATCACCGCCATCGCGGGCATCCCGATGCTTGTCGGCGTCATCTTGCGGAAAGGAACACGCTGATGGGTCGCTTCACCCTCAACCGCTTTTGCGTCCATGTGAAAAAGCGATGCTTGCTTCAGATCGATGCCCTCGATCTGCCCTCGCACGGGATTATCGGGGTTCTTGGTCCGAACGGGGCCGGAAAATCCACCCTCCTGCGCGCGCTTGCGGGCATTGCGCGCCACTCGGGGGAAAAGTCACTCGACGGGTCATGGCCTTCGCCGGAAGACATCGGGTTTCTGCCACAGAATTTCACGGTGAATGCCGCGTTAAGCGTTTCCGAATGTGTGCTTCTGGGGCGGCGCGAGCAACTGGGCTGGCGTGTCACCGACAAGGACCGCCTGATCGTCCATGATGCGCTTGCGCGTTTTGGCCTGACCCATTTGGCCGAACGCCCCATGACATCGCTTTCAGGGGGGCAGCAACAACTCGTCCTTTTGGCGCAGCGCCTGTCACGCGCCCCGCGCCTGCTGATCCTTGACGAGCCGACCAGCGCGCTTGATCTGCGCCACCAGATCAATGTGCTGAGCTACCTCAGGGACTTTCACAGTGACCACACGCTCATCATTGCCGCGCTGCATGACCTCACCCTTGCAGGACGGTTTTCCGATGCGCTTGTCCTGATCGAGAACGGCAGATTGCATGCGCAGGGGCTGCCGAGCGAGATCCTGAGTCCCGAGATGCTTGATCCTGTTTACGAGATTTCGAGCGAGTGCTTGCAAGATCGTTCGGGGGCTCCGGTCGTGGTGCCTCACATGGCGGGGAAATCGGCTCTTGGTATCTTCGATGCCAAGACAGATACCCGCCCTTGAAGCGGCGCGACTCTGAAAAAAGGGGGGGACGCGTTGGTCGCGCAGGCCCGGTCCTGCGGTGGCGGGGCCAATTTTCCCCCTTCTTCAGTGTCGCGATTGCACCATAACGAGCCGATCAACAGAGAGGCTTCACTATGAAAAAAGAAATTGCAGAAATATTTGGGACATTCGTTCTGGTTTTCTTCGGGGTTGGTTCCGCTGTCCTTGCCGGTGGCGGGATCGGCGTGGCTACCCCCATTTCCATCACCGGGATCAGCCTGGCATTCGGGATTTCGGTTGTCGCGATGGCCTATTCGATCGGGCAAGTGTCCGGGGCGCATCTCAACCCGGCGGTGTCGCTGGGCGCCATGGTGGCTGGCCGGATCGATTCAAAAACATTCATCAGCTATTCCATCGCGCAAACGCTGGGCGCGACCCTCGCGGCGCTTGCAGTCTTTCTGATCGCCAAAAACAGTTCTGGCGGGTTCGATATCGCTGCGAACGGGCTCGGCCAGAATGGATTTGGTGAAGGGTATGGCGGGGAGTTCAACCTGTTGGGCGCCTTCATCTTCGAGTTCGTGGCAACCATGGTCTTCATCGTTGTCATCCTGGGTGTGACCGAAGAGAAGACAGGCTCGCCCATGCTTGCTGGTCTCGTGATCGGCTTGACGCTGACCATGATTCACCTTGTGGGTATCACCGTGACAGGAACGTCGGTCAATCCGGCGCGCTCGATCGGGCCGGCCCTGTTTGTCGGTGGTACAGCCCTCGCACAGCTTTGGCTGTTCATCGTCGCGCCACTGCTTGGCGCATTGGCGGGCGGGATGCTGCATAAGCTCAAGGTGACATCGCCACCTGAGAACACGGAAGAAGTCGCATCAGGCAGCGAGGCGTAGTTTCACGTCGAAAAATGGCCGGGGGCAAAACGCCCCCGGTTCAACATCCGAATTCAGGATGGCGGGCTGACCCGGAACCCGGCTGATCTTTCGCCCAAAGGGTTCAGGCGGCGTCACATCCACTCGTAAAGCTCGATCTCATCGACCTCGATCTCGTAGCCGATTTCAGCCAGGTTCGTGCTGATCGGGTTGACCTTGATCGTTCCGGTCACCCAGATCGCATCCCACATCGATTCACTCGGCCACGGGGTCTTTGTCGTGGCAAATACCAGTTGATTGGGCGGCGGCGGCGGGACGTGGATACATGCGCCGACATAGGGTGTCAGAATAAACTCTGTAATGCCGGTCCCGCCCGTTTCGAGCGGGAGCATGTATCCCGGCATCTTGATCCGTGTTCCGTCAAGCGACAGGTTGAACTTCGTGGCGTTCTCGTCGAATTCGGGTAGCCATGTGTCGCTCTGTTCGTCCAGATTTCCGTCGCCAACGATTTCCGGATAGGGAACGCCCGTCGGGATGAGATCCTCCCAGGTGATTTCGCGAACCGGGGCCGCAAGGGCCGGATGCCGCGCACAGAGGAGCGAAACACTTGCAAGGCCAAACATGGCGGCGCGGCGGGACGTATTCATGTAAAACTCCTCCTTTTCATTCAGCTTCTGACGGTCATGCCATCCGACAATGACAGCCTGTAGGCGCGAAGCGCGGGAAACAGGCTGGTCACGGCGGCCGCGAGGACAACGCCAAGCGCGACGACTGCTTCTCGGGATGACAGTGGCTCCATGGGCAAATACAGACCGAATGCAGCATCAACATATGGCCGGCCCACCCACAAGCCCGCGTAGAGCAGGCCGATCCCGAGCAGGACGGCGATCATGGCCATCAGGACCGCTTCCAGCATCAACAGCCCCATGATGGTCAGCGGCCTCGCGCCGACCGCGCGCAGGATCGCCATCTCTCGGCGGCGTTCGTTCAGCCCGGAAAAGATCATCGCGGCCATCCCCAGAAGGGCGGTCGCCACCACCATCGCGGAAACACCGATGAGCGCCTTTTCGGCGATGCCGACAATGCCCCACAACTCTTGCAACGCAACGCCCGGCAGGACCGCCAGCAGGGGCTCTTCGGGGTATTGGTTGATGCTGCGTTGCAGGGAAAAGATCTGCAGCCGGGATTTCACGCCGATCATGGCCGCAGTGATTGCGCCGGGGGTGAGGTCCATCTGGCGGATCTCATCGGGGGTTGTGGCCTGACCGGGGATCTGCGCGCCGCTTTGCCAATCGACATGAATGGCCTCAATCGCTTCAAGGCTGACGATCACGGTACGGTCAACCGGCGTGCCGGTCTTGGCCAGGATGCCCGCAACACGGAACGGCTGGTTGTCGTGGTTCACGAAGGATCCAAGACCATGCGCCACGACCAATGGATCATCCACGCCGTAACCCAACGTCGCGGCCACATCCGCCCCGATCACGGCATCGAACAGATCGTCGAACGGGCGGCCCTGCGCGAAGGCCAGCGCCCTGCCCCCGCGGTATTTGTACCGCTGGAAATATTCTGCGGTTGTGCCCATGACGCGAAACTGTCGGTGGCTGTCCCCAAGTGACATCGGCACGATCCAGTCCACCTCGGGTCGTGCGGCGATGTCCTGGTAGGTTTCCCAACTGACATTGTTTGTCGCATTGCCGATGCGGAACACCGAATACAGCAGAAGCTGCACCGCGCCGGATCGCGCCCCGACGATCAGGTCGGTATCTGAAATCGTGTCTCCAAAGCTGGCCTTGGCCCCTGTGCGCACCTTTTCGACACCCAGAAACAGCGCGACAGACAGCGCCACGGAAAATATCGTCAAACCGACCGTCAACCGGCGTGCGAGCAAGCTGCACAGTGCCATGCGTAACAGGATCATGCCGCAGCCTCGCGGGTGACGGTTGCGATCCGTTCCATCCTGATGCAGCGATCAAAGCGCGGGGCAAGCCGTTCGTCATGGCTGACCATTAGCAATGTCGACCCGGCGGCGGCGCATTGTTCAAAAAGCAGATCAAGAAAATTTGCCTGTGATCCGGCATCCAGCGCCGAGGTGGGTTCGTCCGCGACGATCAATGACGGTGCGCCGATCAGGGCGCGCGCGACCGCCACCCGCTGTTGCTGGCCCACGCTGAGGCGGTCGGCGGTGTGGGATTTCATCACGCTCCGCGGCAAACCGAGCGCATCGGTCAGGACGAGGGCAGCGGCACGGGCATCCCCGGCACGGGCGCGCCGTTCGGGTGCAAAACGCAGGGGCAGCAGGATGTTGTCCAAAGGGGAGGCATAGGGCAGCAGATTGAATTGCTGAAACACGATCCCGATCTTTTCCGCGCGAAATCGGTCCCGTGCGGCGGGGCGCATTGACGATATTTCGGTGCCGTCAACGCAGATTGAGCCGCTTTTCGGGGCGTTGATGCCGCAGATCAGCGACAGGAGCGTCGACTTCCCCGACCCGCTTTCCCCCAGCAACAACACGCGTTCGCCCTGCCCGATGCGAAAATCGGGGACCGTCAGGCCGAACGCATTGCGCCCGGCCCAGTTGAATTCGACCTGACTGAGGGTCAGGGCGGATTTGGCGCCTATCCCGGTCACATATGTCCCCGTCAAATCAGCCCCGACAGGTCAAGAACGGGTGCGTTCCGCTCGACCTCGAAGCCTTGCGCGCCTTTGGCGGAGATCATCTGCACATCGACTTCCCGCGCCTTCGGGAAGGTTTGGAAATACGCGAATTCGATACGGTCGATGGCGCTCGGGTCGGTGCAGTTCAGCAAATATTCTGCGTGGAACTCGGTATGGTGCGCGCCGTCGTCTTTGGCGTGATCATCATGCCCATCGGCGTGGTCGTGGTGTTCATCCACAAGATGCGCATGCGCCTCGACAACCGTGCACCCCGCAGCCGCTGGCAGGACGAAAAGCGACAGCGGGGCCGATAGCGCCGCAATCGCAGCATCCTGTTTGGCGCGGTCGGCTTGCGTGTGCGCCCGATATTCAAAGCCCATGATATCGGCGCCGGGTGCCTCCAGCTCTAGCAAAACCTGCGTCCCTTCAATGGCGATGTTCAACGCAGAGTGCCCGTGTTCATGGGCGCCAAGCTCGCGCGTTTGCTGAGCGAGAAGCGTAGACGGCGCCATGAGGGCGATGACCAAAGCTGTCTTTTTCATATTGTCGTGTCCGTTTTGAAAGTGAGAGGTTGAGGTCTTCACTGGGCAGAGGCGCGAAGGCTGCTCACGATGCTGAGCGCCGCAAAGATCAAGGCGGCAACGCAGACAATGGACGGCCCAGCCGGCGTGTCGAACACATAGGCCGCGCGCAGCCCGACCAAGGCCGACACGCTGCCGATGCCTGCCGCCACCACGGCCATGCCTTCCGGTGTGCGGCTCAAGGGGCGTGCGGCGGCGGCTGGGATGATCAGCATTGCGGCAATCAGCAAAACGCCGACGACCTTGATGGCGACCGCGACGGTAATCGCAAGGGCCAGCGTCAGAACCAACTGTTCGCGCTTGGGGTTGATCCCGCTGGCATAGGCCAGGTCCTCGTTCAACGTGGCGGTCAGCAGGTCCGACCAGCGCCAGCCGATCAGCGCGACAACCAGCCCCGCGCCCGCCCAGATCACGGCCAGATCGGTGCGCGACACCGCAAGGATATCGCCAAAGAGATAGGCCATCAGGTCAATGCGAACGCCTGAGAGGAACGACACGGCCACCAGACCAAAGGCCAGCGCCGAATGCGCCATGACACCCAGAAGCGTGTCCATCGCATAGCCCCGACCCATCAGCAGGTTTACCGTTAGCGCCATGATCAACGCGACCACCAAGGCCCCTGCAAAGACCGATATGGACAGGGCCAGTGAAAGAGCGATGCCCAAAATCGCGGCATGTGCCGTTGCATCGCCGAAATAGGCCATGCGACGCCAGACGACGAAGCAGCCCAAAGGGGCCGCTGCAAAGGCCACACCGATTCCGGCGAGGGTTGCGCGCACCATGAAATCATCGAGCATTATTCGGCGGCCTCTGTCTGAGTGTGGTTGCATGCGCCATGCGCATGATGTTCGTGGTCATGGTCGTGATCATGCCGGTAAAGCGCCAGCGCCCCCATTGTGCCGGAGCCAAACAGCGCACGGTATTCCGGCGCAGACGCCACGACCTCGGGCGCGCCTTCGCAGCACACATGTCCGTTCAGGCAGATCACGCGATCCGAGGCGCTCATCACCACATGCAATTCGTGGCTGATCATCAACACGGCGCAGCCCGTGTCACGGCGCACGGTTTCGATCTGCCGGTAGAACGCGGCAGAACCGGGCTGATCAAGCCCCTGCGTTGCCTCGTCCAAGATCAGAAGCTGGGGCTTGCCGATCAGGGCCCGCGCCAGCAGCACCCGTTGAAACTGCCCCCCCGACAGCCGTGACATCTGCGCCCCGGCCAGATCCGGCACGCCCGCCTGTTCGAGCGCGGCGGCAATCTCGGCGGGGGTCGCACCGTGGGGCAATGCGAGGAAGCGCGCCACGTTCATGGGCAAGGTCGGATCAATATGCAGCTTTTGCGGCACATAGCCCAACCGGACACCTTCCGCGCGCGTCACCTTCCCTTTTGACGGCTTAACCGCCCCGATGATGGCGCGTAAAAGGCTGGTTTTTCCCGATCCGTTCGGACCGACGATGGTCACGATCTCACCGGCATCAATGCCGAGGGATACGTTTGAAAGCACGGTATTGGCACCGTAACGGATGCTCAGGTTCTCGACATCAACGAGGCTCATGCGTCGGCCTGCTCTGCACAGCCGGGGCACAGGCCCTCGGCCTCGACCACGGTGCGTTCAATCCGAAACCCGGTTGCCTTTGCAGCCGACGCAAGGACGCTGCGGGAGGTTCGCGATTGCGCCTCGGCCACCGAATCGCACAGGCGACAGATCATGAAAGCAGGTGCGTGGATCTGGTCGGGATGTGCGCAGGCGATAAAGGCATTGAGCCGCTCGATCTTGTGGGCAAGCCCGTGGGTTACCAGGAAATCAAGCGCACGGTAGGCGACGGGCGGCTGCGACCCGAAGCCCTCTTCGCGCAACCGGTCGAGAATGACATAGGCCCCGAGGGCCCTGTGTTCTTGCAGCAGGATTTCCAGCACCTTCCGGCGCACGGGCGTAAACCGCAGCCCGTCATCCGCACAGCGCGTTTCAGCTGCCAACAGCCCTTCGCTGACACAGGCGGCGTGATCATGCCGCTCAAAACCGAGAGGGACATCGGTAGAAATATTCGAGGAGCCACTTGTCATATTATAACACTTCTCGTACTGAACGTGTAATGTTATACAATCACGCGGAATCAACAATGTCCAGACCACTCCTGCCCGTTTCCCTCGCCGCTGCCCTGATTGGCAGCACAGCTCTGGCCGAAGTGCCAAGCGTCGCTGTCGATATCGCGCCCGTCCATTCATTGGTCGCGCGGGTGATGGAAGGCGTGGGCACCCCGAACCTGATCATGCAACCCGGCGCCAGCCCGCATGAATACGCGCTGCGCCCCTCTGAAGCGCGCGCGCTGCAAGAGGCTGATCTTGTCTTTTGGGTAAGTGCGGGCCTGACGCCCTGGCTGGAAGGCGCGATGGAAACGCTGGCCTCCGATGCCTCGGTCACCGAGCTTTTGGAAACTGACGGCACGGTCGAGCTTGAATTCCGCGAAGGCGCATTGTTCGAGGCGCATGTTCACGATGACGAGGCTGACCATGAGGATCACGCCGAAGAAGAGCATGACCACGACGAACATGAGGACCATGCTGGCGCGGAAGAGGATCATGACGGGCACGACCACGGCAAACATGATCCGCACGCGTGGCTCTCGCCGCAAAACGCCTCGAACTGGCTGAATGTCATTGCGGCGCAGTTATCCGCCGCCGACCCGGAAAATGCAGGCGCCTATTACGCCAATGCCGCCGCTGGCCGGGCAGAGATCGACATCTTGGTCGCGGAGGTTAATGCGACGCTGGAGCCGTTGCGCGGTGGCCGTTTCATCGTATTCCATGATGCCTACCAGTATTTTGAACATGATTTCGCCTTCCCCGCAGCAGGGGCAATTTCGGTCAGCGACGCAACTGATCCCAGCCCTGCCCGTATCGCCGAAATCCGCGATCGGATTGCCGCCGAAGGCATCGATTGCGTGCTGACCGAACCTCAGTTCAATCAGGGCATGGTCGCGACGGTTCTGGATGGATCGGATGCGAAAACAGCGGCGATCGACCCCATTGGCACCGGCCTGGAATTGGGCCCTGCGCTCTATCCCCAGCTCATCCGAAGCCTTGCAACATCTCTTGCGGAATGCCTCTGATCTGCGAGGCTGCAAATGCACGGCGCCCCCATCTCTGGCACTCTTGCGACAGGGGGCACTGACCTTGATCGAACCAAAGGATGGGCTCAACCGTTAGTGGATGAGCCCACCGAAGTTCGGATTTCGGAGGCGGCTTTTTGGAAGCATTGGGCGCCTGCGGGCCTATCTGTCCCCGCCGCCGAATGTTCCGAACCGGCCTTCTGCCCATTTCGATAGGCGCAGCATCGGATAGCAGTAAATGAAGTAAAACAGCGCGATCAGGCTGTATATGAACATGATGTCGCCCGGCATCCGCATGATCGCGACTTCGCCTTGGCGGGTCAGTTCGGAAATGCCGATAACCGACAGGACCGCCGTGCTCTTGATGACGATGACATAGATGCTGGCCATGGGCGGAATCGTCAGCTTGAGCGCCTGCGGCACCAGGATATGCTGATAGGTTCGGAATTTCGACATCCCGACCGAGCGCGCGGCTTCGGCCTGTCCGCTGGGCACTGCATGAATGGCAGCGGCCACGATTTCCGTTACATAGCTGGACGTATAGAGCGACAGCGACACAATGGCCGCGGTGTAGCTGTCAAATGAAAGCCAGGCGATGCCGGTAGAGGGCAGCACGAAGTAGACGATGTAAAGCTGCACAAGATAGGGCGAACCGCGCAGCAGGTGCAGGTAGAGGTTGATGAAACCGTTCAACAGCCTGGAGCCAGCCGTCTTGGCAACACCGAGGACGAAACCGATGATCGACCCGATGGCGATGGAGATGATCGAAATCTGGAACGTCAGCCACAGCCCCTTCAGCATGAAGGGATATAGCTGAACCACGATGTCCCATTTGTCAGCGATCCATTCCATGCGCGGCCCTCCTCAATTCGCCTGCCAGGCGCTGCCGCCCAGACGGTTTTGAACGATGCCTGACAGCACCAGCATCATGGCGTAGATGCCAAGGTAGCAGACGGCGACCGTGACGTAGCTTTCGGTTGCCACGACCGTTTCGGAGAACATCAAAAGGCCTGCGCCCAGCAATTCGAACACCGCGATGATGCTGAGCAGCGAGGTGTCCTTGATCAGCACCGCGGTCTGGCCCAGCAGCGGTGGCATCACGTTGGCGATGGCCTGCGGCAAGGTGATGTAGCGCATCGTCTGGCGCGGCGTCATCCCGACCGACAGCGCGCCTTCGATCTGGCCGCGCGCGACCGATCCGATCCCGGCGCGGATGATTTCGCCCATATAGGGCGAGGTATGAAGCGTCAGAGCGATGATGCCCGACTGCACCTCGTCGAATAACATCCCCGAAGGCATGATCGTCGGCAGGCCATAGTAAACAAGGTAGATCTGCACCAGCAGCGGTGTCGAGCGGATGAATTGGATGTAGCCCGCCACGGGCCGCCAGAGCAGCGGATTTTTCGACATGCGCGCCAGCGCCAGCACCGTGCCCAGCACAAGCGACAGCGCCAGACAGACGGCGGAAATCCACAGCGTCTGCCAGATGCCCTCAGCGAAAACACCTGCATATTCCGACACCAGCCGGAAGTTGAAAAAATTCTGGAGCCACATCATCGGCGGGGCGTGATCCTGCGTTTCATGTCAGATGGTGTCGGGCGGGGGCACTGCTGCGCCCCCGCCCCGGTGGCGATCACTTGTGATCGGCTTCCCAAGCGGTGGAGTTCCACCAGTATTCGACCTTTTCATCCAGACGTCCGTCGATGCGGATCAGACGCATGTAGTTGTCGAGGCTGTTCAGCAGATGCACCGAGTCAGGGCGCACGGCAAAGCCCAGCGGTTCCTTGTTCAGCTCGCCTTCCAGCAGGACGATGCCGTCGATCGACGACTGAAAGCCCGACAGCGTTGCTCTGTCAGTGACACCCGCCGTCGCGCGGCCGGACATCACCGCCTGAACCGCCTGCGCGGTGCCGCCGGAGAATTCCTTCAACTCGGCTTCGGGCAGGAACTTGCGCGCTGCCGCCGCGTAGGACGATGCCTGCGTCGCGGCCAACGTCACGCCGGGCTTGTTCAGGTCCTTCCAGCTGGTGAATTCCGTGCCTTCCTTGGTGAAGGCGACGGTTTCGGCATAGAACACCGGCTCGGTGAACATGATCTGCATGCTGCGCTGCGCGGTTGGTGTCATGTCGGCGGCGATGAAATCGGCCTTACCCGACGTCAGCGCAGGGATCAGACCCTTCCAGTCGTAGTCCTGCACGACCAGCTTGACGCCCATGTCATCGGCCATCATCTGGGCCAGTTCAACGGCAAGGCCGGTGCGCTCGCCATCCTTGTTGATGAAGCTCACCGGCGGCCCTTGGGTCTGCACGGCAATGGTCATCTCGCCGGTGCGCACGATCTTTTCCATCGTGCTCTCGGCCCATGACACGCTGGCCAGCGCCGCCATTGCGGCGCCGCCGATCAGTGCTACGGTCAGGTTCTTAAGTTTCATGGTATCTCTCCTCCTTGATGAGTGATTGTGGTTCTATAAAATCTGACTCAGAAATGCCTTGGCCCGATCGGTCTGCGGATTGTCAAAGAACGCAGCAGGCGTGTTTTCCTCAACAATCGCGCCACCGTCCATGAAGATCATGCGATCTGCGGCCTCGCGTGCAAAGCCCATTTCATGTGTGACGACGGCCATGGTCATGCCCTCGGCGGCCAGCGCGCGCATCTGCTCGAGCACGCCGCCAACGGTTTCGGGGTCGAGCGCCGATGTCGCCTCGTCGAACAGCATCACCTTGGGCTTCATGGCGAGGCTGCGCGCAATGGCGACGCGCTGCTGCTGACCGCCTGACAACATGACAGGATAGCTGTTCTCCTGATCGGGCAGTCCGACTTTTCGGAGCAACTCGCGCGCAATGCGCTCGGCCTCGGCGCGCGGGCGCTTGGCGACGATGATCTGCGGCAGGACGATATTCTCAAGCGCAGTCTTGTGCTGAAAGAGATTGAAATGCTGAAACACCATGCCGACCTCGGCACGCAGACGATTGATATCCGTCTTCTTGCTGGTCACCTCGACGCCATCAATGAAGATGCGGCCGGAATCGACGGGTTGCAAACCATTGAGCGCGCGCAGAAGTGTCGATTTCCCCGAACCGGAAGGACCGATGATCACCACCACCTCGCCCCGGTCGATGGTGACGCTTACATTGTCGAGCGCACGCACATCGGCGCGGCCTTTCATGTGGTAGGTCTTGCTGACCTGCTCAACTATGATCATCGGGTCACTCATATCGTCCTTCCGCGTATAAAGGCAGGCGGCCCCTGAAAGAGGTGGCCACCGGGCCGGTCATCACGGCGCTGCCGTCCTCGGCCATTTCAATCGTCACGGCCCCCGCGCCCATCTTTACCTGAACCGGCCCCGTGCCGACCAGACCACGCAGCTGCGCCGCCCGCACGGCAGCGCAGGCGCCGGTGCCGCACGCCCCGGTCAGGATGCCGGGACGCTCATAGGCTTGCAAGCGGATGCTTGCCGGCCCCAAGATCTCGGCCAGCCCGACATTCACCTGTTCAGGAAAAAGAGGATCGGTCAGCACGGGCTGCGCCAGCGCCGCGACATCGAGCGATGGCAGATCATTCACGAAGAATGTCACATGCGGATTGCCGACCCAGGACGCCACCCCATGCTTCAGCGGTCCGTGCGTCAGCGGCAGGTCCAGCGTATCCACGGCCCGCGCCAGCGGGAATGCCCGCCAATCATGCTCGATCCGTCCCATTTCGACACTGACCTCGTGCGGGCCACGGCGCGTACAGCGCAGTACGGCGGCCTGTGTCTCGATCGTCACCTCGTCCGACCCCGCCTCTTCCAGCAGCAGCCAGGCGACACAGCGCGTGGCGTTGCCGCAGGCGCCAACCTCGCGACCATCGACGTTCAGGATTCGAAGCCGGGCATCTGCCTGCTCGGACAGCTCGACCACCAGCAGTTGATCGCCGCCCACGCCCACTTGAACATCGCAGATATGGGCGATCTCGGACACATCGGGAGCGTAGGAATCGCTGCGGCCGTCGACGATGACGAAATGGTTGCGCAGCCCGTGCATTTTAACGAATGGCCGCCCATCGGCGTTAAAGACGCCGTTCCACGGCTGTGTCACCAACATATCGAATTCGTACCGTTCATTCCCGCGAATAGGATTGCATTGAGCCGCCTACTGCGCCCCGTGCTTTACTGTCGCGCCATCAAATATTCATTGCAAGGCAGGTTATTGCCGGTGACTGCCATTCCGAGTTGCGCCGCGCATGGGCAGACAGAATGGCGGCGACCAGAACCGCCTTCGAGGAAGCCTAAGTCTTCAGCCTGCAAAAGTCGAGCAGTTGCATTCATGGGGTTCACGGGCTTCACTGCCAAAACTCCATTACATTGATATATTTATATTTTATCGCACCAAAGCATTCACTCTGGAGACGCCAACCCGGGGCCAGTTCAGCCCATCAGCGCCTCGGCTGCTGCGCGTGCTTCGTCGGTCACGCGGTCCCCCGAAAGCATGCGGGCAATCTCGTCCACGCGCTCTTGCGCATCCAGCGGTGTCACGGTCGATAGCGTCTGGTCGCCGGTCACGCGCTTTTCCACGCGCCAGTGGTGCCCGGCAAGGGCGGCCACCTGCGGCGAATGCGTGACCACGAGCACCTGACCACCCTGCGCCAGTTGCGCCAAGCGCCGCCCGACCGCATCGGCGGTGGCTCCGCCGACGCCGCGGTCGATCTCGTCGAAGATGAGGGTGAGGCCGCTTTGCGTCCCGGTGAGACAGACCTTCAGGGCGAGCAGGAAGCGGCTCAACTCGCCGCCCGAGGCGATCTTGGCCAGCGGGCCGGAGGGCGCGCCGGGATTGGTGGCAACGCGAAAGGCCACCTCGTCATTCCCATCGGGGCCGGGGTCGGCATCGGCAAACGAGGTCTCGAAAATCGCGCGTTCCATCTTGAGCGGGGCCAGTTCGGCCATCACCGCCGCGTCAAGCCGCGTCGCGGCCTCCTGGCGTGCCGCGCGCAGCGCGGCGGCGGCGGCGGTATAGCGTTCGCCCGCCGAGTGGGCGGCGCTCCGCAAGGCCGCCAGCGCGCTGTCGCCATCGTCGAGTGCTGCCAGTCGCGTGCGCAGCGTGACGGCAAAATCGCCCAGATCATCCGGCGCCACGCCATGTTTGCGCGCCAATGCACGGATGGCAAAGAGTCGCTCTTCGGTGGCTTCCAGCTCCAGCGGGTCAAAGCTGAGCGCGTCAAGGCAATCGGCGACCCCGCGTCCAGCCTCATCAAGTTCCACCATCGCCCGTGCGAGTGCTGCGAGCGGAGCGTCGAGCCGCCCCTCCACCGCATCTGCAGCCCCTTCGAGCCAGCGCAGTGCATCCGAGGCAGCCCCTTCCGCGCCCTGCAGGCCTAGTGCCTCTTGGGCGCGCATCACGTCGGTGCGCAGCTTTTCCGCGCCCTGCATCATCCGGCGGCGGCTGTCGAGATCGGCTTCTTCGCCGGGGACAGGGTCCAGCGCATCCAGTTCGGCCACCGCATGGCGCAGAAAGTCCTCTTCCTCGCGCACGGCGGCCAAGGCCGATTCGGCCTCGGCTTCGGCACGACGGGCCGTACTCCAGTCCTTCCACGCGGCGCGTACTTCGGCGCGCTGCCCGTCCAGCGCCCCGAAAGTGTCGAGCATCTGGCGATGGCCGCGCGGGTTCAGCAAGCCGCGGTCGTCATGTTGGCCGTGCAGCTCGATCAGCGTATCCGACAGTTGCCGCAGCACCTCGCCGGAACAGCGCCGGTCGTTGACCCAGGCGGTCTTGCGCCCGTCAGCGGCATTGATCCGGCGCAAGATCAGCGTCTCGCCCCCCGGCAAGCCGGCCTCTTCCAGAAGCGCATGTGCGGCATGCCCGGCAGGCAGGTCGAATTCGGCCGTCACCTCGCCTTGGGCAGCACCGCTGCGCACCAGTTCGGCCCGGCCACGCCAGCCGAGCACGAATCCCAAACTGTCGAGAAGGATGGATTTGCCGGCACCGGTCTCGCCGGTCAGCACGTTGAGACCGGGCGCGAAGCTCAGTTCAAGCCGGTCGATGATCAGCATGTCGCGGATGTCGAGATGGCGCAGCATCGTTTTGCCCCGTAGGATGGGCCTTAGCCCACCACCCGTGTTACAGCCACTCGCCTTTGATCATCTGACGATAGACCTGACGCAGCCAGTTGTCGCCGCGAGCTTCTAGCGAAAGGCCATTGCGTGTCAGCAGATCATAGCTGTCTTCGTACCATTTGGTGGCGCGGAAGTTATGGCCGAGGATCGCGCCGGCGGTCTGCGCCTCATCGGTCAGGCCCAGCGAAACGTAAGCCTCGACCAAGCGGTGCAGCGCTTCGGCGGTATGCGATGTGGTCTGGAAATCCTCGACCACGACGCGGAACCGGTTGATCGCCGCAGCAAAGTGGTCGCGGCGCAGGTAGTAGCGGCCGACTTCCATTTCCTTGGACGCAAGATGGTCGAATGCGAGGTCGAATTTAAGAATCGCCGAGCGGGCATATTCGCTGTCGGGATAGACCTCGATCACGCGGCGCAGCGCTTGCAGCGCCTGAAAGGTCAGCCCCTGATCGCGCCCGACCTCGTCGATCTGGTCGTAATAGCTGAGCGCCAGAAGATACTGCGCATAGGCCGCGTCTTCGTCGGTCGGGTAAAAATCGATATAGCGTTGCGCGGCAGAGCGGCTGGCCTCGTAATCCTCATCAAGGTGATAGGAATAGGCCTGCATGATCACGGCGCGCTTGGTCAGATCCGAATAGGGATAAAGGCGTTCGACCTCGGCAAAGCTCTTGGCGGCAAGGGACGGCTTGTTGTTTGCCAGATCAAACTCGCCACGTTCAAAGATGTGCTGGGCCGAGTAGTTCTCGTAGTCCAGATCACCGCGCTCGACCTTGCTGTTGATACCGCAGGCCGACAAGCCAAGAGCCAGCACGAATGCCGTCATGAGCCGTATTGCGTTCGTGCGGTAAAAATTGCCGAGCATCATGCCGGACCGGCCCCCTAACCAAAGTAAAGGTTTTGTAGCCCAATCATACCGGCTGTGCCAGTAGAGAAATCTGTTGTTTGCTATGGAGTTGGCGCATTTCGTCATGCCGAGGTGTTTGGGCCCATCGGATCGCGATGCCGCAGGATCGACATTGGCGCACGGCTATGCAGATGTGAAGTGTCTGGCGGCATTCACGCGACGCGCGGCAACTCGCCCCAGTGGACCCCTGCCCCGGGCAGCCTTGCGGCGACGGTGGCGTCGCATGTGACCCATTCGTAACTGTCGGGTGCGGCGAACAGCGCACGCAGCAATTCGTTGGTCAGGGCATGGCCCGCGCGCGAGCCGTGATAGTGCCCGAGAATCGGGGCACCGGCGAGCGCCAGATCACCCAGCGCATCAAGCATCTTGTGGCGCACGGCCTCGTCCCGGTGGCGCAAACCACCTGGGCTGAGCACATCAGCGCCGTCGACCACCACCGCGTTATCCAGCGAACCGCCAAGAGCCAGCCCATTGGCCCGCATTATGTCCACGTCCGATTTGCGACAGAAGGTGCGGCAGTTGGCCAGTTCGCGCACGAAGCTGCCATTGGCCATGTTCAGGGTCTTTTTCTGCACGCCGATCGCGGCATCGGCGAAATCAATGTCGAACTCGATCGTCAATTCATCATGCGGCGTCAAGCGCGCCACCGCGTCGCCACGGCGAACTTCGAGTGGCTTCAGGATGCGCAGCGCGCGCACCGGACGATCCAGCTGGCGCAGCCCGCAGGCAAGGATGCCGCGGACAAATTCGACCGAACTGCCATCGAGAATGGGTGCCTCTGGTCCGTCAACGGTGATCAGGGCGTTGTGGACGCCACAGCCCATCAGCGCGGCCATCACATGTTCCACCGTGGACACCTGAACGCCCTGCGCATTTTCCAGCCGCGTGCAGAGCGGCGATTGCAGGACCCGGTCCCAGAGGGCGGGAATATCGCCCGTCCCCGGCGCGCAATCCACGCGACGGAACACGATCCCATGATCAGCCCCGGCGGGACGGATCTCAAGACGCGCGGGTACACCTGAGTGCAGGCCGACTCCGTCAAACGGGATTGGGGTGTTCACAGTGGTTTGCAATTTGTCCTCATACGTCAGAGTGAGAGAAGTCTCTGAGTTGGTAACGCATGAAGTAATGAACGGGTGCCGAAGCCTCAACTCAATCTTTGCAACCGACTGAAACATGTGTGCCATCCGCTTCGGCGGCTTCTTGCCGAGTTCCGAAAACCCATGCGTTTCCAGATAGTTGATCACCGCGCTGCCGCAAGCCTGAAATGAAAAAGGACCGCCCAAGGCGGCCCTATTCCAGAGGTAACAGTTGATGCCCCTACGTCAGTTTGCCTGACGGCGCAGGAAGGCAGGAATTTCGATCTGCTCGTCACGCTCTTCCTCGGGGTCGGTGCGGGCGGGCTGCGCCTGCAGTGAGGGTTGTTGGCGTGCCGGGCGCGGTGCATCGGCTTCCTGACTGTGGCCGGTCATGCGGTTGAGCAGCGAATTGATGCCGAAGCGCGGGCGCTCTGCTTGGGGTTCCGGCGCGCGCTGCGGCTGCGACTGTTGCTGTTGCTGCTGGCCACCGCGCGGTGCGACGTTGCCAACGGCGGCTTGCAACCGTGCCATCGCCTCGGGCGACGGGGTGCCTGCGGCCGGGGCGCGCGGAGCAACATAGGCGTCAAGCTCTTCCTCGTGATGCTGCGCCTGAGCTGCTGCGGGCTGGGTGTAGGCCGGTGGCGGCAGGTCGTCGGCTTGCTCGCGCGGGGCGTGCGTTGTGCGCACCGGAGCATCGTGGCCTGCGTTCAGAGGCTCGAAGATATCTTCCATCTGCTCGGCAGCGGCGGCCCGTTCGGCCTCCACCTGCGAGAACAGCGATGGCTCTTCGTTTTCTTCGACGCTTGCGGCGATGTCAGCCTCGAGTGTTTCTTCAAAGCTCTCTTCGCGAGGTGCCTGATGCTCTTCGGCGCTGACATTCTGGCGCAGCGGTTCGGCCAGCGACCGGCGCGGCACGGGGATGTCGGTAAGGATCTCGCTGGCGTCGATGCCGGTGGCGACGACGCTGACGCGGATCGAGCCTTCCATCGACGGGTCAAGCGTGGAGCCAACGATGATATTGGCTTCCGAGTCCACCTCTTCGCGGATGCGGTTGGCGGCTTCGTCCAGTTCGAACAGGGTCAGGTCGTGCCCGCCGGTGATGTTGATCAGAACGCCCTTGGCACCGCGCAGGCTGATTTCGTCCAGCAGCGGGTTGGCAATGGCCTTTTCGGCGGCCTGGATCGCACGATCTTCGCCGCTGTCCTCGCCGGTGCCCATCATCGCCTTGCCCATTTCGTCCATCACGGCGCGAACATCGGCAAAGTCGAGGTTGATCAGGCCGGGACGGACCATCAGATCGGTCACACCCTTCACACCTTGGTAGAGCACATCGTCAGCCATCGAGAAGGCTTCGGTAAATGTGGTTTTCTCATTCGCCAGCCGGAACAGGTTCTGGTTGGGAATGATGATCAGCGTATCGACGACCTTTTGCAGCGCATCAACGCCGTCCTCGGCCTGTCTCATCCGCTTTGCGCCTTCGAACTGGAAGGGCTTGGTCACGACGCCGACGGTCAGCACGCCCAGCTCACGCGCGGCTTGCGCGATGATCGGTGCGGCACCGGTGCCGGTGCCCCCGCCCATACCGGCGGTGATGAAGCACATATGCGCGCCGGCCAGATGATCGACGATCTGTTCAATGCTTTCTTCGGCAGCAGCGGCCCCGACCGAGGCGCGCGCACCGGCGCCCAGACCTTCGGTCACTTTCACACCAAGCTGCACCCGGCTTTCGGCATTGCTCTGTTGCAGCGCCTGCGCGTCGGTGTTGGCAACGACGAAATCGACCCCGTCCAGCTCTTTTTCGATCATGTTGTTGACCGCGTTGCCGCCTGCGCCGCCGACACCAAAGACGGTGATCCGGGGTTTCAGGTCTTCGTGACCCGGCATTGTAAGGTTCAATGTCATTGCTCTGTCCGCCTGATGTTGCGCCCGCAGTTTCGGGCCATTTTCCTGCCTATATCCGGCATTATTACCCACAAGCAGCGCAATCGTCACGAAAAAAAACGCGGAAAAGACACAAAATGTACGAGGTTTTTCGTTTGATTCCGCGATATTTCGCCGATTTCGACAAATCTTGTGGATTACCGGAACCGATCCACAACAGGAAGTAGGGCGCGCACGCCACCGCGGCACGCTGCAAAATACTCACGATCAATGTCCGAGGTCCTGCTCGACCCTGGCTTTCAGCGCTGTCTGGCCTCTTGCGGGCCACTTGCCGAATACCAACGTCATAACCTCATTCGCAGATGAAGTCACGCAACTTTGCGAAGGTATTCGCATTGTGGGATGTGTCAAAAATTCAGGCGCCGGATTGACCCATGTCAACCGGCGCCAGATGATCTCGCACCTTCGGGGCGCGCTTGCCTTTGCCAACAACAAGTGAGCCGAAACAGGGCAAACTGCGGCGGGCCGAGGCCTAATGTATCGTCAAGTCAGATCAGGACGCTTTCTTGCGCCGCGACAGGAAGCCAAGACCGCCAAGACCGGCCAGCAGCAACGGAAGGCTTGCGGGCAGCGGCACGGGGGTCGCAGTGCCGAAGTTCGCCTGAAACGCCAAGTCTTCATTGTAGCCGAAACGAGAAAACCAAGTGCTGGAATTCGTAATTGCGCGACCATCATTGGAATACAGGAATTCTCCGCCCAGATAATGATCCGTCGGACCGTTGAAGTCGGTTGCGCGAACGGTTGTATTGTCCAGTGTGCCAAGGCTACCGGCACCATTCCCCAAGAATGTATTCAGGACAAATACATAGCCGGCACCGGATGTCACATTCAGATTCGGCGCGACAGTGAATGCCTCAAGCCCCGTTCCGGTGTGGGTGAGGATTGTCGTGAAAAGCTGGTTGTTGGCATCAGGTGCCCAGCCTGTACCGGGAAGACTGGCATTACGAACCCCATAGATATCAAGGCTGAAAGTACCGCCCACATTCCCGGGGAGGTTCGTCAATCTGACGGACAAATCCGACCAAAAGTCTCCATCAGCAATAACAGTCTGCGCATACTGCGTTGAACCGCCGTTAGATCCAAAACTGCTCTGATCGAAATTGCCCGCAAGATCGAATAGATCCACACTACCAGCGGATGCTCCGCTTACAGTTCCCGCGAGCACGATAACTGCGGCGGCGATCCGGTTCAATGGCCCTCGTTTTACTCGTAGGTGCATCAAAGTTTCCAATTCTATATATTGCCCGTGTAATTCTTGGCATTTCGCCAGTCCTGATGACCTGACGTATCAACACCAACGGGTCAATAAAAAAGCCGAAAAGCTTGTTAACTGGAGAAGATCCGTCAACAGTAGCGAGAGCTGGAAACGTTTGCCCCCAAATGGGCGACAATCACCAGTTGTCTCGGAACCATTTGACCGCCCGTTTCAGCGAGCGTGCCGGATAACGGTCGACCGGCAGTTCGAAGTCCCACCATTCGTCCTGCGGATTGGCCGCAAAGAGGCACATGCCCACTGAGCTGGCAAAGCCCGCGCCGGTCGCGGCCTGCGGCAACCCGTGCACGCGCAAGGGCCGTCCCAGGCGCACCTGTTGGCCCAGAATGCGGCTGGCGAGCCCGTCAAGGCCGGGGATTTGGCTACCGCCGCCGGTCAGCACGATCTGCTGGCTGGGCAGGCAGTCGAACCCGGCAGCATCGAGGCGCGCGCGCACTTCCTCCAGTATCTCCTCGACCCGGGGGCGCATGATGCCGATCAGTTCGGCGCGGCTGACGGTGCGTCGGTCATGATCCCAGTCGCCGGTATCGCCGCCGATCTCGATCATTTCGCGGTCATCCATGCCGGTGGCGACGACGCCGCCATAAAAGGTCTTGATCCGCTCGGCGACGGAGGTGGGCACCTGAAGCCCCATCGAGATGTCGCCGGTGACGTGATCGCCGCCCATGCGCACGGAGTCCGCATAGATCATGTGTTTCTTGATGAAGATCGAAATGCCGGACGTGCCGCCCCCCAGATCGATGCAGGCCGCGCCCAGTTCCTGTTCGTCCTCCACCAGCGACGAGATGCCGCTGACATAGGCCGAGGACGCTACCCCGGCGAGTTCCAGATCGCAGCGTTTGACGCAGTAGGCAAGGTTCTGGATCGCGATGCTGTCCACGGTCAGCATGTGCATGTCTGTGGCCAGCGTCTGGCCCATCTGGCCGCGCGGGTCGATCAGGCCCGAGCGATGGTCGAGCGCGAAATTCACCGGCTGGGCGTGCAGCACTTCGCGGCCGCTGCCGATATCGGGCAGGTCACAGGCGCTGAGCACGCGGCTCACGTCCTGTTCGGTCACGATATGCCCTTCAAGCTCCACCTGCCCGGCCAGCCCGTAGCTGCGCGGCTGAGCGCCGGAGAAACAGGCGATCACGTGATCGACGCGAATGTTGGCCATCTTCTGTGCGGCCTGCACGGCGGTGCGAATGGCGCGCTCGGTTTCCTGCATCGCTTCGATCTCGCCAAAGCGGACCCCGCGCGAGCGGGTGGTGGCGGCGCCAATCACGCGGAACCCCGCCTGCCCGGCCATTGCGCCGACGCCGTCGGTCTCGGTCACACCATCGGTGCCGTCAAAGCGCAGCACGAGGCAGGCAATCTTGGAGGTGCCCACATCCAGCACCGCCACGACACCGCGTTGCATGGCAGCCCGGCGCATGTTGCGCATTGCGCGTTGGGATTCGTATAGTTCAATCATTGCTCTTCTGTCCCCACACCCATGTTTCGCACGTGCCACCAACCTTCAACGGCACGTTCCCTCATTCTCAGCGTCGGCCGCGCGGCAAGGCGCATGTCCACCGCCGCGATATCGCGCTCCAGCATTTCCTGGCTTTCGTTCAACACGATCACGCGCTCCAACGCGCGGACCGGGTTTTGTTCGGGCAGCAGGATGCGCTGCTCGCGGTCCAGCACCACGTCCCAGCGCCGTTCGCCCATCCGCACGAGACCGCGCAGGCGAAGTTGCAGCGGCCCGGCCGCGCGCTTGATCTCGAGCGCCTCGGCCACATGTGCGGCCGCGCCCTCGCCGGTCAGCACCAGCAGATCGGGCCGGGCTGCGCGTGACGGGGCAGTGTCGATGACAACCCCACCGACATCGATGACCTTCAGCCCCTCGCGGGTGCGCAGAAGTGCGGCGGGCTGGCGCTCTTGCACCTGCACCTCAAGCACACCGCCCTGACGCAGGCGCACGGCGGCGGCGGAAACCGCGGGCAGCGCCTCGACGGCGCGGCGTACATCGTCAAGCTCCATGTCAAAGGAACTGGCGGGCAAACGATACGGGAAGCTGTCGTGGATCGCCTCGGCCACACCGGGGCTGGCGCCTTCGACCGAAAGTAGCCTGACCGTGAACTCCGGACGCGATTCAATCTGGTTGCGCAGGTCGGAGATGGTCAGCCAGATGCTTTCCTGCACATCAGCCTGCGACAGGTAGCTGGCCGCGGCCAGAAAACAGACGCTGAAGGGTATGCCCACACGCAAAAGCCGCCGGTAAAGCGGTGTCAGCATGATGCGGTGCACCCGGTAGGACCATCGCGATGGAGCTGGATCGGCGCGCCTGTTCATCTCTGACATGAAGCGTCCTCCACCATCCAGCGACAGAGCGCACCAAAAGACATGCCAGCCGCCTGCGCCTGTTCGGGGCTGAGCGATGTCGGGGTCATGCCGGGCTGGGTGTTCGTCTCAAGCAGGATCAGGCCCGCCGCACCGCGCGCCTCGTCCCAGCGGAAATCGGTCCGGCTGACGCCCCGGCATCCCAGCGCCCGGTGCGCGCGCAGGGCGTACTCCATGCACAGTTCGAAAATTTCGGTCGGGATATTAGCGGGCACTTCGTGGCGCGAGCCGCCCACCTCGTATTTTGCGGAATAGTCGTACCAGCCATCGGTGATGATGTCGGTGACGGTCAGCGCGCGATCACCGACAACCGTGGTGGTCAGTTCGCGGCCCGGCGCATAGCTCTCGACCATCACCTCGTCCGGCATGTCATCGCCCAGTTGCGGCGGACTGTTGGCGGCCTCGTGGACGATATAGACGCCGACAGAAGAGCCTTCGTTGTTGGGCTTGACCACATAGGGCGGGTCCATCACGTGGCGGCGGCGGACCTCGTCACGCGGGGCCAGCAGGCTGTCGGCCACGGGCAGGCCGGCGGCGCGGTAGGCGGCTTTGGTCGCCTGTTTGTCCATCGCAAGGGCCGAGGCCAGAACGCCGGAATGAGTATAGGGGATCTGCATCCATTCCAGCAGGCCCTGAACGCAACCGTCCTCACCCCAACGGCCATGCAGCGCGTTGAAGACGACGTCGGGTTTCAGATCGGCCAGCCGAACGGCCAAATCGCGGTCAGCCAGCAGCTCGACCACGTCATAACCTTCGTCCCGCAGTGCGGCGGCGCATTCGCGCCCAGTCGACAGCGAAACGTCATGCTCTGATGACGGGCCGCCCAATAAAACCGCAACTTTCGGGGGTGTTCTGCTCGAACGAACCACCTTGGTGCCTCAATGTCCCGGGCCGTTATCGACCCTGTTTTTTCTGCTCAGGGCGTGTCGCCCTCTGGTGGGGCCGGTTCACCGACCCTCATGATTTCCCACTCTAGCTGGATTGCGCTGTTTTGAAAAACCTTTTTTCGCACATCCTCGCCCAAGCCTTCCAGATCGGCGGCGGTGGCGCCTCCGGTGTTGATGAGGAAGTTCGGATGTTTCTCGCTCATCTGCGCGCCGCCGCGCCGCGCGCCGCGCAGACCGGCGTCATCGATCACCTTCCATGCCTTGAGATCATGGGTGTCGTCGGCCTGCCCCGTGCTGCTGAAACCCGCCGGATTTCGGAACGTGCTGCCTGCGGTGCGGTCCTTGGTCGGCTGGGTTTCGTCGCGTTTTGCCAGCTGCTCGGTCATCCGCGCTTCAAGCGCCGCCGGGTCGCCCATCGGCCCGCGCAGCACCGCCTGGGTGATCACCCACCCTTCCGGCAGGTCGGTCTGGCGGTAGCGGAAATCGAGGTCATCAGCGGTGAGCGTCACCACCTCGCCCGCCCGCGTCACCGCGCGCGCCGACACGAAGGCATCTGCCGTGTAGGTGCCGTAGCAGCCCGCGTTCATCCGCACCGCGCCACCGATGGCGCCCGGTATGGTGCGCAGGAATGTCAGGTCGATGCCTGCCTGCGCCGCGCGTTTGGCCACATGCGCATCAAGTGCGGCTGCCCCGGCGGTCACATGATCGCCGTCGGTTTCGATAGTGTTGAACCCCCGCCCCAGCCGGATCACCACCGCGCGCAAGCCCCCGTCGCGCACGATGAGGTTGCTGCCCACCCCCATCGGAAAGACCGGGATCGCGGGATCGAGCGCGCGCAGGAAGGCGGCCAGATCGTCCTCGTCCGCGGGCTGGAACAGCCAGTCCGCAGGGCCGCCGACGCGCAACCATGTGAGGTCTGCAAGCGGGCGATCGGGTGTGAGTTTGCCGCGTGGGGTGGGAAGCTGAGTCATGGGCATGAGGTACGGTTTCGCGTGCAGCTCGGCAAGGTGCAACTCTCTGGTTTGGGAAATCGGTTGTCATCGTTGGCCGCTGCGGGCCCCGACAGCATTGCGCATGGCAGGCGCGACAACACTGGCACCAGATCTGCGGAGGTTTGCACCCTGCCCGCTCAGCCCTGCCTGCGCACCCAGCGCCAGAGATAGACCATCGGCCAGCGCAGCATTGACATGGCGGCGATAAGGCAGATGAGGCCAGCCAGCGGGCCGACCTGCCATGTGACATAGCCGAGGATCGGGATGGCAAGCGCTATCAGGCCATAGGCCAGCCGCCAGTGTTTGTCCCGGCTGGGGCGCATTGCCAGCACATTGGCCACCAGCGCCCAGATGCAGGCGAGGATCAAAGACAGCGGCATCGGCTCATCCTTCCTTCAGTCGGTCGGGGAGCGCATTGGCCCAGGCACTGATCGTACCGGCCCCGAGGCAGACGACCAGATCGCCCGGCCCCGCCTGTTCGCGCACCAGGCGCAGCAGATCGTCCTCGTCGCGCAGCGCGCGGGCGTGGCGGTGGCCGTGGCGGATCAGCC
The DNA here is from genome assembly GCF_028369135.1 of Roseovarius sp. ZX-A-9. Lineage (GTDB taxonomy): Bacteria > Pseudomonadota > Alphaproteobacteria > Rhodobacterales > Rhodobacteraceae > Roseovarius. The sequence continues at coordinate 85,407 of NZ_JAPWHW010000007.1, forward strand.
CTGCCACCAGATCATCGCGGCTGGCGCCTTCGATCGGGTCCTCGCCCGCAGCGTAGACCGGTGCGATGGCGACCACGTCGGCCTCATTGAAGCAGGCGCAGAAATCCTCGAAATGGTGGCTCAGCCGGGTGTAGCGGTGCGGCTGGTGCACGGCGATGATGCGGCCGCCATCGTCCGGCCCGATGGCGTGGCGCGCGGCCTTGAGCACGGCGGCGATCTCGGTCGGGTGGTGGCCGTAATCGTCGATAATGGTGACGCCGTTCACCTCGCCGACGCGGGTAAAGCGCCGGTTGACCCCGCCGAACGCGGCCAGTGCTGCGCGGATCTCGTCGCCCGGCATACCCAGAAAGCTGGCGACGGCGATGGCGCTGAGGGCGTTGCTGACATTGTGATCGCCGGGCATCGGCAGCATGCAATTCTCGATCGCCGTGCCTTCCGCCTGAAACTGCACGTCGAAATAGGCCTGCCCGCCCTTGTAGTGCAGGTTGACCGCGCGCACATCGGCCTGCTTGTTGAAGCCGTAGGTGACGACGCGGCGATCAGTGATGCGGCCCACCAGCGTCTGCACATCCGGGTCATCGGTGCAGCAGACCGCGAGGCCGTAGAACGGGATGTTGGACACGAAATCGAGAAAGCCCTGATGCAGCGCCTCTTCGGTGCCCCAGTGTTCCATGTGTTCGGGGTCGATATTGGTCACGATGGCGATGGTTGCGGGCAGCCGGTTAAACGTGCCGTCGCTCTCGTCGGCCTCGACCACCATCCATTCGCCCTGCCCCACCCGCGCGTTGGAGCCGTAGGCATGGATGATGCCACCATTGATCACGGTGGGATCGAACTTGCCGTGATCCAACAGGGCCGCGACCATCGTGGTCGTGGTCGTCTTGCCGTGAGTACCCGCCACGGCGACGTTGGATTTCAGGCGCATCAGCTCGGCCAGCATCTCGGCCCGGCGCACGATGGGCAGGCCACGGGCGCGCGCGGCATCAAGCTCGGCATTGCCCGGCTTGATCGCCGACGAGATGACGACAACCTCGGCGTCGGTGATGTTCTCGGCCCTTTGGCCTTCGAATATGAGCGCGCCCTTCTCGGCCAGACGATCTGTCAGCGGTGTGCGCTTGAGGTCGCTGCCCTGAACAACGTAACCGTGGTTCAGCAGGACCTCGGCGATGCCGGACATGCCGATGCCGCCAATGCCGACGAAATGGATGGGGCCGACATCGCCGGGCAGTTTCGTGGCTGTTGCGTTCATGTCAGGTCTTGCCTTTGTCTGCGAGGGTCTCAACCAGGTCGGCCAAGCGGGTCGATGCGTCCGGCATGGCGCAGCTCATGGCCGCCCGGGACATCTGCGCCGCCCCCTCGGGGTGGCTGAGGACGTTTTCAATCTGGGCGCTCAGCGCGTCCGGGGTCAGCGCTGTCTCGGGGATCAGGATGGCGCCACCGGCCTCTGTCAGGTGGCGGGCATTGGCGGTCTGGTGGTCGCCCACGGCGATTGCCAGCGGGATCACGATCGCGGGCCGACCGATCACGCTGATATCGGCGATCGAGGACGCGCCAGCGCGGCTGATCACCAACTGCGCCTCGCTCATCCGGCGCGGGACATCGCGAAAGAACGGCTCGACATCCGCATCGATGCCATTTTCGGCATAATAGGTGGCGACGCGGACCTGATCCTCGCCGCGTGCCTGATGACTGACGCGGATGTTGCGCAGCATCTCCATCGGCAGGGCGGCAATCGCGGGCGGCACCAGATCGCTGAGGATGCGCGCGCCCTGACTGCCGCCGATGACGAGGATCGACATCGGGTAGTCGCCGGGCGGGATATAGCCCGCGCCCGCGCGATCAAGGATTGCGGCGCGCACCGGGTTTCCGACATGCTCGGCCTCGACACCCTCGGGCAATTCCGTGGGCCAGGTGCCGCAGGCGACCAGATCCACCCGCTTGGCAAAGGCCCGGTTGACCCGCCCCAGAACGCCGTTCTGCTCGTGCAGCATACGCGGACGGCGCAGCAGCAACGCGGCACTGAGCGCCGGGATCGTGGGATAGCCGCCGAAACCGATCACCACGTCGGGCTTGTCGCGCAGCATGCGAAACACAGCCCCGACGACGCCGAACGCAATCCGGAATGGGGCCGCCAGCTTGGCCAGCACCCCGCCACGGGAAAATGTCGCGCTGCTGATCTGTTCGATCTCGACCGTATGCGGAAAGCCGCCGGTGTAGCGCGCGCCGCGCGCGTCGGTGCTCAGCTTGACCCGCCAGCCGCGGCGCAGCATGACCTCGGCCAAAGACTGCGCGGGGAACATGTGCCCCCCCGTTCCGCCTGCTGCCATCAACAGAAGTGGTTTCCGCTCACTCATCGCTACCCTCAACAGATGGGTATCACCCCACCATGCGCCCTGTCATCTTATCCTGCCCCGCAGGAGATCACCGATCTCACCCTGCGGACGGGTGCGGGTAAAGGCGAAAAGCATGCCGAGCGCAAGGCCACCCGCAATGAGCGAAGATCCGCCGTAGCTGACAAAGGGCAATGTCATGCCCTTGGCGGGCAGCAAACGCACGGCGACGCCCATGTTGATCATCGCCTGCACGCCGAAGGCAGCAACCAATCCGGTGCCCGCCAGACGGATGAACGGATCACGTTCGCGCATCAGCCGCATGAGCGAGCGCACCACCACCAGCGTGTAGAGCGAGATGATGACCAGCACGAGGATCAGCCCGTATTCCTCGGCGGCCACGGCGATGATGAAATCGGTATGCGCATCGGGCAGTGACCACTTCACCTCACCCTCGCCGACACCGACGCCGAAAAACCCGCCCTCGCGGATTGCGTTGGTGGCAAAACCCAGTTGCGTCGTGGGATCGACATCAGGGCTGAGGAACCCGTCGATCCGGCGCGCGAAATGCTCTGAATTGGCATAGGCAAACTGGCCTACAACGATGACCCCGCCTGCCATCGCCAGCAACAGCATGATCGGCGCACCCGCCACGAAATACATGACACCCCAGGAAAACAGCACCAGCGACGCCTGCCCGAAATCCGGCTGCAGCGCCAGCAGCCCGACGATCATCAGCGCCATCAGGAACGACCAGCTTAGGCCGGGCGGGCCGTTGATCTCGCGGCTGGCGGCAATCATCCAGGCCGCGGCAACCACGAAGCCGGGTTTGAGGAATTCCGAAGGTTGGAAAGAGGCAAAGCCGAGGCTGTACCAGCGCACGGCGCCCTTGCCGAAATCAGTGCCCAGCACCGGCAGCAGCGCCAGTGCCACAAGGGCGATCAGAAAGCCGATCACTGCCAGACGCCGCACCAGCATCGGGCTCAGCATCGAGGTAAACAGCATCGCCAGCATCGCCACGCCGCCAAAGAACGCCTGCCGCTGCACATAGTGAAATGGCGCGAAGCCGTTTTTTTCCGCCAGTGGCGGCGAAGCGGCAAAGCCCAGAAGCAGGCCGATCCCGAACAGGATGAGCACACAGGAGATCGACCATTTGTCGATCGTCCGCCACCATTTCGGCAAAACCGGCTCGACATCGCGAACAGGCACCGCCCCATAGACCATTTCCGTCATGACAACCGCCGCTTACTGCCTCAATACACGCCCCTTTTCGGAGTCTGTGTATCAACGTAGCAGGAAGCGGCGATTGAGGGAAGCGCGCTCTGACGCGCGCCCCGGTGTGATCAGCCCTGATGGGTGCCGCGGATGGGGTATTCATTGCCCCGGATGAACTCCAGCCCGCCGGCCAACCCTTCCAGATCGGGCCGCGAGAACGGTGCGTTGGAGACATCGACGATGTGCAGCTTGCCCTCGGCATTGATCACGAAAACGCCCGGCTCGGGAAACGGGCGGTCGGTTTCCTGCGGGCTGCGCGGATCCGAGATGTAGAGGCCAAGGTCACGCATCTGCGCGATGCTCAGATCATACCCCACAGGGACCGTCAGGCCCAGTTCCTCTGCCATCGCCTGCGCCTTGGCCTCGGGATCGCCAGAGGCCGCGACGACATCGATACCATTGTCGTGGAAACGCGGCAGCAGTTTTTCGAGCCCTGTCAGGTACTTCTTGCAGATCGGACAGTGCAGGCCGCGATAGATCACCACCATCTGCCAATCGCGTCCGCCCTGCGGCGTGCCAAGCGTCAGTTCGCCACCTCCCAACTGCGGAATGGTCTGTTTCGGAAAAGCCATGCCGGCGTCCAGCGTTTTCATATCCTGCTCCTTGCGCGTTCTGTTGAGCATGGAACCTAATCCCGCGCGGGCTGACAACAAACCCGCTCACGACAACTTGACCGCACGCCCGCATTGCGGCAGTGGCGTCGCATGCAACTCGATACCCTGATCCTTGGCGCCGGTGCGGCCGGCATGATGTGCGCGGCCCATGCCGGCGGGCGCACGCTGGTGATCGATCACGCCCGCGCGCCCGGAGAGAAAATTCGCATTTCCGGTGGCGGGCGGTGCAATTTCACCAATCTTTACAGCGGGCCGGAAAATTTCCTGTCGCAGAACCCGCATTTCTGCAAATCCGCGCTCAGCCGCTATAGTCAATGGGATTTCATCGCGCTGGTCGAGGCCCATGGCATCGCCTGGCATGAAAAGACTCTGGGGCAGCTGTTCTGCGACGACTCGGCGAAACAGATCGTCGCCATGCTGCGCGCCGAGATGGAGCGCGCCGGGGCCGCGCTCTGGCTGCAAACCAGCGTCGTGGAGATCGGCCATGACGGCAGCCGTTTCACCGCAACGCTGGAGCGTGACGGCACGCGGCACGAGATCCATGCGCGCAACCTCGTGCTGGCCACGGGGGGCAAATCCATCCCCAAGATGGGGGCAACCGGGCTGGCCTATGACATCGCCCGCCAATTCGGCCTTGCCCTGACAGAGACGCGGGCCGCGCTGGTGCCTTTCACCTTTACCGATGGCCGGTTCTCTGCCCTGTCGGGCCTGTCGCTGCCGGTGCGCGCCACGGCTGGTACCGGGCAATTCGACGAGGCGCTGCTGTTCACCCATCGCGGCCTGTCGGGGCCCGCGATGTTGCAGATCTCTTCCTATTGGCGCGAGGGCGCGCCGATTGCGCTCGATCTCGATCCCGGCGGGGCGCTCTATGATGCCTTGCGGACCCAGCGTGCGCAGTCGGGCCGCCATCTGCTGAGCACCGAACTGGCCCGCCACATGCCCGCGCGTCTGGTCGCGGCCCTGCCTGAGCTGACCGGGTTGGACCTGGCGGGCAACCTTGCCGATCAGAGCGACGCGGCGCTGGGGGCACTTTGCGATATGCTGCGCGACTGGCGCCTGACGCCCTCGGGCACCGAAGGTTACCGCACCGCCGAGGTCACGCTGGGCGGCATCGACACCGACGCGCTGCAGGCCCGCACGCTGGAAGCACGCGACGTGCCCGGCCTCTACGCCATTGGCGAGGCGCTGGACGTAACCGGCTGGTTGGGCGGGTACAATTTCCAGTGGGCCTGGGCCTCCGGCGCCGCTGCCGGGCGCGCGATCACCCAAACAGCCCGAACCGACTGATAACCCCGCACATTCTGGCCCGAAATATCTGCGCCATTGGCACGAAAAACAGCGGCCCGCAGGGCCGCCCCCGGCGACGCGCTCTGCGCGGCGCAATCCCTTGCAGCCGACGCGCCTCGCGCGGAGCGACCGGCCTCAGGCGTAGGTCGGGTGAAACAGCCCGCCGGGCGACAGCGTGAAGATTTCCGCACCTGTCGCGGTCACGCCCACCGAATGTTCGAACTGCGCGCTCAGCGACTTGTCACGCGTCACCGCCGTCCAGTCATCGCCCAGCACCTTGGTTTCGGGGCGGCCCAGGTTGACCATCGGCTCGATGGTAAAGAACATGCCCTCTTCCAGCACCGCACCGGATCCGGCGCGCCCGTAATGCAGCACGTTGGGCGGCGCGTGAAACACCCGGCCCAGGCCGTGACCGCAGAAATCACGCACCACCGACATGCGGTGCGCTTCGACATAGGCCTGAATGGCGTGGCCGATATCGCCAAAGGTTTTGCCGGGCTCGACCGCCTCGATCCCCTTCATCAGCGCGTCATGGGTGACCTGTATCAGGCGCTCGGCCTTGCGGCTCAGCTTGCCGGCCACATACATCCGGCTGGTATCGCCGAACCAGCCATCCACGATCACGGTCACGTCGATATTGAGGATATCCCCGTCTTTCAGCAGCTTGTCGCCGGGAATGCCGTGGCAAACCACGTGATTGACGCTGATGCAACTGGCGTGACGGTAGCCCTTGTAACCGATGGTGGCCGATGTCGCGCCCGCCGCGTTCACCATCTCTTCGATCGCCGCGTCGATTGCCCCGGTGGTCTGGCCCGGCACCACCAACGGGATCACATCATCCAGGATTTGAGCAGCCAGGGCGCCCGCTGCGTGCATTCCGGCAAAATCCGCGTCCTCGTGGATGCGTATTCCGTCACGTGTCACTCGTCCGCGATGTTGATCGTACACTTTGCGCCTCTTGCCTTGTCCGTTTTGCCCTTTTTAGGCCAGTGCTGCACGACATTCCAGTGCCGCCGCGCATTGAAAACCGCGGCGTGACGACGCTCCGTGCCGGGCTTGGTGTTTTCGCATCAAATGAAGTCCAGAGATCCCGCGAGCGTGATCCGTTCGGGGCTGATCCGGCACCCGAGGCACAGAACCTCGACCCCGGCGGCGCGTGCCGCGTCAAAGGCCGCCGCATAGGCCGGGTCGATATCCGCCGCCAAAGTGACCGTGCTGCAATCGGTGCGCTGCACCAGAAACAGTATCACGGCCCGCTGGCCGCGCGCTGCGATCAGCGCCAGTTCCTCCAGATGTTTGCGCCCGCGCGCCGTCACGCTGTCGGGGAACTCCGCCAGCCCCGGCCTGCGCGAAAGAGTGACCGATTTGACCTCGACATAGGCATCCGGCAACCCCGGCTGGCGCAACAGGAAATCAATCCGGCTCCCCTGCCCGTATTTCTGTTCGGGCAGAACAGTTTCATAGGCCGCCAGTTGCGGCACCGCGCACGCGTTCAGCGCCTCTTTCAGCGCCCGGTTTGGCACGCTGGTGTCGACACCGGTGAAATGTCCGCCGCCATGCTCTACCAGACGCCAGCCATATTTCAGCTTTTTCTTCGGGTCGTCATTCGGCTCGACCCAGATGCGGGTGCCCGGCTCTGCCAGCCCCATCATCGAGCCGGGATTGGCGCAATGCGCCGTGACCTCGCGCCCGTCTTCCAGCCGGATGTCAGCCAGAAAGCGTTTGTAGCGGCGCAGCAGCACCGCAGGTTGAAGTGGGGTTTGAAACCGCATGGGCGCGGGCCTATACGAGAGAGACACACCAATCAAGGAGGCCGAGCGATGTCCAACCCCACCGCCGCAATGCTGGTCATCGGCGACGAAATCCTGTCGGGCCGCACGCGCGATGCCAACATGCATTTCCTGGCCGGGAAATTGACCGAGGCGGGCATCGACCTGCGCGAGATGCGCGTCGTCGGCGATGTGCCGGACGCGATCCAGAGCGCCGTGCGCGCGCTGAGCGAGGCCTATACTTACGTCTTCACCTCGGGCGGGATCGGGCCGACCCATGACGATATCACCGCCGATAACATCGCCGCCGCCTTTGGCGTGGCGATCGACGTGCGCGAAGACGCGCGTGCGATCCTTCAGGCGCATTACGACCGTAGTGGATTGGAAATGAACGCGGCCCGGCTGCGCATGGCGCGCATCCCCGAGGGGGCCGCACTGATCGAGAACCCGATCAGCGCCGCGCCGGGGTTCATCCTGCACAACGTTTATGTGATGGCCGGCGTGCCGTCGATCTTCGAGGCCATGGTGGCGTCCGTTCTGCCGACGCTCACCGGTGGTACGCCGCTGACTTCGCGCAGCCTGACGATCCATCGCGGCGAGGGCGATGTGGCCGCCCCGCTGACCGAGCTTGCGGCGCGTTATCCGGCACTCAGCTTCGGGTCCTACCCGTTCCAGCGGGACGGCGCCTATGGCACCAATATCGTGATCCGGGGGCAGGACGCCGCCATGGTCGAAGCCGCGCTGGCCGATCTTGCCGCGCTGGCCGAATGAGAGGACGCAAATGATGCGCCAGCCGGACACGGACCACCTCTTTGACGTGATAGAACACACCTGGCCCGCCTTTGCCCAAAGCACGCTGGGCCCCTGGACCATTCGCGACGGGCGCGGCGGCGGCAAGCGGGTGAGTGCGGCCACCGCGCGGGCGCCCGCAAGCGCCGAAGATCTGCCCGCCGCCGAAGACGCGATGCGCAGCTTCGGCGAAGTGCCGCGGTTCATGGTCCGCCCAGAGCAGGACGCTCTGGATAAGATGCTCGCACAGGCCAACTACACCGTCGTCGATCCGGTGAATATCTATGCCTGCCCGGTGGAAAGCCTCACCGGCACCAAGCCGCCGCGCACCGCGTCCTTTGACATATGGGAACCAATGGCGATCCAGCTCGACATCTGGCAGGCGGGGGGCATCGGGCCCGCGCGTATCGACGTGATGCGCCGCGCCAAGGGGCCGAAGACCGCTCTTTTCGGGCGCGACGACAACCGCCCTGCGGCCACCGGCTTTGCCGCGATCCATGACGGCACGGCGATGGTGCACGCGCTCGAAGTGCTGCCACGCCACCGCAAACGGGGCGTCGGCCGCCACCTGATGACCCATGCCGCCCATTGGGCCGCCGGGCACGGTGCCACCGAGCTGTCCGTTGTCTGCACGGCGGCCAACACCGGCGCCAATACGCTCTACACTTCCCTCGGCATGTCGCTTGTGGGACATTACCATTACCGCCAGCATCCGACAGGAGCCTCTGCCCCATGACCACCCAGCCCAAGAGCCCGACTGCCCTCGATCTACCGATGGTCGATCCGCTGCCCGAGGCCACGCAGAAATATTTCGATATCTGCGACGAAAAGCTCGGGATGATCCCCAACGTGCTCAAGGCGCATGCCTTCGATATCGACAAGCTCAACGCCTTTACCGGGCTCTACAATGAGCTGATGCTGGCCGATAGCGGGTTGAGCAAGCTGGAGCGCGAGATGATCGCCGTTGTCGTCAGCTCGATCAACCGCTGCTGGTATTGCCAGGTCGCGCATGGTGCCGCGGTACGGCAGCTGTCCGGCGATCCGGCACTGGGCGAGGCAATGGTGATGAACTGGCGGGCGGCGCCGCTCGATGAACGCCAGACCGCAATGCTGACCTTCGCCGAGAAGGTCACGACCCAAAGCGCGCATGTGGTCGAGGCAGATCGCGCGGCATTGCGGGCGGCAGGCTTCAGCGATCGTGACATCTGGGACATCGCCAATGTGACGGGCTTTTTCAACATGTCGAACCGCGTGGCAAGTGCAACGGGAATGGAGCCGAATCCGGAATATCATGGCAGTGCACGTTAGGCGCTGGCTGCCGGCCGCGCTGGCATGCCTCTGCAGTGTCCTGTCCCTGTCCCCGGCCCACGCGCTGAAGCTGGAACTGCCCGGCAATGGCACGCTGTCGCGCGAGGTGGTACACGATCCTGACACCTACCAGCTGCCCATCGGCCCCTGGGCCGACGGATCGATGCCGGTGCTCGAAGTGTCGGGCCGTGTCGTGCAACAGGCGTGGCGGATTGATGTGGATGGCATCACGACGTTGCAGGTTCTGCGGCCACTCGCCGCGCAGTTGGAGGCGGCGGGATATGACGTGTTGCTGCGCTGCGCCGGTCAGGCCTGCGGCGGGTTCGATTTCCGGTTCGGCACCAAGGTGCTGCCCGCGCCGGACATGTTCGTTGATCTTTTCGACTACCGGTTCATGTCCGCGCGCGCGGCGGGGCCGCAGGGGCCGGAATATGTGTCGCTGCTTGTCAGTCGCTCGTCCAGCACCGCCTATGTCCAGATCACCCATGTTGGCAGCGATGCCAGTTCCCCGCCCACAGTATCACCGAATCCCAACGCCCGTCCGGTCGCACGGCCCGGCGCCGGCGAAGCCTCGGCAACACCGGCCAGCCCGGATGCGGGCACCGGGAACGAAACCACCATCCCGCCGATTGCCAGCGCGTTGGTCAGCCAGGGCCATGTGATCCTGCATGACCTGGAGTTCGAGACCGGCTCCTCCGCCCTCGGCACCGGCCCTTTCGCCACGGTCGAAGCGCTCGCGGCCTTTCTCAAATCCGATCCCACGCGGCGCATCGTGCTGGTTGGTCATACCGATGCGGTTGGCAATCTGGAGACCAACATCGCGCTGTCGCAGCGCCGTGCGACCTCCGTGCTTGAACGCCTGGTCACGGCCTATGGCGTGCCGCGCGCACAGCTCGATGCGCAGGGGATGGGCTATCTCTCGCCGGTTGCGCCGAACCTTACGCCCGAAGGCCGCGAAGCCAACCGCCGGGTCGAAGCCGTGTTGCTGAACAGCGAATGAGCGCCGAAGTCACACTTCGCGCGCCGCGCCCCGACGAGTTGCCAGAAATCTCGGCCCTGATGCTGCGCTCCAAGGCGCATTGGGGCTATGACGCAGCCTTCATGCAGGCCTGCGTGTCGGAACTGACGATGACCCCCGCCGATCTGGCGGCCGATGATTGCTTTCTGGCCTGCGATGGCGTGCGCATTCTTGGTGTCGCGCAGCTCAGTTGCGACGGAGCTGCGGCCGCGCTTGAGACGCTTTATATCGATACACCGGCCTTGGGGCGCGGCATCGGGCGGCTCCTGTTTGACTGGGCTGTCCGCACGGCGACGGCGCGCGGGGCGCGGATGCTGAGCATCGTGGCCGATCCCAATGCGGCGCCGTTCTATCGCCATATGGGTGCGGTCCCGGCGGGCAGCAAACCGTCCGGGTCGATCCCCGGCCGCGAACTGCCCCTCCTCACGCTGGCGCTGCCTGCGCCTGAAATCCCGCAGGAAAACTAGCATTTGCCCAAGCGTCGGGGCGTGTCAGTCCAGCTCGTAGCGGTTCTTGTAATCGGTTTTCAGCGCCTCGGGCTGGTCGGGTTTGCGCAGCACGCAATTTCCGATCACCAGCATGTCCATCTCGGTGCCCATGAAGCAGTGAAACGCGTCCTCGGGCGTACAGACGATCGGCTCGCCGCGCACGTTGAACGAGGTGTTCACCACCATCGGGCAACCGGTGCGCACGGCAAAGGCCGAAATCACATCGTGATAGGCCGGGTTCGTATCCTTGTGCACCGTCTGGAGCCGCGCGGAATAATCCACATGGGTAATCGCAGGCACTTCCGAGCGTTTGACGTTCAGCTTGTCGATGCCAAAGAGCGCCTGCTGCGCCTCGGTCATCGCGACGCGCTTTTCCTCGACCACATCGGCGACCAGCAGCATATAGGGGCTGTCACCCTCATGCTGGAACCAGTCCGAAACATTTTCCGCCAGAACGGACGGGGCGAAGGGGCGGAAGCTCTCGCGATACTTGACCTTGAGGTTGAGCAGTTTCTGCGTCTTGTCCGAGCGCGGATCGCCGAGGATCGACCGCCCGCCCAGCGCGCGCGGGCCGAACTCCATCCGGCCCTGGAACCAGCCAACCGCGCCTTCCTCTGCCAGGCAATCGGCAGCGGCGGCGATCATGCCGTCATAATCGGCCACCTCGTAGACCGCGCCGCAAGATTTCAGCGCCGTCTCGATCTGGGTCTGGTCAAAGGCGGGGCCGAGATACGAGCCTTTCATGGCATCGCGTTTTTGCACTGTCCGCGGCTGGCCCAGTTCGTGATGCCACATTGCCTGCGCCGCGCCCAGCGCGCCGCCCGCATCGCCCGACGCCGGCTGAATCCAGATGTTTTCAAACGCACCGTCGCGATGCACCTTGCCGTTGGCCACACAGTTCAGCGCAACACCACCTGCAAGGCAGAGATTGGGTATGCCGTATTCCGCCGCGAGCGCGCGTGTCAGGCGCATTACGACCTCTTCGGTCACGCTCTGGATCGAGGCGGCGATATCCATGTGGAACTGGGTCAGGTCCTCGCTCTCGGGCTGGCGCACGGGCTCGCCGAAAAGGGCGGCGAACCGGTGGTTGGTCATCGTCAGGCCGGTGGCGTAGTTGAAATACTGCTGGTCGAGGCGAAAAGAGCCGTCTTCCTTCAGGTCGATCACCTTGTCGAGGATCAGGTCGTGGTATTTCGGCGTGCCGTAGGGGGCCAGCCCCATCACCTTGTATTCGCCGCTGTTGACCTTGAACCCGGTGTAATAGGTGAACGCCGAATAGAGCAGACCGAGGGAATGCGGGAAATGCATTTCCTTCTCGATTGTCAGCGTGTTGCCGCGCCCGATGGCGACCGAGGATGTGGCCCATTCGCCGACCCCGTCCAGCGTCAGCACGACCGCCTCCTCGAAGGGCGACGGGTAGAAGGCCGATGCGGCATGGCTGTAGTGATGTTCGCTGAATTGCAACTGATCGGGGCGGAACCCCTTGTGCTGCTTGCGAAATTCCTTGAGCAGAAAATCCTTCAGGAACAGCTTTTCACGCAGCCAAACGGGCATCGCGAGGCGAAAGGACGAAAACCCGCGCGGGGCGCGGGCCATGTATGTCTCCAGCAGCCGTTCGAATTTCAGCAGCGGCTTGTCGTAAAAGACGACGTGATCCACCTGATCGAATGTCGCGCCCGCCTCTTCCAAAACATAGGCAATCGCGTGCTCGGGAAAGCGCGGATCGTGCTTGCGCCGGGTAAAGCGTTCTTCCTGTGCTGCGGCGACGATCTCTCCGTCGCGCAAAAGGGCTGCGGCACTGTCGTGGTAAAGCGCCGAAATGCCAAGGATCAGCGCCATATCAGAAGATCGTGTAGATGAAGGGCGCGATGGCAGACCCCTGCGCCAGCACGATCAACACGCCAAAGAGTCCGAGCACGACGAGGATCGGCAGCAGCCAGAATTTCTTGCGCACTCTCATGAAAGCCCACAATTCGGAAATGAGTGAAATCATGATCAGACCCTAGAATTGACGGTTGAAGGATTGCAGCGGCGTTTCGCGGGGGATCCAGTAGGATTTGGCCGCCGGATCGGGCGTCGGCGACAGCGGATTACGCCCCAGACGCTGGCGCACCAGACCAAAGGGAGTGATCACCACCACGAACACCAGCGCCATGACGATGGGGGCGACAATGGCCCCCAGCAGCATACCGAATTTGAACCAGATCTTGTTGGGCACGGCCAACCATTGCGGCCGTATCAGCCCGATCGCTAAGATCACCGCAGCCACGGCCAGCGCCCAGAGGCGGATGTCATTGCCATGCCATAGCGGGAAGAGCGCGATAATCGCGAAAACGGCCGCGAATACATAGGCAAAGCCGCGTTCCGACCCCATCTTGACGTCGATATTAGAACTGTCCATCCAGCACCGATGCCCCTGTATCGCCCTTGCGCCGCTTATAGAACGGGTCAGGCGCGAAGATAAAGCTTGGAAATCACACAATGCCGGAACTGTGGCCGTGTTACCGATCGAGCGTTTCCTGCAAAACTTCGAGGATCAGCGCGTTGCCAGCTTTGGAGTAATGCACATCCCCCTGCAGAAAGAGGGTTTCGTACCAGTCGGGTCCGGCGGCGCGTGCGGCCTCAAAGGCCGGAAAGGCATCGACCACCCCGGCGCAGGCGATCCGGGCGCAAAGGGTGCGCACGTGGTCGGGCCAGTGCAGTTGGGTACTGTCATGCACCAGTTGCGCAGGCCAGGGATAGACCAGCAGCCAGACCTCTCCGCCGTTCTGGCGCGCCAGTTCGCTGAGCGTGGTCAGCTTGGCCTCGATCCGGGCCAGCCCGCCCGCGACACCCAGCGGCGCATAGCTACGCGCATCCAGCTTGTCCCAGTCGCGAAAGGTAAAGGCCGAACGGTCCAGGGCCGCCATCGCGCCGGCAACCGTGTCGGCCCCCGCCCCGCCCTCTGGCCGCTTCAATGTCTTGAGGCCCTTTTCGACCATGCCCCAGAGCGTCAGCCCGTGCGGAAAAGTGCGGTCAAACCACAGATCGAGCGCGGATTTCTCAAGGTGAGAATAGCGCACCGGCGTCTCGGGTCCATCGGTCCAGATCGCGGCCTCGTCCTGCACGTCGCTGATATCAAGGCCGATAACGACGCGGTGCTGCGGCGCGAGCCGCCCCTGCTGGAGCGCCTTGCGGTAGACATGCAAATATGCGGTGGGCGAGTAGGAGGATACGCCCGCATTGATCACCGGTTCCGGCACCGCCTGCGCGTACATCCCGACAAAGATCTCGTCCCACGGCCCGTTGACCCCGTAGGTAAAACTGTCGCCAAGAAAGAGCGTCGTTGCCGGGCCGCTGTCGCGGGTGGCGGGGGGCCCGGCGCGGTAGCCATCGGCATCGGTGTAGACGGCGTATTGTGCCCCGCCGAACTGGTCATGCCCGGAAAACTCCGGCCGCAACTGGTACCAGCCCCCGGCCTGCCGGTCATAGGGCAGTGCCTTTTGGTCCTGTCCGGTGGCCAGCGTATAGGCGACATCTAGCACCACAAAGAGCAGCAGCGCGACGAAGATCGACAGAAGGACAAGCGCCGTGGTCTTTACGGCCCGCAGGAAGGGGTGCATTCATCGATATCCGTCTTGTGTGGGCCGGGCGGAAGATGCCGCGCCGCCCGCGCGCCGTCAAGGCCAAGCCCGCCCGCACCATTGCCGGTCAATATCTTTACGACGCCGACGAAAAGCCCTCGATCAACTGTCGCAGGCCGATCATCGCGCCGATGAAGATCGCGCCCAGTGTCAGCGGCGCGCCCAGCGCCAGCACCGACATCGCCGAAATCCCCTGTCCGATGGTGCAGCCCAGCGCAAGGACCGCTCCGCCCCCCATCAGGACCGCGCCGAGGATCTGGCGCTTCAACTCGCGCGGATCCTCGCAGGCTTCCCAGCGGAAACGCCCCTTGATCAGGCTGCCGGCAAAAGCCCCCGCCAGCACGCCCGCGACCGAGCCGATGCCGAAACTGATGCCGCCGCCGCTGGAGGTCATGACAAACAGCACGGTTTCGCCCAGCGGAGCGGTAAAGGTGTGGCTGAGAACGGCCTGCGCGCCAAATCCGGTATCGGCCACCCATTGCGTGCCGATCCAGCCCGTGGCGACCGCGACCGCCACGACGGCGGCCCAGAAAAGCGTCGCGCGCTCGGCCAGAAACGCTCGTGACCAGATTGCCGCCAGCGTGAATGCCGCACAGATCGCCAGCCCTGCCGCGTTGGCCGCGACACCACCCGACGGCGCGATCAGGTCGGCATAACTGCGCGCGCCGGTGTGCAGCGTCGTGGCGTCGACCAGCGCCACGCGCAGCTGCGCCAGCGGCCCCGAAAGCGCCACATAGGCCGCGATGCCCATCACCAGCACAATGACGAAAGACCGCAGGTCACCGCCCCCCGCGCGTGCCAGCGCGCCCAGCCCGCAATTGCCCGCCAGCGACATGCCATAACCAAAAAGCAGCCCGCCGACGACATGCGCCAGCGGCGAAAACGCGGCGAGGTGGTAGATGGTTTGCGACGGGTCGAGCAGCCCCAGCAGCGCCGCAAGAAAGGACAGCACACCGGCAAGGCCGATCGCCAGCCCCCACATGCGCAGCCGGGTATCGCTGCCCTGATAGAGAAAATCCTCGATCGCGCCGAGGGTACAGAACCGCCCAAGCCGGGACGCCAGCCCCAGCAGCACACCACCGCCAAATCCGATAAGCGCCACAAGCCAGGCGTCAGGCAGGCTGTCGAGCATGGCTTGGCCCCTCCTCCGGGCCCGTCGCTAGCTGTCCTTGCAAAAGAGGTCGTAGACGACCTCCAGAATTTGCACCGCGCGGCGATCTTTCAGACTGTAATAGATCACCTTGCCCTCGCGGCGCGGTGTCACCAGCCCCTCGCTGCGCAGGCGCGACAATTGTTGCGAAACCGCCGCCTGCCGGGCCGAGAGCAATCTTTCCAGCTCGGTCACGGATTTCTCGCCGGTGGCAAGGTGGCACAGGATCATCAACCGGCCCTCGTGGCTGATCGCCTTGAGGAAATTGGACGCCTCGCAGGCGTTGCGCATCATCCGGTCCAGCTCGGGCTCGGAGAGATCATCGCGAATGACAGGCAGGTTCATGATCGAAGTTCCAGTCGGTCTAACGTCCACCTGATGATAGGCATCCGAACAGAATCGCGCAAATCTCTGATATTTGTTTTTCCGGAACTGCGGCTATTGCCGCACGGGTGCCTCATTGCTCCGGCACCGCGGCGATGTTGTGGGCGTCCAGCAGACGCCCCAGCAGAAACCAGAAGAACTCGTCGCCGTTATAGCCTTCCATGCGGCCCAGTTCCTGCCCGTCCTCGACCAGAACGAATGTCGGCGTGAACACCGGCCGCGAGGTAAAGTTGATATCTTCGGGCAGATCGCGCAGATCCACCCGGCGCAGCGGCGCGCGGCGCCCCTCAGCCGTTCTTGGATAGATATCAGACAGTTCGGCGTCCCAGCGTTCGCACCAATGGCACCCGGCCTGCTCGACCATGATCAGCTCTGCCGCGCGGAGCGGCAATATCGCGCCCAGCGACAATACGCAGGCAACAACGGACATTCGCGCCCAATTCATCTCGGCTCCTGTTGACGCTGCGGTTAAATATATAATAACTTGAATATGTACCTTGATCAAGCGCCCGGGAGGCATAACGATGCTGGACGTCAGTTTTTTCGGGGCCATTCTGGGCGGGCTGATCGTCTTCTTCTCCCCCTGCGTGCTGCCCATCGTCCCTTTCTACCTTAGCTACATGGCCGGGGCGTCGATGTCAGAAATCAGCGAGGACGGCGCGCTAGCGCCGGGCGTGCAGCGGCGGGCGTTTCTGGCGTCGATCATGTTCTCGCTGGGGATCATCACCGTTTTCGTGCTGATGGGCGCTGCGGCCTGGGGGCTGAGTCAGGCGTTTCGCGGCGTGCAGACCGAATTCCGGCTAGTGGCGGCACTGATCGTCTTTATCATGGGCCTGCATTTTCTGGGCGTGCTGCATATCAGCTTTCTCAACCGGGTGTTTCAACTGGATGCGGGCGAAACCAAGGGCATGTCGGTGCTGGGCGCCTATGTGGTGGGCTTTGCCTTTGCCGCAGGCTGGACGCCCTGTGTGGGCGGGGTGCTGACCGCTGTCATCTTCACTGCCAGCACCGAATCAACCGCGCTGGAGGGGCTGTGGCTGTTGCTGGTCTTTGGTGCTGCGATGACCGCGCCCTTCGTGATCGCGTCGCTCTTTATCGCGCCATTCCTGCGCTTTGCCGCGCGGTTCCGCAAACACCTGCCCCTAGTCGAAAAGGCGATGGGC
Source organism: Roseovarius sp. ZX-A-9 (assembly GCF_028369135.1). Classification (GTDB taxonomy): domain Bacteria; phylum Pseudomonadota; class Alphaproteobacteria; order Rhodobacterales; family Rhodobacteraceae; genus Roseovarius. The sequence goes on from NZ_JAPWHW010000007.1 coordinate 102,605, forward strand.
CTGCTGCTGATCGTTTTCGCAGTTCTTATTGCCACCGACAGTGTTAACTATATCGCGCAATGGATGCTGGAGACGTTCCCGGCCTTCCAGAGCATCTGATGAGGAGAGGATCGATGAAACGACTAGCCACATTCCTTGCCGCCGCGCTCTTGGCGCTGCCCGCCTTTGCCGTCGAAATCGGCGACGATGGCCTGCACAAGACCGACTGGATGCGCGACACGTTCAAGGACCTGCGCGAAGATCTGGCGGATGCAAATGCCGAAGGCAAGCGACTGGTCATCATGGTGGAACAACGCGGCTGCGTCTATTGCACCAAGATGCACAAGGAGGTTTTCCCTCAGGAAGTGCTCGCTTCCTACATCCGCGAGAATTTCTTTGTCGTGCAGATGAACCTTCACGGCGATGTGGAGGTCACGGATTTTGACGGCGAGGTTCTGAGCGAGAAACAGGCCGTGGGCAAATGGGGATTGCTGTTCACGCCATCGATCCTGTTCCTGCCCGAAGAGGTTGCAGAGGATCAGAGCGCCTCGGAGGCGGCAGTCGCCCTGATGCCCGGCGCCTTCGCTCTGGGGACAACTCTGGACATGTTCACATGGGTGAATGAAAAGCGCTACGAGCTTGATAACGGAGAAGATTTCCAACGTTACCACGCGCGGCGCATACAGGAACGCAACGACGGCTCTACCGACTGAGCGCCGGTGCGGCCGGGAAAGATAAATTCAAAAATGCGAATTTATAGTTGATCGCGCCGCGCCCCCTGCCCTAGAGTAGCTCACAAACAAGACAACAAATTGTGTTGCGGGAGGACGCATGAGAAAATCCATTCTAGCTGCGATGGCGCTGGCGCTGTCGGCCGGGGGGTCTGCCGCTGGCGAGATCGCCCCGAGCCAGGTCAAATTCGAAGATGGCGCGGTGGCGACTTCGCTGACCGGCGTCCCGGGCGACGCTGCCGAAGGGCGCAAGATCGTCGGTAGCAAGAAGTTGGGCAATTGCGTGGCGTGCCACGTGGTATCCGAACAGGCCGAGGTGCCCTTCCAGGGCGAGATCGGCCCGCCGCTGGACGGGGCCGGCGATCGCTGGAGCGAGGCCGAACTGCGCGGCATCGTGGCCAACGCCAAGATGATGTTCGAAGGCTCGATGATGCCTTCCTTCTACAAGACCGAAGGCTTTATCCGTCCGGGTAAGGCCTATACCGGCAAGGCCGCCGATGACACGTTCGGGCCGCTTTTGACGGCACAGCAGATCGAAAACGTCGTGGCCTATCTGGGCACGCTCAAGGAATGACCGGCCTGCAACACAAGGTTCAAGTTCAGGAGATGAAAACATGGAACTGACACGACGCAACGCGATGATCCTCGGTGCCGGGGCCATCGTCGCCACCGGTCTGCCGCTGACCGCCGCCGCCGCTGCCGGGGATGAAGAAATCGCGGCATTCACCGGCGGTGCGGAAATTGGCAGCACGGGGGTTACCCTGACTGCGCCCGAGATTGCCGAAAACGGCAACACAGTGCCGATCGAGGTGTCTGCCCCCGGTGCCACCGCTATCATGGTGCTGGCGCTCGGCAACCCGACGCCGCCTGTCGCCACTTTTAATTTCGGCCCGCTCGCAGCTTCGCAATCGGCCTCCACGCGCATCCGTCTGGCGGGCACGCAGGACGTTGTCGCAATTGCCAAGCTTGCAGATGGGTCGTTCGCCCGCGCATCGAGCACGGTCAAGGTCACAATCGGCGGCTGCGGCGGCTGATAGGTTCAAGGAGAAACATGAAATGGCCAAAGGTGTAAAACCCCGCGTCAAAGTCCCCAAGACTGCCGCTGCCGGCGAGGCGATCACGATCAAGACGCTGATCAGCCACAAGATGGAAAGCGGTCAGCGCAAGGATGGTGACGGCAACCCGATCCCGCGTTCGATCATCAACCGCTTTACTTGCGATTTCAACGGCGAGAATGTCGTGGATATCAAGATGGAGCCCGCAATTTCGACCAACCCGTTCTTCGAGTTTGAAGCGACTGTACCGGAAAGCGGCGAATTCCAGTTTACCTGGTACGATGATGACGGATCGGTCTACGAGACGGCCAAGAAAATCGCCGTCGAATAGACGCCGGGCATCGATGGGAGGAACGATAATGATAAAAAAGACTAGGGCCCTGAGCGCAATCGGCGCGCTGGTGCTGGCGGCAACGCCCGCACTGGCGGATCCGGTGGATGCAACGCTGATCCTCAACGAAGAGACCGAGATGGTCACGCGCACCGCAGCGCCTGATCATCTTTCGGACACGCTGGACGAGGTGATGTCGGGCTGGCTGTTTCGCGGGACCGAGACCCGCGCGATGCAGGCGGATGATTTCGACAATCCCGGCATGATCTTTGTCGAACAGGCGATGGATACCTGGGACACGGTCGAAGGCACCGAGGACAAATCCTGTGCCTCTTGCCACGAGTCCCCTGATACGATGGCCGGTGTGCGCGCTGTCTATCCCAAGTGGAACGAGGCGGCGGGCGAGGTTCGCACGCTGGAGATGCAGATCAACGATTGCCGTGAAAACCGCATGGGTGCGGAGAAGTGGAAATACACTGGCGGAACCATGCAGAACATGGTCGCGCTGATTTCCTCTGTCTCGCGCGGCCTGCCGGTGAATGTGGCGATCGACGGCCCGGTACAGTCCACCTGGGAAAAGGGCAAAGAGCTGTATTATACCCGTAATGGTCAGCTGGAACTGAGCTGCGCCAATTGCCACGAAGACAATTACGGCAACATGATCCGCGCCGACCATCTCAGCCAGGGGCAGATCAACGGCTTTCCGGTCTACCGGCTGAAAAACACCAAGCTCAACGCGGTGCATGCCCGCTTCAAAGGCTGCATCCGTGATACCCGCGCAGAGACCTATAGCCCGGGCAGCGAAGAATTCATCGCGCTCGAGCTTTATGTCGCGTCGCGCGGCAACGGTCTGTCGGTCGAAGGGCCGTCTATCCGCAACTGAACGAACGCCCCGCCCGAGCGATCGGTGCGGGGTGTTTTTTGACCTTAAACATTCAATTTCGCGCATGTGATCGCGCGAGGGAGCCTTATGATGATCTCACGGCGTGACTTTTTGCAGACCGGCATGGCGGCAAGCGCGATCCTCGGCGCATCGTCTTTCGGTCAATGGGGCCGTCTGGCTGCGCAACAGGCACTGACGCAGGATCAACTGACCCGGTTCGACACGTTCGGGAATGTGTCACTGATCCACGTCACGGATATTCACGCCCAGCTGAAGCCGCTCTATTTCCGCGAGCCGTCGATCAACATCGGCGTTGGCGACAACAAAGGTAAGGTGCCGCATGTGACCGGCGCGGATTTCCGCCGCCTTTACGGGATCGACGATGGCAGCCCCGCGCATTACGCGCTTTCTTCGGGGGATTTCACGGCATTGGCGCAGGGATATGGCCGCGTCGGCGGACTGGACCGCGTTGCCACCGTGATCAACCAGATCCGCGCGGACCGCCCTGACGCGCTGCTGCTGGATGGCGGCGACACATGGCATGGCAGCTACACCTGCTACCAGACTGAGGGTCAGGATATGGTCAACGTGATGAACGCGTTGAAACCGGATGCGATGACATTCCACTGGGAATTCACGCTGGGCTCTGACCGCGTCAATGAACTGGTCGAGGGGCTGCCCTTTGCGGCCCTTGGTCAGAACATATTCGACGCAGAATGGGACGAACCGGCCGAGCTGTTCCCGCCCTACAAGTTTTTCGAGCGCGGCGGCGTCAAGATCGCCGTGATCGGCCAGGCATTCCCCTACATGCCGATTGCCAATCCCGGCTGGATGTTCCCCGAATACGCCTTCGGCATCCGCGACGAACATATGCAAGAGATGGTGGACGAGGTGCGCGCCCAAGGCGCCGAACTGGTCGTCCTGCTCAGCCATAACGGCTTTGACGTGGACAAGAAGATGGCCGGTATCGTGACCGGCATCGACGTGATCCTGTCCGGCCACACCCATGATGCGCTGCCAGAGCCGGTGCTGGTAGGCGAGACGATCATCGTAGCGTCGGGCAGCAACGGCAAATTCGTCAGCCGCGTGGATCTGGACGTGCGCGACGGACGCATGATGGGTTTCCGTCACAAGCTGATCCCGATCTTTTCCGACGTGATCGCCCCCGATCCGGAGATGACCGCGCTGATCGACGCGCAGCGCGCTCCCTTTGCCGACCAACTGTCAGAGGTGATCGGCCAGACGAGCAGCCTGCTCTACCGGCGCGGCAATTTCAACGGGACTTGGGACGACCTGATCTGTGACGCCCTTCTGTCGGAACGCGAGGCGGATATCGCGCTTAGCCCCGGCGTGCGTTGGGGGCCGAGCATTCTGCCCGGTCAGGACATCACCCGCGAGGATATCTGGAACGTCACCTCTATGACCTATGGTCAAGCGTACCGCACTGAAATGACGGGTGAATTCCTGCATGTGGTGCTGGAGGACGTGGCCGACAACCTCTTCAACCCCGATCCCTATTATCAGCAGGGCGGCGACATGGTGCGCACCGGCGGGCTGGGCTACCGGATCGACATATCGAAACCGCAGGGCAGCCGGATCACCGATCTCACGCTGCTGAAAACCGGCGAGGCGATTGATCCGTCCAAGAGCTACGTGATCGCAGGCTGGGCCTCGGTCAACGAGGGCACCGAGGGGCCGATGATCTGGGACGTGGTCGAGGATCACATCGCCCGGCTGGGCACCGTCACCATCAATCCCAATACCAGCGTCACGGTCACCGGACTGTAAATGCACAGGACAAGGAGGCATCAGCCATGACAGAATCCTCTTCCCCCAAACCCACCACGCGGCGCGCGTTTTTGCGCGGCGCGGCGGCGGCCGGGGTCGGGGCCGCAGCGACCAGCGCCGCTGCAGCCACCCCCGATCCACTGATCACCGAGGTCCAGCCCTGGGCGCAGGGCTTTGGCGATCCCGTCGATGAAACGCCCTACGGCCTTCCCATCCGGTTCGAGAGCGACGTGATCCGCCGCAACGTCGAATGGCTGACCGCCGACACGATCAGCTCTATCAACTTCACGCCGATCCACGCGCTGGATGGCACCATCACCCCGCAGGGCTGCGCCTTCGAACGGCATCATTCCGGCGCGATCGAGCTGGCAAAGGAAGACTATCGCCTGATGATCAACGGGCTGGTCGATACGCCACTGGTGTTCACCTATGCCGATCTGGAACGGTTCCCGCGCGAAAACCACGTTTATTTCTGCGAATGCGCGGCCAATTCCGGCATGGAATGGGCAGGCGCACAACTGAACGGGGCGCAGTTCACCCACGGCATGATCCACAACATGGAATATACCGGCGTGCCGCTACGCACGCTGCTGCAGGAGGTCGGCTATCAGACCGCCGGCAAATGGGTCTATGTCGAGGGGGCTGATGCGTCTTCGAACGGGCGTTCGATCCCGATGGAAAAAGCTTTGGACGATGTGCTCGTTGCGTTCAAAGCCAATGGCGAGGCTTTGCGTAAAGAGCACGGGTATCCAGTGCGCCTCGTCGTGCCCGGCTGGGAAGGCAACATGTGGATCAAGTGGCTGCGCCGAATCGAAGTCTCGGACGCGCCCGTGGAAAGCCGCGAGGAAACCAGCAAATACACCGACGTGCTGGAGGATGGCACGGCGCGCAAATGGACCTGGGCGATGGATGCCAAATCGGTCATCACCTCGCCCAGCCCGCAATCGCCCATCACCCACGGCCCCGGCCCTCTGGTGATCAGCGGCCTGGCCTGGTCCGGGCGCGGTGCAATCACCCGCGTCGATGTCTCGACCGATGGTGGCAAGTCATGGCAGATCGCGCGACTGGCCAAGCCCGGCGAGAAGATGGCGCTGAGCCGCTTCTATCTGGACATTGATTGGGACGGCTCGGAAATGCTGCTGCAGGCCCGCGCGATGGACGACACGGGCTATGTCCAGCCGACCAAGAACCAGCTGCGCGAGGTACGCGGGCTGAACTCCATCTACCACAATAACGGCATTCAGACATGGTGGGTTCGGACAACAGGGGAGGCAGAAAATGTCGAAGTATCTTGAAACGGCTGCCCTGCTGGCCGCCACATGCCTGATCTCTGCGCCCGCGCTGGCCGGTGATTTCGGCCTTGGCCGCCCTGCCCTGCCCGAGGAGATCGCGGCATGGAACCTTGACGTGCGCCCTGATGGCACGGGGCTGCCTGCAGGATCGGGCGATGTGGCCACGGGCGAGGCAATCTTTGCCGAACGCTGCGCCTCGTGCCACGGCGATTTCGCCGAAGGCGTCGGCAACTGGCCCAAGCTGGCCGGTGGTGAAGGGACGCTGGCGGATCCCGATCCGGTCAAGACCGTGGGCAGCTACTGGCCCTACCTTTCGACCACGTGGGATTACATCAACCGGTCGATGCCCTTTGGCGATGCCCAGAGCCTTGAGGCGGATGAAGTCTATGCGATCACCGCCTATATCCTCTATTCCAACTATCTGGTGGATGACGATTTCGTGCTGTCGAACGAGACTTTCGGCGACGTGCAGATGCCCAATGCCGATGGCTTCATCATCGATGACCGGGCCGAAACCGAATATCCGAAATTTACCGGCGAGCCCTGCATGCAGGATTGCAAGGACGAGGTGGAGATCACCATGCGCGCCCGGGTTCTGGACGTGACCCCTCAGACCGAGGAAGACGCAGCGACGGCCGAACCGGTCGAGGAGGCCGCAGAAGCCGTCGTGCAGGAGGTTGCCGAAGCGGCACCAGCTCCGGACCCCGAACTGGTGGCACAGGGCGAAAAGGTGTTCCGCAAGTGCAAGGCCTGCCACCAGGTCGGCGAGAAAGCGAAAAACCGCGTCGGCCCGCATCTGAACGGCATTGTCGGGCGTGCGGCAGGTTCGGTCGAAGGGTTCCGCTACTCGACCCCGCTGCTGGAGCGCGCCGAACAAGGGTTGGTCTGGACACCAGAGGAATTGACGGCGTTTCTCGCGTCGCCAAAAAAATACCTCAAGGGCACCAAGATGTCCTTTAACGGACTTCGCAAGGATGCTGACCTGGAGGCGATCAACGCCTATCTTTCAACCTTCACGGAGTAGTTGATGCGCCCATTCCGGCCCTACCCACTGGTTCTGGCGGCAATTCTGGCCGCCAGTTCCGGTGCGGCAGAAGGTTTGGGCGATGCTGAAAAGGGTGCGGCATTGTTTGAGCAATGCAAAGGCTGCCACATGGTCGGGGATGGCGCCCGGGACCGGATCGGCCCGCATCTGAACGGGATATTCGGGCGACGCGCGGGCACACAGGGCGGTTTCGCCTATTCCGCATCCATGACCCGCGCGGGCATGGACGGGCTGGTCTGGACGGCCGAAACGCTGGATGCCTATATCGAAAACCCGCGGGCGCTGGTCTCGAAAACCCGAATGAGCTACCGTGGCATGAAGGACGCGCAGGACCGCGCCGATCTGCTGGCCTATCTGCGACGCCATTCGGACAGCCCCGCAGACATCCCCGAGGCAGAACCGACTGCCCGGCCCACCGATCACGATCTTGATCCCGCGATCCTGGCGCTGGAAGGAGACGCGGAATACGGCGAATATCTGGCGACCGAATGCCTGACCTGCCATCGCGCCGACGGCAGTGCGACGGGCATTCCGTCGATCACTCACTGGCCCGCGGAGGATTTTGTCGTCGCGATGCACGCCTATAAATCGAAACTGCGCCCGCATCCGGTGATGCAGATGATGGCCGGACGGCTCTCTGCCGAAGAGATCGCGGCGCTGGCGGCCTATTTCGGAAATATCGATTGAGTCAGTCTGAAACTGAAACGTGAAATTACTGCGGGAGGAAAGACGATGACATTCAACAGACGCACATTCCTGGGCGGCAGCGTGGCAGCGGCCGCTGCCCTCAAATCGCCTTCCCTGCTGGCGGCCGGACACGAAAAACCGCGTGTCGTGGTGATCGGCGGCGGCCCAGGCGGCGCCACGGCGGCGCGCTATATCGCCAAGGACAGCGAGGGCAAGATAGATGTCACGCTGGTTGAACCTTCGCGCACCTACTTCACCTGCTTTTTCTCGAACCTCTATCTGGGCGGGTTCAAGGAGATGGACGAACTGGCGCACACCTACGGCGCGCTCGCAATGGGCGGTGTCAACGTGGTGCATGACTGGGCCATCGACGTGAATGCCGAGGCCAGCAACGTGACCCTCGCGGGCGGCGATGTGCTGCCCTATGACAAGCTGATCATCAGCCCCGGCATCGACTTCATCGACGATTCAGTGCCCGGCTGGAGCATCGCAGCCCAGAACGCCATGCCGCACGCATACAAGGCCGGATCGCAGACCGAACTGCTCAAGGCGCAGATCATGGCCATGCGCGAAGGCGGGACTTTCGCCATGGTCGCCCCGCCCAACCCGTTCCGCTGCCCGCCTGGCCCCTATGAACGGGTCTCGATGGTCGCCCACACCCTGCAAAAGACCAACCCGACCGCCAAGATCATCATCGCCGACCCTAAGGAGAAATTCTCCAAGATGGCGCTGTTCCAGGAAGGCTGGGCCGATCACTATGCCGGCATGATCGACTGGATCGGCCCGGAATTCGGCGGCGGCAATGTCTCGGTCGATCCGCGCGCCATGACCGTGACGATCGACGGCGAGATAACACAGGTGGATGTCTGCAACGTGATCCCGGCACAAAAGGCCGGACGCATCGCGGAAATCGCCGGTGTGACCGATGGGAACTGGGCCCCGGTCAACCCCACCGACATGAGCAGTCGCGCGAACCCGGACATCTATGTGCTGGGCGACTCGGCCCAGCAGGGTGACATGCCCAAATCAGGGTTCTCGGCCAACAGCCAGGCCAAGGTCTGCGCCAACGCGGTGCGCGGCGCGCTGACCGGATCGCGGGTCTTCCCGGCGAAGTATTCCAACACCTGCTGGTCACTGATCGACACCAATGACGGCGTCAAGGTCGGCGCCACCTATGAGCCGACCGAAGAAAAGATCGCCAAGGTCGACGGGTTCATCAGCCAGACCGGCGAAGACGACGCAACGCGCCGCGCCACATACGAGGAATCGGTGGGTTGGTACTCGGGCATCACTGCCGATATTTTTGGCTGACCGGGCCTGCGGGCATCTGCGAACAAGTAATGAAAGGGAATTTCAATGAAACGTCTGAGTGTTGCAGCGCTCTTCGCGCTTGCCAGCCTGCCGGCGCAGGCAAATGACCAAGCCGTGACCTATCCCTATCCGGGCAGTTTCGACGATGCCGCTTTCGTTGTGGAAAGTGCCATCATCGGGCGCGGGCTGGTCATCGATCATGTCAGCCACACGGGCGAGATGCTGGCCCGCACCGCAGCCGATGTAGGCAGCGACAAGGTGCTGTTTGACGAGGCCGATATCTTTCTCTTCTGTTCGGCACAACTGTCGCGCAAGGTGATGGAGGCGGATCCGATGAACATCGCCCATTGCCCCTACGGTATCTTTGTCGCCGAACGTGAAGGGGCCGTAATGATCGGCTACCGGGTTTATCCCGAGGGGCCGATGCAGCAGGTTCAGGCCCTCTTGGACGAGATCGTGCAGGACGCGCTGAAGTAATCATCGCCTGCGCGGGCTGCCGTGCCAGCGCGGCCCGCGAACAGGTTGCACCAAATCAAGGCGCCTGCGCGGGGCGTATCCTACAGCGTTCTGCGCGACCAAGGAGGCCGCCATGATCGAGACTCTACTGGACCGCTATGGCGACGGCACAGTGCTGGCCGCGGCGGGCGCGCTGGTCGGGCTGGTTTTTGGCGCGGGCGCACAGCATTCACGTTTCTGTCTGCGGGCGGCGACGGTCGAGGTGGCGCAAGGCCTGCTGGGGCCGCGCTTGGCGATCTGGCTGATCGCATTCAATGCGGGCGTGCTCTGCGTGCAGAGCCTGGTGGTCGCGGGATGGTTCGATCCGTCAGCATCGCGGCAACTGGCCGCGACAGGCAGCCTCTCGGGCGCGATCATCGGCGGGCTGATGTTCGGCTGCGGCATGATCCTCGCGCGGGGCTGCGCCAGCCGTCTGCTGGTGCTGTCGGCCACCGGCAACCTGCGGGCGCTCATAACCGGTCTGGTTTTGACCATCGTGGCGCAGATGTCCCTGCGCGGGGCGCTGTCACCGCTGCGCGAAACACTGGCCGGTATCTGGACGGTCGAAGGCGGCGCGGGGCGTGATCTGCTGGTCCTGCTGCATCTGACACCGGCCATCGCGGCGATCTTCGCGGGGCTGGCGCTGATTATCTCGCTGTGGCTGGGCCAGCGGCACCGGCTGCGGACCAGCCATATGGTGGCCGCGCTCTGCGTCGGCGGCGCCATCGGGCTGGGCTGGGCTCTGACATATGCGGTCGCGCAGAATTCGTTCGGCGTCGTGCCGCTGTCATCGGTGACATTCACCGGCCCGTCGGCAGACACGTTGATGGGGCTGGTGAACAGCCGCGCGCTGCCACTGAGCTTTGGCATCGGGCTGGTGCCCGGAGTATTTGCCGGGGCGGCCCTGATGGCGCTCGCAACCGGTGAGGCGCGCATCGAGCGGTTTGGTGTGGACACCCCGATGGAGCGCTACCTGATCGGGGCCGTGCTGATGGGGTTCGGCAGTATGTTGGCCGGGGGCTGTGCCGTGGGGGCGGGCATGTCGGGCGGTTCGGTCTTTGCCCTGACGGCTTGGGTCGCGGTCACCTGCATGTGGGCAGGCGCCATGATCACCCAGCGCGCAATCGGCAGTGCGGGCAGCAGCGCGCCGGTCACTCCGCCGGTTGCATAAGCGGTGAGCGGCCCAGGACACGGTCCGTCAGCAGCGCGCCGCTGGTGATCGACACCAGCGCAACGATTGCCGCAATGCTGAGCATCGACACGCCCGAGAGGCCGGCACCGACGGTGCAGCCACCGGCCAGAACACCGCCAAAGCCCATCAGCGCGCCGCCCGCCACATAACGCAGGGTCTGCGGCGCATCCTCGAAACTGGCGAAGCGCAACTCGCGGCGCAACAGCCCCGACAGGAATGCACCGCCAAAGACGCCGCCGATCATACCGACGCCAAATCCGGCGGGGATCGAGCTGGAGGCGACCGTCCAGAAGAGGCTGTCGGCCCAGGTCGACGTGAAGGCCAGAGATTGCACCGGCAGCGGGTCGAATTCATCCAGCAGCAGCCAGCCGGTCGCGACCCAGCCAAGGCCCACCAGCAGGCCGATCACCACGGCCAGCGCCGCATGCAGCGGACGCGGCCGCAGCATCGCAATCGCGGTAACAAGGGCCGCGATGGCCAGCGCCGCCCAGGTCAGCAATCCGCCCGGCAGTTCCGCCAGCGAGGCGATGCCGGTTTCTGTCGTGACCGATCCCAGCGCCACGCGCAGCGGTGCAAAGACGCCCTTGAGCGTCGCGTGCGCCACCAGCGCAAAGATCAGCAACACGGTCAGCGCCCGCAGGTTGCCGGTTCCGCCCAGCACGGTCAGGCGGCTGACACAGCCGCGGGTCAGCACCATGCCGATACCAAAGGCGAGCCCACCAACGACAATCGCCAATAGCGGCAGTTCGGTGGTCATCAGGCGGTGATCCGATAGGTCAACCCAGCCCAGCCATGTCGCCGCACTGGTCACGGCAATTGCCGTGGCCAGCGCCGTCAGCCATGTGCCCAGCGCAGGGGCGCGATCCGGCCCGGCCACAAGACCGCGACGCAGGCAGAACCGGCTGATTTGCGCGGCAATGCCAAAAAGCAGGCCCAAGCCCAGCCCGAGATAGAGATGGGCGGCTTGGCCGTCAAAAGGCAGGTCGTAAAGATCGAAAAGCATGGCGGAATCGCCCCCGGGGATTTGAGACAGTCCCGCCTTAAATCGGACTCTGCGCCGCTGGGTCAAGGGGCGCGCAGGGGATGAATTTCCGATCCTTGCGGCCAGATCGGGAAATTGATCCACGATCAGCAAGGCAACCAGATAATCAGGCCATCCCGGCCCCGCAGGGCTGAAAGATCACCCTGTTTTGCGCTATTCCCATTCCATCTGTTCGTAAACGCGCCCGGCATTCTTGGTCGCAAGCTCCTCGAACGTATCCAGATGCGCATAGGGCGACTGATCGACGTAATAGGCCTCGGTCAGATCGCCGCCATTGTCGATATGCTCGCCTATCTTGGCCCGCAGGTAGACGAGGTAATCGCGGGTATAGCGGCGCACCTGTGCCATGTTGGTCGGGTGGCCGTGGCCGGGGATCACATAGGTGGCGCCCAGTGGCTCGAACTCATTGTCCCACGTCTCGATCCAGTCGGCGGTGATGGTGTCGGGGAAGATCGGCAGCATGCGCTCGTGAAACGCCATGTCACCCGCAATCACCAGGCTCTGCTGGGGCAGCCAGATGACGATATCACCGGGGCTGTGCGCCGGGCCCAGATGCCGCGCCTCGATACGGAAATCGCCCATCTCGACGATGTATTCGTCCTCGAATGTCTCGGTCGGCGCCACGATCTCGGTGCCTTCCGCCTGATCGCGGTTATAGCGCTTCATACCGTCCAGGATCGTGCCGCCATATTCCGCGATCTCATGCGCCGCATCGACATGCATGACGATCGGCACGCCCTGTTCGGCCCAATAGCTGTTGCCGAGTATCGCGTGCCCCTGCCCGTTCTCGTTAAAGACCAGTTTCACCGGCTGATCCGTCAGCGCCTTGATCTCGTCGTGCAGCGCCTTGGCCAGCCCGTAGGCCGCGCCACCATTGATCACCACCACCCCGTCACCGGTGATGATGAAGCTGAGATTGTTGTTGTGCCCCGCATTTTCATAGGTGGGCGGGGCCGTGGCGCCGATGGCAGAGAATACGCCGGGGATAAACTCCACCGGTTTGTCATAGAGCATCGAGCCGGGATATTTGTCCGCGATATCCTCGCTCGCCGCGGCCATGCCCGCCGCAAACAGCCAAATTGCAAACCAACGCATCACATTTCCTCCGTTACAAATCGGTAAGCGCCATCGTCCCGTTCCACGCGTCCGATCCCGCCGCCCGGCAGGTGAAAACCAATCAGCGCAATCTGTTCCTGCGCCAGCTTGTCCAGCAGCCGCGCGCGGGTTTGCGCGCCCTGCGCGGTGTCCTGATCGGCACCACTGGGCCAGTCGGGGCGGGCAAAGGCAACGTGGTGGTTGCCGATGGCATCACCGCCGATCAGCAGCGCGTCAGTGCCCGCACGCAATTCGAACGCCATATGCCCGGGCGTGTGCCCGTAGCTGGCCACGGCGGCGACACCGGGCAAAACCTCTTCGCCGTCGCGGAACAAGTGGATGCGGTCCTCGATGGCCTCCAGCCTGCGCAGCGCGCCGACCGCGAAACCCGCCCGTGCCGCGTCGATGCTGTCCACCGTCGCCGGGTCGCGCCAATAGTCCCATTCAGCGGCCCCCATCATATAGGTTGCCTCGGGGAACATCAGGTCATCGAAATCGTCCAGCACCCCCCAGAGGTGATCGGGGTGGCCGTGGGTAAAGACCACGTGCGTTACATCCTCTGGCGCAACCCCCACGGCATCGAGGCTGTCCGCCAGCGTACCGGCACTGGGCATGAACCCCGCCCCTGCACCTGCGTCAAACAGCACGGTGCGGTCCGCGTCCTGCAACAGCGTGACGTTGCAGGGCGGCTGGAGTTCATCGGGTGAAAGACCGTGGCGCGCAAGGATCTCGCCGACCTCGTCCTGCGGCAACCCGTCGAAGAAAAAACTGCCCGGCAGCACCAGATGCCCGTCGCTGAGCGATGTCAGGCGCATGGCGCCTATATCATGGCGCACGCCCGCGACGGCGCGACCACCCTGCCCGGCGAGCACCGCGGCCCCCATCCCGGCAATCATCTGTCGGCGCGTAATCATGATATGCTCCACTCCCATTCAATATCATGAATATATTGCGACCCAGACACCATGTTTGGCAAGGCGAAGTTTGCACCGAGCGCAAAAACGCCTCAGCCCCACGGGCCTTTCACCCTTCGCCGGGGTTTCGGGGCCTTGGATTTCGAGGCTTTGGATTTCGACACCTGCGGTTCGGCCATCTCGGGTTCGTGGCCGAACAGGGCCTCGCGCGCCCCGGCCTTGTCGATCTGGTATTCGCGCGTCAGGAATTCGATCACATAAGCCTTCTTGGCCTCGGGCCAGCCCTCGTAAAGCTGGTAGAATAGCGGCTTGTGACAAATGAAGAGCTGGCGGATGTCCTTTGGTGACAGTTCGGACAACAGCATGTTGATCAGGTCCGCATCGGAGTGGTCGGCGGCACGCAGCGTGTAGAAATAAGCCGGGTGATCGGACGCGATCCGCGGCCAGGGGCCATCATTTTCAACCCAGTTGACCAGTGCCGCAAGCGCATGGAACTCTTCCGGCAATTGGGCCGCATGGCGGCTGGCCAGCCGCCGCATCTCGGCTCGGGTGCGCCCTGCCAGATCAACCCCCTCGCCAGCCAGCGCATCGACCAGAATGAAATCCATCTTCTGACGCAGGATCGATCCCGCATTTACACCGCGCGCCTTGACCACGGGCTCTGCCAGATCGTTGTATTCAAGGAATTTGGCGATCCTGTTCCGGTCTTCGAGGTCGAAGACATATTTAATCGGCAACTCTCCCAGAGCATCCTTGTCGCCGCTTGTGACCAGCGCCGGGTGATCCATCTGCTGAAAGAGGTAGACGCCACCAAAATGCGCGGTCCAGAAATTGCGCTGGTCAAAGCTCATTTCCTTCAACTGCACCGGGTTACGGACCACATCGCCGGTCTCGCCTGCCAGCTCGATCATTTCCGCGATCAGCACATCGTCGAACCATGCATCCTGTTCGCTCAGAAACCGGTCGGTCTTGGCCTTTAGCTTCTGCGCCTGCCGGACGGCGCCACCGGTGGTGTCCGCCTCGACGCGCACCCGGCGCAGATCAAAGAGATGGTCGGGTGTGGACATATCAAAGACCGAATTCACCAGCTCGCCCGCCACCGCATCGCGCGCGGTCAGCGCAAACAGCGCCGCCTCGTTCTCTTCGATGAACTGGCGCAGGATGCCGCGCGAGGTCGAGAACTTGGCCCCAAGCAGCGGCGCGGTCTTCTGCTGGGTGCTGAGCAGGATGAACTGCCTGTTCACACCTGCATGGTTGAGATAGAGGTGATCGCCCAGCTCATGACCGATTTCGGGCGAGTAGCCGGAAATGTCGATGTAGAAATCGGGCAACGCAGTGCTCTTCCCGGTCAGATGCATAAGCGCGCGATTATAGCGCTCCACCAGCGCCGGCGAGGACACGTGGATCAGGTTGCCGAACATGAGGCCGGATTTGACAAGACGTTTCATCGGGGCAATCCATCCAGCTTGGCAGGGGAAAATTCTGACGGGCGGCGTGTGTTTGGTCCTGTGGTGCCTTCAAAGGCAAGTTTAATCGCGGTGGATTCCAGATACAAATCCTATCCGGCTTGGGCGTGGGCCGCGCATGTCCGCCTGCGGGCGAAAGATACCCGGCGTGATCGGATGCGTCACGCGCGGTGGTCGTCGATCAGCGGGCTGGGCTTGGCAAAGGATTCCAGATCCGCCTGATCGGTTATGGTCATGCGAGAGCCGTCAACGACAACCCCGTAAGGCTGAAGCCCCTTGAACGCCCGGCTGAGATTTTCCGGCGTCATGCCGAGAAACGAAGCCAATCGCCGCTTTTCAAACGGCAGATCAAACTGCGGCGCACCGGCCTGACGACGCTGTTCGCGCAAAAGGTAATTGGCCAGCCGTTCCAGCGAGCTGCGCAGCTTGAGGTCCTTGGTGTTCTTGACCACGGCGCGGTAGCAATTGGCCAGTTCGCCGACAATCGCACGAGCAAAGGCCGCATCCTGGCCAAAAACCCGGCGGACATCCTGAGACGGGATAAGGGCGATCCGGCTTTTCTCCAGCGTTCGTGCGGACATCAGGTAAGGCGCCTCGCGGATCGTCGCAGCCAGAATAAAGGTCGATACCGGACGCACCATCGCCATCGACGTTTCGCGGTTGTTCCAGGTCGAGAACAGCTCGACCGTGCCGACGAGCACGATATGCAGGAAATCGCTGATATCGCCTTCGGTGATCAGCTCAACATGTGGTGGAAAGTTCTGCACGTAGGCCGCGCGCATCAGATCATCAAAATACGATTCTTCCATCGCGGAAAAAATGTCCAGCTTGCGGACTTCTGATTGAAACGATTCGGCCAATGGCTCACCCACATGCACTGCACAGATTGACAATTATCAAGCCAAAATTTGCGCACTGTCAATCCCATGATTTCCTCTCAGAAGTGCTGGCTTGATCCGTGCAGATGCTGATCTGACTTTTTTTGCCCCATCGTTTATTTCGCTCATCCCCGGCTCGTACCTGATTTCGATCAAACCGAAAATCCGGCTCAATGGACATCACATACCCTGAAAGTTGAGCGTCAAAGGCGCGCCCTCATCTGAAAGGACTTGTGATGACCACGACACCCGCGATGCGAAGCGATCAGAACCGGGCCCTCGGGCTGAGTACTTTCGCATTCACGCTGAACTTTGCGGTTTGGACCATCTTTGCGATCATCGGCGTCCAGATCAAAAGCGAGTTGGGCCTTAGCGAAACGCAATTCGGCATTCTGGTGGCGACCCCGATCCTGACGGGTTCGCTGACAAGGCTGATCCTCGGCATCTGGACCGAGCAGTTCGGCGGACGGATCGTGTTTCCAATTCAGATGTTGTTGGCCGCGACTGCGACATGGCTGCTGACCATGGCCGAAACCTATCCGATGTTCCTGCTGGCCGCGCTTGGTGTCGGGCTGGCCGGTGGATCCTTCGCGATTGGCGTGGCCTATGTCTCGCACTGGTATCCGCGCGAGAAACAGGGCACCGCGCTTGGTATTTTCGGGGCTGGCAATGTCGGCGCCGCTGTCACCAAGTTCGGCGCGCCCTTCATCATGGTGGCCTACGGATGGGAGGCCGTGGCCAATATCTGGGCCCTTGGGCTTGCCGCCATCGCCATCGTCTTCTTCCTCTTCGCCAAGAATGACCCGGTATTCGAGGCGCGCCGCAAATCGGGTGGAAAGGCAGCCACGATCGCCGCGCAGCTGGCGCCTCTGAAGAACATGCAGGTCTGGCGGTTTTCGCTCTACTATTTCTTTGTTTTCGGGGCGTTCGTGGCGCTGGCGCTGTGGCTGCCGCACTATCTGGTGGACATGTACAAGGTGGACATCCGGACCGCCGGTATGGCGGCCGCTGCCTTCTCGCTCTCGGCCAGCATCTTTCGCGCCTATGGCGGACATCTGAGCGACCGTTTCGGTGCGCGCTCGGTGATGTACTGGACGTTCGGTTTCTCTCTGATCATGCTGTTCATGCTGTCCTATCCGCCGACGACCTACACGATTCACGCGGTGCACGGCGATATCACGTTTTCGACCAGCATGAGCTTTGGCGCCTTTGTTCTGGCGATCTTTGCGCTCGGGTTTTTCATGAGCCTGGGCAAGGCGGCGGTCTTCAAGCATATCCCGGTCTACTACCCTGACAATGTCGGTTCGGTCGGTGGTCTGGTCGGCATGATCGGTGGCCTGGGCGGGTTTGTCCTGCCGATCATCTTCGGCGCATTGCTGGACCTCACAGGCGTCTACACGACCTGCTTTGCCTTTCTGTTCATCCTCGTGAGCATTGCGCTTGTCTGGATGCACATGGCCGTGCGCAGCATGGAGCGGGCCAACCCGGACATTGCCCGCGATGCCTTGCCGCAACTGCCAGAATTCGAAGGGATGCCGATCCCCGAGGTCCCCTCTTCGGCCGTTCTGGCGGAATGGCACCCGGAGGACGAGGCTTTCTGGGCGGCCAAGGGCCGCGCCATTGCCCGGCGCAACCTGTGGATCTCGATCCCTGCGCTGCTGCTGGCCTTTGCGGTCTGGATGGTCTGGTCCGTCGTGGTCGCGCGGCTGCCTGCCATCGGTTTTGACTTCAACCAGGGGCAGTTGTTCTGGCTGGCCGCATTGCCCGGCCTTTCGGGGGCCACGCTGCGGATATTCTACAGCTTCATGGTCCCGATTTTCGGCGGCAGGCTCTGGACGACGCTATCCACCGCGTCGCTGCTGCTGCCGTCGATGGGCATCGGCTATGCGGTGCAGAACCCCGATACCCCCTACCTGATCTTTCTGGTGCTGGCGTTGCTGTGCGGGTTGGGCGGCGGCAACTTTGCCTCGTCCATGGCCAATATCAGCTTTTTCTACCCCAAGGCGGAAAAGGGAAATGCGCTGGCGCTGAATGCCGGGCTGGGCAATCTGGGCGTGTCGGTCATGCAGTTCCTCGTGCCGCTGGTCATTACCATGGGCGTTTTCGGAGCACTCGGTGGCGATCCGCAACCGCTGAGCGATGGTGGTCAGCTTTGGTTGCAGAACGCCGGTTTCGTCTGGGTGCCTTTCATCCTGCTTTCGACGATCGCGGCCTATCTGGGCATGAACGATATTGCCTCGGCGAAATCATCCTTTGCCGATCAGGCGATCATCTTCAGCCGCAAACATAACTGGATCATGTGCATCCTCTACACCGGCACCTTCGGCAGCTTCATTGGCTATGCCGCCGGTTTCCCGCTGCTGATGAAGACCCAGTTCCCGGATGTGAACGTACTGCAATACGCCTTCCTCGGCCCGCTTGTCGGTGCGCTCAGCCGGGCGGGCACAGGGTGGATATCTGACAAGTTCGGCGGCGGGCGCGTGACCTTCTGGACCTTTGTCGGGATGATTGTCGCCGTCTTTGGCGTGCTGCAATTCCTGCCATCCGAGGCAAATGCCGCGGGCAGCTTCTGGGGTTTCTTTGCCTGCTTCATGGCGCTGTTCCTGCTGACCGGAATTGGCAACGCCTCCACCTTCCAGATGATCCCGTCGATCATGCGCCAGGAAGTGCCGCGCCTGATGCCGCAACTGGACGAGGCCGCATCGCTCAAGCAATCGGATCGTGAAAGCGCCGCGATCATCGCCTTCACCTCGGCCATCGCAGCCTACGGCGCGTTCTTCATCCCAAAGAGTTACGGCACCTCGATCGCCATGACAGGGGCGCCGAACGGCGCGCTCTGGGCGTTCCTGTGCTTCTACGCCGTCTGCGCCGTGATCTGCTGGGTGTTCTACAGCCGCAAGTCCGCTCCGGTTCCCTGCTGAACCCATGAAATCCAGTGCGCCCGGCAGATCCGGGCGCCGCCCGCCAAAAACAGGAGAATGACATGAGCCATCTGCTCGACAGACTGAACTTCTTCCAATCCAAGGAACTGGAGCAATTTTCGGACGGCCACGGCCAGGTAACCCGCGAAAATCGCGATTGGGAGGACACCTATCGCAACCGCTGGCGGCACGACAAGATCGTGCGTTCCACCCACGGGGTGAACTGCACCGGCTCGTGCAGCTGGAAGATCTACGTCAAATCCGGCATCGTGACCTGGGAGACCCAGCAAACCGATTATCCGCGCACCCGGCCCGATCTGCCCAACCACGAGCCGCGCGGTTGTGCGCGCGGTGCCAGCTATTCGTGGTATCTCTATTCCGCGAACCGGGTGAAGAACCCACTGGTTCGCGGCAGGCTGATGAAGGTCTGGCGCAAGATGCGCGAAACCAAATCGCCCATCGAATCCTGGACCGCGATCCAGAATGACCCGATCCTGCGCCAAAGCTATGTGCAGACCCGCGGCAGGGGCGGCTTCGTGCGCGCCACATGGGACGAGGTGCTGGAAATCACGGCCGCTGCCAATGCCTACACCGCCAAGACCTACGGCCCTGACCGGATTTTCGGGTTCTCACCCATTCCGGCCATGTCGATGATTTCCTACGCCGCCGGCACGCGTTATCTGTCGCTGATGGGCGGCACCTGCATGTCGTTCTACGACTGGTATTGCGACCTGCCCCCCGCCAGCCCGCAGACCTGGGGCGAACAGACCGATGTGCCGGAATCGGCCGATTGGTACAATTCCGGCTATCTGCTGCTATGGGGCTCGAACGTGCCCCAGACGCGGACACCCGACGCGCATTTCTATACCGAAGTGCGCTACAAGGGCACGAAATCCGCCGTCGTCTGCCCCGACTATTCGGAAGCTGCAAAATTCGGCGATGTCTGGCTGCCCGCCAAGCAAGGAACCGATGCGGCACTGGCGATGGCCTTTGGCCATGTCATCCTGCGCGAATTCCATCTCGACCGTCAGGTCGAGTATTTCGAGGAATACACCCGCAAATATTCTGACTTCCCCATGCTGGTGAGGCTCGAAGAAAAGGACGGGCGGCTGATCCCGGGCCGTTTCCTGCGCGCCGACGATCTGGACGACAAGCTCGGCGAGAAGAACAACCCCGAATGGAAAACGGTCGCGCTGGACGAAACCTCGGGGAAACTGGTCGCGCCGAACGGGTCGGTCGGGTATCGCTGGGGCCAGGAGGGCGAATGGAACCTCGAAGAGCGTGCGCATGATGCCGACACCAGGCTGAAAATGACCCTGGTGCAGGAAGAGGACCACGATGACGTGGTCGGCGTCGATTTCCCCTATTTCGGTGGTGCGGCACATAAACATTTCGCCACCGACGCCACCCATCCCGACGTGCTGACCCGCAACATCCCGGTGCGCAAGGTGGCCACCCGCGACGGCGAAGCCATGGTCACCACGGTGTTCGACCTGTTCTGCGCCAATTATGGTCTGGATCGCGGGCTGGGCGGTGACTGGGTCACGGCCGACTATGCCGATGAGATGCCCGGCACCCCCGCCTGGGCCGAAAAGATCACCGGCGTCCCCGCCGACAAGATCATCCATGTGGCACGCGAATTCGCCCAGAATGCCGAAGTGACCAAGGGCAAATCCATGGTCATTCTCGGGGCCGGTATCAACCATTGGTACCACATGGACATGAACTATCGCGGCATCATCAACATGCTGGTGATGTGCGGCTGCGTCGGTCAGAGCGGCGGTGGCTGGGCCCACTATGTGGGCCAGGAAAAACTACGCCCGCAAACCGGCTGGCTGCCGGTCGCCTTCGCGCTGGACTGGAACCGCCCGCCACGGCAGATGAACGCGACCTCGGCCTGGTATGCCCATACCGACCAGTGGCGCTATGAGACGCTGGAGGCGTCGGAAATCCTCAGCCCCACCGCACCGGCGGGCGACTGGGATGCCAGCATGATTGATTTCAACATCCGCGCCGAACGCATGGGGTGGCTGCCATCGGCACCGCAATTGAAAACCAACCCGCTGGAGGTGGGCCGCGCCGCCAAGGCCGCTGGCAAGGACGTGGCGGCCTATGTCACCGAACAGTTGAAATCCGGTGAATTGCAGATGTCCTGCGAAGATCCCGACGCGCCCGAGAACTGGCCGCGCAACCTCTTTGTATGGCGGTCGAACCTGCTGGGCTCCTCGGGCAAGGGGCATGAATATTTTCTCAAACACCTGCTGGGCACCCAACACGGCGTCATGGGCAAGGATCTGGGCGAAGAGGGCCGTCAACTGCCCAAGGAAGCCAAGTGGCACAAGGAAGCACCGCGCGGCAAACTGGATCTGCTGGTGACGATCGATTTCCGCATGTCCACCACCTGCGTCTATTCCGACATCGTTCTGCCAACCGCCAGTTGGTACGAAAAGGACGACATGAACACGTCGGACATGCACCCGTTCATCCACCCGCTTCAGGCGGCGGTTGATCCGGCGTATGAGTCCAAATCGGACTGGGAAATCTTCAAGGCGCTGGCCAAGAAGGTCCAGGAGGTCGCGCCGGAAATCCTCGGGGTGGAAACCGATGTTGTCGCCCTGCCCATCCTGCACGACACCCCTGCCGAAATCGCGCAGGATCAGGTGAAGGACTGGAAAGCTGGCGAATGCGACCTGATTCCCGGCAAGACCGCGCCGAGCTTTATCGCGGTCGAACGGGATTATTCGCGGATCTATGATCGCTTCACGGCGCTTGGCCCGCTGATGGACAAGCTGGGCAATGGCGGCAAGGGGATCACCTGGAACACCCAGACCGAGGTCGACAACCTCGGCGATCTCAGCGGTCGGCAACTGGACGGAACTGCCGCCGGCAGGCCACAGCTGGACACCGCAATCGACGCCTGCGAGGCGGTGCTGATGCTGGCCCCCGAGACCAACGGTGAAGTGGCCGTCAAGGCTTGGCAGGCCCTTGAGAAGGCCACCGGGCGCAAGCACACCCATCTGGCCGATGGTGAACACCACAACAAGATCCGCTTTCGCGATATCGCCGCCCAACCGCGCAAGATCATCTCGTCACCCACATGGTCTGGCATCGAGAGCGAAAAGGTCAGCTATAACGCGGGCTATACCAACGTGCATGAACTGATCCCGTGGCGCACGCTGACCGGGCGTCAGCAGCTCTATCAGGATCACCTGTGGATGCGCGCCTTTGGCGAGGGCCTGATGAGCTACCGCCCCCCCGTCGACCTCAAGACGATCACCGAGGCCGTGCAGGACGAAGGCGATACGCTGCACCTGAACTTCATCACGCCGCACCAGAAATGGGGCATCCATTCGACCTATACCGACAACCTGCTGATGCTGACGCTGAACAGGGGCGGCCCGGTGGTCTGGCTCTCGGAGGTGGACGCGCAGAAGGTCGGCATTGTCGATAACGACTGGATCGAACTTTACAACGTGAACGGGGCGCTGACCGCCCGCGCCGTTGTCAGCCAGCGCATCAAGGAAGGCACGACCTTCATGTATCACGCGCAGGAAAAGATCGTGAACACGCCCGGTTCCGAGAAAACCGGCCATCGTGGCGGCATCCACAACTCGGTCACCCGCACGGTTCTCAAGCCCACGCACATGATCGGCGGCTATGCCCATCAGGCTTACGGCTTCAACTATTACGGCACCGTGGGCAGCAACCGCGACGAGTTCGTCGTGGTGCGCAAGATGAAGAAAGTGGACTGGCTCGATCAGCCGGCGAATGAGAAGGAGGCAGCACAATGAAAGTGCGCGCACAAATCGGCATGGTGCTGAACCTCGACAAATGCATCGGGTGCCATACCTGTTCGGTCACCTGCAAGAACGTCTGGACCAGCCGCGACGGCGTCGAATACGCCTGGTTCAATAACGTCGAGACCAAACCCGGCACCGGCTATCCGACCGACTGGGAAAATCAGGCGCGCTGGAATGGCGGCTGGGTTCGGACGGCTGCGGGCAAGTTGCAGCCCAAGCAGGGCGGCAAATGGCGCATCCTGGCAAATCTCTTTGGCAACCCGTCACTGCCCGAGATCGACGATTACTACGAACCATTCGATTTCGACTATGACCACCTGAAATCAGCCCCGGAAATGAACGCCTTTCCGACCGCCCGCCCCCGGTCCAAGATCACCGGCAAACGGATGGAGAAGATCGAAAAAGGCCCGAACTGGGATGAAATCCTCGGCGGTGAATTCGCCAAGCGATCCGAAGACTACAACTTTGAAGGCATCCAGAAAGAGATCTACGGCGAGTACGAAAACACCTTCATGATGTATCTGCCGCGCCTGTGCGAGCATTGCCTCAACCCGACCTGCGTCGCATCCTGCCCGTCGGGCGCGATCTACAAGCGCGAAGAGGACGGCATCGTCCTGATCGACCAGGAAAAATGCCGCGGCTGGCGGATGTGCGTGTCGGGCTGCCCCTACAAGAAGGTCTATTACAACTGGTCGACCGGCAAATCCGAGAAATGCACGCTGTGCTATCCCCGGATCGAAAGCGGCAACCCGACGGTCTGCTCGGAGACCTGCGTGGGGCGCATCCGGTATCTGGGCGTGATGCTCTATGATGCCGACAAGATCGAAGAGGCCGCATCGGTCCAAAACACCACTGATCTCTATGATGCGCAGCTGGGCGTATTCCTCGACCCGCACGACCCGGAGGTGATCGCGGCCGCTCAGGCGAACGGCGTGCCGCAGGACTGGATCAAGGGTGCGCAGAACAGCCCGATCTGGAAAATGGCGATGGACTGGAAAGTGGCATTCCCGCTGCATCCCGAATACCGGACCCTGCCGATGGTGTGGTACATCCCGCCGCTTTCCCCGATCCAGAACGCGGCAGAGGCCGGCAAGATCGGCAGCGATGGCGACATGCCCGACGTCAAAAATCTGCGCATCCCGGTGAAATACCTAGCGAACATGCTGACTGCGGGCGACGAGGCCCCGGTGGTCACGGCGCTGGAACGCATGCTGGCCATGCGGTCCTATATGCGCGCCAAGACCATCGAGGGAGTGCAGGACGAAGCCATCGCGGAACGCGTCGGCCTGAGCGGCCGGATGATCGAGGACATGTACAAGATCATGGCGCTGGCCGACTATGAGGACCGTTTCGTGATCCCGACCACGCATCGCGAGCAGGTTGAAGAGGCATATGACCTGCGCGGCGGCTGTGGCTTTACCGACGGCAACGGATGCTCGTCCGGCATCTCCAAGGGCTCGCTCTTTGGCGGCTCGAAGAAACCCCTGAAAATGCCCACGGAGGTGATGTGATATGGCTCCCCAATTGCACGACAGAACGCTCAAGGCCTTGTCCTTGGTTCTGAGTTACCCGACGCGCGAGTTGCAGCATGCCATGCCCGAGATCGGAGGCGTCCTGGCCTCGGATTCGCGCCTGACGGCCATCGCGCGCCGAGCGTTGCGCCCGCTCGTGGAGGAGCTGGGCGGGCGCGACATCTATGACCTCGAAGAGCAGTTTGTGCTGCTCTTCGATCGGTCGCGTACGCTCTCGCTCAACCTGTTCGAGCATGTCCACGGCGAGAGCCGCGACCGGGGCGGTGCAATGGTGTCGCTGATCGAGACCTATCGCGAACATGGCTACGACCCGGCCACGTCCGAACTACCTGATCACCTGCCGGTATTGCTGGAATTCCTGTCAATGGTGCCCGCCTCCGAGGCACAAGAGATACTGGCCGACGCGGCCCATATCTTTGCTGCCCTGAGTGAACGGCTTGTCCGGCGCGAGAGTGCCTATGCGGCGGTCTTTGACGCGCTGGTGCAACTGTCGGGCGCCAAGGCTGACCGACAGGCTGTCGCCGAGATGCTGAAAGCCGAGGAGGTCGATCCCGAGGATCTGGAGGCGCTGGATGCGGTCTGGGAGGAAAGCGAAGTCACCTTTGGCCCGGACCCCAATGCAGGCTGCCCCCAGGTGCGTGACATGCTGTCGCGTATGGACACACCCGTAACCCCCGCGCCGCACGCGGCAGAATAGGGAGGATCAGAAATGCTATTCGCCAATTTCGATATCAACTACTTCATCTTCGGGGTCATGCCCTATGTCGCGTTGACCGTGCTGATCGTCGGTTGCATCGCCCGTTACGAGCGCGACCCCTTTACCTGGAAATCCTCGTCGAGCCAGCTCTTGCGGCGCAAGCAGCTGATCTGGGGTTCGGTGCTGTTTCATGTCGGTATCCTCACGGTGTTTTTTGGCCACCTGATCGGCCTGTTCACCCCGCTCTGGCTGATCGACGCGTTGGGGGTGCCGCATGGGCTGAAACAATGGGCGGCGGTGGTCATCGGCGGCGCCGCCGGGATCGCGGCGCTGATCGGGGCCACGATGCTGCTGCACCGTCGGCTGTTCGATCCGCGCATTCGCATCCACTCCAGCTTTGCCGATATCCTGATCCTGGGGCTGATCTGGTTGCAGCTCTTTGTCGGGCTGGGTACGATCATCCTGACGCTGGAGCATATGGACGGAGTCGAAATGGTCCGCTTCATGACCTGGAGTCAGAGCGTGGTCATGCTCAAGCTCAACGCGTGGGCCCAGGTGGTTGATGTGCACTGGCTCTATAAATTCCACATCCTGCTGGGGCTGATCATCGTGACGCTGTTCCCGTTCACCCGACTTGTGCACATGATATCCGGGCTGGCGGCCCCCTTCCGCTACGTGCTGCGCCCGGGCTACCAACTGGTGCGCTCGCGTCGCAAGCAGACCCGCCCCGCGCATGAACCGGCGGAGTGAGCATGATGAACAAGACTCTTTTTCCTGATCTCATCGTGAATGGCGAAACCGTGCCTCATGCCGACATCGCGGCAGAGACACAGAACCACACCGGCCCCAAGGGCAAGCCGGGCATCGTCTGGCGCAAGGCCGCCCATGCCCTGGCGGTGCGGGCGCTGCTGTTGCAGGAGGCGCGCAGGCGCGGTTTGAAGGCCGCGTGTCAGGAACTGACACCGGGCCGGTTCGAAACCGAAGAGGAGGCCCTGATCCGGGGCCTTCTCGAGGCCGAGATCGACGTCGCCACACCCTCTGACGACGCCGTGCATGACCTCTGGGCACGCGACCCCGACCGGTTCCGCGCCCCGCCCCTATGGGAGGTGTCGCACATATTGGTGGCCTGCGATCCACGCGACGAGACCGCGCGCGAACAGGCCCGCCTGCGCGCCGAAAACCTGGCAGCCCGCGCCACCTCGGGCAAGGAAGACTTTGCCGCGCTGGCGCGCGACAACAGCGATTGCGGGTCAAGCGCCAATGGCGGTCAGCTGGGCCAGATGACGCCGGGCGACGCGGTGCCGGAATTCGAGGCCGCGCTGCGCAAGATGGCCGACCGCGAGGTATCAGCCAGCCCGGTTCTCAGCCGTCATGGCTGGCACATCATCCGCCTGGATGCGGTCGCCTACGGAGCTACGTTGCCCTATGCGGCGGTCAAATCACAAATCGCCGCCGCGATGGAAAAGACCGCTTGGGCGCAGGCATCGCGCGATTTCGTCGGCAGGTTGATGGCGGCAGCCGAAATCACGGGTCTGCCGGAACGGCCCGAGTAGACACCATGTGCCAGAGCGTAGCATCCAGCGGGAATATCCCAATGAACGTAGCGGATACCCCGTTGGATCGCGACACCTGCGCGCCCCTGACACAGCGCGGGATAGTCGCCATGCAGGCGATGAAAAATCCCGGCACTGCGGGCGCCGGACAGAGCAGCACGGACGCCCCGCGCCCGGTAGCAAAACTCAAGAAAGGCCAGTGACCATGCTCGAAACCCTACTCAAACGCAATCGCGACTGGTCGGACCGGCGCAATGCCGAGGAGCCCGGCTTTTTCCCGCGCCTGTCGCATCAGCAGAAGCCCGAATTTTTCTGGATCGGTTGCTCGGACAGCCGTGTGCCGGCGAATGTGGTGGCCGGGCTTGATCCCGGCGAGGTCTTTGTGCATCGCAACGTTGCCAATGTCATCCACAGCGCGGACATGAACATGCTGTCCACGCTTGAATTCGCGGTGGACACGCTGGAAATCCGCGAGATCATCGTCTGCGGCCATTATGGCTGTGGCGGGGTCCTGGCCGCGACCGACGACCTGCCGCACGGCTTGGCCGATCATTGGCTGGAACCGATCCGCCGTCTGGCCCGGGCCTATGCCGTCGATCTGGCGCAAACCACGGATGCCGAGGCGCGCCGCGACCGGCTGGCAGAGTTGAACGTGATCGACGGGGTCAGCCGCGTGGCAGAGACACCGATCCTTCAACGCGCCTGGGCGCGCGGCGCGCGGGTCGCGGTTCACGGGTTGATCTACGGGTTGAAGGACGGACGGCTGCACGATCTGGATTGCACGATCTCGCACGGTCAGTCCGCTCGGGATGCAGCGCAATGACCTTGCTGGACCCGATCCCCGCCCCCGGATGCGGCTGCGACGCCGAGCATGGCAGCCTGGCCTCGGTGCCCAATGCGTTGGCATGGGCGCTGGCCTGCGTTCGGCCACAGACCCGGACGGAATGCGTGCCACTCCACCTGGCGGCGGGGCGCGTGCTTGCCACGGCTGTCCGGGCACAAACCGACCTGCCCCGCTTTGCCTGTGCGGCGATGGATGGATATGCGCTGCGGTTCGGCGACGCCCAGGCAGCCGCCCTGCCCGTGAGCGGTACCGCCGCGGCGGGACAGCCGCCAGCTACACTGCGCCCCGGCACAGCCATGCGTATTTTCACTGGTGCGCCGCTGCCGCACGGCGCCGACACGGTCGTGATGCAGGAAGACACCCGGCCCGCGACAGGTAACGCCATCGCGCTGATTTCTGCACCCATCAGGGGGGCGCATATCCGCCTGCCCGGCGAAGATCAGCGCGCCGGAGATGTGTTGATCGCAGAGGGCCAACGGCTGGATGCTCTGGCCATCGGCAGTTGCGCAGGCGCTGGTGCCGGCGAGCTTCAGGTGTTTTGCCGGCCCAAGGTGTCTGTGCTGGTGACCGGCGACGAACTGACCACGGCAGGCAGCCCCCTTGCCGAAGGCGCGATCTGGGATGTGAACGGGCCGATGATCTCGGCCGCGCTGACGGCGGCGGGCTGCGAGCTTGTCGATCTGATCCGCCTGCCCGATCAACCCGATCTGCTCCGCGCCACGCTGTTCAAGCTTGCCCGGCGCAACGACATGATCGTGACGAGTGGGGGCGCGTCGGTAGGCGATCGCGACCATATGGCCGACGTTCTGGCCGATCTCGGGGCCAAGAGCCAGGTCGCCGGAATTGCCATCAAACCTGGCAAGCCGACCACCGTCGCCACCATTTCCGGCACGCCCGTGCTGGCGCTGCCCGGCAACCCGTTGGCTGCCTTCACGCTCTGGCAGATCCTCGGGCGGGCGATGATCGCGCGGCTTTCAGGCGCGATGCCCGAGACCACGACCTGCCGGCATGTCCGGGTTACGGGTCCGTTGCGGCACACGCCCGGTCGGTGCGAGTATCGCCCGGCACATATTGTCGGCTACGGACCGGATGGGCTGGAATGTGTCGTCTGTCCTGACACCACCTATTCCGCGCGCCTGTCACAGGCGCAGGCCGCCGATGGATTTATCCTGTTTCCCGCCGATTGCGAGGGCCTGAGCCAAGGCGACCTTGCTGAATTCCTGCCGTTTCAATGAACAGAAAGATCCCGCGCATGAAAATCGCCTGTGTGATGAACACCGAACAGGGTGCAACCGACCGTTTTCTCACCCAAACCGCCGCCGCTGCGATCCAACAGGGGCACGCCGTCATCGGCGTGGTTCAGACCAACACGCCACGCCCCAAGACGCATCGCTGCGACATGGACGTGCAGGTATTGCCGGACGGACCAATCATCCGCATCTCGCAGGAGTTGGGGCCGCAGGCACGTGGTTGCGCGCTTGATCCGGCCGCGCTGGAGCGGGCCGTTGTCGAAGTGCAGAAAACCCTCGCGCAGGGCGCGGACCTGCTGATCGTGAACAAATTCGGCAAGCACGAAGCCGCCGGGCGCGGCTTCCGCCCCCTGATCGCCGAGGCGCTATCGCAGGATGTGCCGGTTCTGGTGGGTCTCAACCCGCTGAATCGCGCGGAATTCGAATCCTTCGCGGATGGGCTGGCACAGGAATTGGCCGCAGACAGCGCGACAGTAGCCGACTGGATCGAGACGACCTGCAGGGCACGCAGCGCATTGGCCTGAGCCGGGGTGGCGTCGACACTGGCCGACGCCTATCCGCTCGCCCGCTTTGCGGAATTTACTGTACGGCGAGCAGCAGGCCCATTGCACAGCCTCAATGCTGCGTGGTTCAGGCCGGATCCCATGGTTTGGGGTCCGACGGATGGGCGCTCGGCCCGCTTGGGCGGAAAACCACGGTCAATCCAATGCCCGCATCCGGGCCACCATCAATGTCCTGATACACCACCTGACGCGGGATGATGATCTTGGCCCGGCGCGCATTGTCCTGCGCCGACCAAGGGCGCTCGGTCACAACGCAATTACCGGTCTGGCCGGAATAGGACGCTGCCGGCTCAACCTCTTTCAGGAATAGCAGACCATTCACCAACGTCTCGCCATTCAGCACGACCGCGCCGGTCCCGATCACCTGCCGCGCCCTGCCCCGGGTCACGACAGATTGGCTCTTGCTCTGGGCCCAGACGCCGCAAATGCCCGTTTTACCGCCGATATTCTGAACATCCACCGCCACGCTCAGCCCGCCGGGCGAAGTGTAGGTGCCGCCGCCCACGACCGGATTCGGCCCCAGCGTCGCGGTGCCCGCAGGCATAGCAGTGGAGCAGGCCGCAAGGCCGGCAAGCGCCAGACTGGATATGAGAGCAGGGAATCGCATGAAGCCACCTATTGTCAAAAATCGAACCCATAAGGGCGTGTCACGAAGCGGATTGCAAGCTTTGCCGCGCTCCTAGGCCGGGTCGCCTTGCGCTGCAAATGCCTCGGTTTCGCGCAGCATCTCGGGATACCATTCCTCGATCGTCGGCAAAAAGGCCTCGCGAATACGCCCGACCTGCTCTGGCGTCAGATCCTCGCGCCAGACACCGGACTGCCCCTTGGCAAAGAAGTTCTGCATGCCTGCGGGACGCTCGGCAAAGCCCAGCTCACGCTCCTGCTTTTGCATACTTGCAAAGCTGGTCGCCTTGATCGCCCGTGCAAGCCGGGGTTTATCCACCTTCAGGCGTAGGAATTTTGACAGCAGCTCATTGAAAGTCTTGCCGGGTTTGGCCAGCATGTCCTCGTAGCGCACGATATGGCGCGACAGGCCCGGCGCGCGCGTCCAGCTCATCACATGGCCATTCCAGCTGCCGAGGGCCTCGTAGATGCCCGCGGGCGTGCCCATGATCATTTCGGGGTCCATCATGCGGGTGATTGCCGTGTCGATATCGCAGTTCTGGTGCCGCGCAAAGGACGGCGCAAGGTCGAACGGATTGCGAATGATATAGATCGCCGCCGCCGTTACCTGCGGAGGGATCAGATCTTGGTCCAAATACTTAATCGCCTGGCAATGCGTCTTGACGAAATGATGATCAGGCTTTGAAGCAGCGATGAGTTCCAGCGCCCGGGGGCGGACTTTAAGCCATTCCTCGACGTTATGGGCCTGAAACTTCCCCCCGGTGGCGGCGTCAAAGAAATCCTGCCGCACATCACCGGTGGTAAATTTGCGCAGGTTGTTGATATCCGGCGCCTCACCCGGCGGCAGCAGGTAATGCGCCAGAAAGCTGCGCATCCACGTATTCCCCGACTTGGGAAACGACGCCAGCCAGATGATACGCTGAAGGTTATTCATTCCAGATATCCGAATTTTTTCATGGTCTTGGCATGATCCTTGCAGATCTGATCCGCCAACGCCGGGTCCAGGTCAGTCTTCCATTGGCC
Organism: Roseovarius sp. ZX-A-9; assembly: GCF_028369135.1. Lineage (GTDB taxonomy): Bacteria > Pseudomonadota > Alphaproteobacteria > Rhodobacterales > Rhodobacteraceae > Roseovarius. Next base: position 133,596 of record NZ_JAPWHW010000007.1, read on the forward strand.
GCTGCGGCCCGAGGCAAAGAATTTTTCGGCCCCTGCCGGCTTTTCCACGAATCCGGCTTCGGCTTCTTGTTTCGACACTTCGTCGAAACTGGCGTGACGCACGGCCCGGTCCAACCGTTCAGGGTCAACGGGAACACCCAGATGGGTCAACGTCTTGGCGAACTCTTCATGCGGATTTGCCAGCATATCCTCGTAGCGTAACGTCAGCACAGGATATGGCGCGTAGCTGGTCCAGCTTTTGACATGCTCGGACCACGAGCCCTGAAACACGGCCACTGTCTTGTCATCGGCCTGGGTGGCGTTGTCACTACGGGCGATGCGGCTGACCACCTGATCCACCGGTTCGCCATAATGTCTGGCTGCGGACAGGACCATATCGCGCGGATCACGCATGATGTAGATGGCCGAACGGGTGTATTTAGTCGGAATCAGGTCGACGCCCCGTGCCACCGATTTGATGTTGTGGGTTTTGACCAGGTTTACATCGGCATTATTCGCGACGATGCCGCGCAACACCTTGTCTCGTAGTGAAAGGGTCAAGGCCAGATCGCGCGTATCGATCTGACGGCGGGCCACCATGTGATAGGTCTTGGCGATGGCATCGCCCATGCCAAACTTGTTGACCTGGTTGATCGGCATCGGCTCTTTGGTATTCGCCAGGTAATTCGCCAAGAATATCCGCGTCCAAGTGTTCCCAGACTTGGGGTAGGACGCCAGCCATACAATACTGTTTTTCATCTTGTCTGCCCGCGTTCAGTTATCACAGGCCCAGATAAAAGAAGACGAGGGGGAAATACATCCCCCTCGCCCAATTTTTTCCGAATATCCGAAGCTTAGAAGCTCAGGTTGATCGCGGTACCGATAACGGTGCCTTCGATTTCGGTTCCGGCCGTGCCATTGTCGTCAACTTCCGCGAAGACGGCATAGATGTCCCAATCGACACCCGGGCCCAGATCGCGGCTGGCGCCGATACGGTACGCAGTGTACTCTTCGTTAGCACCAGCGGCGCCCGTGGCTTTGCTCTCGCCTTGGAAGGTCAGAGCTTCAAACGCCCAGGGGCCAGGTGCGTCGTATGTCACACCAAAGCTCCAGCCTTCCTGATCGCCAACACCGGCGGCCACGCCGTTGTCGTTCTCAGCATAGTGGCCACCAACGGTGAAATCGGCGAAGCCGATCTGCATGCCGATACCCCAAGTGTCGGGATCGGAGATGCCGCCCACGTTGGAGTCTGCGGTGCCGTAGCGTGCGCCAACGGTGACCGAAGTCGAGCCGAAGGTCTGGCTGTAGTTCAGGCCGATGTCGAAGATATCGGTCAGACCAGCCGCGTTGTTGTTGTTGTGGTTGGTCAGCGCGTTGCCACCGTTGTTACGTGCATACGAAACACCAACAGTCAGACCGTTGAAGGACGGCGTGAAGTAGGTCAGGCGGTCAACGTCGTTGTTACGACCAACTTCGGTGTAAGCCGAAACCATCGCGCCACGGAAGATACCGGGCAGCGGGCCACCAGTCGAACCCGAGAGCGGAATGAATGCCGAGATCGAAGGCGAGTTGATGTACATCGAGGTCACGCCAGGAGCGGCAACCATCGAAGTGTAACCAGCCGAGTTTTCCGAACCGATGACGATGCGGCCCAGCGTGTCGCCGGAAATCGTCATGTAGGTTTCGTCGATGCCGATGGCACCGCCACCGTTGTTTTCACCTTCCATCTGAACGTTGATACCGAAGGTGATACCGTTGTCCAGAGTGATCGAGGGCGAGAAGATGATTTCAGTGGTCGAGTGGAAGCCGATGCCGTCGTTGTCGGTTTGACCGGCACCTGTACCGGCAAGATTGCCGCTCAGGTCGGTGTAAGCGACGTGCTGATTCATGTAACCACCCCAGTTCAGGTCCCATTCTTGGGCCGTCGCCGGAGCCGCCATTGCGCAACCGATGATCGCGCTGGTGCAAAGCAGATGCTTTTTCAAGGTTGTCCCTCCTCATAATAGCAGGAATAGAGTGTCATGATCCGCCGCCTCCAAAGATAGACGCGGCTTGGGGATCAAATGCAGCTTTTTGCCCCTAGGTGTCAACGCGCGCCGCGAACCCCGCAATGTTGTTGCCCCGGTTGTGACGAATAAAGCACACAACAACTGTGGCGCACCTTCGATTCGACCTGAAATTACTGAAAAGCCCCAAGTTTCAGAGACAAAAGCGGGTAGCGCCCGAGGGTTTATTGTTGGTCTGTTGGCTGCGGAAAGCCCTCCAAAAAGGTGATTCCGGGGGCAAATTCCGGGGCTATTGCACAGGCCAGACAGCTTTCGTCAGGCGCGAGTCGTGCCGATGGACTCAATCGCCGAGACCATCCTTCCGGCGGCTGACAAGGCCGCACCGGTGGCCAGCATCATCTGTGGCAACAGCATCCATTCCAGCGTCCAGGCGGCCCCCGAACGCTCTTGCTCATGCAGCAGCGTGCCGGTCAGCCCGGTCAGTTGGGCCGCATTGAACCGCGCCAGCGTGACCAGCATTTCGGCATCTATAGGATTGGTCTTGTGCGCCATCGCCGACGACGCGCCGCCGCTGGCCAGCCGCAGCACCTGCGGCCCGCTCTGCGCCATCAAGGCCACGTCCTGCCCGACCTTGCCCAGACTGCCGGTGAGCATTGCCAGCCAGCCACCAAACTCCACCAGCGCGTCACGCTCTACATGCCAGGCACTGTCGGGGGCTGCCAGATCCAGCGCCGCCGCCATATGCGCCGCGATCGCGTCGCGTTGCCCACCCAGCGTGCTGCCGGTGCCGACCGGCCCGCCCAGTTGCAGCCGCAAGAGGCGCGGGCGCAGTTCGGTCAGGCGACCCAGATGGCGCGGCAATGGCCCCTGCCAGCCACGCAAGCGGTCGCCCACGGTGATCGGCAGCGCGGGTTGCATCCGGGTCATGCCCATCATCTGCGCCGCGCCGAACCGCTCTGACAGCCCTTTCAGCGCCGTGATCACCGCCCCGAGTCGCGCCTCCAGCAGGTCGCAGACATCGCGCAGCGCCAGCACCAGCGCCGTGTCCATGACATCCTGCGAGGTCAGCCCGCCATGCACCGCGCCGTGCAGCGCCTCGGGCAAGGCCGCGCGCAATTGCGCCACCAGCCCCGGCACCGGCATGCCGTCCCGCAGGGCCGTGGCCGCCAGCAGGTTTAGGTCGGGTGTGAATGCCAGGATTGCCTTTGCTGCGTCCCCGGCGATCTCTTCGGGCACCTGCCCTACGGCAGCCTTGGCGCGAGCATAGGCCGCCTCGACCCGCAACATATCGTGCATCTGCGCGTCCGGCCCCAGCCGAGCGGCGATTTCCGCGTCCGACAAAAGCCCCTGCAACCAGGGTGAGCCAAAGACCGTGCCGGTCATGCTGCGCGCAATCCCAAGATGCGCCGCGCCTCGTCGGGGCTGGCGACGGGGCGTTCATATTTTTCGCACAGATCGGCCGCGCGCCGGATCAGCGCCGCGTTGGATGGCGCCAGCGTCGTACGATCCAGCCGCACATTATCCTCCAGCCCGGCGCGGGTATGCCCACCCGCCGCGATGGCCCATTCGTTCACCACGATCTGGTTCGGACCGATGCCAGCCGCGCACCATTCGGCCTCAGGCGCGCGTGCCTGCATCAGCGCCACGTAGAAATCGAACACTTCGCGGTCCGCGGGCATGGCGTTTTTCACCCCCATGACGAACTGCACGTAAAGCCTGCCATAAAGCGCCCCCTCCGCGTGCAGCCGGATCGCCTGCAGGATATGGCTAAGGTCGAACGCCTCGACTTCGGGCGTGACCTGGTATTTCTGCATCTCGGCACCGAGCCAGGCCACCAGATCGGGTGGGTTCTCATAGACCCGCGTCGGGAAATTGTTCGACCCGACCGACAGCGACGCCATCTCGGGCCGCAGGGACAGCATCCCGCCGCGCGCGTGGCCCGCGCCAGAGCGGCCGCCGGTAGAGAACTGGATGATCATGCCGGGGCAATGCTTGCGCAGCCCCTCTTGCAGCGCGGCAAAGCGGTCGGGGTCAGAACTGGGCGTGCCATCGTCATTGCGAACATGACAATGGGCGATGGCGGCACCGGCCTCGAAGGCTTCATGCGTTGATTCGATCTGTTCCGTCACGGTGATCGGCACCGCCGGGTTGTCGGCCTTGGTCGGGACAGACCCGGTGATGGCAACGCACAGGATACAGGGGCGGGTCATGGGCGGTCTCCTTGTTATGGTGGTCAGAGTTGCCGACTCGGCACCAATCTTGCCAAGCGGCGTGAAAGCCGCATGGCGCCTCTACAACTCTCCCCGTTCCTCCAGTACCTTCCTAGCCGCGCGGAAACACTCCAGCCCCTGCGGCACGCCGCAATAGATCGCAACCACATGAATGATTGCGCGAATTTCCTCCTTTGACACGCCATTGTTCAGCGCACCCCGGCAGTGGATTTCCCATTCATGCATCTTGCCCAGCGCGCCGATCATCGCGAGGTTCATCATGCTGCGCGTCTTGGGCTCGATCACATCGTCGCCCCAGCCAAAGCCCCAGCACCAAGCGGTCATGACCTCCTGAAAGGGGCGGGTAAAATCGTCGGCGGCGGCGAGGTTCTTCTCGACATATTCGGCCCCGAGAGTGCCCTTGCGCTGTTCCAGCCCCTTGAGAAACAGGTCTTCGTTGAATGTGTCCGGCATTGCTCGGTCCTTCGTGTTTTGAATGGTTCGGTGTCTGATACGGCGCCAGCTGTTGCCAGCGCGCCCTTGGCCGGGATTGAACACCATCAGAGGCCGGTCGTGCAACGCATTAGCCGTTCTCGGGATCCGGTTCGGGATCGGGCATCACTTCGGAGAATCGCCCCGAGGCAGCGCGCTGCGCGGCACCGTCCTCTTGCGCGGCGTCGGCTGCATCAAGTGCTGCAAGCCGCAAGCCCGCATGGCGGTACACCGGCCTGCCCGCCCGCACCAGCCCCCGCAACCGTGCGGCCTGACTGTGTTTCTTGGCCACCTGATGCGGCTGAAAATCATCGTAATCGCGGGGGCCGTGATCGCGCCCCAGCACCAGCGCCCCCGCCGCCACAGCACTTTGCAACAGCGCCTGCCCGACGGGGCTGCGGGTGATCACGCCGTTCATGCCTGCATCCTCACCCACCGGACCGCCGCCCGGCCAGATATCCGCCGCCGCGATATCGGCGGCCTCGCCGATGGCATCGGGACATAGCTTGCACCGGGTCTGAATACGCCAGCCCGCCTCGTCGCCCCACATCTCGCGGTAGGTTTTCTCGAACGCGCGCCCATCGCGCGTTTCGACCCGCGTGCGCCCCGGATTGCCGTAGCCGCGATACCGAAACAGCGTCAACTCGTCCTCATCCAGCCCGTATTCATCCAGCACCGCCCGGCTCTTGCCCAGATCCGAGGCGCCGCCACAGACCATGACCAGCACCGCGACCAGCAAGGTATCAAGGCGTGGATCGGCCTTGGCGCGGGCCCGCACCGCGCCTGCATCACAGGGTTTGGCGATGATCGCAAAGGGCTGGTTCCGGTCTAGCGCCGCCGTCAGCCCCGCCAGCGTGTCCGTGGGGCTGTAGCGCGAACCGGCATTGGCGATGACCTCTTCGGGCGTATCGCTCAACACCCAGCGACTGCGCATCGGGGCCGAAGGGTCGGCACCGCAATGCAGGATGAACTGCGCTTGTCCGGACCGCAGCAGATGCACCGCCAACGCCGTTAGAACGCCGCCCGTTGCGGCGCGAAAGCGGATATCGACGTCACCAGCCCAAGCCTCGCCCATATGGGTGTAGCTGCCCCAGACCGGATCCTCGTTGGCCCCTTGCGGGGTCGCCTCGGCTATCACGCCGGGACAGGCTGCCAGAATGGCCGCGTCAGCCGCAGGCAACTCGGGTTCCAGTGGCGCGGGCCGCAACCGTCCCTCTGGCGTCATCGTCATCCGCCATCGCTCTGGCCCCAACGCCTCGCACAGGCCACAGCCAATGCACAGGCCGTTTTCGACCACCTCGCGCACAGAGGCCGGGACACGCGCCCCGGTCAAAACAACACACAACGGCGGGCTGCCCGGTTTCGGGCCATGGCCTGACCCTTCCCTTGGCGCAGATTATCGCGCCTGACCCGCCGCACCGCGTACAGGGCGGGGGTAATCGGGATCGCTTTCATCTACGGAACTCCTCTTGTCATTGCCCCATCTTGCGGGTCGACGGCCGGCACCTCTGACCTGAAAGCGACATGCTGGCGGCGCGTGTGCGCATTGCCTTGGCCCCTGCAAGTAGCGCAGAATGCGCCGGACACCGCAACACAGGAGCACCCCATGGCCCAGACTTCGCAGATTTCCCCGGCACCCAGCATCGCCAATATCGACCACTGGCCAGAGCGCGTGCAGATGGCCGCCGCGTTTCGCTGGACCGAGCGGCTGAACATGCACGAAGCGGTGGCGAACCATTTCAGCCTTGCGGTGAACGAGGACGGAACGCAGTTCCTGATGAACCCCAACCAGATGCATTTTGCCCGCATCCGCGCCTCGGACCTGCTGCTGCTTGACGCGAATGACCCCGACACGCTGGAACGCCCCGGCGCACCCGATCCGACCGCCTGGGGGCTGCACGGGTCGGTGCATCGGCATTGCCGCCATGCGCGCTGCGTCATGCATGTGCATTCGATCCATGCCACCGTGCTGGCCTGTCTCGCCGACAGCACCCTGCCACCCATCGACCAGAACACCGCGACCTTTTACAATCGCTACGTCGTCGATGAGGGATTTTCGGGCCTTGCCTTCGAAAGTGAAGGCGAGCGCTGCGCACGGATGCTGAGCGATCCAAAGGTCAAGGTGATGATCATGGGCAATCACGGCGTCTTGATCCTCGGCGACAGCGTCGCGGACACATTCAACCGGATGTATTACTTCGAGCGCGCCGCCGAGACGTATATTCGCGCGCTCCAGACCGGTCAGCCGCTACGCGTGCTGAGCGACGAGATCGCGGAAAAAACCGCGCGTGAGCTGGACGACTATCCCGGCCAGGCCGAACGGCACATGTCCGAACTGATGGCGATCCTTGATGACGAGAAGTCGAACTACGCCAGCTGACCACAGGACAGCCTGAGCGGGATCACCGGGATGTGGCCCCCTGATACCCGCCCAGAACCCGCGTCAGGTTCGGGCCCAGATCGTCGCTGAGATACCCGCCCTCCTGCACGAAGAGCACCGGCAGGCCGGGGCGGGCAAGCGCCGCGCCGATCTGCTCGAAACCGTCCGCGGTCACGGCCATCGCCTTGAAAGGATCACTTTCATGCGCATCAAGGCCCAGCGCCACCACCAGAACATCGGCGCCGAAATCGGCGATACGTGTCTGGGCCGCGCCCAGCGCCTCCAGAAACGCCGCGTCGCCGCTGCCCATCGGCAGGGCCAGGTTGAGGTTATAGCCCAGCCCGGCGCCCACTCCGCGCTCTGACGCGTGGCCCCAGAAGAACGGGTAGAACCCCGTCGGGTCGGCATGGATCGACACCGTCAGAACATCGTTGCGCGCATAGAATATATCCTGCGTGCCGTTGCCGTGGTGCACGTCGACATCAAGGATCGCAGGCCGTAGCCCCTTGCTGCGCAACCGTTCTGCCGCAATCGCGCTGTTGTTAAGAAAACAAAACCCGCTCGCCATGTCCGCATAGGCATGATGCCCCGGCGGGCGTGACAGTGAATAGACCGCCCGCGCGCCATCCGCGACCGCGTCCGCACCAGAGATGGCAGTCTGTGCCGAGGCATAGGCCGAGCTCCAAGTTTGCGCGCCGATGGGACAGGCGGTATCGCCCTGATGATAGCCCGCCTGCCCGACTGGCGAGGTCGGATAGCTGTCGTTTCGGGCGCGAGCGTGGATATTGGGAATCACCTCGGGGGCGGCACCGGGCAGATCCTGCCAGCGGGTATGTATGGTCTGCAGGAACGCCACATACTCTGGCGTATGGATCGCCGCGATGGGCCCCAACCCGGCATCGCCCGGCGCCTCGAAAGTGCAACCCGCTGCCTCGGCTCCGGCGCGCAGGCGTGTCACGCGCTCGGGCTGTTCGGGGCTGGACCGCTTCGTGCCCATGACCAGAAAATTCTGCGGGTCGTGCTGGGTCTGGACAGGGTCGAAAATGGCTTTCATCGGGGCACCTCCTGCGCGCTTTCCGGGGGGGTGCCGGTCATGTCATACAAGACGGCGCGGAACGCTTCTCCGCGTATCCCCCGCCCCCCCCTTAAACCCGGTGAAACTTGATTTGAACCACAAAGAGTGACAAGCTGTTAGGGATTACACTCGATTTTCAGCCATCCCATACCAGACGAATTTTCTGCCCGGCACGGACCAATCCATTTCTCGGGAGTTTTGCAAGATGAGGTATTTTCACGCTTTCTTGGCGGTCTGTGCAAGTTTGATCAGCCTTCCTGCGGCCGCCAATACGATTGACCCCACTGGGGTCAATTCGATCTACAGTCAGGCCAGTTTCGGGGCCACGCCATTCGACATCCGGTTCAGGCCAATCCAGGAATACGTCGATCCGCGTCACGTCAATCTCAACATCCAAACCGAAATGCAGGACTTGTTCGACACGCAAAGCAACGGCCCGGCGCTGAACCTGTTCCTTGTCAATTCGATCACCAGCCCTTTCGGTGGTACCACCGTTGGTGTGACCGAGTTCATAGCCACTGGATTTGACCCGGCCACTGGCATGTCTCTTGGCGAATGGCGCAACAATATCGCGTATAACCGCAACTTTTTGGGCGCGACTTTTGCACCTTACGGAGTTGCACACGAGATCGGACACGCGCTTGGTCTGTTCCACGAAACAACCGGCCCGATATTCAATCCCGGCCCGCCACCCGACAATCTGATGAACCAGTTCGCGTCCTCCCCCCTTCTGCGACCAGATCAGGTTCAGACCATGCTGCTATCGCCGTTCCTGCAGGGCAGCGCGTCCAGTGGCTTTTTTGTTGACGTGAACGTGTTCGATGTGCAGTCGGCACCATCTGTCGTCCCGCTTCCCGCAGGCGCTGTGCTTTTGCTGTCAGCATTCGGCTCACTTGCCTTCATGCGGCGGCGGCGCAATCTTGCATGAGGACAGCCATGTGAACCGCCAAAGCCACTTGCGCTTTTCCTGAAACAGGGAAAGTGCAAGCGGCCCACGCGCTGTCAATGTTGCGGACGTTTCGCATCCGATCAGCACTTCATATCAGACGCGAAACGTATCAGCGCCGGATAAACGGGTTTGGTATTTCCACGCCGGTCGAAATCCAGACGCTTTTCAGCTCCAGATACTCCATCATGCCCGCAATGCCGCCTTCGCGGCCCGTACCGCTCATCTTGAAGCCGCCGAAGGGCGATGTGGTGCTGGTCGAGCGGTAGTTGTTCACCCAGATCGTGCCCGCGCGCACGCGCTCGGTCATTCGGATGCCAAGCGCCAGGTTCTGGGTCCAGACACCGGCGGCCAGCCCGAAATCCACGTCATTGGCGATGCGCACAGCGTCGTCCTCATCGTCAAACGGAATCACGCAGAGAACGGGGCCGAACACCTCTTCCTGCGCAATGCGCATGTCGTTGGTCACATCCGCAAAAATTGTCGGTTCGTAGAACAAGCCGTTGGGATAGCCTTCGACCTGCGCCCGTTTGCCGCCACGCACCAGCCGCGCGCCTTCGTCCAGTGCGATCTGCACGTATTCCTCGATCTTTGCCATCTGCGGCGCGGTCGAGATCGGCGCGATCTGGGTCTCGGGATCGCTAGGGTGGCCGAACTTGATATCCTTGAGGAAATCATCCAGCCGCGCCAGAAAATCGTCATGGATCGAGCGTTGCAGCAACAGACGTGATCCGGCCACGCAGGTCTGGCCCGAGGCGGCGAATATCCCCGCCACAGCCCCTTTGACCGCCTGCTCCATATCCGCGTCTTCAAAGATGATGTTAGGCGATTTGCCGCCCAGCTCCATCGTCACCCGCTTCATCGAGCGCGCGGCCTGTTCGTTGATCATCTGCCCCGCGACGGGCCCGCCGGTAAAGGCGATGCGCTCCACCAGAGGGTGCGACACCAGCGCCTCGCCCATCTCGTTGCCAAAGCCCGTGACGACGTTGACAACGCCCTTGGGGAAGCCCGCCAGCTCGACCAGCTTCACGAATTCCAGTAGCGAAGCTGAGGTGTATTCAGACGGTTTCAGCACCACGGTGTTGCCCGCCGCCAGTGCCGGGGCCAGCTTCAGCGACGTCAGCGGCAGCGGCGAATTCCAAGGCATGATGCAGGCCACGACGCCCAAAGGCTCGTAACGGGTGAAGTTGAACACGCCGGGCTTGTCCGAGGGGATGGTATCGCCTTGGATCTTGTCCGCGAGGCCGCCGTAATAATAGTAATAATTGGCCATGTAACGCATCTGCATACGCAGTTCCGAAATCAGCTTGCCATTATCCTTCATCTCGATGGCAGCAAGCCAATCGGCGTTTTCGGTGATCAGATCGCCCAGCCGGCGCATCATGGCGCCGCGTGCGGAAGCAGAAATACCGCGCCATGCGGGGTCCTTGAACGCATCGGCCGCCGCGCGGCAAGCCGTATCCACGTCCTTGTCTGTACCACGTGCGATCTCGGCCCAGACCTCGCCCGAAACCGGATCGGAGGTGTCGAAATACACGCCAGAGGACGGTGCTGTGAACGCCCCCCCGATATAGTGATCATAGCGCGGGCGACCGCTTGCCCCGGTGGGGGTGGGCTGGATTTGCTGCGTTCCCGGCTGGGGAAAAAGCGACGTCATTGCTATCAGTCTCCGTTTGATGTGTTGGACGGGCCCTTGCCCGCAAAGGCGCGCATCTGCTGCGCGGACCAGCTGACCGGCACGATGTCTCCGGGCGTGAATTCCGTCCCGGTTTCGCTGACCGGATGACGCGCGACGAGCGTGCCTACCCCATCAACCACAAGGCTCAGCCGCACATGATCGCCGTGATAGACAACCTCGGCGATCCGCCCGTCAAAGCGGTTGGCCGCGCCGTCCTCATGGCTCAACCGGATGCATTCGGGCCGCACCATCAGCGTCACCGTGTCGGCAACCTGCACCGTGCCCCCAGCCAGCGCCGCACGGACCGTCGGGCCGCCGGGCGTGATCTGCACGGACACATCATGGCCCTGTGCGGTCTGCACGGTGCCATCGAGCCGGTTGTTCTCGCCCATGAAAGAGGCAACGAAGGTGCTTTGCGGGCGTGCATAGACATCGCGGGGCGACCCGATCTGCTGGATGCGGCCCTCGTCAAAGACGGCGATCCGGTCCGACATGGTCAGCGCCTCGGACTGGTCATGCGTGACATAGAGCATCGCGATGCCCAGTTCCTCGTGCAGGCGCTTGATCTCAAGTTGCATATGTTCGCGCAGCTGTTTGTCCAGCGCGCCAAGTGGTTCGTCCATCAGCACCATGCGCGGCTCGAAGACCAGCGCGCGTGCCAGTGCCACGCGCTGTTGCTGGCCACCCGAAAGCTGCGTGGGCATCCGATCCTTCAGCGCATCCAGCTTGACCATGCCAAGGGTGCGCTGCACGCGCGTCTCGATATCCGCAGCACTTTCGCGCCGCATCCGCAGCGGAAAGGCCAGATTCTCGGCCACCGTCATATGCGGAAAAAGCGCGTAGTTCTGGAACACGATGCCGAAATCACGCTTGTAGGTCGGCACGTTGTTGAGCGGTGCGCCATCAAACAGGATCGTGCCCCGTGTCGGCGCCTCGAACCCTGCCAGCATCATCAGCGTCGTTGTCTTGCCCGATCCCGAGGGCCCAAGCAGCGTCAGAAACTCGCCCTGCTCGATCTGCAGATTGAGCGCGTCGACCACCTTGGTCGATCCGTCATAAACCTTGTCCACGTTGTCGAACACGACAAGCGGCGCAGCGCCATGCTTGGTCATTGTTTCACCTTCCCGGCTGTCAGCCGCTCGCCTCGCCGCCGAACGGCCTCGCTGATGAATAGCAGGATGAACGACAGCAGGATCATGATCACCGCCGCCGCCGTGATGGTCGGGCTGATGAACTCACGCAGGCCCGCGAACATCTGGCGCGGCAGTGTGAATTCACCCGGGCTGGTGATGAAGATCGCGATCACCAGCTCGTCAAAGGATGTGGCAAAGGCAAAGATCGCCCCCGCCGCGACGCCCGGCATGATCAGCGGCAGCACCACCTCGCGAAACGCCGTCACGGGACGCGCGCCCAGCGACAGCGCGCCGCGCATCAGGTTGGGGTCGAATGTTTGAAGCGACGCCAGCACCGTGATCAGCACGTAGGGTGTCGCGATGATCGTATGCGCCACGATCAGCCCCCACAGCGAATTGGCCAGCCCTACCACCGAGAACGCCAGATACATCGACGCCGCCGTGACAATCAGCGGCACCACCATTGGCAGCGACAACAGCGCCAGCACCACAGTCTTGCCGCGGAAATTGGTCAGGTTGATCCCGTAGGCCGCTGTAGTGCCCAGCACCGTGGCGATGATCATCGTCGCGATTCCCACGATAAAGCTGTTCTTGGTCGCATCCAGCCAGCGCTCGGTCAGAAAGAAATCCTCGTACCAACGCAGCGAATAGCCCGGCACCGGCAGTGTCAGAATCTCGCCCGACGAAAACGAAAGCGGAAAGATCACCAATAATGGAGCCACAAGGAAGAACAGGACCGCCCAGGCGAAGACTGTAACAAAGATGCGTGTCATGTCAGCCCGCCTTCAAAGAGCCGAGGCCGGGCACGAAGCGCCGGGCGATCAGGATCAGCGCACCGGTAAAGACCAGCAGCAACAGCGACAGCGCCGCCACCATGCCGAAATTGATCGACTGGTTGGTGAAGAACGCGATGTAGTAGCTGATCATCTGGTCCTGCAACCCGCCGACCAGCGCGGGCGTCACGTAGAACCCAACCGACAGCATGAAGACGATGACCGCGCCTGCCGCAACGCCGGGCATGGTGAGTGGCAGATACACCAGCAGGAACTGCCGCCATGGCGGCGCCCCCAAAGACGCGGCCGCGCGCAGCATCGACGTGCCCTGACGTTTCATCACGCTGTAGAGCGGCAGAATCTGGAAGGGCAGCAACACATGCACCATCGCCACGTAAACGGCAAAGCGGGTGAAAATCAGTTGCAGCGGCTCGCTTGTGATCTGTGCGGCCTGAAGCCCCGCGTTGATCGGTCCCTCGCGCTGAAGCAGGATGAACCATGCCGTGGTGCGCACCAGGATCGAGGTCCAGAACGGCACCAGCACCAGCAGCATCGCGTAGCTGGCCGCGCGATTGCTGAGCGAGGAGATGTAATAGGCCGTTGGATAAGCGAGGACCACGCAGATCACAGTGACCCAGATGCTGATCCAGAAAGTGCGCTTGAACAGATCAAGGAAAATCGCCGTCCCGGGGGGCACCGCTTCGATGCGGCCATCGGGCGTGAATTGCAGATCGACGGCGCGCAGCAGGAAACTGGCGGTGAACGGGTTTGAATTGTTCTTGATCAATTGCCAGATTTCGGGCGTTGCCAGTTCAGGCACCGCCACCGGCAGAGATTGCGCATAGGGTGGTTCAAGACTGCCCAGCGCGCGGCGGGTCTGCATCAGGACCGAGCGGGCGCCGTTCATCTCGAAATTCAGCCGCCGCGTCATGGCGCCGAATTCGCGGCCCCGGCGGCTCTCTTCGATATCATCGGCCAGCGCATCCCAGGCGGAATCGGGCGGCATACCCTGCCCGTCCCAGGCGTCCAGCACCATCACGGTGCGCGGCAGCGCGGCTGTCACTTCGGGGTTCTTCACCGCCTTCACCATCGTATAGCCGATGGGCAGGATGAACCCCGCCACCACAAGCGCGAGCAAGGGGGCGATCAGCAACCAGGATATGCGGCTCTTCTTGGACATTGTTCGCTTTCGACGAAGAGGTGATCATCCCTGCGCCCCGGCAGGGAGGGGTCGGGGCGCAGGGTCAGGGGCGATGCTTACTGCGCCGCCCAGGAAGTGAACTTTGCCTGAAGCTCATCACCATGTGCGATCCAGAACTCGGTGCTGATGAACAGGCCCTCGTCGGAATGGTTCAGAACCATGCCCGGATTGGCTGCCTGCAGCGCCGGATCGGCGTTGACCTCGGCATTGGCAGGCGAAATCGGCCAGACGGCAGCCTGTGCGCGCAGCGGCTCGGGGCTGGTGATCCATTCGACCATTTTCATCGCCTCATCCATCATCGGCGAACCGGACACGACCGCCCAGTAATCGATGGAGTAAAGCAGCGTGCTCCAGTTCAGCTGATAGTCGGCGCCTTCGCCATTGGCCCGGATGATACGACCGGTATAGGCAAACGCGTAGTCAACCTCGCCACTGCCCACCAGTTGCAGGGGCTGCGCGCCGGATTTCCACCAGACCAGATGATCCTTGATCTCGTCGAGTTTGGCAAAGGCACGTTCCACGCCCTCATCGGTTGCCAGAACGTCATAGACGTCCGCCTTGGCCACGCCGTCCGCCATCAGGGCGGCTTCCAGCGTCATCTTGGGGCCTGTGCGCAAAGCCCGCACGCCGGGGAATGCCTCTACGTCCCAGAATTCTGCATAGGTGGTCGGCCCGTTCGGATGCTTGGCCTTGTCAAAGAACATCGCAGCGCCCCAGCCGGTGCCGCCAACGCCGCATTCGTGGGTCGCGCCCTCGATGAACTTGGACCCATCGACGACTTCATAATCGATCGGCGCGAAAATGCCGTCCTCGCAGCCGCGCACCAGTTCGGGCGCTTCGACCATGATGATGTCATAGGTGACGTTGCCGGTTTCGACCATGCCGTAGAGCTTGGCCATCTCGCCGTTATAAACATCGTCGCTGACCGCGGTGCCGCTGGCGGCCTCATAGCCTTCGAACAGGTGCTCGCGGGCGCTGTCCTGATAGCCGCCGCCAAAGCCGACGATCGTCAGGTCGCGCGCGACCGATACATTGGGCAGCGTCAGCGCCATCAGCGCGGCAGCCGCCAGGGTGAGTGTCTTTTTCATCGTATTCCTCCGTTGCTGGTCTGTTTGTAGTTTAGTCTTCTTCTCTTCTTGTCGGTTCGGACACCTGGCCGACCGCCTCGAACGTGATGCTGCGGATCCGTTCCCAGAGCGGATCGCCGCATGCCGTATGCTCAGGCAGGGCGGCGCGCAACGCATCCGGCACCGGCAACCCCGACAGCGCGGTCATCACGACAGCCGAACACAGGTTCGACGGCAAGAACGGCGCGGGCGATCCGGTGTTAAGCGCGGCCAGCGCGGCCAGCGTATTGGCACCGGTACCGCTGATAATCACCGCATCGACGGCGCGGGCATCGATATGGGCGGCGGCGGCCTGAATGTCGTCGGGGGTCAACTCGTAGGCGCGAAACTCTTTCGAGATCGAATGGATCTGCACGATCTCCAGCCCGGCATCGGCCCAATAGGCCTGTGCCTTCTCGGTCAGTTCCTTCGGATAGGGAGAAATCATCGCGATGCGTTGCGCGCCCAGCGCCTGCAGCACGATGGCGATGGCAAGGCTCGCAGTCACGACGGGCGCCCCGACCTGCGCCGAGAGGGCATGGCACATATCGCGATCACCGGCCTGCAGCAGGCTGTAGGAGGAACCGGTCATCGCAATCGTGACTGCATCGAGGCTGAGCGAGCCGAAGGCGCGCAATGTCTCGGGGTAGGCATCCAGGTAAAGCGCGTTGCGCTCATAGAGCGTCGTCCCCGGAAATACCGGCAGGCGCGCGGTATGCACCGCCGCATTCTCGGGCAGCAGCACGCGCATTTCCGGCTCTACCGCCGGGTTCGCCGGGGGCACGATCACGCCAAGGCGGCACATCGCATTGATATCACCCATGCTACACCTCCCCCCGGATCACGGTGTCCGGGATGCCATCCAGCATATCGAACATCGCCTGTTTCACCAAAAATTCCGCCGCTTGATCAGGGTTTTGCGCCAATGCGGCGATGCGTTTCACCCGGTCCATGCCGGTGCCGATATTCTCGTCGGTGCGCGGGATCAGCACGTCGCGCGCAACCCGCGCACGCTCCCAAGCCGCGCGCTCCACCGGCGCGGTGCTGCTGGTGCGCAACGCCGCTGCCGTCGCGTGCCCCAGCGCAAAGGCGTCATGCAACCCGGCGTTCAGATTCATCCCGCCCTTGGTATTGGTCAGGTGCAGCGCATCGCCCGCCAGGAACACCCGCGGTCCCCCGGCCGACAGCGCCCCGCGGCGGCGTGCGTAATAGACATCACGCCCAGTCACATCGGCCAGCAACTCGCCGACCGGCAGCAGGTTTTCCAGCCGCGCGGTGATCCAGGCATCGGTGATCGCCTCGGCCTCAGGCACACCCGCCGGGACGCGTACCACCACGCGCCAGCAATCGGGCATTTCCAGCAGGCTGCAAGTGTCTTCGCCGGCATGCAGATAGGCAATTCCACCAAGGTCGGGGAACTGCGCACGCATGTCCCGATCCGCATAGAGCCGCAGCACCATGCCTGGATAGGGTTTTTCCACATAGCCGACCCGCAGCGCCTCGCGCACCGCCGACCCGGCGCCGTCGCAGCCGAACGCATAGGCCGCGTGCCGCTCGGTGCCGTCCTCGGTGGTTACGGTCACGCCGTCCGCATCCTGTTGTACGTCTCGTACGCCAGTATTGAACAACAACAACCCGCCTTCGCTGATGAACAGATCGGCAAGCAGGAGGGTCAGATCACCCTGCTCGTAATGCAGCCGGAAAGGATTGCGGGCCCTGCCCTTCAACAGATCGAAGGGCAGTTGCGCCAGCACCGCACCATCGGGTGCGAGGTAATCGACGTGATCCACCTGCACACCCTCACGCCGCATCGGATCGAGGACACCCAGTGTCTCCAGCAGATCAAGCGTGGCGGCGTGAAAGGTCGAGGCCTTGGATTGCAGATTTACCGAGGCGCGCTTCTCCAGAACGGTGACGGCATGCCCGGCCCGCAACAAGATGAGAGCCAGCGCCAGACCGACCGGTCCCGCCCCTACAACGATAACATCCTGCTCATCACGCCGCGTCATCAATAGCCCCTCCAGAGTTGATCAACCCTAGCACTCGCCCGTAAAGTGTCAACACTTTTGGGGGAAGTCACCCGAAACAGCCAGAAGTTCGGCGATAAAAGCTCACAACGCTTACTTTCTGGGCATTTACCTCGCCCAAGTGTCAACACTGAATGCGCCATACCTTACCGCCCTACCCTTCGGCCTGCGGCTCTGGCAGCGTTTCAAGGTAGCGCGCCACCTCATCCGTGGGGATGACATCAGCATATTTGCAGTTGAGATCGAACAGGCTCATCGCGTGGCTGGATTCGAACCGGTCAAACGCCGCTTCCTCGGGAATCACCGTCTTGAAGTTATACGAATAGGCATCGACCGTCGTCGCCCGCAAACACCCCGAAGAGGTGCAGCCGGTCATGATCAGGGTGTCTACATCGAGGAAATTCAGATGACTCATGAACAGCGTGCCAAAGAAGGCCGATGGTTTGCGCTTGCCGATCAATATGTCCTGTGGACGCGGCGCCAGGGGCGCGACGGTCTGCGTGGCGTGGGTGCCCTCGACCGAGGTTTTCTCATGCCCCCGGTGGCTCTTGCCCGTTTGCACGCCGCTGTCGATCATGTCCGGGCGGCGCTCGGACTGGGTGTAGAAGATCGGGATGTCCTTGGCTCGCGCGATATGCATCAGCCGCTCGATATGTGGCACCGCCTCCCAGCCCACGGGACCGCAATGGGTGCGGTATTGCTTGACGCCCTCCGCATGGCTCTGCCCCGGCTCGTCACCGCAGAAATTATATTGCACGTCGATGATGAAAAGTGCCGGGCGCTTGCCAAAGCCCGCGCGCTTGCCATAACCGGCCAGTTCGTAGATTTCGCGGTCATGTTCGGTCAGGAACTTGTCCCAGATGCGTGTTGTCATGTCGGCTCCTTTCAGGGGGCGCGGTGCAGGTAGCGGCCCAGGCCGCCGATGCCTTCGGCAAGCTGGCCATTCTCGGCCATAACCTGCCCGCGCAAGATGGTGTGGGTGACGCTGCTGCGGAATGTCATGCCCTCGAAGGGCGAGTAGTCCGAATGCGAAGGGTAATTGGCGGCGTCTACGCGGGTTTCGCCCTCGGGGTCGATCACCACCAGATCGGCGTCATGGCCCGGCGCGATACGCCCCTTGCCCTGAACCGAATATAGATCCGCCACGTTGGAGGACGTTGCCGCCGCGAGTGTCTCGATCGCGATGCCGCGCGTGTGGAAACCCTCGTGCATGGCGACCGGCAGGATCTGCGCGATGCCGGGAAAACCGGCTGTCGCCTGCCAGATATCCGGCCCCTTGGTGGCGCGTTTGCGCGGCACATGGTCAGACCCGATGGTGGTAATGTCGCCATTGCGCACCCCTTCCCACAGACCATCCACATCCGCCTGACTACGCAAGGGCGGATTGACCTTGCCCAGATTGCCGATGCCGCTGTCCTTGGTCAGCGACAGGTAGTGAATGCAGGTCTCCACATGGATGGACGCACGGCCCGGATGGCGCAACCGCCGCACCAGATCGAGGCTTTCGACGGTGGACATATGCACGATGTTCACCGGGCATTCCGTCTTTTCCCCGAAATAGGCCACGCGAAAGACGTTCTCGGTCTCCAGAAATCCGGGTGACTGTTCATCCCAAACCGGCAGGTCGTCGCGCCCGGCGGCCTTCAGGGGTTCGCGAAATACCGGGATCACCTCGGTATTCTCGCAATGCACGCCAACAACGCCGCCCTTGATCCGCGCGCCCGCCTGAAGCGCGCGAAACAACAGCGCATCGTCCACTTCGCCAAAGCCCTTGGCGGCCCCGGTCGCCCCTTTGTACATCAGGTACACCTTGACGGATGTCACGCCGAACCGTTGCGAGAGTGCGGCCAGCTCCTCGACATGCCGGGTCGCGGTCACGCCGAAATGCAGCCCGAAATCCATCGCAGCACGTGCCTTGGCCCCGTCGATCCACGGCCCGGTCGCGGCGTTCAGATCATCGCTGCGCCAGAAACTGAACAGCCCCGTGACACCGCCCAGCAGCGCGGTGCGGGTTTCGGTATCCCAGTCACTTTCCTTGTCGCCAAAGCCGATATGCGTGTGCGGGTCGATGAGGCCCGGCATCACGAAACGGTCGGTGCAGTCGATCACCCGCGTCGCGCGCAGCTCTTCGCCGGGCGCCAGAATGGCCGCGATCCGCCCGTCGCGCACCGCGACCGATCCGCGCTGCACACCCTCGCCGGGAAAGACGATCTCGCCGTTCTTCAAGATCAGATCATAGCTCATGCCGCATCCTCCAGCCGTTGCATCAGTCCCGCAAACATGCCGCCTGCCAGAAGCAATTCGCGTTCGGCGTCGCTTGCGATATCCACCTGCACCGTGAGCGCGCCGACGCCCTCGACCTCGACGCGGACCGGCGCGCCCTTGGTCACGCCGGCTTGCAGCCCCGAGATGCTCAGCGGCTCGAACCCCGTGAGCCCAAGCGCGTCGGCACCCTGCCCGGCGGCAAAAATCAGCGGCACAATGCCCATCCCGATCAGGTTGGCGCGGTGGATGCGCTCGAAGCTCTGCGCCAGCACCGCGCGCACGCCCAGAAGCTTTGGCCCCTTGGCCGCCCAATCCCGGCTCGACCCCATACCGTAGTCGCGCCCTGCCAGCACGATTGCAGGCGTTCCCTCCGCGCGCAATGTCTGGGCCACGTCATAGATCGGCACCGGGGTAGCCCCCGGTGCGAGCCGCGTCATGCCGCCCGGTGCGCCGGGCGCAAGCCGGTTGTGCAGGCTCGGGTTACCAAAAGTGATGCGCGCCATGAACTCGTGATTACCCCGGCGTTGCGTCACCGCGTTGAAATCCTGCGGTGCCACGCCCTGCGCGATCAAATACTGCCCGGCCAACCCGTCGGGCGCAATCGCGCCGCTGGGTGTAATGTGATCGGTGGTCAGCGAGTCGCCTACCCAGAGCAACGCCCGCGCGCCGTCGATCACATCCGGCATGGGCGGATTATCCGTGTCAAAGAAGGGAGGCTTGCACACATAGGTCGAGGTGGCATCCCATGCAAAACGCCGCCCCTCGGGCGCGGCGAGCCGTTGCCAGAGCTCCGCCCCATCAAACACCGTTGCATAGCTTTCGCGAAACTGTTCGGGCGTCAGGCTGTCGGCCACCAGTGTGGCGATCTCAGCCTCCTCCGGCCAGATATCGCGTAGGTAAACCGGCGTGCCATCGGCGCCTGTGCCCAGCGGTTCATCCTCCAGCGCGATGTCGATGCGTCCGGCCAGCGCAAAGGCCACCACCAGCGGCGGCGATGCAAGATAGGCGGCGCGGCACTGCGGGTGAATGCGCCCTTCGAAATTGCGGTTGCCCGACAGGATCGCGGCGGCAACCAGATCGCCCGCCTCCACCGCCTCGGCCACGCCGGGGTTGAGCGGGCCGGACTTGCCGGAGCAGGTGGTGCAACCGTGGCCGACCACGTGAAAGCCCAGCGCCTCAAGCGGCGCCATCAGGCCAGCGCGCGCCAGGTAGCCGTCCACCAGCCGCGAGCCCGGCGCGAGCGATGTCTTTACCTGGGGCGGCACGCGCAGCCCCCGCGCCACCGCGTTGCGCGCCAGCAGCCCCGCCGCGATCATCACATGCGGGTTCGACGTGTTGGTGCAGGATGTGATCGCCGCCAGCACGATGCTGCCATGGCGCAGCGTGCCGCCAGCGCCGTTCCCGGCGCTCTGAGCTATCTGCTCGGCGCTCAGGCCAAAGCCGCCCTCGGTCACCGGGGCCGTCAGCGCGGCTGCGAAGGCATCCTTGAGTTGCGTCAGCGGCACCCGGTCCTGCGGACGTTTCGGCCCGGCAACACTGGGGGCTATCGCGCCAAGGTCGATCTCGACCAATTCGGAATATTCGGGCTCTGGCGCGCCCTCTTCGGCATAGAGCCCTGCCGCCTTTGCATAGGCCTCGACCAGCGCCACATGGCCCGGTGCGCGGCCCGACTGGCGCAGATAGGCGATGGTCTGCGCGTCGATGGCGAAATAGCCAATCGTCGCGCCGTATTCGGGGGCCATGTTGGCAATCGTCGCGCGGTCCGGAACTGTCAAAGCTGCCGCACCGGGGCCGCAGAACTCGACAAAATCGCCGACGACGCCGACCTGCCGCAACCGCTCGGTAATGGTCAGAACGGCATCGGTTGTCGTCGCCCCCGCAGGCAACCGGCCCGTCAGACGCACGCCCACCACACGCGGGATGCGCACCACGTGACGTTGGCCCAGCGCGGCCGCCTCGCCGTCGATGCCACCGACACCCCAGGCCAGCACCCCCAGCCCGTTGACCATCGGTGTATGGCTGTCGCAGCCCAGCACGAATTCGGGCGCGGCAACGGGGCCGTATCCGGGCAGGTCCGCCATGTGCACCAGCTCTGCCAACCGCTCCAGATGAACCTGGTGGATGATCCCCGCACCCGGCGGCACGATCCTGAGATTGGCAAAGCCCTGCTGCGCCCATTTGAAGAAGCTGTAGCGCTCTGCATTGCGCGCGTATTCGGCCAGCAGGTTGTGCTGCGCCGCATTCGGGTGGCCCGCCCGATCGACGATCAGTGAATGATCCACCACCAGCGTGATTGGCACGCGCGGCTCGACCGCCTCTACCGGCGCACCCGCCGCATGGGCAGCGTCACGCGCGGCCGCCAGATCCATCAGTACGGGCAGACCGCTCGAATCGGGCAGGATGAGGCGCGTGACGTCCAGCGCCGCCGAAACCGGCGCGCCTTGCGCCGACCAATCGGCAATGCGAGCCACATCGTCGGCAGAGGTACGACCCGCCAAGGCCTGCCGCGCGACGTTTTCCAACACCACCCTGAGGCAATATGGCAAGGGCCGCGCGCGATTGCTGAGCAGCGCGCGCAGATCGACGCAACGCGCGGGCTCGGCGTCCGGCACGGCAAAATCGCGTAGCTGTGGCATCTGCGGCTTGGTCAAGCTCTTCCCCGGGTGGTCGCATCTTGCATGTCAGTTCACGGTGGAGATTACACCGGGATGTCAAAGTGTCAACACTTTGATCAATGCAGGCTTGCGAGACGTCAATATCTCGGCTATTAGTTGAGTTAACAGGGTAAATTCGCCCAAAGTGTTGACAGGAGCCGTGTCCCTTTGCCACGTCCAGAGCAAACTACACTGGTCAACCAGGTTTTTGACAGGATATTCGATCTGCTTGTCTCTGGCGAGATCCCGCTGGGCGGCGTCGTGAACGAAGCCGCGCTGGCCGAACGGTTCTGCGTCAGCCGCGGCCCGGTACGCGAGGCGGTCAAGCAGTTTCAGGGCCGTGGCTTGGTGATCAAGGAGCCATATCTCAAGGCCCGCGTGGTTGAGCTGTCCGTCTCGGACATGATCGAGATTTTCCAGCTGCGCGAGGCCGTCGAGGGCATGTCGGTGCGGCTGGCCACGCTCAACATGAGCGATGCCGAGCTCGATGAATTGGTCGCTGACTTCTCGCAGCCCCGCCCTGACAGCGCCGAGGTGCTCGACGTACACGTCCGGATCGCCGAAGGCAGCGGCAACGCGCGCATCCGTGCGCTGCTCTGCGATGAGCTCTATTACCTTCTGCGCCTCTACAGGGCGCGATCGGGCGACATGCCGGGCCGACGGGAAAACGCCTATGCCGAACACTGGCAGATCCTGCGCGCGATGAAGACACGCGATGCGGACCTCGCGGAATCACTGATGCGCGCGCATATCCTGCGCGCCACCAAATCATTGCAGGAACTGCTGGCCAAAGAAACGACAGCGCTGGCGGCTATCGCCAAAGGAGATGCCCGATGAACATGATCAAGACCGCCCCCGTCAAACCCACCCGCCGCATGCGCGAACTGATGGCCGGCAGTGACCTGCTGGTCTCGCCCGGGGTTTTTGACGGCTATAGCGTCCGGGTGGTTGAAAAGATGGGGTTCAAGACGGCCTGCACTACGGGTGCGGGCCTGTCCAACTCGCGGCTTGGCGTGCCGGATGTCGGGATCATGGGCCTGACCGACAACGTCGATGCCTGCCGCATGATCGCGCGGTCGGTGTCGATCCCGGTCATGGCCGATGCCGATACCGGCTATGGCAATCCGGTCACGGTGCTGCACACGGTCCGGCAGTTCGAAGAGGCGGGCGTGGCGGGCGTCAACATCGAAGATCAGGTCAGCCCGAAACGCTGCGGCCACATGGCGGGCAAGGATGTGATCGACATGCGCGAAATGGCCCGCAAGATCGAAGCCGCCTGTGATGCGCGCCGCGACGATGATTTCGTGGTGCTGGCGCGCACGGACGCTATTGCCGTCGAAGGGCTGGAGGCCGCGATCCGTCGCGCGCAGCTCTATGCACGCGCCGGCGCCGACATGATCTTTGCCGACGCCATCGGCGACGAGGATCAGATCAAGGCGCTGGTGGATGCCGTACCGGTGCCGGTATCGGTCAACATGGGCTTTGGCATCCGCAACCGGCCGACGACGCCGCTGATCCCCTTTGCCCGGCTGGCTGAAATCGGCGTGCGGCGCGTGACCCTGCCGCGCCTGCTGCCTGCCGCCGCCCTGTCGGCGATGGAGAACGCACTGGGATTGCTCAAGACAACGGTGGAAACCGGCGAAATCATGCACCGGCCGGATTTGCTGTCGAGTATCGAGGACATCTGGGCCCTGATGGGCCAGCCGGAAATGAAGGCGCTGGAAGCGCGCTACAATGACCTTGACGGGGTGGATGTCGGCTAAGCCCGAGGGGCGCCTTCAGCCCTCGGGTGTCTCGGGCTTGTAGGGCGGCAATTGCTGCCAGCGCGGCACGTCGTGGCCCATCCGGTCCAGCAGTTTCTCCAGCAGATCGCGCTCATCCGAACTCAACGTCGCGGTCAGGTGTTCTTCGGCTTGCTGGAACCACGCCATCACAACGTCATATTGCATCCGCCCGGGCGGCTCCAGAAACAGCAGCTTGCGGCGGCCATCTGCTGCGTCCACCCGGCGGCTGATCATCCCCTTGGCCAGCAGCGACGACACCGCCCGGCTGATCGTGTTCGAGGGCTGTTCGGTGACCTCGCAGATGTCGCTCGAACTCAGCCCGTCGCGGTAGACCAGACAGATCAACACGGTCCATTCAGGCCGGATCAACCCAAATTCGCGTTCCATGCGGCGCAGCAAGGGCTCGCGCATGAAATTGGTCAGAAAAGCCATCCGGTAGCCGATGGGGAGCGGCGTCGCGTCCAATATGTCGATCAGCTTCATGGTGTCTCCTGCCTTTTGGACCTGACTATGCACAAAATTCGCTCCACATGGAAATAAATTAGTTCCGTGTGGAGCAAATTCACGCTAGGCTCTCCCAAGATCGGGGAGGATCGCGCATGCCGCTGGAGGCAGGAATGAGATCGCTGGGGCAGGCGATGCTGAACGCACTGGCGGTGCTGTTGATCGCGCTCATGCTCTGTGTTGTGCTGCAGGTCGCCTGCAGCTTTTTCGACATCAACCCCCTGATAACATTCGGCCAGAGCGTCATGTTTCTTGGCAAGGGCATCACCCTGAATTCGCTGCTCGACCTGCAATGGCACCTCTTCGCGCTGATCTGCCTTGTTCCCTCGGGCGCGGTTCTGATCCGCGACGGGCATGTGCGGGTGGATTTCATCTATGCACAGCTACGGCCCGGCACACGGCGCGGCATCGACGGGGCGGGCCATGTGATCTTTGCGCTGCCGTTCTTTGTCATGTCCCTGCCCGCCGCTTGGGATTTCGCCATGCGTGCCTACCGTTCCGGCGAAGGGTCGCGCAATGGCGGCCTTGATGATCTTTGGCTGATCAAGCTGGTGCTGCCCTTCGGGCTTGGCCTGCTGGCGCTGGCAATCCTGTGGGAGGCCGGTCGGCTGATCCGCGGACAGCGCGCATCATGAGCGAATTCGCCCTGCCGCTGGCGATGGCCGCATTGACGATGCTGGGCATCATATCGGGCTATCGCGTGGCGCTGGTGCTGGCGGGCACTGCGGCGCTGTTTATCCTGGTGTCGGACCTGCCGGTGGCGTTCTTCAAGCTGATCATCAGCCGGATCTACGCCAACGTGCTGTCAAACTGGCTGTTCGTGGCGATCCCGATGTTCATCTTCATGGGGCTGATCCTGGAGAAATCCGGCGTCGCGGAGCGCTCGCTCAAGGGCGCGCAGCGTGCCCTGGGCGGCTCCCCCGCCGGCATGGGGATATCGGTGCTGGTCGTGGGGCTGCTGCTGGCGGCCTCGTCCGGTGTGGTGGGGGCGTCGGTGGTGCTGCTGGCATTGCTGGCCCTGCCCCGGATGCAAGAGGCCGGGTTCGATACCCCTACCAGCGCCGGGCTGATCGCCGCATCGGGCACGATGGCGATCCTTGTTCCGCCCTCGGTGATGCTAATCGTGCTGGGCGACCAGTTGCAAACCTCGGTTCCCGCGATGTTCGCGGGTGCCATCGGGCCGGGCCTGTTGCTGGTCGCGCTCTACGGGGCATATGTCCTGCGGCGCGCACGCAAGCTGCCCCGGCAGGCCGCAGCACAAGACGGGCGCGGTGGCATTGCCGCGCTGCTGGTGGACGTAGCGCCACTGCTGGTTCTCATCATCTGCGTGCTCGGGTCGATCATCGGCGGGCTGGCCACCCCGACCGAGGCCAGCGGGCTGGGCGCATTCGGAGCGGTCATCGTCACCCTGATCTATCGCCGCTTCAGTATCGCCATGCTGATGGATGCGGCCCGCGACACGGTGACGACAACATCAATGGTCGCGCTGGTGATCATCGGTGCGACCTGCTTTGCCGCAGTGTTTCGCGGCGTCGGCGGGGATGAGATGATCCAATCCGGCCTGGGCCAGTTCGGCACCAGCCCCTGGGTGGTGATGGGTGTGATCATGGCGTCGATCTTCCTGCTCGGGTTTTTCCTCGACTGGCTGGAAATCACCCTGATCCTGATCCCGATATTCGCCCCCGTCATCGCCGCGCTCGATTTCGGCAATGGGCTGGTGGGCGAGGATCTGATGATCTGGTTCGGCATCCTCGTGGCCGTAAATCTGCAAACCTCGTTTCTGACGCCGCCATTTGGCTTTGCGCTATTCTACGTGCGCGGCGCGGTCGGTGACCGTGTCAGCACCGGCCAGATCTATCGCGGCGTGCTGCCCTTCATCGGACTGCAACTGCTGGCAATGGGGCTGCTGATGGCGCTGCCAGCCATCGTCATCGGCTTCTGACAAACGACAAAATTCCAACGGGAGGACCAACCATGATCAAGACCACCTTCGCGGCACTTGCCGCCTGCACCCTCGCGCTGCCGGCCGCCGCCGACAGCTACACCCTGCAAAGCGCGTTTGGCAAAACGTTGCCGGTGCTTGGTGCCGCCGCCGACCGCTTCGTGGCCAATGTCGCGGCGCTCACCGATGGGGCAGTCGAGTTCAAGCATCTCGGCGCCGGAGAACTGTCGCCCGCCTTCGAGATCTTCGACAATGTCAGCGTCGGTGCCATCGACGCCGCGTGGTCCTTTGCCGCCTATGCCAGCGGCAAGGAACCGGCCGCTGCGCTCTTTGGCTCTGTCCCGTTTGGTGGGGAGCCTTTGCAATACATCTCGTGGCTCAATCACGGCGGCGGGCTGGAGCTGTGGCGCGAGATCTATGCGCCCTACGATCTGGTGCCGATGGCCTGCGGCGTCATCCTGTCCGAGGCCGGCGGCTGGTACACCAAAGAGATCAATAGCCCCGCAGACCTGCAAGGGTTGAACATCCGCATCGGCGGGTTGGGCGGCGATATCCTGTCCCGTCTGGGGGCAAATGCGATGTCCCTGCCGGTGGGCGAAATATCCACGTCGCTGGAAACCGGGCGACTTGATGCGACCGAGCTCAGCTTTCCGCTGGTGGACAAGCTTTTGGGCTTCGACAAGGTGGCCAAGAATTACTACTTCCCCGGCTGGCACCAGCCAGCGGGCTTTATCGAGTTCTACATGAACAAGGGTAAATGGGACGCGCTGACCGATGCCCAGCGCACCGCCATCGAAGTGGGCTGCAACGACATCAACCTCTACACGCTGGGCGTCGCGGCCGGTGCGCAGAGCGAAATCTTGCAGGAATTTCGCGAAAACGGCGTGACCGTCGCGCGCTTCCCCGACAGCGTGCTGGACGCGCTGCGTGGTGCCGCCGAGGAAGTCTATGCTGAGAAATCCGCCGAGGACGAGATGTTCAAGCGGGTGATCGACAGCTACCGCGCCTATGGCGAGAAGTACCGCGAGTATCAGGCGCTTTCGGCGCTCGACTGATCAAGGAACCGGGGCATGGCCTACACGTTGCACGATTTTGGCAGCTACACGGTGGGCGGGCACGTCCACCGCGTGACCGCAGGCGTGCCGCGCGAGGTTCAGTTCACCCGCTCGGCCAGCTACACCTACGACCCGCGCGGGCAGTTCTGCGTGGGTCAGACCTATGTGCAGTATTTCGTCCCCGAACACGCCCGCGACGCGCCGCCGATGGTGCTGATCCACGGCGGCGGCATGCACGGCTCCACCTGGGAGACGACGCCGGACGGGCGCCCCGGCTGGCTGCACCTGCTGCTGGATCGCGGTCATACGGTGCATGTCATCGATCTGGTAGAACGCGGACGTTCGGGCTTTGCGGCGGGTATCTGGGACGAGTCGCCGATCCTGCGGTCCGCCGAAGAGGCCTGGTCGCTCTTTCGATTTGGCGCCCCCGAGGCGTTTGCAGCGCGTCGGACCTTTGCCGGGCAGCAGTTTCCCGTCGACCATTTCGATACCTTCTGTCGCCAGTTGGTGCCCCGCTGGCTGAACACCTCTGCGCTGCAGGTGGCGGGGCTGGTTGCGCTGCTGGACCGGCTCGGGCGGGCCACGCTGATCTGCCATAGCCAGGGCGGCGAAATCGCGCTTGACGCTACCCGAGAGCGGCCCGGTGCCGTCGCGGGTATCCTGGCGGTGGAACCTTCGGCGCAGCCCCAGATCGGCCTGCCCTGCCCAATCGCCCTGCTGGCCGGAGATTTCCTGGACACCGCGCCGCAATGGATCCGGCGTGCCGCAGACTGGCGGCAGGCGATCCACCAGATTGCGCAAACGGGCGGTGCTGCCCACCTTATCGACACGGCGACAGACGTGGGCCCCGGAGGCAGCCATATGCTGATGATGGACCGGCATGGGCCGGAATGCCTGGAAGCGGGGCTGGCCGCGCTGGGGGCGACCTGATCTGCCGTTGATCGCGCAGCCTTGCGAGCCAGTTGCCATCCGGCCTTACGCTACACCTCGCCATCCATGTCGATGCCCGACCTATTGGCCAAGGCATTTCGCAGCAAACCGAAACTCGCGAAACGCTTCAGGCGTCTTCCTGCACGACAATCTCGCGATCCGCCTCGGGCACGTTCAGAGTTGCCCATGTTTCATCTTGAATCGGCTTAGGCGGTGGCTCGCAAGAGCCGTGATGAAGGTTGACCTTGCCAAAGAAGTTGGCCGAGATCGGTGCCGTGACGAACAGGAATCCCATCACGAGCAGCTGGATCAAAGACCCGTCCCCGAACGTGTAGGAATGTATGAACGAGGCCAGAAGCAACGCACCGACACCCATCGTGCTGACCTTGGTCGGCGCATGCAGGCGTGTCATGGAATCGTTGAACTTCAGCATCCCGATCACGCCCACGAACATGAAGAACGCGCCGATCAGCAGGCAGACACCAATGGCGACCACGGCGATGAGTTCAATCGTCATTCTATGATATCCCCCCGCAATATGAACCGCGCATAGGCGACGCTGGACACGAAACCGAGCATCGCGATGATCATCGCCGCTTCAAAATAGATGCGCGTGCCCTGCGAAATGCCCAGCAAGACGATCAGCCCGATCGCATTCACCACCATCGTATCCAGCGCAAGGATACGGTCCCCGGTGTTCGGCCCGATGACGACCCGGATCATCGACAAGAGCTGCGCCAGCGCAACGGCGACAAAGGCAATCATCAGGGCGATGTCCATGAAATCGGTTGCAAGGCTCATTCGAAAATCTCCTTCAAGCGACGCTCGTAGCGCTGTTTGATCTCGTCGCGCACCCCGTCGGGGTCGTCGGTGTCCAGCGTGTGCACCAGCAGGCTGTGCCCGTCGCTCGACAGATCCGTGGACACCGTGCCGGGGGTCAGCGTGATCGTGCCTGCCAGCACCGTGATCGCCTCGGGCTGGCGCAGATCAAGCGGCACGACCACCCAGGCGGGGCGCAGCTTGGAATTGGGCCGCGTCAGCACGATCCAGGCCACCTGCACGTTGGCAACCAAAATGTCCCAGAGCACCAGAACCATATAGGACATCATGCGCCCGACGTGAAACCTGCTGGGGATGTCGGGCCACCAAGCCGCGGTGATCCTGGGGATGATGATCCCGAGAATGAGGCCAAAGACCACCATCCCCGCTGTCACTCCGTTTTGCAGCAGGGTCCAGACCACCGCCAGCAGGAGGGTCAGCAATGGGTGCGGGAACAGCCAGCGAAAGGCACGTGTCATGTCAATGCTCCTCTGTTGGCTGGGCATCGGTTTCGCCATCGCCCGTAAGCGCCTTGTCCGTGCCCTCGACCTTCTCGGGCTTGGGGCGGGTCATCTTGCCGGGCGTTCCGATCACCTTTGCGATATAGGGCGCGGGCGCAAAGAGCTGGGCAGAGGTGCGATCCATGTAGTCATATATCTTACCCGCAAAGACCGTGTGCAGTGCAAGCAATCCCAGCAGGCCGCCGACCGCGACATAGGACAGCCCGGCAGGGCGCGGTGTGACCTCGGCCTCCTCGGGGCGTTCGATGCCCTCGGCCTTCCAGAAGATGACGCTGCCGGCACGCGAGAAGCCGACGAGGCTGACCAAGCTGACGCTGAGGACAACCGCCCAGATCCAGATCACGTGCTCCGTGCCATAGGCGGCATCGAGGATCAGCAGTTTGCCGACAAATCCCGAAAGCGGCGGCAGACCCACCATCGCGATGGCCGCGACAAAGAACGCCGCCGCCGTCAGCGCCGCGCCGGCCACAGGGGGCTGGGCGCGCAGTTCCAGATCGGCCCGCCCTGCCCGCACCAGATCAGCGATCAGGAACAACGCCCCCGCCGCCAGTGTCGAATGCACGATGTAATAGAGCGCCGCCGCGATCGCGACCTGTGTAAACAGCGAGATCGCGACCATCACCATCCCCATGGAGCCGATGACCGAGAAGGCGACAAGCCGGTCAAGCTTGCGCGCGGCCAGCACGCCAACCATCCCGATGGTCAGCGACACCAGCGCCGCAGGCAACAGCAACGCCCCGTGCAGATCCGCCGTCACAGACAGATCGGGCGGGAAGACGATGGTGAATACGCGGATGATGGCGTAGGCCCCGACCTTTGTCATGATCGCGAATAGCGCCGCCACCGGCCCCGGGGCCTCGGCATAGCTGGAGGGCAGCCAGAAATGGAGCGGCACCACAGCCGCCTTGATCGCGAACACCAATAACAGCAACACGGCGGCAATCCGGATGCCCGCGGTTGCATCCGCACCGATCATCTGCGCGCGTCCAGCCAGATCAGCCATGTTGAGCGTGCCCGTCTCGGCGTAGATCGAGCCGAGCGCGAACAGGAACAGGGTCGAGCCGAGCAGGTTGAAGAGCACATATTGCACGCCCGCCCGCAGCCGCACATTGCCACCCGCATGGATCATCAGACCGTAAGACGCGATCAGCAGCACCTCGAAAAACACGAAGAGGTTGAAGAGGTCGCCCGTCAAGAACGCGCCCATGATCCCCATGAGCTGGAACTGGTAGAGCGCATGGAAATGGCGCCCACGCTCATCCCAGCCGGAGCCGATGGCATATAGCAGCACGAAGAGCGACAGCACCGCCGTCAGCAGCACCATCAGCGTCGAAAGCCTGTCGCCTACCAGCACGATGCCGAAAGGCGCGGCCCAATCGCTCAACTGGTAGAGCGTGATCGTTCCATCGGAGGCCTGCCAGGCCAGCCCGGCAGCGATCGCGACCAGCGCCAACCCGCCTGCGACCGACACGGCCCGCTGGATACCGATGTGATAGCGTGCGGCCAGAACGATGAACGGCGCCAGGAACGCGGGCAGCACGATGGGCAGGATGATCCAGTGGCTCATGCCTGATCCTCCTGTGGCTGCGCCTGGGGCGTGTCATCCTCGGCCGGGTCATCCACATGATCGTCATCCGACCCCAGATAGGCCCCCAGCGCGATCATCACGATGACCGCCGTCATCCCGAAGGAGATCACGATCGCGGTCAGCACCAGAGCCTGCGGCAGAGGGTCGGTATAGGTTTCGACACCGTTTTGCAGGATCGGCGGCGCGCCAATCGTCAGCCGCCCCGACGCGAAGAGAAACACGTTCACCGCATAGGTCAGAAGTGACATGCCCATGATCACCGGGAACGTGCGCAGGCGCAGCACCAGGTAAAGCCCGGTCGCGGTAAGCACACCAACGGCGGAGGCAACGAGAAATTCCATGCTACACCTCCTTCCCGGCGTCTGAAGCCGCTGTCGCTTCTGGCGGCTGGTCATCACGGGAGGGGTCGATATCCATCGCGTGCTCGCTTTCGGTCATGTGCGCGCGGCGCGCCAGCCGCGAGAAGCTTTCGAGTGACAGCATCACCGCGCCGACAACCCCAAGGAATACGCCCAGGTCAAACAGCGCCGCCGTGGCCAGCTCGAACTTGTGAAAGGGCGGGATGCGCACATAGCCGAAATCCGATGTCAGGAACGGTTTGCTCACGAACCACGACCCGATCCCGGTCAACCCGGCGATCAGGACACCGGACCCGATAATGCCATGATAGGGATAGCGCTGCCGCGCCGAGGCCCAGTTGTAGCCACTGGCCATGTACTGCATCACCACGGCGATCGACACCACAAGCCCGGCGATGAAACCGCCGCCCGGCTCGTTATGGCCGCGCAGGAAGATATAGAAACCGACCATCAAAGCCACGGGCATGATCACCCGTGTCAGCACCACCATCATCGTCGGATGCATGTCGCCAGACCGCGGCTGGTCGGGCTTGCGATTCAGCAGGCGGGCACGCACCGGGCTACTCAGCAGCGTCTCGGTCAGCGCGTAGATCAGCAATGCCGCGATCCCCAGCACGATGACCTCTCCGTAGGTGTCAAAACCCCGGAAATCCACGAGGATCACGTTGACCACATTGCTGCCGCCGCCGCCCTTGTAGGAGTTGGCGAGGTGAAACTCTGAAATCGGCGTCGCGACCGCTTCGCGCAGCAAAAAGAAGTAGCTCAGCCCCATCGCGCCGACACCGCCCGCCAGGGCGATGATGCCGTCGCGGGTGCGGCGCAGCACGCTGCTCTCGATCGGCGTGCGGTTGGGCAGGAAATTGAGCGCCAGCAACAGCAGGATGATCGTCACCACCTCGACCGTGATCTGGGTCATCGCAAGGTCGGGTGCGCTGAGGAACACGAAGCCGATGGAGACCATCAACCCGACGATGGCGATCAGGATCAGGGACAGCAGACGGTTGCGGTGCAAGAGTACCATTCCCACCGCCGCCGCCACCAGCATCAGCCAGCCGATGATCGGCACGGCGCCGGGCATCTGCACTGCGCGTGTGGGTGGCGTCGATGTCCCGGTTGCCCAAGCGTAGTATCCCGCCGCCAGCACCGTCAGTGCCATGATCGCACCATAGCGGGTAAACGCCCCGTCATGCAGGGGCTGGATCGCCGCGCGCGCCAGCGCCACGGAAGCCCCGATGATGCGGTCGAAAATATCCTTCGCTTCGGGGCGTGGGGCGGCATCCCAAGCCCGCAGGAGCGGCGTGAACAGCGCCATAACGACCAGGCCGCCCACGACTGCCACGATCGACATGTAAAGCGGCGTCCCCAGACCGTGCCAGATCTTCAGATGTGCCTCGGGCAGCGCCGCGGCGTCGCCCAGAACCGCGGAAGTCACCAGCTTGATGAACGGCTCGGCCAGAAATGGGGCAACGCCGATGGCGACGACCAGCACCACCAGAATCGCGGGCGGCAGCCACATGCCGGACCCCGGATCATGCGGAGGCGACGGGTAATCATCGCGCTTTGGCCCCAGAAAGGTATGACCGATGAGGCGAAAGCAGTAGGCGGCAGACAGCAGCGAGCCGACAGTTGCCAGAACCGGCACCAGCCAGGGCGTGCCGTAAAGCGTGGTGTGCAGCGTCTCTTCGAGCATCATTTCCTTGCTCAGAAAGCCGTTGAGCAGCGGAATACCCGCCATCGACAGCGCCGCCAGCGTGGCAATCACGAAAGTAATGGGCATCAGATACCGCAGCCCGCCAAGGCGGCGGATGTCGCGCGTGTGCGTCTCGTGATCGACGATCCCGGCAACCATGAAGAGCGCACATTTGAACGTGGCGTGGTTGAGGATGTGAAACACCGCCGCCATCGCGCCAAATGCCGTGCCCGTGCCCAGCAGCATGGTGATGAGCCCCAGATGCGACACGGTGGAAAAGGCCAGAAGCGCTTTGAGGTCGTGTTTGAAGAGCGCGATCAGCGCGCCCAGCACCATGGTGATCAGCCCGGCGGTGGTAACGATCATCACCCATTCGGGTGTGCCCGACAGCACCGGCCACATGCGCGCCATCAGGAAAATCCCGGCTTTCACCATCGTGGCAGAGTGCAGATATGCGCTGACCGGCGTCGGTGCTGCCATCGCGTGTGGCAGCCAGAAATGGAACGGAAACTGCGCTGATTTGGTGAAACAGCCCATCAGGATCAGCAAGAGCGCCGGGACATAAAGCGGATCGGCCTGAATCAGATCGCGGTTTTGCAGGATCACGCTCAGGTCATAGCTGCCGACGATCTGGCCCAGAATCAGCATACCCCCTATCATCGACATGCCGCCCATGCCGGTAACCACCAGCGCCATACGTGCGCCCTGCCGCCCCTCTGGCAGGTGTTTCCAGTACCCGATCAGCAGGAAGGACGAAAGCGAGGTCAATTCCCAGAAAATCAGCAGTAACAGGATGTTATCGCTCAGCACGATCCCCACCATCGCGCCCTGAAAGAGCAGCAGATAGGTAAAGAATTCGCCCATGTTGTCTTCGCGTGCGAGGTAGAAACGGGCATATGCGATGATCAGCATACCGATACCAAGTATCAAGAACGCAAAGAAAAACCCGAGCGCGTCCAGCATCAGGGTGAAATTGAGCCCCAGATGCGGCAGCCAGTCGAAACGCGCGGTGATCACCTCACCGGCAAAGACAGCCGGGATGTGCGACATCAGCCCGACAAAGGCCAGCAGCGACACCATGAATGTCACGCCAGCGCAGGCTTGTCTGCCCGCCGAATTCATCAATCCCGGAAGAAGAGCGCCGAGAAAGGGAAATGCGACGATGAGCAATAGAGACAATACGATCACCTGATCTTTGGGTCGGAAGGTTCAACGGTTTGTCTTCCAAACTGGAGGCAGGCTCAAGTGAAACCGAAAGAAAATGTCACAATACTGTCCGAATAGCTTACTTTTCTCGAATCCCGTTGTGCCGCCGCAGGCAACCGCCTGCGCCGGGCATCATGCGAAATCTGGCCCTGTGCGACCGGCTCGGTTTGAGCTGGCCGCCGGGATGCGGACAATTCAGAACCTTGCGGGCGACAATGCGCGCAGCAGCGCGTCAGGCACGACGGCCTTGTTGCGCAGCGCCCCGGCGACAATCTGCGACAGCGCGGGGGCGGTTTGCACCCCGTAGCCACCCTGCCCCGCCAGCCAGAAAAAATTGTCGGCCTGGGTGTCGAACCCGACCACGGGCGTAGCGTCCGGCGCAAAGGTGCGCAGCCCTGCCCATGATCGTTCAACCCGCGTCACAGGGACCGTGACAGCGCATTCATAGCGATGCAGCCCCTCGGCCAGCACCATGTCGTCAGGCCAGGCATCATGCGGCTCTATCGGGTCGGCATCGGCCGGGCTGACCATCAGGCGGCCCGCGTCAGGTTTGGCGTACCAGGTTTCCCCAATCGATCCAAAAAGCGGCCAACGCTCGGTATCATAGCCGTCCGGTGCGGGCAGAAGAGCGGCGGAGCGTCGCTTGGGTGTCAGTGTAATCGGGGCGGCCCCGGCCATCTGCCCCACCTGCCCGGCCCAGGCCCCGGCGGCGTTGATCACGATCGGTGCGCTGTGCACATTGCCGCCCGCCGTCACCTGCCAGACGCCCTGCGCGTGCGTCACGGCTGTCACCGGCGCACTGGTCACGACCCGCCCGCCACGCCCGCGCAAAAGCCGCAGATACCCCTGCAGCATGCGATCCACGTCAATGTCTTGCGCGTCGTTTTCGTAGGTTGCAGCGGCGATCGGCTCTTGCAGCAGGATCGGTACCATCGCGACGGCCTCTGCCGCACTCAACAGGTCCAGCCCTTCGGCGCCGGTGGTATATTCTTTCAGCGTGGTCATCTCGGCCTCGGTCGCCAACAGCAACTCGCCGCGCGGCGACAGCAGTGACCTATCGGCGATCCCTTCGGGGTTCTCAAAGACCGGGGCAGCCAGCGCGTTCAGCGCGCGCAAGGTCGCGTTGCCGTAGTTGCGGATGAAAATCGCGGCCGAGCGCCCGGTGGAATGGTAGCCTAGGTGCGGTTCTGCTTCGAGCAGCAGCACCGATGCGTCTGCGGCGATCTCGGCCCCCGCACTGACCCCGGCGATTCCGCCGCCGATCACGATGACATCTGCCGTACTCATGCTGCACCAAACCCTTCCAGCACCTGTGTCAGGTTCGCACCTAACGTGTCCGATATATAACCGCCCTCCTGAACGAAGAGCACCGGCAAGCCGATCTGCGCAAAGGCCGTCCCGATCCGGGCAAAGCCGTCTTGCGTCACTGCAAACCCCTGAAACGGGTCGTCGATGGATGCATCAAGGCCCAGCGCCACCACGATCACATCGCTGCCAAAGCTGTCTGCGCGCTCCAGCGCGGTGTCCAGAGCCTTGAGAAACGCCGCGTCGTCGGTCCCGCGTGGCAGCGGCAGGTTGAGATTGGCGCCCACCCCGTCACCTTCACCGCGTTCCTGCGCATGCCCCCAGAAGAACGGGTAGAACCGCGCCGGGTCGGCATGGATCGACACGGTCAGAACGTCGCCGCGCCGGTAGAAAATGCCCTGCGTGCCATTGCCGTGATGCACGTCCACATCAACAATCGCGGGGCGCAACCCAGCGGCGCGCAGCCGCTCTGCCGCGATGGCAGCATTGTTCAGGAAACAGAATCCGCCCGCCAGATCGGCAAAGGCGTGATGCCCGGGCGGGCGTGACAGAACGTAGGCCGCGCGCGCCCCTTCGGCGATGAAATCGGCCCCCGCGACCGCGCTTTGCGCCGACCAATAGGCGGCCTCCCAAGTCCCGGCCGCGATGGGACAAGCGGTATCGGCCTGGTGCCAGCCCGCCTGCCCGACAGCGGATTTGGGGTAGCCGTCAGTGCGGTTTGCCGGATGGATGCCGGGGATCACTTCGGGGCCTGCCCCCTCGATCCGCTGCCATCTCTTGTAGATGTTGCGCAGGAAGGTCAGGTATTCTGCCGTGTGAATCGCCGCGATCGGGCCCAGCCCCGCATCCTCTGGCGGCGCAAACTTGCAACCCGCAGCCTCTGCCGCCGCGTGCAGGATCTCGATCCGGCGCGGCTGTTCGGGATTGGGCAAAAACGCGCCATTGGCCATGAAGCTCTTCGGATCATGCGCCCATTGCCGGTCGTCAAAGAATGCTTTCATGCGTCCCCGCCCAGTGCCGCACATCCGGCCTCGTCCAGATACATTTCGGTGCTCCCATGTGCCGGCTGGAACCCAAGCCGGTCATAAAATCGTCTCGCCGCGGGGCTGGTATCGTAAACCGTCAGTTTCATCCAGCGCGCATTCCACATCTGCGCGGCGTCGCGCATCACTTCGCGCAGCATTTTCCGCCCCAGCCCGGAGCCGCGCTGCGTGGCCGCGATCCACAGGTCGGCCACATAGACCACGACACAGCCGCGCGCGGTGGAATAGACCGGGGAATAGAGCACGGCACCAACAAGCGCGCCCTCCGCCTCGGCCAGTTGCGCGCGAAAGACGGGCTGCCCCCCCCAACCCGCCTCGACAAGATCGGCCCCCGTGGCGCGGTGTTCGTCGCCGATATCCGCCGAAAGCGCCGCCAGCGCGATGTTGAGTTGCCCGGCATCGCGGCGCTCCGCGATCCTGAAGTGAACCTTTGTCATATTGCCGTCTTGTCCGCCCCTTTCAGCCCCAGCATCGCCCGTGCCTCGGCGGGCGTTGCCGGGCGGCGGCCCGTCTCTTCGACAAGGCCGCGCACCTTCTCTACCAGTTCCGCATTCGAGCGCGCCAACTGGCCCTTGGCGATGCTCAGATTGTCCTCCAGCCCGACGCGCACATGCCCGCCCATCTCGGCCGCCATTTGCGCCATCGGCATCTGGTGACGCCCCGCCGCCAGAACCGAGAACATGTAGTCCTCTCCCAACAGCTTGTCAGCCATGAGTTTCATGTGTCGCAGGTTGTCGGGATCAGCCCCGATTCCGCCCAGAACGCCGAAGACGAATTGCAGGAATACAGGCCCCTGCACCAGACCTCGATCCATGAAGTGGCGCAACATATGCAGGTGGCTGACATCGTAGCATTCGAATTCAAACCGCGCGCCACGCGCCTGACCAAGATCGGTCAGGATGCGGGTGATGTCGCGCGGCGTGTTCTTGAACACCAGATCGTCAGAATTTTCCAGAAACGGCTTTTCCCAGTCAAACAGCCAGTCACCCCGGCGCGCCGCCATCGGATAGAGCGCGAAATTCATGCTGCCCATGTTCAGGCTGCACATCTCGGGGGCCGCCATCAGAGGGGCGGCGAGCCGGTCATCAAGGCTCATCACGGCGCTGCCGCCAGTGGTCATGTTGATCACGGCATCGGTGCCCGCCTTGATGCGGGGCAAAAACCCGCGCCAGTGGGCCGGGTCGGCCGAAGGGCGGCCATTTTCGGGATCGCGGGCATGCAGGTGCAGGATCGCAGCCCCCGCCTCGGCCGCGCCGATCGCCTGCTCTGCGATCTGGTCGGCAGTGTAGGGCAGATAGGGCGACATTGACGGCGTATGAATAGAGCCGGTGATGGCACAGGTGATAATCGCTTCGGACATTTTTAGCCTGGTTCCTTCGATGCGGGCAGTTCCGCCATGTATTGCGCCAGTGACTGATCAAGGATTTCGATGATTTCGTCCAGATGCGTATCCGTCACCGTCAGCGGCGGGCAGACCAGAACATGATCGCCCTCCAGCCCGTCGCGCGTGCGCCGCGAATAGACGATCAGGCCGTTATCATAGGCGATCTCGACAAAGCGCAGATAGGCGTCGCACTCTTTCGGCAGCGGCTGTTTCGTGGCGCGGTCGGCCATGAATTCGAACGCCAGCAACAGGCCCTTGCCGCGCACGTCGCCGATGATCTCGTACCGGTCCATCAGCCCGTCGAGCCGTGTGCGCAGCCTGTTTCCCATTCGCGCGGCGTTCTCGACCAGGCCCTGCCTGTCGATTTCCTCGAGCACCGCGTGCCCGGCAGCACAGGCCAGCGGATTGCCCGCATAGGTAAACCCATGCGCAAAGCCACCCGCATCAAGAACCGGCTCGACAACCGCATCGCTGGCGACAATCGCCCCCAGCGGCGCATACCCGGCGGCAAAGCCTTTGGACAGAACAACGATATCGGGCACGATCCCCCAGTGATCCGCCCCCAGAAAGGCTCCGGTGCGCCCCGCTCCGGTCATCACCTCGTCCATGATCAGCAGGATGTCGTGCCGGTCGCAGATCTGCCGGATGCGTTGCATGTAGCCTTCAGGCGGCACCAGTGCGCCGGTCGACGCGCCGCCGACGGGTTCGAGCAGAAAGGCCAGAACGCTGTCTGCGCCCTCGCGCGCGATGCAATCCTCCAGCATGTTTGCATAGTGATCGCCGGTGGCCGGATCTTCCGCGTCCAGCCCGTCGAGATAGGCGCGCGGTGCCGGAATTTTCGGCATCTCGCGCATCATCGGCGCAAAGGGTTGCGTAAGCGCCGTGTAGCCCGTCACGGCCAGCGCACCCAATGTGCAACCGTGATAGGACGGGCTGCGCGAAATCACCTTCCAGCGGTCGCCCCTGCCAGTTGCAATGGCGTGCTGGCGCGCCAGTTTCATCGCGCTTTCGATTGCTTCCGATCCACCCGAGACAAAGAACACCTTGTTCAGGCCCGCCGGGGTCTTTTCCACCGTCTTGGACGCAAGCCGCTCTGACGCTTCGGTTTCGAAATGCAAGCGGTAGCCGAATGTCGCCTTGTCCATCTGGCGGCGCATCGCCTCCAGCACGGCCTCGTTTGAATGGCCGATATTGCAGACCATCGCGCCGCTGGAGCCGTCGAGATAGCGCTTGCCGCCCTCGTCCCACATATAGACGCCACGCGCCTGTGCGAGCATCGGCTTGCGGTTGCGCCCCTGATAAAAGAGATGGCTCATCGGCCCGCCAGCGCCGAGCCGTCGCGCGGCCGGAACGCCACCGTTACCGCGCTGCCCTTGGAAAACGGGTAGCCGTCGATCATGTTGATCGCCTGTAACTGAGTGTCACCGACCCGGACGAAGTAGCGCACGGTCTGGCCCTGGTAATCCACCGTCTCTACCGTTGCGGGGGCGGTGATCATGCCCTCGGGTGTGGCGCCTGCCTTCATCACCTGCAGTTTTTCGGCGCGCAGCACCAGCTTGGCCGGGCCGGCGCCTGCGACGCGCATGGATTTTTCGACCGGCAAGGGCACCTTGCCAAAGAGTGCGGTCTGCAATACCGCGCCGCTCGGTCCGGCCTCAAGACATTCGGCCGGGAACACGTTGGATGCACCGAGGAAATTGGCGACAAATTCGCTGGCCGGGTTGTTGTACACCTCTTGCGGTGCGCCGACTTGTTCGATGCGTCCGGCGCTCATCACCACGATCTGGTCAGACATCGCCAGCGCCTCTGACTGATCATGGGTAACAAAGACCGTGGTGACGCCGATCTGGTCCTGAATGCGCTTCAGCTCAACCCGCATGTCCTCTCGCAGGTTCGCATCCAGCGCCGACAGCGGCTCGTCCAGCAGTAGTACGTCCGGTTCGATCACGATGGCGCGGGCCAGCGCGATGCGCTGTTGCTGCCCGCCTGACAGTTCCTTGGGGTAGCGGTGGCCAACATCAGGCAGTTGCACCAGATCAAGCGCCGCCTGCACCTTGCCCGGTATGTCACCGCTGGGCACATCGCGATATTTCAGGCCGAAGGCGATGTTCTCCGCCACCGTCTTGTGCGGGAAAAGAGCGTAGTTCTGGAACACGATCCCGAGGTTGCGCTTGTGGATCGGCACATCATTGACGCGCCGCCCGCCGATCAGGATCTCGCCTTCTGTCGGATCAAGCAGCCCCGCGATCATCCGCAGGTTCGTCGTCTTGCCGCAGCCCGACGGGCCCAGGAGCGTCAGGAACGCCCCTTCGGGAATTTCCAGATCCGTCCGGTGCACGGCGGTAAAGCTGCCGAAGCGTTTGACGATATTGTTCAGGGTGACAGAGCTCATGTCGGGCATGTCCTCGGGCGGGTAAAATGGCGCGCGCCCCGAAAAGTCAGGGGCGCGCGGTTAATTGGCTCAGTAGCCTTTTTGCACGCGACCGAAGGTTTTCGACCATTCTGCCTCGTGGCCATTCCAGTAGGCCGGATCGGCAAACGTCAGGTTTTCAAGCGTGCCGTTGGGGTCAAACGCGGGCAGAGTCGGGATCTTGGTCCCCAGATCGACTTTCTGCGGATCAAGCGCCGGCGGATAGTTCTGCCCTTCGGCCACGGCGATCGAGGTTTCGGGCGCCAGCATGAAGTTCAGCAATTCCTCGCAGGCCTCCATCGGGCTGCCCTTCATCACATACATGCATTCCTGCCAGCCAAATCCGTTGGGCGGATCCATGTAGCCGATATCGTGCCCCTGCTCTTGCAGTGCAAAGATGCGTCCCGACCAGCCTTCGGTCACATAGACCTCCTCTTCGGCAAGCAGGCTCATCAGTTCGGCACCCGAACCCCAGTATTTCAGGCTGAGATCACGATGCTGGCGCACGGCGTCCCATGCAGCCTCGACGTCCTGAATGTCGTTCGGCGACTGGCCGGTTTGCAGGGCCGCGTACCACATGCGGGTGCGCCAGTCGGACCAGCCGGCGATCTTGCCCTTGCGGCTTTCGTCCAGCAGGATCTTGGCGCCCTTCTCTTGCATCTCGTCGTCCGAGATATGCTTGCGGTTATAGGCGATGCCGGTGGTGCCGTAGTCGTAGGGCACACAGGACAGCGTGCCGCCCGATACCTTGCGGAATACGTCGATCAGCTTGGGGATGACATATTCCAGGTTCGGTATGTTGGCCTCGTTCAGCTCGGAACTGAGACCGAGGTTGTGATAGCGCGCATAGTCGAACACGCCCGACAGGTGGGCGATGTTGTATTCGCCCGGCTGGCTGGCCTTGACGCGGCTAAGGTATTCGTCGCCGCCCCCGAAAGTGCCATCGACCACCTTGATCCCGGTCTCGGCGGTAAAGGGATCAAATGCGTTTTCGCGCAATGCTTCGGAGACCACCCCGCCCCAGCCGTCGAAACGCACCTCTTTCACGTCCTGCGCGAAGGCGCGGTAGGGTGTCACCACGCCGTAGGCGGCGCCGGCGGCCCCCAGCAGCCCCAGAAAGCTGCGGCGGCTGAGATCGCCATTCATGTACCGCTCGCGCAGCCGTTCATAGCGTGTTGTGTTATCAATCTTTTTCATGTTTCTCTCCTCTGTTGGATAGCGGTTGGTTCAGCGGGATTCAGAGCCCGCTTTTCTTGGAAATTTGCCGGGCAATCGCCGCGCCAAGCAGCGGCAGCCCGACGGTCATCACGATCATCACGGTGCCCAGGGCGTTGATCTCGGGGCTGATCGAATTGCGCAGCATCGCGAAAATCTGGGTCGGCACGGTCTCGACCCCGCCCGGCTTCCAGAACAGGGTGCCGGTGATGTCATCGAAACTGATGGTAAAGGCGAAAAGCGCCCCGGCCAGCACCGCGGGCAGCATCAAGGGCAGCGTGATCTGGAAAAACGTCTGCACCGGCGAGGCGCCGAGGCTCATCGCCGCCTCTTCGACATCGCGGCGGATCGAGATCAGCCGCGCCTGCACCACAAGGATGACGAAGGGCAGCGT
The DNA here is from genome assembly GCF_028369135.1 of Roseovarius sp. ZX-A-9. Taxonomy (GTDB): domain Bacteria; phylum Pseudomonadota; class Alphaproteobacteria; order Rhodobacterales; family Rhodobacteraceae; genus Roseovarius. The sequence continues at coordinate 175,670 of NZ_JAPWHW010000007.1, forward strand.
AAAGATCACGTGTCCGAAGAGCAGCAGCGTGAAGCTCTTGTTCACGCCGAGAAAGTTCAGAAACAGCAGCAGCGCCACGGCAAGCACGACTTCGGGCACCAGGATGGGCGCGATCAGGATCGTCGAGATCATGTTCGCCCCCGGCACCCGGTAACGCACCAGGGCAAGGCTGGCCAACACGCCGAGCGTGGTCGAGATGGCGGCTGTCAACAGTCCCAGAATGACCGACGTCCGAAAGGCGCGCAGGATCGCTTCGTTTTCCCATAGCTCGATGAACCAGCGAAAGGAAAACCCGGTCATCGGAAAGCTGCCGAACTGGCTCGCATTGAAGCTGAGCAGCACTACCACCATCACCGGCAGGAACATGAAGATATAGACCAGCACCGCGTAGCCGCGGATCACCTGCCAGCCAAGTGAGGTGGCGCGTTCAGCCATCAGCCCAGCCCCTTCATCAGTTGTGCCATGCCCAGATAGCGGTTGTAGATCATCACCAGTGCGCCCAGCACCGCCAGCAGCATCAGCGACAGCGCGCTGCCCAACGGCCAGTTCAGCTGCGTGATGATCGCCTCGAACACCAGGTTGGCGAACATCGCGTCAGACGTGCCGCCCAGCACCAGCGGTGTGATATAGGTGCCCGCCCCCAGCACGAAACACAGCAACCCGCCCGCGGCCAGACCCGGGAGCGACAGTGGCAGCGTCACCTGCAGGAAGGACTGCCAGCGCGTCGCGCCCAGAGAATTGGCCGCGTCCTCCAGTGTTTCATCAATGCCGTCGAGGCTGACAAATACGTTCAGCACCATGAAGGGCAGCAGGAAATGCACCAGGCCCAGGATCACGGTGGCCTCGTTGTAGAGCATCTGCATCGGCTCGTTGATGATCCCGACCCACAGCAGGAAGGTATTCAGCGCCCCCGACACGCCGAGGATGTTGATCCAGCTCATCGTGCGGATGATGTAGCTGATCCAGAACGGCAGCATCAGCAACAGCAGCAGCACCGGCTTGTTGCCCTTGGACCGTGCGATGAAATAGGCCGCCGGATAGCCCAGCACGGCACAGACGACCGTGGTGATGGCGGCGACCTTGAGCGTGTGCAGCAGGATATCGCGGTAGAACGCGTCCGTCAGCGCCTCGCGCCAATTGTCGAGATAGAACCCGACCTCGTCCGCGCCCGTCGCGGTGCGCAACCAGAAACTGTAGACGAGGATGAACAACAGCGGAATGAACAGCAGAAGTGTGATCGCCGTCAGGGCGGGCGACAACAATATCCACGGCTGGCGCTTTTCGCGCGCTTCGACCGACATATGGATGCTCTCCCCGGATTCTTCTTGCGCAAAGGATGCGGAGCCGCCATGCATTGTGCAAATAGATAATTAGAATTCCGGGTATTGATGATGGCGATAGTTGATCCAGATGACCTTCATTACAGCCCCCAGCGCATCGCAAGAGAGCTGGACTGGAACCTGTTGCGCACCTTCGTCGTACTGGCGGAGGCCAAGTCTATCACCCACGCATCAGAGCGGCTGCGCCTGAAACAGCCATCTGTCTCCACCGCCTTGAAAAGGCTGGAAGATCGCATTGGGCGCAAGCTGATCGACCGCCGCCCCGGCCACTATTCCCTGACCGATGCGGGACATCTGCTCTACCGCGAGGCGCTGGATATCAACGGGTCGATCCTGCGCCTGTCCACGCTTCTGCGCGAGATGACGGACGAGGTGCGCGGCCATGTGACCATCGCAGTGGCGAGCCATGTCATCTGTCCTTTTTTCGATCAGACCCTTGCCGAATGGCATCGTGCGCATCCCCGAACGACGCTGACGGTCGATGTTCTGTCCAGTATCGACGCGATCGGAGAGGTGCAGGCGAAACGCGCATCATTCGCGATCTGCCTCGTGCGCGACCGCATTGCCCGGTTGGAATACCGGCGTCTCTACCGCGAGTTTTTCGGCCTCTACTGCGGGCCGGGCCACGCGCTCTTCGGGCGCACGTCGCTGACGCCCGCCGATCTGGTCGGCTGCAGCGCCGTCAGCTTTGACACCGACCGCTTGCAGGATGTGCTGAGCCCGGTGACGTTGATGCGGGCGCAATCGAGCATGAGCGAGAAGATCGTCGGCACCTCCAGCAACCTTGAAGAGGTGCGGCGCATGATCATGGCAGGGATCGGCATCGGCCCGCTGCCGGTGCACGTGGCGGCGCGCGATGTGGCCGACGGCGCCCTGTGGCAGGTGCCTCCGTATGACGACGTGCCCGCCATCGACGTGCATCTGGTCTGGAACCCGCATGCGATCATGAACCGCGCCGAGGAAATCCTGCTGACCATGCTGCGCGACAAGATCGACAGCACGCCGATTGCCGACCGAACCTATCGGTAACGGGCGCGGCGCCGTATGCGCGACCAAGCCCCGAGAAATGTCCGCTCCGAGCCCCAGGAGACGGCTGCAACGTTCTTTCGGATCGAGCAAAGCCGCCAGAAACAGTTATTTTTGAGTCAAAGCCAATTTTGCGGCCAACGAAACGAAAACGAGACCCGACACTCGATTGATCCAGATCTGGGCCTTTGGCGAACTTTTCAGCCAGGCCCCAAGTGACCCCGCAGCGACAGCCACAAAGCCGAAAACACAAAGTGTTGCCAGCACCATCAATGCGCCCAGTTGATAAAACTGGCCAACGATTGGCCCGTTCTTCGCGTCTACAAACTGCGGAAGAAATGCAAGGAAGAAGATCGTGATCTTCGGATTGGTAATGTTCATGATCAGCCCCCGAAGGTAGAGCCTTGGAGCGGTTTCGGATGGTGTTGTCTCGCTGGAAAACTGGCTGGATGATGCGCGGAAGGACTTCCATGCCAGATAGAGGAGGTAGGCTGCGCCAACATATTTGAGGACTGAGAACGCGTATTGAGAGGTCTGAAAAATGACCGCCACGCCCAATGCGACAGCAGTGGTATGGAACAGCAGACCTGACGCCAGTCCCAACGTTACAATCAGGCCCGCGACCCTGCCATGTAGTGCAGATTGCGTCAGGACAAAGATGTTGTCGGGACCGGGAACCATTGCCAACGCGAATGCTGCGCCGATGAAAAGCAGGGCAATGTCAAAAGGGATCATTCTGGTGCAGCCTTCTGTGGAATATACCTTGTCGCGCCATGATGCGCTCGGGGTTAATACTTACGGGGGAGAATTGACAGAACATTTCAGAGCGCAGTTTTGTCCGCCTCGCGGGCATTCGAGGGGCTGGACGCACAGCGCCGTTCGCTCGTCTGTGGCAACACTTCCGGTAAGGGGCTTGGCATAGGCCCGTGCGCTCTCAATGGTGCGGGCGCTTCGCATATGATCCGTGCCCTGGAGCAAATGCGAAGCGCTTTAGATATCGAAACGGTCCCGCAACCGGTAGACCATCACGGATGGGGCCAGGAACCACGGATTGCCGGTATAGAAGGGCCGCGTCGGAAACGGGATCTTCCCGAAGGCCGTTTCGCCTGCCGGATCATCCGCCGCCTGCAGGCCGATCTTCATGCCCAAATAGCTGGCCATGCCCACGCCCGACCCGCAATAGCCCATCGCGTAGAACAGGCCATCATCCTGCCCGCAATGCATCAGCGTGTCGAAGGTGTAACCGACATAGCCCGACCACGAGTGGCTGATTTTCACGGCCTCCAGTTCGGGGAACAGCGCAACCATCATGGCCTTCAGACGCGGGCCGGTGACCACCGGGTTCATCTCTTTCAGCGAGACACGCCCCCCGAACAGGATGCGCTTGCGGTCGGGTGAAGGGCGGTAATAGACCACCAGCTTGCGGGTGTCCGACAGCACGCGGTTCGTGGGGACCAGCCGGTCCATCACCTCTTTTGGCAATTCCTCGGTCGCGATGATGTAGGACCCGATGGGAATGACCCGGCGCTGGTGCCACGGGGTCAACCCGCTGGAGTAGCCGTTGGTGGCGACGATCACCCGGCGCGCCATGACCACACCACGCGCGGTGCTCACCCGAAATCCGGGAGCCTGCCGGTCGATCCCGGTCACCCGGCAGTGCGAGATCATCTGCGCACCGGCGGCACGCACTACATCGCGAAGGCCCTTGTGGTAGAGCGCGGGATGCACGCTGGCGTGTTTGGGAAAGACGATACCGCCGTGATAGGCGTCGGTGCCCAGTTCTGCGTGCTGCTCGGCGCGCGGCACCAAGAAGGCTTCGGTGTCTATCCCGTCGCCGAGGGTGGCCACGTAAGAGGCCAGTTTGTCATATTGCCTGGCGGTGTGGGCGCCGTGGAACCGGCCCGGCACGTTCAGATGGCAATCGATACCTTCCTCGGTGATGAAGGATTGCAGATAGTCGAGCGAGCCTTGCGCATCGCGGATGATCCCGCGCGCCAGTTGCTCACCATATTTCCGCTTCAGCGCTGCAAAGTCCGGCTTGATCGAGGTCGAGACCTGCCCGCCATTGCGGCTGCTGGCGCCATATCCCAGCGCTTCGGCCTCCAGCACCAATGTGCTGCGCCCGGCCCGCGCGGTGCGCAGCGCCGCATGCAGCCCGGTATAGCCCGACCCGATGACCAAAACATCGACGGATCTGGGCAATTCCGCGTCCCGCGCATCCTCGGGCGGGGCGGCCTCCCACCAATAGGGCTGGTCCTTGAAATCATCCGTGAACATGGCGCGCCTCTGCATGGTTTCGTGCATCTTCAAGGATCATGTCCGCCCCCTTTTCGCCCACCATGATCGTGGGCGCGTTGGTGTTGCCGGAGGTGAGCGTCGGAAAGACCGATGCATCCACCACTCGCAGCCCCTGCAATCCGTAAACCCGCAGGCGGGCATCGACAACATCCACGCGCGGGTCCGGCCCCATCCGGCAGGTGCTGACAGGGTGAAAGACGGTGCCCGCCCGCGCGCGCACATCGGCGGCAAGCGCCTCGTCGCTTTCGACCTCCGGCCCCGGTGCGATCTCGGCCTCGATGATATCGGCCAACGCGGGGGCCGCGGCCAGCTTGCGGATAAAGCGCAGCCCCTCGACCTGTTCCTGCATGTCGAACTCGGTGCTGAGGTAGTTGGGGTGGATCGCAGGCGGCTTGAACGGATCGGGGGACGCGATCTCGATATGTCCGCGGCTCGTGGGCCGGGTCGGTTGCGTGCCGATCAGGAAGCCGGGAAAGGGATCGGGATTCATCAACGGCCGTTTGCCCGGTGGTGCCTTGGTGTAGCTGACCGGAGAGAAGAAAAGCTGCATGTTGGGCCGGGTCAGACCGGGGCGGGTGCGTACGAACCCGCCTCCCTGATTGACCCCCAGCGACAGCGGCCCGCCGCGCGTCAACACATAGCGTAGCCCCTGCCAGAGCTTGCCATGCCAGCTGTGCAACTGGTTGTTCAGTGTGGGTCGCTTGCTGCGATAAAGGAAATCCATGCCCAGATGGTCCTGCAGGTGCTGGCCGACGCCGGGCGTGTCCTGCACCACATCCAACCCGTGCTCGCGCAAGAGCGCCCCCGGCCCCACCCCTGACAGCTGCAACAGTTGTGGCGAGTTTACCGCCCCTGCCGACACGATCACCTCGCGGGCGGCCATCGCGCGGCGGGTCTTACCGTTCTGGCGGTACTCGACGCCTATGGCGCGGGTGCCCTCGAAGATGAGCCGCGTTGCCATCGCCCGCCGTTCTATCCGCAGGTTGGCCCGCCCGCGTGCTGGCCGGATATAGGCCCGCGCGGTGCTCATCCGCATCCCATCCTTGGCGGTGTTCTGGTAGGTGCCGATGCCTTCCTGCCGCGCGCCGTTGAAGTCGGGGTTGTGCGGCACCTGTATCTGCTCGCCCGCGCGGATGAACTCCTGACAGAGCGGGTGCAGATAGCGGTCCATCGTGGCCACATGCAACGGTCCCTCGCCGCCGCGCCACGTATCCGCGCCCCGGTCGTTGGTCTCGGATTTGCGGAAATAGGGCAGCACGTCATCCCAGCCCCAGCCGGGATTGCCCATCGCCTTCCAGTCCTCGAAATCCTCTGGCTGGCCCCGCACATAGACCATCGCGTTGATCGAACTGGAGCCGCCCATCACCTTGCCGCGCGGCCAATAGGACACGCGCCCGTTCAGCCCGGCATCGGGCTGGCTCTGGTACATCCAGTTGACCGACTTGCGATAGAAGGTCTTGCCGTAGCCAATCGGCATCCAGATCCACAAGCTGGCATCAGAGCCGCCCGCCTCCAGCAACAGCACGCGGTGCTTGCCGTCCGCGCTCAGCCGGTTGGCCAGCACACAGCCCGCCGACCCTGCGCCGACGATGACGAAATCATACTCTGCCATGCTGCGCCCGCCTCAGCCGCCGGATTTGTCGCGCTGAATCACGACGCTGATCAGCGCCAGAAGGCCAGACCCGACAATCAGGAAGAACGAAACAGCGTTCAGCACCGGGGTAGAGCCGACCTTGGCCATGCGGTCATACATCGTGATGGTCAGCGGCGATTCCGACCCGACCAGAAAGAGCGTGGTGTTGAAGTTCTCGAAGCTCACAAGGAAGGCCACGATGCCCGCCGCGATCATTGCCGGCCGCAGGAAGGGAAGCGTGACCGTGCGCAAAACTTGCGCGCGCGTGGCCCCGAGGTTCAGCGCCGCCTCTTCCATCGTGTAGTCGAATTTCTTCAGCCGCGCCGTGATCACCAGCGACGTGATCGTGGTGATGAACGAAAACTGCCCCAGCACCACCAGCAGGATACCGGGTCGCAGGAATTCCAGCTCGATGTTGAGTTTGTCCTCCACCCCGTTGGCAATGTTGCTGGCCATGACCAGAATGGAAATCCCGAGGATGACCCCCGGAATGACCAGCGGCAGGATCATCAGGATGTAGAAGAAATTCTTGCCCGGAAAGTTTCCACGCACGAAGAGGAACGCGTTGGTCGTGCCGACAAAGACCGACAGGAACGACACCATCGCGCCGATCACTGCGGAATAGTACAGCCCGCGCAGCAACCGGCGGTCATGGAACATGCCCAGCTTTGGCTCGGTGTCGTTGAAGAACCAGTCCAGCGTGAAACCCTGCCACGGCAAGGCAGGGAACAGGGAATCGTTGAACGCAAAGGTCCCCGCCGCCACCAGAGGTGCCGCAAGAAAGATGAAGAACGCGATCACATAGGCGCGGTAGCCGATGAGGAGCGCTTTGTTCTGGGTTGCAACTGCCATTTCTCTGCCCTCCCTTCAGCTTTTCGCGACTGTGTTGGCCAGCGTCTGACCTGTCAGTTTCAGACCCAGCCACACCACCAGCGACGTGAATGCCAAGAGCAGGAAGCCAAAGGCCGCGCCGCTCTCCCAGTTGAACCGGGTGATGAACTGGTCATAGATCTGCTCGGTGAACCAGCTGGAGTTTTTCCCGCCCAGCAGGATCGGTGTCAGGTAACTGCCTGCCGTCATCATGAAAACGACGATGCAGCCCGAGACGATCCCCGGCATGGCGTAGGGCAGGATGATCTTGCGCAGCACAGTAAAGCCGCTGCCGCCCAGATTGTAGCCTGCCTCGATCATGTCGTCGCCCATCCCGTCCAGCGTCGACACGAGCGGCACGATCATGAACAGGATCACTGTATAGACCAAGCCAATGATCACGGTGATATCGTTATAGAGAAACTCGATGGGCTGGCTGATCAGCCCGATATCTTGCAGGAAACTCGACACGACGCCGGTTTCGCGCAGCAGCAGGATCCAGCCGAAGGCGCGGATCAGGTCGCTGACCCAAAGCGGAATGAGGCAGAGCAGAAAAAGCGCACCGCGCGAGCGTTTGCCCGCAATCTTGGCAATGTAATAGGCGATGGGAAAGCCAATCAGCAGCGCCAGAATAGTGACCAGAATCGACATCGACCCGGTGCGCAGCAGCGTGTTCCAGTAGATCGGCTCCTGAATGAAATCGATGTAGTTGCCAAAGCCGAATTCGTAGACACGCGGCGCGACCTTCTCGCGCAATGACAACGCGACGATGCCGATATGCGGCAGGATGATCAGCAAGAGCAGCCAGAGCGCGAAAGGCGCAAAAAGCAGGATCAGCGAGAGACGTTTGATATCGCTTTGCATATCCTACCTCACACCGCGAAACACATTGTCTGCTGCGCCGACCAACTGAGGCGCACCGCATCGCGGGCGCGCAGATCCTCGGGCCCACCGGTCACGACCACATCGGCCTCGATCAGCTCGGCGCTGGGGCCGCGCACCAGCACCCGGCTGTTGGCCCCGTTGAAGAGGACGGAATCGACCGTGCCTGTCAGAGTGTTGTCCGCATTATCTGCGGCGCCGTCCTTTTTGGCGGAAATGAATTCGGGGCGCACGAAAATCTCGACCGCCTGGCCAGCACTCAGCGCCTCGCCCTCGCGGCGTTTGCAGATCATCGTCAGGCCAGCATCGGTTTCGACGCGGGCACTGTCGGATTTGACCTCGGCCACCTTTCCTTTCCAGCGGTTCGAGTCGCCCACGAAACCGGCGACGAAGCTGGTGGTCGGATTGTGATAGAGCGCCTCTGGCCGCCCGATCTGCTCGAACCGGCCATTGTTCATGATTGCCACGTGATCGGACATCACCAATGCCTCTGACTGGTCATGGGTGATGTAGACGAACGTGGTATTGAACTGGTGCTGCAGCAGCTTCAACTCGATCTTCATCGCTTCGCGCAGCTTCAGGTCCAGCGCGCCCAACGGTTCGTCCAGCAACAGCACATCGGGGTCCAGAACCATGCAACGCGCGATCGCGATCCGCTGTTTCTGGCCGCCCGAAAGCTGGTGAATCTCGCGCGTGGCCACATCGGGCAGCGCGATCCGCTCCAGCACGTTACGCACTTTGGGCTCAATCTCGGATTTGGGGGTGCCCGCACAGCGCAGACCGTAGGCGATATTGTCGTAGACATTCATCATCGGGAAGAGCGCCAGGTGCTGAAACACCATCTTCACGTTGCGCTTGTTCGGCGGCACATCCAGAACCGAACGGCCCTTGATCCGAATGTCACCGCTGGTGGGTTTCTCGAACCCGGCGATCATGCGCATCAGCGTGGTCTTGCCGCAGCCCGATGGCCCGAGGATCGAAAAGAACGATCCGGACGGGATGACGAACGACACGTCCTCGACCGCGCGAACCGATCCGAAATCCTTGGTGATATTGGTGCATTCCAGATCGTAGGCAGCTTGGTCGTTCATGGGGGAGTCCATCTTGGGTTATTGAAAAAGTCGGGGCGGCGTGCACGTGGCCCGCCGCCCCAAAGGATCGGATCAGATCATTCGCTGCCAGTGGCGGCTTTGATTTTTTCCAGCGTCTTGCCTTCCATGTCCTCAACACCCGGCGGGATGTTGGCGAAGAACTTCAGGTTGTCGATATCCGCGTCGGTGAATGCGGCGTTCACGGCAGCCTTCTTGTCCTCGGGCAGCAGGTCCTTGGCACCTTTTACCGATGCGATTGCGCCGGTGCTGTTGGACATGATCGTGACGTTTTCAGGCTCCAGCACGAAGTTGATCCACTTGTAGGCGGCATCGTCGGCCTTGCCCTTGCGCGGCAATGCAAAGGTGTCGATCCACGCCAATGCACCGGTTTCTGGCGGCACGAACACGATATCTGGGTTTTGCGCGAACAGTTTGTACGCGGTGCTGTCCCATGTCTCGGATGCGACGATTTCGCCTGACAGCATCATGGCAGAGAGGTCATCGCCGCCCTTCCAGTACGCCTTGATGTTCGACTTGCACTCGATCAGCTTTTCCGCGACCTCGTCGAGGATCTTCTGATATTCGTCTAGGTCGGAATAGGCTGCAAACGGATCTTTGCCCATGGCAAAGGCCGTGCCCAGCAGGATTGTCCGCTTGAGCCGCATCGAGGTCTTGCCCTGATACGCGGGATCGCACAGGTCATCCCAGCCGTTGACGTCGGGCGCCAGCGCCTTGTTCTTCATCAAACCGGACGTGCCCCACTGGTGCGGCACGGCATAGACTTCGCCGTCGATGGTGGTATTGGCCTTCACCCCGTTGAGCAGTGATTCGCTCATCGCTTCGGTGTTGATCTTGCTCAGATCCATCGGCTTGTAGATGTCATATTCCATCTGGGCGGAATAGATGCGGTCATGGCTTGGTTGCGCGAGGTCGAAACCGGCACCGCCGGTGGCGCGCAGCTTGGCAATCATTTCCTCGTTGTTGGAAAAGGTTACCTCAACCTCGATGTCGGGATACCTCTCTTCGAATTTTTGGATCAATTCCTCGGGGGCGTAAGAACCCCATGTCAGAAGCCGCAGCGTCTCGGCCGAGCCGACCGAAGCCGTCCCCAGCATCAACGCGGCTATCAGCCCCGTGGTTTTCAATGTTTTGATCATTCCATTCTCCCTTTTACACGTCGTTAACACGCCGTTCTTTTGGTCAAATTACCGCCAAAGCTTAGGCGTTGATTGGTCTGCCGCTCATATCCATTGTGGAAAATTACGCAGACCAATTCAATCCCGCAATGCGGACAGTTCGCGCAGCACCTTCATACCTGTCCGTATGTCGTCCGGGCAAGTGCTGCCAAAGCCCAGTACCAGCCCATTGTAACCGAGAGGCGACAGCGCGTAACGACTAATCGGCACGACCGTCACACCCGCGCTGCGCGCCTCATTGATGAGCGCATCCACGTCCACGCTGGCGTCCAGCAGGGCGGTGGTATGAAAACCGCTGGTCGTCGGCTGCACCTTTACCGTATCCGGCAGCAACGCCGTCTCTTCGATGAGCGTCTGGTAGCGCGCCCTGTAGAGACGCCGCATGATTCGGATATGGGTGGCGAACTGCCCCTCGTCCATGAAATCGGCAACACTGGCCTGGGTCGCGGTGGGTGGCGTGCTGATCCAACTGGCAAAGAGGCGATCGAACGCAGTGACGAGGTTGCGCGGGACCAGCACGAATCCCAGCCGCAGCGAGGGGAACATGGTCTTGGAGAAGGTGCCGACATAAAGAACGCGGTCCTGGGTATCGATGCTCTTGAGCGGGGGCATCGGGCGGTCGCCGTAGTAAAATTCGCCGTCATAGTCGTCTTCGATGATCAGGGCCTGCGCGGCATTCGCCGCCTCCAGTAGCTCCAGTCGCCGCGCCAGCGACATGACGTGCCCCAGTGGTTGCTGGTGTGACGGGGTCACGAAAGCCAGCCGGAAATGCGGTGCCTTGGCGCGCCCCTCTTCGACGACAAGCCCATCTTCGTCAATGTTTACAGGCACAAGCTCGGCCCCTGCCGCGATCAGCGCGTTACGGGCGCCGGTCGCGCCCGGGTTTTCATACCAGACCCTGTCGCCGGGATTGAGCAGCACCCGGCCAATCAGGGAAAAGGCCTGTTGCGCGCCGCCCGTGACGAAAATCTGGTCCGGGTCACATTTGATTCCGCGGGTGGCATTGAGGTGGCTGGCAATCGCGCGGCGCAGGCCGGGATGGCCCGCAGGCGGTCCGTAGCCCATCACTGTCGCCCGGTCGTCGCGCAGATGCCGCGCCGAGATTCGCGCCCAATGCGCGATGGGGAAGGCATCGAGCGCGGGCAGTGCCGTCACGAATGCCCCGGCGCTGTGCGGCAGCCATTCGCGCGGCGCATAGGCTTCGAACGCGTGGTCGATGGTGTGCGAAAGACGCGGTGCGGCGGCTGGCACGCCGGGCGATTTCACCACCGGCGGCGCCGGGCGCTGATGTTCCAGAATGTCGCTGACAAAGGTGCCGGAGCCCACGCGCGAGACCAGCATTCCCTCGGCCACCAGCCGTTCGACTGCGTCGATCACCGTGGTGCGCGACACGCCGATTTCGCGGGCCAGAATGCGGCTGGCTGGCAGCCGGTCCCCCGCCCCCAGCCCACCTGACAGGATGATGTCGCGCAGCGCGAGATAGAGCTGCACGCTGACTTTTCTGGTGGCGCTGCGGTCGATGAGAATCGACGACAAGAGCGCCCCGGCCTGTTGCTTCATCGCGGGTCTGGTTGCCTCCGTCGAAAAAATTGGCCTGACAAATTGGCCATAGTGGACCTATTCTAGGGTCCAATTCTGCCTATGGTCAATGTCAGTATCACGTCGGTATCGCGTCGGTATTGCACCGGTCCGATTCACCGTCAGCCTCTTATTCGCGCCGGAAATCCCATGAAAATCACATCTATCGAAACCTTCTCTGACGAATTCATCTGCTTCACCCGAGTCACCGCCGAGGATGGCGCGCAGGGCTGGGGGCAGGTCGCGCCCTATTATGCCGACATCACCGCGCATGTGGTGCACCGGCAGGTTGCCCCCTATGCGCTGGGCCGGGACGCGGGCGATATCGATGCTATCCTGGAAACGGTCCGCGACCGCGAGCACAAGTTCCCCGGCGCCTACTTGCGCCGGGCGATGGGCGGCCTCGACACCGCGCTGTGGGACATGCGCGGGCGGCGCGAGGGCAAGCCGGTCTGCGCGCTCATTGGCGGTACGCCGGGCACCGTGCGCGCCTACGCCTCGTCGATGAAGCGTGACATCACCCCGCAGGACGAAGCGGAGCGGATGCTGCGCCTGCGTGATGAAAAAGGATTCGATGCATTCAAGTTCCGCATTGGTGCCGAAGTGGGCCATGACCGCGACGAATGGGAAGGCCGCACCGAGGAGATCGTGCCGACCATGCGCCGCGCCCTGGGCGATGATGTGGCGTTGCTGGTGGATGCCAACTCGTGCTATTCGCCCGCCAAGGCGATCGAAGTGGGCCGGATGCTGGAGCAGAACGGCATCTCGCATTACGAAGAGCCCTGCCCCTACTGGGAATTCGCCCAGACCAAGGAAGTCACCGACACGTTGGAAATCGACGTGACGGGTGGCGAGCAGGACTGCATGATGGCCAACTGGCGCGGCATGATCGACGGACGCATCGTGGACGTGTTGCAGCCCGATATCTGTTATCTGGGCGGGATCAGCCGGACATTTCAGGTCTGCAAGATGGCCGAAGCGGCCGGGATGCCGATCACCCCGCATGCGGCGAACCTTTCGATGGTGACGCTGTTCACCATGCATCTGCTGCGGGCGATCCCGAACGCGGGCAAATATCTGGAGTTTTCCATCGAGGGGCTGGATTACTACCCGTGGCAGGACAAGCTTTTCGTCAATGACCCTTACGAGATCGTCGACGGGAAAGCGACAGTCACGGATGCGCCCGGCTGGGGGCTGGAGGTCAACCCCGAGTGGCTGGCGAAAGCGGCCTACCGGGTGAGTGAACTGGACGGGTAAGAACGGAGTGCCGCGTGGTCGCCAGACCGCGGAGTGGCGATCCGACGTCGGCGCTCTGGTGCCTTATGGTTGCCACGTCATTCCGAGCGTGGAAAGGCAACGCCGTGGCTTGCAAAATCGCCAGCCCTGCGGGCGGTCTGGCGATCACGCGGCGGCCCTGAGGGGCCTTGATTCCGCGTGAAGGTGCGTGCCGACGATACCTGGACAAAAAAGGCCCGCGCGGATCACTCCACGCGGGCCTCATTCATACTACCAAGCGTCGCCTCAGGCGGCTTGGGATTTCTTGCGCACGGCTTCGATCGATGCTTCGAGGATATCGAGCCCCTCGGCGAACACCTCGTCGGTCACCGTGATCGGCGCGAGGAAACGGATGACGTTGCCGTAGACGCCGCAGCTGAGCAGGATCAGGCCGCGCTTTTGCGCCTCGGCACGGATCGCGTTCACCATTTCCGGGTTCGGCGATTTGCCGTCAGCGGTGTTGAACTCGGCCGCGACCATGAAGCCGGGACCGCGCACGTCGATGAGCTCGGGCGTGGTGGCGCGGATCGATTCAAGCCGCTGCTTGAGCCGCGAGCCAAGCTCGTTGGCGCGTGCGCAGAGGTCTTCTTCCTCGATCACGTCGAGCACGGCATTGGCCGCCGCGATGCCCAGAGGGTTGCCGCCATAGGTGCCACCCAGACCGCCCGGATGGGCCGCATCCATCAGGTCGGCACGCCCGGTCAGCGCCGCCAGCGGCAGACCGCCGGCAAGGCCCTTGGCCATCGTGGTGATGTCGGCGGCCACATCGTAGCCTTCCATCGCAAAGAGGTGCCCGGTCCGGGCAAAGCCGGTCTGCACTTCGTCGGCGATCATGACGATGCCGTGCTCATCGCAGAGCTTGCGTAGGCCGCGCATCAGTTCGGCGGGTGCGGGGTAGAAACCGCCCTCGCCCTGCACCGGCTCGATGATGATCGCGGCGACGCGGGACGGGTCGAGATCGGCCTTGAAGAGCTTGTTCAACGCGCCGAGCGCCTCGTCCACGCCGGTGCCGTGAAGTTCGATCGGGAACGGCACATGGTAGACATCGGGCATCATCGCGCCAAAGCCCTTCTTGTAGGGCACAACCTTGCCGGTCAGGGACATGCCCATGAAGGTCCGGCCATGGAACGCGCCGCCAAAGGCGATGATCGCCGGGCGTTGGGTGGCGATGCGCGCGACCTTGATCGCGTTCTCGACCGCTTCGGCACCGGTGGTCACGAAGACGGTCTTCTTCTCGAAATTGCCCGGCACCTTTTCGTTCAGACGCTCGGCGAGGCGGATGTAATTCTCATACGGCAGCACTTGGTGGCAGGTGTGGGTAAAGCGCGCGGCCTGCTCGGAGACGGCGGCCATGACCTTGGGGTGGCAGTGGCCGGTGTTGACCACGGCGATGCCGGCGGCGAAGTCGATATAGCGATTGCCCTCGACGTCCCACACTTCGGAATTGAGGGCGCGATCCACATAGATCTGGGTCATCATGCCCACGCCCTGGCTGACAGCAGCCTCGCGGCGTTTTGCGATGTCGGCGTTCAACATAACACTTCCTTTCAGATGCAGGGGCGATTTGGTCGCCCAGAAATTGATCTGCGGACAATAGGGTGTTTAGCACAGACACTAAAGAGGATTTCTTGCCTGCCACAAGCCCATGAATTACATGGAGGCAACGCATCAAGTGTTGAAGGTATTGAACATGAGCAACACCCCTGCCGCCGACCTGGAACTTGGCCTGCGCCTGCGCGCGCTGCGCGATCGGGCGGGGCTGTCGCAGCGGGCGCTGGCCAAGCGGTCCGGCGTGCCCAATTCGACCATTTCACTGATCGAGGCAGGCAAGGTGAACCCGTCAGTCGCCGCGCTGAAACGTATCCTGGAAGGCGTGCCGATCGGCCTGTCGGAGTTTTTCGCCTTTGAGCCCGAAGCCGAGCGCAAGGTGTTTTACGCCGCCGAAGAACTGACCGAAATCGGCAAAAACGGCGTGTCGCTGAAACAGGTGGGCACGACGCTGTTTGGCCGGGCGATGATGATTCTCAAGGAAACCTACGAGGTCGGCGCGGATACCGGGCGCGGCATGATCGGGCACGAGGCCGAAGAAGGCGGCATCGTGGTGGCGGGGCGGCTGGAGGTGACGGTGGGCGACCAGCGCAAGGTGCTGGGCCCCGGCGATGCCTATTACTTTGACAGCCGCACACCACACCGGTTCCGGCAGGTGGGCCCGGAACGCTGCGAAGTGGTCAGCGCCTGCACACCGCCCACGTTCTGAGCCGGACAGAAGGTTTGGCGAGAGAGGTCGGCGGTGCGGCCGAATGGCCCGCTCGGGGGGCTATTCGGCGATGTTCGCGGTTGTTGAGCGATGTCGAGTGAAAGCGCCGCCTTAATACGGTTGGCGTTTCAAGACTGACGTGATTGGATGTATGTCAGCTTGGTTTGCGGCGTCGCATCGCACCTAACCCCGCGACCGCAGCCCCGAGCAACAGAACAGATGCAGGTAGGGGGACCGGGGACACTGGCGGGTTGTTGTCAACAACCGTGAAACTTGCAGTCCACTGCGCTTGCGCGCCATTCTGGCCACGGTCCGGGGCATTGAAGTATGGGCTCAGCCTGAAGATACCCGCGCCGAGGCTGGCAACCCCGGAGGTTCCACCGACGATCTGCTCGCTGATACCCGATCCGTCTCGCGTAACGTCCTTATTGAACTCCACGTCTATCGACGGGGGGCTGCTCGTGATTTCTTCCATACCGATCCCATAGAAATCGAATGGATCAGACTGGTCGACCACGTCAAAAGACATCGAAACGAAAGCGCTGGTGATCTCAAAGCCGGTGGCCAGTTCGAAGAACAAGCTGTCGCTGCTGTCGCCGGGGCATCCATCGATTGTGCAATTCACGCTCATCGCGCCGCCAAAGACCACCAAGCCGGCAGGGATGGAACCGACGAAGTCGTTGTACGTGAGGGTGCCGTTGGACAGGGTAATGGGAGGCGCCGAGCTGTTGAAGCTGAAATCGCCATCGGGCTGGATGTATTCAGTCCCGATCCCGCGGCTGGTTTCACCATAATAGGTGGAGGCACTGGCAAACGCCGGGCTCAGTGTAAGGGTCGCGGCGATAAGGAGGGGCATAGAAAGTCGGGGCATGAGAACCTCAAAATAAAAAAACCAAAAAAAATGTCTCTAAACGAAACCCTAAAATAAGGGAGCTATACGAAAGGCTATGTCACCCGATGGCCATCTGGCAATTGCTTTTAGCCAACATTCCCCAATTGGATCACCTTTTTGTACATGCTGTCACTGCCTTGTGCCCGGATCAGCCTTCTTTGGCCCGCGATTGCGTTCTTCAGGCATTCAACGAATAACCCTCACGGAGACTTCTGGTTTCGGCTGATGAACGCCCTCCCGGCAGTTCATGGAACAACCAATAGATCCAAGACAGACGGAAATATCGCAACAAAGCTTGAAAATAAACATATTGCGCTCAGACACTTGTGCGGAGAACGCTTATGTTGCGGGCTCGTCTGACGTTTATGCCATGGCGAAAATGCCTTTTTTGACCGGTAGGTTTCCTAAAATCAGTCTTTGGCCTAACTGAGACCAAAGTCTGACTGTCCTCGGTGCAGCCCTCAGAGCGCCTTGCTGCGAAGGTCAGTTCCGAACCCATAATTACAAATGCTGCACAGCTCTTGAAAGGCTGCTATGAAGCGGCAAAACTGTACGATCCATCGCGTCATGACAAGTAAACCCTTTCGATCTTACATGATCTGCACCGCCCCACGCAGCGGAAGCACGCTGCTGTGCGGTTTGCTTGCCGCGACAAGCCTTGCGGGAAACCCGGACTCGCATTTTCATTCATCATCGCTCGACGATTGGCTGGATGACTACGGCCTAAAGCAGACGGATTACGCGTCGAGAGAAGAATGCCTTCGCGCTGTTTTCACGTGCGCCGTGGCGCGGGGCAAAGGCGACACAGATATTTTCGGTTTACGAATGCAGCGTGGTAGCTTCGACCACTTCATGCAGCAGCTAGGACTGCTCTTTCCAGGCAGCATGGGCGACGTGGAAAGAATTGAGAAAGCGTTTGGCTCAACTCTTTACGTCCATCTTTCACGCCCCGACCGGTTGGATCAGGCAATCTCGCGTGTGCGTGCCGAACAGACGGGCCTCTGGCATCGCAACGCGGATGGCACAGAGCTGGAGCGCCTCGCTCCTCCGCAGGAAGCGCGATACGACGCCACCGCCATCAGGCACCACATGGCCTCACTCGCAGCACAAGATGAAGCTTGGGAGCGATGGTTCGAACGGGAAGCGATAAAGCCCCTACGCATCAATTATGACGCCCTATCGAAAGATCCTAAACGGGTTTTGGCGCAGCTGCTTTCCAAGATGTGCCTTGATCCAACCAAAGCCCAAGCTGTTGAGACGCCAACAGCAAAGCTTGCCGATGCATTGAGCCGCGAGTGGCGAGAACGGTTTGAGAGCGAGAGACGGAACCAGAGTTGATGTGCAACGCGCGCGAACGGCAAAGCTGACACTCGGTTCGGCGCGCGGCGGGGGCAACTAAGTCCCGCACTGCCGACCTTGCCTGTCACCGCCCGGCGGTCAGCGGAACTCTAGGTCTCACCCATTGCGCTGCACTTTCCGCTTTGGTTCGGCGCCGGGTTGGTTTAATAAAAGCCGAAATCTACTTTCGGGAAATCAGAAACTATGTCCGATCAGGCCCCCCTGCCCCCCAACACCTATGATGCCGAACCGATCCCCGAGGCGGCGCGTGACGCCATCGACGCGATGCTGCTGAGCGGTGATCTGTTTCGCTATACCGCGCCGCAGGATGCGCCGGTGGCCTTGCTGGAACGCGAATTTGCCGCCCTGATGGGCAGCAAATATGCGCTCGCGGTCTCAAGCTGCTCGGCGGCGCTGTTCCTGTCGCTCAAGGCGCTGGATCTGCCGCGGGATGCGCGGGTGCTGATCCCGGCCTTTACCTTTGCCGCGGTGCCTTCGTCGGTGCTGCATGCCGACTGTCTGCCAGTCTTGTGCGAAGTGGGCGCGAATTACCGGATCGACCTGGCTGATTTCGAGTCGAAGCTGGATGACGACATCCGCGCGGTGATCATCAGCCACATGCGCGGGCACACATCGGATATGGATGCGATCCTGGCGCTCTGTGATGCCCGTGGCATTCCGGTGGTCGAGGACGCGGCGCATTCCCTGGGCACGCGCTGGCACGGGCAGAACATCGGCACGCTGGGGCGTGTGGGCTGTTTTTCATTCCAGTCCTACAAGCTGGTAAATGCCGGTGAAGGCGGGATCATGATTACCGACGCCGCCGACCTGGTGGCGCGCGCCGTTATCATGTCGGGCGCTTACGAGCATAACTGGGCCAAGCACATGGCCGGAGATGACCCCGAACTGGCAGCCGCCTTCGCGCGTTGGCAGAACCGGCTACCGCTGTATAATCTGCGGCTGAGCAACCTTGGCGCCGCGATCATCCGCCCGCAACTGGCCGAAATCCCCCGGCGCGTGCGCAACGGGCGCGCCAACCATGACTACGTGGCGGCGCGGCTGAACGAGAGCCCGTGGCTGGATGTGCCCCCGCCGCTGGCCCCCGAGGAGCGTGCACCGGATTCGATCCAGTTCAACCTTGTGGGGATGGATGACGCCGCCACCTCCGCCTTTGCCGCCGCCGCCGCCGCGCGGGGGGTGAAGGTGCAGGTGTTCGGGCAGTCAGCGGACAATGCCCGCGCCTTCTGGAACTGGCGGTTCATCCCCGGTGACGTGCCTGAGTTGCCGCAGACACGCGAGATGCTGATGTCGGCCTGCGATACCCGCCTGCCCGCGCGTCTGAAACGGCCCGAGCTGGATCTGATCGCCTCTGCCCTGCTGGATGCGGCGGAAGAAGTGATGGGGCCTGCGGCGCAATACGGGACGTAAGGCAGCCGGGCAGCTCCGGTGAAGCCCCCCGCGCCTCTTGCCTTCGGGGCCGCCGGGCCGCAATTTGCGCGCAAGGAGGCCGTGACATGCCGGATTTCACCAAAGGGGCCGCGTGGATACGTGGCGAGGTCGTACCCATCGCGGAGGCAAGCATCGGCGTCACCGATTGGGCCGTCACCCATTCGGATGTGACCTATGACGTGGTGCCGGTCTGGGATGGCGGTTTTTTCCGGCTGGGCGATTACCTCGACCGGTTCGAGGCGTCGGTCGCGGCGTGTCACATGCAGATCGGCATGGACCGCGCGGCGATCACCCGCGCGCTGAGTGACATGGTGGCGCGCTCGGGCCTACGCCGCGCCTATGTGGCGATGGTCGCGGCGCGCGGCACGCCGATCATCCCCGGCAGCCGCGACCCGCGCGACTGTGCCAATCATTTCTACGCCTGGTGCGTGCCTTACGTGCATGTGGTCAAACCTGACGTGGCGGAGGCCGGTGCGCGTGTCTGGCTGTCCGACGAGGTCCGGCGCATTCCGGCGGATAGCGTCAACCCTCTGGTCAAGAATTATCACTGGGGTGATTTCACCCAAGGGCTGTTCGAGGCCAAGGAAGCCGGGTTCGAGACGGTGCTGCTGCCCGATCACGCGGGCAACGTGACCGAGGGGCCGGGGTTCAACATCTTTGCCCTGAAGGGGGACCGCGTTGTGACACCGCAGGACGGCGTGCTGCACGGGATCACCCGGCGCACCGCAATCGAGCTGTGCGCCGCCGAAGGGCTGAGCATCGAGACCCGCGCCCTGCCGATTTCGGAACTGATGCAGGCGGATGAGGTGTTTCTGTCAACCTCTGGTGGCGGCATTATCCCGGTGGCGCAGATCGGCGAGCGGAGGTTTTCCAATGGCGCGGCGGGCCCGGTGGCGCTGCGGCTGCGGGCGCGGTATTTCGCGCGACTGGAAGCGCCGGACGACCGGACCGAAATCGAGTACGGGGCCTGATCCAGTTATCACAAGAAAGAAGGGCCGGGGTGCGTTTCAGAGCACCTTGATCAGGCTTTCAAGGAACGGATGCCGGGCAATCGCGGGGGTGACGATGCTGGTTTGCAGGATCGGTTTCAGCGTTGCTGCGACCTTGGCCGGCATGTCCTGCAAAAGCCCCTTGCGCGCGGTCAGGCTGATGGTGCGGCTGAGCGGTTCGAACGGCAGCGGCATCACGTCGATCTGATCGGCAAAGCGGCGCGCGCGCATCAGCGCCAGCGGCGTCAGGATGGTCCAGCCGCTACCCTGCCCGACCATGGCGAGGATCGCGTGATAGCTGTCCAGCTCGAACCGGTGCAGCACCGAGATATTCTGGCGCGCCAGATGTGAAGTCACCAGACGGCCCATGTAGTGGCGTTGGGTATATTGCACCAGCGGTTCGCGTTTGAGTTGGCGCAGCACGTCCTTGGCGGGGTCGATCATGCCCTTGGGCGCGGCCACGATGAAGCCCTCGCGCAGGAGCGGATGCACCTCGACCCAGTCCGCCTCGCCACCCAGTTCGGCGGCCACGATGACATCGAGCGCGCGCGCATCGAGCAGATCATGAAGCGTGTGGCTGGCACCGGTTTCCAGCAGGAACTGACAGCTTTTGAGCTCTGTCGCCATGTGGGTCAGCAATTGGGGTGTCACGTCGGCCTCGAAATCCTCGATCATGCCGAGGCGGAAGCGGGTCAGCATCGCGAGGTCGGACATGGCCAGCTCGGCGCGGGCCTGTGCGGCCTCGTTGAGGATGGTCTGGGCGCGGCGGTGCATGATCTCGCCCGCGCGGGTCAGGCGCACGGGCCGCGCGTTGCGCTGCAGCAGCGTCGCGCCGACGGCGGTTTCGAGATTGGTCAGTTGCTGGCTGACGGTGGAGGGGCTGGCCCCCAGACGGCGTGCCGCAGCGGAAATGGACCGCTCGTCGGCAGCGGCCATGAAAACCTCGATACCCCAGAGGGTGATCCGGCCCGGACTGTCTACCATTGCCGCGCGCGATCCTGTCAGTTGCCGAGGTTGGACAGTTTACGCTGCAATTCGGCCAATTGCTGCTTGATATCGTCCAGGTTTTCGTCGCCGGACTTGGCCTTGCCTGCGCTGCCGCCCGCCTCGGGGCCCGTGGATTCGGGGGAGGTGGTGCCGTGTGGGCCCAGCCCGCCGGTCATTGCCTTGATGAATGCCTCTTGCTGGGCGCGCATCGCTTCCATGCCGGGCATCGCCGCGAGGGGGGTGGCCTTGGTCATGTTTTCGAGCAGCTTGGATTGCCCGTCGCGGAGCATCTCGAAACTGGCCTGGAGGAATTCGGGCACGATGCTGCTGGCCTGAGTCGTGTAGCTGCGCACAAGATCGTTCAGAACGTTGGTGGGCAGCACGCTTTCGCCGCGGCTTTCGTGTTCGGCGATGATCTGCAACAGGTATTGCCGGGTCAGGTCGTCGCCCGATTTCAGGTCGATGATCTGCACCTCGCGACCGCTGCGGATGAATTGGCTGATGTCCTCGAGAGTCACGTAATCGGACGTCTCGGTATTGTAGAGCCGACGGCTGGCGTACCTCTTGATCAGAAGGGGCTTTTGAGTGTCGACCACGGTGGATTCCTCCCTAAATCGTTTTGGCATGAACCTGCGTCGGCATCATGCCGAGACGCGAAGGCATCATTCAGCTGCCATGAACGTTTTGCGAAACGCCTTGAAAATGCAGCAGTGCAGAAAAGCCTAGTCGCATGTGCAGCAAAAAGAAAGGGCGAGCCGAAACGGCTCGCCCTCATCCATTCGCAGGCATCGCGGGGAGGCGCGATACTACGATCCGATGTTCTCTTACTTCACGGTCGCTTTTTTCGCCGCGGCGGTCATGTCGTCCGTGGCTTTCTTGACGGCGCTCGAAGCGTCTGCCTGCAGGTCACGGCCAGCCGACATCATCAGCTCGACGGTTTCGGTCTGCACTTTTTTCGCGACTTCTGCGAAAGCTGCCATGTTCTCGGCTGCAACTTCGGCGTTGGCCGATGCGAAATCGGTCATTGCTTTGGCGTAGTCAGCCGGATCTGCCTTGACTTTGGACATGTCCGAGAGTTTCGCCAGAGTGGTTTTGGTCCACTTACTGGAGATTTCAGCCGATTTCTCGGCTGCGTCCAGAGCAACACCCGACAGTTTTTCGCTCAGAGCAGCTTGGCTCTTGAACGCGTCTTCCATCGATTTGGTGTCGACCGGGAATGCACCCATGATGTCTTTCATTGCGGTGGTGAAGTCTTGTTGCTTAGCCATTTGAATAATCCTTTTGTCGCTTGCGGGACGATCCCGCTTTCTGCGTCTGCAAACAATATGCATGCTGCAGCGCGGCATTTCAAGAGGTTTATTCTGCATTGCAGCATTTTCACTGCAAGTAGCTGATATTCCGCTTAAACCTCTTCGTTGGATCGACGCATGACATAGGTACCGGGGGCCGGAGCAATCGGGGGATGGTCCGAATCACCGGGCTGACGGGCCGCGACCTTCTTGCCGGAGCGCTTGCGCAGCCATGCCTCCCAGCGGGGCCACCAGCTGCCGTCGTGGCGCTCTGCGCCTTCCAGCCATGCGTCCGGCGTGTCCTTGAGATCGGCGTTGGTGTAATGGCCATACTTCTTCTTGCTGGGCGGGTTGACGATACCCGCGATATGGCCGGATTCCGACAGGATGAAGGTGCGGTCCTTTGCGCGGGTCTGCTGGAACCCGCGATAGCAGTCCTTCCACGGCGCAATATGATCGGTCTGGCAGGTGATCGACATCAGCGGCACCTTCACGTCACGGATATGCAGCGTCTCGCCCAGCATCTCGACGCCATCGGTGACGAATTCGTTGCGCTGGCAAAGACCGCGCAGATATTCGATGGCCATCGCGCCCGGCAGGTTCGACCCATCGCCGTTCCAGTAGAGCAGATCGAAGGCCGGGGGCCGTTCGCCCATCATGTAGCTCTTGATCGCGGGCTGGTAGATCAGGTCGTTGGAGCGCAGGAACGACATGGTGCGCCCCAGGATGAAGGCGCGCAGGATGCCCTGCTCTTCCACCTCTGCCTCGATCCCGTCGATGAAATCATCTTGCAGGAAGGGCGTGAATTCGCCCTGTTCGGAAAAATCCGTGAGCGCGGTAAAGAATGTCGCCGACTTGACGCTGGTGTCCTTGCGCTTGGCCATCAGGGCCAGCGTCATGTGCAGCGTCGTGCCCGCGATGCAATAGCCCACGGTATTGACCTGCTTTTGCCCGGTGATCTCCTTGGCGACGCGGATCGCGGTCAGGAATCCCTGTTCGATGTAATCGGCCATCCCGATATCTGAATGGCTGACATCCGGGTTGAACCACGACACGACAAAGAGCGTGTAGCCCTGGTCGGTGATCCACTTGATCAGGCTGTTCTGTTCCTTGAGATCGAGAATGTAGAACTTGTTGATCCAGGGCGGGAAGATCACCAACGGGATCTCGTGCACCTGTTCTGTCGAGGGGCTGTACTGGATCAGTTCCATCACGTCGTTGCGAAAGACCACCTCGCCCGGGGTTGTGGCGATGTTCTCGCCCACCTTGAACGCGTTCTCGTCCGCGAGACGCACGACCATTTCGCCATTGTTCGCCTCAAGATCGGCGACGAGATTTTCCAGCCCCTTGACCAGAGACTCGCCTTCGGTCTCGACCGCGCGTTCCAGCGCGTCGGGGTTGGTGCCCAGAAAGTTGGTCGGCGACATCATGTCGATGATCTGCTGCGAGAAATATTCCAGCCGCCGTTTTTCCTTGGGCTCCAGATCCTCAACCTCGGCGACCGCCTCGGCGATCGCTTCGGCGTTGAGTTGGTATTGATGGCGCACATAGCTGAAATACGGGTTGTTTTCCCACATGGGATTGGCAAACCGTTTGTCCTTCAGCCGGTCCTTGGCCTCGCCGGGGGCTTCGGCGGCCTCACCCTTGAGCAGCATTTGCTGCGATTCCATGTAGTGACGGACCGACTTGCCCCAGAACTCCACCTGCTGTTCGTAGAGCTTGCCGGGATTTTCCAGCGCCTCGGTCCAATAGGACATTGCCGCCTTGGCGAACAATTCCTGATCCGGCCCGTTCAACGACGGATTTGCCGGGTTCTTTTTGGACAGCGCCTTGATCAATCGCTGGGATAACTCTTCGACGCGCTCGAGATTTGCGCTCATCTTTTCAAGGTTTTCGCCCATCGCATTGTCTTGCGTTGCCATTTAAATGGTTTCTCCCTAATCTTTCTGCTATGCAGCATTACGCCGTTATGTCGGGAGGGGCAGAGCGGCACCAGATTCGGGCCCCGCGCCCCAAGGAGACGTTCATGCGCTATATGGCCACTTACGATATGATGGAAACCCTCCGTAACACGAACCAATGGTTGGGGGCGACCGCCCTGTCTATGGCATCCTACCCGATCTTCAGCATGACGCCAAACCCCGTCTTTCAGTGGATGTCGGCCTGGGGCGAAGTGACCGAGCGGACCTTTGCCCGGATGGTGACGAAGCCCGATTGGGGCATCCGCACCTTCACCTGCGTCGATGGCCGGGACCACCTGGTAAATATCGACACCATCGTCGAAAAACCTTTTGGCAACCTGATCCAGTTTGCCGTGCCGGGCCGCAAGCCGATGAAACGGCGCGTTCTGCTGGTGGCGCCGATGTCGGGCCACTATGCCACGTTGCTGCGCTCGACGGTCAAGAGCCTGCTGGTGAATTGCGAAGTCTACATCACCGACTGGCACAATGCCCGCGACATTCCGGTCAGCGAAGGCAAGTTCGACGTCGAGGATTACACGCTCTATCTGGCGGAATTCATGCGCGCGCTGGGATCGGACATCCATGTGATCGCCGTCTGTCAGCCGGCCCCGCTGGCGCTCGCTGCGACGGCAATGCTGGCCGAGGACGAGCCCGAGGCGCAGCCACGGACGCTGACCCTAATCGGCGGACCGATCGACCCGGACGCCACCCCGACAGAGGTGACGGATTTCGGGCGTCGCGTGACGATGGGCCAACTGGAGCAGACGATGATCCAGCGCGTCGGGTTCAAGCATCCCGGCGTCGGGCGGCTGGTCTATCCCGGCCTGCTGCAACTGGCCTCGTTCATCTCGATGAACAGCGAAAAACACGCCAAGGCCTTCAGCGAGCAGATCGCGCGCGTGGCAAAGGACCAGGATGGCGACCACGACCACCATAACCGGTTCTACGACGAGTATCTCGCGGTCATGGACATGCCCGCCGAATTTTACCTTTCGACGGTCGAGCGTATCTTCAAGGGGCTTGAGATCGCCAAGAACGAATTCACCGTCGCCGGACGCCAACTCGACATTGGCAAGATCAGCAATGTGGCCGTGATGACGGTCGAGGGCGGCAAGGACGACATTTCGGCCCCCGGTCAATGTGTGGCGGCGCTGGATCTGTGCACCGGGCTGCCGGACTCGCGGAAGGTCAACCATCTGGAACCCGATGCAGGCCATTACGGTATTTTCGCAGGCAAGAGCTGGCGCAACAATATCCGCCCGCTGGTGCTGGAATTCATCGACGCCAACAGTGGCGAGGCGCAAAAGCCCACCGCCGTGAAAAAACCCGCGAACCGGAACTCGGCCGCCTGAGCATCCCGGCTGGCGCCGCCCGCTACGGCGGGCGCGCTATTGCAGGACCAGCGGCTGTTTCATCCAGTCCCGAAGCGCCTGCGTGGTGGCGTTGGGCCGCTCCAGCGTTGGCAGGTGCCCTGCCCCTTCAATCACGTCCAGTACGGCATAGGGAATCAGGTCGGCCATGAACTTGTGCCGCTTGATCGGCGTCAGCCCGTCATGTTCACCGCACAGCACCAGTGCCGGCGTCTTGCAGCGCCGCAGCACCGCCTGATAATCGCGCCGCCGCTGCATGGCGCGCACCTGCCGTAGCAGGACAGTCGCCCCCAGATGCTCGGCCATGTCATTCACCAGCGCCATCACCTCGGCGCGGCCCGGTCCGGGGGCCAGCGTGTCGGGGCGCAGGATGCCTGATACGAACTCTGCCAGATTGCCCGAGCGCACCTTGATGATCAGCGGCTCCAGATCGGCAGAGGAAGCCGGGGTCTCGGCCAGAGGGTTGGTATCCATCAGCGCGATCCGGCTGACCCGGTCGGGGGCACGGCGCAGAATCTCCATCGCGACGATGCCGCCGAGCGACAGCCCGGCCAGCGCGAATTTGCGCGGCAGTACGTCCAGCAGGTTCGACGCGATTTCCTCGATCCGGTCGCCTTGGGTGATGGGCGCGATGGTCACGGCAAAATCGGGGCTGAGCGCGGTCAGTTGCGGGCCAAACACGCGAGCGTCACACATCATGCCCGGCAAGAATACCAATGGCTCCTGCATGCCTCAATTCCTTCTGCCCGGCTGTTGCCCGTTTTACTTTGCGCCCACATTGCCACAACGCCGCGTTGCGTCAACTGCCTGACGGGTAGGTGATGCCGCGAAAGGCCGGAAAATCGGCATAACGTCTGCGACGGTCTGCTTCGGGTTCGTCCGGAGCCGCGCCATGCGCCAGCAACGTCCCCTTGGGGGCGATGTAGCTGGCGATCAGGCGGCGCGGGGCGGCGCGCCAGCTGAGGTTCATAGCGCAAAGTTTCGGAAAGAAACACAGATCCGAGAATGGCAGATGATCGTGAATCCACCACGCCAGATCGCGCCAGTCGCGCCCCTTTTCAAACTGGTCGGCAAACCACGGGATCACCAGCGACGTACCCGCGCCGCGCTGCTCCGGGTCGCCCCGGTCCCAGATGTGATGCCCGTAATTGGCATCGTTGCGGGCGCAGTTCAGTTTCATCTGGTTGCCAAAGCGGTTCAGCTCCGGGCTGCGATAGCCCGAGCGGATGGCGATCCGGCCAAAGGTTTCCTGCAGCGGGTCGAGCAGGTGCAGGCATAGCTGCCGGCCGTTTTCTATCGCCAGATCAGGGTTTTCGGGGATGTTCTGGATGCGGTGGAAATTGCCGATTTCCGAATAGAGAAAATCGCGCATGTAGAAATGCGGGCTGAGGCGCACCCGGCCCAGCGCCTCCAGGCTCCACATGCTGGCGGGTTTGCGCATCAGCCAAAGCCGTTCCAGCGGAACGCGCCATCGTCACGCAGGGGGGAAAACGGATTATGCGCAATTTCCCAGTTATGGCCGTCAGGGTCGGCGAAATATCCGTGATACCCGCCCCAGAACACTTTCTGTCCGGGTTTGAGCAGCTTGGCACCCGCATCTACGGCTTTTTCCAGCAAGGCATCGACATCTTCGGCACTGCGCAGATTGTGGGCCAGCGTCATCGCGCCGTGCCCCAGATCCTCGACCGGGATGCCGATATCCTCTGCCAGCTTCTCGAGCGGAAAGAGGGCGAGGGTTTGGCCTAAAAGATCAAAAGCGATCACGCCGTCCGGGGTATCAACACGCTGCCAGCCGAGAGTCTCATAGAACTCCGCGGCCCGCCCCATATCGCGAACCCCCAAGGTTATCAGAGAGATGCGCGGTTCCATTCACCCCTGTGCCCCGTCGCGTGCGATCACCTCTTCAACCGCCGTTTCGATCAGCGACAGGCTGGTTGGGTCCGAGAAGCGGTGATCGGCCCCATCGACCAGTGTCAGGCGCATATCCGGGCCGGTGGCATGGTCCAGAAGGCGCAAGGCGACTGATTTATCCACATCAACATCGGCGGTGCCTTGCAGAAACCGAACAGGAAAGGGCAGTTGTAAAGGTTGGCGTAGGACAAGGTGGTCGCGGCCGTCCTCGATCAGCTTTCGGGTGATGACATAGGGGTCATCATATTCGCTGGGAAGCGAGATCTGGCCCTCATCCAGCAGGCGGGCGCGTTGCTGTTCATCGAACCCCGCCCACATGCTGTCTTCGGTGAAATCGGGGGCGGCGGCGATGGTGACCAGCCCGGCGATGCGCGATGTCATCGCCCGCGCCATCAGCAGCGCGACCCAGCCGCCCATGGACGAGCCCACCAGCACTTGCGGGCCTGTCGTCAGCGCCGAAATCGCGGCCTGCGCGTCTTCGGCCCAATCGCCGATGCATCCGTCGGTAAATTCACCGGATGACTGGCCATGCCCGGAATAATCGAACCGCAGGAAAGCGTGGCCGGTGCGCCGGGCCCATGCCTCCATATGCAGCGCCTTGGTTCCCTGCATGTCCGATTTGAAGCCGCCCAGAAATACCACGCCCGGTCCGGTCGCCTGTTGCGTGGCCGGCACCTGCACATAGGCGATCCGCCGCCCCTGCCCGGTTGTCAGAAATTCGCTCTGCCCTGTCATGCCTTGCGCCCCTTGTGGTGATTGTGGCGCAGTTTCACCCCGGCGGGGGCCGGGTGCAAGGGGTGGCTTGCGGCGTTTCGCTGATCTGACGCGGGTGCTTGGCGAAAATCGGCGCGTCAGATTTTTCGCGAACCGTTCTAAGCGCCGACACAGGTATCTTGCTGGTGAAAGCAAACCTTTTGACTGTCCAGTCGCCCCAGCAGGTCGTGAATCCGGCGTTGGGTCGCATCCGCATTGGCATCGTTGCGGCTGACCGTGGCAGAAAGCGCGCGCCGGGTCTGATGCAGCGCATCCTCGATCAGCGCGATGTCGTCCGCGGACAGCTCAAAATTCGGGTTATATTTCGGCATTGCCGGACCTCCTGTCGGGCGCGACGTTTCGGCGCGCCAAGAGTCTATATGTTATTGATAGCCATCACCGCCCGCGACGCAAGATTTTTCCATATGGTTGCCAGTTGGTTAAGAGGTCTTGCCCTGCACCGGCACGGTGGTACGGCAGCGTCGACATACGCTCTTGACTTGACCTCCTGCCCTGGCCATATGGTCACAACCCCCACCCGCAACCGGGCGCACGCGTAGGCGCCAAACTGACGAGGAGTGCCACTATGGCCCAGATTTCCCTGACTTTTCCCGATGGCAATGCCCGCAGCTATGACGCTGGCGTAACCCCCGGCGACGTCGCTGCCGACATTTCCAAATCCTTGGGCAAAAAGGCGATTTCGGCCACCGTGGACGGCCGTCACTGGGACCTGCAGTGGCCGATCGAGCATGATGCGCAGATCGCCATCCACACCCTGCAGGACGAACCTCAGGCGAACGAGTTGATCCGTCACGATCTAGCGCATGTGATGGCGCGCGCGGTGCAGGAAATCTGGCCGGACGTCAAAGTCACCATCGGGCCGGTGATCGAGAACGGCTGGTATTACGATTTCGACCGGGCCGAGCCATTCACCCCCGAGGATCTGGGCCAGATCGAGAAGAAGATGCGCGAGATCATCAATGCCCGCGATGCCGTGCGCACCGAGATCTGGGATCGCGCCCGCGCCATTCAGCATTACCGGGACAATGGCGAGCCCTTCAAGGTCGAGCTGATCGAGGCGATACCGGGCGACGAGCCGCTGCGCATGTACTGGCACGGCGACTGGCAGGACCTCTGCCGTGGGCCGCATCTGCAAAACACCGGGCAACTGCCCGCCGACGCGTTCAAGCTGATGAGTGTTGCGGGCGCCTATTGGCGCGGTGACAGCAACCGCGAGATGCTGCAACGAATCTACGGCGTTGCCTTTACCGGCAAGGAAAAGCTGAAGGCGCATCTGCACATGCTGGAGGAGGCCGCAAAACGCGACCACCGCAAGCTGGGCCGCGAGATGGACCTGTTTCACATGCAGGAGGAAGCCCCCGGTCAGGTATTCTGGCACCCCAACGGCTGGACCATCTACACCCTGTTGCAGGATTACATGCGCCGCCGCCAAACCGCGGGCGGCTATGTCGAGGTGAACACGCCGCAGGTAGTGGACCGCAAGCTGTGGGAAGCCTCGGGCCACTGGGAAAAATACCAGGAAAACATGTTCATCGTCGAAGTGGACGAGGAACACGCCCGCGAAAAGGCCGTGAACGCACTCAAGCCGATGAACTGTCCCTGCCATGTGCAGGTCTACAATCAGGGACTCAAAAGCTATCGCGACCTGCCGCTGCGCATGGCCGAATTCGGCGCCTGCAACCGTTACGAGCCCTCGGGCGCGCTGCACGGCATCATGCGCGTTCGCGGCTTCACCCAGGACGATGCGCATATCTTCTGCACCGAGGACCAGATCGAAGAGGAAACCAAAAAGTTCATCGACTTCCTCTCGAATGTCTATCGCGATCTCGGCTTTGCCGAATTCAAGGTGCTGTTCTCTGACCGGCCCGAGACGCGCGCCGGGGCCGATGCGGTCTGGGACAAGTCCGAAAAGGCCCTGCTCGAAGCCACCCGCGCCGCGGGGATCGAACCGGGCTTCAACCCCGGCGAAGGGGCCTTCTACGGGCCGAAGCTGGAATTCGTGCTGACCGATGCGATCGGGCGTGACTGGCAATGCGGCACGTTGCAGGTGGATTTCGTCCTGCCCGAACGGCTCGACGCCACCTATATCGGCCAGGACGGCGCCAAGCACCGCCCGGTGATGCTGCACCGCGCCACACTGGGCAGCTTCGAGCGCTTCATCGGCATCCTGATCGAGGAACACGCGGGCAAGCTTCCGTTCTGGCTGGCGCCGCGACAGGTGGTGGTCGCCTCCATCGTGTCCGAGGCGGACGACTATGTGCATGATGTGGTCGCCCAGTTGCGCGCCCGCGGCATCCGTGCCGAGGCCGATACCCGCAACGAGAAGATCAACTACAAGGTCCGCGAGCATTCGGTCGGCAAAGTGCCTGTGATCCTCGCCTGTGGCCTGCGCGAAGTCGAGGAAAGCACCGTCACGGTCCGGCGCCTTGGCGAAAAGCAGACCAGTGTCGAGCCACTGAGCGAAGTAACAAACGATCTGGCCCGGGCCGCAACGCCCCCGGATTTGTTGTAACAAAGGCGGATTTTTTGCTGCGGTATTGGAGAGGTTTTGTAACCAATCCAGCCGCCAATCCGAAAAAATCCTTTGATTTCAGCGCGCGGCCTGCCGCCTGAGCACACGAATCGCTGACAGACCCGTGTCTGACGCGCTCGTGATTGGCGCGCTGCGCGTTGCGCCCTCTATGTTCTGGTCATCGCCTTTCATTGGCGGGCAATAACGCCTCCAGCCTCCGGCGATACGACTTTAACCTCTGAGGGAGAAACAAAATGTCCATGTTGAAAACCGTTGCCATCGCAGGTGCCCTGACCGCAGCCCTGGCCGCACAGACCTCTGTCGCGCAGGCCGCTGGCGAAAAGGAAAAATGCTTTGGCGTGGCGCTGGCCGGCGAGAACGATTGCGCCGCAGGCGAAGGCACCACCTGCAAGGGCACATCGAAGGTTGATTATCAGGGCAATGCCTGGAGCCTGGTCGATGCCGGCACCTGCACAGAGATAGAGCTTCCCGCGATGGCCGATGGCACCGAGCGCAGCGGATCGACCGAGCCGCTGATGCGCGATCTG
This sequence comes from Roseovarius sp. ZX-A-9, assembly GCF_028369135.1. GTDB lineage: Bacteria > Pseudomonadota > Alphaproteobacteria > Rhodobacterales > Rhodobacteraceae > Roseovarius. The sequence continues at coordinate 207,136 of NZ_JAPWHW010000007.1, forward strand.
CCCGCATAAGCTGTCTTTGGGGGCGTGCGCGGCCTGTCTGCGCATGCCCCTGCCCTCTCTGCCATCCCAGCCCGAGGCCCCAAATGCCCGACGCAGCAACCGCCCGTTTCCCTTCCCTGCCCCACGCCCCCGGCGTCGGCTACAAGCCGCAGCATTTTCAGGATATCCGTGACAATGCAGGCGCGGTGAAGTGGTTCGAGATTCACGCGGAAAACTACATGGGCGACGGAGGACGCCCCCTGGCGCAACTGCGGTACTTGGCCGAGAAATACGCGATTTCCGTACATGGTCCACTCTGAACAACTCTTATCCCGTTGATTTTTCTTGGATATGGCGCGAATTTGTTGGGCAGGAAGCGCAGGATTTCATATTATCCGGGCAGGAACCCTGCAATTTCGAGCCATGATATGAAGCCGCGAAAGCCCCCTCCGGAACAGGACGATCTCCTGCGCGCCCGATTGGTCGAGATGATCGACATGCGCCATGAACTGGTGAAGCTCGCTGTCCTGATTGACTGGGACATCTTCGAGCGGGAATGGGCGGGGTTCTTCCCCTCCCACACCGGTCGTCCCGCCACCTCTCCGCGTCTTGTGGCGGGGCTTTTGTATCTTCAGCATGCTTTCGCGCTCTCGGATGAGGCGGTCGTGGCGCGATGGGCCGAGAACCCGTATTGGCAGCATTTCTGC
>NZ_JAPWHW010000008.1 GCF_028369135.1 Roseovarius sp. ZX-A-9
ATCGAATTGGCAAACGCACTCGTCCAGCAAAACCGCAAATGGACACCGAAAACAGCTTGATCAAGACGGATACTCTAGACGGTTTGTAAGATCAGATAAAAAACGCTTTTGGAGATCGCAAGATGCCCCTGTTTTTCGGGGTATTTCGATGCCCTCTGAGGTACTACCCGCAAAGACCCCGAGCGCCGATTACTCCGCCGCTTTCTCGGCAGCACGCGTTTCGGCCTCGATCTGGGCCGCGCGGGTTTCCACCTGCTCGACGATATGCTCGATCATCGCCTCGTTGCTCAGCTTGTGGCTCTGCTTGCCGGCCAGATAGACCATGCCGGACCCCGCGCCGCCGCCGGTAAAGCCGACATCGGTCATCAGCGCTTCGCCCGGCCCGTTGACGACACAGCCAATGATGCTCAGGCTCATCGGCGTCTTGATATGTTCCAGTCGCTTTTCCAGTGTCTCGACCGTCTTGATCACGTCGAAACCCTGCCGTGCGCAAGACGGGCAGCTGATGATGTTGACGCCTCGATGCCGCAGGCCCAGCGATTTGAGAATCTCGAACCCCATCTTGACCTCTTCGACCGGGTCCGCCGACAGGCTCACGCGAATGGTGTCGCCGATCCCCATCCACAGCAGGTTGCCCATGCCGATGGCCGATTTCACCGTGCCGCTGATCAGCCCGCCCGCCTCGGTGATGCCCAGATGGATGGGCGCGTCGGTGGCCTCGGCCAGTTGCTGATAGGCGGCGGCGGCCATGAACACGTCAGAGGCCTTCACGCTGATCTTGAATTCGTGAAAATCATTGTCTTGCAGGATGCGGATATGCTCCAGCCCGCTTTCGACCATCGCGTCGGGGCACGGCTCTCCGTATTTTTCCAGCAGATGCTTTTCCAGACTACCCGCGTTGACGCCAATCCGGATCGAACAGCCGTGATCACGCGCCGCTGCGATCACATCGCGCACGCGTTTGGGGTTGCCGATGTTTCCGGGGTTGATCCGCAGGCAGGCAGCGCCCGCCTCGGCGGCCTCGATGCCGCGTTTGTAGTGAAAATGGATATCCGCCACCAAAGGCACCGGGCTCTCACGCACGATATCCTTCAACGCCCGCGCCGAGGCCTCGTCGGGGACTGAAACGCGCACAATATCCGCGCCCGCATCCGCAGCGGCCTGGATCTGGGCAACGGTCGCGGCCACATCCGTGGTCGCGGTGTTGGTCATGGTCTGGACGCTGATTGGCGCATCTCCGCCAACGGGCACGCTGCCCACATGGATCTGGCGGCTTGTCCGGCGGTAAATGTTGCGCCAGGGGCGAATGTGGTTCAGCGACATCGGTCAGGCTCCTCGCCTTACGGTTTCGGATTTGGGGCCAAGATGCCAAGATAAGGAGAGACGGCGCAAGCTTCAATCGCCGTGACACCGAAAGCCAGTCTGGCCGCTATCCGCTGGTTATTGCTGTGGTTCCGTCAGTTCGGCCACGTAACGCGACAGATCCGAGTCCTGCGTGAGATCGGCGACCTCGAGCATCTGGGTCAAATTGGCAGAGGCCAGCGCCAGATTGCTGGTGACAGAGCCACGCGGCCCGGCGGGCCCGAAATGCTGACCATTGATGCGAAAATAGATCGCACCGGATTCGCCCACGCGCAGGGTTGGCGGCACCTCGGTGACGGGCACATCGTAACTGTCGCCAGCGTTCATGATCCCCTCGAAGATCACGCTGCCATCGGCGGCGCGAACACGCACCCAGGCCGGGCGTACCGCGACCATCTGCACACCGGGCGCCGGCGGGGCTACCACCTGCGGGCTGGACGGGGAGGACTCGAGCGCCGCCGCGATCGCGGCATCGATTCCGGTCAGTGCCGGTGGGTTCGGAGCTTGCGGGATTGCGGCGGTCAGCGTGCCAAGCTGGCTCGGGTCCAGCGTCGAGATCGGCGCGTCGCGCGCAACCATCACGGGAACATCCAGCGCCTCGGGCCGATAGAGCCGATCCAGCGTTTCGTCCTGCGGCGCTGCGAAATTTCCGGCCAGTGTCGTCTGGGAGACCTGCCCTGACTGCGTCGCCTCAAGCGGGTCGAGATCGGCCAGAACACTCGGCGTATTTTCGACCGGCGCCACCTGTACGCGCTGCACTTCGGTCAACACGCTCCAGCCGCCATAGCCGATGGCCGCGATCAGTGCGACGAGAACCGCAACTGAGCCGACGGCACCCGGTTCGATCTGTGAAAACAGGCTTTCGGTCGCTGGCACGAACGGTGTGCTGGGCGATGTCAGCCGGTCATCGCCGCGCTTGGACTGCACGCGCGCGATGAGGTCATCATCCTTGCGCATCGACGACGCGGCCGCCGACATGCCATGCGCGGTGGAAAAGCCGCTTTCGGCGCAGAATGTTGCAAAGGCCCGATCCGGGTCCATGCCGAGATACCGGGCATAGGACCGCACGTAGCCGGGAATGAAACCGGGGGTATCAAAGGCATCGGGATCGGCATTCTCGATCGCGGCCACATAGCTGGCCTTGATCCTCAACTCGCGCTCGACATCCAGCAAGGATTTACCCAGCGTGGCACGCTCGCCCCGCATCAGATCGCCAAGCCGCAGTTCAAAGCTGTCAAAGCCCTGTGGCTCGACCTCTTTTACTTCGCTCTTGCGCGAAAACCGACGCAATTTCATGCAACCTGCCCTTCGTCGTCAGAGCCTGTGGTTCGAGTCTTGATTCGAACACTGCTCTTTTGTTACCCGATACAATACCACATGACGTTTTTCATTGCACGTGCCAAGCCTTAGGCTGACTGATCGGCACGATTCAGCGCACATTTCTGCCAAAGGGCATCCATCGCCCGGACCAGCCGATCAATATCGTCCGCCCCGTGCAAAGGCGACGGGGTAAAGCGCAAACGCTCGGTACCCCGTGGCACAGTGGGGTAGTTTATGGGCTGCACGTATAGGCTGTAATCTTCGAGCAATTTATCGCTCAAGTGCTTGGTATGGGTCGGGTCACCGACGATGACTGGCACGATATGGCTGCCATGGTCGATCAGCGGCAGGCCCATCGCCTTGAGCCGGGTCTTGAGGATGCGGGCCTGGGTCTGATGCGCCGTCCGCAACGCCGAATCGCGTTTCAGATTTGCAACACTCGCGGCGGCCCCGGCTGCCACCGCGGGGGAAAGCGACGAGGTAAAGATGAAGCCCGGCGCATAGGACCGGATGGCGTCGCACATCCGCGCCGAGGCCGCCACATAGCCCCCCATCACGCCAAATGCCTTGGCCAGAGTGCCGTTGATGATGTCGAGCCGTCCCATCAGCCCGTCACGTTCAGCGACGCCGCCACCGCGCGGGCCGTACATGCCCACGGCATGGACCTCGTCAATATAGGTCAGCGCGCCGAACTCGTCCGCCAGATCGCAGATCGCCTCGATCGGGCCGAAATCGCCATCCATCGAATAGATCGATTCAAACGCGATCAGCTTAGGGGCATGGGGGTCGTCGGCGGCCAGCAACTCTCGGAGATGCGCCACGTCGTTATGACGGAATATCCGCTTGGCGTTGCCATTGCGCCGGACACCTTCGATCATGCTGGCATGGTTCAGGGCGTCGGAATAGATGATCAGACCGGGAAACAATTTGGGCAGTGTGCTCAGGGTCGCGTCATTGGCGTTATAGGCGCTGGTAAAGAGCAGAGCCGCTTCCTTGGCGTGCAGATCGGCCAATTCACGCTCCAGAGCCGTGTGATAGACCGTCGTGCCCGAAATGTTGCGTGTCCCGCCGGACCCCGCGCCGGTCGCCTCCAGCGCCTCGTGCATCGCCGCCAGAACCTCCGGGTGCTGCCCCATCCCGAGATAGTCGTTGCCGCACCAGACTGTGATTGTACGTTCGGTGCCGTCGGGCCGCCGCCATGTCGCCTTCGGGAAATGCCCGTTGCGGCGCGCAATGTCGATGAATGTCCGGTATCGCCCCTCTTGGTGCAGCCGGTCTAGTGCCTGATCCAGTTTCGCCGAGTAATCCAACGGCTCTCCTCCTCTTGCCCGTTTACGACCTTGCCGCAGGGGTTTTCTACCCTGTGCCGCCGCATATAGGCCACATGCCGCCGTCGTAACAGATTACAAATTGCCGCGACTGGCATCTGCACCTGCGCAACCCGCTGGACAGCACCGCAGCGCCTGTTACGGTCGGTGCCAAATTATCCCAAAGCGAGGTTCCACCATGTCACTGGACGCTGTTCTGTCCCGCATAGACGACCAACTGCCGGATGCGCTTGAGCGGCTGCAGGCGCTGCTCCGCATCCCGTCCATCTCGACCGACCCGGCCTATGCGAAGGACTGCCGGGCCGCGGCCGATTGGCTGGTCGCCGATTTGCAAGCTATCGGCATCGACGCCCGCAGGCGCGACACGCCGGGTCATCCGATGGTCGTGGGCCATGTGCCGGGCGACGGGCCTCATCTGCTGTTCTACGGGCATTACGACGTGCAGCCGGTCGATCCGCTGGAACTGTGGAAGACCGACCCGTTTGATCCTCAGATCGAGGATACGCCCAAGGGCAAGGTGATCCGTGCCCGAGGCGCCGGTGACGACAAGGGGCAGTTGATGACCTTTGTCGAGGCATGCCGCGCGTGGAAAGAGGTGCATGGCACCCTGCCCTGCGCCATCACCTTCTTTTTCGAGGGTGAAGAGGAATCAGGATCGCCGTCGCTGGTGCCGTTCATGCAGGAAAATGCCGATGAACTGCGCGCCGATCTGGCGCTGATCTGCGACACCGGCATGTTCCAGTCGAAAACACCCGCGATCGTCACGATGTTGCGCGGCATGGTCACCGAAGAAGTCACCATCAAGGGACCCGATGTCGATCTGCATTCGGGCTTTTTCGGCGGGCTGGCCGCCAATCCGATCCACGTTCTGGGTGGTATCGTCGCCGGGTTGCACGACAAAACCGGCCGCGTCACGCTGCCCGGTTTCTACGATGGCATTCCCGATCTGGACCCGGAGATGCGCGCGCAATGGCACGGGCTGGGCTTTGATCATGCGACGTTTCTGGGCGATGTCGGCCTGAAAATCCCTGCCGGTGAACAGGACCGCACGCCGCTGGAAATGATCTGGTCGCGTCCCACCGCCGAAGTGAACGGCATCTGGGGCGGATATACCGGTGCCGGGTTCAAGACCGTGTTGCCGGCCGAGGCCCATGCCAAGATCAGCTTTCGCTTGGTCGAAGGCCAGGACCCGGACCGCATCCGCGAAGCTTTCCGCGCCTATGTGACCGCGCAACTGCCCGGCGACGTCAGGGCAGAATTTCATACCCATGGCGGCAGCAGCGCCTCGGTCATGAAAACCTCTGACCCGGCATTCGAGGCGGCGCGCAAGGCACTCAGCGATGAATGGCCCGAAGAAGCAGCCTATGTTGGATGTGGTGGCTCGATCCCGATTGCCGGCCATTTCGGCGAGGTACTGGGCATGAATGCGCTGCTGATCGGCTTTGGCAAGGACGACGACGCGATCCATTCGCCGAACGAAAAATACGATCTGGAGAGTTTTCACAAGGGCACGCGCAGCTGGGCACGGATACTGGACGCGCTGGTCAGCTAGGCCGGGTTTCGGCCCGGCACGCGCCGACCGTAGCCGGGCCTCTATACGGACTGCGAGATTTGCGACCTATCCACCGTCTGCGGCGCGTGGGGCCTGAAACCGTTTGCCGTGCCAAGGCCGCAGGGCTAGCCTGCCGCTCATGATAACCGGTTTCACCGACCACAGCGTTGTCTTGAACGGCATCGAGATCACCTATTCGGCGGGCGGCGACGGCCCGCCGCTATTGCTGTTGCACGGCTTTCCGCAGACCCGCGCCATGTGGGCAGTGATCGCGCCCGCACTGGCCCGAACCCACCGGGTTATCTGCCCCGATCTGCGCGGTTACGGGGCCAGCGGCAAACCGCAGGACGTGGCCGATTACAGCTTTCGCCACATGGCCGCAGACCAGCGCGCGCTGATGGCGCATCTGGGGTACACCCGCTTTGCCGTCGCCGCGCATGACCGGGGCGCGAGGGTGGCGCACCGGCTCTGCCTTGACGCGCCCGAGGCCGTCCGCCGAGTGGCGTTGTTGGATATCGTGCCCACGCACCACCTGCTGAGCGATCTGCGCCGGGATGTGGCGGCGGCCTATTACCACTGGTTCTTTCTGGCCCAGCCTGCCCCCTTGCCCGAGACCCTGATCGGCCATGACCCGGATGCGTATTTCCAGTCCTGCCTGCTGGGCTGGGGCGGCTCGAACATGGATGAGTTCGACGCCGGGCAACTGGCCGCCTATCGCGCAGCCTGGCGCGACCCGGAGACAATCCGCGGCATGTGCAACGATTACCGGGCAGCGCTGACGCATGATTTCGACGACGATGCGGCCGATCTCGGCGCGCAGATCACCTGCCCGGCGCTCATTCTCTATGGCGCGGACGGCGTGATGGCGCGCGCCTATGACGTGCCTGGGATCTGGGCGCGGTTTTGTACGGACATGCAGGCCAGCGCGGTCGCAGGCGGGCATTTCTTTGTCGACACCAATCCGGACGATACGTTGCAGGCCCTTGCCGCGTTTCTTGCCACCTAGTGGCGTGTGCCGCAGGCCCCGCTCAGGGCGCTTTCTCCACCGCGCCACCCGCCTTGACCCAGTCGGAAAACCCGTCCTTGAGATGCGCCGCGTCAAAGCCCATGTCCTGCAGCGTTGCCACCGTCAGCGCAGACCGCCAGCCCGACGCGCAGTGAAAGACATATCTTTTGCCCGGCTGGGCAAAGACTTCCTTGTGGTAGGGGCTGTCGGGATCAACCCAGAATTCTATCATGCCGCGCGGCGCATGCACGCTGCCGGGGATGAACCCGACGCGCTGACGCTCACGAATATCGCGGATATCAACGATCACGACATCCGGGTCGTTCTGCGCCGCGATCAGCTCATCAGTCTCGATTTCGCGGATCCGGGCACGGGCCGCTGCAACCATGTCCGCGGCGGTTGAGGTGAGTTTCTGCATGGGGGTCTCCTTTGGCACTCACAGAGCGTGACACGGCCCGAAATCTGGTGCAACCATCCCACCGAACACCGTCAAAGAAGGATGATCCGACGTGACCGCTACCGAGCCGCCCTCACACTGGAAAATTTCCACCGAAGAACCTGCCGTGACCGGAGAATACGCCGGTGACACAACGACCGAACTGGCCATTGTCGGTGGTGGCTTTACCGGCCTTTCCGCAGCCCTGCATGCCACACAGGCCGGAATGGCCTGCCATGTTCTGGAGGCGCAGGCCATCGGCTATGGCGGTTCGGGCCGCAATGTCGGGCTGGTGAATGCCGGGCTTTGGCTGCCGCCACAGGTCTGCCGCGCCCGGTTGGGCGAAGAGACAGGCGCGCGGCTGGTGCAAATGCTGGGCGAGGCGCCGAACATCGTGTTCAACCTGATCGAGCGCCACCAGATGCGCTGCGAGGCAACGCGCAAGGGCACGATCCACGCCGCCCGAAGCGCGGGCCACATGGCGGATCTGAGCGCCCGCGCCGAGGAATGGCAACGTCTCGGCGCCCCGGTGACCCTGCTGTCGCGCGACGAAGCCATTGCGAGGATCGGCACGCCCGCCGTGCATGGCGGATTGTTCGATGCCCGCGCCGGAACCATCAATCCGCTGGGATACGCGCGTGGGTTGGCCCGCGCAGCGCGCGCGGCCGGAGCCGTGATCAGCACCGGCACGCCGGTCTTGGCGCTCGACCGCGACGGCGATCACTGGCGGCTGCAAACACCTTCCGGCACGCTGCGCGCACGCCATGTTCTGCTGTGCACGAATGCCTATACCGACGCGCTCTGGCCCGGGCTCCGCCAATGCTTCTCGCCGATCCGGTACTTTCAGCTTGTGAGCGCCCCGATGGGCGCACAGGCGGCACATATCCTGCCCGGTGGCGAAGGGATGTGGGACACCGGGACGATCATGTTCTCGCTCAGGCGCGACGCCAAGGGATGCATCTGTGTCGGCTCCATGGGGTCGGTCATCGGCGGCGCGAGCGGGTTGTCGCACCGCTGGGCCACGCGCCAGATGCGTCGGCTGTTTCCCGAACTCGGTCAGGTGCGCTTCGAGACGGCCTGGCACGGACGGATTGCAATGACCCCCGATCACCTGCCGCGAATCTACCGACTGGCGGAGAACCTCTATGCGCCGATTGGCTATAACGGGCGCGGGATCGGCCCCGGTACAGTCTTCGGGGCCGCATTGGCGGCATCGTTGACCGGCGGCGGGCCGGACGCGCTGCCCCTGCCCGCGACGACACCGCAAAAGGTGCGTGCCGGTACGCTCAAAAGCATGGCATTCGAGGCAGCATTCACTGCAAATCAGCTCTACCGCAGCCTCTGATGCGCCCTTTGACGCAACGTTCCGTGGCATGGATCCATGACCTGTTGTTATTCCAGAACCTATCGGCGTAAGGTGGTCGAGCCCGAACGAACAGGCCCGCGCAAATGCGCGGCAAGGGGCAAGTGAAACGCGCTAGGAGAGCTGGATACATGACGCCTTTCGCCGTCGCCGGGGTGCAGATGTACGTGAATGCATTGCAACCGAATGTGGACGGGATGATCCACCGGATCGATATACTGATGGGCCGCTTCCCCTGGACACAGATGGTTCTGTTTTCGGAGCTTGCGCCATACGGGCCACTGCCGAAATTTTCGCTGCCACTGCGCAACGAAACGCTCGACCGGTTCCGCGAAGCCGCGCTCAAGCACAATATCTGGCTGATACCAGGCTCGATGTTCGAGACGGCCGAAGACGGGCGCATCTACAACACCTCCACCGTGATCAACCCGGCCGGAGAAATCGTCGCCCACTATCGCAAGATGTTCCCGTTCCGCCCTTACGAGGTCGGGATCGAGGCCGGAACCGAGTTCTGCATCTTCGACGTGCCCGAGGTGGGCCGCTTCGGGCTGTCGATCTGCTATGATATCTGGTTCCCCGAAACCACCCGCCAGTTGACAAGCCAGGGGGTCGAGGTGCTTCTGCATCCGGTGCTGACCGGCACCACCGACCGCGACGCGGAACTGTCCATCGCCCGCGCCACCGCGGCACAGTTCCAGTGCTACGTGGTGGATGTGAACGGGCTTGGAGCGGGCGGCGTCGGCAAATCCTGCGTCATCGACCCATCGGCCACCGTGCTGCACCAATCGGCGGGCCAGGAGGACATGTTCCCGATCGAGATGGACCTTGACCACGTGCGGCGTCAGCGCGAAGCGGGCCTGAAGGGGCTGGGACAAGTGCTCAAGAGCTTCCGCGACCGTTCGGTCGATTTCTCGGTCTATGACCGCACCAGTGGCACCGATGCCTATCTGCACTCGCTCGGCCCGCTGGAGATTCCCAAACAGGGCTCGCGCGCTGGTATGCGTGGCGAAGAAGGGCAGGACGTGCTGCCGGCGCCGCATACAGATGGCTCGATAGCCAGCGTCACTGAAGCCGCAAAAGGGGTGCCGAACGCCAACGCGCCGCTACAGGAAACCACGGAACAATCAACACACGACGAGAGGGAGACAGCGCCCTACACCGTCTGACATAATAAATAAAAATAGCGGCCGATCATCGACTGCCTGCGCCAAGACATGTGCAATTTAGGTCGGCTGCATAACAGCGGGGACTAAATCTATGCAATCAATGGGTGACTACTATTCAGCCGTCCAACTGCGCTCGGACCGTTGGAGCCAGTTGCGCGAGGCCACCGATGCACTGTCACGCGCCCCCGACGGGCGCAACGCAGAGGCCAATCTCGAAAAAATCACAGAATTGTTTAGTTCCCTGTCCCTGATCGAGGCTTACTGGGCCTTTCCCGGGGTACAGGCGTTTGAATCGCTGCGCCGCCAATTTGACCACGGCAATTATGCCGACCTAGCGTTTTCCGTCCAACGCATTACCCGTGCATTGACGACCGGGGCCTATCGTCGGCGGCACATCCCGCTTGAACGTGACAGCGCCGACCAGGACGACCACGAGGACGAAGCGATCCAGTCGCTGGAAGCGCGTGCGCTCAGCAAGCCCTATTTCGAAGTGATGGTCGTCGATAACCTGAACGAGCATCAGGAACGCTGGATGAAGTCCAACTTTGCCCAGATGCGGCGGACCGGAGACCCGTTTCATTACGAAACAGTCGTGGTGCCCAGCCTGCAGGACGCGTTGATCGGTGTGCTCTTCAACCACAACATTCAGGCCATCGTGGTGCGTCCCGGCTTGATTTTGGAATCCAAGGTCGAACTGTCCATCCTGACCCGCTACCTGAATCGTGCGGGCGGGATCGAGGCGCTCGAAAACCTGGCGCCACAGAACTATGGCCCCGAACTGTGTCGCATGATCGCGAAGGTGAGGCCCGAGCTGGACGCCTACCTGATCACGGAACGGTCGGTCGAGGATATCGCGGGGCTGGACCTCGGGATCTGCCGCCGGGTGTTCTATAATCAGGAAGATTTCCTGGAACTGCACCTGAATATCCTGCGCGGGGTGCAGGCCCGCTACAAGACACCGTTTTTCACCGCGCTGGTCGAGTATTCCAAGCAGCCCACCGGCGTCTTTCACGCAATGCCGATCAGCCGCGGCAAGTCGATCAATCGCAGTCACTGGATTCAGGACATGGGCGCGTTCTACGGGCCCAACATCTTCATGGCCGAAACCTCGGCCACATCCGGCGGGCTGGACAGCCTGCTGGAGCCGCATGGCCCGATCAAGGAGGCACAGCGGCTGGCCAGCCGCGCCTTTGGCTCGAAACAGACCTATTTTGCCACCAACGGCACCTCCACCTGCAACAAGGTCGTCGTGCAAGCCCTTGTAAGGCCAGGGGATATTGTGTTGGTGGACCGCGATTGCCACAAATCCCACCATTACGGCATGGTGCTGGCAGGCGCACAGGTCTGTTATCTGGATAGCTATCCGCTGAACGAATATTCGATGTATGGCGCGGTGCCGCTGCGCGAGATCAAGCACCAGCTTCTGGCGCTCAAAGCGGCGGGCAAGCTGGATCGCGTGCGCATGCTGCTGCTGACCAACTGCACCTTTGACGGCATCGTCTACAATGTCGAACGGGTGATGGAGGAATGCCTCGCGATCAAGCCGGACCTTGTGTTCCTGTGGGACGAAGCGTGGTTCGCCTTTGCCCGGTTCGGCCCCACCTATCGGCAGCGGACCGCGATGAACGCCGCCAACACGCTGCGCGAACGTCTGAGAAGCGATGCGCATGCTGCAGCCTATGCCAAGCAGCAGGCAATGCTTGAGGGCGCCGATGACGAGGCGCTACTGAACACACGTCTGATCCCGCCGCCCGATGCGCGGGTCCGCGTCTATGCGACGCAATCGACCCACAAGACGCTGACCGCGCTGCGCCAGGGCTCGATGATTCACGTCAACGACCAGGATTTCAAAGGCGAAGTCGAGGCCAGCTTCCACGAAGCCTACATGACCCATACCTCGACCTCGCCCAACTACCAGATCATCGCGTCGCTCGATGTCGGGCGACGGCAGGTTGAACTGGAAGGCTTTGAATTCGTTCAGCGCCAGGTCGAGGCGGCCATGTCGATGCGCCGTGCGATTTCGACCCACCCCTTGTTGCAGAAGTACTTCAAGGTACTGACGGCGGGCGACATGATCCCCGAATGTCACCGCGAAAGCGGCGTGCAGAGCTACTACTCTCCCGATCAGGGCTGGACCGATATCTGGGATTGCTGGGAAAAGGACGAATTCGTTCTGGATGCCACCCGCGTCACGCTGGCCGTGGGCGGAACGGGCTGGGATGGCGATACGTTCAAGACAGAAATCCTGATGGACAAATACGGCATCCAGATCAACAAGACGTCGCGCAACACGGTTCTTTTCATGACCAATATCGGCACCACGCGCAGTTCGGTTGCCTACCTGATCGAAGTGCTGGTGGAGATTGCCAAGGAGCTGGACGAGTTGATCGACGACGCGTCGATGATGGAGCGGCGCGGCTTTGAAAAGCGCGTGGCCAACCTGATGGAAGACCTGCCGCCCCTGCCCGATTTCAGCCGGTTCCACGACGCGTTCCGCACGGATAATCTGACATCGGAAGGTGATATCAGGTCGGCGTTCTTCCTGTCATATGATGAACGCAACTGTGACTATCTCGAACTGGACGGATCGCTCAAGGACGCGATGGAAACCGGCGAGGATGTCGTGTCGGCCTCGTTCATCATCCCCTACCCGCCCGGTTTTCCGATCCTGGTGCCCGGACAGGTGGTCAGCCAAGGTATCCTGGCCTTCATGCGGGCGCTCGATGTGAGCGAAATCCACGGTTACCGGCCTGATCTGGGATTGCGCGTGTTTACCAGTGAAGCGTTGAAGCAACAGGCCAAGACCAACGCCGCCCGGCTGAAGCTGAACGTGCAGCGGCAAAAAACGTAAGATTACCGATAAAACCGGCAAAAAAGAAAAGTCCAAGGGAGGACGACAAATGGCCAAAAAGGCAGCCAAGACAACCAAGAAAGCGGACCTGGGGAACATCTCGGAGATCCGCCGGCACTTTCACCGCAACGAAGACCCGATCTATTTCATCTCGGCCACCAACTTCAACCTGTTGGGCCTTGATGAGTGGTGCAAGAACTTCAAGTATATCTGCTATATCGACTGCTATGACGGCAAGCATCCGAATGTGTTCTGCCCGTCTGAAGTCCCGCATGCGGAGTTTCAGTCGATCGAGGACATCAACAACTACCTGTTGCAGCACAAGGAAGTGATCGACCTGATCAAGCGCCGTGGCGGCAAACCGAAATTCGTGTTCCTGATGTTCGACGAGGAAACCGAACGCCTGTCCAAGGAATTGGGTGCCGAAATCTGGTTCCCCAAAGCCAAGCTGCGTCAGGCAATGGACAACAAGATCGAAACCGTTCGGATCGGCAACAAGGCCGGCGTGCCGTCCGTGCCCAATACACTGTCAGAGGTCAAAAGCTACGACCACCTGCGCGAGGTCTGCGAAAAGGCGGGCATCGGCCATGACCTGGTGTTGCAGTCGGCCTTTGGCGACAGCGGCCACACGACGTTCTTTATCAAGTCCGAGGCCGATTTCCGCCGCCATGAGCATGAGATCGTCGGTGAAGGCGAGATCAAGATCATGAAGCGGATCGACTGCCGTGGCAGCGCCATTGAGGCCTGCGCCACCAAGGAAGGCACCATCGTCGGCCCGCTGATGACAGAGCTTGTCGGCTTCAAGGAGCTGACCCCCTATCGTGGCGGTTGGTGCGGGAACGAGATTTTCAGCACCGCCTTTCCACCGAAAGTCCGCCAGAAGGCGCGCGATCTGACGTTCAAGTTTGGCGAGCAGTTGCGGAAGGAAGGCTATCGCGGCTATTTCGAGCTGGATTTCCTGATCGACAAGAAAACCGGCGATATCTGGCTGGGCGAGTTGAACCCGCGCATCACCGGCGCCAGTTCGATGACCAACCACGCCGCGTTTGCCCATGCCGACGCGCCGCTGTTCCTGTTCCACCTGCTGGAATTCTCGAAGAAGAAATTCAGCCTCGACGTCGAGGAGCTGAATGCCCGCTGGGCCGATCCCAAGATGATCGACGGCTGGAGCCAGATGGTCATCAAGCATACCGATGACACGGTCGATATCGTCACCGAGGTGCCCGAGACCGGCATCTACCGGATGAACGAGGATGGCAGCATCAACTTCAACCGCTTTGACTATCACCGGCGCGCGGTCGAGAACGAGAACGAGGCGTTCTTCCTGCGCATCCTGCAACCGGGTGACTACCGTTACGAAGGCGCCGATATCGGCATTCTGGTGACGCGCGGGCGCTCCATGACCCCCGGCTTCCAGCTCAATGAGCGCGGCAAGCGGTGGATTCACGGCATCAAGCAGGGCGTCTCTGCGCGCCCCATGCCCACTGCAGAGGCCGGTCCGGCGCTGGCGGACCCTGCCTTCAAGATCATGTAGCCGTCTGAATGAAACTGATCTGGCGCGCCATATCCGAGGATGAACCCGGCCCCAAGTGGGCCGGGCTCTTCCACGAGTACTGGCCTGATTACCACCGCTGGTGGTCCCGCGAAGGCCCCGAGGCGCGCCCCGGCTTCCTGGACAGCCACAAGGCATTGCGCGCCCATATGCCCGAGCTTCTGCCGCTCTTCGATCAGCTGTGCGAGCTGGCGGGCGGCACGGATCATGCGGCGCGGTTCCTTAGCTTTTATTGCCCGCCGCCCTACCTGTCCTCGTGTTCACAGGCGATCTGGCCCGGCGAAGAGCCGGTGATGGTGCGAAATTACGACTACTCTCCCAAGGCGTTCGACAGCCTGACCCTACGCACGAAATGGCAAGGACGCACGGTGATGGGCACCTCCGACGGTCTCTGGGGGCTGGTGGACGGGATCAACGATGCGGGGCTTGCCGTCTCGCTTACCTTTGGCGGACGGCGCGTCGTGGGCGACGGGTTCGGTGTGCCGCTGATCCTGCGCTATGTGCTGCAAACCTGCGAGACCACGGCACAGGCCGCCAAGGTGTTGGCCCGCGTGCCCACGCATATGAGCTACAACGTGACCGTTGTGGACGCCAAACGTAAATATCTGACCGCGCTCATGGCACCTGACCGCAAGGCAGTGATCACGCATCAGGCGGTGGCCACCAACCACCAGGAGCGCGTCGAATGGGCGTCCCACGCCCGCTTTACCGCCACAGTCGAACGCGAGCGGTTCCTGCTGCAACGCCTGACGCTGCATGTGGAACCGGAAGAGAAGTTCATCAACGCCTTCCTGCGCCCGCCACTCTACTCCACCCGGTTCAACCAGGGGTTCGGCACGCTCTACACGGCGATCTACCGCCCGCAGCGGCTGCAAATGGAATTACGCTGGCCACGCGCCCGCTGGCCCTTTGACCTGAACGATTTCAAAGAGGATTTGCGGGTGATCTATACGCCCGAGGGCGAACCGGACGCAGGATAACGGAGATGTGCCATGCGCGGCCTGCATTCGCGCATCACCACCTTTTACGGAACTTGCTGGGCGATGTGTCGAACTTTGCCCGGAAAGTGCGGGCAAAACTGGACGTGCCAGCAAAACCGGTGGCAGCCGCGATCTCGGTGATCGGCAGATCTGTCTCGGACAGCAGCGAATAGGCCCGACTGAGCCGCAGATCGGAATAATACTGCCACGGGCTTTGCCCCGCATGTTCGGAAAAGCTGCGCTCCAACTGGCGGCGCGAGATGCCGATTTCCTGCGCGATCTGCTCCACGGTCAGCGGCTCTTCCAGATTGGCCTGCATCATCCGGATGGCGGCAATGAGGTTCTTGTTGCGGCTGCCCAGAATGGCCGATTGCGCGGTTTTCTGCGGCGCGTGGCCGGAATGGCTGCGCCCGTGCAGGCACATATCCGATACCACCAGCGCGAATTCCGGCCCAAAATCATCCTCGATGACGCTGAGCATCAGATCAGTCGAGGCGCTGCCCCCCGCTGCCGTCATCAGGTCCCCGTCGATTTCGTAGAGGTTGAGTGATGGCACAAGATCCGGAAATATCTCCAGAAAGGCCGGCTGGTTCTCCCAATGCAGGGTAAAGATACGCCCGTTCAAAAGCCCGGCTTTGGCCAGCGTGAATGCCCCGGTGCAGATCGCGCCCACCGCGATGCCATGCACCGCCTGCCGCGCGGCCCATTGCACCAGACGCGTGTTCAGCGTCTCGGCTGGCTCCACCCCGGCGCAGATGAAGACGCGACTGCCCCTATGGGCATTGGCGATCGGCCCGTCCGGCACCAGCCGCAGGTTATTCGAACATCGGATCGGTTCGCCATCGGTGGTCATGGTGCGCCAACGATAGAGTTCCTGCCGCGATATCTGATTGGCCACGCGCAGCGGCTCAATCGCGGCGCTCAGCGCCAGCATCGTCAGTTTGGGCAGCAGAACGAAATCGAAATCGCGCGGTGCCGCGACCTGAGGGATGTCGAAACTGGCGGCCCCCTTGGGCACATACGAAGATTGCAGCATCCTTGCCCTTTTCCTTCTGCGGCACCGCAACAGTGGCATTTGTCGGGCTTCGTGGCCGGCGGCATAACGGCAAACCCGCGCAAGTCCCGTGCATCCCGGCTCAGATTGCGCTTTCCGTGGCTCAGGTCAATTGCAAGACGACGCAAAAAGGCAGGACCGCAGGCCGCATGAGCCATCACATCGCGGGTTCAGGCGATAACCGTCATGCCCCGCACCAATGCGGCATAGGCTGCGGGCAGTGGCGCGTCACAGATCAGGGTCGGCGCAGGTTCGAATTGCGCCAGCGCCACCATCCCGCGCGCCGGGGTCTCGATGAATTTCGAATGGTCCGCCGCCAGCAGCGTGCGTGCAGCGATGACTGACATCGCCGCGGCGATATCGGCCTCGCAGGTTTCGCCCACCAGAAATCCGCGTGCGGGATGGGCCTGGCTGACCGACAGGATCGCGGTATCGACCTGCATCCGTTCGATCGTTGCAAAGGCCGCCCTGTCAAACGCCGCCCCGTCGTGATCGCGCAGTTGCGTGCCCGCCATGAAGACCCGGTTGCCCGGCTGCATCGCCAGCGTACTGGCCACATAGGCCGAATTAGTCACCACTGTCAGCCGTCGCCGCACCGCCAGTGCCTGGGCCACGAACCCGCAGGTCGATCCGGTGTCGATGGCAAGGCTCTCGCCATCCGCGATCAGGTCCAGCACGCGCTCGGCCACCGCAGCCTTGGCCGCGCGGTTATGCGCCATGCGGGTCTGGAAGGGGGCAGTCACCGGGTTTTGCATGCTGCGGATAGCGCCATGCACCTTTTCCAGCCGCCCGGCCTCCTGCAAGGGGCGCACAACGCGCCGGATTGTCTGGTCCGAAACCCCCAGAAGGTCCGACAGTTCTGCCACCGTCATGGTGCCGCGCAGCGCCAGCGCCTGTTCGATATCCTGAGAGTATTTTGACATTGTCCCCTCGCGTTTCCCAATGGTTCTGGGCCTTGGATCAGACGAAATCAACACAAAACAACATTTTTTGTTGATTTCTGGCGATAACCTGCAACGCTCTGTGTGCGATTCTCGGAGGGACAGGCATGGCACAGCATTCGGCGAAACATCTGATCATCGGCGGGGGCATCATCGGATGCAGCACCGCCTATCACCTAGCCAAAGGCGGCGAGCGTGATGTCGTGCTGCTGGAACGCGCCGCGCTGACCGAGGGTGCCACATGGCACGCGGCGGGCCTTGTCGGGCAGTTGCGCTCGTCACGCAACACCACCCGTATGCTGAAACGCTCGGTCGCGCTCTATGATGCGCTGGAAGCCGAGACCGGCATGGCATTCGACTGGAAAAAGGTGGGCTCTCTGCGTCTGGCCGCCACAAAGGAACGCATGTTGGAGGCGCAACGCCTGACCACCATGGCCCAGAGCTTTGATCTGGAGATGCACATGATCACCCCCGCCGAGGCCAAGGCGCTGTTTCCCTATATCGACGAGACCGGTGTCGAGGGCGCGGCCTTCATCCCGTCGGACGGGCACGTGGATCCGGCGGGCCTTTGCCTGGCCATTGCAGCCGGAGCGCGGCTGCACGGGGCGGATATTCGGCAGGGCGTCGAAGTGACGGATTTCGAGATCAAGAACGGGCGGATCACTCGCGTGATGACCACGCAGGGCGACTATGAGGCGGAAAACGTCATTCTGGCCGCCGGCATGTGGTCGCGCGAGCTGGGCGCAAAGCTGGGCCTGCGGGTGCCAGCCTGCGCGGTGGAGCACCAGTATATCGTGACCGAGCCGCTGCCCGATCCTGATCTGGTGCGCAGCCTGCCCTCGCTGCGCGATCCCGA
Source organism: Roseovarius sp. ZX-A-9 (assembly GCF_028369135.1). Classification (GTDB taxonomy): domain Bacteria; phylum Pseudomonadota; class Alphaproteobacteria; order Rhodobacterales; family Rhodobacteraceae; genus Roseovarius. The sequence continues at coordinate 17,768 of NZ_JAPWHW010000008.1, forward strand.
GAGGCTGGTCTATTACAAACCCGACGCGGGTGGGCGCATGGTGATCGGCGGCTACGAGGATGACACGCTTCCGTTCGGTTCGTCCGGTATTCCCGGACAGTTCGTGCGGCAGTTGCTGCCCGACAACCTCGACCGCTTCGCGCCGCTGGCCGAACTGGCCGGGCGAGTCACGCCTGTCGTGAACGAGGTCGGCATCAGGCAGGTGATCAACGGGCCGATTCCCTACTCTGCCGATGGCGATTTTGTCATGGGCTGGGCGCCGGATCTCAAGAACCTGATGATGGCCACCGGGTTCCTCTATGGAATCGCCGCTGGTGGCGGTGCGGGCGAAATGATCGCGGAATGGATCACCGAAGGGCGGCCGAGCCTTGATCTCTGGCCGCTGGATGTGCGGCGGTTCGGACCGCATCACGGCACCCGCGCCTTCATGTATCCCCGCGCGGTCGAACATTACGCCCACCACTACAAGATGCGCTACCCGGGCGCCGAGGCGCAGAGCGCCCGCGGCTTGCGTCGCTCGCCATTCTATGAATCGCTGAAGGCGCGCGGGGCGGTATATGGGTCGAAAAACGGCTGGGAACGCCCGCTATGGTTCGCCCCCGAAGGCACGCCACCGGTCGATCAGCTCGATTTCCTCGACCCCGGCTGGCACGCCTTTGCAGCGGAGGAACATCGCGCGGTGCGGACCAGTGCGGCATTGATCGACCAGAGCAGCTTTGCCAAGTTCGAGATGATCGGCCCCGGCACGCTGGATACGCTGCAACGGCTTGCGGCCTGCAACATGGATAAACCCGTAGGTTCAGTGATTTACGCGCAGTTCTGCAATCCGCATGGCGGGATCGAATCGGATCTGACCATCACCCGGCTGGGGCAGGATCATTTCTATATCGTCACCGGCGCGGGCTTTGGCACCCATGATGCCGACTGGATCAGACGCCACCTGCCGGAGACCGGCACGGTGCAACTGATCGAAGTCACGTCGGCCCGCGCCGTTCTGAACATCTGTGGCCCCAAGGCGCGCGATATCCTGCAAGCGGTTTGCGAAGAGGACATAAGCAACGACGCCTTTCCCTTTGCCACAGCACGGGAAATTGCCATCGGCGCGGCGCCGGTACGGGCGGTGCGTATCGGATTTGTCGGCGAGTTGGGCTGGGAGTTGCACATTCCAACCGAATTCGGCGCCTATGTGATGGAGCAACTGCGCGACGCAGGCGCGGACCACGGGCTGCGCGATGTCGGCTACCGTGCCATCGATAGTCTGCGCATGGAAAAGGGTTATCTTTACTGGTCCGGGGACATCTCACCCGACTATACCCCGATCGAGGCCGGGCTGGGATTCCGCGTACATCTCAAATCGGGCGGTGATTTCATCGGGCGCGAGGTTCTGGCAAAGCAGAAGAAAAACGGCCCGGAACGCAAGCTCTGCACTTTCACCAGCACCGCGCGGCTGCCGCTATTTGGCGGCGAAACCATTCTGCACGATGGCACCCCTGTCTCCCTCGTGACATCCTCTGGATTTGGTCATAGCGTGGGCCGCATGATCATGCACGCCTACCTGCCCCGCGCGCTCTGTGACCGGTCGGACTTCGAAATCGAGGTCTTTGGCCAGCGTCATGGCATAAGCCGCGTCGATGGTCCGCTCTATGATCCCGAAAACCTCCGGCTGAAATCCTGAAAGAGAGCCCATGTCCGAGCATACGACCCAAGTCATCGCCGCCCTGAACAACGCACCTGGATTTGAAAATGTCACTGCGCAGGACTGCACCATTACCCGGCTTGGGGGGCTGACCAACATCGTGCACCGTGTTGATATGCGCGACCATTCGGTGATTGTACGCATCCCCGGCACGGGCACCGAGAAATACATTGACCGCGCGGTGGAGATCGTGAATTCGCAAGCGGCACATGCGGCCGGCGTCTCGCCCGAGGTGCTGTGGGCTGACGCCGCCTCGGGCATCATGATCAGCCGCACCATCCCCGATATCGTGACGATGACCCCTGCCCTTTTTGCCAGCCGCGCGGGAGCTCCTGCCCGTGCCGGGGCAGCGCTGGCGAAATTGCATACATCCGGCGAGACGTTTGAATTCCAGTTCGATGTCTTTGCGATGATCGACGATTATCTGCTTATCCTTGGAACCAAGGATGTGATCCTGCCGGACGGCTATCACGAGATCGTCGCCGCCGCGGCACCGGTCAAGGAGGCGCTGGCCGCGAACCCGGCGCCACTGGCGCCATGTCATTGCGACCCGCTCTGCGAGAATTTCCTCGATGACGGTGAGCGTATGTGGATCGTGGATTGGGAATATTCCGGCATGAATGATCCGCTCTGGGATGTGGGCGACCTGTCGGTCGAGGCCGAACTGACGCCTGCGCAGGACATGGAGCTGATGCGCGCCTATTTCGGCGGCGATCCCAGCGCCGCACAACATGGCCGCGTCGTGATCTACAAGGCGATGTGCGATCTGCTGTGGACGCTCTGGGGCCTGATCCAGTTCGCGGACGGCAACACGGTCGAAGATTTCTGGGCCTATGCCACGGGCCGGTTCGACCGCTGCAAGGCACTGATGAACGATCCGCAATTCGAGGCGCATGTGGCCGCAGTGCGCAAGGGCTGAAGCAGCCCCGGACCAAGCGCGGGGCTGATGGAGCGCGGCGCGCCATTGCTCAACCGTTGAGCACCTCCAGAACAGCGGCATGCAATTGCGGTGTCGCCGCAGTCACGACCCGCCCATCCGACTCCAACCCCAGTGCCTGGCCCTGCCAGTCAGTCATGACGCCGCCCGCGGCCTCAATCAGCGGCGCCAGCGGCAGGAAATCATACGGCTCAAGCCCGATATCGGTGACAGCATCAATCTGGCCGCCCGCCACCATCGCGTGCGGGTAGCAATCATAGGACATGCGTCTTGTGTGGCCGATTTCGCAGAGCCGGGCAAAACGCGCCGGATCGTCTGCAAATGTACGCTCTGGTTCGTTGACGAAAACAATCGCCTCGTCCAGCCGTGTGGTGGCGCGCGCCCGAATGGGCGTACCGTTCAGCGTGGCCGCCCCGCCGCGAATGCCGAGATAAGTCTCGTTCAGCGCGGGCATGCGGACGACGCCGATCTGTGGCACGCCGGACTGCAGATGGCCGATCAGCATACCGAAGCCGGGATAGCCCGACAGGAAATACCGTGTCCCGTCTATCGGGTCGATGATCCAGGCCGGGCCGTCGAGCGATCCGCTGATGCCGAATTCCTCGCCAAAGACGCCATGTTCGGGGAACGCATCGGCCAATGCCGCGCGAATGGCTTCTTCGGTTGCGCGGTCGGCGACGGTGACCGGGCTGAGATCGCCCTTCAGCTCGATCCCGAGTCCACCTTGCCGGAAATGGCGCATCGGAACAGCGCTGGCCTCTTCAGCGATACGGGCCGCCACCCGCGCGATATCATCCAACCCGCTCATGTTGCAGCCACCTGAATCTCGGTGCCCCAGCGTTGCGTCGCCTGTGCCAGATCGGCAGGTGGGGCAGCATCTGTAATCAGCCTGTCGATCAATGACGGGTCACACAACGTGATCGGTGCGGTGCGCCCGAACTTGGACGAATCCGCCGCCACCCAGCGGCGTTTGGCGTTGCGCAGGATCGCGCGGCTGAAATTCGCTTCTTCAAGGTCGAACAACATGAAACCGTCCCGCGCCGTGATCCCGGCCGTGGACAGGACAGCCAGATCGGTTTTGAAATTATTGGCGAATGTCATCGCCTCGGCCCCGAAGGCCCCGCCATCATGGGCGCGCAGCGCCCCGCCGGCCATATAGACCTGATTGGCGTTGCGCGTGGCCAGCTTGAACGCCACCGAGACCGAGTTCGTCACCACCAGCAGATTTGAATGGTCGCGCAACGCGTCGGCGATGTAGGATGTCGTGCTGCCCACATCGAGAAACAGCGAACTGCCATCAGGCACCTGGCCCGCCACATAGCGCGCGATGGTCTGCTTGGCCTCCGGGCTGATCCGCAACCGCTGCTGGAAATCGTCCTCGCCGCTATCCTGAGCCAGGCGCGCGCCACCATGCATCTTTTCGACCTGCCCGCTATCGGCGAGCCGCTTGAGATTGCGCCGAACGGTCTCTTCCGAAACCTGCAATTCGCTCGCCAGCTTTTGCACACGCAACGATCCACCGGCGCGCCGAAGCGCGTCGAGAATCTCTTGCTGGCGATGATTGGGATGCGCGATTTCCATGTGGACCTGTCCAGGTTGGTGTGCGGTTTGGGTGCCCTAATTTGCAGCAGCCTTGTCGGCCTTCAACCTAAATAGTGCATGAATTCAAAAATTTTCCAACATAAAACCTCAAAAATCGTTGCAATATGTTGTTTTCTGCGCTTCACTCATTGGCGAATACACTACTCAAAACGGCGTCGCAGCAAGCGGGGCCACAATAAAATCAGGGAGTCTGCCATGAAATTCACCTCTGCCATCTCCGCTGCCGCACTGGCCGCAGTATTAGCCATACCCGCCTTCTCGCCGGCCTTTGCCGAAGTCGAGAGCCAGGATCCGATCAGGCTGACCACCCATGACTGGACCGGTCAGATCATCAACACCACCATCCTGGGCGAGATACTCAAGAAGGCCGGATATAACGTCGAACTGGTACAGGCCGATTACATCGCGCAATTCGCCGGCCTCAAGACCGGCGATCTGCATGTCGCCACCGAGATCTGGGAAACCACCGGCCGCGAGGCGATGGACGAGGCAATCGCGACCGGCGATGTCGTCAACATGGGCGAAGGCGGCATGATGGCGATCGAGGAATGGTGGTATCCGTCCTATATGGAAGAACGCTGCCCCGGCCTGCCAAACTGGGAAGCGTTGAACGATTGCGCCGCTGAATTCGCCACGTCCGAAACCGCACCGTTGGGCCGTTACCTGGGCGGTCCGGTCACATGGGGTGGCTTTGACGAGGAACGTGTCGAAGCGCTCGGGCTCGATTTCGAGGTGGTCCACGCAGGCACCGACGCGGCCCTCTTTGCCGAACTCGAATCAGCCTATCAGCGAAAGGCCCCGATCGTGCTGTGGATCTATTCGCCGCACTGGTCGACGGTAAAATACGAAGGCAGCTTTGTCGAATTCCCGCCCTTTAGCAAGGAATGCTACGAAGATCCGTCCGTGGGCGTGAACCCGAATGCGGCCTACGACTGTGGCAAGCCAACAGGTCCGATCTGGAAGGTCGCATGGGCCGGCGTCGAGGACAAATGGCCCGGTGCGGCGGAAATCATCCGCAACTACACCCTGACCAACGATGAAATGGGCAAGCTGGTTGTTGCGGTCGATCTCGACGGCAAGTCGATCGAGGAAGCCGCCAACTCCTGGATGGAAGAGAACGCCGCCAAGGTTGATAGCTGGATCAACTGATCCTTCCTGATGACTGAATGAGGGGGCTTCTGTCCCCTCTTTTTCCCCTCATTCTCGGAGTTTCCCACACAGGTGGGATGTTTTGAGGTGGCTAAGAGGTGCCGATGGAACGTCCGCTGAAAATGGTCTGCCGCAACGTGTGGAAGCTCTACGGGCCAGATCCCGCTGCATTCCTGCGGGCCAATCCAGCCCCTACGAACGAACAGTTGCGCGAGGTCGGCATGATCGGCGCGGTGCGTGCGGCGAACGTGCAGATTGGCGAAGGCGAGATTTTCGTGATCATGGGCCTGTCCGGGTCCGGCAAATCGACGCTGGTGCGGTGCCTGTCGCGACTGATCGAACCGACCGGCGGCGAAATACTGTTCGACGGCGAGGATCTGCTGGCGATGTCCGAGCAGGAGCTGATCCAGCTGCGCCGCAAGAAGATCGGCATGGTGTTCCAGAATTTCGCCCTTCTGCCGCACCTGACCGTTTTGCAAAATGTCGCCTTTCCGCTCGATGTGCAGGGTGTGCCACGCGCGACCCGCGAGGCGCGCGCGCATGAAATGATCGAGACCGTCGGCCTGAAGGGCCGCGAGAACTACTTTCCCCGCCAGTTGTCAGGTGGACAGCAACAGCGCGTGGGCATTGCCCGCTCGCTGGTGGTGGAGCCGGAGATCTGGTTCCTGGACGAGCCCTTTTCAGCGCTCGACCCGCTGATCCGCCGCGAGATGCAGGACGAGTTTCTGCGCCTTCAAGGGCTGCTGAAGAAAACCATCGTCTTTATCACCCACGACTTCGACGAAGCGATCCGTCTGGCCGACCGGATTGCGGTGATGAAGGACGGGCGCATCGTGCAGACCGCGACGCCAGAGGAACTGGTGATGAACCCCGCCACCGATTACGTTGCCGAGTTCACCCATCACATACCGCGCGGCAAGGTCCTGAGCCTGCGCAGCATCATGTCACCGGGCACGGGTGACGGCCCCTATGCTGGCGATCTGAAATCGACCGACCGCGTCGCGGACGTGGCCGACCGCATCGAGGCTGCGGACCACCCGCACCGCGTGTTGGACGATAGCGGCACGCCCATCGGCACGGTGGACGGGCGCGCGGTGATCGACGTTCTGATCGGACGGAGGGCCTCAGAGTGAACTGGCGCCGCCTGATTTCGCCGCATGCGCTGTTCTGGTGGGGGCTGCTGGCGGTCACATGGATTCTCTCGACGACCTCCTTTCAGCTCTACAAGGCGCTTGATGCGCGGTGGATCATCCGCTTTCCCAAGGCGTGGGAAATGCCCATGGAATCGTGGATTTCCGACGCGATGCGCTGGCTGCTGGAAGACGCGACATTCGGCCTATTCACGTTTCGGGAATTCACCCGGTTCATTTCCGCAATCATCGAAGTGCCCTACGATGTGGCCCGTGCGGCACTGGCCGACGGGTTCGTGCAGGGCCAGGGCAGCAACGCGGTCGAGATCGCGCCGCCGCTCAGCTGGATCGCGATCATCGTCATCATGATCGTGCTGGGTCGGGTGGCCAAGGACTGGACACTGGCGCTGCTGGTCGGGGCCTGCTTCCTATACCTCGCGATGTTTGGCCAATGGGACAGCGCGATGGTCACGCTGGCGTCGGTGGTCATTGCGGTGCCCATCGGTGTCATTGGCGGGCTGGCGCTCGGTATCCTCAGCTTTCGCATACCCTGGGTCGAACGCGCGCTGCGCCCCATCCTTGACCTGATGCAGACGGTGCCGGTCTTTGCCTATCTCGTTCCGATCCTCTTCCTGTTCGGCTTTGGCCCGGTTGCCGCACTTGTCGCCACGATCATCTACGCCATGCCACCGATGGTCCGCGTCTCTACCGTGGCGCTGCAAACGGTCCCCGCCGAAGTGGTCGAGGCCGGCAAGATGGCCGGCTGTACCCGGCGCCAGATGATGTGGAAGGTGTTGGTGCCTTCGGCCGCACCGACACTGATGGTGGGGGTCAACCAGGTGATCATGCTGACTCTCAACATGGTGATCATCGCGTCGATGATCGGCGCGGGCGGGCTGGGCTTTGACGTGCTCAGCGCGCTCAGACGGCTGGATATCGGCGGCGGCATCGAGGCCGGGCTTGCCATCGTGGTCATGGCCATCGCGCTTGACCGTGTGAGCCAGGCTTTCAGCACGCGCCTGCCCGACGAGGTCATGGGCCGCGACCTGAGCTATGTGCAGCGCCATCCGTGGTTTACCACCGTCTTTGTCGTGGTTGTGCTGACCTATATTGCGGGCCTCTTTGCCCCCGCGGTGCAGGACTATCCCGAGGCCGCGACGCTGACCACTTCGGCATTCTGGGAAGATGCGATGCGCTATGTCAACGTGACCTTCTTTGACACGTTCGAAGCGATCAAGGATGTCTTTCTCTCCTATCTTCTGCTGCCGGTGAAACGCTTCTTTACGGGCATACCATGGGCCTGGGGCATCATCGCTGCGGGCCTTGCTGCGGCCAAGGTCGGCGGTTGGCGGCTGGGCGTGATGGCGGCACTGATGACCACGTTCATCGCGGCAACCGGGCTGTGGACCAAGGCGATGATCACGATCTACCTGTGCGGTGTGTCAGTCTTTATCGCCTATGCGATTGGCGTGCCCCTTGGTATCTGGGCGGGCCAGAACGCGCGGGCGAACCGCTGGGTCGGCGCATTCATCGACACGCTGCAAACGCTGCCCAGTTTCGTCTACCTGATCCCGGTGGTGATGCTGTTTCGCGTCGGCGATTTCTCGGCGATGATCGCGGTGGTGCTCTATGCCCTCGCCCCCGCTGTGCGCTACGCAGCCCACGGCATCCGCGCGATCGAGCCGCAGATGATCGAGGCCGGTCTGGTCTCGGGCTGCACGCGCCGACAGCTCTTGTGGCGGGTCAAGCTGCCGCTGGCGGCGCCCTCGCTGCTGCTGGGGCTGAACCAGACGATCATGCTGGCGCTGTCGATGCTGGTGATCACCGCCTTGGTCGGCACCCGCGATCTGGGGCAAGAGGTCTATATCGCGCTGACCAAGGCCAATACCGGCCAGGGCATCGTCGCGGGCCTCAGCGTGGCGTTCATCGCGATCATTGCTGACCGGATCGTGTCGGCCATGGCGCGCCATTCAAAGGAAAGGCTGGGACTCGCATGACACCTGAGCAGGCACTTGATATCGCACGCGGTTTGAGCTGCTGGAGCGCGCCCAGCAATGTCGCACCGCTGGATGGCGGCATAACCAATCACAATATCCGCGTGACCGACGGGGGCCGCGATTACGTGGTGCGGCTGGGCGAGGATATTCCCGAGCATGGCATCATGCGCTGGCACGAACTGGCACTCAGCCGCGCCGCCGAGGCCGCCGGACTTTCACCCGCGGTGCACCATGCCGAACCCGGCGTGCTGGTGCTCGACTTCGTCCCCGGCACCGCGCTGACCGAGAAGGATCTGCATGATCCGGACACGCTGATGGCCGCCACGGAGCTGATCGCGCGCCTTCATTGCAGGATGCCCGGCCACCTGCGCGGTCCGATCCTCAGCTTCTGGGTGTTCCATATCCTGCGCGACTATGCGGCCACACTGACGGAACGCGGCTCGCGCCATGCAGCCGCCCTGCCCGCCCTGCTGGAGCAGGCGGCGCTGCTGGAGCGCGCCGTGGGCCATGTGAAACTGGTGCTGGGCCATAACGACCTGCTGCCCGCCAACCTGCTGCGCGCGGATGATGGCGCGCTCTGGGTCATTGATTGGGAATATGGCGGTTTCAATTCGCCACTATTCGATCTGGGCGGGCTGGCCAGCAATTGCGCCCTGCCCCGCGACGCCGAAGAGGCGATGCTGACCCACTATTATCGCGCCCCGCCAGACGAGACGCTGTGGCGACGCTACGACGCGATGAAATGCGCCTCGCTCTTGCGCGAAACCATGTGGTCGATGATCTCCGAACTGACCTCGACGCTAGATTTCGACTACGCCGAATACACCGATAAAAACCTCGACCGATATGCAGGCGCATTTGCCGCCTTCACTGCCCAAGGATGCCAGCCATGACTGATTTTCCAACCTCGGCCCAAGCCGTCATCGTAGGCGGCGGTATCGTCGGCTGCTCTACCGCCTATCACCTCTCGCGCCTTGGCTGGGATGTGGTGCTGCTTGAGCGCAAGAAGCTGACATCCGGCACCACCTTTCACGCCGCGGGGCTGGTCGGGCAATTGAGGTCGTCTGCCAACATAACCCAATTGCTGGGGTATTCGGTCGAACTCTACAAGAAACTGGAGGCCGAGACCGGACAGGCGACCGGCTGGAAGATGAATGGCGGTCTGCGCCTTGCCTGCAACGAAGAGCGCTGGACCGAGGTCAAGCGACAAGCCACGACCGCCCATTCCTTCGGGCTGGAAATGGAACTTCTGACGCCGAAAGAGGCGCAGGATCTGTGGCCGCTGATGCAGGTGGATGATGTGGTCGGCGCGGCCTTCATGCCCACGGACGGACAGGCCAACCCGTCGGACATCACCCTGTCGCTGGCCAAGGGCGCACGCATGGGCGGCGCGCAGATATTCGAGGATACCAAGGTCACGAAGGTGATCGTCGAAAAGGGCGTGATCAAGGGCGTCGAGACCGAAAAGGGTCGCATTGATTGCGGCGTGGTCATTGCCTGTTGCGGGCAATGGACCCGCGCCTTTGCCAAGACCGTCGGTGTGAACGTGCCCTTGGTGTCGGTCGAGCACCAGTACATGGTGACCGAGCCGATCGACGGTGTCACATCCGACATGCCCACGCTGCGCGATCCTGACCGCCTGACCTACTACAAGGAAGAAGTTGGCGGGCTGGTCATGGGCGGCTACGAGAAGAACCCGATCATGTGGGCGCAGGACGGCATCCCCAAGGGTTTCCACTATACCCTGCTCGACAGTAATTTCGATCATTTCGAACAGCTAATGGAGCTGTCCTTGGGCCGCGTACCGGCGCTGGAGACCGCCGGGATCAAGACGCTGACCAACGGGCCAGAGAGTTTCACCCCCGATGGCAATTTCATCCTCGGCGAGGCACCGGAGCTGCGCAATTTCTACGTCGGCGCGGGATTCAACGCCTTCGGCATCGCAGCAGGTGGCGGAGCCGGCATGGCGCTGGCCGAATGGGTCGCCAAGGCCGCGCCGCCCTACGACCTGTGGTCGGTCGATATTCGCCGCTTCGGCGCGCCGCATTTCGATACCGACTGGATCCGTGCCCGCACCTACGAGGCCTATGGCAAGCATTACACGATGGCCTGGCCCAGCGAGGAGCATGACAGCGGCCGTCCCTGCCGCAAATCGCCGCTTTATGAAATCCTCAAGGCCCAAGGTGCGGTATTCGGAGAGAAGCTCGGCTGGGAACGCCCCAACTGGTACGCCGACACCGAGGCGGGCGAGGAACAGCACGATATCTACACGTTCGAGCGTCCGAACTGGCACAAGGCCGTCGCGCGAGAGCACAAGGCCGCGCGCGAGGCGGCGGTGCTGTTTGACCAGACTTCCTTTGCCAAATTCGTGCTCAAGGGCCCGGATGCCGAGGACGCGCTGAGCTGGATCGCGGCCAATGACGTGACCGGCCCCATCGGCACGCTGACCTATACCCAGATGCTGAACGATGCGGGCGGGATCGAATGCGACCTGACCGTCGTGCGCCGCGCCGAGGATGAATATTACATCGTCACCGGCACCGGCTTTGCCACACATGATTTCGACCATATCGCGCGCAACATCCCCGAGGGCATGAACGCCCAGCTTTTCGATGTGACATCGGCCTACGCGGTGCTGTCGCTTTTTGGGCCGCGAGCGCGCGACATCCTGCAATCGGTGACACGCAGCGATGTCAGCAACGAGGCGTTTCCCTTTGGCACCGCGCAGACCATTGGCATTGCCGGGTGCCCGGTGAACGCACTGCGCGTGACCTATGTCGGCGAGTTGGGCTGGGAATTGCATCTGCCGGTCGAATACGCCGTGACCGTCTACGAAGCACTGCATCGCGCCGGGGCCGAACACGGGCTGCGCAACGCTGGCTACCGCGCGCTGGAAACCTTGCGACTAGAAAAGGGATATCGCGCATGGTCGTCCGATATCGGCCCTGACCACACCCCGGACGAGGCCGGGCTGGGCTGGGCGGTGAAGCTGAAGAAGAACACCGATTTCAAGGGCCGCGCGGCGGTCGAGGCGCAGCGCGCCCGCGGTGTGACCAAGCGCATGACCACCTTTACCGCCGCCCCGGACGTGATCCTGTCGGGCCGCGAAACCATCTACCGCAACGGGGTGCGCGTCGGCTGGCTCAGCTCTGCGGGCTACGGCCACGCGCTGGGCCAATCCATCGGCATGGGCTATGTGCGCAACCCCGAGGGCGTCAGCCGCGACTATGTTCTGGAAGGCACCTACGAATTGGAAGTGGCCACGGAACGGGTGCCGGCCACGGCACATCTGACGCCGCTCTACGACCCGAAAATGGCAAAGGTGAAGTGCTGAGGCGGGGGACTTCCACTCCCTCACGATAAGGCCCGGCCCGGTTGATACGGGCCGGTTCCGTCCTCCGTGGTTCGCGCTGTGCTACTCTGCCTTGTCGTCCATCGCGGGCGGCTTCAGAGCGTACAGGAAGGCGTAAATATCCGTCGCTTCCTCTTGCTTGCGAACCTTGAAGGCCATCTTGCTGCGCGCCTTGCTGTCATCCAGCGTCTCGCGCAACCACCCGGTCGGGTCCTGCACGTAGGTCACGAACTCCTCTTCGTCCCATAGATTGCCCGTTTCAGAGACTGCCGACAGTGATTTGCCATACCGGAAACCCGCTTGTGATCCGATGGCGCGTCCGGCGATGCCATAGAGGTTCGGCCCGTTGCGCGCGTTGCGCCCGGCCAGCACTTCGCCCGCGTCATCCCGGACCACGTGACAGGCGATGCATTGCCGGTTGAACAGCGTCTCCCCCGCTTCAGCATCGCCCGATGGTGCCACCATTTCAGCGGCCTCTTGGTTCTCGGCAAAGGCGGGCACGGCCAGCATCAGCGCGGCCGCGGTGGCGATAAACTTGTTCATGGGAGTCTCCGGTTACATTGCGTGTCAGGCGCCTTGTTCGCGTCATGGAACAGAATAGCTTGCCGGGCGCGCGCTTCCAGCGCTTCTCGTCAAAAATTTGCGCAGCGTCGGGGTGTCATTCCGGCCCCGATGCCGCCACCGGGCGGCTTTTGCCACAGCCGGAAGGCACCGGCAAACCAGATAAAGGCATCTACCCCTTTCGGGAAATTGCGGCCTGTCGGGGGCTGCGCGAAACTGGCAGGCACACCCGCCCTCTCGAAAGGAGCCTGCCATGACCGCCGCAACCAAATCAGATATCTGGACCGCCGACCGCGACCACCTGCTGCACCCCTATACCGATTTCTCGACATTCCACGAGGAAGGCAGTCAGATCATCGAGAGCGCAAGCGGCATGCACGTCATCGACAGCGACGGCAACAAGCTGCTGGACGGGATCGGCGGGCTTTGGTGCGTCAATATCGGCCACGGGCGGAAGGAGATGGCCGACGCCATCGCCGCCCAGGTGATGAAGATGCAGTATTACAACCCCTTCGGCCATTCGACCAACGTGCCCGCCTCGATGCTGGGCGCCAAGCTGGCCGAACTTGCGCCGGGCGATCTGAACCATGTCTATTACACCTGTGGCGGCTCTACCGCGAATGACGCTGCGATCCGGCTGGTGCATTTCTACTTTGACCAGTTGGGCCAGCACCGCAAGAAGAAGATCATCAGCCGCCAGAATGCCTATCACGGTGCCACCTATGTGGCCGCGTCGCTGACCGGCATCCACGGCACCAAGATGGGATTCGACCGGATCGGTGAGGATTTCATCCACCATGTCAGCGCCGCCAACCTCTATGAGAAACCCGATGGCTGGTCGGATGCAGAGTATTGCGATTACCTCGTGCGCGAATTCGATGCCCGCATTCAGCAGCTCGGCCCCGATAACGTCGCTGCATTCATCGCCGAACCGATCATGGGAGCTGGCGGCGTTCTGGTGGCGCCCGAGGGCTATCATCGCCGGATGTGGGAGGTCTGCCAGAAATACGACATGCTTTATATCGCCGACGAGGTCGTGACCGCCTTTGGCCGTCTCGGTGAATGGTTCGCCTCTGAAGCGCTCTATGACTACCAGCCCGATATCATGGTCTGCGCCAAAGGGCTGAGTTCGGGCTATATCCCGCTGGGGGCCACCCTGCTCAGCACCCGCGTTTACGATGTGATCGCGCAGCCGCAATGCGAGGGCGGCGTGCTGTCGATGGGTCTGACCTATTTCGGCCACCCCGTGGCCTGCGCTGCAGCGCTCAAGAACATCGAGATCATGGAGCGCGAGAACCTGCTGGATCACGTCAAGGAGGTCGGGCCCTACCTGCAGGAAAGCGCCAAGTCGCTGATGAACCTGCCCATCGTCGGCGATGTGCGCGGCAGCCACCTGATGCTGGGTGTCGATCTGGTAAAGGACAAGGGCACCAAGGAGCCGATTGGCGACGGCGTGGGCGAGAAGATATTCCAGGGCTGCCTGAAGCGCGGCGTGATCGTGCGCCCCGTCGGTGACCGGATGATCGTCTCGCCGCCTTTGATCATCACCAAGGAAGAATGCGATGAGATCGTCGCGGCCATCAGCGGTGCGATCAAGGACCATCTGGCAGAGGCGAACGTCTGATGCGCCCAATCACCATTGCCGCCACACAGATGGCCTGTAGCTGGGACATCGACGACAACATTGCGCGCGCCGAACGACTTGTGCGGGCCGCCGTCGCGGATGGCGCGCAGATGATCCTGCTACAGGAGTTGTTCGAGACCCCGTATTTCTGCCTGACGCAGGATATGGATCATTTCAGCCTGGCCAAACCCATGGACAGCAGCCGCGTCGTGGCGCATTTCGCGGCTTTGGCGCGCGAGCTGGGCGTGGTGCTGCCGATTTCCTATTTCGAGGAAGCCGGCCTTGCGCGCTACAATTCGCTGGCGATCGCCGACGCGGATGGCACGATCCTGACCAACTATCGCAAGACACATATCCCGCAGGCGCCGGGCTATGAGGAGAAATTCTATTTTAATCCGGGCGATTCCGGTTTTCAGGTGGTACAGACGCGGTTTGGCCGCCTGGGCTGTGGCATCTGCTGGGATCAGTGGTTTCCCGAAACCGCGCGCAGCCTGGCGTTGCAAGGGGCCGAAGTGCTGATGTTTCCCACGGCCATCGGATCCGAGCCGGGCAGTCCCGATCTTGACAGTTCCGGCCACTGGCGGCGCACGATGCAGGGTCATGCGGCGGCCAACATGATCCCGTTGGTCGCATCGAACCGCGTGGGGGTGGAAACCGCCGGGGACGTGTCGATGACCTTTTACGGTACGTCCTTCATCGCGGGCTACACCGGCGAGATCCTGACCGACGCTGACCGCACGCAAGAGACGCACCTGACCGCGACCGTGGATCTGGACGCAGCGGCAGCCTATCGCGGCAGTTGGGGTGTTTTTCGTGACCGGCGGCCCGAAACCTACAGCGCGCTGCGCACGCTCGACGGGCAAACAATACGCGCCTGATATCGGTTGTGGATTGCCGGGCGGCGGCGGATACCGCTGCCCGTGCAAAAAAGAGCGCCCGTAGACTGGTCTGTGCATTGCGTAGTTCAAGTGAGCGATTTCGAAATGTGGGACGGTAAGCGGTGCTTCGAGTCCGGGATTTCCGGACGCCGCAGCACTCGCGCAGACTTTAGTCAGCTTGTGGGTACGCCATGCCCCCCCTTATTGCAGCCTTCCAAGAAAGCAGATTATGTCATGGCCGTTACCACGAAACGCAAAGGACTGGCTCTCGCGAATGCCTGACCTGATCCATCCCGCACCCGATCAGACATTCGCGCGCTGGCGCGGGGGGATGATGAAGGTCGGCCTGTCCCTCCTGATCCTCTTTGCCCTGCCCGCACCGGCCCCGGCACAGGACGAATGGAGCCAACGCAAATGCGATCTCTACAAACTGGCATTTCATGATGCGCTCGCGGCGCAAGGCACCACGGGGCTGAGGCCCGAGTTTCTTGGCGCCAATGATGCCTTCATCGCCTCTGGATGCCTGACGCAAGGGACGGTCTGCGCACGAACAGGTGCCGAAATAGCACTCGCCGATCTATTGACTGTCATGACGATGAACGAAGGCATGGCCAGCACTTTTGTGCCGTTCGCGTGCCGCGAGGGGTCCGCGCCGGACTGAGGCCCGCCCTATCCTTCGGCCAAGGACGCCTGCGCGCAGAGCCAGTCCCACAGTACCCGCACGCTCTGGCGGTGCAGGGTCCGTTCCAGTGCCACCAGATGGAACACCCGCTCGGATTCGAGAACATGCGCGCCCACCTGCCGCAGCCGCCCATCCGCCAGCCGGTCCTTGGCCAGCACCGGATTGCCAAGGAACACGCCCAGACCCTGCGCCGCCGCGTCCAGCGCCATGGCGTGATCGTCAAAATTCAACCCGGCGCTGATATCCGCGCGCTCCACCCCGGCAGCGTCGAACCAGCGTTGCCAGTCATCGGGGCTTTCGTCATGCACCAGCGGCACCGTTTCAGGCGACCGGGCAAAGGCCGCATCAAGCTCCGGGGCCGCCATAGGTGCCCGATCATCACGCAGGAAGGGCACGGCACGCGCGCCGACTTCCTGTGCCGGTGTCAGGCGGATGGCGATGTCAATCTCCGCCTCGCTCAGGTCCATTTCCGTATCCAGCGTTGCCAACCACGGCTCTATGCCGGGATGGGCAGCACGGAATGCAGGCAAACGTGGCAAAAACCAGCCACGCGCAATCGCGGGCGGCATCAGAACCACGACCGAGCCGGGCTTGGTATAAGCGGCCAGACGGCGCACGCCCTGACGGACAGTTTCCAGCGCTGCGGCACTGGTGCCCAGCAGATCGCGTCCGGCATCGGTCAGCTCCACCCGCCGCCCGGTCCGCAAGAACAGCGGCTGCCCCAGATGTCCCTCCAACGTGCGGATCTGGTGGCTTATCGCCGACTGGGTGACGTTCAACTCATCTGCTGCCAGGCTGAAACTGCCCAGCCGCGCGGCGGCCTCGAATCCGACCAGTGCACCAAGCGGCGGCAGGCGCCGATAAGGGTTAGGCATTACTTTTCCTCATCCAAACCCGTAGAATTCCGCGTTTGTCCATGACGGTATCTCATTGATAAGCTCTGAGCCAACAGAATTCAGCGCCGAGGAGCCCCAGATGACCACGCCAAAATCCCAAGGCTACGCCATGCCGCCCGAATGGGCCCCGCACGCCCGCACATGGATGATGTGGCCCTGCCGCGAGATTGTCTGGGACGATATGGAGGCCACCCGCCGCAGCTATGCCGACGTGGCGCACGCTATCGCCCGGCACGAGCCGTTGACGATGCTGGTGCGCGCGCAGGACATGGCGCAGGCCCGCGACCTTCTGGGCAGCGATATCGAGTTGCTGGAAAGCCCCATCGACGACAGTTGGTGCCGCGATGCGGGCCCGTGTTTCCTGCGCAATGCCAAGGGCGACAAGGCGGGGGTGAATTTCCGCTTCAACGCATGGGGTGGCAAATATGACCCCTTTGATGGTGACGATGCCGCCGCCCGCGCGATCCTGACCGCTGCCGGGGTGCCGATCTTTGACAGCCCGCTGATTGCCGAAGGCGGCGGCGTCAATGTCGACGGGCGCGGCACGATCCTGACCACCGAGACCTGCTTTCCCAATGCGAACCGCAATCCGGACTGGAGCCGCGACAGGATCGAGGCCGAACTGATGGAGATGCTGGGCGGCACGAAGGTGATCTGGCTGCCCGGCAGCTATCTGGAGGTCGAGACCAACGGCCATGTGGATGGCATCGCCGCCTTCATGGCGCCCGGTCTGGTGCTGATGGAGGGGCCAACAGACGAGGGCAACGCCTGGGATCAGATCAACGCCGACAACATCGCCGCGATGCAGGGCCAGACGGATGCGACAGGCGCGCCGATCACCATCCGCACGGTGCCGCCAGCGGTGGGTGATTTCCCGCATCCCGACATGTTCTGTTGCTCTTACGTGAATTCCTATCTGTGCAACGGCGCGGTCATCATGCCGGAATACGGCGTGCGCGAGGACGACATCGCGGCCGAGCTGTTTCAGGATTTCTTTCCCGACAGGACCATCGAGCGGGTGAATATCGATGCCATCGCCATCGGCGGCGGGGGTATCCACTGCATCACCCAGCAGGAACCGGCCTGAGAGTCAGCTAGAGGGACCGCCGAAGTCAGATTTCGCTGTCCGGCGCCGGTGGTGTCAGACCTCTGCCATCCGGGCCGATACCCAGTTGTGGAAATCGTGGATCGCGAATTCCTGCGGCATCAGGCGCGCCGCCTGAAATTTCATGCAGCGCAGCCCGCGCTGGTTGATCTCGCAGGCGGCGCTGTCCTGCATCAGCACGGTGGTGGCAAAGCCGGTCACGGCCTCCAGGTCGAAATCGGCGCGCGCCAGCGTGGCGGGCGGAAACAGCCATTCGGCACGCAATCGCGTCTGCTCTGGCCCCAGAGGGGTCAGCGACACGGTGCGCACATAATCGACATGCGCCACGATATACATCGTGGGGTATAGCGTAACGAAAGTGTGGCCACGCTCGCGTTCTTCTTCAGTCAGGTTGGAAAATTCCGGACCACAAGGCGCGCCGGTCTGCGTCCAGCTGCGCGCACCGGATTTCAGCGCCGGTTGCGCCCCGCCCCCGGCGGCGACGCGTGCGCGTTCCTCTGCAGACATGATGCCCTGCCGGTAGACCGGCACCAGATCGCTCAGTTCCGGGTGGACGCCGGGACAGTGCAGGCATTCATTGTAGTTCTCCCAGAACACCTTCCAGTTACAGGCCATGTGCTTTTCCAGAACATGACCGACGGCCAGATCCTCCATCGGCCAGTTGTCGAGCACGTCCAGCCCCATGTCCGGGGCGAATTCCGGCGGGGCGTCGGCAAGGCAGATGTAAACGAACCCGTTCCACTGTTTCAGATGCACCGGGAACAGCCCGTGCGCGGCGCGCTCAAAATCCGCCGTCGGCGTGGCATAGCCGGTCGAGACCAGCCGCCCCGCCGTGTCATAGGCCCATGCGTGATAGGGGCATTTGATCAGCTTGCCGTTAAAGCTCTCCTGCTCGGCCTGACAGAGCGCCGCACCCCGGTGGCGACAGGTATTGTGAAACGCGCGCAGCGCGCCGTCCGCGTCGCGCAGCAGAAGGATGCTCTGGCCCGCGACTTCGATTCGACGCAATGTGTTTTCGGGCTGCTGGTCGTGACGACCCGCATAGACCCATTGCCGCGCCCAGATCGCAGCACTTTCGCGCGCATGCCAGTCCGCATCATAATAGGCTCGCGCGGGCAGCCCTTCGGGGCAGTGATCCAGCAAGGGCGAGTCCGGGGTCAGGTCGGCGTTCATCTGGCCTCCTTGGGCGACTGCCCGCGGGTCTGCACCGCGCTGTGGCGCAGATCGGGCACGGCAGAATGCTAAACCGGCACCCGGCATCTTACCAAGTCAAATTCGCAGGCGCAGGTGCGCTGCCCGGGTGAATTTGCCATTGCGCTTGAAGCCCAGCTTGGGCAAGCATCCTGCCGGGGGATGCCAGCGCCACACTGCCCAAATTTGCGCCGATTTCACGACGCGCAGACCATAATGCGCGAAAATATCTGGCTTTTGCCCCAAAATAATTTACCGTTTGGTAAAAATAATACCAAACAGCGGAGAGGATACATGATGACCCAGCCCAAGACACAGCCAGGCAGCCTGACACGGCGGCACTTTCTGACCACGGCGGCCGGTGCGGCACTGGCCACGGCAGCGACGCTCAGCCCCGGCCGGGTGATGGCGATGGACCCGATCAAGACCGCAGGCATCTATACCGTCCCTGTGGAACAGCAATGGGTCAGCCGCATCCACAAGGCCGCGCTGACCGCGCAGGAACGCGGTGATATCGAGTACACTTTCTCGGAAAATGTCAGCAACACCGACTATGCCCGCGTCATGCGTGAATATGCCGAGAGCGGCTATAAATTGATTATCGGTGAGATTTTCGCTGTCGAGGCGGAAGCGCGCGAAGTGGCCGCAGAATACCCCGAAATCGCCTTCATGATGGGGTCGAGCTTCAAGCATGACGATGCGCTGCCGAACCTTGCGGTGTTTGACAATTATATTCAGGATGCCTCGTATCTCAGCGGTATCGTCGCTGGTGCCATGACCAAGACCGGCAGCATCGGCATGGTCGGCGGCTTCCCGATCCCCGAGGTGAACCGGCTGATGCATGCCTTCATGGCAGGCGTCAAGGAAACCCGCCCCGACGCGAAGTTCCAGGTCAGCTTCATCGGCTCGTGGTTCGATCCGCCCAAGGCCAAGGAAACAGCGTTCGCGATGATCGAGGGCGGCGCGGATCTGCTCTATGCCGAACGCTTCGGCGTGTCGGACGCGGCGCAGGAAAAAGGCGTGCTGGCCATCGGCAACGTGATCGACACCCAGTCCGACTATCCCGAAACTGTCGTCGCCTCGGCGCTCTGGCATTTTGAGCCGACGCTGGACCACGCTATCGAAGAAGTCAGGAACGGCACATTCAAGGCGGCGGATTACGGCGTCTACTCCTTCATGAAGGCGGGTGGCTGTTCGCTCGCCCCGCTGGGAACGTTCGAGGGCAAGGTTCCGCAAGCGGCGCTTGATCTGGTCGAGACGCGCAAGGCCGAGATCATGTCGGGTGCCTTTGTCACCAAGATCGACGATTCCGAACCGAAGTCGATGTAAATGAGTGCCAAGACCGAGGCGCAGGTTGTCCTGCGCCTCAATTCCATCACCAAGACATTCGGCGCGCTCACCGCGAATGATGCCGTCAGCCTCAGCCTGCACAAGGGCGAGGTGATCGCCCTGCTGGGGGAAAACGGCGCTGGCAAGACGACGCTGATGAACATCCTGTTTGGCCAGTACACGGCCGATTCAGGCACCGTGGAGGTCATGGGGCGCGCCCTGCCCCCGGGCAATCCGCGCGCCGCACTCGATGCAGGCGTGGGCATGGTGCATCAGCATTTCACGCTGGCCGAAGGCATGACCGTGCTGGAAAACGTGACCCTCGGCACACGATCGCTATGGTCGCTGGGCATGGACCGCGCCGCGGCCCGGGCGCGCATTGCGCAGCTGGCAGCGGATTTCCGGCTGAGCGTCGATCCCGATGCCCGTGTCGGTGCGCTGACAGTGGGTGAACGTCAGCGGGTCGAGATCCTCAAGGCGCTCTACCGCGACGCGCGCATCCTGATTTTGGACGAGCCGACGGCGGTTCTGACCCCGCAGGAAACAGACGACCTGTTCGAGACCTTGCGCAAGGCGGTCGCGCTCGGCCTGTCGATCGTCTTTATCTCGCACAAGCTGCACGAGGTCATGGCGATCTCGGACCGGGTGCTGATCCTGCGCCACGGCAAGCTGGTGCATGAGGGCCGCACCAGCGATACCGACCGGCACGATCTGGCCGCGCGCATGGTCGGGGCCGAGGTTGCCGCGCCCAAGGTTGCCAAGGGCGTCCCCGGCCCCGCGCTGCTGCAACTGGGGGCAGTGTCCACCCCTGACGAGGGCAATGCGCCCGGCCTGAAATCCCTGACGCTCGATCTGCGCGCGGGCCAGATCACCGGGCTTGCCGGTGTGTCGGGCAACGGTCAGGCCGCTCTGGCGGGGTTGATCGGCGGGCTGCGCAGCCCGGCCTCGGGCACGCTGATGCTGAACGGCGAGACGCTGCCGCACTGGTCGCCGCGTATGGCAGTGCATCACGGCATTGCGCGCATTCCCGAGGACCGCCACAAGACCGGCACGATCGCAGATTTCGACCTGACGGAAAACGCCATTCTTGAGTGCTACACCGATGCGCCCTATTCCACGCGCGGCTGGATGCACTGGCACCGCGCGACCGAGTTCACTCAGGAGATTATCAAGACCTATGATGTCCGCTGCCCCGGTCCCACGACACGTATCCGCTTGCTGTCGGGGGGCAACATGCAAAAGCTGATCCTCGGGCGTGTTCTGGAGGCCAGTCCGCGCATCATTCTGGCCAATCAGCCGGTGCGCGGCCTTGATATCGGTGCGGTCAACTATGTGCACGAACGCTTGCTGGAGGCGCGCGACGGTGGTGCAGCGGTCTTGCTGATCTCCGAAGACCTGGATGAAATCATGGCATTATCAGACGTCATTCACGTGATTTCCGAAGGCCGCCTGTCGCCGGCCTTTGCCCGTGGCAGCATGACGCCGGCAGAATTGGGCATATGGATGGCCGGCCACGGCTTTGAGGCGGAGCACGCCCATGCGTCTTGAACCCATCGCCAATCCGTCGCTTGCCCGCACGCTCACCCCGCCCGCGCTGGCCATCGCGGCTACTGTCGTGGTCGCCTCGCTTCTGGCGATGGTCGCCGGTGCCAATCCGTTCGGCGTGCTGGGGCTGATCCTCAAGGGCGCGGCAGGCAGCAAGTTCGCGCTGCTGGAGACGCTGAACCGCGCGACGCCGCTGATCTTTACCGGCCTCGCCGTCGCGGTCGCCTTCCGCGCGCGCTTGTGGAACATCGGGGCCGAGGCACAGCTATATGCGGGCGCGCTGGTCGTTGCGGTGCTGGGCACCGGCATGTTGCCCTGGCCATCGGGGCTGTTGCTGCCCACGCTTGTGATCCTCGCCATGATCGCGGGCGCGCTGGTGCTGCTCGTCCCGGCCTTGCTCAAGGTCCGCTTCGGTGTTGATGAAGTGGTCACGACCTTGCTGTTCAATTTCATCTTCCTGCTGTTCGTGTCGATGCTGCTGGAAGGCGCGCTCAAGGACCCGATGGGCATGGGCTGGCCCAAATCCGCCCGCCTGATCCCCGAGGCGCGCCTCCCCCGGATTTTTGACGGGCTCCGCCTGCATTGGGGGTTTGGTCTGGCGCTCATCTCTGCTGTGGTCGTCTGGATCATCCAGGCCCGCACCACGCTGGGCTACGAGATGCGCGCCGTGGGACTGAACCGCGACGCGGCCAATTTCGCGGGCATCCCGGTCAACCGGGTGCTGATCAAGACCGCGCTGCTGTCCGGTGGCCTTGCCGCGCTGGCAGGTTTCTCCGAAGTTGCGGGCCTCAAGGGGTCGCTCACGCTCGATCTCAGCCCCGGCTTTGGTTACACCGGCATCATCGTGGCGATGCTGGCGCTGCTCAATCCGCTGGCCGTGGTTGCCGCGGCCCTGTTCGTCGCGGGTATCTTTGTCGGCGCCGACAGCATGAGCCGCGCAGTGGGCGTGCCGACCTATCTGGCGGATATCATGCTGGCCACCGCGCTTCTGCTGATGGTGCTGGCGATCCTGCTGACCCGGTTCCGCGTGGTGAGGGAGTAACCGATGGACCTGTTCGATATCCTCCTCTCCGCCAGTTTCTGGACCGCCGCGATCCGCATCGCCTCGCCGCTGATCTTTGCCACGCTGGGCGAATTGATCTGCGAGCGCGCGGGCATTCTGAACCTCGGCATCGAGGGGATCATGGTCGCGGGCGCCTTTGCGGGCTGGATGGCGGTCTATTCGGGCGTTGACCTGTGGACCGGCGTTGCTGTCGCCTTTGTCGTTGGCGCTGCCTTCGGTCTGGTGCATGGCCTTCTGACCGTGCCCTTTGGCCTGTCGCAGCATGTGGTGGGCCTTGGCGTCACGTTGCTGGCCACGTCTCTGACCTATTACGCCTACCGCCTGGCCCTGCCCGAAGTCACCAGCCCGCCCAAGATCGAGGCGTTCCAACCCTACGAGGTGCCATTGTTGTCGGACATTCCGCTGATTGGTCCGGCACTCTTTGCGCAGACGCCGCTGACCTATCTCGCCTTCGCGCTGGTCGTTATTGTCTCGCTGGTGCTCTATCGCACGCCGCTGGGACTGGCGCTGCGCGCGGCCGGAGAAAACCCGGCGGCGGTGGCGGCGCAGGGGCTGTCGGTCACCGGGTTGCGCGTCGGCGCGGTCGTTGTCGGCAGCGGGCTGATGGCGGTGGGTGGTGCATTCCTGACCATGTCCGCCTTTGACAGCTTCTTCTTCGAGATGGTCAACGGGCGCGGCTGGATCTGCATCGCGCTGGTGGTCTTTGGCGCGTGGCGTCCGGGCAAGGCGCTCTTGGGCGCGATCCTCTTTGCCGCCTTCGACGCATTGCAAATCCGCATCCAGCAAACGCCGATGGGGGCCAACGTGCCCTACCAGGTGTTCCTGATGATGCCCTATTTCCTCAGCATTCTGGCATTGATTGTCATGTCGCGCCGCGCCGAAGTGCCCGCCGCCCTGATGGTGCCATTCAACAAGGGAGAACGTTGATGTTCGATCTTATCGTCAAGGGCGGCACGCTGCCCGATGGCCGCGTCACCGACATTGGTATTCGTGGCGGCAAAATCACCGCGATTGAAACGCTTGAGGCGCAGGCGGGCGAAGTCATCGACGCCACCGGCGATCTGGTCGCGCCGCCGTTTGTCGATCCGCATTTTCACCTTGATGCCACGCTCAGCTACGGCAAGCCGCGCATCAATGCCTCGGGCACGTTGCTGGAGGGGATCGGCCTGTGGGGCGAGTTGAAACAGATCGTTACCCAAGAGGAAATGGTCGCCCGCGCGTTGGAGTATTGCGACTGGGCAGCGTCATTGGGCCTGCTGGCAATCCGCAGCCATGTGGACACCTGCGATGACACGCTCAAGGGCGTCGAGGCGATGCTGGAAGTGCGCGAAAAGGTCAAGAATTACATCGACCTGCAACTGGTCGCCTTCCCGCAGGACGGGCTGTATCGCGACCCGACGGCGCATGCCAACACGCTGCGCGCGCTCGACATGGGCGTGGATGTCGTCGGCGGCATTCCGCATTTCGAGCGGACCATGGCGGATGGCGCGGCCTCGGTGCGCGAGCTGTGCCAGATCGCAGCGGACAGGGGCCTGATGGTCGACCTGCACTGCGATGAGAGCGACGATCCGCATTCGCGCCATATCGAGACGCTGGCGCAAGAGACCCACCGCCACGGCCTTAGCGGCCGGGTTGCGGGCAGCCATCTGACGTCGATGCATTCGATGGACAATTACTATGTGTCCAAACTCTTGCCACTGATCGCCGAGGCGGGCGTGGCCGCGATCCCCAATCCGCTGATCAACATCATGCTACAGGGCCGCCACGACACCTTTCCCAAACGCCGTGGTCTCACGCGGGTGAAGGAGATGCAGGCGCATGGCATCACCGTCGGCTGGGGACAGGATTGCGTGCGCGATCCGTGGTATTCGCTGGGCACCGGCGACATGCTGGACGTGGCCTTCATGGGCCTGCACGTGGCCCAGATGAGCAGCCCCGACGAGATGGCGCGCTGTTTCGACATGGTGACCAACCAGAATGCCAAGATCATGGGGCTGGAGGGCTACGGCCTGCATGTGGGCGCGCAAGCCTCGCTTGTCGTGCTGGATGCGGGCGACCCGATCGAGGCGCTGCGTCTGCGCGCGGCCCGGCTCTGCGTGATATCCAAGGGCCGCGTGATCAGTCGCGCGCCCCGCATGGATGCCGCGCTGTCGATTCCGGGACGCCCCGCAAGTGTACGGCGGCGGCACAAGGTCGATTGACCCCCGGACTCTGCTCCGCTCACGTGTCGGAACTGCGGAGCGTTTGAACCCAAATTCGTCGTTTCTGATCGAGTCATTCGCTGCCGGACCGCTATAAGCACGACAATGACCACTCCGGTCAGTCACTTGCCAAAGGCGTGCGCGATGTTTCTCTCTGTATTCGACATGTTCAAGGTTGGCGTCGGCCCGTCTTCGTCGCACACAATGGGGCCGATGGTGGCCGCCGCGCGGTTCCTCGACAAGATGCGTGCGGCGCCCTTTGCCTGCGCGGGCGTACATGGCACGCTGCATGGCAGCCTGGCCTTTACCGGCGTCGGCCACGCCACTGACCGCGCCACCATCCTCGGGCTGGCAGGGTTCCTGCCGGAAACCTATGACCACGAGAAGGCCGAGGCCACGCTGGAGGAGATCCGCGCCACCCATACCGTTTCGCCCCCCGGGCTTCCGGTTCTGGCATTCAATCCCAAAGAAGATCTGGTCTTTGATTTCGGCCCCAACCTGCCGGGCCACGCCAACGGCATGATCCTGCGCGCCACGGACAGCCAGGGCGACGTGATCCTGCAAGAGACTTATTATTCCATCGGTGGCGGCTTCGTGATGACCGAGGCCGAGCTGGCCGCGGGCCGCAATACCGACGAGGGCGATCCGGTCCCCTACCCGTTCAAAACCGCCGCGGAAATGCTCGACATGGCCGAACGTTCCGGCAAGACCATCGCCGAGATGAAGCGCGCGAACGAGATTTCGCGCAATGGTCAGGTCCATCTGACCAGTGGCGTGAAACGCATCTGGCAGGTGATGAACGACTGTATCGAGCGCGGCATGACCACGGATGGCATCCTGCCCGGCGGGCTGAATGTGAAACGCCGCGCCAAGGGCATCCACGATGCACTGGTCGCCGAGCGCGGTACCAACCTGAACGCGCCGCACAAGATCAACGACTGGATGAGCGTCTATGCCATGGCCGTGAACGAAGAAAACGCCGCTGGCGGACAGGTCGTCACCGCCCCCACCAATGGTGCGGCTGGCGTGGTGCCTGCGGTGATCCGTTACTGGCTCGATCACGTGCCCGGCGCGAACGAGGCACAGGTCGAGGATTTTCTGCTGACCGCCGCCGCCATCGGCGGGCTGGTCAAGTGGAACGCATCGATTTCCGGCGCCGAAGCAGGCTGTCAGGCCGAAGTGGGCAGTGCCGCCGCGATGGGCGCTGCGGGCCTTGCCGCAGTGCTTGGCGGGACGCCCACGCAGATCGAGAACGCCGCCGAGATCGCGCTGGAGCATCACCTCGGCATGACTTGCGACCCGGTCAAGGGGCTGGTGCAGGTGCCCTGCATCGAGCGCAACGGGCTTGGCGCGATCAAGGCGGTGAGCGCCGCATCGCTCGCCCTGCGCGGTGATGGCACGCATCTGGTGCCGCTTGACGCCTGTATCGAAACGATGCGCCAGACCGGCGTGGACATGAGCGAGAAATACAAGGAGACGTCGCTCGGTGGCCTAGCGGTCAACGTCCCGAACTGCTGATGCCTACGCGGGAACGGCCCGGGCTGGGCATTGCGCTGATGGTCGGTTTCGCGGTGCTGGCACCGGGGATGGACAGTTTCGCCAAACTGATCGGCGATACCATCGCCGTGGCGCAGGTCGCCACGTTACGCTTTGTCATGCAGGCCGCCTTGCTGTTGCCGCTGGCCGCCGCGATGGGCTGGCTGCATTGGCCCGGCCGGGCCGAGACCGCGCTGCATCTGGTGCGCGCGGCTTTGATGCTGGTGGCCACCGCGCTATTCTTTCAGGCGCTTCAGGTTCTGCCGATCGCCGACGCGCTTGCCATATTCTTTATCGAGCCTTTCATCCTGACCCTGCTGGGCGGGCTGATCCTGCGCGAGCCGATCGGCCCGCGCCGCTATGTCGCCTGTACGGTCGGGTTCGCGGGCGCGCTGCTGATCATCCAGCCGTCCTTTGCCGCCTTCGGACCGGTGGCGATGCTACCGCTGGGCACGGCGCTGCTGTTCGCCTTCTACATGATCCTCACCCGGCGCATGGCGACGCGGATGCACCCGATCACGTTGCAAACTTATACCGGGCTGGCGGCGGCTTGTCTGGGGGTGCCGGTGCTGCTGGCGTTCGATGGCTCCGGTATCGCGGCGCTCGACCCGGCCTGGCCGGACAGGCAGGCGGTCTGGCTGTTGTTGGGGATGGGGATCTGCGCGACGCTCAGCCATATCTGCCTCAGCTTTGCACTAAGCTTTGCACCGGCCTCGTTGCTGGCACCGATCCAGTATCTCGAAATCGTCAGCGCCACGGTGCTGGGGCTCGTGATCTTCGGGGATTTTCCCAATGCGCTCAGCCTGATCGGGATCGCGCTGATCATCGCATCCGGCCTTTACGTGTTCGTCCGCGAACGTCAGTTGCAGTTCAAACGCCGCCCCCTGCCCGCACCATAAGGCGCGCGGTAGGATCGGGATAACTGTCGCTGCGCGGGGCCGGGCTTCAGCCCGCCACGTCGCGCCCTACCAACGTGCGGGCGCCGCCAGCAACGCGTCGGCCACCAATGTCAAATGCACCCGTGGCACCATCACCAGCATCTTGGGCGCTGTCAGCGACAGATGCACCGCACCCTTGGCCCGGTTTGACGTGCCGATCTGCCCGTCGGGGGCAAAGTTCAGCCCCGCGATCGGCCATGTCAGCCCGTCCGACACGCCTTCGACCGCGCCCATGGGAAACAGCGAGACAGGACAATCCTTGGGCAGGTCCAGCTTCAGGCTGGGCGGGCACAAGAAGACCAGATCATCGCTGCCGACCAGCAGGCAGCGGTGGTGAGGGTGGCAGACCAGCGTGTTGCACGCCGCCAGTTGATGATCCAGCCGCGCGCCACTGAACCCCAGACCAACGATCAGCGGGGCCTCGATATTTCGCAGACATTTGTCGAAATCACTGCTATCCTGCTCGGCGATCGGATGCAGACGCTCTGCCGGGATGCGTGTCCGGGCGTCGGCGCTGATGGAATCGAAATCGCCGATCACGGCCTCCGGCATCACGCCCTGTGCCAGCGCGGTATCGGCCCCGCCATCAGCGGCCACGACCCAAGGCGCGATCGCTTGCGCGGCCGTAAGATCGGCATAAGCCACGTTTGCACCGCCAATCAGTGTGACTGGCCCTGAATCGTGAACAATCATTCTAAAATTCTCCTGATTACCCACTATTTAGGAAACAGACCACATTCTCGACACGAAATGATACGGTAAACATCCCAGATTCGGACGTCTTTCGACGCGGCAAACATGGTACATAATGTCATTGCAGGCAAAGCAAGGCGAGCACCCAATGGTTAGTACCAGTAAGATACTTACAGTCTCCTATGGCACTTTTTCGTGCACCCTCGAAGGATTCGATGACTCTTTCGATACAATGAAGGCAATTGCCGAATATTTTCGTGACTTGGCGGCCGACGACCGTTACTTCGGGGCGGAACCGCCGACACCCGATGCCGAAATGCTGGCTCGGATTGCCGAGCGCGAGATCGCGCGGCGGGTCGAGGCGCATGACGACAACGGTCAGATTGTGCTCCGCACGGGCGCTGCCACCGCCCTGACCGATGCGGCTGCCACAGCAGCCCACTCTGCCGTGTCTTCTGCTCGGGACACGGCAGAGGCGCCTGCCGCCGCGGCCCCTGCGGCTGAAAGCGCCGTGAGTCCGGCCCGCGCCCAAGCCCCTGCATCGCCCGCCACGCAAAACACAGCCGAAGCCGATATTGCCGACACCTCGGGCGCCGACATGTATCAGGCGGCCGAAACGGTCACGCCTGCCCCGGTCCAGGAGGCGGAAAGCGTCGCGGACAAGCTGCGCCGCATCCGCGCCGTCGCCGCGCCGGCCAGCACCCGGTACGATGACACCTACACCGAGGACGAACATGCGCAGGATTTCCTGGGCAGCACGGCCGAGGACCTGAATGCCGCGCTCGAGATGGACGACGCCAACGAACCCATCGACGCCCTGCCCGCCAGCGATGCCTATGAAGGCGAGCAAGACATTCCGGCGCAGTTGATCGTTGACGCACTCCCTGACGCGGACGAAGAGGATGCCGCCCTTGAGGCCGCTGCCAGCAAAGCGACCGAAGAGGCATCTGCCGCCGCCGAAATGCCTGAAATGCCCGACACCGCCGCCGATCAGGAAGCCGCCCCGACACCGGGTGACGACGTCGAAGATCAGGCAACGGTCGACGCACTGCAGGACGATGACGCGGAAGATGAAGATGCCGTTGCATCCGACGCAGCGGAGATTGCAGAAGCGGAGAGCCTGCAGGCAGATGACGATGTCGCCACAGCCAAGGCCTCGGAAGACAGCGACGACGACGAAACTCTGGAATCGCTTTTCGTCGAGGCAGAGGAGCCCGCGGATGAAGCGCTGGCGGATGAAGACGCTGTTGCAGAAGTTGAGGTTGAAGAAGAACAGGACGACAGCGATGCCGAGATGCTGGAAACGCTTCTCGACACCGCAGATGAGCCCGCCCTTGAAGACACCGATTTCGCAGATGACAGCGCTGAAGACGTTATCGACGACGAGGACTCGCTCGACAGTGAAGATGCGCCCGTTGACGGGGTCGAAATCGAACTGGCCACTGAAGACACTCTGGCTCAGTTGATGGCTGACGCCCTGCGCGATGACTCCCCCGTCCCCGCCCCGGCAGAACACAGCAAGGACGAGAGCGCCGAGGCGGAATCCTCCCCGGCAGAGCCGCCGCTCGCCGCGCGCGTGATCAAGGTCAAGCGCAGCGAAATCGACGACGCGATCGCTGATGGCACCTTCGTGGAAGTGCAGCACGACGGCGCCACATCGTCCGAATCGGACGACGACATCGGCCTGTCCGATCTTTCGCCGCTCAGTGACGAGGACGAGGCAGAACTGCGGAACGAGTTGGCCGCCGTCGAGGCCGAGCTGCAACAGGCCCGCGGCGCCGCCCAGCCCGGGAGCGCCGACGAGGCCGAGCAGAAGCGCGGCAAGCGTCTGGCACCGTTGGAAGCCGATGATCAGGCGCCGCGCATGTTCGACGAGGCGGCAACCCAACTGGAAGAGCCGGAATCGCACGAACGCCGCAACGCGATCCAGCATCTGCGCGCCGCTGTCGCCGCCACCAAGGCCGAACGCAGTGCCGGTGGAGAGATGCACGAAGACGTGGATGACAAGCCTTACCGTCTTGATCTGGAAAGCGCCGTGCGCCCGCGCCGCCCACAAGCCGTCATCGGCAGCGGCGAGCGGCTGGCCCGTTCCGAGCGGCCAAACCGCGAGCGCCCGAACCCGCTGAAGCTGGTGGCCGAGCAGCGGATCGACACGCCCCCGTCCGAACCGATTCGCCCGCGCCGCATCAGTCGCGCCGATCTGGGCACAAGCCCTCGCCGCGACGCCGCCAGGGCCGAAGCCCGCAAACCGGACGACGCGGAAAAGCCCGCGCCCACAGCACCGGCGGCAAAGGATGCCGGTGGCTTCACAGGTTTCGCCGAAGAGATGGGGGCCCGCGACCTTCCCGACCTGCTCGAAGCGGCAGCGGCCTACATGTCCGATGTCGAAGGACAGCCCGAATTTTCGCGCCCGATGCTGATGCACAAGCTGAAAGAAGTCAGTGCCGCTGACTTCTCGCGCGAAGAAGGGTTGCGGTCTTTCGGCAAGCTGCTGCGCGACGGCAAGTTGCAGAAACTCAAGGGCGGCCGGTTCACCGTGACCGACGCAACCGATTTCCGGCCCCGGTCGCGCGCGGCCGGCTGATTTTTCCCCAGGTCCGATTGCAAGACCTCACCTTCCCCTGCCCGGCACCGCGTGCCCGGCGGGGGTTTCTTTTTCTACCCCCTTTGCAACTGCGAAGAGGACGCCTATATTCATCTTGTCCCCTCGGGGACTATGGACATAAACGCGCTCGTAATAAGCGGATCGGACCCGGGGGCGGTACCCGGCGACTCCACCAATATCCCTTCATTTGGGGGACAATGGGGTCGAAACAGGATCGACGAACGTCTAAAGGGGTTATGCTTTGTCTCGGCTGTCTGCCACCGTTATCGGCGAAACAAGTACAATTGCAAATGACAATCGTGCTCCAGTAGCGATGGCCGCGTAAGCGGTCGGAGAGACTGAAACTTAAGTCCTTGCGCCTAGCCGCGTAAGGCGGGGTTCGCAGGCACCTGGCAACAGAAGCCTGCACTTTCCCCCTTTTCCGATAGCACTGGCGGTTTTTTGCCAGTTGCCGCGATCAGCCCGCATGCTCCATGGCCTTAGCGGCAAGCCGGATGTAACCCCGCGCCGAGCCAACAAACAGCACGCTGTCACCGGGATTTTCTTTTGTTTCACCCTGCTTGACGCTAGGGTCAACCGATACCGTATCCAATTCAGGGGTTTGGCTTATGTCCAACCGAAAATTAGTGGAAACCTGGTTTCGCCGCGTCTGGGAAGAAGAGGACCTTAGCGCCATTGACGAGATGATGGCGTCTCCTGCCGACACGCACGGATTGGGCGGGTTGACCATGATCGGCCCCGACGACTTCAAACAATTCGCCGAGGCACTGCTGGGTCAGATCGGCAACGTCAGCACCAAGATCGAGCGTTTCATGGAAGACGGCGAGTGGTTCCACGCATTGATCGGGATCACGGCCACTGGCGCCCAGAGCGGCACTCCCATCGGCTTCACCGGCCAGACCACGGGAAAGATCGTCAATGGAAAGTTCGAGTCGAACTATAACCATTTCGACTTCATGACGATGTACGAACAATTAGGACATTTGCCGCAAAATACCATGGATTGCTGCCTTTCGGGGCGCAGTCTGGGCTGAGTGGAGCAATCGTGGTGGCAAAGCGTTGATTGACATTTTACCTGATTTCGAACACGTAAACGACTGTGGGGCGTACTACGCCCCCGAGTGGCCTTGGCCCGAAGTCGCATCCACTGCCACAGTCAGAGGATGCAAACTTGTCTAGTCCAAATGAAATCACTCCCGGCCATCTCAGGCGCCTGATTGGCACGCCCGTCTGCCCGGTGGTCGTCGATGTCTGCACGGACGAAGATTTTGCACAGGATCCCCGCCTGATCCCCGGCGCGATCCGCCACCGGCACACCGACATGAACGGGCTGATCGAGCGGCTGCAGGGACGGGCTTCGGTGATCGTCTGCCAGAAGGGTTGCAAGCTGAGCCAGGGGGTCGTCAGCTGGCTGCAATCCAACGGTGCCACCTCCGAATACCTCACGGGCGGCGTGATGGCTTGGCGCGACGCGGGGATGCCCTTGGTGCCAGTCGCCACGATCCCCAGCAATGCGGATGGAACAACCGTATGGATCACCCCGACCCGGCCAAAGATCGACCGCATCGCCTGCCCGTGGTTGATTCGGCGCTTTGTCGACCGCGAGGCCAAGTTCCTGTTCGTTTCAGGGTCAGAGGTGGAGAACGCCGCAGAGCAATTCGGGGCCACGCCATTCGACGTGGAAGGCGTGCATTTCGGCCATCGCGGTGATCGCTGTACCTTTGACACCATGCTGGATGAATTCGAGCTGAAATGTCCGGCGCTGGGGCGGCTCGCACTGGCGGTGCGCGCGGCCGACACCAACCGGCATGACCTGCATCCCGTCGCCCCCGGCCTGCTGGCGATCTCGGTGGGCCTGTCGCGCCAATACAGCGACGACCAGCAACAGCTGGCAGCGGGCATGGCGCTTTACGACGGGCTCTTTCGCTGGGCGCGTGACGGGGCCGAAGAAGGCCATGACTGGCCGCACGAACCGGCCTGAACGAATGCAACATGACAACGTGACGTTGGCAGAGTTCCTGCGCAGCTTTGGCCGTATCGGCCTGCTGTCCTTTGGCGGGCCGGCAGCACAGATCTCGCTGATGCACGAGGAGCTGGTGGAACGGCGTGGCTGGCTGACCGAGCCGCAGTTTCTCGGCGCGCTCAGTTTTTGCATGTTGCTGCCCGGACCCGAGGCGATGCAGCTGTCCACCTATGCCGGCTGGCGGCTACGCGGCACGCCCGGTGGCCTGATTGCCGGGTTGCTCTTTGTGCTGCCCGGCGCGGCAGTAATCTTGGCCCTGGCATTGGCCTATGCCAGCTACGGGCAGTTGCCACTGGTGCAGGCGGCATTTCTGGGGATCAAGGCGGCGGTGATCGTGATCGTGCTGCGCGCGCTCTGGTCACTGTCGCGCAAGGCGCTGAAGACCGGCGCACATTGGGGTCTGGCAGGTCTGAGTTTCGCCCTGATGTTCTTTGCTTCGGCTCCGTTCCCGCTATTGATCATGGCCGCCGCGTTCTGGGGCTACATGACAACCCGCAGCGCAGGTGATGCCGAGACAGCGCCACCGCCTGCCCTGCCCGCCACAAGAACGCTGCGCACAGTCTTGCTCTGGTCCGCAATCTGGGCCGCGCCTGTCGCGCTGGCCTATGCCAACGATCCGGCGTTTCTGGGGGAGATAGCGCTTTTCTTCAGCAAGCTGGCGGTGGTGACCTTTGGCGGCGCCTATGCTGTGCTGGCCTACATGACGCAGGCGGTGGTCGAAACCCATGGCTGGATCGACACTGCCCAGATGATCGACGCGCTCGGCCTCGCCGAAACGACGCCCGGCCCGCTGATCCTCGTCACCGAATTTGTCGGCCTGTTGGCGGGCTATGCCCAGGGCGGGCTGCCGCTGGCGCTGATGGCGGGCGCGTTGACGCTCTGGGTGACTTTCGTGCCCTGTTTCCTGTGGATCTTTGCCGGGGCGCCCTATGTCGAATGGCTGCTCGGCCAGCCCCGGCTGAAAGGCGCGCTCGCGGCGATCTCGGCGGCGGTGGTCGGCGTGATCTTGAACCTGTCGGTGTGGTTCGCCCTGCATGTGCTGTTTGGCCGGGTCATCAAAACGGATTTCGGCGCGGCGCCGGTAGTCGACAGCTTCTCGCCCGTGGCCCTTGGCCTTGTGACGCTCGCATTCGTCCTGATGCTGGTGCTGCGCCTGCCGATGATGGCCGCGTTGGCGCTGATTGCAGCAGCGGGCGGAATGGTGCATGTGTTGCCCTGAAGTGTGTGCGGCCCCCCTTTTGTTTTGCTTCGAATCCCTTATGCTGTACGCACACCTCCAGGAGAGAGTATGTCTGGCACCATTGACTATGGAAATCTGATGCATCGGGCCATGCGCGGCCTGATTCAGGAGGTTTTGAAGGAAGTCCGGGATAACGGGCTTCCGGGCGCACATCATTTCTTCATCACCTTCGACACGACCCATCCCGACGCCCGGCTGGCTGACTGGCTCAAGGAACGCTACCCGACCGAGATGACGGTGGTGATGCAGCATTGGTACGATAACCTCGAAGTCGACGAGACAGGCTTTGGCATCACACTGAATTTTGGCGACGCGCCCGAAAACCTCTTTGTCCCCTATGACGCGATCCAGACATTCGTCGACCCGTCCGTGGAATTCGGGCTGCGGTTCGAGACACAGGAAAACGAGGACGAGGAAGAGACCGAGGTCGAAGAGGATGCGGCCCCGCCGGTCAAGCCCGACGCCGAGATTGTCAGCCTCGACAGCTTTCGCAAATAGGCAACTTGCCCGCCGCGTTCCCCGCGCCATAAATCAAGGCATCGTCCGCAGCACCGGGTCTGCGGTTTGCGGTCGCATAATCGCCCGTCATGCGTTGTGCCAGCACACGCCACATTGAACTTTCCGCGCCAGACGGTATGACTTGGCACAACCTTCCAAGGAGAGCCGCGACATGACCGCCACCCGCACCGAAACCGACAGCTTTGGCCCGCTCGAAGTACCCGCCGACAAATATTGGGGCGCACAGACCCAACGCTCGATCCTGAATTTCCCCATCGGCTGGGAAAAACAGCCCGTGGCCATCGTGCGCGCCCTCGGTGTGATCAAAAAAGCCTGCGCGCAGGCCAATATCGAACTGGGTAAGCTGGACGAAAAACGCGGCAATGCCATCATCGAAGCAGCGGGCGAAGTGATCGCCGGCAAGCTGGACGACAATTTCCCGCTGGTGGTCTGGCAGACCGGATCAGGCACCCAGTCGAACATGAACGCCAACGAAGTGATCGCCAACCGCGCGATCGAGCTGCTTGGCGGCACCATCGGTTCCAAGGATCCGGTTCACCCCAATGATCACTGCAACATGGGCCAATCGTCGAATGACACTTTCCCCACCGCGATGCATATCTCGGCGGCGATGATGGCGAATGACGTCACCCTGCCCGGTCTGGAGAAGCTGCACGCGGCCCTGCAAGCCAAGGTCGATGCCTGGGGCGATATCATCAAGATCGGCCGCACCCATACGCAGGACGCCACACCGCTGACCCTGGGGCAGGAATTTTCCGGCTACGCCCATCAGGTCGCCATGGGCATCCAGCGCATCAAGGATGCTTTGGGCCGGATCTATGAACTGGCGCAGGGCGGCACCGCCGTCGGCACTGGGCTCAACACCACCAAGGGCTGGGATGTGATGGTCGCCCGCAACATGGCCGAAATCACCGGCCTGCCCTTCGTCACCGCACCAAACAAGTTCGAGGCGCTGGCCGCCCATGACGCGATGGTGGAAATCTCCGGCGCTCTGAAAACCGTGGCCGCCTCGCTCTTCAAGATCGCAAACGACATTCGCTTTCTCGGCTCCGGCCCCCGCTGCGGGCTGGGCGAGCTGATCCTGCCTGAAAATGAGCCGGGCAGCTCGATCATGCCCGGCAAGGTGAACCCGACTCAATGCGAAGCGCTCACCCAGGTTTGCGCACAAGTGATGGGCAATGACGCCGCCGTGGGCTTTGCCGGGTCACAGGGGCATTTTGAGCTGAACGTCTACAAGCCAATGATGGCCTATAACGTATTGCAATCCATGCAACTTCTGGGCGACGCAGCTTCGACCTTTACCGACAATCTCGTTGTCGGGCTGCAAGCGGATGAAACCCGTATCGACAAGCTGATGCGCGAATCCCTGATGCTTGTCACTGCACTGGCCCCCGAAATCGGCTATGATAACGCGACCAAGGTCGCCAAGACCGCACACAAGAACGGCACAACGCTGAAGCAAGAGGCCATCACCCTGGGCTTTGTCGACGCCGAAACATTTGACCGGGTCGTAAGACCCGAAAACATGGTAGGACCAAAATGACAACTCCGCTGAACATGAACAAGGCCAGGAAAGAGCGCAACCGCGCCTCTCGCCGCGCCCGTGCAGACGAAAACGCCGTCCAGTTTGGGCAGACCAAGGCGCAAAAGGAGCTGCTGAAGGCCAAGGCACAGAAGATCTCGGAAAACCTGGACGCCAAGAAACGCGAAACCTGACCTTGCGATGATCGCGCCATGACACAGCGGCCTGCCAAACGCTCCCTGACGCTGCGCGGTCACCGCACCAGCGTCTCGCTGGAGGATGAATTCTGGCAGGCCTTTCGCCAGATTGCGGCGGAAAAATCAATACCTGTCAACGCGTTGGCAGCCAAAATTGATGCCGAACGCGGGGCCGATCTCGGCCTTGCGTCGGCCATCCGGCTATACGTGCTGCGCCACTACCGGCAAACTTCGTCCACCTGAACCTGCGCCACATGGACAATGTGCGGCGCGCGTTGCATGGTCGCGCGCATGAACGCGCGCAAGATCATCATCGACACCGATCCCGGACAGGACGACGCCGTGGCCATCCTGCTGGCCCTGGCCAGCCCGGATGAGCTCGACCTTCTGGGCATCACCTGCGTCGCGGGCAACGTGCCGCTTGATCTGACCACGCGCAACGCCCGGATCATCTGCGAACTGGCGGGCCGGCCGGACATCCCGGTCTTTGCCGGATGCGACCGGCCGCTGGGACGCGCGCTGGTCACTGCGGAGCATGTGCATGGCCGCACCGGCCTTGACGGGCCGGACCTGCCCGAGCCGACAATGCCCCTGCAGGACCGGCACGCCACCGAGTTTATCATCGACACGCTGCGCCGCCATGATGCAGGCACCGTCACGCTGTGCCCTATCGGGCCGCTCACCAATATCGCGACAGCGTTTAACAAGGCGCCGGATATTATTGAAAAGGTGCAGGAAATCGTCCTCATGGGCGGGGCCTATTTCGAAGTGGGCAATGTCACGCCCACGGCGGAATTCAACATCTATGTGGACCCCGACGCGGCCGATATCGTGTTTTCCTCTGGCGTGCCGATCACGGTGATGCCGCTCGATGTGACACACAAGGCGCTGGTGACACGCGCCCGCAACGACGCCTTTCGCGCACTTGGCACCCCCGTCGGTATGGCGGTGGCGCAAATGACGGATTTCTTCGAGCGCTACGACAAGTCGAAATACGGCAGCCTCGGCGCGCCGTTGCACGACCCGTGCGTGACCGCCTACCTGATCGCCCCGGAACTCTTCACCGGCCGACACGTCAATGTCATGGTTGAAACCGCGTCCGAGTTGACCATGGGAATGACCGTCGCCGACTGGTGGGGCGTCACGGATCGCGCGCCGAATGCGCTTTTTATCGGTGATCTGGATGTAGATGGTTTCTTTGCCCTGCTGACTGAAAGGCTGGCCCGCTTGTGACTGCACTGACCCTTGCCAAACCTGACGATCTGGACCGGTTGATGCCGCTCTGCACGGCCTTCCAGATCGAAGAGGGCCTGCCGCCTGACCCTGACACTCTGCGCGCGGCGCTGGTGCCGCTGCTCGAAGGGTCGCCGCATGGCGCGGTCTACATCGTCGGCCCGGTGCGAGCGCCCATCGGCTATGCGGTGGTGTGTTTCGGCTGGTCGCTGGAATTCGGCGGGCTCGACGGGTTTCTTGACGAGATCTACATCCGCCCCGGTGTGCGCGGGCGCGGCATCGGCAGCGAAATCCTGAACTCCCTGCCCAAGGCATTGGCGGGCGCAGGCCTCAAAGCGCTGCATCTGGAGGTCCGGCGCGACAACGAAAAGGCCCGCGCGCTCTATGCTAAGCTGCACTTCGAGCCGCGAGAGCAATATATGCTGATGACCCGGCGCTTTTGAGTATTTGCCCAGTAAAGAAGCGCGGCACCGGCCGTGCCGCAAACAAAGGCTGGATTTCATGTGCAGAGCGATTAGTTAGGGATCATGAGCCTCCATATCCCCTTTGATAACAGCTATGCGCGATTGCCGCCGCATTTCCACACCCGGATCAATCCCAAACCGGTGCGCACGCCGCAACTCCTGCGCTTCAACACCGCGCTGGCCGAAGAGCTTGGGATCACCCCCGGACCGGAAGATGAGCTGGCCGAGGTATTTTCGGGCAACCGCGTTCCGGGCGGCGCGATACCACTGGCGCAAGCCTATGCAGGCCACCAGTTCGGCGGGTTTAACCCAGCCCTTGGTGACGGGCGCGCCAACCTGCTGGGCGAGGTGGTGGACAGCAATGGACAGCGCCGCGATATCCAGCTCAAGGGCTCTGGCCCCACCCCCTACAGCCGCATGGGCGACGGGCGCGCCTGGATGGGACCGGTCCTGCGCGAATATGTGATCAGCGA
This sequence comes from Roseovarius sp. ZX-A-9, assembly GCF_028369135.1. Lineage (GTDB taxonomy): Bacteria > Pseudomonadota > Alphaproteobacteria > Rhodobacterales > Rhodobacteraceae > Roseovarius. Next base: position 56,149 of record NZ_JAPWHW010000008.1, read on the forward strand.
GGCGATGCATGCCCTAGGCGTGCCGACCACCCGTGCGCTGGCCGCCGTCGCCACGGGCGAGCCGGTTTACCGCGAACAGGGCGCCCTGCCCGGTGCCGTGCTGACCCGCGTCGCCGCCAGCCATATCCGCGTTGGCACGTTTCAGTACTTTGCGGCCCGGCGGGACACGGACGCCTTGCAGACGCTCTGCGACCACGTCTTGCAACGGCATTACCCACAGGCAGAAGGCCCTGAAGGCCTGCTGCGCGCGGTCGCGCAGCGGCAGGCGGAACTGGTGGCGCGCTGGCTGTCGGTGGGGTTCATCCACGGGGTGATGAATACCGACAACACCGCCATTTCAGGCGAGACGATCGATTACGGGCCTTGCGCGTTCCTCGACACCTATCACCCGCAAACCGTGTTCAGCTCGATCGATGCGCAGGGCCGCTACGCCTATGATAACCAGATCAACGTGATCACCTGGAATCTGGCGCAGCTTGCCACTTCGTTGGTGCCCTTGATGCCCGATCAGGAGGCGGCCATCGCCAGCTTTACCGAGATCGTGCACGCCGTGCCAGGGATCGCAGACGCCGAATGGCTGCGTCTTTTCGGGGCCAAGATCGGCCTGGCCGCCGCGACCGAGGCTGATCGCGGGTTGATCGACGACCTTTTGACCCTCATGGCCGAAGGGCGCGCGGATTTCACCAACACATTCCGCAATCTGGCCAGCGCACAGGCGCGCGATCAGTTTCTCGATCCCGCCCGGTTTGATCCCTGGCAGGCCCGTTGGCAGGCCCGCGTGGCGCAAGAGACGGGGTGGCAGGCACGCATGGATGCGGCCAACCCTGCCTTCATCCCGCGCAATCACCGGATCGAACAGATGATCAACGCCGCCGTCGCAGGCGACATGGCGCCATTCGAGCGGCTGCTTGATGTGCTCTCGCACCCGTATCAAGACCAGCCCGAGGCGCACGACCTGATGCGCCCGCCCGAGCCTTCCGAGGTGGTGCAGCAGACATTCTGCGGCACTTGATGCGTTTGGCGGCCACCGGGCGTCGGCTTAACGCGTTGTTCCCCCGGCACGCCGCGCGTGTTACGCCTGTCCGAAACGCGACAGGCGGAGCTTTCATCCCATGACGATCCTGCAAATCACCTCGCTGCTGATCGTCCTCGCGGGCGCGTTTGGGGCGATCAACTATCTTTTCCTCAAATTGCCCTCGTCGATCGGCATTCTGGTCGTTGCGCTCTTTGCGTCATTCGGCCTGTTGGGGATCGATCTGATCTGGCCCGCGCTCGGCGTTGCCGATCAGGTGCGCGGCTTTGTCACCGGCATCGATTTCTCCGACGCCCTGCTGGAGGGGATGCTGGGGCTACTGCTCTTTGCCGGGGCGTTGCATGTCAAGATCTCGGACCTTCGGGCGGAATGGCTGCTGGTGTTCTTGATGGCCACCATCGGGGTTGGCCTCTCGACCGTGATTATCGGCGTGGGCTTCAGCTGGCTCACCGGCATGCCACTGCTGGTGGCGCTGGTCTTTGGCGCGCTGGTCTCGCCCACCGATCCGGTGGCCGTGCTGGGCGTGCTGCGCGAGGCGAATCTGCCGAAATCGCTGGAGACGCAGATTGCGGGTGAGTCGCTCTTTAACGACGGCGTTGGCTATGTGGTGTTCCTGGTATTGGTCGGCATCGCCTTCCCGTCGGGGGAACATCACGGCGATAGCGGGCTTCTGGGGGCCGGCACCCTGTTTCTGCGCGAGGCGTTGGGCGGTGCGATGCTCGGGCTGGTGCTCGGCTGGCTGACATTCCGGGTGATGCGCCTGATCGACGACTACTCGCTCGAAGTGCTGCTGACGCTGGGCCTTGCGTTCGGCGGCTACGAACTGGCGGTGTGGCTGCATATCTCGGCGCCGATCATGGCGGTCTGCGCCGGGCTGCTGATTGGCGATGTCGGCGCAAAATATGGGATGAGCGCGGAAACCCGGCAATATGTCGACGGGTTCTGGAAACTGATCGACGAGATCCTGAACGCCGTGCTGTTCCTGATGATCGGGTTCGAGGTGTTCGCTATCGCCTTCGGGGCCGATATTTTGACGACCGGGGCAATGGCGATCGCACTGGCGCTGATCGGGCGGCTTGCGGCGGTGGCGATCCCGGTTCTCATGCTGCGCCCGTTCCGCGACTTTTCACGCGGGGTGATCCCGATCATGACATGGGGTGGGCTGAAGGGCGGGATTTCGGTCGCGCTGGCGCTCAGCCTGCCTGAAGGCGAATGGAAGCCGCTGATCCTGACCGCGACCTACATGATCGTGATATTCTCGATCATCGTGCAGGGGTTGACGGTGGCGCGGCTGGCAAACCGTATGGGGCGCGAGCCAGATCTGGTTTGAGCCGGCCGGCGCGGTGACGCAACTGGTGGAAACGCGGCGGTGATACCTGCGTGCCCTATTCACCCGCGCCAAACGCGCCAGAGGCGTGCCGAACATCAACGGCACGCCTCTGGCAGGATCAAATCGGTGATCTGGCATTTACCCGGCGCGGGTCACTCCGACTGCACCGAGCAAAAACGACAGGGAAATGGGCTCAGGCCGCAGCCTGCGGCCCGCTCCCACCACCACTGCGCCGACGACGCCGCTGTTGCGGTTTGCCCGCACCACCCGGCGCGCCATGCGCTCCGGCACCACCTTTCGGTCCACCGGTCCCGCGTCGGCCACCGCGTCCACCACCGGGGCCACCGCGCCCTTTGGGCTTGGCCGTCGGATCAGGCAGGTCTGCCCATGCGCGCCCCGAAGCGACGGGAATCGCGATGCCCATCGTCTTCTGGATATCCTTCAGTTCGCCCATTTCGTCGGGTGCACAGAACGCGATCGCCGCGCCATCCTTGCCCGCCCGCGCCGTGCGTCCGATCCGGTGCACATAGTTTTCCGGCACGTTCGGTAACTCGTAGTTATAGACGTGCTTGACGTCTGGAATATCCAGACCCCGTGCGGCCACATCGGTCGCGACCAGAACCCTGACGTCGCCATCACGGAACGCCCTGAGCGCACGATCACGCTGGCCTTGGCTTTTGTTGCCGTGGATGGTGGCCACGGCATAACCAGCTGTTTCCAGCTTCTTGGCCAGCTTGTCAGACCCGTGTTTCGTGCGGCCAAAGACCAGCGCACGTTCGTCGCGGTGCTTGTCCAGCAACTCGATCAGCAGGCCCGGCTTCTCCGCTTTCGCGATGAAATGCACCTCTTGCGTCACTTTGTCAGCGGCCTTGCCCGGGGGCGCAACCTGCACCCGCTTGGGGTTCTTGAGGTAGCTTCCTGCGATCTCTTCCATCTGCTTTGGCATCGTTGCCGAGAAAAGCATGGTTTGACGATCGGCGGGGATCATGCCGGCAATCTTGCGCAACGCGTGGATGAAACCAAGGTCAAGCATTTGGTCAGCTTCATCCAGCACGAGGAACTTTGCCTCGTCCAGACGCACCGCGCGGCGATCCAACAGATCCAACAGGCGACCCGGTGTCGCCACCAGGATATGCGTGCCTTTGTCCAGACGGTTGATCTGGACGTTGATTGACTGCCCGCCCACAACAACACCGATTTTCATCGGCGTGTCACGAACCAGCGGCAACAGTGTATCGCGGATCTGGCCGGCCAGTTCGCGCGTTGGGGCAAGGATCAGGCTGGAAACCGCTTTGGGCCCCGGCCGTGTGTTTTGCTCCATCATTCGCGCAATCAACGGCAGACCGAATGCTGCGGTCTTGCCGGTGCCGGTCTGGGCCAGGCCCATCACGTCGAAACCATTCAGCGCATGCGGGATCGCATGGCTCTGGATTGGTGTCGGATCGGTGATGCCCTGTGCGGCGAGTTTCTTGACCAGGCTGCTGGGCAGCCCCATTTCTTCAAACAAATTCAAATTTATATCCTTTCGGACGCCCAATACAGGACGCCGCAATTTCTACACAGAAACGCGGCGCGCCCTGCGATGGTCGTGGTTCCGCCCGGGTCCTGACGCAACGGCGGAGATGCCATAACGCCGTTCAGACGGCTGGCCCCACGCGTGATTTTGGGATCATTCCGCGACATTTCATATGTAGTGGCAGGCCATCTTGGCTGCCCGCTGCTCACGCGGCAGGAAATGTCGGTTGAGAGGCATATGATACTGCAACGCAGCAAAGTCAACCGTATCGTCAAAAACAAACGCCGAATAGCGGTGGAATCCGCCTGCCAAACCCCGTATTCGTAGGGAACACCGGGCGTGAGACTGACCATGATCGAAACCATTATCGACCGTTGCGCGGCCAAGGGTCTGCGCATGACTGACCAAAGACGAACCATTGCCGCTGCGCTGGAAGAGTCCGATGATCATCCTGATGTCGACGAGCTCTTTGCCCGTGCCAGCGCCCGTGATCCGCGGATATCGCTCGCCACGGTCTACCGGACGGTCAAACTGTTCGAGGAAAGCGGCATTCTGGAAAAGGTCGATTTCGGCGACGGGCGGGCCCGCTACGAGGATGCCGAGCGCGAACATCACGACCACCTGATCGACCTCAAGACCGGCGATGTGATCGAATTCGTCGACCCCGAGATCGAGGCCCTGCAGGAAAAGATCGCGGCCAAGCTGGGCTACCGCCTGACCGGCCACAAGATGGAACTCTACGGTGTGCCGTTGAAGAAACGGTAGCGCGGGCTACCTCTCGGCCGTCACGTCATGCCCGTAGATCCAGTCGAACTGCCGCATCATCCGTACCGGTGCGACCAGCCCCCCCAGCCGCATCACGGAATGGGCCGCAAAGCGCAGCGGCGCAAAGGACAGGTGATATTTCCACGCATTGCCGTTCGCTGCACTCACGACGCGCCGCACCCGCCCTTCGCGCTTGGCCTGATAGGCGGCCAGGGCTGTGCCCATGTCCGGCTTGGCCGCCACCATCGCGGCCAGAACCCACGCATCTTCCAGCGCCATGCACGCCCCCTGCGCCATGAATGGCAGCGTCGGATGCGCCGCATCGCCCAGAAGCGCCACACCGTCCCGGCCCCAGACCGCCGCGACCGGATGCCGGAAGAGGCCCCATTGATGCACCATGTCCACCCGCGCCAAAAGCGCCTGCGCCGCGGGGCCGAACCCGGAAAACTGCGCGCGCAGCTGATCGGGATTGCCTTCGTGGCTCCAGCTTTCTGCGGTCCACGCGGCGCGCTCCTCGACCGCCACAAGGTTCATCAACTGCCCGTCGCGCAGCGGATAACTGACCAGATGCCGGCGCGGCCCCATGTCCACCCGTGCCTCGGCCGTGGCTGAACCGGGAGCGGGCACAGTGGCGCGCCACGCGACCTGACCGGTGAAAAACGGCGCAGTGGCGCCATTCAGCGCCGGGCGCAGCACCGAATGCAGCCCATCCGCGCCAATCACCAGATCGGCGCTCTGCGTACCCGCATCCGTCCGCAGGGCCGGCCCCGGCCCGGCGTCATGCACCTTGGCACCCAGTCGGATCGTTACCCCTGCATCCAGTGCGCCGCGATGCAGGATGTCGATCAGGTCGGCCCGGTGAACGAACCAGTAGTCACGCTCTTGCAAGGCCCCCAGATCCAGCCGCACCACCCGCGCGCCGCGATAGTCATGCAGTGCGATCCCGCGGGCCTGCTGCCCCGCGCCGCGCAACGCATCGCCCAGACCAAGCGCCCGCAGCACCGCGAAACCGTTCGGGCTGATCTGCAATCCCGCGCCGACCTCGGTGATGGCGGGTGCTTGTTCATAGAGCGTGACGCGCGCACCGCGCAGCGCACAGGCACGGGCCACGGCCAACCCGCCGATCCCACCGCCAATCACGGCAATCTTCAATGCATGCATATCCATGCGACCGGTGATGAAACGAAAAACGCCGGAGCGAAAGCCCCGGCGTCAGCAAATTCTTCGATTTCGGCGCGGTCAGTCGTCGCGGTGGACCTTTTCGCGGCGCTCGTGGCGCTCCTGCGCTTCCAGGGTCATGGTCGCGATCGGGCGCGCATCCAGCCGCTTGAGGCTGATCGGCTCGCCGGACATTTCGCAATATCCGTATTCGCCATCTTCGATCCGGCGCAGCGCCTGGTCTATCTTGGCCACCAATTTGCGCTGGCGATCGCGGGTGCGCAACTCTAGCGCGCGGTCGGTTTCTTCACTCGCCCGGTCGGCCACATCGGGGATTGCGCGGGTGCCGTCCTGCAAACCCTCGATCGTGTCGCGGCTGCCTGCCAGCAGATCATCGCGCCAATCCAGCAGTTTACGCCGGAAATATTCCAGCTGCCGCTCATTCATAAACGGTTCGTCATCGACCGGTCGATAGTCCTCCGGCAAGAAAACTTCTGTTTTCATATGCTTACCCTCATCAACATCAAGGCTGTTTTTGATATCCGGTTTCGACACCTTGTGTCCCCTTTTGTGCCAGCGTCTACTGCATGAAAGGTCGAATGTCACTAGACAATCACGATGCATTGATGTGTTTTGCCCCTCTCGTTACTGTACCGCGCGACGCCGATGAGTAACGGCACGAAAAGGATTGAAAACGTGATGAAATTCGAAGGCACGGACGATTACGTCGCCACCCATGACCTGACCATCGCGGTGAATGCCGCCGTCACTCTGGAACGCCCGCTGCTGGTCAAGGGCGAGCCCGGTACTGGCAAGACCGAACTGGCCCGCCAGGTCGCCCGGGGCCTCGGGTTACGGATGATCGAATGGAACATCAAATCGACGACTCGGGCGCATCAGGGCCTGTATGAATACGACGCCGTCAGCCGCCTTCGCGACAGTCAGTTGGGCGAAGAGAAGGTGCATGACGTGGCCAACTACATCCGCCCCGGCAAGCTGTGGCAGGCCTTTGACGCGGATGAAAAGGTGGTGCTGCTGATCGACGAGATCGACAAAGCCGATATCGAATTCCCCAACGATCTGCTGCAGGAACTCGACAAGATGGAGTTTCACGTCTACGAAACCGGCGAAACGATCTCGGCGCGCCATCGTCCGATCATGATCATCACCTCCAACAACGAAAAAGAACTGCCGGATGCCTTTCTGCGGCGATGCTTTTTCCACTACATCCGCTTTCCCGACATGGAGACGATGAAGAAGATCGTCGCGGTACACCATCCGAACATCAAGGACTCGCTGCTCAGCGTCGCGCTCACGCAATTCTACGAAATTCGCGACCAACAGGGCCTCAAGAAGAAACCTTCAACCTCCGAGGTTCTTGACTGGCTCAAACTGTTGCTGGCCGAGGATCTGACCGCCGAAGACCTGAAAAAGAGCGGTGCCGACGCCCTGCCCCGCCTGCATGGCGCGCTGCTGAAGAACGAACAGGACGTGCATCTGTTCGAGCGTCTGGCCTTCATGGCGCGCCGACAACGCTAGATGCGCCGCGCTTTTGCAGGATGCGCCCGACGCCTTGCCTGATGACCTTGGCAGGCGCAGACTTGAACGTTAAGATACTGTAGAAATGACAAAATATCTTCCGGGATCGCGCAGAGAGATCAAGCCGCATTTTCGCCCCAAATGCTCCTTACAGACGTCAGGATGAGTTACAACATTGCCCGCGACCCGGCTCTGGCGTAGGCCGGGGCGATATCATGGCCTGCGCCGGCCGTGGTTCGCGTTCTTTTTCGCTGTGATCGCGACCGGGGCTCTCTGCTGCGTTGGTCGCAAGGTTTCGGGTGACAATTCTTTTTTCGGGGACCTTATGCGCCGACTGATTTTGCCAATCTGCCTCTTGCTCGGGGCTTGCATGCCGGGTGCCTCGAGCGACGTGACCACGCGCGCCGCGACACTTGCCCAAACCTCGATGCCCCCGATCAAGGTCTTTGCCGTGGCGCGCCCGACACCGCCCGCGCGCTCCAATCGGGACATCGCCCGCGACTTCCTCGATCTCAGCCTACAGCTCGAATCCGGGCGCGAACTGAAAGTGCTGTCGCGCTTCGAAGGCCCGATCTCGGTCCGCGTGATCGGCACCCCGCCCCCCACGCTTCAGCCCGATCTGGGCCGCTTGCTGCATCGTCTGCGCTCCGAGGCGGGCATCAATATCAGCCAGGTCACCAACGCCAATGCAAATATCACGATCGAGGCGGTGCCGCGCGCCGAGATCCGGCGCCACCTGCCGCAGGCCGCGTGTTTCGTCGTGCCCAACATCTCGCGCCTGTCGCAATACCGCTCGGCCAAGCGCTCGCGCCAGACGAACTGGAGCACATTGACCAGACGGACCAAGATCGCGATTTTCGTGCCCAGCGATGCCGCCCCGCAAGAGGTGCGCGATTGCCTGCACGAGGAACTGGCCCAGGCGATCGGACCGCTCAACGATCTCTACCGGCTGCCCGACTCGGTCTTCAACGACGATAACGTGCACACGGTGCTCACCGGGTTCGACATGCTGATCCTGCGCGCCTATTACGCCCCGGAGCTGCATTCCGGCATGTCGCGCGCGGACGTAGCCGCCCGCCTGCCCGGCATCCTGGCCCGTCTCAACCCGCACGGCGAACATATCGCGCCGCGCCCTGTCAGCGCCACGCCCCGCGCGTGGATCCGCGCGATCCAGACCGCGCTTGGCCCCGGTGCCGGCCCGGGACAGCGGCGCAGCGCCGCACAGGCCGCATTGCGCATCGCCGAAACCTCAGGCTGGACCGATCAGCGCCGGGGCTTCAGCCATTACGCGCTTGGCCGCCTGACGCAGAACAGCGACCCGGACTATGCGCAGAACCAGTTCGCCGCCGCCGATGCCTATTTCCGGCGCAGCCCCGGCACCGCATTGCACCGCGCCCACACCGCGGCACAACTGGCCGCCTATGCCATCGCGCATGGCCGCGGTGATGTCGCCCTGAACCTTGTCACACCGCAACTGGCCGTGGCCGAGCAGCACGAAAACGCCGCCCTTCTAGCCTCGTTGATGATGCTGCGCGCCGAAGCGCTGGAACTGACCGGCCGCATCGCGGAAGCCCGCATCGTGCGTCTGGACAGCCTCGGCTGGGCACGTTACGGATACGGCGCGGATTGGGCCGTGCGTGCGAAACTGCGCGAGGTAGCGGCCCTGAACCCGCTAAAGGGAATAAACGGGTAAGCCATGATCATCGTGCTAGCGGCCCTCATCGGCGCCGCGCTTGGGGCCTATCAGGCCCGCCGCCGCAAGGGCCGCATCGCGGATATCCTGCAATATGCCGTCGTCTACGCCTTGGCCTTCGCTTTGGCCGGGCTTTTCGCCACCATCGCGCTTGACCGCATCATGCGCTGAGCGCCGCGATGTTCCTGCCATTCTTCGAGACCCTCAGAAAGGCCGGCGTTCCGGTCAGCCTGCGCGAGTACCTGACATTTCTCGACGGGATTAGCGCCGGGCTCGCCACCTATGATGTCGAGGCGTTCTATTACCTTGCCCGCGCGTCGATGGTGAAGGACGAACGCCACATCGACCGCTTCGACCGGGCCTTCGCCGCCAGCTTCGAGGGGCTCGACAGTCTCACCGCCGAGGACGTGCTCGATGCCGTGGACCTGCCCGCCGAATGGCTGGAAAAACTGGCTGAAAAGCACCTGAGCGATGCCGAAAAGGCCGAAATCGAGGCGCTCGGCGGTTTTGACAAGCTGATGGAAACCCTGAAGGAGCGGCTCAAGGAACAGCGGGGCCGTCACCAGGGCGGCAATAAATGGATAGGCACCGCAGGCACCTCGCCTTTCGGCGCCTATGGTTACAACCCCGAAGGCGTTCGTATCGGCCAGGACAAATCGCGTCACCAGCGCGCGGTCAAGGTCTGGGACAAACGCGAGTTCCGCAACCTCGATGGCGACGTGGAACTGGGCACGCGCAACATCAAGGTGGCCCTGAAACGCCTGCGCCAATGGGTCCGCGACGGCGCCGCCGAAGAACTGGACCTCGATGGCACGATCCGCGCCACCGCCGAGCACGGCTATCTTGATGTGCAGACCCGCCCCGAGCGGCGCAACGCGGTCAAGATATTGCTCTTTCTCGATGTCGGCGGCTCGATGGACAGCCATATCCGCGTCGTGGAGGAACTTTTCTCGGCCGCTCGTGCCGAATTCAAGCATCTCGAATATTACTATTTCCACAACTGCCTCTACGAGGGCGTCTGGCGCGACAACCGCCGCCGCTGGGATGCGCAGACCCCCACGCACGAAGTGCTCAACACCTATGGCCCCGACTACAAATGCATCTTTGTGGGCGACGCCGCCATGTCCCCCTACGAGATCGCCTATCCCGGCGGGGCGAATGAGCACTGGAATCCCGAATCCGGGCAGGTCTGGCTGACCCGAGCCCGCGAACAGTGGCCCGATCACGTTTGGATAAACCCGGTGCCGGAAAATCGCTGGAATCATACTCAGTCGACGCTGATGATCCAGGAAATCTTCGATGCGCGCATGGTTCCGATGACCCTCGAAGGTCTCTCACGCGGCATGAAGATGCTCACCCGCTAAAGCGTTTCGCGAGCCCCTACTCCACCACGTCCGTCACCAGCCGGTATTCCAGCAACTCGCTTTGCAACAGCACATAGATCTCGTCCGGCGGCGTCGCCAGCGCATGCCGCATCACAAGCGTGTCCACGCCCATCGCATCGAGATAGCTCATCACCTCGCCCTGCCCGCGCTGGATATCCTCCACCGCCAGAAACGCAGGCAATACCGTGCTTTTGCCAAAATAGTGTTGGTGCACCCCCACCTGTGCGTCCGCATGCACCCGGCGCGCGGTACCGGCCGCCAGCATATAGGGGCAGGCCGAGAAACACACATCCTGCGCGTCCATCACCGTCTCCAGCCCCGCCGCGCGCAGGCTGCGGCCGATTTCCAGCGCATCGCGCACTGATCCGCCAGGGCTGTTCAGCCGCACGCGGCTCAGGTCCGGTTCACGCGCCAGAGCCTCCTGAAACCGGAGCGCATCACCCGACTCGATTGCCCCCGTCGCGAGCAGCACATCGCCTTCGCGCCGAAATTCCAGCCGCTGCGGCATGTCGGCGGTATTGCGATACGGGCGTTCGGGCGTGCCGGGCCGCGTGTCAGGCAACGGCATGTCGCGCGGCGTGTAGCGTCGCTGCTGATCGCCCGGGGTCACGGGCGTGGTCAACTGCGGCTGGTGGGACGGCCAGGCCATCTGCGGCAGGGCGTTGATGACATCCCACCCGGCAAGAAAAACGGCCATGCCCAGTTGCAGCCCCAGCACCGCCAGCAATACCCGGCGCGTGTTCCAGCCGCGCCGCGGCGGGGACGCCTCGCTCGGGCTCATCCGGTTTTTCCGGCGTCATCCACCGGCTTCAGTCCCGTCGCCGCCCTGGGCTGGCGCGTCGGGCGCTCGGCCTCGGGTGCAGGTGCCGCGTGCATCGCCTCCATCTCGCGCAGCGCCAGCATCGCACCACGCAACTCCGACAGGGTCAGCGTCTCTTCCACCCGCACGCCGTCACGGCCCGAGCGGATCGCGGCCTGCGCCACCATGAGGATCAGCACCAACACGGCAGGCAGCAGATCAATGGCGATCGCCCCCGCCCAGGACGGCGCGAAATTGCCCGCGTAAAGGATCACCGCATCCGCAGCAGAGATCGGCGTATAGGTGGTGTCAGACGGCGGAGGCATGGCAATCACCGCTTCTGCCGCGCTGCGCAGCGTGTCTGCCCGCTGCCCCAGCACCTTCAGAACCGACGTGATCGTGCTCTGCTGATCGCCGCGCGCAGCCCCCGTGCGCCCGTCAAGCTCGGGCAGCACCACCGAGGCCGCGAGATCCTGCGCCGCGCGCGTCACCAGTGGGGCGACCGACAATTGCCGCAGCTGGGTGATGATACCGGCCAGTCGCACCGCCTCTTCGGAAAACTGAACCGATCGCGGCTCGACCGGTCCCGGCTCCACCGTCAGCGCCCGCATCCGGCTGAGAATCGCGTTGCCCTCGGCAAAGCCCGCCGCAACCAGCGGCGCCTGGGTGGCGATCTGCGCCTCCAGCCCGCGCAATTCATCCGATTTCTGCCGCAAGACCCGGAACACCGCGCCGCGCCCCGCCAGTCCCGACAGATCGCCATTGGCCTCCTGCTCGCTCAGATCCTCGAACGATTGCCGCACCCGTGCCACGTCACGCTCCAGCCCTTGCGCCGAAACAGCGATCAGATTGGCCCGCTCCAGTGAGGCCTGGTATTCCTGTACAGTTTTCGCCAGGTGCTGCTCGACCGCGGCGGACCCGGCCAGTGCGGCAGCATTCAGCCAGGACGACATGGCGATGATCGCCAGCGACCCGATTAGCATCGACACCATCAGCCCGATCCGCGCACCCATCGTGCGCACCGCCGGCAGCAGTCGCATCAGGTATGACCAGAAAACAAAGATGCCTACCGACACCGCGATGGAATAGGACGCGGCCGCCGCAAAGCTCAGCACACCTGTATCATCCAGCAGCGACGACACTCCAAGGTAGGTGTAAATCCCAGAAGCCGTCGCCAGAACCCCCAGTGCCGCACCGGTAATCCCGTCCAGCCAGCGCACATGCCCCGTCAACTCGCTGGCATAGCGGATGCCCTCTGCATCGCCGCGCGCACCGCGCGAAATGTCCTCATCCATATGCCAAACCCTATCTACTGGAATCCCCTACTATATGGGGGCAATTTGCAATTTGGCAAAACTCCGCGTCCGGGCACCACAACATCGACAGGTACGCGCCGCCCCGCTTTCATCTTTCCACAAATACCTTTGCCCGGCAAAAACCCGTCGCAACGGCGATAGAAAAAGCCTTGCTATAACTGAAAGAGCCGCCCCGGCCCCCAGCCTCGCGCGTCCGCTCCGGCGAGCCGCAGCATATGCCACAAGAGCGCCTGGTTGGACGTGACCACCGGCAGATCCAATACTGTCTCCACCTCATCAATGATCGCGAAGCTCTGCAAATTGGTGCAACTGGCAAAGACCGCCTCGACCCCTTCCGCGCGCCCGGCCTCCAGCATCGCGGCCCGGGTCGAAGCGGGCGCGATTCGCGCAACCTGCCGGTCGTCGCCCTCGCCAAAGCTGATTTCGCGCAGCACCTCGACACCCCCGCGCGCCAGCAGTGCGATCATCGGCCCCGTAACGCTCGGCAGGTAGGGCGTGACCATCGCGATCCGCCGCGCCCCCAGTGCCGCAAGCGCTGCTTTCACCGCGCTTATCGGATTTGTGACCGGGACGCCCGGCTGCACCGCCTGCACCGCGCACGCCACCGCCTCTTCTCCGATCACCGTCGCCGCCGAGGTGCAGCCATAGCCGATCGCTTCAAGCCCCGCCGGCAGTAACCGCGCCGTCGCGGGCAGGGTCAATTCCATCTCGGCAAGCGTTTCGGGCGTTACCTCGTGCTGGTTGGGGATTCGGGCATGCAACAACTGCGAATCGCGCCCCGCCAGCACCTGGCGGGCCTCATATTCCAGCGTCTCGTCGGTTTGCAGCACGATCAGACCCAGCCGCGCGCCGCCCCCGGCACCCTCGTTCAGCGTGAAGTCCATGCGCTACACCTCCGGCTTGCTCAATATCCCGCCCGACACGGCCGCACGCACCCCCGTGGTACCACGCGCGGATGTGGGCAGGCCGCGCGCCACGCGCACCGCCAGATAGCCAAAAGCCTGAGCCTCGAGCATGTCGCCATCCAGTCCGACCGCCTCAACCGGCTCCACCGGACAATCGAGCGCAACGCTCAGCATCTCCATCATCACCGGATTGTGCCGCCCGCCGCCGGTGACCAACATGCGCTCGGGCGGCGTCGGGCAATGCTCCATCCCGCGCAGCACCGCCGCCGCGACCATGCCGGTCAGGGTTGCCACCGCGTCGGCATCGCTCAATTCGCCCACCAGCCCGATCATGTCGGCAAACGCGTCCCGGTCCAGTGATTTCGGCGGCATCTGCATGAAATACGGCTCGTCCAGAAACAGCTCCAGCGCGCCATCCACCACATTGCCCACCTTCGCCAGCCGGCCATCCCGGTCAAAAGGCTCCCCCCGGCGAGCCATCATCACATCGTTGATCGGCGCGTTGGCCGGGCCGGTATCAAATGCAAGCAACGCGCCTTCGTCCTCGGGCCGGGCCTTGCGCGGGTCGACCCAGGTGATGTTGCCCACGCCGCCCAGATTGAGAAACGCCAGCGGCGCATCCGCCCCGATGTACCGCGCGCAGGCAAAATGGTAGAACGGCGCCAGCGGCGCACCCTGCCCGCCCAGTTCGATATCGGCACTGCGAAAATCCCAGACCACCGCGCGCCCCAGAGCCTCTGCCAGCGCCGCGCCGTCGCCGATCTGGTGTGTGCCGCGACCGCGCGGCTCATGTGCCAGTGTCTGGCCGTGAAACCCGATCAGCGCACCACGCTCGAATCCCTGCAGAACCTCGCGATGCGCGGCCATGACAACGGCCTCTGCCTGCGCCACGTCCTGCCCCGGCCAGCGCCCCAACGCGGCTGTCAGCACGCCGCGTTCGGCATCCGAATAGGCTCGATATGCAGTTTCTCCAAAGGCAAATATCTCATGCCCGTCAGTCTCGATCAGTGCCGCATCGACACCGTCCAGAGAGGTGCCCGACATCGTCCCCAGCGCCCATAGGCGTCCGGCCTTCAACATGGCCTTTTCCTTTGCCCTATCCCCCCATATACATGCCGCTCAAACCGATCCGGGACAAGCGATATGACCTACCACCCCAAATCCGAATTCATGGCAACGATGATGGAGCGCGGCTTTCTTGCCGATTGCACCGATTATCAGGGGCTGGACGACGCGCTTACGCGCGGCATCGTACCCACCTATATCGGCTACGACGCCACGGCACAGTCGCTGCATGTGGGCCACTTGCTGAACATCATGATGCTGCGCTGGCTGCAAAAGACCGGGCACAAGCCGATAACCCTGATGGGCGGCGGCACGACCAAGGTGGGCGATCCCAGCTTTCGCTCGGACGAACGCCCCCTCCTCGGCCCCGAACAAATCGACGCCAACATTGCGGGTATGCAGCGCGTCTTTGCCAATTACCTGAATTATGGGGATGGCCCGCAAGACGCGATCATGATCAACAACGCCGAATGGCTGGACGGGTTGAACTACCTCGAATTCCTTCGCGACATCGGGCGGCATTTCTCGGTCAACCGGATGCTGTCATTCGAATCCGTGAAATCGCGGCTCGACCGCGAGCAATCGCTGTCTTTCCTCGAATTCAACTACATGATCCTGCAAGCCTATGATTTCCTCGAGCTGAACCGCCGCTATGGCTGCCTGTTGCAGATGGGTGGCTCGGATCAGTGGGGCAATATCATCAACGGGATCGACCTCACCCGCCGGGTGCTGGATCACGAGATTTACGGGCTGACCTCACCGCTGCTGACCACCTCCGACGGCCGCAAAATGGGCAAATCCCAGGGCGGCGCGGTGTGGCTGAATGCCGACATGCTCAGCCCCTACGAGTTCTGGCAGTTCTGGCGCAACACTACCGACGCCGATACCGGCCGGTTCCTCAAGCTCTATACAGAGCTGCCCGTGGATGAATGTGATCGGCTCGGCGCGCTGGAAGGCTCCGAAATCAACGCCGCCAAGATCATCCTCGCCAACGAGGTGACAACGCTGCTGCACGGCACCGAGGCCGCGCAGACCGCCGAGGCAACCGCACGCGAAGTGTTCGAGAAGGGCGGCGTCGGCGACGATCTTCCCACGCTCGCATTGTCTGCGGACGACGTCGGCGACGGTATTTCGATCGTGCAACTCATCGTGCGCGCAGGGCTGGCTGGTTCGGGCAAGGAGGCCAAGCGGCTGATCGCCGAGAACGGCGCCCGGATTGACGATGCGCCGCTGACCGATGCGGGCATGATGATCGACGCAGCCGCGTTGGCAAACCCGATCAAGCTGAGCGCCGGCAAGAAACGTCACGCGATTGTCAAACTTGGTGGGTAAGAGGGGCTAATGTCCTTCTTGCGCAGGAGCCCACCATGCCCGACACGATCAAGAACGTTCTTTTCCTCTGCACCGGTAACTCTGCCCGTTCGATCATGGCCGAAGCGATCCTGAACCGCGAAGGCAGCGGCAGGTTCCGCGCCTTCTCGGCTGGCAGTGATCCCAAGGGCGCGCCACATTCCCGCGCCCTGTACCTGCTGGACAGCATGGGCCACCCCACCGGCGATCTGCGCGCCAAGAGCTGGGACGAATTTGCCGCGCCGGGCGCGCCACAGATGGATTTCGTATTCACCGTCTGTGACAATGCCGCGAACGAGGTCTGCCCGATCTGGCCCGGCCAGCCAACCAACGGCCATTGGGGCCTGCCCGATCCCGCCGCCGTCACCGGCACCGAAGCCGAACAGGCACTTGCCTTTGCCGAAACATACCGGATGCTGCGCAACCGCATTTCGGTCTTCGTGAACCTGCCGATGGATCAGCTCGACAAAGTGGCCCTGCGCGAAAAGCTGGACGAGATTGGCAAGATCCAAGCCGCCCCGGCCTGAGAGTCACATCAACTGCAGATCAAGTGTCACGCCACTTCAGCGGGCGTTCAGCGCGTCCTGCAGGACCCCATGCACCACCTCGCGCGGCACATCGGATGTAACGAACGCATCGCCAATCCCGCGCGCCAGCACAAAGCGCAACTGCCCGTCCAGTACCTTCTTGTCTTGGCCCATCAGATCGACCAAAGCGTCAGCATCCGGAAAATCTCCTTCGATATCAGCCAGATCGACCTTCATATTCATGTCGCGAAGATGGGCGCGCACGCGGCTCGGATCTTCCTGGCTGCACAGCCCCAGCCGGGCCGACAGTTCGAACGCCAACGCGCAACCGATCGCGACGCCTTCGCCATGCAGCAGGCGGTCCGAATATCCCGTGGCCGTCTCCAGCGCATGGCAGAACGTGTGCCCGAGGTTGAGCAACGCGCGGTCGCCCTGTTCTGTCTCGTCGCGTACCACGATCTCGGCTTTCATCTCGACCGAGCGTTTGACGACTGCGATGCGCGCGGCCATATCGCCTGCGGCAGCACGTGAACCATTGACCTCAAGCCATTGAAAAAAATCCGAATCTCCCAAAAGCCCATACTTCACAACCTCGCCATAGCCGGTCAAGAAATCGCGGCGACTGAGCGTGCCCAAAACATCAGTATCCGCCAGAACGAGGCTGGGCTGATGAAAGGCGCCGATCAGGTTCTTGCCGTGGCGGGCATTGATCCCCGTCTTGCCGCCCACCGAGCTGTCGACCTGCGCCAGCAGGCTGGTAGGCAATTGCACGAACCGCACCCCGCGCCGCAGGACAGCGGCGGCAAAACCGACCAGATCGCCGATCACACCGCCCCCCAGTGCGATCACGATATCGTTGCGCTCCACTTTCTGATCCAGCAGCCAGTCCACCGTGCGTTCCAGATGCGGCCATGACTTGGTCGCCTCTCCGGCGGGCAATGTCAGCGCCTCCATCGAAATATCGTTCTTGTCCAAGCCCTTGCGCAGCGTTTCGAGATGCAGCGGACCGACCTTGTCATCGCTCACCACCACCACGCGCGGCCGCCGAAGCAGTGGCGCAATCAGCGCACCAGACCGCTCCAGCAGACCCGGCCCCACATGCACGTCATAGGCGCGCTCTCCCAATGCGACATGTACGATTTCGGTCATGTTCCTGCCTCCAGAACGTCAGGGCGCCGCGCGAGCGCATCCACCACCTGATCCGTCATTTGTTCAATGCTGTATTCCGGGCGCGCCGCCACGACAAGATCGGCCTGCGCATAGACAGGCACCCGCGCGTCATAGAGCGCCCGCAAGGTCTGATAGGGGTTATCGGTGCGTAGCAACGGCCGGGTGTCCTTGTGCCGGACCCGCCCCCAAAGCAGCTTCAACTCGGCATTCAGCCAGACCGAAACCCCCTTGAGCGAGATCAGTTCGCGGTTGCGGTCCGACAGGAATGCGCCGCCCCCGGTCGACAGGATACCGCATTGCGTCTCCAGCAGACGGTCGATCACCTCGGTCTCCCGGTCGCGAAAGAAGGCCTCGCCGTCCCGTTCGAAAATCTCGGCGATGCTCATGTTGGCGGCGGCTTCGATCTCGGCATCGGAATCAAGGAAGGGCGCCCCGAGTCGCGCCGCCAGCGCCTTGCCGACGGCGGTCTTTCCGGCGCCCATCATACCGACCAGCACAACGGTTTTCTTCAGTTTCCAGGCCTTGGCTTCGCTCACGCCTCGGCACTCCCCCGCCCAAATCGCATCTGAAGTGAACCAATGACGTGATCTTGTTCAAAAGGCCAGTTATAGTTTGGGGAAAAGCAGTTACAAAACGGGCAGATTCATCGTGCTAAAAATCGTCAAGTGGTTGTTCTATTTGGCTATCCTGGCTTTTGCCGGGCTGGTGGGGTATGCCTATATCGGGCCGTTCTTCGGTGCGGACTTTTCGCCGCCCGTGAACGAGATTCGGCAGGAAATCATTCTTGAGACAGGCTGACGCATTTCTCTTCGTCGGGTGGCTCGCCTTTTGCCTTGGTGGTGCGGCCCACGCTCAGCAACCGCTGTCAGCCATCGACTGGCTGAATGAACCGGGCGCGCCGCCATTGGCCGCGCCCCGGCAGCCCATGCCTGACGAACCGCCCGTCACCACCGGCGTAACCATCCCCGATGTCTCGGTGATGCCCCTCGAAGAGCCCGGACACGAGGCTGTGGGCCTGTTGCCGGCCTCCGTCACCGGCCTGCCGGGCACGCTCTGGTCGGCGAGCCGGGCCGCCGACATCCTGCCGCTCTGGCGGAAAATTTCGGCCGAGCCATTGCCGGCCATCCAGGCGCTCTACTACACGCTGCTTCTGGCCGAGGCCGAGCCGCCACAAGGCGCGAATGGTGCCTTTCTCAGGGCGCGTGTGGATGTGCTGGTCCGGCTGGGCGCCGTGGAACCCGCACAGGCTCTGCTCGAACGCGCAGGTCCAACCACGCCGCAGCTCTTTCCTGCATGGTTCGATCTTACGCTGCTCAGTGGCGACGAAGTGACCGCCTGCACCGCGCTGCGCGACACCCCGGGGCTGCACCCGGGATATGCTGCGCAAATCTACTGCACCGCGCTGACCGGCGACTGGCAGACAGCGGCGCTGCTCTATGACACCGCGCAGGCGCTTGATGTGCTGGCCCCGACCGAAGCGCAGCTTCTCGGCCAGTTTCTTGATCCCGAACTTGCCGAAAACTCGCTGGCGCTAGCGCCGGTTTCGAATCCTTCACCATTGCTCTTTCGGCTCTACGAGGCGGTGGGCATGCCGCTGCCCACTCGCAACCTGCCGCTGGCTTTCGCCACCGCCGATTTGCGCAACATCTCGGGGTGGAAGGCCGAACTGGAGGCAGCAGAGCGCCTTGTGCGCACCGGGGCGCTGTCTGAAAACCGGCTGCTCGGCCTTTACACCGATCAGCGCCCGGCCGCGTCTGGCGGGATCTGGGACCGCGTCGCGGCCGTGCAGAAATTCGAATCCGCGCTGAATGCCGGCGACGTGCAGCAGGTCGCCAGCACCCTGCCCCCGGTCTGGCGCCTGATGCGCACCGAGCATTTGGAAATCCCCTTTGCCCGGCTTTTCTCTGCGCAACTGTCGCAGCTCGACCTGCCGCCTCGTAGCGCCGCCTTGGCCTTTCGGATCGCCCTGCTGACCGGCGATTACGAAGCGGCGGCCGAACGCGCCGGACCAACACGCGCGGCGCGGTTCCTGGCCTCGGTCGCGCGCGGCGCGCCGGATGCCGAACTCGCCATCTCGGGGCGCGAACGTGCCATTGCCGAAGCCTTTGCCAACCCCATAGCGCCCGCCCCCGAACATGCGGCACTACTAACAGCGGGC
This sequence comes from Roseovarius sp. ZX-A-9, assembly GCF_028369135.1. Classification (GTDB taxonomy): domain Bacteria; phylum Pseudomonadota; class Alphaproteobacteria; order Rhodobacterales; family Rhodobacteraceae; genus Roseovarius. The sequence goes on from NZ_JAPWHW010000008.1 coordinate 75,858, forward strand.
AAGCTGGGCGAGACAATCCTGTCGGCTGCCAACCAGGCCGATCAGGCCTCGGGCGATCTGGTCGATATCGCGGCCGCCCTTGCCACCCTGCGCGCCGTCGGACTGGAAGACACCGCCCGGCGCACCGCGTTGCAGATTCTGATTCTGGACCGGCTGGAATGACTCCCGGCGCCACATGGCTCTCGGCCTTTCTCGAGGCACAGGCCGCCGAACAGGGCGCGTCCGAAAACACGCTGATGGCCTATGCCCGCGACCTTGGCGATTTTCGCGACTGGCTGGAGCGCGCGGGCCGCAACATCGCGGAAGCCAGCCAGCATGATGTCGAAAACTACCTGATCCACTGCGAGGCACAGGGGTTGGCCAAATCCACCCGCGCGCGCCGCCTGTCGGCGATCAAGCAACTCTACCGTTTTGCCTTCGAGGACCGGCTGCGTGCCGACAACCCGGCGATCCGGATCAAAGGGCCGGGCCGCGAGCAGCGCCTGCCGAAAACCCTGTCCGAAGCCGAGGTGGACCGCCTGCTGGACGCCGCGCGCCATCACGGACGCACCGCGCATGACCGGCTGCGGAACACCTGCCTGATGGAACTGCTCTATGCCACCGGCATGCGGGTCACGGAATTGGTGTCGCTGCCGATCTCAGCGGCGCGCGGCGATCCGCGCATGCTGCTCATTCGCGGCAAGGGCGACAAGGAACGCATCGTGCCGCTGTCATCGCCCGCCCGTGTCGCGCTGGCGGATTGGCTGGCTGATTGCGATCGCCGCGCCGAAGCCGCGCGAGCAAAGGGCGCAACCCCCTCGCCCTACCTCTTTGCCTCGGGGGGCAAGCTGGGGCACCTGACGCGCCATAGGTTCTACGCACTGATCAAGGAACTGGCCATTGCGGGCGGCGTCAGCCCCGCCAAAGTGACGCCGCACACGCTGCGCCATGCCTTTGCCACCCACTTGCTGGCCAACGGGGCCGACCTGCGGTCGATCCAGACGCTTCTGGGCCATGCCGATATCGCCACCACCGAAATCTACACGCATGTGCTGGAGGAACGTCTGAAAGCACTGGTGATGGAGCACCACCCGCTGGCAAAAGAGACCGAATAGACCGCACCGGGGCTCCACACCCTTGAACCCCCCGCCGCCTGCCTCCATAACTTATTCCTGACAAAAGAACCCTGAAGGACCCAATGGACCCCACCGGCGCGACGCTCGACGCGGCATTTTGGCTTACCACCGGCGCAATTCTGGCGCTCCTGATCCTCTCCGGCTTCTTCTCCGGCAGCGAAACCGCCCTGACAGCGGCCTCGCGCGGCAAGTTGCGCGCGCGCGCCGAAAAGGGAGACAAGGGCGCCGAGCGGGCGCTGGCGATCACCGAAGATAATGAACGCTTGATTGGCTCAGTTCTGCTCGGCAACAACCTGGTGAACATCCTAGCCGCCTCGCTCGCCACCGCGCTCTTTACCCGGCTCTTCGGTCAAAACGGCGTGGCACTGGCGACGCTGGTGATGACGCTGCTGGTCCTGATCTTTGCCGAGGTTCTGCCCAAAACCTACGCCATCACCAATGCCGAGATCGCCGCCAGCCGCGTGGCACCGGTGATCACGCTGGTCATTCGCGCTTTCTCGCCACTTGTCGCCGCAGTGCGTTTCCTTGTGCGCGGAATCCTCAGCCTCTTTGGCGTCAAGACCGACCCGGACAGCCATATCCTTGCCGTGCGCGAGGAGATCGCCGGTGCGCTCTACCTGGGCCAGTCCGAAGGCGTGGTCGAGAAGGAAGATCGCGACAGGATTTTGGGCGCGCTTGATCTGGGCGAACGCGCGGTCGAGGAAATCATGCTGCATCGCAGCCAGATCGAGATGATCGATTCCAGTTCCGAGCCGCAGGCGATTCTCGATCAATGCCTGCAGAGCCGTCACACCCGCCTGCCGGTCTTCAAGGACGATCCCGACAACATCATCGGCGTGGTGCATGCCAAGGACCTTTTGCGCGCGATGCACAAGCTGGTGCTGGGCCGCGGCGGAACACCGTCCGCGCTGCGCAATTTCGACGTCGTCAGCGTGGCGATGAAACCCTATTTCGTGCCCGAAACCACGACCCTTGACGACCAGATGCGGCAGTTCCTGCGCATGCGCACCCATTTCGCGCTGGTGGTGGATGAATATGGCACGTTGCAGGGGCTGATCACGCTGGAGGATATCCTCGAGGAGATCGTCGGCGAGATCACCGACGAATTCGACCCCGAGGCCGAGCATTCACTGCGGCGCAGCGACGACAACCAGCTGATCGTCGATGGCGCGATGACCATTCGCGACCTCAACCGCGCCACCGATTGGGCGCTGCCCGACGACGCGGCCAACACCATTGCCGGCCTGGTGATCCACGAAGCGCAGATGATCCCCAAGGTCAATCAGGTGTTCAACTTCCACGGCTTCCGGTTCGAGGTGATCGCCCGCAAGGACAACCGGATCACCAAGCTGAAGATCCGCAAGCTCTAGAGCGGAATGTCGTCATAGGCGCGCGAAGTCAACTTCGTGGCCTGCTTCGTTGTTTCCGCCGTGGCCTCTGACATCGCCTTCATCATCCGGGTTGCCTCGGCAGTATATTGCGCCATGGCGGTCTTGTAGAATTCGGTATGTAACCGCATGACATCCTGTGGCGTCCGGCATTGCAGAAACGCACGCTGCGTTTCCATGTCCTGTTGCAGGCGGTCGGCCACGAACTGCGCACTCTGCGTCATGATGTTCAGCCATTCCGCCACTCCCGGCATACCCGCAAACGCAGCCCCACCGGCCTCGGTTGCCCCATCCTTGCTGGTCGAGTTTTCCATTCCGGCACCTCCTGAAAATGGATCCACCGGGGCGGCGTCATGCCCCCCGCGATCCAAGAGTGACCCTAGCACGCTTTGCGCACCAGCGCCTTGACCAGGATCAAACCCGCGCCGCGCGCAACGCGAAGCGCCTGCCCGCAACGTGCCAAGCACTTTCAGTCTGGAGTCGGACAGAAATCTGCTCTGCGGACAAAGCTACCTTTTAATTTCCAATCAGATGTCGGCCCGATCTGGTCTGATGCTGTCGCCAACGCTAATTTTTCCACCTTGGATTATCGAGCAGTTCAAACCTGAACGATGTATAAGAATATCGTTAACTGATTTTCCCGTAACCAAATCCAAATATCGACATGGCGTGTTCAGGCGACCACCTTCCAACAAGACTTGGCCAACCCAAAACCTCTTACCGACAAGGTGGTTAAGCGGTACATTCTCTGTGGTGAGGTTCCTACGGTGCTCTTCTGGAGCAAGGTCTATGTCGTGATCGCGCTTTAACGCTGCAATCGTTTCGATTTCGATCAAAGTCACCTCTCGAATGTCAGGGAAAGGTGAGTATTTCCCTGTACCAAGAGCATAGCGATCCCCTTCGACACCTACGCCCTGAAGTAGTTGCGCAGATTGTTGGGCGATCATGGGTTTCCGCACGGCGGGTGTTGTATGAATATGTAACAGTCTGCCTTGCCACATTTGAAACCCTCAACATTATTTATTGGTGATATTTTTATCTTCATACCTAAGGCGCAAACTCACAAGGCCATCGGCCGCCAAACCGGCTTCAGGCGTGCGGCTTCTTACTCTTGGGATCAAACGGTCGCTCTGCGAGAGGTCACCGCATCCGCTATGGGGCCGGAAACGGGAACCTTCGCTCAGACGCTTAGTTGCAGCCCTTGGCAGCCCTGGCTGCGGCAATCCTGGCGGCCCTTGCTTCCCTGAACGTGGTCTTGAGCCTTGTGGCGGAAAGGATGGCGACCGCATCAAAGCGCGGTTTGAAATCCTCATTCAATATCCCGCGCCCTGTCGCGAGCTGATAGAGAGTGTGAAACGGATTTGCGTTGCACTCGATAATCAGCGGCCCATCAGGAGTCACGGCGATATCCCAGCCGAAGACGCCAAACTCGGGAAACAAGTCATGAGCCTGCGCAACCAGTTTTTTCACAGCTTCCCAATGCGGTATCTGGTATCCTGCGAAAACCTCGCCATTCACTGGGTGGGCGTCAATCCACTCTGCCTTTACGCCAGACCCGCGTTTGCACCTTACGAGTTTACCGGTCGAAATATCCACTTCTGCGACCATTGATCCCGGCTGCCAGAAATTGTCCGACATGGCCGTTGGTGCAGGGATTTTCCAAGCCGAGTAAAGTGGCTCCACGCCCGTTTCGTCGCGAATGGTCACAACGCGCAGAGTGCCAACAGCCTTTCCCGTCATCTTGCGCATGTCAGGATGCTGCTGGACGGCGGATTGAAAGATAAAGCCTTTATCAAAGTCGTTGTAGGTTTCGTTGGCGAATGTGGCCACGTCGACCTTCTTGCCATTCGCGAGCAGCAACACGCCTGCGCTGCGATCGATATCCTCGATCAATGCGGACCCCACGCTTTTGGAACCTTCAACAGGTTTGCCAAAGATCGGGTAAACCGCAGTGTTGACGAGGAATTCCTTGATATCTTCAATGTCTCGCAGCGCGGGAATGTTGCCATATGAGCGGTCACGCAAAACAACGGCCTGAGTTTTCGTGGTGCGCAAACCCAGTTGCTCCAACAACGCAGAGTACATGACTTTATCGCGAATAAATGACCGCGAGGGTGTTTTCCGAATGGGTGACAGCCTGCGGTTCAGCTTGCGGCTAGCCGTTTCCCCAACAAACTCACGCTTCTGAGCCGCAGAGAGTTTGGGATCGAAAGCGCCGCTGCTATAGTATTCGTGCATGGCGAGTTTGCCCGGCCCCCAGTTCAGCGATACCATCTCGCGAAATTGACGGATCGGCGACACGCTGTACTTTCGAGCAACCTCGACAAGCAAAGGTGCCGCGGGTGCCTTGGGTGCAGGCGGAGCCGCAAGAAGAGCTTTGTCCGCAGTGACTGTCATATCCATATTTTCCTGCCTTTTTTCTGCCTCACCGATTCGATAACGAGAAATTATGGCCATTTTGCGGAAACAATCCCGCAGGATTCCGGGTCCGTTCCAATTTTACAGAAACAATCCCGCAAGACGCCAAGCGGATTCAAAAGTCGGTGTCGCGCTTACGGCTTGGGGTGCAGTGGGCGCAGAGCCTTGGGCACCCGTTGGCGCGCTTCGGCATAGGCTTTGCGCGCATCTTCCAAGGCGAGTCGGGCATCGGTCTTCTGATTGAAATCGCCAAACCGCTCTGCAACCGCTGCTTTTCCGTCCGCATCCAGATAGCGCTCATAGGCCGTCATCGCAGCCAACCCGCGCAGGATACCATGCGCATAGTAGGCGAGCGCCGGGTTCTGCTTGCGAGCGCCCTTGTAGCGTTGCAACTGCACCAGGACATTGTTGGCATCGACCTTTTCCTGGCTCGTCCTGGCCCGATCCACCAGCCCGTCCACATTGGACTTGAAGGCTCTCATGCGCTTGCCCGAGGTTGCCAGCCCCTTGAGGTTGTCCTCGCGCGCATAGTCTTCCAGCTTGTCCTGCGCGCGCTGTGCCGGTCCATTGCGTTTCGCACGCAAGGCGCTGGTATCAGGCACAAAAGGCCCCTCGGGCTTTTTCGCGGCGGCCTTCTTCTTGGGATTTTTCTTTAATACCGGCTTGGCGGGTCTCTTCTTCTTGGTGGCTTTCTTGCTGCCTTTCTTGGAAGGCTTGTACCCGATGTCAGCCCCCCCGCCGCCGGCCTGAGCGGCCGAACCGATAAACGGGCCGAAAGCGCCCGGCAATGGCGCGCCGCCCGGAAAAAACAAAACCAGAGCAACCGCGACGACAAGGATCAAGCAACCCCGGATCATGATTTACCTCCAAAAGATGACGTAGCGTAAGCCTAATTCGGCCATCGGGCAAGTTTACACCCCTCCGACACATCCAGCGCCAGCAACGCGCGCCCTAGGACAAATCCGCCGGGCTCGTGGCTTTGGGGACATTGCGGCGTACATTCGCGTGGGCCGAGCCGCGCAATTCTTCCCGGTCGTCCTCGAACGGCAGCGACCGCAGTGCGCGGAACAGATAGCGGCGCGCTGCGTCGCCAGCGGCCTTTGCCAGCCCGGCATCTGGATGCTGCATCAGCGCGCCCAGTGTCGCCTGAAGATGTTGCTGCACTTCGACCATCGCCGCACCGTCGCGCGCCAGAGAACTGAATCCATCCTCGATAAGATCCGAGGGCGACAAGGGCGGGGCATAAAGCCGGTCCAGCTTGGGCGACGCGTCGGCATCCTCTTCGGTCCAGTAGCTCGACAGGATGCGACCGATCCGGGTGATCACATCAATCGCGGTGCCCGGGTCATTGATCCCCGGCGATAGTGCCTTGGACGCCATTTCCCCCATCACGATCAGGCCAAAGCGCGGATCCTGATCATAGGTCCGCAGATCGCCCAGAATGATGTGGTCGCGGACGAGCGACGCCAGCGAAGCACCGTCTTCGTCCGCTTCGCCCTCATCCGGGTCGTCCCAGTTCCCCCGGACCCAGACCAGCGGCTCGTTCAGGAAAACGAAACTGCCCACCGGCCGCGTCAGGTAAAGCGCCACGTCAAAGCGCTCTGCCGCAGCGTTCAGCCCCTCGGGATAGATATGCTGGACATAGCCGCTTTGCCTGGCGCGGATCGCCGTCAACCCATCCGGCAAATCCCCGATCAGCGGATTGGCCCCCAGGCAGGGCGTCTCCAGCCGCTCACGGAACCGGCGTGTGGTGATCTCCTCGACCTGGCGTGTCGTGTCCAGCAGGCTGCCAAAGGTCTGAAGGTGCAGCACCCAGCGCACCAGGTTGACGACCACGAAGGCCAGCACCAGCACCGTGATCCAGAACAGGACAAAGGCGTGTTCGTCGCCGAAAATCCCCACTTCGCGCAGCACGATCGCGACCAGCGCATAGACATAGGCCCCGATGAACGCGGCCAGCGTCTTCTGTGTGGTCTTGTCCTGCATGATCAGTTGATGCACGCGCGGCGTCCACTGGGTGGACGAACTGCGATAGACCGTGACCATCACCGTCATGCTGAAGATCGTGACCGCCAACATGGCATTGGCGATGATATCCAGCAGCCGGTCGACAGAGACGCCGGTAACGCGGCCCCGGACCTCCTCGGGCAGCCAGATATCGCCCAACTGGGCCAGCCCCAGCGACACAAAGGCCAGCAGACCCATCGCCACGACCCGCACCCATAGCTTGCGCAGATAGCCGCGCGTCATGCGCAGCAGGGTCGCGGGAAGCAGGCGAATATCGTCCATCAGGTAATAACTCCCCAGACGCTCAAAAGTTTCAACCAAGAAGAATTTTGAAGGTGCCTGCTGCCAGATGAACCGGGTCAGCATGTCCGAGCAGGTAACTTTCTGGCAGCCCAACACCCGGCGACATGCAATCGCGACAAGCTCTGTCGCAATCCCACTTGCATGCTTCTGAACATACCCTCACCTTGCCGGGAATCTACAAGGAGACCCATCATGCAGAGATCCACCCGTGTCTGCGTCATCGGCGGCGGTGTCGTCGGCTGCAGCGTGCTTTATCACCTGACCAAGCTGGGTTGGCCCGACGTGATGCTGATCGAGCGCTCCGAGCTGACCAGCGGCAGCACATGGCATGCAGCGGGCGGGTTTCATACCCTCAACGGCGACACCAACATGGCGGCGCTGCAGGGATACACCATCAAGCTCTACAAGGAACTTGAGGAAATTACCGGCATGTCCTGTGGGCTGCACCATGTCGGCGGCATCACGCTGGCCGACAATCAAGACCGCTTCGACATGCTGCTCGCCGAACGCGCCAAGCACCGCTACATGGGCCTTGAGACCGAGATTGTCGGTCCCGAAGAGATTGCCAAGATCGCCCCCGTGACCAACACCGATGGCATTCTGGGCGCGCTCTATGATCCGCTAGACGGGCATCTCGATCCGTCGGGCACAACCCACGCCTACGCCAGGGCAGCGCGTTTGGGTGGCGCCACGATCCAGACCCACTGCAAGGTTCACGAAACCAGGCAGCGCCCCGATGGCACCTGGGACGTGATCACCGACAAGGGAAATGTGCATGCCGAGCACGTGGTCAACGCGGGCGGCCTTTGGGCGCGCGAGATCGCTCAGATGGCCGGCCTCTACCTGCCGCTGCACCCGATGGAGCATCAATATGTCGTCACCGACGACGTGCCCGAAATCGTCGAGATCATCGAGGGCGGTGGCGAGCATCCGCATGTGATGGACCCGGCGGGCGAATCCTATCTGCGGCAGGAAGGGCGCGGCCTGTGTATCGGGTTCTATGAACAACCCTGCAAACCTTGGGCAGTGGATGGCACGCCTTGGAATTTCGGCCATGAACTGCTGCCCGACGATCTGGACAAGATCGAGACCAGCATCGAATTCGCCTATCGCCGCTTTCCGGCACTGGAACGGGCCGGTGTGAAATCTGTCATTCACGGCCCCTTCACCTTTGCCCCCGATGGCAACCCTCTGGTGGGGCCGGTGCCGGGGATGCGCAACTACTGGTCCGCCTGCGGCGTCATGGCGGGGTTCAGCCAGGGCGGCGGTGTCGGGCTGATGCTGGCGCAATGGATGATAGAAGGCGAATGCGAGCGCGACGTGACCGCGATGGACGTGGCGCGCTTTGGCGACATCATCACGCCGGGCTACACCCTGCCCAAGGTGATCGAAAACTATCAAAAACGGTTCTCGGTCTCCTACCCCAACGAGGAACTGCCCGCGGCCCGTCCGTTCCGCACCACACCGATGTACGACATTTTTGATGGCATGGGCGCGGTCTGGGGCCAGCAATTCGGGCTGGAGGTGGCCAACTACTTTGCCGAGGGCGACGAGCCGCGTTACGAGACGCCCTCCTTCCGCCGCTCCAACGCTTTTGACGCCACCGCCCGCGAGGTCCGTGCAGTGCGCGAGGCGGTCGGCATCAACGAAGTGCATAATTTCGGCAAGTATTTGGTCACAGGCACGGGCGCGCGCGCCTGGCTGGACCGGATCATGGCAGGACGTATCCCGAAACCCGGACGGCTCAGCCTGACGCCGATGCTGTCGCCCAAGGGGCGACTGCTGGGCGATTTCACCGTTTCGTGTCTTTCGGATCAGGCGTTTCAACTGACCGCATCCTACGGCGCGCAGGCCGTGCATATGCGCTGGTTCCAGCGCAACGAGGCCGAGGACGTAAAGGTCGAGAATGTCAGCGACCGGCTGAACGGGTTCCAGATCGCCGGCCCGAAGGCGCGAGAGGTTCTGATGGCCTGCACGCGCGCACCCATCGGCGACATGGCGTTCATGGACCTGCGCCACGCCAATATCGGCATGGCCGAATGTCTGGTGCAACGGGTCAGCTATACTGGCGATCTGGGGTTCGAGATCTACTGTGATCCGATGGTGCAGCGCGCACTGTGGGATACCCTGTGGCAGGCCGGGCAGGAACACGGCATGCGCCCCTTTGGCATGCGCGCCATGATGAGCCTGCGGCTGGACAAGTTCTTTGGCTCCTGGCTCAATGAGTTTTCGCCAGACTACACGCCTGCCGAAACCGGCATAGACCGGTTCATTCAATGGTCGAAAAACACCGATTTCATCGGCCGTGCCGCCGCCGAGGCCGAGCGTGACAAGGGCGCAGCGCGCAAGCTCTGCGCCTTCGAGGTGGACGCACTGTATGCCGATGTTGCTGGATACGAGCCCGTGTGGCACGAGGGCGCCGTGATAGGCTTTTGCACCTCGGGCGGCTATTCGCACCATGCGGGCAAGTCGATCGCCATGGCGCTAATCCCCAAGGACAAGGCACAGGACGGGCTGGAGGTGGAGATCGAGATCTTGGGCGAGATGCGGCCCGCCACGCTGATCACCACGCCGCTTTTCGACGCCGATGGCGCACGCATGCGCGGGTGAAGCTCACCCGCGCGGCCCGCGCGTCTAGGTCTTTCGCGGCGTGATCCGTAGCCAGATCCCGTCCTTGCCGCGCACGGTCAGATGCGCCACCGGCATGGCGGGGCGCTCGGGCGCCAGATCGAACCGGTAACTGCGCAGCAGCATCGCCAGCAGCAGCGCCCCCTCGATCATGGCGAACCCTGCCCCGGTGCAGACCCTCTGCCCGGCCGAAAACGGCATATAGGCGCTGCGCATACAGGCCTTTCCGTTCTCGGTTGCGTAGCGGCCCGGATCGAACGCATCGGGCGCATCCCACAGGCGTTCGTGCCGGTGCAGGTGCCAGGGGCTGAGCACGATCTGAGCCCCCGCCGGCACGTCGCGCCCACGGAACACTTCAGGCTTGGACGCCTCGCGCACCATCATCGGCACCGGCGGATACAGGCGCAGCGTCTCGCGGAACACGTCGCGGGTGATCCGCAGTTTCGACACATGGCCGAACTCCGGCGTGCCATCGCCAAATGTGGCCTGAGCCTCTGCCGCGACCTGCTCTTGCCAATCTGGGAAAAGTGCCAACAAATAGAGCGCCCAGGCCAGCGCCGAGGCGCTGGTTTCGTGACCGGCCAGAAAGAAGATGGCCACCTGATCTACCATTTCATCCGTGGCAAAGGTCTTGCCATCAACCGGATCGGGTGTGGTCATGATCTTGGTCGCCAGATCGTCCGGGGCTGTCCCGGCTTCGATCTCGGCCATCCGCGTGGCGGTCAACTGCGTGATCAACCCACGAATGACCGCCGCCGTCGCCTTGGTCTTGCGCGCGTGAAAACGGGGCACCCATCGCGGCAGCGGCAGCAGCGCGCCCAGATTGACCACCGGCTGCGCGCGCTGATGCTCGCGAAACTCGGCAAAAACCCGCGCGGCGATCTCGTTCTCGATTGGGATCGAGAACAGCGTGCGAAAGATCACATCCGCCGCCACATGGCTGGTCTCGGCCTCGATCTCTTGCGCGCGGCCATCGGCCAGCACCGCCAATCGGGCCACGGCGCTTTCTCCGGCAGCCGCCATTGCCGGGAACACGTCGCGCAACCGCCCGCCCTCGAACGCCGGGTCGATGATCCGGCGCTGCCGTTTCCACACCTCGCCATTGGTGACAAAGACCGAATTGCCCAAGAGTGGCGTCAGCCCCTCGCGGATTCGGTTCGATTTGGGAAAATCATCCGGCCGCTGTTTCAGCACCAGATCGACCAGTTCGGGCTGATTGCACATGTAGGAGCGGAAGAACGGCGTGCGAAACTCGGCCATCCACGCGCGATAAAGCCGCGCGGGCTGCGCCGAGAGAATATCCTGCCGAAAGAGCCGCAGATAGCGCCAGAGCGAAACGCGCCCCTCGCGCGCCGGGGGTTTCGGCGGCAGGATGGTCATGCGGCGATGTCCCGGAACTTGTTCACCGGCTTCTCGATCCGGCTCTTGGACGGGGCGCGCCCGGCATAGCGAGTGGCCAGCGTCTGCGGCCCTGCGGTGATCTGGAAGTAATCGTAGTCGCCGGGCCGGTCAAAGGCGCACATATACTGGAAATGCAGCCGGAAGAACTTCCACCGCAATTCCTTCCAGCGCGCGGCACTCAACGTCTGGGTAAAGGCCGCCGACAAGACCAGCGGCCAGCGCTTCGCGTCCGTGGCCACTCCGGAAACCGCGACAGGATCGCACAGCGCGAAGGCGCAGCCATCGCCCGGCGCGGTCACATCCACCCAGGTCAGCTCGTCGCGCTCGCTGAGATATTGCAGATCGGCGCGCAGCCGTTGCGCATCGGGCAGGAAGGACACCATCGGCACCACCTGCCCCAGTGACAGGAACGACAAAGTCGGGCCATTGGCAGGCACCCGGCGGGCGCGGATCAGATCGGCCAGGATCGACACCGCCAGATGCGCGCCTGACGAATGCCCCACGACCAGAACCTCCTGCACATCGGTGGTCAGTGCCGTGGCGATCTCATCGGTGAATTCGGCCATCCGCGCCTCCAGTTCGGGCGGATTGGCGCCGCGGTAGCGCGCGGAATAAGCGTAGTCATGCATCAGGTAGTAGGCAAAAAACTTGCCATCCTTCTTGCGAAACCATTCCAGCACGAATGGCACGGCGATCAGCCCCGCCCAGACCAGCCACGGGTGGATCAGTGCCAGCAACTGCCCCAGCCCCCAGGCCAGCGCCAACGCCAGCACCAGTTGCACCAGCAGGAACGCCACCGGATAAAGCGCCGCGATCACCGGCCCCTTGCGCAGCCGCATCAGCCGCCCCAGCGCCCCGCTCGCGATATAGGTCCAGGCGGTGCGGATCAGTTGCAGGTAGGTGGCGACGATCCCCTGCTCCATCGAGGAGCGCACGATGTCCGACCAGACAAGCACATCGAATTCGGCGCGCACCTCGGTCCCGTCAATGGCACTCTCCACCCGCCAGCCATAGCGCGCCGTGCCGGTCTTGGGCTTCAGGGTGATCTCGTAGCCCGAAATCGCCGCCTGCGCCGCGCTTTCGCTGCGGTACAGCTCGCGGTAGCGGCGCGGATGAATCGGATCATAGCCGGGGATGTAAAACACCCGGCGCGAGGTCACGGTCTTGTTCGTCATGCTGCTCATGCCTTGGCCCCGAGGGCTTTGCCTTTCGGCAATGCTAGCGCATCAGTTGGGCAAGAGTAAGGCTCGCGGTCCGGCCACTGCCTCTGCGCGGCGCCCCCTTCAGAAGATGGGCTTTAGCCCAACACCGCCAGCGCCGGGAACACCTCGAGCAGCCAGAAGGCAAAGGCCGAGAACCCGCCGGTCAGCATCAACAGACCGATGGTCCAGAGCAACAGGCCCATGACCCGCTCGATCTGCTCCATATGCCGCTTCATCCAGCCCATCGTGCCGGTGAGGCGTGGCAGGAAAGCCGCGACCAGCAGAAAGGGCACACCAAGGCCGATGGCATAGACCGCCAGCAGCAAGGTCCCGCGCGCCACAGATGCCTCTGACGCCGCAAGGCTGAGAATCGCGCCCAGTTGCGGGCCGATGCAGGGCGTCCAGCCAAAGGCAAAGGCCAGCCCCAGCACATAGGCGCCAAAGGCCGTGCCGCCCCGGTCGCCCGCATCCATCCGTGCCTCGCGGTCAAGGAAGCCGATCCGGTAGACACCGACGAAATGTGCCCCGAATACCATCACCATGATACCGGCCACGGTGTTGAAAACACTCTGGTATTGCAGGAACATCGTGCCGACGACCGACGCGGTGAATCCCAGCAGTAGAAAGATGGTCGACAAGCCCAGAACAAAGAACAGCGCCGGAACCAGAGCCCGATTGCGCGCGCCGCGATCCGTGCTGAGATCGCTCACCGTCACGCCCCCCATATAGGCCAGATAGGGTGGCACGATGGGCAGCACACAGGGGCTGAGAAATGACAGAACGCCCGCGATCAGCGCAACGACCATCGCGGGAATCAGGCCCGCATCTATGATTTCGATTCCGAACATGCCTCGGCTTAGCGCATTAAACCGGCGGCGTCACCGCGCGCAATGTCACAAGGTTGTGGACAGCGGCTGGGTGCGCGATTATCTGCGCCGATATGGAGACACTCGATGCCATCGGGCTGCTTTGCCCCCTGCCCGTCCTCAAGCTGCGCAAGCGGCTCAAGGCGCTGCCACAAGGCGGCGAGATAGAGTTGTGGGCTGACGACCCGGCAGCCGTCATCGACGTGCCGCATTTCTGTGCGCAGGCGGGGCATACCCTCTTGTCAGTGACAGAGACCGAGGGCCACAGCATTTACCGGATCCGGAAAGAAAACTGACCGGCGGGCGGATCGTAGGCCGCGCGCCGGTCAGAATGAGCTTTTCACAAAGAAGAAAGTAGGGGCATCAGTGCCCTGAAGCGTTGAGCGCTTTTTCCCGATCCGGGAAAAAGCTCTCGCATCAGCGGCCCAGAGACCACCAGCCCTTGCGCTTGGGTTTGTCTTCCTGGACTTCCGCCTCGGGTTCCGGGGCGGGCGGTGTCGCAGGTGCTTCCTCGACAACGGCTTGCGGTACCACTTCCGGCTCGGGCGCAGGTTCCGGCTCGGGCGCAGGCACAGCGGCCAGTTGCGGCGCAGGCTCTGCTGCCGGCGCAGGTTCGGGTGCGGGCTCTGGTGCAGGCTCCGGCGCGGGCGCGACATCCGGCACGGCCGCGACAGGCTCGGCTGCAACATCGGCTTTCTTGGCGCGCGGCTTGCGGGTCCGTTTGGGCTTGGGCGCCTCTTCAGCCGCTTCAACCGGCGTGGCGGCATCCGGCGCAGAGCCATCGGCAACTGCCTCGGTGGTCGCCTCGGCCTCCACGACGGCCTTCTTGGCCCGCGGTTTACGGGTGCGCGTGGGCTTCGGCTTGGCCGGTGCCTCGGTCGCGGCCTCTTCGGTCGTAGCAGCTTCGCTCACGGGCTCTTCGGCGGCGGGGCCATCGGCCTTCGTCACCTGCGCATCGGCACCGGCATCCGGGCCGTCCGCTGTCACCTTGGCGTCATCCGCAGCATCGTCGCCGTTGCCGTCACCGTTTGTGCCGTTGTTCTCGCCATCGTTGCGGTTCTTGCCACCGCGGCTGCGGCTGCGACGCCGACGGCGGCGCTTCTTGGGCTTGTCATCCCCGTCACCGTCGCCGTTACCATTGCCGTTGTCATTGCCGTTGGATGCGTCGGTCTGATCGTCGTCGTCATCGTCTTCGACCTCTTTCGCGCGCTCGTCGATATCATCCATCAATGAGCTGTCCACCGACACCACAGGGGTCGTCACTTCGGGAACGGCACGAGTTGCGGTCTTGAACTTCTCGAGCGTGAAATCGGGGCTGATCAGGCTGGGATCGCCCTCGATCCGCACCGACAGGCCATAGCGTGCCTCGATCTGCGCCACATGCTCGCGTTTCTGGTTCATCAGGAAGTTGGCGATGCCCACAGGCGCGCGCACCAGAACTTCGCGCGAGCGGCGGCGTACGCCCTCTTCCTCGATCTGGCGCAGGATGTTGAGCGCAAGATTGTCGTCCGACCGAATCAGGCCGGTGCCGTGGCAGGATGGGCATGGCTGCGTCGTCGCCTCGATCATGCCGGGGCGCAGACGCTGGCGGCTCATCTCCATCAGGCCAAAGCCCGAGATGCGGCTTACCTGAATGCGCGCGCGATCGGTCTTGAGCTTGTCCTTCATCCGCTTTTCGACGGCGGCGTTGTTCTTGCGCTCGTCCATGTCGATGAAGTCGATCACGATCAGACCGGCAAGGTCACGCAGACGCAACTGGCGGGCCACCTCTTCGGCGGCTTCCAGGTTGGTCTTGGTTGCGGTCTCCTCGATCGAGCCTTCCTTGGTGGCGCGGCCAGAGTTGACGTCGATGGCGACCAGCGCCTCGGTCACGCCGATCACGATATAACCACCCGATTTCAGCTGAACCGTCGGGTTGAACATCGAATTGAGATACGATTCCACTTGGAACCGCGCAAAGAGCGGCATCGTATCGGTATAGTGGCGCACGTTCTTGGCGTGGGACGGCATGATCATTTTCATGAAGTCCTTGGCGATGCGGTAGCCGCGCTCGCCCTCTACCAGAACTTCGTCGATCTCGCGGTTATAGAGGTCGCGGATCGAGCGTTTGATCAGGTCGCCCTCTTCGTAGATTTTCGCGGGCGCGATGGATTTCAGCGTCAGTTCGCGAATCTGCTCCCACAGACGCTGAAGATATTCATAGTCGCGCTTGATCTCGGATTTCGTCCGTTTGGCACCGGCGGTGCGCACAATGAGGCCCGCGCCCTTGGGCACGTCGATCTCGTTGGCGATTTCCTTCAGTTTCTTGCGATCCGGTGCATTGGTGATCTTGCGGCTGATTCCACCACCGCGCGCGGTGTTGGGCATCAGAACGCAATAGCGGCCCGCGAGCGAAAGGTAGGTGGTCAGCGCCGCGCCTTTGTTGCCGCGCTCTTCCTTGACGACCTGCACCAGCAGGATCTGGCGAACCTTGATGACTTCCTGAATCTTGTACCGCTTGGGGCGCGGTTTGCGCGGCGGCCGGATGTCGTCGTGATCGTCCTCGTCGGCGACCACCTCGATGCTGGCGTCCTTGCGGGCGGCGCGGGGCGTCGAGTCGCTGTCATTGTTGTCGTCGTCATGGTCGCCGTTGTCATCATCAGTGTCGGCGTCAGCCTGACCGGCATCGACCTGATCTTCGTCGTTATGATCCGTATCCGCCTGATCGTCGTTACCCGGCTCTTCCACCGGGGTTTCGGCGACACGCTCCATGGGCGAGCTGCCCTCTTCGCTCTCGCTGAGGTCGATCGTCTCCATGCCCGAGATTTCGCCATCGGCCACTTCGGCCGTCTGGGTGGCGTCATCGGAATGCGCCTTTTCGGCCTTGGACCGGCCTCGCCCGCCGCGCGAACGGCGCTTGGGCTTGCCCTCGTCGTCTTCGGCCTTTTGGGCCTCGGCATAGGCGCGCTCTTCTTCCATCAGCGCCTCGCGGTCGGCGATGGGGATCTGGTAATAATCGGGATGGATTTCCGAGAACGCGAGGAACCCGTGGCGATTTCCGCCATAATCGATGAAGGCCGCCTGAAGCGACGGCTCAACCCGCGTTACTTTTGCAAGGTAGATATTGCCAGCAATCTGGCGCTTGTTTTCGGATTCGAAATCGAATTCCTCAACCTTGTTTCCGTCAACCACCACGACGCGAGTCTCTTCCGCGTGGGTGGCGTCGATAAGCATTTTCTTAGCCATGTTTTCCGTGTGCACCCGGGCAAGCCTACCTGCCCCGGTGGGGCATAGGATCGCAAGGGGTGTCTGATAAAGGCGACCGAGCGCAGACATGCAAAAACGCGGGTGCCAAGAATGGCCCCGCTCAGTGTCCTTGCCTCATTCACGCGCGTCATCGCGGTTTTTCTCCGGCACCTCGACGAGATACCCATTCAGGGCCGGGCATTCCCGCATTCCGGGTGCCTGGCATATATGTGATCCCGTACTCCGGGATCCGATCGGCCTGCTCAAAACTACCGGAAATTTCCTGGGAAGGTCTGAAACAGCGAAACTCAATGGACTACACCAATGGGTGAATTATCCTGAAACCATACTAATGGGTGCGATGCGTGAATGACAATGCAGAAAATCGCAACATTGGCCCGGCAACCATGGCGGAATGACCTTAAACGATGAAAATAGCGGCAAAAAAAGAAAACTGCACGCCGAGCTTGGCTCAGTCGCAATTCGCAGACAGCCAGTCTTGCAGGATTTTCACCTCTACGCCGTAGGCTGCGGCCTCGTCGGCGGCATGGTTTTCAGGCATTTGTGCCCAAGCGTAGTAGCCAGATGCCGGTGCCGAAATCCCGTCAATATACAGGCCCGTCGCACCACTTCGTTCCTTCCAGTTCACCGTCGTTCCGTCAGGCGCCACATATGTCGGCGGGCTATTGAATTTCCGGCAGAGCGCGCGGTGCCTTGCCTCATGTTCGAAGGCCGCCTTCATCACGATGGCAGGCACGCAGCTTTGTGCCGCCTCCTTGGGGTGCATCATCTTGATGGCACAGCTAATCGGGTGGGTCTGGGCAAAGGCGCCGGGTTGCAACTCACTGGGCTTGAACTTGGCCGCGATCTTTGCCCCTTGCGCTGCAATCTGATCCGGCGAGTCCAGCGCAACAGAACTGGGTGTTGTTTCCGACGACACCAGATCGTCGTAGCTATACCTGTGCTCACGCGGCGGCAGTTGGTGGAGCTGCCGGTTGGAATCCATCCAGAAATTCTGGCCCGAGTCGCTGCCGCGCAACCCGAGGGCGCGCGCGTGGGCAATCAGGTCCTTGTCCTCGTAGGCCGCTTTTTGTTTGCTCACGTGATCCAGCTCCAGCCGCACCTCGCCGCAAATACAGGGCGCCGCCCTGCCCTTCCCCGTCAGCTCCAGTGAAATATTAAGGTCCGACTTGCCCATCGCGACAAGCATCGGAGGCAGGAACATCTTTAGCGTAGCTGCCTCTGACATCGCGCGGCTGGCAGCCAATTGCGCCACATACTCGCCGCTTGCCATATCCAGGGGTGGCTCTCCGGCACTCAACTCGTAGATGAACGGCCCCCCAAAGGGTGACGGCTCCACCCCGATCCATGCAGCTTTTTCCGGCTGGCAAAAAAGGGGTACATCAATATCCGGTGCGCCGCGGCGTTTGGCCTGAAGGCGAATTTGCGTCGGGCAGGTCGACTCGTCGCCGTCCAGATGGGTCAGTGTGAACGGGTCAGTCTTGCCATATGTGCCCTCACTGGGCAGCGGATTACAGCCGCACCCCTGCGCGACAGCAGCGCCGCCCCAGAGATGGAGCGCGAACAGAAAAATCCCAAACCGCCTAAAATGACCCGTCATCACCTAGTGTCCCCGACTGGGGCCTGATCCGACTGGCGCAATTGCCTACAGGTAGTCGGACCGTTGTAGCCCGTATTTCGCCATCTTCTCGTTCAATGTCCGTCGCGGCAAGCATAATTCATCCATGACGGCGGCGATGCTGCCCTTGTGGCGGCGCATCGTGTTGTCGATCAGCATCCGCTCGAACGCCTCGACATATTCCTTCAACGGCTTGCCTTCGGTGGTCATCACCGGCTGCATGTCCTGATGATCGCTCATCAGCAGCGAAACGATCGTGCCCGACCCGCGCCGCGATTGCAGCACCGCGCGTTCGGCCACGTTGAAGAGTTGTCGCACATTGCCCGGCCAGGGCGCCTGCAACAGCTGTGCCGCCTCCTGCGCGCTCACCTGTGGCGGCTCGCAGCCATAGTCATCCGCGAACTGGTCAGCGAAGCGGGTAAACAGCGTCAGGATATCCTCGCCGCGCTGCCGCAAAGGTGGCACCGTGATGCGCAGGCTCGCCAATCGGTAGAACAGATCCGAACGCAGCGCATCCTCGGATGTCTTACCCTCGTCCTGCAGGTTCGAAATCGCGACGATGCGGGTCTCAGGCGGTGTACCTTCCTCGTTCAGATAGGTCAGCAGCCGCGCCTGCGCGCTATCGCTCAGCGCCTCGATATCCTCGATCACCAGCGTCCCGCCGCGCGCCTCTTCGACCGCGGGCAAACGGCTGTCCTCGGGGTTCATCGGGCCAAACAACCGCTTGAGAAGTGCGTCTTCCTCGTGGGCCGCGCAGGATACCAGAACGAATTTCTTCCCCGCGCGTGCCCCGACCGCATGCAGAGCATGCGCCACCAAAGTCTTGCCGGTGCCGGTCTCGCCGTCGATCAGCACATGCCCGTCGGCCTGCCCCAGATCAAGGATATCCTCCTTGAGACGCTCCATCACCGGGCTGGAGCCGATCAGCTTTTTCATCAACTGGGTGCCGTCGCTCAACTCGCGCCGCAGCGCCCGGTTGTCCAGCGTCAGGCGGCGGGCATTGGTGGCTTTCTTGGCCAGTTCGGTCATGCGGTCCGGGTTGAACGGCTTTTCCAGGAAATCATAGGCACCGACGCGCATGGCCTCGACCGCCATCGGCACATCGCCATGCCCGGTGATCATGATCACCGGCAATGAACTGTCCGCGCCCATCAGCTTTTTCAGAAACTGCATGCCGTCCATGCCGGGCATCTTGATATCTGACACCACGATGCCCGGATAATCCGGGCCGAGCTTCTTCAGCGCATCCTCGGCCGAAGAGAAGGTTTCGGTGTCATATCCCGACAGGGCCAGCCATTGGCTGATCGACTGACGCATGTCTTTTTCATCATCCACGATGGCGATCTTCATGGCATTGGCCATGGGCGTCCCTCCGCTGCTGTGGCGCGCCGTCATTCGGCGGCCCGGGTTTCTTCCGATGTCTCTTCGTTCAAGATAGGTAACTGCATCTCGAATACAGCCCCCCCCGCCACGGCGTTGCGTGCCGTCAGGCGTCCACCAAGGTCGTTCACGATCCCCGATGAAATGGCAAGCCCCAGCCCCACCCCGTCGCCGGGTTGCTTGGTGGTGTAGAACGGCTCGAACAGGCTATCGATATCGTCGATCCCGTGCCCGTTGTCGCGCAGTGACAGCGTCGCAGTGTCACCCGCCGCCAGCACGATATCGATCTGGGCGTTCTCCACGCTCTCGGTCGCATCGAGCGCGTTGCGCAGCAGGTTGACCATCACCTGTTCGATCCGCACCCGGTCGCCCATGACCATCACCGGAGCATCGGGCAATGCCCGTTCGATCGTGACCCGCCGCTGGCGCAGTTGCGGCTCCATCATTGCCAGCGCCGAGGCCAGGGAATCGCCCATATTCACAGGCCCGAACGTGTCACCGGACCGCCGCGCATAGGATTTCAGCTGCCGGGTGATCGCCCCCATCCGCTCGATCAGATCATCGATCCGCTGGAACGACGAAAGCGCCTCGTCCGCCCGGTGCCGTGTGAGCAACAGGCGCGCGCCCGCAAGGTAGGTCTTCATCGCCGCCAGCGGCTGGTTCAGCTCGTGACTGACGGCGGCGGACATCTCTCCGAGCGCGGCCAGTTTGGAACTCTGGGCAAGCGTCTGCTCGGCCACCGCAAGGTTCTCCTGCACGCGCTCACGCTCGGCAATTTCCCGCTGCAACCGGCGGTTCAATGCGCGAAGCTCTGCCGATTCGCGCTGAAAGAGCGCCATGCGCACGGTCGTCTTTCGGTTCATGAAATAGAAGGCCAGCGCCAGCAGAATCGCGAATCCCATGATTTCGAGGGCCAGAACCCCGTTCACCTTCTCGCGCACGCTGGCGTAGGTGGTAAAACTGGCGATGCGCCAGCCCCGAAACGCCACGCGCCCCTCGACCCGCATCACCGCCTCGCCCTGCACATAGGCGTCAGCAGGCAGTTGGGTCCAATCGGCAGTGGCCTGAATAGCGCGCTCGATGGCGCTGGTAACAGGTTCGCGGCGCAGCGCCTCGGCCTCGGTCACGCCGCGCCAGCGCGGCTCGGTCGACAGGATGATGCGACCCTCGCTGTCGGTCACGACCACAGCATCGGAAATGCCCGCCCAAGCGCGTTCGTATTTGGCCAGATCGACCTCGACCAGGATCACCCCAACCAGCAGGCCCTGGCTCTCGATCCGGCGCGAGTAGAAGAAATCGTATTTGCCGGTTTCGCGCTGAATCAGCTTGAAAACGGTGTCTTTCGACCGAATCGCATCAATATAGTACGACCCCTGCCGATGGTTTTTCCCCAGCGAATTGCGGTCGGTCGAGGCCACCGTGCGCCCGTCCTTGTCCAGCAGCGTGAGCGAGGCCGCGCTGATTTCGTCGACAAACGAGATCAGCCGCTGGGTGGAAAGCTGGTAATCGCCTGAATTAAGCGCAGAAATCAACGCCGGATCGCGCGCCAGAAGTTGCGGCACGATGGCGTTCTGGCGCAGCTCGCTCAGCAGGTTGCCGGAATAAAGCACCAGCCGCAATTCGGCCCGGTTGCGGGTGTTCTCGGTAAAGCGATCGGTCAGCAGACGGTTGGTGACAGAGACCGTGACAATCGCCATCGCAGTCATCACGAACAGCGCCAGACGCACCCGCCAGCCGGTGGTGCGCGTGCCATTGGTGACTGCGGGAACGCTTTTGTCGGTCATGTTCACAGCGTAAGGCCGGGCACGGGCCGCCTCAAGCGATTTGGTGGCAGGCAGACCGCAGCCGTGCCGCCCCGAAACTGGAGAATCATGGGAAATCCGTCAGCCAAAAGCCGGATCATCAGCCTGCGCTCTGGCCATGCATCCCGCGCACATAGGGAGCGGATCGCGGCTCAGGCCTTCGCCAACTGATCGACCAGCCCCGCGAACATCGCCGCACCGTCGGTGCCACCGTGGGCCGACTCGGCCATCCGCTCGGGGTGTGGCATCATGCCCAGCACGCGGCGGTTCGCCGATACGATACCGGCAATGTCCTCGACAGACCCGTTGGGATTGTCCAGATACC
Source organism: Roseovarius sp. ZX-A-9 (assembly GCF_028369135.1). Lineage (GTDB taxonomy): Bacteria > Pseudomonadota > Alphaproteobacteria > Rhodobacterales > Rhodobacteraceae > Roseovarius. The sequence goes on from NZ_JAPWHW010000008.1 coordinate 97,557, forward strand.
GGAACGCCACGCGGTCCTCGGCATTGAGCATGCGCAGCGTCTCGGCATCGGCGTGATAGTTGCCATCGTGATGCGCGATCGGCACCGTGATCACATCGCCCTTGCCATATCCGGCGGTAAAGGCCGTGTCAGCTGTCTCGACCCGCAATTCCACCGGTTTGCACACGTATTTCAGCGCGGCATTGCGCAGCAGGACGCCGGGCAGCAGCCCGGTTTCGGTCAGGATCTGGAACCCGTTGCAGATGCCCAGCACAAAGCCGCCCTTGTCCGCATGCGCCACCACCGACCGGCAGATCGGTGAGTTGGCAGCGATCGCGCCGCAGCGCAGGTAATCACCAAAGGAAAACCCGCCGGGCACGCCGATCAGATCGACACCGTCGGGCAGGCTGGTATCCTTGTGCCACACCATCGAAACGCGCGCCCCGGCCCGCTCCAGCGCGACAGCCAGATCGCGGTCACAGTTCGATCCGGGAAAGACGATGACGGCAGCGTGCATCAGGCGATCTCCACCGAATAACTTTCGATGACCGTATTCGCGAGCAGCTTTTCGCACATCGCGGTCACCGTCTCGCGGGCTTTGGCCTCATCGGTCTCGGCCAGATCCAGTTCGATTACCTTGCCCTGACGAACGCCGTTCACGCCGTCAAAACCCAGACTGCCCAAAGCGTGGCGCACAGCCTCGCCCTGCGGGTCCAGAACACCGTTTTTCAACATCACATGCACGCGTGCTTTCATTGCACTACTCCTGCTCGCACGGGCACCTTTGGCGCCCGGTAATTGGACCTCAGTTAATCAATGTCGGGCGCGCCATCGGTGTCGCCCCCTTTGGCAGCACACCGAGCCTTTTTGCCACTTCGGTGTAAGCATCCGTCAGGCTGCCCAGATCGCGGCGGAACACATCCTTGTCCAGCTTCTGGCCGGTCTCGATATCCCACAGCCGGCAGCTGTCGGGGCTGATCTCGTCGGCGACGATCAGGCGCTGGAAATCACCGTCATAGACGCGGCCGATCTCGATCTTGAAATCAATCAGCTTGATGCCGACACCGTACATCACACCAGCGAGGAAATCGTTCACCCGCAGCGCCAGGCTCAGCATGTCATCCATGTCCTGCTGGCTGGCCCAGCCGAAGGCGGCGATATGCTCTTCGGTGACCAGCGGATCGCCCAGCTTGTCGTCCTTCAGGCAATATTCAACGATGGGACGCGGCAGTTGCGTGCCCTCGTCCATGCCCAGACGCTTAGCCATCGAGCCCGCGGCATAATTGCGCACGATCACTTCCAGCGGAATGATCTCGACCGCGCGCACCAGTTGCTCGCGCATGTTGAGCCGCTTCAGGAAATGCGTGGGCACCCCGATATTGTTCAGCCCGGTCATGAAATATTCGCTGAGGATGTTGTTAAGCACTCCCTTGCCTTCGATCACCGCCTTCTTCTCGGCGTTGAATGCAGTGGCGTCATCCTTGAAATACTGAACAATCGTGCCCGGCTCGGGGCCTTCAAAGAGGGTTTTGGCCTTGCCTTCGTAAATCTTCTTGCGACGTGCCATGTTTTCTCCATCCGCAGGCAGCTGCACGGGGCGCAGCTGCGACCCCATAGGTGCATGGCGCTCTCTTAGTCTATGGGGGGGATTGTCGCAAGCGCGTGTGACGGGCCAAAAATCCGGCCTGCCTGATGCCCGCTCAGCGGATTTGCGGCGCAATTGGTATGCGATTCCGGGTGGAATGGACCTTTCTCAGGAGACCAATCGCTGCTCATCTAGGTCTCGGGCGCGTAAAACTGCCCCTGATATATAATACCCATAGGAGATGACATTATGTTACCCGCAGTTCGTGCCCTTTTGATCGGGACGACGGTTGCGTTCGTTTCCGGCTCAGCCTCAGCCGAAACATTGCGCCTGCTCACTTGGGGCTCTTACGCCCCCGAAGAAGTGATCCAAAAATTCAAGGAAAAGTATCCCGATATCGACGTCGAAGTGACCTTTTCCAACAACGAGGAAATGATCGCCAAGCTGCGCGCCACCAGCGGCGCCGGGTTCGATCTGGCGCAGCCGGGCTTCAACAGGGTTGCCGCCGCCCAGGAAGAATTCAACATCTACAAGCCTCTGGACCTGTCGCAGATCGACACCGACGTGATGGACCAGACAATGCTCGACCGGGTCAAGGCCGACACCACAATCGACGGCGAAACCTATTCGGTCCCGCATCAATGGGGCACGTCCGGCATCATGGCCGATGTCAGCAAAGCGCCGGATATCGACGGCTGGGACGATCTGTGCAGTAGCGACTACGCCGGAGCCACTTCCATGCGGTTGCGCCGGACGATCCTGATCGGCACGGCGTTCTCGATGGGGTTCGATCCGTTCTCGCTCTACGGTGACCTTGAAGCCTACGAAGACATGCTGGACAAGGTTTCCGGCAGGTTGATCGAGTGCAAAAGCGTCGTCAAAACCTACTGGACCGGCGGCGACGATCTCGCAGCGCTCATGCTCTCGGGAGAGGTCGTGGCGTCCGAAACATGGGATTCGACCGCTTACAAACTTTACGAAAAGAACCCGAATATCCACTTCATCCCGCCGGAAACCGGTGCGTTGGGCTGGATCGACGGATTCTCGATCCCGCGTCTCGGCAAGGCAGACGACGCGGCCTACAAGTGGATAAACTTCGTGCTCCAGCCCGAGATCGTCACGCTGATGTCCGACAGCAGCGGCGCGGTTGCTGCCGTGAAGAACGGCGTCCAGCTCTTGCCCGATGACAAGCGCGCAGCGGTGGAGCTCGCTTTCGGCGAAGAAGAAATCGCCAACATCAAATGGGCCGCACGCATCCAGCCGGGGGTTGAAGACCTTGAAGGCATGGCGCTCGCCCGGATCAAGGCCGCCACGGGCGAATAAGGCCAATAGAACGGGCTGGCAGCATCCCTGCCCGCCCGTCCCCGCGACATTGCACACGAATGTTGCGGGGACGAACAACAAGACCGACGCGATTTTTCGCAAACCGGTAGATTCCCCCCTGCATTCGCGCAAAATCACCCTGCATATCGACAGTTTTATGCGTGTTCTCGCACCTGTGTATGTTCGTGGGACTTGCGATCAGACGCGGCGATGGGCATATCGGACCCTGAGAGAAATGCCTGCAACCGGGGGACCTGATCCATGACCACTTTCGACGAGCGTAAAGATGCATTCGAGAACAAGTATGCCCATGACGAAGAAATGAAGTTCAAGGCCGAAGCCCGCCGCAACAAGCTGCTGGGCCTTTGGGCTGCCGATCTGATGGGCAAAACCGGCGACGATGCACTGGCCTACGCGAAAGAAGTCATCAAGGCCGATTTCGAAGAGGCCGGCTCGGAAGACGTGGTGCGCAAGGTTGCCGCCGATCTGGGCGACAAGGCCGATCCCGACACCATCCGGGCCAAGATGGAAGAGCTGATGGGCGAGGCCAAGGCACAGCTCATGACCGAAGTCTGATCAAGCGGATCAGCAAATTCTGAATGGCCTGGGCGCGCCCGAGATGGCGCGCCGGCACACGGGGTGCCCTGGTCAGACTGGCGCGGAATATGCATTTGCACGGCCTTTCGCGACATGGCACAAGGCCCCCATACTGGATCAGGAGTGTCCCATGACCAACGCGCTTTCCCGCATGCTTGCCACCCGCGACTGGGTTCTGGCCGACGGGGCGACGGGCACGAACCTCTTCAATATGGGGCTCGAATCCGGCGATCCGCCAGAGATGTGGAACGACAAGCATCCGGACCGGATCCTCAAGCTCTACCAGATGGCGGTGGATGCTGGCAGCGATCTCTTTCTGACCAATTCCTTTGGCGGCAACGCCGCGCGGCTGAAACTGCACGGCGCGCAGAAACGCGCCCGCGAGTTGTCGCGCATTTCGGCCGAACTGGGCCGCGAAGTGGCCGACAAGACTGATCGTGACATCATCGTCGCCGGTTCAGTTGGCCCGACGGGCGAAATCATGGCGCCGATGGGCGCGCTCACCCACGAACTGGCAGTAGAGATCTTCCACGAGCAGGCCGAAGGTCTGAAAGAGGGCGGCGCAGATGTCTGCTGGCTCGAAACCATCTCGGCCCCAGAGGAATACAAGGCCGCCGCCGAAGCGTTCAAACTGGCCGGAATGCCCTGGTGCGGCACGATGAGTTTCGATACCGCCGGGCGCACGATGATGGGGATGACCTCCTCCGCGATGGCCGACATGGTCGAGACGCTGGACAATACGCCGCTGGCCTACGGCGCCAATTGCGGCACCGGTGCCTCGGATCTGCTACGCACGGTTCTGGGCTTTGTCGCGCAGGGCACCGAACGGCCCATCATCGCCAAGGGCAACGCCGGCATCCCGAAATATGTCGATGGACACATCCATTACGACGGCACCCCCGATCTGATGGCAGACTACGCGTGCCTGGCCCGCGACGCCGGTGCCACGATCATCGGCGGCTGCTGTGGCACCATGGCCGACCATCTGTCCCGGATGCGCGAGGCGCTGGAAACCCGCCCTGTCGGCCCGCGCCCGACGCTGGAGCAGATCACCGCAGCCCTCGGCGCGTTCTCATCTGCCGTGGACGGCACCGGCGACGACAATCCCGCACCTTCGCGCAAATCGCGCCGCCGCCGCGGCTGAACCCGGTCTTGCAGCCTGCCGCGCACGTTACGCGGCGGGTTCAATCGTCAAAATAGTCCGATTTGGTCGGATCACCGGCCAGCGGCGCCCAAGGTACCGCAACCCCGTCAAACATATCGGCTTCGATCCGATCGGCCGCAGCGCGGTTATTCCTCGCCGCCTGCGTATCACGACCGCAGCTCAGCAGATAGGGATGCCCAAAGCGTTTGGCAGTCTGTTCAAACTCCCGCGCAGCATGTTCACCGCCCCCCTCGGTCACGTATCCCGCCGCCGTGCTGCTTTCCGCGTAGGTCAGACGATCCAGTTTGTACCATGTCGACCGGATCATGTTGCGCAACGAATCCGACTGGTAGGTCACGTTTTCACGGCGACCCAGCGGGATACCACGCAGGGCGAGCAATTCCAGTGGCTGCTCCACCGCCACGGACTGGTTCCCTGCCCCGCCGAGGAATTCCGGCGCGGGGCAATGCCCGTCCTCCACCATGTCGAGCAGGGAATTGCTCAGACAATACTGGCTTTTCGCGCGCAACCGCTCCACCTCGCCCTCATTACTGTCCCCAAATTTCGCCGCGATCGCCTGAAAATCGGTTTTCAGCCACTCATCCGCCTGATCGCGCGTATAGGGGAGCAGATATTCCTGTTCGACCTCGATTGTCGCAATGGCCGCGCGCCCGCAAAACTGCGCGCGATAGGGCGCAAAGTTTTCGCCGCCCGCCACCGCGTCCACGCGCCTGCTGCCCGTCTTTTCGGCCAGATAGTCAGCAACGGTTCTCGCGCGATCCCCTGCCAGATGCGTCCTGCGCCGTTCGAACCGGTCCTCGGCATAGCCTTCCACCGGCGCTTCGCCCAGCCGCACTTCGCGCTTGAAACACATCGCATCCGGATTGTCCCGCTCTTCGAATAGCCCGAGCGCTTCCTCTAGGATCGCGACATGTTCGGCGCGCAACTTGCTGCTGTAGCGTTTGAAATTCAGCAACCGGACCGCATAGGTACGGGTTTCGACCTGGTAAATGCCTTCGGTCCGAAACTTGGTATCTTGTAACGTGATCCCGCCATAGGCATCCGAGCTGTGCTGCTCGGCCGCGCTCAGCTCCTCGTTGAAACTGTTATAGGCCGGCTCGGTCATGGTGCCAAAGGTAAACCATACGGTAAATTCCGTTTCGCTTTCCGGCTCTATTGTGACCATGGGCGCGTTCGGTGCGACCTGACCCGCCCAGAGGTTCCGGTTCTCGTCATATACCGCCGTGAACTGCCCGTCGGGAAACGACACTCTCAGCACGGCGCCGCATTCCTCGACGTCGAGCTTGAACAACGAGGGGCCCGCATCCCTTGTTTCATACATCTTGTTGGTCGCCGGTGCGCTGTGATTATAAATACCGGCCCGTGGCACGATGATCTCGTCCTGCGCCGCGACGGGGATTGCGTTCAGGAAGCAGACGCTCGCGATGATGATTGATGATGGGATACGTGACATCAGGAAACACCTCGGGATTTGGGTACTCTACCCCCGCACCCTTAGCACAAAATCCAGAATCACTGAACCTCCCCCAAGAATCATGCACCTAGAACAGCGACAACTGATCACCCATCTGCCCCGGCGCGCGAAACAGATCGGTCCGCAATGCAGGCAGCGTCCGGTCCAACCCCAGCCGCCGCACGGCGGTATCGAAACGGCGCGCGATGATTTCGGCATAGGGGCCGGTGCCGCGCATGCGCTGGCCCCAGCGGTCGTCGTAATCCTTGCCGCCATGCATGTCGCGTATATGCCCCATCACCCGGCCTGCGCGATGCGGGTAATGCTCGGCCAGCCATTCCTTGAACAGCGGCGCCACTTCCATCGGCAGCCGCAGCATGATCCAGCTCGCGGCAACAGCCCCCGCGTCACGCCCGGCTGCCAGCAACGCCTCCAGCTCGTGATCGGTCAGCCCCGGAATCAGCGGCGAGGTCATAATCCGCACCGGAATGCCTGCCTCGCTCAGGGCACGGATGGTGGCTAGTCGGCGCTTGGGGCTGGGCGCGCGCGGCTCCAGCCTGCGCGCCAGCCCCGCATCCAGAGTCGTCACCGAGATCCCCACCCGCACCAGCCCGTCACGCGCCAGTTCCTGCAATATGTCGATGTCGCGCTCGATCAGCGCGCCTTTGGTCACGATGCCGACCGGATGGCGGAAATCACGCAGCACCTTCAGCACCTCGCGCGTCACCTCGTGGGTTTTCTCGATCGGCTGGTAGGGATCGGTATTGGTGCCAATGGCGATGGTTTGCGGCGTGTAGGCGCGGTGGCGCAATTCGTCACGCAGACGCGCGGGCGCTTCGGGCCGCGCCACCAACCGCGTCTCGAAATCCAGCCCCGCAGACAGCCCCAGCCACGCATGGCTGGGCCGCGCGAAACAATAGACGCAGCCATGCTCGCAGCCCCGGTAAGGATTGATCGACCGGTCAAATGGCAGATCCGGCGACCGGTTGTAGGTGATCACCCGGCGCGGCACTTCCAGCGTCGTCTGCGTCCGCAACACCCGCTGCGCGCCCGCCTCGGGCCCCGGCTCATCCCATCCATCTCCCTCGTAACGGCGGCTATGCCGCTCGAACCGCCCGGCGGCATTGCTCAGCGCCCCGCGGCCCGGAGAATGCTGATCAAAGGGGATGGTGGAATTGTGCGGCATGGCTCCACATTAGAACAAACATGGAACATATGCAATAACACCATAATCATCTTGAGGTTTTCTCCGCCCCAGCGGTCAGATTCGCCATTATCGCCCTGACAAATGGCCGTTATAAGTCGGAACAGACGCGGCCAGTGTCGCAATTCGCAAAGTGCGCGCGAGCTAAACGGCTCAATGGTGAACCACGTAGAAGCAGGTCGCTAATGGCCTATAGAATTCGGGGAATGCATCCATGTCGGAAGAAGAAGACGACATCATCCTGTCGGAACTGGACGACGAAGAACTGGTCCAGCAGATGTTCGATGACCTCTATGACGGTCTCAAGGAAGAGATTGAAGAGGGTGTGAATATCCTTCTTGGCCGTGGCTGGGCACCTTACGACGTGCTGACCAAGGCGCTTGTCGGTGGCATGACCATCGTCGGCAAGGACTTCCGCGACGGTATCCTCTTTGTCCCCGAGGTGCTTCTGGCAGCGAACGCCATGAAGGGCGGGATGTTCATCCTCAAGCCGCTTCTGGCCGAAACCGGCGCACCGCGTGTGGGCAAGATGGTGATCGGCACGGTCAAGGGCGACATCCACGACATCGGCAAGAACCTCGTCAGCATGATGATGGAAGGCGCCGGATTCGAAGTGGTCGATCTGGGCATCAACAACCCGGTCGAAAACTACCTTGAGGCGCTCGAAGCCGAAGGCCCCGACATCCTCGGCATGTCGGCCCTGCTGACCACCACCATGCCCTACATGAAGGTCGTGATCGACACGCTGGTCGAAAAGGGCATCCGCGACGATTACATCGTCCTGGTCGGTGGCGCGCCGCTGAACGAGGAATTCGGCAAGGCGATCGGCGCCGACGCCTATTGCCGCGACGCCGCCGTGGCGGTCGAGACTGCCAAGGAGTTCGTCTTGCGCAAGCACAATCAGGGTGCGACCGCCTAAGGCGCTCCGACGTGCACGATTCCAAAGGCCCCGTCCTTCCGGCGGGGCTTTTTTTATGGGTCAGCCAGCCTATCTCGAACAGAAGGAGGAACCGCCCATGCCACTCGACAAGTTCGTGTTGATCCTCGTCTGCGTCATTGCCGCCGCATCTGCCACCGTCTGGATCGCGGTACTGCTGACAGCTGCCATCGAGATTCCCTTCGGCTGGCTGGGGCTCATTCCGGCCGCGCTGGTGGCCTATGTGGTCTTTCGGGTGATTTCCGAACGGGTCGGCAACGCCGAAGAAGACCATTACGACAAGATGGATCACTGAACATGCTTATCGTCACCACCCCCGACATCGCAGGGCGCCGCATCACAGAGACTCTCGGGCTCGTTCGCGGCTCCACCGTGCGCGCCAAACATCTGGGCACCGATATCGTCGCATCCCTCAAGAACCTCGTCGGCGGCGAGGTGCGCGGCTATTCCTCGCTGATGGCGGGCGCCCGCGAACAGGCAATCGACCGCATGGCCGAGGACGCCCGCCGCATGGGTGCGGACGCCATTGTGGCGATGCGCATGGAAACATCGGCAATTGCCAGCGGCGCCTCCGAGATCGTCGCCTACGGGACAGGAGTACGCCTAGATGCAACCGATTGACGATGTGACACTCACCGAGGACGGGCTTGCCCCCACCGCAGCGCGCGGGCGCATCCTGCTGATTGCCTGTGGCGCGCTCGCCCGCGAAATCCTCGCGCTCATCCGCCTCAACGGCTGGGACCACATGACGCTCACCTGCCTGCCGGCCAAGCTGCATCTCTATCCTGACCGGATCACCGAGGCCGTCGAAGCCACCGTACTCGAACATCAGGGCCAGTTCGACAAGGTCTTCGTGGTCTACGCCGATTGCGGCACCGGCGGGCTACTGGCCGCGAAATGCGCCGAACTCGGGGTCGAGATGGTCGCGGGGCCGCATTGCTATTCCTTCTTCGAAGGCAATGACGCCTTCGCCGAACATGACAATGAAATCACCGCCTTCTATCTCACCGATTTCCTGGTCAAGCAGTTCGACGCCTTCGTGTGGAAACCCATGGGGCTCGACCGCTATCCGCAACTTCTGGAAATGGTTTTCGGCAACTACACCAAGCTGATCTACCAGGCGCAAACCGACGATCCCGCCCTGCGCGCCAAGGCCGAAGAGTGCGCCCGGCGGCTGAAACTGGACTATGAATACCGGTTTACCGGCTACGGCGACCTGGCAAAAGCGCTGGAAAAACAGGCGCACTAGGGCCTTTGGCCTTAACGCACGGTCATGCCTTGCGCATCACCGCGGCGCGTCAGACATGTTCGTTCGCCACTTGCCTGATCCGCTCGATCATCGCCCGCACCCCGTTCGAGCGTTGCGCCGACAGGTGCTCGTGCAGCCCCAGCCGCGCCAGCTCTCCGCCCGCATCGACCTTGGGCACTTCCTCCACCGGCAAACCATTGTAGAGCATGCGCAGCACCGCGATGAGGCCGCGCACGATCAGCGCATCGCTGTCCCCGTCAAAGGAAAACACGCCGGCCTCGACACGCGGGTGCAGCCAGACCTGGCTGGCACAGCCATCGACCTTGGTCGCAGGCACCTTCAGAGCGTCGGCCAGCGGCTCCATCGCGCGGCCCTGCTCGATCACATGACGATAACGCTCCTCCCAATCCTCCAGGAATTCGAAATCTTCCACAATCTCTTCATAGGCAGGTTGGGCCATCAGGCATCCTCTTTTGACATCGCCGGATATGTTTCGGATTGCCCCCGGGGCACCGCCATTGGCGAAGCGCGCGCAACCCGAACCTGTCGCGCCGCGCTTCGCGCAAGGCGCCACACCGGGCACATACTGAAACGCTTTGACCACACAGGTAGGCCCCATGATGCAAAAGGTCCAGTCCGACCTGCACCCGCGCCTTGCGCGCCCCTGCCCTCTCGGGATAGGGTCGGGCCGAAATCACGGTGGCTGAGGGTCCGGAATACATGCAGCGCGCAACACTTCTACTGGTGGCCTCCTGCCTCGCTCTCGGCGCATGTGGCGGGATCCGAGATACCAACTGGAATCCCGGCAACTGGTTCGGCAAGAGCAAGGTCGAGCGGCGCGCACGCAGCACGGCCACCCCCGAAGAGGTGAACCCGCTGATTCCGGAACAACGCGACAGCATCTTCCGCCGCAAATCCGACGAAGAACAATATGAGGGCACGCCGGTCCACACGGTTTCCGATCTCGTCATCGAGCGTACCGCGGGCGGGGCAATCGTGCGCGTCACGGGCATCCCCCTGCGGCAGGGGGCGTATGACGTGCGACTCAAGGCGCAGAACAAGGGCGAACCGCAAGACGGCGTTCTGACCTACGAGCTGGAGGCAGTCCAGCCCACCAACTTGCCGCAAGGCACGACACGCAGCCGCGCCGTCAATGCCGCCGTCTTCGTTTCAGATCAGAAATTGCGCGATGTAAGCACCGTGCGCGTCGTTGGCCTGACAGGCGCACTTAGCAGCAAGCGTCGCTGACGCACTAGGCACTCGGCGCAGCAATGGCCCGCCCGGGCATACCCCGGCAGACCATCTGCGCGCGCGCCTTTACCGTCAGACCTTGACTGTCTCGATCTCGCTGCCCTTGACGCGCAGGGCGATTTCGCCGGAACACAGGCGCAACGCCTCGTCACCGAAAACCTCACGCCGCCACCCCTTGAGGGCCGCCACGTCGCGCTCCCCCGCCGCGATCGCGTCGAGATCGGACGCCGTCGCGATCAGCTTGGACGCCACGCCTTCACGGTCGGAAATCCCCTTGAGCAAGACTCGCAAGAGATCGGCAATCGCCGGATTGACCTGCAACTTGTCGCGGCTGGTGTCCGGCTTGGGCTGATCTTCCGGCCCGACCGCCTGCCCGACGGCCACGGCCTCCAGGATGCCTGCCGCGATGTCGCCCTTGCGCGCCTCGCGCAGCAACAACCGCGACCGGCCGAGGTCCTGAAGGCTGGTGGGTTTGGTCGCCGCCAGTTCAACCAGCGCATCGTCCTTGAACACCCGGTTACGCGGGATATCGCGGGTCTGGGCATATTCTTCGCGGAATCGCGCCAATTCGCGCACGATGGCAAGGAACTTGCCTGAATTGTTACGTGTCTTGATCCGCTGCCAAGCGTCCTGCGGCTCGGTCACATAGGTGGCCGGATCGTTAAGCACGGCCATCTCCTCGGCCACCCACTTGTCGCGGCCGCTCTTTTCCAGTTGGCTGGCGAGAAATTCGTAGATCTTGCGCAGATGCGTGACATCCCCCAGCGCATAGGCCTTCTGCGCATCCGACAGAGGCCGTCGCGACCAGTCGGTAAAGCGCGAGGATTTGTCCAGCGGCTGCTTGGCAATCCGCTTCACCAGCGTCTCGTACCCCGCCTGCTCGCCAAAGCCGCAGACCATCGCGGCCACCTGCGTATCAAAGAGCGGCGTGGGAATCACCCCTTGGTCGACAAAGAAAATTTCCAGATCCTGCCGGGCCGCGTGGAACACCTTGACCACAGACTCGTTGCGAAACAGATCGTAAAGCGGTTCCAGCGACAAACCATCCGCCAGCGGGTCGACCAGAACCGCGTTCTCGTCCCCCTCGCCCGGCATCGCCAGTTGCACAAGGCAGAGCCGCGAATAATAGGTCCGCTCGCGCAGGAATTCCGTGTCGACGGTCACATAAGGGTGCCCCGCGGCCTCTTTGCAGAAAGTGGCGAGCGCGTCGGTGGTCGTGATTGTTTGCATACGGCGGATCGTTTCTTTGTTGTTATCGGCGTGGCTAACGCGTTTCACCCTTAACCTGAGCCATCAGTCAAAGGCGAAACGCACGCAACCTTTTTTATATCGTGCGCGTTGCGCGAAACGCCTTATCGGCGTTTTGGCCCTCAGAAGTGTTCCGTATAGGGCAGCATGCCGCGAATGAAAATGGCTAGAAAGGCGCGGCGCAGCGGTGCCCATATTCGCCCGCATCGCGTTTTTGCCAGCGCACGGCGACGTTGGCATCGATTGGCATCATTCCAGCCAGATCGGTGTCCGGTCGCCCGCCGCAAACCGCCGCAGCACCGCCGGATAGAGCCGATGCTCACTCTCAAGCACCCGCGCCGCCAGAGTCTCGGGCGTGTCACCTTCCCGCACGGGCACCCGCGCCTGTCCCAGAATCGGTCCGTCATCCAGCGCCGCCGTCACCTCGTGCACCGTGCAGCCGGCCTCGGTCTCTCCCGCTTCCAGCGCCCGTGCATGGGTGTGGAGGCCACGATATTTCGGCAAGAGCGAGGGGTGAATATTGATCATCCGCCCCTGCCAGCGACTGACGAACCCTTCGGTCAGCACCCGCATGAACCCTGCAAGGCAGATGATGTCGGGCGCGTGGCTTGCAATCACGTCGTGCAGCGCGTCTTCAAAACTGGCGCGATCGCCCTTATGCGGCCGGTGATCCACCACTTCGGTGGGCACGCCCATCTCTGCGGCGCGCGCCAGACCGCCAGCGTCGGCGCTATTGGCCAGCACCAGACAGGGCCGTGCTGGGTGATCGCCCGTCATGCTGCGCACGAGGCTGACCATGTTGGACCCGCCGCCCGAGATCAGGATGGCAACCCGTTTGGTCACGCAAGCGTGCCGGTGTATGCCACGCCGGTCCCCTCGGTGACCTCGCCCAGCCGCGTGACCGTCTCGCCGCCCGCTTCCAGCAGGGTGATCAGACCCTCGGCCGCGCCTGCATCGACCACCAAAATCATGCCGATGCCGCAGTTGAAGGTCTTGAGCATTTCGGCCTCGGCCATGCCCCCCGTCTCACCCAACCAACGGAACACGCCCGGCAGCGCCCAGCTGTCCAGATCAGCCCGCGCGCCCAGCCCCTCGGGCAGAACGCGTGGCAGGTTCTCGGTCAGGCCACCGCCGGTAATATGGGCCAGCCCATGCACACCGCCCGCGCGAATGGCCGCCAGCGCGGCGCGCACATAAAGCCGCGTGGGCGTCAGCAGCTCGGCGCCCAGCGTGCCCGCAGCGCCCCACGGACACTCCGCCTGCCAGCCCAGGCCCGACACAGCGACCAGCTTGCGCACCAGACTGTAGCCGTTGGAATGCACCCCGTCGCTGGCCAGCCCGAGCAGAACATCGCCCGCCACCACGCCATCCGGCAACGCGCCGCCGCGCTCCATCGCGCCCACGGCAAAGCCCGCCAGATCGAAATCCTTGCCGTCATACATGCCCGGCATTTCCGCCGTCTCGCCGCCGATCAGCGCCGCGCCAGAGCGCACACAGCCCTCGGCGATCCCTTCGATCACCTGAGCCGCCTGCTCCATCTCCAGCTTGCCGGTCGCGAAATAGTCCAGAAAGAAAAGCGGCTCGGCCCCCTGGCACACCAGGTCGTTGACGCACATCGCCACCAGATCAATGCCCACACCTTCGACATGGCCGGTGTCGATTGCGATGCGCAGCTTGGTGCCCACCCCGTCCGTCGCTGCCACCAGCACCGGGTCATTGTAACCCGCCGCTTTCAGGTCAAACAGCGCGCCAAAGCCACCCAACCCCGACATCACGCCGGACCGGTCAGTGCGCTTGGCGGCGGGTTTGATCCGGTCCACCAACGCGTTGCCCGCATCGATATCCACGCCCGCATCGGCGTAGGTGATCCCGTTTTTCTTGTCGGTCATTGGCTGCACTCCCAAGGTTGGCGACGGGTTAGACCATCGCCGCGCGCCGTGCAATCTCGAAAGGCTTGACGCCGCCCGCGCCCCTGCGTACCAACCCGCCCAGGCGGGCCTGTAGCTCAACTGGTTAGAGCAGAGCGCTCATAACGCTTTGGTTGGGGGTTCAAGTCCCTCCGGGCCTACCATTTACCGCTTATTTTCAGGGATCTGCATCCTTCAGCCCGAAACTCAGCCCGAAGCTGAGGATCGCATCCATGGATGATCCGTCGCCGGGAAACACCTGCATGAAGGCGTTGCCATAGCGCGCCCGGACTCCTGCCAGCGGAATCACGTCGCCCGCATGGACATCGAACCGGCTCCCGTCGCCCGGATAAAGCGCCAGGCCGCCGGTCAGCGCGATCTGTGCTACGCCGCGCTCATAGATCGGCATGCCGACCATCGCCGCCACCGCCCCTTTGCCATAGCTGTTGCGAAAGCCGCCCACGGTCCAATCGAACCGCTCCTGCTCCCATGTCAGGAACGCGCCCGGGTTGAACTCCTCATAGCTGGAGGGGGCGTTGACATGATGCGAGCCCAGCAGGATCGATACCCGGTCCTGCGCATTCGCGGGCAACCCTGCCCATAGCGCCGCCATCAACATGACGCCAGCCACGCGCGTTCTGCGAAATTTCATTTATGTTCCTGCCTCTGTTCGCTTTGCGGCAGATTAGATGCCTACGCAGCGCTGCGAAACCACCCTTGGCGAATTTGCGGCCCGGTGAGTCCCAAAGGCCGCAGCCGCACGCGCCAGGTTGCCCTTCACCTCGGCGGCGGATGGCACATGACGGCCTGCCCGGTCCCTGTCTGCATCTTGTTGCGCCCTGACAGCGCAGCGATCATTGCGGCCGTGCGCCGCGCGTGCGCCGGCCCGCCGGGCGGCAGATCGGGCGCGTCGCCTGCTGCAGATACCCCACAAAGGCCTGCGCCGCCGCACTGGACGGACATTGAGCCGCCCGCTCGCGCAGCGCGTCGCGGGCCGCCTGCGCCGTCGCGGGCCCGCTGCCTGCCAGCGCCCATTTTAGAAACACCAGCCGCGCGGCAACCTGCGCCGCCTCTCCGGTGGCGGCACTTTGCTCCAGCCCTTCGATGATTTGTCCCACGGTCATGTTCACTTCTCCCCGGCCCCGCCCCGGGCCGATTGGGGCAAGCAGCGGATCGGGCACGACATGGGCCGGGCATTGCGCACCGGAACAGGCCACCGCCCAAACCGCCCCTCGCGATTCGACGTCACGTCCCAGGCTGGTTTCCGGGCTTAG
Organism: Roseovarius sp. ZX-A-9; assembly: GCF_028369135.1. Lineage (GTDB taxonomy): Bacteria > Pseudomonadota > Alphaproteobacteria > Rhodobacterales > Rhodobacteraceae > Roseovarius. The sequence continues at coordinate 112,729 of NZ_JAPWHW010000008.1, forward strand.
GCGGTGGACCTGTGGCAGACCCATGTGATCGTGGCACCTTCCCAGGCCGCGTCTGGCCCAGTGGCATATCGCCCGACCACCCTCCCTTACCGTTGCGGGGGCAGCGCCGGAATTGCACCGGCTTCCCAATTCTCCACCCCTCTGGGGCGGCACCTTGGAAATGTCAGAGTAACAGTGGCGCGAATTTGCACAAGGTTCGTTTGCGGCAAATCAATAGCGGTTTGTGACTTGCGCGAAGGCTACCTCCATTTGGCTTGACTCCCCGCTGCTACAACGTGCTGCGCGATTGCCAAACTGCGGTCCGGCGATCGCGCGGCGCATCATGCATTGATCGCCCTTCGCCTCAGAACGGAATGTCGTCGGCTGCCGAGATAAACCGCGCAACGACCTTCTTCGTGCCCGCCTTTTCAAAGTCGATCTCCAGCTTGTCGCCTTCTATGCCGATGATCGCGCCATAGCCGAATTTCTGGTGAAAGACCCGCTCGCCGACGCTGTGGCTGCTGACCGCCTTCATGTCGATCACGGTGTTGCGGGCCTCTGATGGCTGGGCGACGGGCCGCTGTCCGGCACGCGCCTGCAGGCGTTTCCAGCCCGGAGAATTGTAGACATTCGCCTCGGCCGCGCGGCTCTCGATGCCGCCGCCCTGACCGCCGCCACCTGTCATGCCCGCCGCGCCGTACCCGCCACCATACAGACCCGGCGGCGTCAGAATCTCGACATGCGCCTCGGGCAGCTCGTCAATGAACCGCGACGGCAACGCCGATTGCCACTGCCCGAACACCCGCCGGTTGCCCGCAAAGGAAATGGTGCAAACCTCTTCGGCGCGGGTGATTCCGACATAGGCCAGCCGCCGCTCTTCTTCCAAGCCTTTGGTGCCGCTTTCATCCATCGAGCGTTGCGATGGAAACAACCCATCCTCCCAGCCCGGCAGAAACACGGCGGGAAATTCCAGCCCCTTGGCGGCGTGCAGCGTCATGATGCTGACCTTCTCGCCCGCCTCGGAGGATTCGTTGTCCATGATCAGGCTGACATGCTCCAAAAACCCCTGCAGGTTCTCGAATTGCTCCAGCGCCTTGACCAGTTCCTTGAGGTTCTCCAGCCGCCCCGGCGCTTCGGGCGTCTTGTCGTTCTGCCACATGCCGGTATAGCCGCTCTCGTCGAGGATCATCTCGGCCAGTTCGACATGGCTGACATCCGCATCACCCGTCAGCCGCCCCCAGCGGGTCAGGCCGTCGATCAGCTTGCCCAACTCGGCGCCACCCTTGCCACCAAGCCCGCCCTGCTCCAGCAGGATGCGCGCGCCCTCGACCAGCGGCACACCGTTCTCTCGGGCGGTCATCTGTATCTTCTGCTGCGCCTTGTCGCCCAGCCCGCGTTTGGGCGTGTTGACGATCCGCTCGAATGCCAGATCATCACTGGGGCTGGTCACGACCCGAAAATAGGCCATCGCGTCGCGGATCTCCAACCGCTCGTAAAAGCGCGGGCCGCCGATCACCCGGTAGGGCAACCCGATGGTCATGAACCGATCTTCAAACGCGCGCATCTGGTGGCTGGCGCGCACCAGAATGGCCATCTCGTCCAATCCGATGGGGCGCATGCCCCGCGTCCCGCGCTGCATCGCCTCGATTTCCTCGCCGATCCAGCGCGCCTCTTCTTCGCCATCCCAATGGCCGATCAGGCGGACCTTCTCGCCGTCCTGCGCCTCGGTCCACAGCTCCTTGCCCAGACGCCCCGAGTTGCCCGCGATGACACCGCTTGCAGCGGCCAGGATATGCGGGGTCGAGCGATAATTCTGCTCCAGCCGCACCACGTGGGCGCCCGGAAAATCCTTCTCGAACCGCAGGATATTGCCCACTTCGGCACCACGCCAGCCATAGATCGACTGGTCATCATCGCCGACGCAGCAGATGTTCTTGTGCGCGCTCGCCAGCAGCCGCAGCCACAAATACTGCGCCACGTTGGTATCCTGATACTCGTCCACCAATATATAGCGGAACCAGCGCTGATACTGCGCCAGCACATCCTCATGGGTCTGAAAGATCGTGACCACATGCAACAGCAGATCGCCGAAATCCACGGCGTTCAGTTCCTTCAGTCGCGCCTGATAGAGCGCATAAAGCTGTGGCCCCTTGCCGTCATAGGCCCCGGCCTCTGCCGCGGGCAGGTTCGCGGGCGTCCATGCCCGGTTCTTCCAGTTGTCGATGATCCCCGCCAGCATCCGCGCCGGCCAACGCTTGTCGTCGATGCCCGCCGCCGAGATCAGCTGTTTCATCAGCCGGATCTGATCGTCAGTGTCCAGAATGGTGAAATTCGATTTCAGCCCTACCAGTTCGGCATGCCGCCGCAGCAGCTTGACGCAGATCGAATGAAACGTGCCCAGCCACGGCATGCCCTCGATGCTCTGGCCCAACATGTTGCCGACCCGGTTCTTCATCTCGCGCGCCGCCTTGTTGGTAAAGGTGACGGCAAGGATCTCGTTCGGACGGGCCCGCCCGGTTTTCAACAGGTGCACGATGCGCGCGGTCAGCGCCTTGGTCTTGCCCGTCCCTGCCCCGGCCAGCATCAAGACCGGGCCGTCCAGCGCCTCGACCGCCGCGCGCTGCGCCGGATTGAGGCCTTCCAGATAAGGCGTGCCCCGGGCGGCCATCGCCCTCGCCGCCAGCGATGCGCCTTCAAAGGCGTCGGATTCGTCATAACTGCTCATGGCGCGAACCCTAAACTGCCGGCCTCCTGAAATAAAGGGATGTTCGACCTATGTTCCTGACGTTTTTTCGCCTGCCAATTCCGGCCATTCTGCGGGCCTTTCACCGCGATATCGCGCGCCTCGCGTCGGCATCGCGGCACTTGGAAGTGCAACCCTATCCGGGCTTCCGTCGGGTTACCTTGGAAATTTCTGCGACAAACCGGCAGGCATCGCGACGGCGCTCGTGAAGATGTGCAAACACCTGATATCAATTACTATTTCCTTGGTTCCTCCCATCGCATCTGCGGCATCACTCCTGCCGGTTGCGGAAAATTTATCGAAGGCGTCGCGAATTTTTCGGGAACAAACCACCAGGGCGTGGGCGTTGGTCAAGCATCAACGAAACGAACTCAGAAACCCAAGGAGGAACTCTGATGAAACGCTTTGCAACATCTATCGCCGCACTGGCACTCGTGGCCACTCCGGTACTCGCAGACAACCAGACAACGACGCAGCTCGAGGATCCCAGCTCGGAAGTTGGCCAGGAAGGCCCGCTGAGCCCCGAAGCGGCGACCTACGGTGTCGCGACGCTGATCGGAAGCGACGTCTTCACCACCAATCAGGGCGCAGGCAACCTGTCGCTTGACGGCCTTGATCGGAACACTTTGGTCAAGATCGGCGATGTCGAAGACGTCTGGCTGACCAATGCCGGCTCAATCCAGGGCGTCGTGGTCGATCCGGCCGACGAAGGTGACACCAGCTACATGTTCTTCCCCGCCGAGAAGATCACCATCGTCGATGACGTGGACGGCCCGCGCTACATGATCGGCATGACCGCCGACGAAATGGCGGAAATCGAGCGGATCGAGAATCCCGGCCAGTTTGGTCAATAAGATCCGACGGTACTAGAACGAAGAAAGGGTCGGCCCCACCGCCGGCCCTTTTTTCGTGTTTGGCCATTCTACCCGAACGGCCCGCAGGCGCCGGATCACCCCGCCGCCTTGCCATCCACCGTTTCTGCCAACGCCTCGGCGCGGGCGGCAATCTCGGCCAGTGTGTCGGTGACCGCGGTGGGCACCACCGGCACTTCGATGCGCTCGGGCTCTGGCATGGGCGCGTTTCGCAGTTGCGCCAGCTCGGCCTCTTTCTCGGCCATCGCGTCTTCGGCCTCGCGCAGCTTGTCCTGCATGCCTGCGGTCTTGTCCGCCAGCATCAGCCCGGCCATCAGCAACATCCGCGTCTCGGGGATACGGCCGACCTGAGCGGTCAGCACAGAGGCTTCATCGTCCAGCATCTTGGCCGCGGCCTGCAGGTAATGTTCCTCGCCCTCCTGGCAGGAAACCTGAAAAGTTCGGCCGCCGATCTCGATATCAACATCGGGCATCATGTATCCTCCTTAGCCATCGGCTCGCCGGTCGCTTCGCCATCGTCTTCCGGGGCCGCGTCCTGCCCCCCGGCGCGCACGAGCCTGTCCAGTTCGGCCAGTACCAAATCCACTTCGCTCCGGTCCGAGGCACGCGCGGCGCGCAGTCCCTCCAACTCGGCCATCATCGCCTTGTTGATCAGATGCGGCTCCACGACGCCGGTGGTATTGGCCTCTCGCAGCGCGGCATTGTTCTCGCGCAGCTGCTGGTTGGCATGGCGCAGCGCCTGCAGGTCGTTATCCAACCGGCGCAGCGCCTCGGTATGGGCAGCCTCAGCTTCGGCATCGGCGCGCGCGGCGTCCTTGCTGGCGGCCTCAGTCTCTTCCAGCCGCTGCTTCAGCGCCTTCACCCGTTCTTCAAGCTGCGCATTGGCCAGCTTTTCATCTTCCAACTCGCGGCGCAGTTTCTCGGCTTCGGTGCTGTCGGCCTTTCCGCCATCCGCGCTCAGCGCATCCAGCCCCTTCCCGATACGATCCAGGGCAGCCATGATACGGCCCTGCACGGCGTCTATGTCGCTCATCTCCTCAAATCCTCACTTCATTTTCGGCACCGGCGAATCGCCTTTAAGGCCTCATTGCCGACAAGTCTAACCAAGGACAGAGAAAAATACTCCCCCCCGCGGGTCAACGCGCCCCGGGCGGCGATTCGCGCGCTTGATCTTTGGTCTTCAGGTGCTATTCAGCCCACAGATGTTGCCATTCAAAGGAAGCTGCCTCGTGGATATTGCCGCCCTGCGCACCACCCATCCCGATCACTGGTCCAAGGCGACCGCCATCCGCGCACTGACGCTGGATGCGGTGAACGCGGCCAATTCCGGCCACTCCGGCATGCCGATGGGCATGGCCGACGTGGCGACCGTCCTCTATCAAAAGCACCTGAAGTTCGACGCCTCCGCGCCCAACTGGCCCGATCGCGACCGCTTCATCCTGTCGGCCGGCCACGGCTCCATGCTGCTCTATTCGCTGCTGCACCTCACGGGCTACGCGGACATGACGCTCGAGCAGATCAAGAATTTCCGCCAGTGGGGCGCCATCACCGCGGGCCATCCCGAATACGGCCATGCTCCGGGGATCGAAACCACCACCGGCCCGCTGGGTCAGGGTATCTCTAACGCCGTCGGCTTTGCCATGGCCGAGGAAATGCTGCGCGCGCGCTACGGCGCCAACCTGATGGATCACCATACATATGTGATCGCCGGCGACGGCTGCCTGATGGAGGGTGTGAGCCAGGAGGCCATCACGCTGGCCGGGCGGCACAAGCTCGGCAAGCTGGTCGTGTTCTGGGACAACAACAACATCACCATCGACGGCACGGTCGAGCTGAGCGACCGCACCGACCAGGTGAAACGCTTCGAGGCTGCGGGCTGGGACGTGATCGAAATCGACGGGCACGACCCCGAAGCCATCGACGCCGCCATCACCCAGGCCAAGGCATCGCCCCTGCCCTCGATGATCGCCTGCAAGACGCATATCGCCCTCGGCCATGCCGCGCAGGACACCTCGAAGGGCCACGGCGCACTGACCGACGACGCGCAGAACGCCGCCGCCAAGGCCGCCTATGGCTGGACCACCGGCCCGTTCGAAGTGCCCGCCGAGATCAAATCGGCCTGGGAAGAGATCGGCAAACGTGGCGCGCCCGAGCGCGCGGCATGGGAGGCACGTCTGGCACAGGCCTCCGAACGCCGTCAGGCCGAATTCGCCCGCGTCTTTGCTCTTGATGTGCCGAAAACACTGTCGGCCCGCATCAAGGCACTGAAAAAGCAGATCAGCGCCGAAGCACCCAAGGTCGCCACCCGCAAATCCAGCGAGATGGTGCTTGAAGTGGTCAACCCGATCATGCCCGAGACCGTTGGCGGCTCTGCCGATCTGACCGGCTCGAACAACACCAAAACCGGCGATCAGGGTGTCTTTGACATCGACAACCGCAAGGGGCGTTACGTCTATTGGGGCATCCGCGAACATGGCATGGCGGCTGCGATGAACGGCATGGTCCTGCATGGCGGCATCCGCCCCTATGGCGGCACCTTCATGTGCTTCACCGACTACGCCCGCCCTGCCATGCGTCTGGCGGCATTGATGAAGGTCCCGACGGTCTTCGTCATGACCCATGACAGCATCGGTCTGGGCGAAGACGGCCCGACTCACCAGCCGGTAGAGCATCTGGCAATTTCGCGTGCGACGCCGAACACTTGGGTTTTCCGCCCCTGCGACACGGTGGAAACGGCAGAAGCATGGGAATTGGCGCTGACCAGCAAACAGACGCCTTCGGTTCTGTCGCTGACCCGTCAGGGCCTGCCGACCCTGCGGACCGAGCACAAGACAAAGAACATGACAGCCCAAGGCGCCTATGTTCTGGCGGAAGCCGAGGGCAAGCGTCGGGCCATCCTGATGGCCACCGGATCAGAGGTCGAAATCGCCATGAAGGCACGTGATCTGCTGCAGGCCGAAGGCATCGGCACACGCGTCGTATCCATGCCCTGCTGGGAGCTGTTCGAGGCCCAGGACGAGGCGGTACGCCGTCGCGTGCTGCCCGGTGGCCCCGTGCGCGTCGCTATCGAAGCCTCCGTGCGCCAAGGCTGGGACAAATGGCTCTGCGGTGAACGTGGCCGCGCGAACAAGGCCGATTTCGTCGGCATGGACAGCTTCGGCGCATCCGCACCAGCGGGCACGCTCTTTGAGAAATTCGGCATCACCGCAGAAGCGGCGGCCGAAAAGGTCAAGGCGCTGCTCTGAGCGAAATCCGGGAAGACCATTTTCGGATGGTCTTCCCGATACTCTCGCCAAGCCCCTGAAAGACACCTGTAGCACAAATATCTCCACAGTTGACTTACGCCATCGGCGTGGTCACTGATAAGGCGTGTCTTTGTGTAAAACTCGGGGTATCCGGTATGAGATATTCAATTAAATTTCCGCTCTCTGCATTGCTTGTCGCCGGTGTCGCCGCCTGCAGCACGCCGCGCGAGGATTGCATCGCGGGTGCAACTGCGGATTACCGGGCGCTTCAGTCCTCGATTTCCGAGGCCCAGATGAACATCGCCCGCGGCTATGCGGTGCACAGGCAATCGGTGCCCTATACCGTCCCCGATACCTGCTATCGCACTGATCCCTACACCAATGACATGATCCCCTATTCCTGCCCGAAAACCGCGTATCGAACGCAGGAAACGCCAGTGGCCATTGACGTGGCCCAGGAAAGAAAAAAGCTGTCCGGGTATCAGAAATTGCTGCCGAAATTCAAGGCGCAGGCGGAAGCGGGCACACGGCAATGTATCGCCCAGTACCCGGACGAGACATAAGGCGCCAAGGAGCTCCGACCGCTTGTTCCGGGCGCGCGCGCCCGGGTTTCAGACCACTGGGTTAAGCTTGCGCAACGCCTGCCACACAGGCGTTATCACCTTTGTCCCCACCGGGATCAGGATGGTCCCCAGCGCCAGCCCCAGCAGCCCGTCGATCCCGGCCACGATCAGCCACTCGGCAGAACTGGTGAATTGCCCGGCACCATGCGCCGCCGCTTCGGCCAGGTGGTGGATATAGGCATAGGGCTGCGGCCAACCCAGCTCTTTCAGACCATGCACGATGATGCTGCCCCCGACCCAGAGCATCGCCGCCGTGCCGATGATCATCAGCAGCTTCAGAACCTGCGGCATCGCCGTCACGATCCCCCGCCCCAACCTGCGTACCAGCCGCACCCGCCCTTCGGCCGCCATCAGCAGCCCCAGGTCGTCCGCTTTCACGATCAGCGCCACCGCACCGTAAACCGCAACGGTGATCATCACCGCAACCAGTGCCAGCGTTGCGGCCTCCATCCAGAATCCAAGATCCGGAATGGCCGCCAGCGCGATGGTCATGATCTCGGCCGACAGGATGAAGTCGGTCTTGATCGCCCCAGCCACCTTTTGCTCTTCCAGATGCGCCGGGTCCATCGGCGCGTGGCTACCATCCGGGCCGCCGTGATCATGCCCGAACCCCAGCACATGCGCGATCTTCTCGGCCCCCTCGAAACATAAATACGCCCCGCCCAGCATCAGCAACGGCGCGATTCCCCCAGGCGCGAACGCGCTGAGCGCCAGCCCCACGGGCAGCAGGAACACCAACTTGTTGATGATCGAGCCACGCGCGATGCGCCAGACGATGGGCAGCTCGCGGCTCGGCTCGAACCCCTGAACATATTTCGGCGTCACCGCCGCATCGTCGATCACCGCCCCCGCCGCCTTGGCGCCAGCCTTGGTCGCCTGCGCCACAACATCATCGACAGAGGCCGCTGCGACCTTGGCAATCGCCGCCACATCGTCCAGTAGCGCCAGTAATCCGCTCATGCTGACTCCCTCAAAGCCGTTTCAACGTCGCGGCGTTTCGCATCTGACCCCGTGCCAAGGATCAAACGCGGGAACGCTTTGGCCCGTTCCATAGACGTTACAGGCGATTGGCCTCCCGCCGCAATCAATCCGTTAGCGCAACCACCCAGACCGGCACGCGCTTTCCCGCCACAGTTATCGCTACCACACTGAAACCTCGTGCTTTTTGGCTTTCGGTGCGGTGCCCGCAAGACTATATGCCGGTCAACATCATCCGCGAGAGGAGAATTCACATGACCGTCAAAGTTGGCATCAACGGGTTTGGACGCATCGGCCGCGCCACCCTCGCGCATATCGCCCAGAGCGGACGCGACGATATCGAAGTGGTCAAGGTCAACGCCACCGGCCCGCTGGAAACCGCCGCGCATCTGATCAAGTACGACAGCGTGCATGGCCGTTTCGCCAACGAGATCACGCTCGGCGACGGTACCATGGACCTGGGCCGCGGCCCGATGCAGATGTACTCGACCTATGATCTGGACGAGTTGGACTGGGACGGCGTCGATGTCCTGCTGGAATGCACCGGCAAGTTCAACGACGGCACGAAGGCCAACAAGCATCTGGAGCGCGGCGCGGGCAAGGTCCTGCTGTCAGCACCGGGCAAGAACGTCGATCGCACCGTGGTCATGGGCGTCAACCACGAAGACCTGCAAGCCGGCGAACGGATGATCTCGAACGGCTCCTGCACCACCAACTGCCTCGCCCCGCTGGCCAAAGTGCTGCACGAAGGCATCGGCATCGAGAGCGGCATCATGACCACGATCCACGCCTATACCGGCGACCAGCCGACGCTGGACCGCCGTCACAAGGATCTCTACCGCGCCCGCGCCGCCGCCATGTCGATGATCCCCACCTCCACCGGGGCCGCCAAGGCGCTGGGTGAAGTGCTGCCCGCGCTCAAGGGCAAGCTGGACGGTTCGGCCATCCGCGTGCCCACCCCGAATGTTTCTGCCGTTGACCTGACCTTCATCGCGTCCCGCGACGTGACCGAGGCCGAAGTGAACGCGGTTGTCGAAGCGGCGGCCAATGGCGCGATGAAAGGCATCCTCGCCTATGACCCCGAGCCAAAAGTCAGCATCGACTTCAACCACACCGAGGAAAGCAGCATCTTCGCCCCGGCCCAGACCAAAGTGACCGGCGGGCGTCTGGTGCGGGTGCTGGCATGGTATGACAACGAATGGGGCTTTTCGTGCCGCATGGCGGACCTCGCCGCGCTGATGGGCCGTCTCGGCTGAACCATCCTGCCCGATCTTGCACGATGCGGCCCCGTCAGGCATACCCGGCGGGGCCGCAATCGTTTCGGGATGACGCAGATGACCAACAAGATCGCCATCGGCATCGGCCTTCTGATCGTGCTTGGGCTGTCGCTGGACTACGCTTTGCAGGATTGGAGCGGCACGGTTTTCCTGGGTCGGAAATTCGCAGATCTGATCGAATGGCTGGCCTTCTGGCGTTGACCCGCGGCACCGTCACCACGGTTCCGGTCAAACACGGCCAGGCACATACCCTGCCACTGCCGCGCGATCACTCGCCTCAGCTGTATCTTTCCAACAGGGCCTCGTTGACGGGCGCGGTGACGAAATTGCGCACGTCGCCACCCAGCCTCGCGATCTCCTTGACCAGTTTCGACGCGATCGCCTGATAATGCGCATCCGCCATCAGGAAAACCGTCTCGACCGATGCATCAAGCACACGGTTCATGCCGACCATCTGGTATTCATATTCGAAATCGGCAATGGCGCGCAGGCCGCGCACGATCACCTGCGCGTTCACGTCGCGGGCGCAATCGATCAGCAGATTGTCAAAGGGGTGCACGACGATCTCGGTGCCCGTCTCGCGGGCCAGCCGGTCAGCTTCCGCCTCGACCATGGCCACCCGCTCTTCGAGCGAAAACAGCGGCCCCTTGTCGCGGTTGATTGCCACCCCAATCACCAGCCGATCCACCAGCAGGCAAGCCCGGCGGATGATATCAATATGACCCAAAGTGATCGGGTCGAACGTGCCGGGATAAAGGCCAATGCGCATGAGGGTTGCCGCCTATCGTGAAAACTTCTTGGTTTCGCGGTCAGAAAGCAGAAACTTCCGCCTCATTGCAAGGGTTTTATAGCCGCCTCAGCGCGCTCAATGCCCCATGATCATGCCTTGCAGCGCGTCCTTTTCCATCGAAAGTTCGGTAAGTTTCGCTGAAACCACGTCGCCGATGGTCACGATTCCCACCAGCTTGCCATCTTCAACAACCGGCATGTGGCGGAAACGCCCGTCGGTCATCCGCGCCAGAATCGTGTCGGCGCTGTCATTTTTCGAGGCGCAGACCGGATTGCGCGTCATCATGTCGTCGATCTTCTCGGACAGGCACCCGGCGCCGCGCACCGCGAGCGAGCGCACGATGTCGCGCTCCGACAGGATCCCGTTCACCTCGACCCCATCGCGCGAGACGATGAGACCACCGATGCGCCGTTCCGCCAGGATACGCGCCGCATCCGAGACAAGCGTGCCGGGTTTGATCGTGACCACCGGGCTGTCGCCCTTGGCTTTCAGGATTTGTTGCACCAGCATTTTGTTTCTCCTGCGGTTTTTCTCGCCATCAGTTTCAGCGTCCATGATCGGGGGAAACCTGTCAAGGTAATGCGCTACCCGGCCAACCAGAGGCGCGGGCACTCCGGCCCTCTTGAATCAGGTCTGCCCTTCCAGCCGTGCCACCTCTTTCTTGATGCCCACCGCCAGCGCCTCGGCAAAGCGGTTCATCCGCTCCAACCGCCGGTCATCGGCGTGCCGAACAAGGTAGAAACTGCGCGTCAGACTGATTTCATCCTTCAGCACCTTTTCCAACCCCCGGCTGAACGGAATTGCGAAATCATGCATGAACCCGATCCCCGCCGCCTGCCGGATCCAGTTGAACTGAACCGAAAAGGAATTGCTGGCCAGATGCACCTTGTCCAGCCCGGCCTCGCTCAGGTAATCCAGCTCCTTGTCAAAGATCATGTCCTGAATGTAGCCGATAAAGCGGTGGTGCCGCAGATCGTCACGGCTGTGGATCGGGGCGGCATTCCTGAGGTATTTCCGGGACGCCACGAGGTGCAGCTTGTAATCCGAGATTTTCTGCACGCTCAGCCGCCCCGCGGTAGGCGCACTGACGGTGATCGCCATGTCCGCCTCGCGTTTCGACAGGTTGATGACCCGCGGCAGCGCCACGATCTGCACTTCCAGGTCCGGGTTCTGCTCGACAATCCCGGAACAGACCTGCGGCAGCAGGAAATTGGCCGACCCGTCTGGCGCGCCCAGCCTGATCTGCCCGCTCAACTGGCGGCCCCGCTCGCCCACATCCTCGAAGGCCATCAGCATTTCCTGCTCGGCGCGCACCGCATGGCTCATCAGGCGCTGCCCGCCATTGGTCAATGCATAGCCCTGAGGTGACTTGGCAAACAGCGCCACCTTCAGCGTCTCCTCCAGCCGCGCGATGCGCCGTCCGACAGTGGCCGGATCGACCTTCAGAACCCGGCCCGCAGCCGACAGGCTCTCATTCCTGGCGACAGCCAGGAAAACTTTCAGATCGTCCCATTGTGCGTCCATCTTTGCCCCCTTTGCATTTATGCAAATCCCCTTTGATAGATTGTCCCTTTCGTGCGGAAATTTGCAAGAGTAGGTTGCGCACAAACATGAACGGAGGATCACATGAAAGAACTGACCCATTACATCAACGGCGCCCATGTCAAAGGCACGTCGGGCCGCTTTTCTGATGTCTACAATCCCGCCACCGGCGAAGTGCAGGCCAAGTGCCCGCTGGCAAACGCCGAGGAACTGGAGGCCGCCGTACAGGCCGCACAGGCCGCACAGCCCAAATGGGCCGCCACCAACCCGCAACGCCGCGCACGGGTGATGATGAAATTCGTCGGCCTGCTGAACCGCGACATGGACAAGCTGGCCGAGGCGCTGAGCGCCGAACACGGCAAGACCTTCCCCGACGCCAAGGGCGACGTGCAGCGCGGCCTCGAAGTGGTTGAGTACTGCATCGGCGCGCCCGAACTGCTCAAGGGCGAATACACCGACGGCGCCGGCCCTGGCATCGACATGTATTCGATGCGCCAGCCGCTTGGCGTGACAGCGGGCATCACGCCCTTCAACTTCCCCGCCATGATCCCGATGTGGATGTTCGCGCCCGCCATTGCCTGTGGCAACGCCTTCATCCTCAAACCGTCCGAGCGCGATCCGTCCGTACCCCTGATGCTCGCCGAGCTGATGGAAGAAGCGGGCCTGCCCAAGGGCATCCTGCAAGTGGTCAACGGCGACAAGGAAGCGGTCGACGCGATCCTCTACCATGACGTGATCCAGTCGATCGGATTTGTCGGCTCCACACCGATTGCCGAATATATCTACGGCACGGGCTGTTCGCAGGGCAAACGCGTGCAATGCTTCGGCGGCGCGAAAAACCACATGATCATCATGCCCGACGCCGATCTCGATCAGGCTGCCGACGCGCTGATCGGCGCAGGCTACGGCGCTGCTGGCGAACGCTGCATGGCGATTTCCGTGGCCGTCCCGGTGGGCGAAGAAACCGCCGATAAGCTGATCGAAAAGCTGGTCCCGCGCATCGAAGCACTGAAGGTCGGCCCCTACACCTCGGGCGACGACGTTGATTACGGCCCCGTCGTGACCGCCGCTGCCAAAGCCAACATCGAACGGTTGGTGCAGTCGGGCATTGACGCGGGCGCAGAGCTTGTCGTTGACGGGCGCGGCTTCTCGCTTCAGGGCTACGAAGACGGGTTCTTCGTCGGGCCGCACCTTTTCGACCGGGTGACACCAGACATGGAAATCTACCAGAAAGAGATTTTCGGCCCCGTTCTCAGCACCGTGCGCGCAGCAAGCTACGAAGAGGCGCTGAAACTGGCGATGGACCACGAGATGGGCAACGGCACCGCGATCTTCACCCGTGACGGCGACGCCGCGCGCGATTTCGCATCGCGTGTCAACGTGGGCATGATCGGCATCAACGTGCCGATCCCTGTCCCGCTCGCCTATCACACCTTCGGCGGGTGGAAGAAATCGGTCTTCGGCGACCTCAACCAGCACGGGCCGGACGCGTTCAAGTTCTACACCCGCACGAAAACGGTCACTTCGCGCTGGCCGTCGGGCATCAAGGAAGGCGGCGAGTTCAACTTCAAGCCGATGGAGTGATCTCGAAAGAGACGCCGGAAATCAGGGGTCGCGGTTCATACCGCGGCCCTTTTTCGTTTCTTGGGCCACTGCCCTGTGGCCCGGACCAAACGCTGACAGGCTTGCCTCGACGGGCGCATGCATGCTCTTCTGGACCGCACAAACAGGAAGGTACATGCGATGGCCATGATCGAGCCCGCCTTTTCCATCGGAATCGAGGAAGAATACCTGTTGGTGGACCGCGACAGTCTGGCGCTGGCCGAGGCGCCCCAGTCGATGATGGACGCCTGCAGCGCCGAGTTGCAGGATCAGGTCAGCCCCGAATTTCTCAATTGCCAGATCGAGATCGGCACCAAGGTCTGCCGCGACGTGCACGAAGCGCGCGCCGACCTCAAACGCCTGCGCAGTTGCGTGTCGCGCGAGGCGGCTAAATTCAACCTCGCCCCCATCGCCGCATCCTGCCACCCGTTTTCCGACTGGCGCGACCAGAAACACACCGACAAACAGCGCTACAACACCCTGTCCAACGATCTGGCCGGCGTGGTGCAGCGCATGTTGATCTGCGGCATGCATGTGCATGTCGGAATCGAAGACCCCGACCGCCGCATCGATCTGATGAACCAGATGAGCTATTTCCTGCCGCATCTGTTGGCGCTCAGTTGCTCTTCACCGTTCTGGCAGGGGCAGGATACCGGTTTGGACAGCTACCGGTTGACCGTCTTTGACAACCTGCCCCGCACCGGCCTGCCGCCCCGCATGACCAGCTTTGGCGAATTCGAGCGCTCGGTGCAGATCCTCGTCGACATCGGCGTGATCGAGGACAGCTCCAAAATCTGGTGGGATCTGCGTCCCTCGTCAAAATTCCCGACCATCGAATCGCGCATCTGCGACGTACAGCCCCGGCTCGAAGACACGCTCTGCCTCGCTGCCATCACCCAGGCCTGGGCGCGCATGCTCTGGCGGCTGGCGATCAAGAACCAGCGCTGGCGCATCTACGATACCTTCCTGATCGCGGAAAACCGCTGGCGTGCGCAGCGCTACGGCGTGCGCGAGGGTCTGCTGGATTTCGGCCTTGGCGAAGTGGTGCCGATGACAACACTCATGGACGAGTTGATGGAGCTGACCGGAGAGGATCTGGCCTATTTCAACTCGCTCGACGAAGTGGCGCGCGCGCACAACATCGCCCAGAACGGTACCAGCGCCGACCGCCAGCGCCGCGTCTACAAGAACAAAATGGATCAGGGCGATGACAAGGACACCGCCCTGCGCGCCGTCGTGCAGCATCTCATCGACGAATTTCACGCCGACCTCTAACAGGTGGCCGCCCCCCCCCTGTCCGCCTTGCAATACTCCTGTTAGATTTGAAAAATAAACATACGTTCAATTCCATGCATCCGAGGACATAGTGATGGATTTCGCGCTCAGTGAAGAACAATCGGCGATTTTCGACATGGCCCACGCCTTTGGGCAAGACAATATCGCCCCCCATGCCCGCAAATGGGAGGCCGACGGCGACATCCCCAAGACGCTGTGGCCGCAGATTGCCGAACTGGGATTCGGCGGGCTCTACGTCTCGGAGGACAGCGGCGGCTCCGGCCTCACCCGGCTGGATGCGACGCTGGTGTTCGAAGCACTCAGCATGGCCTGCCCGTCGGTGGCGGCATTTCTCTCGATCCACAACATGTGCGCCAAGATGATCGACACCTACGCCAGCGCCGAGATGAAGGCGCGGGTGATGCCCGATATCCTCAGCATGAAATGCATCCTCAGCTATTGCCTGACCGAACCCGGATCGGGCAGCGACGCCGCCGCACTCAAGACCCGCGCCGAACGCTCAAACGAGGGTTACACCCTCAACGGCACGAAGGCGTTCATTTCCGGCGGCGGCTATTCCGACGCCTACGTGGTGATGGTCCGCACCGGCGAGGACGGGCCCAAGGGCATCTCGACTGTGCTGGTCAATGACGGCACAGAGGGCCTCAGCTTTGGCGGATTGGAGGACAAGATGGGTTGGCGCAGCCAGCCAACACGCCAGGTGCAGTTCGACAATTGCAATATTCCTGCGGAAAATCTGGTGGGTGAAGAAGGAAAAGGTTTCAAATATGCGATGTCCGGCCTTGATGGCGGCCGATTGAACATTTCCGCCTGCTCGCTGGGCGCGGCCCAGACCGCCATGAACCTGACCCGCGATTACATGGCCGATCGCAAGGCTTTCGGCAAATCCATCGACCAGTTTCAGGCGCTGCAATTCCGCCTCGCCGAGATGGAGATAGAACTCTCCGCCGCCCGCGTCTTCCTGCGTCAGGCCGCGTGGAAGCTCGACACCGGCGCCCCTGATGCCAGCAAGTATTGCGCCATGGCCAAGAAGTTCGTGACCGAGGCCGGATCGCGGATCGTCAACCAGTGTCTGCAACTGCATGGCGGCTACGGCTACCTTGCCGATTACGGGATCGAAAAACTGGTGCGCGACCTGCGGGTGCACGAAATCCTCGAAGGCACCAACGAGATCATGCGGCTGATCGTTGCCCGCCACATGCTGAACGAACGCTAGAGCACGGGAATGAACAACCATGCCTGATATCTATATCCGCGCCGAAGGCTGTGCCGGCCGCATCACGCTTGACCGCCCCAAAGCGCTGAATGCGCTGACCTATGACATGTGCCTCGCCATCGAGGCCGCGCTCGACGCCTGGGCAGATGACAGCACCGTGAAACTGATCCTGATTGACGCGGTCGGCGACAAGGCATTCTGTGCTGGCGGCGACATTCAGGAGCTTTACGCACGCGGCAAGGCCGGGGATTACGAATATGGTCAACGGTTTTGGGCGGATGAATACCGCCTGAACGCCCGAATTTTCGAGTATCCAAAACCGATCGTGTCGTTCCTTCAGGGCTTCACCATGGGCGGCGGCGTCGGCGTGGGCTGCCACGGCACCCACCGGATCGTCGATCACGACTCGGCCATCTCGATGCCCGAATGCAGCATCGGTCTGGTGCCTGATGTGGGCGGCTCCATGATGCTGGCGCTGGCACCGGGGCGGATGGGCGAATATCTGGGCCTGACCACCGCGCGGATGAAAGGCGCGGATGCGATCTATGCGGGCTTTGCAGATATGCTGATCCCCGCGGACCAGTGGGATCGGCTAAAGACAGAGCTCGTTGCCGACGGAGATGTCGAGATCCTTGCACGAAATGCCGTCAACAACCCGGAAACCACCCTGCCCGTTCTGCAGGATGCGGTGGACCGGCATTTTGGCGGCGAGACGCTGGGCGATATCCTGCGCTCCCTGCAGGCCGCAGGCCCCGACGACGCGGATTTTGCCGCGAGCGCGCTCAAGGCAATCGGCCGCAACTCGCCCCTGTCGATGGCCTGCACCGTCGAGATGATGCACCGGCTGCGCGGCGAAACGCTCACCATCCGCAAGGCGCTCGATCTGGAATATCGCTTTACCTATCGCGCGTTGGAGCACAGCGATTTCGTCGAGGGTATTCGCGCCGCGATCATCGACAAGGACCGCAACCCGAACTGGCAGCACGAACTGGACGCGCTGCCCGCCGTCGCCGTCAGCAACATGCTGATGCCCCTCGGGGCGAACAAACTCTCGTTTGAAAAGAAAGGCTAAGCCATGAAAATCGGATTTATCGGACTGGGCAACATGGGCGCGCCAATGGCCGCGAACCTAGCCAAGGCCGGGCACAGCGTCACGGGCTTTGACGTGGCTGGTGTCACCGTCGAAGGCGCCGGCACCGCCAGCACCGCCGCCGAGGCCGCAACCGGCGCGGATGTGGTGATCACCATGCTGCCCAATGGCGCGATCCTGCGCAGTGTGGCCGCCGAAATCATCCCCGCCATGACGCCGGGCGCGGTATTCCTCGATTGCTCGACCGTCGATGTCGAAAGCGCCCGCGCCGTGGCCGCCGACGCGCAGGCCGCGGGCCTGTCCGCTCTTGATGCGCCCGTATCCGGTGGCATCGGTGGCGCCACCGCCGGCACGCTTACCTTCATGATCGGCGGCGACGAGGCGGGACTGGCCAAGGCGCAGCCGCTCTTTGACATCATGGGCGGCAAATCGGTGCATTGCGGCCCCTCCGGCAACGGTCAGGCGGCCAAGATCTGCAACAACATGATCCTCGGCGTCACCATGATCGCCACCTGCGAGGCCTTCGCGCTGGCAGACAAGCTGGGTCTGGACCGGCAGGCGATGTTCGATGTGGTCAGCACGTCCTCGGGGTATAGCTGGTCGATGAACGCCTATTGCCCCGCACCGGGCATCGGCCCGCAGAGCCCGGCCGATAACGACTACAAACCTGGTTTTGCCGCCGAGCTGATGTTGAAGGATCTCGGGTTGGCCCAAAACGCAGCCGAGGCATCGGATGCCGACACGCCGATGGGGGCCGCCGCTCTCGCCCTCTATCGCCAGTTCGTCGAAGACGAGGATGGCCGGGGTCGCGACTTCAGCGCGATGCTCCCCCGGTTCGAAAAGCGCGGGCGCGGCTAAACCGTTTCGCCTCTGACGTGAGACGCCAGCCCGCACGCACCAGAACGGGCCTGTATGCCCGGTAGAACACCGCGACCGCCGAAACTGCTGCGGTCGCGGGTTTGATTCAAATCATATTCAACAAACGTTATATGTGCTACATTGTCCCGGTCTTTTGCTGAAAGGATCAGACAAATGTCCAAGAATGTCGGAAGTATCGACCGCTTTGTGCGGGTTGTCGTTGGCGCAGCGCTTTTGGTGGCCTTTTTCATGATGCCAGAAGCCGGATATCGCTGGGTCCTGCTGATCGGAATCGTGCCCCTGATCACCGGATTGATGGGCAGTTGCCCGGCCTATTCGCTGTTGGGCATATCCACCTGCCCGATGAAACGCTGAGACAAATCAGCATCCGAGCCACGTGAGTGATCGGATGCTGGCCGCAGATCATGCCAGCGGCGCGCGGTGGCGGTTACTCCGCCGCTGCAACCGTGCGCCGCGCTTTCAACAGCGGCTTGAGGTAGCGGCCCGTGTGGCTGCGCACCTCCTCGGCGATCTTTTCCGGCGTTCCCACGGCCACGATCTCGCCGCCACCATCGCCCCCCTCGGGGCCGATATCGATGATCCAGTCGGCGGTCTTGATCACGTCGAGGTTATGCTCGATCACGATCACCGTATTGCCGCTATCCACCAGTTCGTGCAGCACTTCGAGCAGCTTCTTCACATCCTCGAAATGCAGCCCCGTGGTCGGCTCGTCGAGGATATAAAGCGTGCGCCCCGTCGACCGCTTGGCCAGTTCCTTGCTCAGCTTCACCCGCTGCGCCTCGCCACCCGACAGGGTCGTGGCCTGCTGGCCCACCTTGATATAGCCAAGCCCGACGCGCACCAGCGCATCCATCTTTTCACGGATGCTCGGCACCGCCTGAAAGAAGCTTTGCGCATCTTCAACCGTCATATCAAGAACGTCGGCTATGCTTCTGCCTTTAAACCGTATTTCCAGAGTTTCACGATTGTATCTCTTGCCTTGGCAGGTCTCGCAGGTGACGTAGACATCGGGCAGGAAATGCATCTCGATCTTGATCACGCCATCACCCTGACACGCCTCGCAGCGCCCGCCCTTGACGTTGAAGGAAAACCGCCCCGGCTTGTATCCGCGCGCCTTGGACTCGGGCAGTCCGGCAAACCAGTCGCGGATCGGCGTGAACGCCCCGGTATACGTGGCCGGGTTCGACCGCGGAGTACGCCCGATGGGCCGCTGGTCGATGTCGATCACCTTGTCCAGATGCTCCAACCCCTTGATCGTCTCGCAGGGGGCTGGCGTCTGGCGCGCACCGTTCAGCCGCATCGAGGCGGTCTTGAACAATGTCTCGATCGTCAGGGTGGATTTCCCGCCCCCCGACACCCCCGTGACGCACACGAATTTGCCCAGGGGAAATTCCGCCGTCACGTCTTTAAGATTGTTGCCTGACGCTTTGACAACCTTCAGTTTTTTCTTGTTCCCTGTACGCCGCTTTGCGGGCACCGGTATCTCGCGCGTCCCGGACAGGTATTGCCCGGTGATCGACCCCGGATCGGCCGCCACCACCGCAGGCACGCCGTGACTGACCACGCGGCCGCCATGCACGCCCGCGCCGGGACCGATATCGAAAACGTAATCAGCCTCGCGGATCGCCTCTTCGTCATGCTCCACCACGATCACGGTATTGCCCTGATCGCGCAGGTTCTTGAGCGTATCCAGCAGCCGGTCATTATCGCGCTGATGCAGGCCGATGCTCGGCTCGTCCAACACATAAAGCACCCCGGTCAGACCGCTGCCGATCTGGCTGGCCAGCCGGATGCGCTGGCTTTCCCCACCCGACAGCGTACCGGCATTGCGGCTCAGCGTCAGATATTCCAGCCCGACATTGTTGAGAAATCCCAGCCGTTCGCGAATTTCCTTCAGGATCGCGCGGGCGATCTCATTCTTTTGCGGGCTCAGGTGGCTCGGCGCAGCCTCAATCCAGGCCAGCGCCTCGCGGATGGACAGTTGCACCACCTGCCCCACATGCATCCGCTCCTCCGGCGCGCCATCAGCGGGCCCGATCTTGACCGCCAGCGCCTCTTCACGCAGGCGATAGCCCTCGCAGGCGCCGCAAGGGCGGTTATTCTGGTAGCGTTCAAATTCTTCGCGCACCCAGTTGCTGTCGGTCTCGCGATACCGGCGCTCCATGTTCGGGATGACCCCCTCGAACACACGCGTGACCTGATAGACCCGGCCCCCTTCATCATAGCGAAACGGGATTTCCTCGTCGCCGGACCCATACAGAAAGACCTGCTGCACATGCGGATCAAGATCCTTCCAGCGGGTGTTCTGGTCAAACTCGTAATGCTTGGCGATGGCTTCGATGGTTTGCAGGAAATACGGGCTCTTGCCCTTGCGCCAAGGCGCCAGCGCGCCGTCATAGATTTTCAGGCTTTGGTCCGGCACCACCAGCCGCTCGTCAAAGAACAACTCCATCCCCAGCCCGTCACAGACCGGGCACGCCCCGAAAGGCGCGTTGAAGGAAAACAGCCGCGGTTCGATCTCGGGGATCGTGAAACCACTGACCGGGCAAGCGAAATTCTCGGAAAAGGTGATCCGCTCCGGCTCTCCCTCGCTGGGCGCGGTTTCCAGGATCGCGATGCCATCGGCCAGATCCAGCGCGGTGCGCAAACTGTCGGCCAGCCGCGTCTCCAGCCCTTCGCGCACCACGATCCGGTCAACGACCACATCGATATCGTGGCGGAACTTCTTGTCCAGCGTCGGAGGTTCGTCCAATTCGTAAAAGGCCCCGTCAACCTTGACCCGTTGAAAGCCGGTCTTGCGAAGCTCCAGGAACTCCTTGCGGTACTCACCCTTGCGGTCACGCACGATGGGGGCCAGCAGATAGGCGCGCGTGCCCTCCTCCATGCCCATGATCCGGTCCACCATGTCCTGCACCTGCTGCGCCTCGATCGGCTTGCCCGTGGCGGGCGAATAGGGCGTGCCCGCGCGGGCAAAGAGCAGACGCAGATAATCGTAGATTTCGGTCACGGTGCCGACGGTCGAGCGCGGGTTCTTCGACGTGGTTTTCTGCTCGATGCTGATCGCCGGGCTGAGGCCGCTGATGTGATCCACATCGGGCTTTTGCATCATGTCAAGGAACTGCCGCGCATAGGCCGACAGCGATTCGACATAGCGCCGCTGCCCTTCGGCATAGATCGTATCGAACGCCAGTGAGGATTTCCCCGACCCGCTGAGGCCGGTGATCACCACCAGTTGATCGCGCGGAATATCCACATCGATCGATTTCAGGTTATGCTCGCGCGCGCCACGCACTTCGATGTGTTTCTGCTCAGCCATGATGCCTCCGGACCTGCGAGGTTAACAGATAGTGTATCGTCTCCGAGTCTCCAAGGTGGAATCGGGAACGAAAATGGAACACCAAGGCGGGAACGCAACGGCACGGCACTGCGTTCCCTCGTCAGGAGGGCCGAAACATGGATATTCGCACGAAACGCGCCTATGACGATCCGGCCGCGAATGACGGCTACCGCGTGCTGGTCGACAAGCTCTGGCCGCGCGGCGTCTCGAAAGAGGCCGCGCAGCTTGACCAATGGTGCAAGGAACTCGCCCCAAGCGACGACCTGCGCAAATGGTTCGATCACGACCCCGACAAGTGGCAGGACTTCCGCAAACGTTATTTTGCCGAACTGGAAGGATGCGGAGAGGCGCTCTACGATCTGCTGGGCCAGGTCCGCGACGGGCGCGTCACCCTTGTCTATGGCGCCAAGGACGAAGCACACAACAATGCGGTCGCCTTGCGTGACTACCTCAAGGACAAGGCATAGCGCCCCGCCCGCTCATTTCTGCGCCAGCGCCCAAGCGCAGATCGGGCAATCGGGATCGTTGGTCAGGTCGTCTCGCGCCGGGTCATAGACCGGGGGCCAGTCCGGCTCCAGATTGCGCAGCGCCGCGTGGCGGTTGCCCCATTGCGCAGAGCGGATCTTGTCCGCCTCGAAACCGGCCTCGATCAGCAGGTTGGTCAGCCCCCGCGCCGTCCAGCGCGAACAATCCACCGGCGCGTTGTGGTAGCGGACGAGAAACGGCACCGCGATCCAGAAATACCCGCCCACCCGCAGCATCCGCAGCACGTTGCGGGTGGCGGCATAGGGGCGATCCAGATGTTCCCACACCTGGTTGGCCAGCACGATGTCGAATTTCCGGACCAGCCCGTCGTGATCCTCGAACGGGCCTTCGCAGATATCATGTTTGGGATAGCGGAAACGCTCGTATGTCTGAAAATTATAGCGCCGCCCCGACTTGCCCGAGATTTCAGCTGCCTGCATTTCGGCCAATGGCAATTCTTCCAGCCACTTCCGCGAGGTGCGCTGCATCACGATTCGATTGAGGCTTTTCATAAGTCTACGCGGCACCTTTACTGACACTGCCCCAAGCGGGCCGTGCGCGCGTCAGAATGTCATATACGGGTGATGTCGCAACTGCCGATTGCCGCTCGGGTCAGAAAAAACCACCGCCGCAGCTACCGGCCGACAGGGTCATGAACGCCGCCAGCGCGATCCAGATATGCATCAATCTCATGGTCGTTCTCTCCTTGCCGTGCGTCGTCAGGACGCGGATCAGAAATGCAGGTTCAGCCCGGCCCGAAAGACACCGTTCTGCGAGCCGCCCGAAGTCGCAACCCCGCCGACACTCTGCTGCGATTTGGGCACATCGACGTAATAGGCCTCGATCCGCCCGGACAGGTTATCCCCGAGCCAGCGTTCGGCGCCACCGCCGACCATCAGCCCCGGTTCGAAATCGGTGGACGAACCAATGCCGGTCAGGCTGGTCTTCTTTTGGGTCCAGGCAACCCCCAGAGAGCCATAAAACAACGTCTCGCCCAAGATTTGCCCGGCGCGAAAACGTAATGATCCCATGCCGTTCTCTTCGAAACTTCCACCGGCAGAACTGCCGCGCAACTCCATCAGGGAATAATCGATCTCAGCCCCATAAACAGTGTTACCCTGTTGCCAGTTATAGCCCAGTTGCACACCGCCGAGGAATGTCCCGGCATCCTCTGTCGGGCCCGGCTGCGCCGGCACGTTGTTGGTGAACCCGCCATAGGCCCCGCCCAAATGGAACCCGGCATAGGGCCCGCTCCAGTCCTGCGAGGCAGATTGCGCAGCAGCCGAACCAGCGGCAAACAAGGCCGCAACGGCACATGCAAGGCTCATTCGTCGCAACATTGATCGCTCCCGTCAGCAGAGGGCTTCGGGGACCAGCATACACCATGCACCGATTCGAGCAAATTTCCGCGTCAGGCCCCGGCTCGGGGCAATCTTCAGATGTGGATCACCCGCCCGTAGGCATCCAGCACGCTTTCATGCATCATCTCGCTCAGCGTGGGATGCGGGAACACGGTATTCATCAGGTCTTCTTCAGTGGTTTCCAACTGGCGGCCCACCACGTAGCCCTGGATCAGCTCGGTCACTTCGGCACCGATCATATGCGCGCCCAGCAATTCGCCGGTCTTGGCATCGAACACGGTCTTGATCATGCCCTCCGGTTCACCCAGTGCGATGGCCTTGCCGTTGCCGATGAAGGGAAACCGGCCCACGCGGATCTTGTACCCGGCCTCCTTGGCCTTTGCCTCGGTCAGGCCGACACTGGCGATCTGCGGATGGCAATAGGTGCAGCCCGCGATGCTGCCCGGCTTGACTGGATGCGGCTTGCCCCCCGCGATCAGCTCGGCCACCATCACGCCCTCGTGGCTGGCCTTGTGCGCCAACCAGGGCGCGCCCGCGATATCGCCGATGGCATAAAGCCCTTCGACTCCGGTGCGGCAGAACTCATCCGTGACGATATGGGTCCGGTCCACCGTAACCCCCAGCGCCTCCAGCCCCAGGCCTTCGGTATTTCCGACGATGCCGACGGCTGAAATCACAGTGTCGAACTCCTGTTTCGTCACCTTGCCGCCCTGCTCGATATGCGCGGTGACCTTTCCCTTGGCGCGGTCAAGCTGCTTGACCCCGGCCTTTTCCAGAATGGTCATGCCCTGCTTGGTAAACGCTTTTTTCGCCATGCCGCTGATCTCGGCATCCTCTACCGGCAGGATGCGGTCCATCACTTCAACCACGGTCGTGTCGGTCCCCAACGTGTTGTAGAAGCTCGCAAATTCTATCCCGATAGCGCCCGACCCGATGACCAGAAGCCGCTTGGGCATGCGTGGCGGCTGAAGGGCATGCTTGTAGGTCCAGACCAGATCGCCATCCGCTTCCAGCCCGGGCAACTCGCGCGCCCGTGCGCCGGTGGCCAGCACGATATGCGGCGCGCTCAGCTCTTCGGTCCCCTTGTCGGTCTTGACCGAAACCTTGCCCTTGGCGGCCAATGTGGCCTCGCCCATGATCGCCGTGACCTTGTTCTTCTTCAGCAGATGCCCGACACCACCATTCAGTTGCTTGGCCACCGCGCGGCTGCGCTTGACCACCGCGTCCAGATCGTACCCGATGCCATCGGCCTTCAGCCCGAATTCCTTGGCCCGGTGCATCAGGTGAAATACTTCGGAAGAGCGCAACAGCGCCTTGGTGGGAATGCACCCCCAGTTGAGGCAGATACCGCCCATATGTTCGCGCTCGACCACCGCCACATTCAGGCCCAGCTGCGCCCCCCGAATGGCCGCTACATAGCCACCCGGGCCTGCGCCGATCACGATCATGTCAAAGGATTTCGCGGCCATCTGTCTCTCCCTCGGAAATTTGGTTTGATACTAAAGCGTTTCGAGAGAAACTTGAAACACGAGTTTTTCCCGAAACCTCCACAACATTGAATTGTAGCACTGCGTTGCCACTTAACCCTGCCCCGAGATCAAGGGGAAACGCTTTTGGCGTCTCGTTCGCAAAGCACAGCGTGCCTTGCCGCGCCCGTGGGAGACGGCGGCGGACGGTCTACTTCTGGAAACAGGAACAGAAAGGGTCACGCGCCGTGCAATCCGGCCACGGCAAAGCCCGGCGCAACAAGGCATCAGCGCCGGGTCAGTTCTCTCAGGCCGCGTCTTTTTGCTGCAACTGGCGCAGCGTGCTGGCATAGCCGCCCGCTTCCAGGTAGCTGCGTTCAGGCAGGGTGCTGGCCCGGCCCAACGCCTCGTTGCGATAGGGGAAACGTCCAAACATGCGGATCACTTCGCGATGCGCGCGCGCATGCAAAAGCGTGCTGTCCCCGGTCTCGGGCATACGCTCGCAGATCATCCGCACGCAGCGATCCTGATCGCACAGGTTCTCGGCATGCATCAGCGGCAAATAGAAGAACTGGCGCGCAGGCTCTGCCACGCGCAGATCCCATTTGCGATGGATCGCGACCTTGGCGGCGGCCACGGCTTGCTTGTCGGTGGCAAATGCCTCGGCCTTGCCGCGGAACATGTTGCGCGGAAACTGATCCACCAGGATGATATAGGCCAACGTGCCGTTCGGGTAGGTCAGCCACAGGCCGTTCGCCCCTTCTCGTGCACCCTGCCAGGTATCGGCGAACCGCTCGCGGATCGTCGTATCCAACTCATCGGAAACTGCATACCAGTCTTTCGGTCCGACCTCATCCAACCAGAAACTCAATACATCGTCAGGCGTTACCACTGGTCCACTCCTTGTTTGTCCGGTCCATTCCATGCCTTACCAGTACAGATTAATGACAATTTCGGCCGCATTGACAGTAACGTAATGCTACACAGCCGTCACAATCATTCAGCTTTTGCCCTCTTCAGCATCTTCCTGCGCAATATCGATGGCGTATTCCTGCGCCCATGTGACCGCCACCGGCGAAGACGAGGCCGTGACAAGCGCATAGCGGTCGGTATCTTCGACCGACGGCGACGCCCGCTGGGTCATCCGGTAGGCCGCGTAAATCGCCATGGCGAACCCGAGAAAGGCGATATAGACAAAGAACCCCCTGGGGCCGAGAACCCCCATCATCCAGCCGGTGATCACCGGTCCGGCCACAGCCCCCAGACCGTTGATGAACACCATCCCCCCCGACGCGGCGGCCATGTCCTCGTGCTGCAGAAAGTCATTGGTGTAGGCGATCAGCAGCGAATAAAGCGGATTGGACAGCCCCCCGACAAAGAACGCCGAGACCAGCAGCATCGGGAAAAAGCTGCCAAACAGCATGCCGAACACGGCGCCCACGCCCATCATGGCCGAGGCAACGCCGATCAACAGGCGGCGATCCATCCGGTCCGACAACCAGCCCAGCGGATACTGGATGATCAGCGCGCCTATATAGAAGGCCGAAACGAACATCGAGATCTGCCCGATCCGCAGCCCGGCCTCGGCGCCGTAAACCGCCGCCATGCCGAACTGCGCCGAAAAGATGCCACCCAGCAGGAACATCCCCACACAGCCCAGCGGCGAGGTCTTCATGATCTGGCGCAGCGTCATCGGCTTGGTCGTATCAAAGGCAGGTACCGGGCTGATTGACAGCAGGATCGGCGCGAAAGACAGCGAAATCAGCACCGAAGGGATGATGAACAGAACGAAGCCGCCGGGATCGGCCACCACCATCAGACCCTGCGCTGACACGATTCCGATCATCTGCACGATCATGTAGAGCGACAGCGCCTTGCCCCGGTTCTCGTTGCTGGCCGCGTTGTTCAGCCACGACTCGGCTGTCACGTAAACGCCCGAGAAACAGAACCCGATCAGGATACGCCCCGCGCCCCAGACCCAAGGATCGGTCCAGGTCGGGTAAAGGATCATCACTGCCGAAATCATCGACGCAAGTGCTGCGAAAACCCGCACATGGCCAACCCGGCGGATCATCTCGGGCGCCATCCGCGACCCGAACAGGAAGCCCACGAAATACCCCGACATCACCAGCGATATCTCAAGCGTGCTGAAGCCTTCGATCTGGCCACGTATGCCCAGCAATGTGCCTTGCATGCCGTTTCCGACCTGCAACAGCATCATCCCCAACAGTAGCGCCCATGCGCTGGACAGGACCTTGATCATCGCAGTTCTCCCACTTTCATCTACCCGGCCTAGTGGGCAGACTCGGGCCTGTCAGGCCCCTTTGCGACTCACGCGTGTCGATTGCGCCCCCGTCGCAGTGATTTGCTCGGGGATCAACAGCGAAGCGTCACCATAGGAAAAAAACCTGTACCCCTGGGCCACCGCATGGGCGTAAACCCGCTTCATGCGCCCCTGCCCCATGAATGCCGAGACCAGCATCAGCAGCGTCGATTTCGGCAGGTGGAAATTGGTCATCAGCGCGTCGGTCACGCAAAAGCGGAAACCCGGATAGATGAAAATATCCGTCTCGCCCCGCCAGGGCGCGATTTCCCCGGTTTCGCGCGCGGCACTTTCGATCAGGCGCAGCGCGGTGGTGCCCACCGGGATCACCCGCCCACCTGCCCGCCGCGTCGCGGCGATCTCGGCGGCGGCTGTCTCGGTCACCTCGCCCCATTCGGCATGCATCTTGTGCGTCGTCACATCCTCCACCTTGACCGGAAGGAAAGTGCCCGCGCCCACATGCAGCGTGACATGGGTGAAATCGACCCCCTTGGCGCGCAACTCCGCCAAGAGCGCTTCATCGAAATGCAGCGATGCGGTCGGCGCGGCAACCGCCCCCGCATGGCGCGCCCAGACGGTCTGGTAATCGGTTTTGTCCTGCGCATCCGCAGGACGCTTGGCGGCGATGTAAGGCGGCAGCGGCATGGCCCCGGCGCTTGCCAGAGCCGCGTCGAAATCATCGCCCGTCAGGTTGAAGCGCAGCCGCGCCTGCCCGTCGGTCTTGGCCGTCAGCGTGGCAGACAGGTCCGCGCCGAACTCCACCTGCTCGCCTTCGCGCAGCTTCTTGAGGTGTTTGACAAGCGCCGTCCAGTCGCCATCCGCGCCCGGCTCCAGCAAGGTCACCTCGATCTTTGCAACACTCTCCCCCTGCGGCCCGCTGCGGCGGCGCGTCCCGGTCAGCCGTGCGGGGATCACCCGCGTGTCATTCAGCACCAGCCGATCCCCCGGGCGCAGCCAGTCCGGCAGAGCGTGGACATGGGCATCCGTCATCTGGTCGCCCGCCGCCACCAGCATCCGTGCCGCGCTGCGCGGGCGCGCGGGCCGTGTGGCGATCAGGGCCTCGGGCAGATCAAAATCGAAATCGCTCAGTTTCATCAGAATCCGTATCCTTGCACGTCCGTGCCTTGTGCCTTCAGCGGTCGCGGCGCTTGATGGGGTTTGGTGCCTCGCGGGTATCGGGTTCCGGCGCGGGCGCCCCGGTCACGTCCCCGGTCGCGTTGCGCGCCACCGACGGTGGCGAACGGCGGAAAATCTCGCGGAACATGCCCGGCGTCAAGATCGACAGCGGATTGACCTGCACGCGGGGCGATTTCGCCGGTCCCTTGAGCTTGTAGTTGACCCCCACCAGCCCCTCGCCCTGACGGGTGAAAATGCCGCCCACCTGATTGACCAGGTAAAGCGGCGACACCACGCCCTGCATATCCATCCGGCCGTCTTTCATGAAGTAGTACCCGTCCATCGAAATCCCCATCGAGGCCCCGACCGCACTGCTGCTGAGCAAGGTCACCCGGTCAGGCGACAGTTGGAACCGCGCATTCACCTTGTTGAACAGGATGCCGTTGCCCGACATCTGCTCCAGCAGGCCGACGACACTCAGCGAGCTGAGCAGCGCCGCCAGCGCCGGCGCATCGGCCAGCCAGACATTGTCAGCCTCCAGTTGCCCGTCATAGGTGCCCGCCTCTTCCGCGGGCGCAAGGATCAGGTCCAGGTCGCCGCCATTCGCCTTCTTCAGCAGCCCCGCCGCGCCCAGAACCCCGCCCGCATTGTCCGACCGGATGCGAAACGCGCTGCGCCCGCGCTGCGGCACGATGCTTCCGGTGATCGCGGTGCTGCCATTCACCCGGCCCGCAAAGGTGCCCTCGGTGCCCCGCGTCGTGTCCAGCTTTGCGGTGAAATCGGTCAGCGCCAGGCCGTCGGAAATCTCCAGCCGATCCAGTTTCAGGGTGATCGGCGCACCCTTCTTCTGGCTGGCGTCGCGGCCACCGCTCAGATTGGTATGACGCAGATCGACCGTGCCGCCGTTCACCACCACCGCCGGTGCCAACTCTGCGCCGCGCCCCACCAGTTCGACCGGCGCATCCAGCCAGTTGCCCACCTCGACCCGGCTGAACAGCGCCCGTTCCAGCGCGCCGCCCGGCTGCAATTGGATGCTGCCGCGCGCCCGCAGGCCGGGGGCGTCCAGTTCCACCAGATCAATCTGCGGCGGCGTGCTCAGCCGCCCCCGCACCTGCAACTGTCCGCGCGCCGCCTGCGCCAACGCCCAGTCAAGCTGCGCCAGACGCAGCCCGACACCGGCCATATCCGAACTGAGCGCAAACTCGCCCGTGCCATCGCGGTTCAGATCGACGGTGATGTCGCCGCGCCCCTTGCCGCTCATGCTGCCCGGCGGCAGCCCGATGCCGAACTCGTCCGCGAAACGCGCCGACAGCTCGATCCAGCCGGTCAGGCGACTCTTGCCGTTGCCCTCCGGTCCAAGCGGTGACTGCCAACGCCCTTTGAAGGGCACCTGCCCCAGCAGACCGTCCCCACTCACCTCAAGGGTTTCATTGTCCGCGCGCACCGACATTGCCGCGGCACTCAGAACCCGGCCCGGCACCAGTGCCGCACTGCGGACCTCGCTCAGATCGCCGGTCACGTCAAAGACGACATCGTCCGGACCGACCTTCTTGGCCAACGGAAACCCCAGATGCCCGCTCAACCGCGCCCGCCCATCAGCCAGCGTAACCGGCCTGCCCTGCTTGCTGAGAAACTCGAAGGGTTTCTCGTCCAGCAGCGCCAGCGCGGCGGTGATCGTGCTTTCGGTTTCCAGATCGACCGTGGCCACCGCATGTTTCTGCCAGACATCCGGCACGACAAAGCTGGTGCCCGCGATGTCGATATACCCGCCCTGCGCGGATTTGATGCGGCCTTCTTCTGCACGGATCACGAACCGCCCGTCATAAAGCGATGCATGCCCCACTGCGCCTTCGATATGCGGCATTTCCTTCATGAAGCGGGTGTTCAGGTCTTCATAATCGAACCCCAGGAACAGATCGGGCCGGTGCTTGGGCCGCGACCGCACCGCAAGCTGCAGGTTGCTCAGGCTGGCGGCCTGAACGTTCTCGGCAATCCATTTGCGGGTATTCACCGCCGCCGCTTCGGGCCACAACGCCAGCAGGCGGTCATGGCTCAGCCCGTCCATCCGCCCATCCAGCGCCAGATCCCAGCCCGTCTCCTCGGCCTTCAGATCACCGCTGAGGATCAACTGCCTGCCCTGATCCGAAAGGCTCATCTGCCCCAGGCTCAGGTGGAACGGCTCCAGTTGCAGCCGCATATCCATCGTCGCCACATCGATCTGTATCGGCTCGGGGTAAAGATCGGCGGGATCGGCGGTGATGCCGGTCACGCGCATCTGGGCCTGCAATTCGCTGGGCCAGCCATCCTGCACCCCGACGAGGAATGCCGTGCCCTCGGCCCGCGCCGTGACCCAGCTACTGCTGATCGACAGGCTCTCGAACCGGATCATCTGGGACTTCGGCGTGTAGGTGAAATAGCTGCGCACCGACGAGAACGCGATTGGCTTGGTCGCCTCGGTCGGTTGCAGCACCCCTGCGCCGATCTGCAACGTCGCATTCAGCGGGCCAAGCGTGCCGTCATCCTCGATCTGCACCCGCAGCGCACCCGAAATCGGCGCATCGAGCGCCGCCAACCATGCCAGCGCCGGGGATTGCCCGGATATGTCATCCGCCGGCACATCCTGGATATTGACGCCGAATTCGGCGCCCACCTCACCGATACGGCTGGCATAGTTCATCTCCAGCGAGGTCGCATAGTCGCGCGCGCCCAACAGCGCGAAATTGCCGCGAATGCGCAGATCATCGTCCTCTCGCGTGAGGGAAAGCTGCCCGCCATCGACGTTCCACGCCCGGCCCGCGCGGGCATCTTCGTAGCGCAATGTCAGATTATCCGCCGTGATCCGTTCCAGCGCCGAAAGCTCCGGACGTTGCAGCGCGTCGTCAATCCGCTGGATGATCGCCGTGATGCCTGTGGCACCGCGCGGATCATCCGCTGCCGTCTCTGCACCAACCAGCGCCACGTCCACCGCACCGCTGCGATCGCGGCGCAGGATCAGTTGCACGCCCGAGACACGAATGCTTCCCGGCTGCACTTCGCCGCGCAACAGAGGCCGCATGGCAAGCCTGCCGCCCAGTTCGGACAAATTGGCCAGACGCATGCCATCGGGGCCGCGCAGCACCACGTCGCGCAGCGACAAGCGCGGGATCCATCCCTCCTCGATCACCACGACCATTTCGCCCAGATCGACCCGGATCTCGCCGGTGTTCTGGTTGATCCGCTCGGTCAGCCGGGTGCGCAGCCAGTCCGGCACCGTGATCGGCGTGCCTAAGTAGGACAGCAACAGCAACGTCGCCGCCCCTGCCATGGCCGCCATGCTGATCAGCGACCACAACCCCGCCTTGCGCCGGCGTCTGCGGCGGCGCTGGCGGCGCAGATGCCGGGCGTCCTCCGCGCCGGGGCTGTTGGTCTCTTGCGTGCTCATCACATCCTAACGGGCGGTCAATCTTTGGACCTGTCGGGGCGAAAGGCGGGGCCCGTCGCACATGCTCTCTTTAATCCTCGTGGCTCTGGTCTAATATAACACGCATATCTCCCGGACCAAGGACAGCACATGCCACAAATCTCTGACATTGCACCCGATTTTTCTCTGCCCCGCGACGGAGGTGGCGAAATTCAGCTTAGCGCGCTGCGCCCGGCCCCGGTGGTTCTCTTCTTCTATCCGCGCGACGACACCTCCGGCTGCACCCGCGAGGCGCGCGAATTCACCGCCCTCCTGCCAGAGTTCCAGGCAGCCGGCGTGACCGTCCTGGGCATATCCAAGGACAGCGTCGCCAAACATGACAAGTTCCGCGACAAACATGCGCTCGGCATGCCGCTGCTGTCAGACGAAGCCTCGGACACCTGCGAAGCCTATGGTGTCTGGAAAGAGAAGAAAATGTACGGCAAGACCTTCCTCGGCATCGAGCGCAGCACATTCCTGATCGGCCGCGACGGGCGCATCGCCCAGATCTGGCGCAAGGTCAAGGTGCCCGGCCATGCCGAGGCCGTGCTGGAAGCCGCCAAGGCACTCTGAGTATTGCCGCCGCGTCCGCCCTCTGCCGGGCGCGGCGCCGTGGACCTGCCGAAGCACACCCCCGCCACCTGCGACATTCTGGCGCAGCTCAAACGTGAATAGCCCAATTTAACCCGTTGCATATCGGCGATTTTTTGCCGCTCGGCGGGATCAAGCCGCGATTTTTCCATAAGACTGGTCAAAAGAGTTGCCCGATTGTAAAGGTCTTTGGTAGGGGTCGGCCAAGGCGACGGTTCGGGGCAACACCATGTTTCCGGAAATCAGAGCGCCAGGTCAAAGGGACAAGTAGGGACACGGCAATTTGCGGACACGCGCGGCAATCAAAATTCATTCGCTGCTCGAGCGGTATTTTCCTGAACGCCGGGTTTTTCTGCGCTCGGATACCGATACGCGCTTCATCCGGTTGCGCCCTGGCACACAACTGATCGCCTTTACCGGGGCCACGGCCATCGTCGCCTGGGCCATCATCGCCACCGCCATCCTGCTGATGGACAGTATCGGAGCAGGCAATTTCCGCGATCAGGCCAAGCGCGATCAACGCACCTATGAAAACCGGCTCAACGCGCTGTCATCCGAACGCGACATCCGCGCGCAAGAAGCGATTGACGCACAGGAACGGTTCAACTCGGCTCTGGCGCAGATCTCGATCATGCAGTCCGAGCTCCTGGCCTCCGAAACCCGCCGTCGCGAGATGGAAACCGGGATCGAAGTCATCCAGAATACCCTGCGCCGCGCCATGAAGGAACGCGACAGCGCGCGCCAGCAACTGGCAAGCCTCACGGACGAGATGAACCGGAACGGCGGGGGCAGCACGGCCCTGGCCACGGATGACGCCGCGGGCGCATCGACCCTCGATTTCCTCGCAGACGCATTGGCCGACACCGCGCTGGAGCGTGACAAGGTGACCGCCGACGCCCAGGATGCCCTCCTCTACGCCGAGGAGATGAGCCACCAGATCCGCCTGATGCAGGATCAGAACGACCAGATATTCCGGCAACTCGAAGACGCGATGACCATCTCGGTCGAACCGCTCGACAAGATGTTCCGCAATGCCGGGCTCAACACCAAGACCCTGCTGGACACGGTACGCGACGGCTATTCCGGCCAGGGCGGCCCGCTGACACCGCTCAGCTTCTCGACACGGGGCGAGGAACCGTCAGCAGATACGCTGCGCGCCAACCAGATCCTCAACCAGATGGACCGGCTGAACCTCTACCGTATCGCAGCCCACAAGGTGCCCTTCGCCCTGCCCGTCAAAAGCGCATTCCGCCACACCTCGGGTTTTGGCGCGCGCTGGGGCCGGATGCACAGCGGCACCGATCTGGCCGCGCCGCACGGCACGCCGATCTATTCCACCGCTGACGGAGTCGTGATTCACGCGGGCTGGCAATCGGGTTATGGACGCCTGATCAAGATCCAGCATGCGTTCGGGATTGAAACCCGCTATGCCCATTTGTCCAAAATCCGCGTTCAGAAGGGCCAAAGGGTCTCGCGCGGGGAACGTATAGGTGATATGGGGAGCACTGGACGTTCGACCGGCACCCACCTACACTACGAGGTTCGTGTGGGCGGAAAAGCCATCAACCCAATGATATATATCAAGGCTGCGAGAGATGTTTTCTAAAAGCAAAATCAACGACCCGAGCCACCGGACAGGCGATGCGTCGAAACCCTCGGGCATGGACAAATCGCTGG
Organism: Roseovarius sp. ZX-A-9; assembly: GCF_028369135.1. Lineage (GTDB taxonomy): Bacteria > Pseudomonadota > Alphaproteobacteria > Rhodobacterales > Rhodobacteraceae > Roseovarius. The sequence continues at coordinate 146,696 of NZ_JAPWHW010000008.1, forward strand.
ATGCGCCGAAACCCGCCGCACCCGGAAGCGGCGAGTTCAAGGCTGCCGCCCCCAAGGCCAAGCCCCCTGCGTCAGTGCTGTCTTCCGACCTGCATGTGACCGGCAACATGAAAACCACCGGCGATATCCAGGTCGAAGGCACTGTGGAGGGCGACATTCGCGCCCATCTGCTGACCATCGGCGAGACCGCCACGATCAAGGGCGAAGTCATCGCCGACGACGTGGTGATCAACGGCCGGATCGTCGGCCGTGTGCGCGGCCTCAAGGTCCGCCTGACATCGACCGCGCGCGTTGAGGGTGACATCATCCACAAGACGATCGCGATCGAGAGCGGCGCCCATTTCGAAGGCTCGGTGCAACGCCAGGACGACCCGCTGAACGGCAAGTCGAGAACTGCGACACCCGGTGCCAGCCCGGCACCTGCCGCGTCGCAGGCCGCCCCTCAGGCGCCCGCCTCGTCCAAAAGCTAAGGCTCGCGCGCCCGAAGCGGCGCCCCGGCAACAAAGATGACATGGCTGATGCCACAAACGCCCCGCGCCGGACCTTCCGCGCGGGGCGATTTTCGTTTCACCAACCGCCAACACGGGGCCGACGCACGCCTGCCCCCCAAAGGCTCAGCACTCAAAGTTCCGGAAATATTCAGCCGCACCGGCAGCCCACAATCAGGCTTCCAGCTCGGCATCCCAATAGAGGAAATCCATCCAACTCTCGTGCAGATGCCCCGGTGGAAACTTGCGCCCCATATTGCGCAACTGCTCAGCACCCGGCGCTCTGGGCGGCTTGCGCAGCGCCATGCCCGCCCGGTGCAGGCTCTTGGCCCCCTTTTTCAGGTTGCACCGGCTGCACGCCGCCACGACGTTTTCCCAGCTGGTAACCCCGCCACTGGCGCGCGGCACCACATGGTCAAAGGTCAGATCGCCCCGCGCGCCGCAATACTGGCAACGGAATTCATCGCGCAAGAACAGGTTGAACCGGGTAAAGGCCACGCGCCTTTGCGGTTGGACAAAATCCTTGAGAACGATGACCGACGGCACCCTGATCTGAAGGCTTGGACTATGCACGGAGTGGTCATATTCCGCAACGATATCCACCCGGTTCAGATAGGCCGCCTTGACCGCATCCTGCCAAGACCACAGCGATAGTGGATAATAGCTCAGCGGGCGATAATCAGCATTGAGCACCAGCGCCGGGTTCTGCTTCAGCGCCCCCGGAGTGCGGACAAATTCGGTTCTGAAATCACCTTCCATCGTCGGCTGCGGCTCCCGCCTGATACGGCCTGTCGTGAAATTACTATATATCCTGATCGTTCTCTGACAACCCCGTGATTTCGGGATGTAATCCGGGGCCTGTGTTGCCCCCGGCAGCGACGGCCACAAGGGCCGTTCGCACGTTCAGGCTGCACAGAGGTCCGGTAGACACGCGGAATTTGGACCTGCGGCGCGGCGCGGTGCCCTGCCCGAACGCCTCCGCGTCTTCTCGCCCCACGGTACAGCGCAGGCCATTTCCGGAATGAGAAAAGGCGCAGCGAAGCCGCGAGGATCAGGTTCGCAGAATCAAGAACGCGCCCCTTGGACCGGCAGGCCGGGCCTCAGCCCGGCACCGATGCAATACCGACGTCATACCGACATGATGCCGACGCCGGTTTCGGACCGTTCTCAGAGTTGCTCCATCACCTCGTCGGAGGCTTCGAAATTGGCAGTGACGCGCTGCACGTCATCGTCATCTTCCAGCGCATCGATCAGCTTCATCAGCTTCTGCATGCCTTCCAGATCCAGCTCGGTGGATGTCGTCGGACGCCAGACCAGCTGGGTCTCCTCGCTCTCGCCCAGCTCGGCCTCCAGCGCCACCGAAACCTCGTTCAGATCGGTATCGGCACACCAGATCACATGCCCGTCCTCAGAGCTTTCCACATCCTCCGCACCAGCCTCGATCGCGGCCATCATCACGGTATCCGCATCACCCACATCCGCCGGATAGGTGACCTGGCCCTTGCGCTCGAACATGAAGCCGACACTGCCGGTCTCGCCCAGGTTGCCACCGTATTTTGTGAATGTACTCCGCACGTTACTGGCAGTGCGGTTGCGATTGTCGGTCATCGCCTCGACGATCACCGCCACACCGCCCGGGCCGTAGCCCTCGTACCGGATTTCCTCGTAATCCTCGGCGTCACCGGCCTGCGATTTCTTGATCGCACGCTCGATATTGTCGTTCGGCATGGATTGCGACTTGGCCGATTTGATCGCCAGCCGCAAACGCGGGTTCTTGTCAGGATCCGGGTCGCCCATCTTTGCGGCGATCGTGATCTCCTTGGAGAATTTCGAGAAGAGTTTGGAGCGCACAGCATCCTGGCGCCCCTTGCGGTGTTGAATATTCGCCCATTTGGAGTGGCCGGCCATGAAAAGCTCCCGTCGTCCGATTTTCCCGTTTTCTTATCCGCTCCTTTCGCGGGGGGCAACGCCTGAGCGCACCACAATCCGTCTTTGCGCCCCCGATCCCCCGACAAACAATCGAAATTGTCCGGGTGACGCGCCCTCTGGCGCGGTCTAGTCTCACCGCCATGACCCAAGACCAGATCATCCTCTTCGCGCTTTTCGGTGCCGTCTTTGCCCTGCTGCTCTGGGGCCGCTGGCGTTACGACATTGTCGCCTTTGCAGCCCTCATGACCGGCGTCGTGCTGGGCGTGGTGCCGACCAAGGACGCCTTCTCGGGCTTTGGCCACCCCGCCACGCTGGTGGTGGCGCTGGTGCTGGTGGTCTCGGCCGGGCTGGTGCGCTCGGGCGCGGTGTTCCTGATCACCCGCACTATGGTCGACAGCAGCCGCTCGCTGGGGACACATATCGCGCTGATGGGCGGGATCGGTGGTGTGCTCTCGGCCTTCATGAACAACGTCGCAGCCCTGGCCCTGCTGATGCCGGTGGACGTGCAGACCGCGCGCAAGGCCGGTCGTGCGCCGGGGCTCAGCCTGATGCCGCTCAGCTTTGCCACCATCCTGGGCGGCATGGTTACGCTGATCGGCACGCCCCCCAACATCATCATCGCCGCGATCCGCGAAGAGGAACTTGGCGCGCCATTCAAGATGTTCGATTTTGCCCCCGTAGGCGGCGTCGCGGCCATCGCAGGCCTGGCATTTGTCGCTTTGATCGGCTGGCGGCTCATTCCTCAGCGCGAAGGCGATGTGCTCGTCGCTTCTGATTTCGGCAGCTACATTGCAGAACTGACCGTCCCCGACGGGTCGGACCAGATAGGCAAACGTCTGGCCGAACTGGAAGAAACAGCGCAAAAGACTGACGTGGCGCTTATCGGCCTCATCCGCGACGGCAAACGCCGCTATGGCACGGCACGCAACACCGTCCTTCAAGCCGGCGATGTCCTGGTGCTGGAGGCACAGCCCGACGCGCTGGACGAATTTCGCGCAGCACTTTCTCTTGCCTTTTCGGATGCGGAACGCACCGAGCGGCTGGAGGCCGCCGGCGAAGGGCTCGACATCCTCGAACTGGTTGTGCCGCAAGGCGCGCGCATCGCAGGGAAATCAGCGCAATCCATCGGCCTGCACTGGCGCCGGAGCGCGGTTTTGATGGGTCTGTCGCGCCGCGGCAAACGCATCACCGAGCAGGTGCGCAATACCCAAATCCAGCCCGGCGATATCCTGTTGCTGCTGGTGCCCAAGGACCGCGGCGATGACGTGGCCGAATGGCTGGGCGCGCTGCCGCTGGCGGCGCGCGGGCTCAATGTCACGCAGGACAGCAAAACATGGCTGGCCATCGGGCTTTTTGGGATCGCCGTCGCCGCCGCCAGCTTTGGGCTGGTCTACCTGCCGGTCGCACTCGGCCTGGTGGTCACGGCCTATGTGCTGACCCGAATCGTACCCCTGGGCGAGCTTTACAATCACATCGAATGGCCCGTGGTAGTGTTGCTGGGTTCGATGATCCCGCTTGGCGCAGCACTTCAGACTGCGGGCGGGACCGAGTTGATCGCAGGCGCGCTCATCGACCTGACGGCGGGCATGCCCGCCTGGGCGATCCTGACAGTCCTGATGGTGGTCACGATGAGCCTGTCGGACGTGCTCAACAACACCGCCACTACAATCGTTGCCGCGCCGGTCGGCATCCAGATGGCCCAGTCGCTCAACGTCTCTCCAGATCCGTTCCTGATGGCGGTGGCCATCGCAGCCTCTTCGGCCTATCTCACGCCCATTGGCCACAAGAACAACACGCTCATCCTCGGCCCTGGGGGCTACCGGTTCGGCGATTACTGGCGCATGGGCCTGCCGTTGGAGGTCATTGTCATCGCGGTCTCGATCCCCGCCATCCTCGTCTTCTGGCCGCTCTGAGCGGCGCGCGACGTCAGGTCAAAGCGGCCAGAAAAACGGGATGAGCACCGAAGCCAGAAGCCCCACGCTCAGGTTCAGCGGCACGCCGATCCGCAGAAAATCGGTAAACCGGTACCCCCCCGGCCCGTAGACCAGCGTATTGGTCTGGTAGCCGATGGGCGTGGCGAAACTCGCACTTGCAGCCACCATCACGGCCACCACCAGCGGGCGCGGGTCGATGCCCATGGCCTCGGCCAGCCCGATGGCGATGGGCGTGACCACCACTGCCACCGCGTTGTTGCTGACAAGCTCGGTCAGCAAGGATGTCAGCAGATAGACCGCCCAAATCACAACGATCCCCGGCAGCAACGACAGCATCGGTGCCACGCTGCCGACGATCAGTGAGATGGCGCCACTTTCCTGCAGAGCCGCCCCCACCGCCAGCATCGAAAAGATCAGAGCCAGCAGCCGCCCGTCGACGAAGGAAAATGCCTCGTCCGCGTCGATGCAGCGCAAGAGCAGGACCGCAGCCATCGCTACCACGGCCAGAAGAAGGATCGGCGCGACGCCAAACCCGGCCAGCACCACGATCGACATCAGCGCCACGATCGCCAACGGCGCATGGCCGCGCCGAAATCCCCGCGCCGACGGGTGCGAGACCTCGACCATGTCCATATCACTTGCCAGCCGCTGGATGTCTGCAGGCGCGCCCTCCAGCAACAGAGTATCGCCCACCCGAACGATCAGATCGTCCAGTTGACGGCCGATATTCTGATTCCGGCGATGTACCGCCAGCGGATAGACCCCGTAACGCCGCCGCAGGCGCATCGCTCCCAGCGACCGGCCCACCATCTTGCAGCCCGGCGTGATCAGCACCTCAACCGTCGATGTTTCGACCGCCGAGACCTGATCAACACGCCTTAGGCTCTTGTTGCGTTGCAGGCTCAAAAGCTCGGTCATTTGCGTGCGCAGCACCACGCGATCCCCTACTTCCAGAACCACATCGGACAGATTGCGACGCAATGACTGGTCGCCGCGCACCACGTCGATCAGCCGCACGCCTTCGCGCTTGAACAGCTGCACACCCGAAACTTCGCGGCCGATCAGGTTGCTATCTGGTGGAATCACGGCCTCGGTAAAGAACTTCATCCGGCTGCGATCAGACAGCATGTCAGCCATGCTGTCGCGGTCCGGCAACAGCATCGGCCCGATAAAGCGCAGGTAGATCATGCCCCAGGCCACTAACACCGCCGCCAGTGGCGTGATCTCGAAAATCGAGAAAGCCTCCATGCCCTGCGCCCGCGCCACACCGTCCACCAGCAGGTTTGTCGATGTCCCGATCAGCGTCAGGGTGCCGCCCAGGATCGCTGCGTAGCTGAGCGGGATGAGCAAACGAGAGGCCGGTATGCGCATGGTGCGTGCCAGTTGCACGAAAACCGGGATCATCACCACGACCACCGGCGTGTTGTTCATCACCGCCGACCCGAAGACGACCAAAGCCAGCAGCATCGCGATGGCCAGTTTCGGGTTGGTCCTGGCCTGCCGGTCCGCGAGCGAGGTGAACGCCTCCAGCGCGCCGGTGCGCACCAGCGCCCCCATGATCACGAACATCACGGCGATGGTCCAGGGGGCCGGGTTTGACAGCACGGCCAGCGCGGCATCATAGGGCAGCAGCCCGAGGATCAGCATCAAACTGGCCCCCGCCAGCGCCACGACCTCGGTCGGATAGGTTTCGCGCACAAAGAGCGCGAACATCAGCGCCACGACCCCCAATGTCATCACCGCTTGCGTTGTCTGGGACAGATCGAAATATGCGATCACCTTGGCGGCTTTCCTTTGATTGACCGGCGAGTCGTAGCCGTTTCGGTGGTTTCCACGACACGCGCAGGGACGAGCACGCGCGCAGCGCGCGGCTGCACCAGGAACATGCCCAGCAACATCACGCCCAGGGCCATCCAGACCCAGAACGAGTAGCTCTCGTTCAGCAGCGCCATCGACCACAGCACGCCGCAGCCGGTCACAACATAGCTGGTCTGCGCGGTAAAGACCGAACCCGCACGCCCCACCAGCCAGACATAACAGGCATAGACAACGGCGTGAATGACCGCGCCGGCCACCAGTGCCGCCTCGGCAATTCCAAGACCCTGCATTGGATTGATCCACTGTCCGGTGGCCAGCGCGATCGGTGCAGAGATTGCCATGCCCAGCAGTGATGCGCCGAAAATCACCTGAGTGGAATCAAGGCCTTGCGTGCCCCATTTCATCACCAGATTGCCTTCGGTGGCATAAAGGGCCGGCGCGCAGAGTGCGACCAGCACAAACGCCGCCGAGGTCCCCGCAGGCAGGCTTGCTTCCGGGCCGATCAGCAAAACGATGCCCATCAGCCCGACGAAAACCCCGACCAGGCGGCGCGGCTCGAACCGCTCGTTGCCCAGCAAGAGCGCAATCGGCAGCGAGAACATCGCAACCGTCGATACCACGATGGACATCACGCCGCCCGGCAACCGCGCCGCGGCAAGGTAAAAGAAGATATCCGGCAACACCGCCCCACAAAGCGCCACCATCAGGAACAACCGCAGATATTGCCGTCCCAACACCAGACGCCTGCCGCGCACCAAGGTTACTGCGCCCAGAAACACCACAACCACCACCAGTTGCCAGAAAATCAGGCCCATCGGCTGGTGCCCGGTGCTGACCGCGATCTTGGCCAGCGGCACAGTCAGTCCCCAGCCGATCCCCATCACGAAAAGGATACCGTAGAGAAAGGGCGTGCCGCTCATGGTCCGGCCTGCGCCAGTCGCCCGCCCTGACGGATCATCTCGATGCGCAGCGCCTTGCCGGTGCGATCATCGGTTTCCACGTAGACACCGCTCAGTGTCGCTTCGCCCTGCGCTGGTTCGAACCGGCCCTTGGACATGCCGGTAACAAAGCGGCGCATCGGCTCGGCACGATCCATGCCGATGACGCTCAGATAGTCGCCGCACATGCCCGCATCGCTCAGATAGCCAGTGCCACCGGGCAGGATCTGTGCGTCACCTGTCGGCACGTGGGTATGGGTCCCCGCGACCATGCTGGCGCGCCCGTCGCAGAACAGGCCTGCCGCCATTTTCTCGCTTGTCGCCTCGCAATGGAAATCGACAATCGTTGCCTGCACCGCACCGCCCAGTGCGTGTGTGGTCAGCACTGAATCGAGCGCTGAAAACGGATCATCAAAGGCGCGCTTCATGAACACCTGCCCCAGCGCCTGCGTCACCAGCACCTTGCGCCCGCGTGCATCCGAGAAGACCCGGTGCCCGCGCCCCGGCGCATTCTTGGCGAAATTCAGCGGCCGCACGATACGCGGCTCGGACTCGATGAATTGCAGCATGCCTTTCTGGTCGAACGCATGGTCGCCCAGCGTCAGACAATCGGCCCCCGCCTCCAGCAGCGTCTTGGCATGATCAGGGCTGAGCCCCATGCCGCCCGTTGCATTTTCACCGTTCACCACGACAAAATCGAGCGCCCAGTCCGCGCGCAAACGCGGCAGGTTTTCGCTGATCGCCTTACGGCCGGACCGGCCAACAACATCGCCCAGAAATAAGAGTTTCATACACAGGTGTTAGGCCGCAGCGCGCGCAAGAGCAAGACGCGTTTCGCGCATAACCCGTGGAGATTACCCCTGTGACAGGCCGGTCATTTCCGCCCAAAAGATGGATGCAACGCCACGGATACCCGCCAAAGTCACCCCTTCGGCCTGCCACAGCGCCTCATTCGCCGATCCGGTAGCGTGCGTCGATCTCTACCGGGAAGTTCACTGACCGGGCGATGAAGCACACCTTGTGGATTTGCCGGTGCACCGCATCTGCACGCGCCTCGTCGCCATCCTCGGCCAGCACGATAAACGGGCGCAACGTGGCGCGCAGGAACCGGCTCGCCCCGTTCTCGTCGGTTTCACCGACCGCCAGCGGATCATCGGAATAGCTCAGCACCGTGATATTTGCATCGCTCGCCAGATGCAGGAACCACAGCATATGGCAGGCCGAGAGGGCCGCAACCAGCATTTCCTCGGGATTGTGCAGCGAAGGATCACCGCCCAGAAGCGGATCATTCGACCCATAGATAACCGGCTTACCCGCGGTTTCGACGCTCCAACTGCGGTCGTAACCTCCATAGGTGCTGGTGCCATCGCCACGATTGCCGGTCCAGACCACCCGTGCGGTATAGTCATGCTCTGCCATGCTGCCTCCTCTCTGGATATCGCGAAGCCGCCCGCAAAGACGAATGAGCAGCCCCGCCTAAAACGTGATCACTTCGGTTTCCGTCACCAGCATATCAAGCGGCTGATCCGTTGGCTCCAACGGCAAACCGTCGGCCTCTTGGCCGGCATAAGCAAACCCGATGGCCAGCGTCGCGCGCCGCGCGCGCAACAGCTCCAGCGTGCGGTCATAGAAGCCACCGCCATAGCCCAATCGTCCGCCGCTGCGGTCGAACGCAACCAGCGGCACGATCAGGATCTCGGGTTCGAAAAAATCATCCACCTCTGGAATACGGGCCCCGAACGGGCCATCCTTCATCGCGCATCCCGGCTCCCAGCGAGAAAATTTCAGCGGCAGGCCCTCGCCTACGATCACCGGCACGCCGACAGGGCCATGGGCTGCGGCTTCTTCCATCGCGGGCAGCGGGTCGATCTCGGTTCGGATCGGCATGTATCCGGCCAGCGGCACACCGCGGTACCCGGCCAACACGCCCGACAGCAAAGCGGCAGAACCAGGCCCGGCCGTACCATGCGCCACGCGGCGCCGGGCAAAGGCTGCACTGCGCGCCGCCGCCTTGATTTGCACCAGATCGGTCACAGCAACACCAGCGCCGCCAGCCCGAGAAAGGCAAAGAACCCGACTACATCCGTCACCGTTGTTACGAACGCGCCAGACGCCAGCGCCGGGTCAACGCCGAACCGCTCCAGCATCACCGGGATGACCGTTCCGGCAAGGCCAGCGATCACCAGATTGATCACCATCGCCGCCGCGATGACGTATCCCAGCACAGGCCCGCCAAACCACAGCGTGCCCACCACGCCCATCACCACCGCGAAGATGAGACCGTTGATCAAGCCCACCAGCACTTCGCGCCGGATCACCCGCCAGACGTTGCTGCTGGTCAGGTCCTTGGTTGCGATCGCGCGCACTGCCACCGTGAGGCTTTGTGTGCCGGCATTGCCGCCCATCGACGCGACGATGGGCATCAGCACCGCCAAGGCGACGAACTGCGCAATCGTCGCCTCGAACTGCGCGATCACCAATGACGCCAGGATCGCCGTCACCAGGTTGACCGCCAGCCAGGGAAACCGCGCCTTGGTCGTCTCGTAGACCCTGTCGTTAATGCCGCTCTCGCCGACCCCGGCAAGGCGCATGATGTCTTCTTCATGCTCTTCGTCCAACACCGCCATCGCGTCGTCGATGGTGATCACGCCCACAAGCCGATCATTTTCATCCACAACCGGGGCAGAGATCAGGTGATACTGGTTAAACACGTAGGCCACGTCGCCTTCGTCGCGGGTAACCGGGATCGTGTGGAACGTCTCTTCGACCAGCGATTTCAGCATGACTTCACGGCGAGAGCCCATCAGCTTGCCCAAGGTGACGTTGCCCACCGGATGCAGGCGCGGATCGACCAGAATGACGTGGTAGAACTGCTCGGGCAGTTCTTCTTGATTGCGCAGATAATCAATCGCCTCGCCGACGTTCCAGTGCTCGGGCGCCATCACCACTTCGCGCTGCATCAGTCGCCCGGCAGAATATTCCGGATAGGTCAGCGACTGGCGCACCGCCACACGATCGCTGTCCTCGAGCACTTCCAGGATGGCTTCTTGCTGGTGGCCTTCCAGATCCTCGACGAGGTCCACCACGTCGTCGCTTTCGAGCTCGCGCACCGCCTCGGCCAGAACCTCGGGATGCAGCAGGCCGATCACCTCTTCACGAATCGAGTCATCCAGTTCCGACAGGATTTCACCGTCAAACTCGCGCCCGTAAAGCTCGATGATTCGTCGCCGGTCGAACGAGGTGGACTGCTCAAGCAGGTCGGCGATGTCCGCCGCGTGCAGCGGCTCCATCTCCTGCACAAGGCGATCGCGGTCGCCTATATCCACCGCGTAGATGATCCGCGCCACCGCCACCGGGTCGAGCCCGTAGAAATCGTCTTCGACGCGCTCGTGGTCTTGATCGTCCCGGTCGGTCTGGTCGGTCTCTTGTGCCATATTGCCCCCGTTCGCGCGGTGTTGCTGCTGCAGGAGTAAAGAAGCCTCTGACGGATCACAACGAAAATAGGGTGATTTACCAGCCGCCCCCGCCCCCGTATCCTCGGCCCGGTCAACAACACGGAAATGCCCGATGCCTTCCAGCACAATTCTGACAGGTCAGGTCCTGACTTTTGCCCGCAGCCCGTTCGCGGGTGATCCAGCCGGTGCCGCGCAACTGCACGAGGCGGTGCATATCAGCGACGGTCATATCGCCGGGTTGGGAACGCTGGACACACTTCGCAAAACGGCGCCGCAAGCGAAGGTGATCCACCACCCCGACGCGCTCATCACCGCCGGGTTCGTCGATGCGCATATGCACTATCCGCAGACCGCGATCATCGCCAGTTGGGGAAAACGCCTGATCGACTGGCTGAACACCTATACATTTCCCGAGGAAATGCGCTTTGCCGATCCGGCCTATGCAGCCGAAATCGCGGATCGATACATGGAACTGGCGCTGGCCAATGGCACCACCACGATGGCCAGCTACTGCACCATCCACCCCGCCAGCGTCACCGCCTTCTTCGAGGCGGCAGAGGCGCGCGGCATGCGCGCGCTGGCGGGCAAGACCTGCATGGACCGCAACGCGCCCGAGGGGCTGCTGGACACGGCGCAATCAGCCTATGACGACAGCCGCGCGCTATTGCAGACATGGCACGGGCGCGGGCGGCTGGACTACATCATCACGCCGCGTTTCTCGCCCACCTCAACGCCCGAGCAGCTTGATGCGCTCGGCTCGCTCTGGGCCGAGCATCCCGATTGCCTGATGCAGACCCATCTGAGCGAGCAGCTGGACGAAATCGCCTGGGTGCGCAGCCTCTACCCGCAGGCGCGCGATTATCTCGACACCTACGAAGCTCACGGCCTGTTGGGTGCGCGCGGCCTCTATGGCCACGCCATCCATCTGGAGCCGCGCGAAATTGACCGGCTACGCGAGGCAGGCGGCGCGCTGGTGCACTGCCCGACATCAAATACCTTCATCGGGTCGGGCCTGTTCGACATGGCTGCGCGCAAGGCCGACGGGCTGCGCGTCGGGTTGGCCACCGATACAGGCGGCGGCTCCAGTTTCTCGATGCTGCGGACCATGGCGGCCGCCTACGAGATCGGTCAGCTGAGCGGCACGGCCCTGCACCCGGCGCAGCTATTGTGGCTGGCCACCGCCGGATCAGCCGAAACGCTGTATCTGGGTGACAAGATCGGCAACCTCGCCCCGGGGATGGAGGCCGATCTTGTGGTTCTGGACCTGACCTCGACCCCGGCCATCGCACAGCGCCACGCCCGTGCCGATGATATCTGGGAGGCGGTCTTTCCGACCATCATGATGGGCGATGACCGCGCCATCCGCGAAGTCTGGGTGCACGGTTCACGTATCGCAACATCGCCCCGTAGCTGACGATGGGTGTCAGCTTGGTAAAGGCGAAATTCGGGCCCTAGCCCTGCATGAGCCCCAGCGCCAACTCTCTTTGCCGGACAACTATCCGCTCCATGTCGACAGTTACCAGCCGCCCGCCGCGTACAACCTCCCGCCCGTTCACAAGCAAATCGCGCACGCGCATCGGGCCCGCCAGTAACAGCGCCGCCGGGTCCCAGCTGCCCGCGCTTTCGATCCCCGAGATGTCCCAGATCGCAATATCGGCACATTTGCCCGGCGCTAGCCGCCCGCAATCGGGCCGCCCCAACACATCCGCGCCACCGCGCGTTGCGATTTCCAGCGCCTCGCGGGCACTCATCGCGTCGGCGCCATTGGCCACACGTTGCAGCAACATGGCTTGTCGCGCTTCTGCCACCAGATTGCCCGCATCGTTGCTGGCCGATCCATCGACGCCCAGCCCCACCGGCACGCCCGCATCGCGCATGGCACGCACCGGGGCGATGCCACTGCCCAGACGGCAGTTGGAGCACGGGCAATGCGCGACACCGGTGCGCGTACGGGCAAAAAGGTTGATCTCGGGTTTATCCAGTTTCACGCAATGCGCATGCCAGACGTCAGGGCCGGTCCAGCCGAGGTCTTCGGCATATTGCCCGGGGCGGCAGCCGAACTGCGCTTCGGAATAGGCGATATCTTCGGCATTCTCCGCCAGATGGGTGTGCAGCATCACGCCCTTGTCACGCGCCAGCAACGCCGCCTCGCGCATCAGATCGCGGCTGACTGAAAAGGGCGAACAGGGTGCAATGCCGACACGACACATCGCACCTTCGGCGGGATCGTGAAAGGCGTCCACCACGCGAATGCAATCCTCAAGGATGGCCGCCTCATCCTCGACCAGCGCATCGGGCGGCAGGCCGCCCATGCTCTCGCCAATGCTCATCGCGCCGCGCGTGGGATGAAATCGCAGGCCGATTTCGGCGGCGGCATGAATGGTATCCTCCAGTCGCGCGCCATTCGGAAACAGATAGAGGTGATCGGCACTCAGGCTACAGCCGCTCAGCGCCAGCTCCGCCAGCCCGGCCTGCGCCGAGGCAAACATTTCGTCCGGTCCAAACTTCGCCCAGATCGGGTAGAGCGTCCGAAGCCAGCCAAAGAGAAGCGCATCCTGCGCACCCGGCACTGCACGTGTGAGGGTCTGGTAGAGGTGGTGATGGGTGTTGACCAACCCCGGCGTCACCACGCAGCCCGTCGCGTCAATGACCGTGCCGGGCGTGGTAAGGTTCTGACCGATCTCGACAATTCGGCCCTTTTTGATCAAAATATCCGCGTTAGAGATTTCACGACGGGCATCGTCCATCGTCACCGCCAGGGCGGCCCCCCTGACCAACAGGTCATTCATGCAAACTCTCTCAGGATCGCCAGCGCAGCCGCGTGTTGTTCGCGCCCTGCCGCCGCCAGCGCACGCCCGCCCTCATGGGCGGGACCGCCCTGCCAGTCGGTGACGATGCCCCCGGCCGCCTCGATCACCGCGATGGGGGCCTGAATGTCGTAGGCGTTCAACCCCGCCTCGATCACCAGATCGATCTGTCCGGCTGCCAGCAGCGCGTAGGCGTAGCAATCCATGCCGTAGCGGGTCAATTGCACGGCTTTGGCCACTTCGGCAAAGGCTGCACCTTCTTCTGCGGTGCCGACTTCGGGAAAGGTGGTCATCAGGGTTGCCTGACTCAGGGGGCGATTGCCGCAAACCGCAAGCGGCCTCATTCCCTGCGGGCCGTTCAGTTGGGCGCGACCGAACCCGCCCTCGAACCGTTCGCCGATATAGGGTTGATCAATCAGCCCGTAGATCGGGCCGGTATCATCCGAGACGGCGATCAGCACCCCCCAGGTCGGCGCCCCCGAAACAAAGGCACGGGTGCCATCAATCGGGTCGAGCACCCATTTCAGGCCGCTGCTGCCGGATTTCGCGCCGTATTCCTCGCCCAGGATGGCATCATCCGGGCGGCGCACCGCCAGAATGTCGCGCATCACGGCCTCGGCAGCGCGGTCTGCCACCGTGACCGGATCGAATCCAGTGGCATCCTTGTTTTCTGCAACCAATCCGCCGACACGGAAATGGGGCAAAATTGCCCCTCGCGCAGCATCAGCCAGCGCATGCGCCGTTTCAGAAATAGCGCAAATATCCATGTCCAGTCCTCCCGTGCCGCAGAATGCGACACGCGTAGACTGCCCGCCACGTCAGATCAAGCGACGTCGCTCAGAACCCGAGCCAGATCGAAAAGACGCCGACGCTGGTTTTCGGGAATGGCGTAGTAAGAACGCACCAGATCCAGTGCTTCCTTATCACCCAAGAGATCCGACGGCCCTGCTGTGACTGCATCAGCCCCGGTCTGCTGAGCTTCGATCCCCTCGAAGAAAAAGCTCACATCAACATCCATGGATGCCGCAATATCCCACAAGCGCGATGCGCTGACACGGTTTGCGCCGGTTTCGTATTTCTGAATTTGTTGAAATTTGATCCCAACACTTTCAGCCAGCTGCTGTTGCGTCATTCCGACCAGCCACCGGCGGTGCCGAATGCGTTTTCCTACGTGTACGTCCACGGGATGGGGCATTACGATATCCTTCTTACTGAAACCTGCCTAGTGCGGCCCTCAAAGGAGGCAGGTGTACTATTACTCAAATGTCAAATCCGCACGACCTGTTTACCAGTTGTGTGATCGTATCAGCCTAGCCAAAATATACAAGAATTTTCGCAAGTGGCGAGTTATTTGATCATGTTCTTAACAATTTTAGCGAGCAAAACATACGTTAGCGTATTCATCTTTCACGATTGCCACCGGTTTGACAGTCCCGCCTGGCGCGACTACGCCGAATCAACCGCCCCCACGCCGACACCAAATATTCCGGAGGATCGCACATGCGTGCCTTTCAAATCCAAGCCTTCGATCGCGCGCCGCAGATCGCCGAACTGCCGCTGCCAGAGCCCGGACCGGGGCAGATACGTCTGCGCATTCATGCTTGCGGTCTGAACTTCGCCGACCTGTTGATGATGACCGGCACCTATCAGGACACCCCTGCCCTGCCCTTTACGTTGGGCATGGAGGTCGCGGGCACCGTTGACGCCATCGGCCCGGACACCGACGCGCCCGCCCCCGGCACGCGCGTCGCGGTGTTCGGCGGTCAGGGCGGGCTGGCCGAATATGGCTGCTTCGATGCGGCCCGTGCGGTCGTGCTGCCTGATACGATGGACGATGTCACCGCCGCCGCCTTCCAGATCGCATATGGCACCAGCCATGTGGCGCTGGAGCACAGGGCGCGTCTGCAACCGAGCGAAACGCTGCTGGTGCTCGGCGCGGCAGGCGGAGTCGGCCTGACGGCGGTCGAACTAGGCAAAATGATGGGCGCGCGGGTGATCGCCTGCGCCCGGGGGGCGGACAAGCTTGAAATCGCCCGGGCGGCCGGGGCAGATCATTTGATCGACGCCGAGGCCGGCGATATCCGCGCCGCGTGCCGCGCCCTTGGGGGCGTCGATGTGGTCTATGACCCGGTGGGTGGCGATCAGTTCAAGGCCGCTTTCCGCGCCTGCCGTCCCGAAGCACGTATCCTGTCGATCGGCTTTGCCAGTGGCGAGGTGCCGCAAATCCCCGCCAACCATCTGCTGGTCAAGAATATCAGCGTGTTGGGGTTCTACTGGGGCGGCTATCTGGCCTTCCGGCCCGAGCTGGTGACCAACTCTCTGGCAAAGATACTGGAATGGCATCGCGACGGCCGTATCACGCCCCATGTCAGCCACAGCTTTCCGCTCGACCGGGCCGCTGACGCGTTGGCGCTGTTGCGGGCGCGCAAATCCACCGGCAAGGTCGTGGTGACGGTTCCCTGAGCCGTCACCTGCTGCTCACGGCCCGCACCGCAGGGATGGCAAAGCCCGACCGCACCATGATGGCCAATTGCTCTACCAGCGCGTTCTTCGGCGCACGCGCGCCATAAAGGTTGATCTTCTGTTTGCCGAGATCGGGCAGAGCGCCCTGATGCGGCACCAGTTCGAAATGCCGGGGTGCACTGCCTTCCAGCACCGCCGTTACCGCCAGATCGGCACTCACCGTCGCCTCGATCGCGCCATCCGAGTCGGAATCGATCGCCTGCTCCCAGTCTATTCCAGCGGCATCCAGTTGCCGGATCACCCCCGGGCGGAACAGGCAATTGCGGCAATGCGCGATCGGCAGCGGGCGCTGCTTCCACACTTCGCCGCCCGGCGCGCCGAACCATTTCAGCGGCATCTCGGTCAGGGTCTCGCCACCCGGCCCGACCACGGTTTCGGTGGTCAGGATCAGGTCTACTTCACCGCGCTCATACAGCTCGATCAGATTGCTGGAATATGAAGAGTTCAGGTGCACGCGCACCCGAGGAAAAGCGGCGTTGAACTGTTTGAGTACCCGCGGGATCGCCGGGTAGATGATGTCATGTGGGACACCGAGGCTGATTTCGCCCTCCCAGACCTGATCGGTCAGACGGCCCACAACTTCGTCATTCAGCGCCACCAACCGCCGCGCGTAGGTCAGTAGCTGGTCGCCCGCGCCGGTCAGCGCGATCTTGCGGTTCGAACGGTCCAGCAGTTCGATCCCCAGCAAATCCTCCAGCCGTTTGAGCTGCATCGACACCGCCGATTGCGTCAGGTTGAGGGCGGCCGCGGCGCGGGTGACACCGCCGTGATCCGTAACGGCCACGAAAGATCGGAGCGTCGTCATGTCCAAATTGCGCATTCATCACGCTCCTTGATGCTGTGGGCCATAAACATTCATTTTCAATATCAATCACACTCAGGCACTTATATCAACATCGCAAATGAAAACGCATCAACGCATCACGATTGGAAGTGGACTATATCATGACCTACCTATCCCGTACCCGCGCTCCTAATCATTCCGCACACGCGCAAGGATGGACCATTTCCGCGCTCGCTTCTCTCTACCGGTCACGCCGTGCGCTCGCCGGGCTGGATGAATACGCGCTGCGAGACATCGGCATCGACCGCAAAACCGCCCTGCGCGAAGCGCGCCGCGCCGTCTGGGACCTGCCGCGCTGCTGGGCACGCTGAGGCGGCCCAAGCTGCCCCCTCGCCCAGAAAAACTCCGGACTTTTCGGTGACATGAGCCCTTGAATTACCCACACACTCAACCGATATTGAGAGCGATGCGTCCACGATGGACGCCAACCAACACTTTAGGCGGAGGCACTGATGGCTGAATTTGATACAATCCGGACGGCGACGGGTACCCGCGCGGCCCAGATTGACCAGGGACTGCGGACCCATATGAACAAGGTCTACGGGACCATGTCCGTGGGCATGCTACTCACATTCCTGGCGGCTTGGGCCGTTGGCAACAACGCGTATATGATGCAGACGCTCTTTACCGGCATGACGCGTTGGGTCGTCATGTTCGCGCCGCTGATCATGGTTTTTGCCTTTGGCGCCGTGATCAACAAGCTGTCGGCAGCCGCTGCGCAGCTGTTCTTTTACGCTTTCGCGACCGTTATGGGCGTGTCGATCAGTTATATTTTCGTGGTCTTCACCGACTACTCGATCGCGCAGATCTTCCTGACCACCTCGATCGCCTTCGCAGGTCTTTCGCTTTGGGGCTACACCACCAAAAAAGATATCTCTGGTTGGGGCAGCTTCCTGATCATGGGCCTGATCGGTATCATCGTGGCCTCGATCATAAACATCTTCATCGGCAGCCCGGCTGTCATGTTCGCGATCTCGATCATCGGTGTGCTGATCTTTGCCGGTCTCACGGCTTATGACACGCAGTCGATCAAGAACGAGTACCTCGCGCACGCCCATCACGGCGACAGTGAATGGCTGGGCAAATCGGCGATCATGGGCGCGCTGCGTCTCTATCTCGATTTCATCAACATGTTCATGTTCCTGCTGCAACTGCTGGGCAACCGCGAATAACTTCGCGAGAACCTGAAAACCAAGACAAGGCCGACCTTCGGGTCGGCCTTTTTTTGTTGGTCCAGATGCGCAATACCCGCACTACTTGATGGGGATCGCAGCCTCACCACTCATTCAGCCCCTTCCCCACCATGATCCTCGATCTGCATTTCTCGATTCTCGCGGCGCGGATGCCGGGCGTTTTGGCAACTGAAAAATTTGACGTTTACCACCGCCCTCGTAGAACAGGATGGCCCACGCGTTTCGGAAGTTGAATATCTTCTGCAAATCCGGGAACGCAAAAAGCCGCGCTATTCCAGCGCGGCTTTTTCAAACTCTACAGTCAGGCAGATCGTTACTTGATCTTGCCTTCCTTGTATTCGACATGCTTGCGCACAACGGGGTCGTATTTACGAACCGTCATTTTCTCGGTCATGGTACGAGCATTTTTCTTGGTCACGTAGAAATGGCCCGTGCCCGCGGTCGAGTTCAAGCGGATCTTGATGGTGGTAGGCTTCGCCATTGGTTTTCTCCTGCGCCGGGAGGCCTTGCCGCCCCGTGAATTCGTTACAAGCCTGCCTTTTACCTGCCAGCGTGCCCGAGTCAACCGCGATTGTACAAATGACGCCCGGGGATCTCCCGGTTTTCTTCTTTGCAGAAAAACTCATGGGCCGATCACCGCTCTGCTGCACACCGCCAGCGGTAAGACGCCCATAAAATGCGCGGAGAGCCTGTAAGCCGGATTCTGTCCCGGGGGCGAGCCCCCATGGATGACCATTCATCTGAAGGCACCGTTACCGATGCCCCTCTAGCTGCCAACCCGGACCGCCGGGCCAAGACATGCCTGCAAGCGGTTTCGGTTGCCCGACCAGCCCTGCGCGCGGTCCCTATTTGGCATTGCTCCCGGTGGGGCTTGCCGTGCCGGTGCTGTTGCCAGCCCCGCGGTGGGCTCTTACCCCACCGTTTCACCCTTACGCCGGATTGCTCTGGCGCGGTCTGTTTTCTGTGGCGCTTTCCCTCGGGTTACCCCGGCCGGGCATTACCCGGCACCGTTGTCCTGTGGAGTCCGGACTTTCCTCCCCGACAGGCCGAAACCTGTCCAAGCGGCCATCCGGCCCTCCGCGCAGGGTTCAGTTAAGCGCGCTTGCCCTGCCGGTCAACGGGAAAGCGCGCCGCAATATCTGCCAGGACCGCCATGTCTGCCGCATCAAGCGGCCCACGTGCCCATGGCCGGTAGCGCAGCCGCACGGCCTTAAGGACATCGGCGTCGTCGAACTCCGGCCCATAGCCCACAAGCGCGGTCAACTTGCGAAAATCCGACAACGAGGCCCGTGCCCCCGGCATGGGCCAGATCGCCAGCCCCTGACGCGCCAGACGCCGCCAGTCAAAGCGCGGACCCGGATCATCCTTGCGGTTCGGCGCCATGTCGGAATGGCCGATGACACGCTCGGGCGGGATCGCCCAACGGTCCATGATACCGCGCACAAGGCGCTCCAGCACCCGCATTTGCGGCTCGGGAAACGGGTGTGCGCCCTGATTGGCCAGCTCGATACCGATCGAGCGCGAGTTGACCTCGTCCACCGCCCCCCAACGTCCAAGGCCCGCGTGCCAGGCGCGCTTGTCCTCGGGCACCAGTTGCCACAGGCGGCCATCCTCGGCGATCACGTAGTGACACGACACCGGCGGAATCACGGCGGGGTCGCAAAGACGCTCCACCGCCGCCTCGGCCGTCGTCATGTTGGTGAAATGCAGCAGCAGGATGTCTGGGCGCACGCCCCCCCGCCGGTCATTCATGTTGGGCGAACGTCTCTCGACGATCTCGGGGAAATCGGCGCGCACGCCGGATCAGCCGCCCTGCGCCTTGCGGAACGGGCGCGGGTCCCAGCCGCATGCATAGCCATCACCATCCGGATCGAGACCGAGCCGATCCCTCTCGGGGCCGCCCTTCTCGAGGAAATCGATCTGCGCCAGATCAGGTCCGGTATATTTCGCGCAATTCTTGGCGTAGCGCCCGCTCTTGTTTATGCCCGTGCGGCGATAGACCTTGGTGCCGATCGGGTGACGGGTGCTCAGAGCGTAGGCCACGATATTGGCTCCCTCCGCGCCCGTGCGGCTGGGTAGTGCCTCGACGGCGGCAACCTGGTATTGCTGGCGGTTGGCGGCAATCCGCGCCGCGTCATCCTCGATCGAGCGTTGATGGCCCACCGCATCGAAATTGTTCTCGTTCGAGATTCCGGCGCTGTTGACCACTGCAGGCGGCGGGTTGTCCGGGCTGGCCTGCACGACGCGCTCACCTGAATTGGCCGCGCGTTCCTCGGCCTGATCATCGCCACCAAGAGCCGCGCGGGTTTGTGCCGCGATCTGCGCGCTTTCCGACGTGTTGTTGTTCAGGCTGGTGGTGCTGACCGCAGCCGGTGGTGGAACGGGGTTGCCCGCCAGTTCAGCATCGCGCCGGGCCTGATATTCGGCGTAATCGCCAAAGCCGACGCCGGCGCCGGAGTTCGGCGCGCTGTCAGGAATGGAAGTGCCGCACGCCGTCAGCGCCAAGAGAGCGACGCCTGTCATGAATTTACGCATCATTTGTCCTGCAACATCCTGTTTGTCGGCGGTCTACCACCATTTCCCGGGCTTGGCTACAAATCCGGCGGCAGCTTCCAGTGCGTAGGCGCAATTTAGCAAGTCACCCTCTTCCCACGGACGACCGATCAATTGCAGCCCCAGCGGTAGGCCCTGACGGTCCAGCCCCGCCGGTATCGAGATCCCCGGCAACCCAGCCAGGTTCACCGTGACGGTAAACACATCGTTGAGATACATCGCCACCGGGTCTGCCTGCGCCATCTCGCCCAGTCCGAACGCCGCCGAGGGCGTTGCCGGGGTCAGGATTGCATCGACACCGTCGGCGAAGACCTCGTCGAAATCGCGCTTGATCAGCGCGCGTACCTTGCGGGCACGGTTGTAATAGGCGTCGTAAAATCCTGCGGACAGCACATAGGTGCCGACCATCACACGGCGCTGCACCTCCGGGCCGAACCCTTCGGCGCGGGTTTTCTCGTACATCTCGGTGATGCCATCGCCCTGCGCCAGTTTGGCCCGATAGCCGTAGCGCACGCCGTCATACCGCGCCAGGTTGCTCGATGCCTCGGCGGGCGCGATCACGTAATAGGTCGGCAATGCGTATTTGGTATGTGGCAGGCTGATATCGCGGATAATCGCTCCTGCGTCCTTCAGCATTTCCGTGCCATCAGCCCAGAGCTTCTCGATTTCGTCGGACATGCCATCCATCCGGTATTCACGCGGAATACCAATGACCTTGCCCTTGATATCGCCGGTCAGCATAGCCTCGAAATTCGGCACCGGCAGATTGGCGCTGGTGCTGTCCTTGGGGTCATACCCGCTCATCGCCTCAAGCATGATGGCGGCATCGCGTACGGATTTGGTCATCGGCCCCGCCTGATCCAGAGACGACGCAAAGGCGACAATTCCCCAGCGCGAGCACCGCCCGTAGGTAGGCTTGATCCCGGTGATGCCGGTGAAGGCCGCGGGTTGCCGGATCGACCCGCCTGTATCGGTGCCCGTGGCCCCGAGGCAGAGATCGGCGGCGACAGCACTGGCCGAGCCCCCCGAAGAGCCGCCGGGCGTCAGTGCGGCATCGTCATTGCCGCGCCGCCATGGGTTCACCGCATTGCCGTAGGTGCTGGTTTCGTTGCTCGACCCCATGGCAAACTCATCCATATTGAGCTTGCCCAGCATGACGGACCCCGCATCAAAGAGGTTCTGCGTGACGGTGGATTCGTATTCCGGCTTGAAACCTTTCAGTATCGCGCTGCCCGCCTGGCTGGCGACCCCTTTGGTGCAGAAAAGATCCTTGATCCCCAATGGAATGCCGCACATCGCAGGCGCTTCTTCGCCCCCTTGCAGGCGCTCATCGGCGCGGGCGGCCTGTGCGCGCGCCAGATCGGGTGTGTCGTGCACGAACGCCCCCAGCGCCCCCGCGCCCTCGATCTGATCAAGGCAAGCTTCGGTCAGTTCGGTGCTGGTAATTTCCCCCGCACGCAACTTGTCGCGCGCCTCAGAAATGGTCAGCGTATTCAGATCAGACATCATTCCACCACTTTCGGAACTGCAAAGAATCCTTCGCGCGCATCGGGCGCATTCGACAGGATCGCGGCCTGCTGGTCGCCATCCGTCACGACATCGGCCCGGCGCGCAAGACGCATCGGCGAGACGCTCACCATCGGTTCGATGCCGTCCACGTCCACTTCGTTCAGCTGCTCGATGAAGCCGAGGATCGTGTTGAACTCATCCGCCAGCGCTGGCAGCGCGTCCGGTTCCACGCGAATGCGTGCGAGCTTGGCCACCTTGGCCGCGGTTTCCAGGTCGATGGACATGACAAATCTCCGGTCGTTGCTGGCTTTTGCATTTATCCCTCGCCGCCGCGACGCGCAACCATCTGCGTGCGCTATTCCCTCACCTGCCCGGCCGAAGGCGCTGCACGCGCCCGGCAAAGGGCAAATTGACTGCCCGCACGCTTGGATGCTGTTCTCCCATCCCGGTTCCGCTACATTGACGAAAAATCCAAAAAAAAGGAGACCGACATGAAAATCACCTGGCTCGGACATAGCTCGTTCCGCATCGAAATCGGCGGGCAGATCCTGCTGATCGATCCCTGGCTCAACGGCAACCCGATGTTGGCCGAGGACCAGCACGACGTGGCCGTAGCGGGCGCCACGCATATTCTGCAGACCCATGCGCATTTCGATCACGTCGCCGACACGCTCGCCCTGGCACGCAAGCTGGAGATTCCCGTCGTCGGCCAATACGACCTCATGGCCCATTGGGAAGAGCACGAGAAGATCGCGACGGTGGGCTTCAACAAGGGCGGTACCGTCGATATTGGCGGTGTGAACGTCACGATGGTGCATGCGGTGCATTCCAGCAGCTTCAGCAGCCCCGGTGGCCCCAATGTGCCGGGCACCGAGTGCGGCTACATGATCGAGCATGCCGGGCGCACGATCTATGTCAGCGGCGACACCGACGTGATGGCGGACATGAAGGTTTTCAACGATCTGCACGCGCCCGAGATTGGCATTCTGTGCGCCGGTGGGCATTTCACCATGGACATGCGCCGCGCCGCCTATGCCGCCAG
Source organism: Roseovarius sp. ZX-A-9 (assembly GCF_028369135.1). Lineage (GTDB taxonomy): Bacteria > Pseudomonadota > Alphaproteobacteria > Rhodobacterales > Rhodobacteraceae > Roseovarius. Next base: position 169,729 of record NZ_JAPWHW010000008.1, read on the forward strand.
AACCTTCTTTGATTTCAAAACGGTGATCCCCTGCCACTACAGAACGTTCCCGATCCTCGAACAATCGGCCGCCGCACTGGCAGAGGCGTTGCCCGGCGTCGATGTCATCGAACCACAGGTAATGGAGGCGATTGACCTCTAAGCAGGGGATTCAGGTATTTTGGGAAAGATGAAAGGCCCACGGCCTATCTTCTGGCTGAAAATATTCTCTCTGGGAGGCATTTTCTTGGTGCCATTTGATCACGATGCCTCCCAGACCTTAAAGTTTCTTTAGAAATCTGTTGTTTATTACATCACTTTGATGCGGGTAGCACCACTTGAGCCCCTAGATGGCGAGAGAAACCTCAATGCGCATCGAACGCATTTAGAGTCGCCCAACTCGAATCCCACCTGTTGGAAAACATTGCTTTGGATAGGGTCTGTGACTGCATAAGTGCGCGGATGGCGACGCCCGCTGGACCTCGTCCTTTCCACTGTAGGGCCGTCTACTGGAAACGGATATTAGGTCGGCCTAGCCGAGACCCGCAAAAAGGCTGATTGGGCCCGATATCAGGTACAGGCCGCTTTCGATCCGGTCAGGCAGCGCCGCTTGGCGAGAGAAGTTTCAAGCAGATATTCGCCGCGCTGCGCTGGCAATTCACACGACACCAGACGCAACTTTCGGCGCCTCTCTTACATCAGATCCAGCGCCCGCGGGATCGCCAGCGACAAGGCAGGCCAGAAGGTCGTAATCAACATCACAGGAAATGCGACGAAGGTCATCAGGCCCAGTGCGGGCATAACGGCCTGCATGATGGGTGCGCGCGTGATCTTGCAGGACAGGAACAGCGTTGGCGCCACCGGCGGGCTATTCGCACCGATGACCACCGAGCACCCGACAATCGCGGCAAAATGCACTGGATCAACGCCATTTGCGATCATCAGCGGCAGGAACAACGGAGCAATGACGACCGTGACGGAAATATCGTCCATCAACGCGCCAGCCACGATCAGAACCAGATTGACGATCAACAGCGCGCCGATGGGGCTGGTTACGACAGACTGGATCGCCTCGGTCAGGTCCTGCGGTACGCGCTCGAAGGCCATGATGCGCGAGATCATGAAGGAAAAGAGCAGGATCAGAATGATCGTGCCGGTCGTCTCGGTCGCCTGCACCACGCTGCGTGCCAGGCTGCGCCATGTGAACTCGCGATAGATCAGCCCACCGACAATCAAGGCGGCGACCGCTGCGACGGCAGCCGCTTCGGTCGGGGTGAAGACGCCGCCATAGATGCCGCCAAGGATGATGATGGGCAGCGACAGCGCAGGGAGCGCCTTGAGAGTCACCTTGCCGAAACTTTCTCGCGGCCCCGCACTCTCGTCCGCGGGAAGCTCTTCAAAGGCGCGTCCAACCAGAAAGCGGTTATAGAGGATGAGGCCGATGATCAGCAGGATTGCGGGACCGATCGTGGCTGCGAAACAGGCGGCGACAGACTGGCGCGTGACGACCGCAAAAAGGATCATGGTGATGGACGGCGGGATCAGGATGCCAAGCAGCGATGATATCCCCAAGAGCGCCGCGATCCGGCCCCGTGGATAGCCACGGGCGATCAGCGGTTCGGTCATGATGGAGCCGATGGAGGCAATGGCGGCCGTCGCCGTGCCGGCAATGGCCCCAAAGACACTGGATGACAGGACCATGGCGGTCCCCATGCCGCCCTTACCCGTCGCCAAACGCTCGATAAAGGAAATGATGCGCTGCGCGATACCGCCGGACTGCATCAGGTATCCCGTCAGGATGAACAGCGGCAAGGCCACCAGCACCAACGAGTTGAGCGAGCGGAAACCCTGCAACATCAACGTATTGAGGTTCGCATCATAGACAAAGGTCAGATACGCCAGCACCCCGGCGAAGGACCAGGCGACCGGCAAACCGATCCCCATGAGGATGATGAGAAGTGGGAGCGCGACGAGTGCATACATTCAGGAGCGCCTCAATTTCAAAAGCGCAACGATGAAATCGCGCACCGCGTAACAGAAACATCCCACAGCCGCGAGGCCGATCGCCATTTGCGGAACCCACAGCGGGATCTGGTAGGCCGGGGTCGTCTGTGGGCGTTTTAGCCCCCAGGAAAACATCCAATAGGCCCAGACAATGAAGAAGATGGTGATGATGATCGTCAGCGTGGCAATCAGCAGATCATGCGCAGCCTTGCGCCGCGGATCGGTGATGTTGCCCGCGATCCAGTCAACCGTCAGGTGATCGCGTTTGCGCGACGCAATGACAGCCCCGGTCATATAAAGCGCGACTGCGGCAAGCATGATCAGTTCATGCAGGCCGACAACGGAAAGGCCGAGCACATAGCGGGCGATAACCAGAAAGACCATCAACCCCGCCACGACCAGCGAAGAGACGACTGCCACGAAGTCTAGAAGACGCGCGATGGCCCCGCCAATACGGGCGGCGGGGCCATTTTGTATTTCAGAGTTCTCCGGCATTGGCCCGGATTTTATCCATGATGTCTTTCCCGACCCGGTCTTCCATCTGGGGCCAGACCTTTTCGCGGACGGCCTTGGCCATGGCTTTCAACTCTTCGTCCGACGGCTCAATATAGGTCATGCCGGCATCCTTGGCCTTCTGGATGTAATACTGGTCGCGTTCCTTGGCCTGCTCGAAAGCTTCGTTCATGACCGTGTTCGCAGCATCAGCGACAGCCTTTTGCTCATCCTCGCTCAGGGCTGCCCAGGATTCTTCGTTCATCGTCATGACACCGGTGATGAACTGCATCTTGATCTGGTTGTAGTAATCCAGCACGTCGCGGAAATACTCGTAGTCCCAATAGATGATATTCGCGCCGTCACCGTCGACGACCCCGGTCTGGATCGCGGTGAACACCTCGGACCAGTCGATGGTCGCGGTTTGGTATCCCAGGGCCTGCAAGGACTCGGCCATCGGGAACATTGCCGGCACCCGAATCTTGAGGTCCTTCGCGTCCTCGGCTGTCATCGCATATTTGCCTCGCGAGGCGACACCGTTGAAACCTTCGGGCCAGGGGCCAAAGAATTTGACGCCGAGATCGGCCCAGACTTCGGTCAGGACTTCGTTGACCCACCCACCCGGCTGGTAGGCTTCCAACGCCTCTTCCCAGCTGGTGACCATATAGGGGGTGAAGAGAACGCCAAGACGTTCGTCATATGCTGTAATCGGCCAGTTGATCATCATATCCAGATCGCCGGCAACCAGCAGATCCAGAACCTCGGCCTGACTGCCCAATTCGTTCTGATAGAACACCTCGACCTGCACTTCGCCGTTGGTGCTTTCTTCGATGAGTGCCGCCCAGCGATCAAGCGCATCGCCCGATGGAGAGCCTTTGGCGCCCGAGTCCGTCGCCAGCTTCAGCGTTGTTTCCGCCATCGCAGGGGAGGCCAGCGCGATGGCCATCGCGGTGCCAAGTCCCAGAATAGTCTTGAAGAGCATTTGCAGTTTCCCCTGTCCAATAGACGCAACGACGCGCCGAATCCCTCTCTACGCCCACACTGGGCATAGCTGTCTATTACTGTCAATATCGATTCCCGATTTGCCGTGAAGCGTACCACCCAAACTCTACCTGCTATTTGACATACCGCAGCCCTACTCTGCGGCGCCATCATCAACAAATTGAATTCCTGCCGTGCCCCAAGGGCCCAAATGGTCAGCATTTTTAGCACTGGACAAGAGTGTCCAATGCTGATCAAACTGATAAAGACATGACTGCGCGAATGCACAGGCTGTGACCTACACAAGTAAATGACAAAGCGGAAATCAGGGAGAAATCCAATGCAATCACATTACCGAGCCGTGGTAATCGGAGGTGGCGTTGTCGGCGCTTCGGTATTGTATCATCTCGCAAAATTTGGCTGGAAAGATGTCTGCCTGATCGAGCGCAACGTCCTGACCGCAGGTTCGAGCTGGCATGCGGCGGGCGGATTTCATGCCCTGAACGCAGACCCCAACATTGCATCGCTTCAGGCCTATACGATCGACCTTCTGTCCGAGATCGAAAAGGAATCCGGCCAATCGGTGGGCATGCATATGACGGGGGGCATGACGCTGGCCGGCACACCGGATCGGTGGGAATGGCTGCAATCGGCTTACCGCACCTTCCAATCCATCGGCATCGACGATGTTCGCCTCATCACTCCGAAGGAAGCCGGAGAGTTGAACCCGCTGATGTCCACCCATGGTATTCTGGGCGGGATGTATGCAGACCGTGAGGGGTATGTTGACACCACCGGCACCGTGCACGCCTATGCCGGAGCCGCCAGAAAATACGGTGCCGAGATCGTTGAGCACAACCGGGTGCTGGAGCTGATCCAGACCAGGGATGGCTGGGATGTCGTGACCGAAAAAGGCACGATACATGCCGAACACGTGGTCAATGCCGGGGGGCTCTGGGCCAAGCAGGTGGGCCGCATGGCGGGGATCGAACTGCCGGTTTCGCCGCTCAACCACCATTATCTCATCTCCGACACGATCCCCGAGGTTGCAGCGCTCGACAAGGAAATGCCCCTGACGGTGGACCTCGAAGGCTTTACCTACATGCGGCAGGACCAGCAGGGCATGTTGCTGGGCATCTACGAGATCGACCACGAGCATTGGATGATGGATGGCGCGCCCTGGGAATACGGGTTCGAGCTGCAACAGGAAGACCCCGACCGGATCGAAAAGGAGCTCACGCTCGGTTTTGAACGCTATCCGGCCTTGCAGGAAGTCGGCGTGAAAACATGGGTCAACGGAGCCTTTACCTTTGCCCCCGACGGCAACCCCCTTGTTGGCCCGGTGCGCGGCAAACCCGGCTATTGGTGCGCCTGTGGCGTGATGGCCGGGTTCCTTCAGGGCGGTGGCGTTGGCAAGAGCCTCGCCGAGTGGATGATCCACGGCGAGCCGGAAGCGGACGTCTTTGGCATGGATGTGGCGCGGTTTGGCCCCTATGCCGAGAACAAGGAATACATCAAGCAGACCACCGGACAATTCTACACCCGCCGGTTCGTCATGACCTACCCCAACGAACAACTGCCCGCCGGTCGCCCACTGAAAAAGGCCCCGGCCTATTCAGACATGACTGCGGCGGGGTGCCGTTGGGGCGCAAGCTGGGGGCTGGAACTGCCGCTTTACTTTGCGCCCTCCGAGGATTTTGTCGAGACGCCAACCCTCAAACGCTCGAACGCGCACGAGATCGTGGCAGGTGAATGCATGACCGTGCGCGAGGCCGCCGGCCTGCTGGACATCTCGGGCTTCTCGCGATTCGAGGTGTCGGGCACCGGCGCAGAAGCATGGCTCGACAAGATGATGGCTTCGAAACTGCCGGCCCCCGGTCGCGCCCGCCTTGCGCCGATGCTGTCACCAACGGGCAAGCTGAAAGGCGACCTGACCGTGTTCAATTGGGGCGATGGCACCTGGTGGATCATGGGCAGCTACTACCTGCGCGAATGGCATATGCGCTGGTTCAACGACCATATGGGCGAGAACGTGATCCTGCGCGACATCGCCGATGCGACCGTGGGCTTCAGCCTGTCTGGACCCAAAAGCCTGAAGGTTTTGGAAAAACTGACGGATGGCCCGATTGCCGACCTGCCGTTCATGGGCTGCGGCACATTCGATATCGGCCTGATCCGTGCCAAGGTCGGACGGCTCTCGGTTTCGGGCGAATTGGGATACGAGATCCACTGCTCCGCCGCAGAACATATCACCCTTCGCGAGACTCTGCTGGCGGCAGGCGAGGATCTTGGCCTGCGCGAGGTCGGCTTCAACGCGCTGCTCAGTCTGCGGCTGGAAAAGAGCTTTGGAATCTGGAACGCCGAATTCACCCAGGGCTATACGCCGGCACAAACCGGCATGGATCGCTGGATCGACTGGAGCAAACCCGATTTCATCGGCCGTGACGCGGCTTTGAAAGAACGCGATGGCACTGGCCCGGAGAAGATCATCGTGACGCTGGAAATCGACGCATCGGATGCCGATGCCAGCGGTTATGAGCCGGTCTGGAAAGACGGCGCACTGGTAGGCTTTGTCACCTCTGGCGGCTATGGTCATACGCTGGGCAAATCGCTGGCCATGGCCATGATAGACCGAACAGCCAGCGAGACAGGCACCGAACTGACCGTGCATATCGTCGGCGCGGAACGTCCGGCGCGGGTGATTCCGGCCTCCCCCCATGACGCCGAAGGCAAGGGAATGCGAGGTGCACGATGAGACCCGAAACTCCGACAGAAACACCCGTGAGAAAGCGGCGCGGGCGTGGCGATGGCAAGCCGCCCCCCTCTAAACGCGCAGTCAACTACAGCAAGTTGCGCAATCCTTTCCCTACGATGAACGTGTTCTCGGAAGACGAAATCGAGAACATGCATCAAACCGCCCTGCGCATTCTTCAGGAGTTGGGCGTCAAGGTCCTATTGCCCGAAGCGCGCAAGATCTATGCGCAAGGCGGCGCGCGGGTCGATGAAGACAGCCAGATGGTCTATATCGGGCAAGATATGGTCGAGGCGGCTCTCGCCTCGGCCCCGAAATCCATCAACTGCATGGCAGGCGTGCGAGAGCGCGACATCACCATGGAGCTGGGATGTCTGACCTTCCAGCCCGGCGCCGGCTGCCCCAATGCAACCGACCTTGAGCGTGGTCGCCGGCCCGGAAGCGGCCGCGATTTCCGCGAATTGACGCAACTCACTCACCATTTTGACGTGTTCCAGATGGTTTCGCCGCTGGTCGAACCGCAGGATATCCCGACCAACCTGCGCCATTACTTCACGGTTGAGGCACAGCTGACCCTGACCGACAAATTCCCATTTTTCTTTTCGCGTGGCACGCCACAAGCAGTGGACAGCTTTGAAATGCTGCGAGACTTCCGGGGCCTGTCGGACGACGCGTTTCAGGCCAACCCGCACTGCTACACGATCATCAATACCAACAGCCCTCGCACACTGGACATTCCCATGGCGCAAGGGCTGATCGACTTTGCGCGCCACGGCCAGATGCCGATCGTCACGCCGTTTACGCTGATGGGGGCCATGGCCCCGATCACCGTGGCCGGGGCCATCACCCTCAGCCATGCCGAGGTCCTGGCCTCGATTACCCTCAACCAGCTCGCCCGTCCCGGCGCGCCGGTCTGCTACGGTACCTTCACCTCAAACGTGGACATGAAATCGGGCGCGCCCGCGCTTGGCACCCCCACCCATTTTCAGGCCAGTCTGGCAGCAGGACAGCTTGCCCGCCTTGTTGGCCTGCCATGGCGGTCGGCGGCTGGCTCTGCCTCCAATATCAACGACGTGCAGGCGGCGAATGAAAACCAGATGGGGCTATGGGGCTGCCTGATGGCCGGGGCCTCGGTTATCATCCATTCCGCTGGCTGGCTCGAAAGCGGGCTGACCGTATCTTACGAAAAGCTGATCACCGACGTCGAAGTGTTGAACATGATCGCCGAACTTTGCGCAGGCAATACCGCCGGAGTTGACGAGATCGGTTTCGAAACGGCGATCAGCGAGGTCGACCCGAGCGGGCATTTCTTTGCCACCAGCCAGACGATGGCGCGGTATGACACGGCGTTTTACGAACCCGTCGTGCATGACTATGCCAATTTCGGGACATGGACGGAGCGCGGCGCGGCTGATGCCAACACGCGTGCCACGGCAGTGTGGAAAGACATCCTTGCCGCAGACAAGCGCCCAGATATAGACGACGCAAAAGCCGAAGCCCTGCGTGCCTTCATTGAAAAGCGCACCGCTGAAGGCGGCGCCCCCCCGGAGAGCTGATATGCCGTCACGAGTTACACCGCTTTTGCATCGGGACGACCCGGACAAGGACCCGCTTGTCGGCCACGTAAAGGTCACCCGCGAGGATTGGCTGAACGTGGCACGCGATGTTCTGGTCAGCGAAGGGGTCGCTGAGGTCAAGGTTTTGGCGCTGGGCACCCGCCTTGAAGTGTCCCGATCCAGCTTTTACGGCTATTTCAAAAGCCGAAAACACCTGCTCGAAGCATTGCTGGACGACTGGGAGAACCGCAACACGAGAACGATTGTCGAAAGCGTCGCGGCGCCTGCCGCTTCCATAGGCGAAGCTGTTTGCAACTTCTTTCGCTGTTTTCTCGACCCAGAATTGTTCGATCACGGGCTGGATTTCGCGGTCCGGGAATGGTCGCGCCGGGATGGTGCGGTGCGTCAACGCATCGACGCCGCCGATGCGACACGACTGAAGGCCATCAGCGCCATGTTTGAACGCTTCGGCTACTCCGAATACGACGCCGATACCCGCGCGCGCATCCTCTATTTCATGCAGCTTGGTTATCATGCGCTGGAACTGCGCGAACCGATGTCGGAACGGATTGCACGGCTCGAAGGCTATCTGCGCGGCTTTACAGGGGTTGACCCTGATCCAAAGTTGATCGACGACCTGCGTGATTTCGTAATCGATCTGAACACCCAATGACACGTTATTCCGCTTTCAACCTGCTGCGCGAAGGTCTGCGCGATCACACCGGATGGGGCAAGGCATGGCGCTCCCCTGCCCCCAAATCCTCTTATGACGCCGTGATCATCGGTGCCGGTGGCCATGGCTTGGCCACCGCGTATTACCTGGCCAAGAACCACGGCCTGACCAATGTTGCGGTGCTCGAAAAAGGCTGGCTTGGTGGCGGCAATACCGGGCGCAACACCACCGTGATCCGCTCGAACTATTTCTATCCGGAAAGTGCAGCGCTTTATGATCTTTCGGTCAGGCTCTACGAAAACCTGTCGCGCGATTTGAATTACAACGTCATGTTCTCTCAGCGTGGCATGGTTGTGACCGCGCATTCCGACCCCGAGATGGAAATGGCGGCGCGGCAGGTCAACGCCATGCGGCTCAACGGGGTCGATGCGGAACTGCTTGACCGCGACCAAGTTCGCAAACTGGCGCCCTTGCTCAACTTCCGCCCCGACATGCGCGCACCGATCCACGGTGGCGTTCTGCAACCCCGTGCAGGCACCGGACGGCACGACGCCGTAGCATGGGGCTATGCCCGTGCGGCGGACGCCCTGGGCGTCGACATCATCCAGAATTGCGAGGTTCAGGACTTCATCATGGAGGCCGGGCGTTGCGTCGGCGTTCACACGTCACAGGGTGACATTCGCGCCGGTGTCGTTGGTGCGGCCGTGGCCGGGCACTCCTCCGTCATCGCCAAGATGGCCGGGTATGATCTGCCGATCACCTCTTACGCCTTGCAGGCTTTCGTGTCGGAACCGCTCAAGCCGGTGCTGGATACGGTCGTGCTCTGCCCGCCTTTCGGCACCTATGTCAGCCAGTCCGACAAGGGTGGGCTGGTGATCGGCGGCGGGCTGGACCGCATCCCGTCTTACGGGCAGCGTGGCAACTTGCCAGTGCAGGAAACCGTGCTGGCCGGGTTGGTCGAGATGATGCCCGCGCTCGCTTCGGTCAAATTGCTGCGCCATTGGGCGGGCATCGTGGATGTGACGCCCGACAGTTCGCCTATCATCGGGCCGTCCGGCGTCGACGGGCTTTACCTCAATTGCGGCTGGGGCACGGGCGGGTTCAAGGCGATCCCGGCGGGCGGGTATCTGTTTGCCCATATCCTCGCGACCGGCTCCCACCACGAGATCAGCCGCCCGTTTGACCGCAGCCGATTCGTGACGGGGCACCTGATCGACGAAGGCGCGGCCTCTGGCATCGCACATTAGGACAGGCACATGCAGATTTTCCCATGCCCCTTTTGCGGCCCCCGCAACGAGACCGAGTTCCACTTTGCCGGCGAGTTGGGCAAGGTCAGACCCGCGACAGATGAAAAGATCGCGGCGCAGGACTGGGCCACCTATCTTTATGCCCAGCGCAACGACAAGGGCCTCGTGCGCGAGGTCTGGATACATCTGACCTGTTCGGAATTGTTCGTGATGGAGCGCGACAGCGAGACCATGAAAGTGCTGGGTAGTCGATCCCTACGAGAGGATGCGCAATGACCTCGCATCGCACGACTCGGGTCGCATTGATCGACCGCTCGAAACCGCTCCGCTTCTCCTTCGATGGTAAGGAATACCAGGGCTACGAGGGCGACACCCTGGCATCTGCTCTGCTTGCCAATGGCGTGCGCGTCATGGGGCGCAGTTTCAAATACCACCGCCCCCGCGGGCCGTGGGGGGCGTGGGTCGATGACCCCAATGCGATCATGACCGTGACCCTGAACGGACACTCGTTCCCCAATTGTCCGGCAACCTCCACGCCGCTGGTGGAGGGCATGCAGGCCCGCTCGGTCAATGCCTGGCCTTCGGCGGCCTTCGATATCAAGAGCGGGCTGGACCTGTTCCACCGCTGGCTGAGCGCCGGGTTCTATTACAAGACCTTCATGTGGCCCAACTGGCACCTGTTCGAGCCGATAATCCGCAAAATGGCCGGTCTGGGCGATATCAGCCGCGATGTGCTGGAGGGCTACAGCGCAGATCAGGTCTTTGACCATTGCGAGTTGCTGGTGATCGGCGGCGGCGCTGCGGGGCTTGCTGCCGCCCGCGCAGCAGCCGAGGCGGGCAAGGGTGTCGTGCTGGTCGAGGATCACCCGGTTCTGGGTGGCGGGCTGCACCAGATGGCGGAGGTTGAAGGCCTTGCACCCGCCGACTGGATCGCGGAGCAGGTCAACGCGATCACCTCCGCAGGCGGGCGCATCCTGACCGCGACCACGGCGTTCGGCGTCTATGATCACGGGTTGGTTGGCCTTGCCGAAAATGGCCCCTTTGGAACCGCGCCGCGCCTGCATCGGATGCGCGCGGACCGGATCGTGCTCGCCACTGGCGCGCTGGACCGGCCCATTACCTTTGCGGGCAATGACCGCCCCGGCGTGATGGCCATGGATGGGGCCTGCGAATATCTGGCGCGCTACGGCGTGCTTGTGGGGCGCAAGATTGCTCTGGTCTCCAATAACAGCCTGGCCGATGCGGCGGAGGTGTTGCTGGCAGAAGCCGGGGCGCAGGTTCTCCGCCTGCCCCCCCATGATGGCCCCATGCAGGCATTGGGCGGCAAACGGATCAAGGGGATTGCCCAAGGGGCAAAGCGCCATGATGTCGATACCATCCTTGCATCAGGCGGCATGACCCCACTTGTGCATCTGTGGCGCCATGCGGGCGGCAAGCTGAACTGGTGCGAGACACGGCAAGCGTTTCTGCCGGGCGCCGCTCCGGATGGAATGGTTGCCGTCGGCGCCGTGAACGGGGCGTTTGATCTGGACGTTTCCTTGTCCGAGGCCCGCGCCGCCGGGAACGGCAAGTCGCCGGACCTGTCGCCTACCAGCTATGCACTTACCCCGCTCTGGCCTGATCCGGGCAGCAAAGGGCGGCAGTGGATCGACTTCCAGCATGACGTGACGCTCAAGGATGTCGAACTGGCTGCGCGCGAAAACTATGTCTCGGTCGAGCACCTCAAACGCTACACCACCCTTGGCATGGCCTCCGATCAGGGCAAGACTTCGAACATGGCGGGGCTGGCTGCAATGGCCGCCGTACAGGGTCGCCCCCTGCCCGAGGTTGGTACGACAACCTTCCGTCCGCCATTCGTGCCCGTACCGCTCGAGATGTACCATGGCCACCACGGCAAACAGCTCTGGCACCCGCTCAAGCGACTGGCGCTGGAACCCCAGCACCGCGCGGCCGGGGCCGCCCTAGGCGAATATGGTGGCTGGCTGCGGCCCGGATGGTACGGCAAAGGCGAGGCCAAGCAGCTGATCCACCAAGAGGTTCTGACCGCGCGCGGCTCGGCGGGGATCTTTGACGCCTCGCCTCTTGGCACGATCGAAGTGATGGGGCCCGACGCCGAGACATTCGTGAACTTCATCTACTACAATACGATCCGTACACTGAAGCCGGGCCACATCCGCTATGGTTTCATGCTGACTGAAGGTGGCATCGTCCTTGATGACGGGGTGATTACACGCCTAGATCAGAACCGCTTTGTCATTTCCTGCTCTTCCAGCCACGTCGATAGCGTTCGCACGCATCTTGAGGCTTGGCGGCAGGACGGCAATAACCCTGACCGGATCTTCGTCCATGACCAGACGCAGCATTGGGCGACGGTCACCATCGCAGGTCCGAAAGCGCGCGAAATCCTTGCCGCGCTGGCGCTTGATGTTGACCTGTCCGCCAAAGCCTTTCCCCATATGACCCTGCAAGAGACGCATTTCGAGGAGACCCCCATGCGCATCGCACGGGTCAGTTTCACCGGCGATCTCAGCTACGAACTCTCTGTTAGATGCGCCAAGGCCCCCGCGCTCTGGGAGGCCGTAGTGAAGGCCGGTCAGGCACTGGGGGCGGCCCCGATCGGGATCGAGGCGCTTTCGATCCTGCGCGCGGAGAAGGGCTATATCATGGTCGGCAAGGACACCGACGGCGAAACCATGCCCCATGATCTCGGCTTTGGCGTCCCGCGCCTCAATAAATCCTCGGCCTTCATCGGTGATCGCAGCCTGCATTGCGACAAGGCCAATGCAACCAACCGCAAGACACTGGTCGGGCTCGCGGTCCCCACGGGTGCTCCCCCCTTGACCACAGGCGCTCATCTTGTCGACGGCACGCCGCCCCGCTCGCAAGGCTATGTCACCTCCAGCTATGAAAGCCCGACACTAGACCGGCCCGTTGCCCTCGGGCTGGTCGAAAACGGGGCAGCGCGGATCGGGGAAACCGTCTCGGTCTGGCATTTGGGCGACATTCGAGAGGCCACGATATGCGCCCCTTGTGCTTTCGACCCCGAAGGAGAGCGACTCCATGCGTGACGACAGTGGAAAATGGGACGCCCCGCTCCCCAGCGGTTACGTCCACGATGCAAACGGCATGACACTTGCCGCCGTCACCCTGGCGCGGCAGGTGCTGATCTCTGGCCCGGACGTTCTGACGCAAACAAAGCAACCAATCGCAGGCTGGCCGGACATCGTGACGGCTGACAGCTATGCCCTGTCCGTCCGCCGGGACCGCGTGTTGCTGGTCAACGGCCCCACCGTGTCGGAAGGCTGGCATGACGACATCGGTCAGGCGGTCTCGGACGCCAGCGATGCCTATGCGGTGTTCGACGTTAGTGGGGAACGATCGCTGGAAGTCCTGAAACGCGGCGCGGAGCTGAATCTGGATGTCCCCTCCAGATCCGTCGCGCGGCTGCTCTTTGGTCTTGGTGTGTTTCTCTACAGGTACGAGATGGAAAACAGCTTCCGGATTCACGTTGCAAGCGCCCACGCCGAAACATTGGTCAAGAGCCTGGAGGGCGCGATCGCTGCTTGTTAACCCCTTTGGGCGGGCATTGTCGCCAGCTACGTCCAGTTCGTAAGGCGGGAAACCGCATGAAGGTTAGGGCATGCGGCGCGCGGCAAAGAACGCCTTAAGCAGGGTTTCTGCCGCCTCTGCCGCGATTCCGTCGTAGATCTCGAGCGCGTGGTGGCTCTGGCTTTGCGAAAACACCCGCGCGCCATGCAGCACGCCGCCCGATTTAGGATCAGACGCGCCGAAATACAGCTTAGCCACGCGCGCGGCGGCGATGGCGGCGGCGCACATGGCGCAAGGTTCCAGCGTGACATAGAGCGCATAGCCCGGCAACCGCTCGGAGCCTGCGGCAGCACAGGCGGCGCGAATCGCCAGAATTTCGGCATGGGCTGTCGGATCACATAACTCGCGGGTGCGGTTGCCGGCCCGGGCCGCCACCTGCCCGTCCGGCGCGATCAGCACAGCGCCCACGGGTACCTCGCCGCGTGCCGCCGCCGCGCGGGCCTCGTCAAGGGCGATATCCATGTGGCTGGTAAAACTCATGGGGATGTCCTGCCGCACGATCTGTGCTTTCGCAAGGGCCGCATTTCAGCTAAGCGAGGCGACATGAGTCAAAAGCCCCCTCCCGGCGACCGTATCGCCAAAGTCATCGCCCGCGCCGGCGTCGCCAGTCGCCGTGAAGCCGAGCGGATGATCGAGGCCGGCCGTGTCACCGTCAATGGCGTCAAGATCGACCGTGCCGCGCTTAATGTCACCGACAAGGACCGCATTGCCGTTGACGGCAAACCGCTGAATGCCCCGGAGCCGCCTCGGCTCTGGCTGTATCACAAGCCTGCGGGCTTGGTGACGTCGGCGCGCGACGAACAGGGGCGCGAGACGATTTTCGACGCCCTGCCCGATGACATGCCACGTGTGATCAGCGTCGGGCGGCTCGATATTTCGTCAGAGGGTTTGCTGTTGCTGACCAATGATGGCGGCATCAAGCGGCGGCTGGAACTGCCCAGCACCGGCTGGCTGCGCAAGTACCGCGTACGGGTCAAGGGCCGCCCCACCGACGACACTTTCGCGCCATTGCGCAAGGGGCTGACGCTGGATGGCGAGCGTTTCCAGCCGATGACCGTGACGCTGGACCGCCAGACCGGCGCCAACGCATGGGCCACGGTGTCGCTGCGCGAGGGCAAGAACCGCGAAGTGCGCCGCGCGATGGAAGCGGTCGGGCTGGTGGTCAACCGCCTGATCCGGGTGTCCTACGGGCCGTTCCAACTGGCGCAGCTGAAGCCCGGTGCGGTCGAGGAAGTGCGCCCGCGCGTACTGCGCGACCAATTGGGGATGGAGGACAAGGGTGCCAAGCCCAAGGCCGACCGTCCAGCGCCCCAGCGCAAGCGCCGCACCACCTGACTAGGGAACCCCAAGTCAACTTGCGAAGTTAGAAATTGACAAAGCGGCCTATAACCGGGTCAAACCGGTGGTCTGTTCATTCGACTTTGGGGAATACTTAGATGGCAGATCTATTGACCGCAGAAAACCTCGGCAATCTGCTGATGCTGTGTTTTCTTCAGGCCGTACTGGGCTTTGACAACCTTCTATACATCTCGATCGAATCCCAACGTGCGCCCGCGGCCATGCAAAAGGCAGTGCGTATGTGGGGGATCATCATCGCGGTGGTCCTGCGGGTGGTGCTGTTGTTCGTGATGATCAAGCTGATCGACGCGATGGCCGCCCCGTTTTTCGTGCTCAACTGGCCCGGCGTGATCGAGGGCGGTGTGAATTTCGCCACCTGCGTCTTTGTCTTTGGCGGAGTGTTCATCATTCATACGGCCGTTCAAGAGATCGGACACATGCTGAGCGTGAAACACCTGAATGCCGATCTGGCCGACAAAGGTGGCAAATCAGCGGTCAAGGTTATCGCCCTCATCGTCGTCACCAATCTCATCTTTTCGTTCGATTCCGTGCTCTCGGCACTGGCGATCACCGATGTCTTTCCGATCCTGGCCTTTGCCATCATCCTGTCGGGGCTGGCGATGTTGGTGCTCGCTGATGGGGTTACGCGGTTTTTAGAGAAAAATCGCATGTACGAGGTTCTCGGCCTCTTCATCCTGCTGATCGTCGGCGTTGTGCTGCTGGGTGAGGCTGGTCAAGCTGCGGCGCATGCAATGCATGACGACACGCTGGCGCTGAAATTCTTTGGCTACGAAGTGGTGCCGATGTCCAAGACCACGTTCTATTTCAGCGTGCTGGTTCTGGTCGCAGTCGAAGTCATCCAATCGGGCTATACCCGCAAGCTGAATGCGCAGCGTCGCACCGGCGCCCAGCACTGAGGAGCGCACCGCACCCGTTAGGGGAAAGACCACACGCAGGTTCCCCCTAGCAACCGGCCCCGCCATCACCTAGGTTTTAAAAGAGCCGCCGACAGACAGAAACGGACTAACGACACCGCAATGGCACGTGTATTACTACTGGTTTGCGCGGCAATGGTATTGGTCGCATTGGCCGCGATGGTCGTCTCGACCGTATCGCACGCCGCCCAGGACAGCCGCGCGTTGGCGCGAAACGTGTCGGAAAGTGTAGCAAGGAGGACGACAGTGCAGAAAATCAGCTTCGTGGCGCTCCTTGTGCTTATGCTCGGTGTGACCAGCGGCCTGCTCGGAGGGCTTTGACAGGCATGGCGCAGAAATTTGGCGGTAAATTCAGCCCGGACGGATCCGACCCCGCGGATAGCGGCGCACCGCGCCGCGCATCGGTGCGGGTCGATCCCGCTGGCGCGCGCGCGAACCTTATGTTCCTGCCTGCGGTGCTGGTTCTGTTCACTTCGCTCACCTCGGGCGCGGCCGGTCTGACTCTGGGCGCCCTGGCCGCCGCAGTGCTGGCGCTCTCGGCCTGGCTCTTGCGCGAAGGGCTACGCGCCGAGGCGGAATTTGCCAGCCGCAAGGTGGCGCGCGCGCCGGGCATCCCACGCAAGCTGTTTTCCTCCGTCCTTGCCGGACTGGGCATCGCCATCGCCGCCTACAAGGTCGAGCCGGGGCTGATTGCACCGCTGCTTTTTGGCGCGGTCACCACCGGGTTGCACATCTTTTCCTTTGGCCTTGACCCGATGAAATCCAAGGGAATGGAAGGGATCGACCAGTTCCAGACCGACAGGGTCGTGCGCGCCGTCGAAAAGGCCGAGGCCCATCTGGCCGCAATGCGTGACGCGATCAAGCGCGCAGGCGACCGGCAGGTAGAGGCCCGGCTGGAGCGGTTCCACGATACGGTGCGCGACATGCTGCGCACCATCGAAGAAGACCCGCGTGACCTGACCGCGGCCCGCAAGTTCATCGGCGTCTACTTGGTGGGCGCGCGCGACGCGACGATCAAGTTCGCCGATATCTACGCCCGCAGCGCCGACAAGCAGGCGCGCCAGGATTACCTGACGCTGCTGAGCGATCTTGAAACGAATTTCGATGCCAAGACCCAGAAACTCCTGCGCGACAGCCATACCGATCTCGAGGTCGAGATCGAAGTGCTGCGCGAACGCCTTGAGCGCGAAGGCGTTCAACTGACCCGCAATTCCCCGAATTGAGAGGATACCACACCATGTCTGAATCCATCCGTCAGAAAGCCGAAGCCACGCTTGCGGAGGTCGCCGAGGTCAACGCCGTCGTCCTGCCCGAACCCACCGAGGCGCGTGACATCGTGCTGCTCAAGGACGCGGACAAACCCGTGGGCGACGAGATCCGCAAACGTATGTCTGAGATCGACATGGGCGACACTCAGTCCATCGTGTCCTTTGGCTCTGCCGCGCAGGCCGAGTTGCAGGAAATCTCGCAAGCCATGTTGCAGGGCGTGCGCAACAAGGATGTGGGCCCGGCGGGCGACAGCCTGCGCGGGATCGTCACCACGATCCGGGGCTTTTCGGTGTCCGAGCTGGATGTGCGTCGCAAGCGGACCTGGTGGGAGCGCCTGCTGGGCCGGGCGGCGCCTTTCGCGCAATTCACCGCGCGCTTCGAAGAGGTCCAGAGCCAGATCGACAAGGTGACAGAGGATCTGCATCTGCACGAGCATACATTGCTCAAGGATATCAAATCGCTCGAC
This sequence comes from Roseovarius sp. ZX-A-9, assembly GCF_028369135.1. GTDB lineage: Bacteria > Pseudomonadota > Alphaproteobacteria > Rhodobacterales > Rhodobacteraceae > Roseovarius. The sequence goes on from NZ_JAPWHW010000008.1 coordinate 187,030, forward strand.
CTTCTCTATGGCAAGACCCTCGCCTTTTACGAGGAACTGGCGCTCTATATCGCGGCCGGCGAAGAAAAGCTGCGCGTGCTGGATGAAAAAGACATCCCCGCCAAGGAGGCCAAGATCGCCAAGGCCCCCGAGAAAGACCAGGTGATGAAGGCGCAGGAACTGCGCGATCTGCGCGCCGCGCGCGACGATCTGGAACGCCGGGTGCATGACCTGAAACTGACCCGTCAGGTCACGATGCAGTCTCTGCCGTCGATCCGTCTGGTGCAGGAAAACGACAAGAGCCTCGTGACCAAGATCAATTCGACGCTCGTGAACACCGTGCCGCTGTGGGAAACCCAGCTGGCGCAGGCCGTCACCATCCAGCGTTCTGCCGAGGCCGCCGCCGCAGTGCGAGACGCCAACGACCTGACCAATGAGCTGCTGACCGCCAACGCCAAGAACCTGCGCGAAAGCAACAAGATGATCCGCACCGAGATGGAGCGCGGCGTGTTCGACATCGAAGCGGTAAAACAGGCCAATGCCGACCTGATCGGCACGATCGAGGAATCCCTGCAAATCGCGGACGAAGGCAAGGCCCGCCGTGCCGCTGCCGAGGCCGAACTGAAGAAAATGGAGGCCGAGCTGCGCGATACGCTCGCCTCGGCCAAGGCACGTGGCGATGGCACCGGCGATACCGTTGGCACCTCCGCCGGGGCATAGGCTTCGCGTGCGGGTCGCGGCGAACATAAGGGCGGTCATTCTAAGCGCGGGCCTCGTGGCCCTGACTGGCTGTGCCATGCCGGTAGAGCCGCCCTCTACCTCGCCCCAGGCACGGCCCGCCGATGTGGCCCCGACACCGACGCCGCATCCGGATGGCCCGTCCGTCCGCAGTCAGAGCCTGTCGCGCTATTACAGCCGCGTGCAGGCCAATTTGCTGGCGCAGGGCCTGCTGCGCACCGGTGGCGGCGGCGTCGATACGCCCTATTCGGATAGCGATCTGCTGCGCAATTTCGAAACGATCGCGTTCTACGACGAATACGCGCGCAACCGTGGCCTGACGCGGTCGGACGGCAAGCCGGGCGGCCTGCGCAAATGGACCACCCCCGTGCGCATGAAGGTCGAATTCGGCGACAGCGTTCCCAAAGCACAGCGCGAGTCCGATCTGCAGACCGTCACTGCCTATGCAGCACGCCTGTCGCGCATCACCGGCCATCCGATTTCGGCCGGCCCCGGCGCGGGTGCCAATTTTCATGTGCTGATCATGGGCGAGGATGACCGCGCCGCCGCGGTGGACCGCATCCGCCAACTGGTGCCCAACATCAACCCGACCTCTCTGGCGCTGTTCAACTCGCTGCCACGGTCGATCCATTGCCTTGTAGTGGCTTTTTCGGATGCCAAGGACGACCACACCTACCGCCGTGCCATCGCCTTTATCCGGGCCGAACACCCCGACCTTATGCGGCGCTCCTGCGTGCACGAAGAATTGGCGCAGGGCCTTGGCCTTGCCAATGACAGCCCGCGCGCGCGCCCGTCTATTTTCAATGACGATGACGAATTTGCGTTGCTCACCACCCACGACGAAGAACTGCTGCGCCTGCTCTACTCGCCCCGCCTGACCCCCGGCATGTCCGCCGAAGAGGCCCGCCCGATCCTGCGCGAATTGATTGCGCAGCGCGGCATCGGCCCTAGTTAATCTACAACAGGAGACTACCAGATGGGTATTTTCGATTTTCTCACCGGTGAATTCATCGACGTCATCCACTGGACCGACGACACCCGCGACACGATGGTCTGGCGGTTCCAGCGCGAAGGCCACGAGATCAAGTATGGCGCCAAGCTGACCGTGCGCGAAGGTCAGGCGGCGGTGTTTGTCCATGAGGGCCAGTTGGCGGATGTCTTCACGCCCGGTCTCTACATGCTCGAGACCAACAACATGCCGGTCATGACGACGCTGCAACACTGGGATCACGGGTTCAAAAGCCCGTTCAAATCCGAGATCTACTTCGTCAACACCACCCGCTTCAACGATCTGAAATGGGGCACCAAGAACCCGATCATGCTGCGCGATCCCGAATTTGGCCCGACCCGCCTGCGCGCCTTCGGCACATACAGCGTCCGCGTGGCTGACCCCGCCAAGTTCCTGCTCGAGATCGTCGGCACAGACGGTGAATTCACCATGGACGAGATCAGCTATCAGATCCGCAACATCATCGTGCAAGAGTTTTCCCGCGTCGTCGCGTCGTCGGGCATTCCGGTGCTCGACATGGCCGCCAACACCGCCGATCTGGGCAAGCTGGTGGCCGCAGCGATCAGCCAGACCGTGGCGCAATACGGGCTCGCCATTCCCGAGCTCTATATAGAGAATATCTCTCTGCCACCCGCGGTCGAGGCCGCACTGGACAAGCGGACATCGGTGGGCCTTGCCGGCGATCTGGGCCGGTTCACGCAATACAGCGCCGCCGAGGCCATGACCGAAGCGGCGAAGAACCCCGCCGGTGGTGGCATGGCGGCCGGCATGGGCGCGGGCATGGGGATCGCCATGGCCCAGCAGATGACCGGCCAGGGCGGCCCCTGGGGCGCGGCCCCAGCCGCCGCTCCTGCGACGCAGATGCCGCCCCCGCCCCCGGTCGAAAAAGTATGGCACATCGCAGAGGGCGGCGAGACCCACGGCCCCTACTCCAAGGCCGCGATGGGCCGCATGGTGCGTGACGGAAAATTGACACGCGAGAGCCACGTCTGGACTGCCGGACTGGACGGATGGCTGCGGGCCGAGGACGTAGCCGAACTGGCGCAGCTCTTTACCGTGATGCCACCGCCGCCACCTGCAAACTGATCCCGAAATGCCCCTGCATTGGGTCCATAGACCTGCTGTACGGGCATTTCCCGTCTTCTTTATAAAAATACTCAAATTTCCAAGGCCCGCCAAATAATGCCTGCGCCGCTTACTGAACCATCTCCGGAAAACCACCTTTTCCCCTGCAACAATTGCGGGTCTGATTTGCGATTCTCGCCCGAGGCCGGGCAGCTGGTTTGCGACCATTGTGGCAATACCGAACCTGTCACGGATGATAGCCCCTGGGCCAACCCGCTGGCAGAGCTGGACTTTCGCCGCGCCATCGCCGCCGATCTGCCCGACCAGGACATGGAAGAAACGCGGGTGCTGCAATGCCCCAACTGCGCGGCTCAGGTCGAGTTCGATCCCGGAAACCACGCCGCCGAATGCCCGTTCTGCGCCACGCCCGTCGTGACCGACACCGGCACGAACCGCCATATCAAGCCGCGCGGTGTGCTGCCCTTTGCGCTTGATGAGCGCACCGCTCGCGACGCCATGACCGATTGGCTGGGCAAGCTGTGGTTCGCGCCCAATGGGCTGCAGGACTATGCCCGCAAGGGGCGCAAGCTGCAGGGTATCTATGTGCCCTACTGGACCTTCGATGCCGATACCAAATCCACCTACCGGGGCGAGCGCGGCACCGTCTATTACGAGACCAAAACCGTGATGCGCGACGGCAAACGCGAACAGGTTCGCGTCGCCAAGGTTCGCTGGCGCGGCGTCTCGGGCCGGGTCGCGCGCTTCTTTGACGATGTGCTGGTGCTGGCCTCACGCGCATTGCCGAAGCAATACACCGACGGGCTGGAGCCTTGGGACCTTAGCGCGCTGGAGCCATACCGCCCCGAATTCCTGGCCGGCTTCCGCGCCGAGGCCTATACCGTGTCGCTGGACGATGGTTTTATCGAAGCCCGACAGCACATGGACAAGATCATCACACGCGACGTGCGCTTTGATATCGGCGGCGACCGCCAGCGCATCCACGATATCCAGACCCAGGTAAGCGACGTGAAATTCAAACATATTCTGCTGCCTGTCTGGATGGCTGCGTACAAGTATAGGGGCAAGTCGTACCGCTTCGTGGTCAATGGCCGCACCGGCCGCGTACAGGGCGCGCGCCCCTGGTCCGCCTGGAAGATCGCCTTTGCGGTACTGATCGGGCTTCTGGTCGCAGGGGGCATCGGATTTGCGCTGGCCCTGAAAGAAGGCGCCCTGTGACGAAAGACGATGACACCGACGCGGCTGACACACTGCGCGCCCTTCTGGATGCGCGCTATAGCTGCCGCGGGTTCCTGCCTCGCCCTGTCAGCGAAGAGACCATTCGCCAGATCGTCCGCGACGCAGGCCGTGCGCCGTCATGGTGCAATGCGCAGCCCTGGCAGGTGACGGTGACACGCGGCGCGGCGACAGAGGCGTTTCGCGCCGCGCTGATCAACGCAGCGCAGACAGAAGCCCCCTCCCCCGACATGCCCTGGCCGGTGGCCTATAACGGTGCCTACGGCGCCCGCCGCCGCGAATGTGGTTTCCAACTCTACGAAGCCGTCGGGATCGAACGCAACGACCGCGCCGCGCGCGCGGCCCAGTCCATGCAGAACTATCACCTTTTCGGCGCGCCGCATGTGGCGATCGTGCATGCCGATGCCGATCTGGGGCCTTATGCCGCGATGGATACGGGCGGTTTCGTGACCGCCTTCTGCCTTGCCGCCACGGCGCGCAGGCTGGCGACTATCGCCCAGGCCTCGGTCGCGGCCTATCCGGCGATGATCCGGGCGCATTTCGATCTGCCCGCCAGCCGGCACATCCTCTGCGCCATCTCCTTTGGCTACGCCGATCCAGACCACCCAGCCAACGGATTCCGCACCTCGCGTGCCGACATGGCCGAAATTTACGACCCGCGCGGCTGAATTCCTCGCGCCGCCCTTCTGCTTGCGCAGGAAACGGGTCGCTCCCAATCGCGTGCGCGCCGTAAGGTCGCGTATGACCCAAGCTTTCCTTACCCCTGCCGCCGCGCTCATGTTGCTGATCCTCGCCGCTGTCTGGGGTGGATCGTTCTTCTTTGCCGAGCTGGCGCTGCGCGAGGTGCCGCCACTGACCATCACGCTGCACCGCGTCGTCTGGGCTGTGCCCTTTCTGGGGATCGTCGTATGGTGGCAGGGTCTGACGCTGCCACGCAGCCCGCGCGTCTGGGGGGCCTATCTGGTGATGGGCGCACTCAACAATGCACTTCCCTTTTCGCTGATCTTCTGGGGCCAGACCCGCATCGAAAGTGGCCTTGCCTCGATCCTGAACGGCACCACGGCAGTCTTCGGCGCGGTGGTGGCGGGCGTGCTGCTGGCCGATGAGCGCCTGACCCCGCGCAAGGTCATCGGCGCCCTGCTTGGCCTCGCGGGCGTCGCCATCGTCATGGGGCCGGAGGCACTGGCCGGGCTTGATCCGCGCAATGTCGCACAACTGGCGGTTATCGCAGCCGCGCTCTGCTATTCACTGGCCAGCGTCTGGGCCAAGATACACCTGAGCGACCAGCCCCCGCAGATGAATGCGCTGGGAATGCTGACCGGCAGTGCCATCATAATGATCCCCATAGCGATCTGCGTCGACGGGGTGCCGCAGATCTCATTGTCGGGTGGCACATGGGCGGCCCTGCTCGGAATGGCACTCGTGTCCACCGTTGTTGCCTACTTGCTCTATTTTGCCATTCTCACCCGTGCTGGGGCGGCAAACCTGATGCTGGTCACGCTGCTGATACCGCCCTTTGCCATCGCACTTGGCACCGTGTTCCTGCACGAATCCCTCGGCCCCTCGGCCATCGCAGGCTTTGCCGTGATCGCGCTCGGTATCCTGATCACTGACGGGCGTATCCTGCGCATGTTCGCGCGCTAGACTTGCACCCGATTTCGTGGCGACGCATCAAGGGCGAAAAGCGGAAAGGAAGAACCAGATGCGCGCCCTTTTGCAACGAGTGACCGAAGCCAGCGTTCGTGTCGATAACGTCATCATCGGCCAGACCGGGCCGGGCCTGCTGATCCTGATCTGCGCCATGCAAGGTGACGACGATAGCGCCGCCGCCGCGATGGCCGCCAAGATCGCCAAGCTGAGAATTTTCACCGATGATGCCGGCAAAATGAACCGCTCGGTACGCGATATCGACGGGACCGCGCTGGTCGTCAGCCAGTTCACACTTGCGGCAGATACATCCCGCGGCAATCGCCCCGGATTTTCACAGGCAGCCCCGCCGGAAGAGGGCAACCGGCTCTACCAGCTTTTCACTGAGAAGCTGCGCGCCGAGGGCGTCGCGTGCGAGACCGGGGCCTTCGGGGCAAACATGCAAGTCAGCCTCGTCAATGACGGCCCGGTGACAATCTGGCTGGACACCTGACGCCGACGTTCATTCGCAACGTATGTGGCACGCGATGTCACGCCCCCGCACAACTGGGTCCGGTATATCATTCGGAATGGCATGACTTGACGCGGCGCGCGGTGCGGACCAATCTCGCTCCGATACAATCGCGGGAGGGGCAGAATGAACGCGCATTTCAAGGAAACGACCCGGCTCCTGGATGAGCTGATCGCCTTTCCCACCATATCGGACCGAAGCAATCTGACGATGATCGACCATCTGGCCGAAAGGCTGGAGGATGCGGGTGCGCGTGTGCATGTCTTTCCCGACGAATCCGGGCAAAAGGCCAATCTCTTTGCTACCCTAGGGCCCGAGCGCGACGGCGGCATCGTGCTGTCGGGCCATTCCGACGTGGTGCCCGTCGCCGATCAGGAATGGTCCAGCGATCCCTTCGTGATGTACGAATCCGATGACCTGCTCTACGGGCGCGGCAGTTGCGACATGAAGGGCTTCATCGCCGCCGCCACGGCCATGGCGCCGCTCTTTGCCGAACGGGTCCGGGACCGGCCGCTGCATTTCAGCTTTACCTATGACGAGGAAACCGGCTGTTTCGGCGCGGGAGCGCTGGTCGAAAGCCTGCGCGCACTTGATCTGCGCCCCGGTGTCGCCCTGATCGGCGAGCCGACGATGATGCGCGTGATCGAAGGACACAAGGGCTGCAACGAATACACCACCCGTTTTCACGGGCTGGCCGGGCATGGCTCGGGCCCCGACAAGGGGGTGAACGCTGTCGAATACGCTGCACGTTTTGTCACCCGGCTGTTGGCACTCAAGGACCAGTTGCGCGCCCGTGCCCCCGCCGACAGCCGGTTCGATCCCCCCTGGACCACGATCAACACAGGCGCGCTCAATGGTGGCGTCGCCCATAACGTCATCCCCAGCCACGCCAGCGTCGATTGGGAAATGCGCCCCGTGCAACAAAGCGATGTGGCCTTCGTCAAGGACGACCTGCACCGCTTCTGCACCGAGACGCTGCTGCCTGAAATGCTTGCCGTGTGTCCCGAAGCCGACATCGCCACCGAAATTGTCGGCGAGGTCGCTGGCCTGCTGCCCAGCGATCCGAACGAGGCACGCCGGATCATGATGGAACTGACCGGCAGCAATGATGCCAGTACCGTGGCCTTTGGCACCGAGGCGGGGATTTTCCAGGCCTACGGCATGTCCGCCGTGGTGTGCGGTCCGGGCTCGATCAATCAGGCGCACAAGGCCGACGAATATGTCAGCCGCGATCAGTTGGCCCAATGCATCGCGATGCTGGAAGGCCTTTCACAGCGGCTGGGAAGCGAAGCCGCCTGAGCAGACGGGCGCGACGCGCCACCGCCCATGCTGCGGGACAAAACCATCCCGGTTGGCGGACCACTTTCGTGTGGCTATTCCAAACGCAAATCAGCTCAACGGTGACGGCTCAGGAATGCATCGATTTCCAATTGGGTTGGCGCTTCGCCCGCGAAAATCTCTGCATAGTGGCAACCCGCGATTGCGCGTTGCAAGCGGGGTTCGGACACTTGCATCGAATAGTATCCTGTCTGGGTCAGGATCACGGTCAGCGCTCGGTAATGGGCGGCGTCCCCGGTTTTTCCGAACCGCTCGAACAGTTGCTTGACGGCAGTCAATCGGTCGTCGTCAGATTGATCGACAATGGCTTGCAGCCGCGCATCGTTGCGTGCCCAATTGCGGATCGCAAGGTCAAGCGGGGCGTCAAAGAGTTCAGTATCTATCCAGCAATCGATTAAATTCAAAAGAGCGCCGCACAGGCTTTGCGCAGGCATCGCACAGCGTTCAAGAATTATGCCTGTATTCCGGGTCTGCCAGATGTCGATTATGGCATCGTGAAGCTCTGACAGGTCTTTGAAATGCCAGTAAAATCCGGTGCGCGTCAGATTGAGCGTCTTGGCCAACGGCATGACTTTGACCGCCTCAATCCCTTCGTTCACGAAAAGGGTATAGGCGGCGTCAATCCATGTCTCGCGGGTGGCGCGGTTCTTTGTGGCCAATGCCTTTTTCATGGCGCCAATCCTAAAGAACTTGACAGGTGTGTCAATTCTGGAAATGCTGACCTGACATCCATGTCAGGAATCAACGCGTAAGAGAGCCTCAATGTCCAACGATCCATTGCTTCAGCCTTTTCAGCTCAAACACCTCACATTGCGCAACCGGATCATGACGACGAGCCATGAGCCAGCCTACCCTGAGGATGGCATGCCCAAAGAGCGCTACGCGGCCTATCACGCCGAACGTGCCAAGGCGGGCGTCGCGCTTGCCATGACAGCGGGGTCTGCCGCCGTGAGCCGTGACAGCCCGCCAGTGTTCAACAACATCCTTGCCTACAAGGACGAGGTTGTGCCGTGGATCCAGAACCTGACAGATGCGGTGCATGAACATGGCTGCGCCGTCATGATCCAGCTGACCCACCTGGGGCGCCGCACCAACTGGAACAAGGGCGATTGGCTGCCTTCGGTGTCTTCCTCCAAGCACCGCGAACCTGCGCACCATGCTTTTCCGAAGCTGATCGAAGATTGGGACATTGACCGGATCATCAACGACTTTGCCGATGCCGCCGAGCGGATGCAATCGGGGGGCATGGACGGGATCGAATTGCAGGTCTACGGCCACTTGCTTGATCAGTTCTGGTCGCCGCTGACCAATGACCTGACAGGTCCTTATGGGGCCGATACGCTGGAAAACCGTATGCGCTTCCCACTGGATGTGATCGAGGCGATCCGCAAACGTGTTGGGGCGGAGTTTATCGTCGGGCTGCGCTACACTGCGGACGAGGCGCAAAAGGGTGGTATCACGCCTGAAGAGGGGCTGGAGATTTCAAAACGTCTTGCGGCGACAGGGCAGATTGATTTCCTGAACGTCATCAAAGGCCGCATCCACACCGACCCGGCCATGACTGACGTGATCCCCATCCAGGGGATGAAATCTGCCCCGCACCTCGATTTTGCGGGTGAAGTGCGCAAGGCGACGGGCATGCCAACATTTCACGCCGCCCGCATCCCTGATGTGGCGACCGCGCGCCATGCGGTGCAGGCAGGTCTGCTTGATATGGTCGGAATGACCCGCGCCCACATGGCGGACCCGCATATCGTGCGCAAGATCATCGAAGGGCGAGAGGAAGACATTCGCCCCTGCGTCGGCGCGACCTACTGCCTTGATCGTATTTATCAGGCGGGCGACGCGCTGTGCATCCACAACGCCGCCACCGGGCGCGAATTGACGATGCCGCATGATATTCCGGTGGCATCGAGCAGGAAAAAGGTCGTGATAATCGGCGCAGGCCCAGCCGGCCTTGAAGCTGCGCGCGTTGCGGCTGAGCGAGGCCATGACGTGACCGTGTTCGAGGCCGCCGCTGAACCGGGCGGACAAGTGCGGCTGACGTCGCAATCCCCTCGCCGTCGCGAGATGATCGGCATCATTGATTGGCGCATGGCGCAATGCGCTGCGCGTGATGTGACGTTCCATTTCAACACATGGGCCGAGGCAGAGGACGTGACCGCCCTGACCCCCGACGTGGTGATTATTGCCACCGGCGGTCTGCCCAATACGGAACTGTTTGAGCAGAACGGCGAACAGGCCCATGTCGTTACCTCGTGGGATATCATCTCGGGCGATGTGAAGCCCGCAGGCAAGGTTCTGATCTACGACGAAAGCGGCGACCACCCTGCCCTGCAGGCCGCTGAGGTTGCGGCGAATGCGGGCTCATCGGTCGAAATCATGACGCCGGACCGCACCTTTTCGCCTGACGTGATGGCGATGAACCTCGTGCCCTACATGCGCTCGCTTCAGGACAAGGATGTGACCTTTACCGTCACGCGCCGCCTGATGGGGGTCGCACGCAGTGGCAACACACTGACTGCGACGATTGGCACGGATTACAGCGACCACACCTACGAGGTCGAAGTGGATCAGGTCGTAGTGAACTACGGCACGCTGCCGCTGGATGAGCTGTATTTCGATCTCAAACCCCTCTCGTCCAATGCGGGCGAGGTCAACTATGACGCACTGATCGCAGGCAAGCCGCAAACCGCCACGCGCAACGCGAATGGCACGTTCCAACTGTTCCGCATTGGCGACGCAGTGTCGGCACGCAACACCCACGCGGCCATCTATGATGCCCTGCGACTGGTCAAGGACATCTAAACAGCATACCGATAATGGCCTTAAGATTGACGAAGTTCCGGGCGTGGAAGCCGACAGTTACGCACGGATAGCCGCGTTTATGGCAAGCAGTAATTGTTCGGCGATGAAGGCGATCTGATCGTCTGTCACGTTATAGGGCGGAGCCAACAGCACATGGTCTCCCACCTGCCCGTCCACCGTGCCGGAGCCGGGGTAAACCATGAGACCGCATGCGGCGGCTTCGGCCCAGATCTGCTGGGCCAGTTTGCGGGCCGGCTCGAAGGGCACGGCTGTCTCGCGCGATTGTACAAACTCCACCGCCCAGAGCAGGCCACGGCCTCGGATATCGCCGACATGGGCGTGTTGAGCCAGTTTTTCGTTCAACGCGGCTTGCAATGCCGCCCCCTGGCGAACGACATTTTCAGCCAGTCCATCCGCTTCGATCACATCTTGCACAGCCAGCGCGGCGGCGCAGCAGACGGGATGGGCCATATAGGTATGCCCGTGAACGAAACCGCCGGAACCTCGAGCGAAACTGTCATGCACCGCCTGTGAGCAGGCAACGGCACCAATGGGCAGATAGCCCCCGCCCAGCCCCTTGGCCAGAGTCACGATATCAGGTTTGATCTCCTCATCGGCGCAGGCAAGGAAAGGGCCGGTGCGATATACGCCGCACATCACCTCATCCATAATCAGCAAAACGCCGTAGCGGTCACATATCTTGCGGATGCGGGTGTAATAACCGGGCGCGGGGCTCACGGCGCCAGTGGTGGCCCCCACCACGGTTTCAGCCATGAAAGCGGCCACGTTTTCAGCCCCCAACCGCAGGATCTCCGCTTCCAGCGTCTCTGCTGCGCGGCGGCCATACGCCTCGGGCGTCTCGCCCGGTTGGGCGTAGCGAAAATAGAAGCAGGGGTCTATCTGCGTGCGTTCGGGCAGCATCGGGGCGTAAGGTGCACGCCGACCTTCATTGCCCGAGTGGGCCAGCGCGCCCAGCGTGTTGCCGTGATAGCTTTGTTTGCGCGAGATCACGATATGGCGGTGAGGCTGGCCTCGCTCCAGCTGACATTGTCGGGCCATCTTGACTGCGGTTTCCACCGCTTCAGAACCAGAGCCCACGAAATAGACCCGCTCCATGCCCAGCCCGGCCTTGATGCAGATCCGCTCTGCCAGACGCTCGGCCGGCTCGGTGGTGAAGGCGCCATTATGGGCATAATCCACCTTTGCCACCTGATCGGCCACGGCGGCGGAGACACGCGGGTCGCAATGGCCGATGCACGATACTGCCGCCCCGCCCGAGGCATCCAGATAACGCCGACCTTGGGCGTCGAAGAGATACGCGCCCTCGGCCCGCACGGCCACGGGTGGGATGGAATGGGCGCTGCGGTGGAAAACATGGCTCATGTCATGCGTCACGTTTGTTGAGGCTGGCATAAGTGCCGCTGTCATAGAGGGCCCGTTCGATTTGGCCGATCCGCGCGGTGGCTTCGGGGCCAAGCTCGGTCAGAACTGCTGCGATCAACGCCTCGACCAGCGCCTGTGCAGCGACGATGGACGGGAAGAAGGATGGACCATCCACCGGAAAAATCAAAGTTTCCGCTGCAAGCGGCGTCAGCGATGTCAATCGGCTGTCTGACAGGCAGATCAGCGTGGCGCCCCTTGTCTCGATAGCGCGGGCGATCTGATCAATCTCGTGCCCGTAGGGGTCGAAATTGATCGACAGCACCGCATCACTTGGCCTGAGCAGCGCCAAATCGACACCAAGTGCCGTGGCCTCGGCCCCCAGAAGCGTCACGTTGTTGCGCAACATCCGGCAAAGGTAGGCAAAAGACATGCCCGGTCCCCGGCAACTCATGAAAGCCGAGATGAACACGCGTTCGGCACGGACAAGGTGGGCGGCGGCGCGGGCGAACACCTCAGGCGGGTTGGCCCATTCCGTGTGATCAAGATTGGCGCGATAGGCTTTGAAACTTTCGGCCACCAACGCTTCGACCCCATCGCACGACAGCGCGCGGGTGGCCCGTTCAGTATAGGGGACAGGGGTCTGGCGCAGGTGGCTGACATGCAGCGCGCGCAAATCGGCCCAACCGTTGAAGCCCAGTGCTTGGCTGAAGCGCAAAAGCGTCGCAGGAGATACCCCTGCCCGCGCCGCCAGATCGCGCATGGAGATCAGCGGCACGTCATCGGGATGATCCACCACGTAGCGCGCCGCCAGCGCGACCTGCCGGGGCATATCCGGCACGCTCTCGACGATGCGGGCATGAAACTCTGCAAGGGTCATGGGCGCTGTATCCTGTCTTTCTGGCGCATGTCAGTTGTTCAGAACCAACCGCATGGGCGGAATATGGCGAAACGGAAGCCCGGTAATATCGGCCATCGCAGGCCCCGGCGTTTCGACCTGTGCGAAAGCATCAAAACTGCGCCCGAAAGAGGCGCGGATATGGTTCTTTGCCTTGGCCAGCAATAGCGGAATCTGCGTGGCCTCTATCCCGTGCAGGTGGAAATAGCCCGGATCATTGGGCGAATAGACGCGGCTGGTGAGGATGATGCGCATCGGCCCCACCCGGACCAGAGCGGTTGGCCCGAGGTCGATGGGGATACCATGCTCCATCGGGCCGGAATTGACGAACCGGCCATCGGTCAGCTTCTCCACCACACAGCTGACCTTGACCGGACCACCAAAGCGGGCATCCTGCCTGCCGCCAAGCTCCAGCGTCAGAGACGCGCCCGTGCCTGCCTGATGCACCGCCTTGACCGCCTCGGGATCGGCGATGAACGCAAAGACTGTACCCTCCGGCAGATCAGCGTTGAGCGCGGCCGCCAGCAACCCGGTGGTGTCTCCGTTGCCGCCCGACATCGGGTTGTCAGACGGCTCAAGGATCGCCCAGCGGCGACCATCATACCATGGGGCCTTCTGCAGCAGCGCCTCGGCCTCTGGCAGTTCGGGTCGGAAGCGGGGCGCGCGGGCACGCATCTCTGTCACCATCCGGCGTGCAGCCTGCTGCGCGGCTTCTGTGGCGGCGGGATCTTCGGGGGTCGTGGTGCTGAGCATCACACCGGAATTGGCCGCAATCACGTCCGCATAAGCAAAGCTTGCATAGGGGTAGATCGCCAAAGGCTGACCGGCGCGGCTCTGCTCAACCTCCATCTGCTGTGCAATATCCTCGATCTCGGTCATCGGGCCGGGCTCATCGGTACGCATATTGAAACTGGGCAGGATCAGATCACAGCACGCCAATACCACCCTCCCGCGCGCGTCCCGCGCGATCAGTTCGGCCAGCAAATCCAACGCGCGCATGGCCGCCTCCGGCATGTCCGTGTGCGGGTATTTGCGATAGACTGTAGCGCCATCCAGTGCCGCGCACATTTCAGCCGTAGGTATGCAATGCATGTCAAAGGACGCCGTGATCGGCATATCGGGAAAGCGCTCCCGCATTCGCCGCACAAGTGTGGTTTCGGGCGAGGCATCCTGCGTGCCGATGCACGAGCCATGCATCGAAAGATAAATCCCTTCCACATCGTCAAAGACGGGATCGTTCACAATCTCATCGGTCAGCCGATCCAGCAGATCCTGCTCGACCGGTCCACCGGGGGCCGAAGCCGCAAGCCGCGAGAATACCAGTTCCGCACCGGTCCTGTCCGCCCACTCAAACGCCCCGCCTGTTTCCACCGTGGTGCCGCGAAACTGCTGTGCCGCCTGCGTGCCATACGCATATTCACGACCCTCAAAATGGTCCAACCCGACAGTAGTGGCGGTAAAGGAATTGGCCTCATGCCAAAGCCGCGCAATCCCAATCTTCATATTGTTCTCCATCTATATTGCGCATGCCTCAAAGCGCGTCAGCCACGCTATCCAGACAGCCCGTCAGGATCGTGGCCAATTCGTCAATCTGCGCCTCGGTGATGATCAGGGGCGGCGAAAACACCAACCCTTCGCGCACGGCGCGGGTGGCAAGGCCGCGCTCGAAACATAGATTGCGCACCCGCGTGGCGACCGACCCGAGCGGATCGAACGGCGCGTGCGTCACTTTGTTCGAGGTCAGCTCCAGCGCCCACATGCCGCCGATACCGCGCACCTCTCCCACCAGCGAATGCGCGGCAAGCCGACCCAGCCGGTCGCCCATGCAGGGACCGACCGTGTCGCGTACATGCTCAATGATCCCCTCGCGCCCGATGATGTCGATATTTTCCAGCGCCACAGCGGCAGCGACGGGATGGCCTGAATAAGTGAAACCATGCGGCAACACCCCGGCCTGTTCGCGCAATGCACCCGCCACGCGCGCGCCCACGCCGACCGCAGAAATTGGCTGGTAACCGCTGCTCATCCCCTTGGCCATGCAGAGGATATCAGGGGCAATGTCGTAGGTTTCCGAGCCGAACCAATTGCCGGTCCGCCCGAAGCCACAGATCACTTCATCGACGATCAGCAGGATATCATATTTACGGCAGATTTCCTGCACGCGCTTCCAATAGCCGGGCGGCGGGATGATGACACCGCCCGCGCCCATCACCGGTTCGCCGATGAAGGCGGCCACGTTTTCAGTACCGAGCTCCATGATCTTCGCTTCCACCGCGTCGGCGGCCTCGGCTCCATAGGCGGGATCCGCGTTGTCGCGCCCTGCCTGCCAGGCATAGGGCGCAGCGGCATGAACGATGCCCGGAATCGGCAGCCCCGGCAGATTATGCATCGAAGGCAGCCCGCACAGGCTGGCCCCCGCAATGGTCGAACCGTGATAGGCATATTCCCGACTGATAATGATCTGGCGTTCCGGCTTGCCCTGCGCAGCCCAATAGCCGCGCACCAGCCGCAGCGCGGTGTCATTCGCTTCGGACCCGGAATTGGCATAAAAGAAATCGTCAATCCCCTCGGGCGTCAGAGCGGCCAGCCGCTCGGACAACTCGATAACAGGTTCGTGCGACGTCTTGAAAAAAGTGTTGTAAAAGGCCAGCCGGTCCATCTGACGATGCGCCACCTCGCCCAGTTCCTTGCGGCCATATCCGATATTGACGCACCATAGCCCACCCATGCCATCCAGCAGGCGTCGGCCCTCGGTGTCCCATAGGTACACACCTTCGCCGTGAGTGATGACGCGCGGCCCGCCCTCGGCGGCAAGGGCGCGGTGATCGGTGAACGGGTGCAGGTGATGCGCCAGATCGGCAACCTTCAGCGCCTCCCCGGAGCGGTTCTGCAATACGGCTTCCTTCATGAAATTCACTCCGTTGGTTGGGACCCGCGAAACTCACGCGCGCGCCCGTGTGACATCCATTTTGCACTCCAGCAGGTGGATGACCTGACTCATGGAAAAGGTCAGCGCCAGATAGATCATCGCGGCCATCGTGTAGATCTCGATCGGCATGTAGGTCTCGGAGGCAAGGGTTCGAGCGACCCCTGTGATATCCATCAGCGTCACCGTAGAGGCCAGCGAACTGGCCTTGACCATCAAGATCATCTCGTTGCCATAGGCTGGCAGCGCCTGACGGATCGTCTGAGGCCAGATGATACGGCGAAAGGCGGTTACGGCAGACATGCCGACGGCACGCGCAGCCTCAATCTGATTGTGCGGGACCGACAGGATGCCGCCTCGAAACACCTCGGCCGTATAGGCGCCGGTATTGAGCGCCAGCGCGATCAGCGTGCACCAGAACGGCTCGCGCAGGACAGGCCACAGGATGCTGTCGCGGACACCCTCAAACTGCGAAAGCCCGTAGTAGATCAAAAATATCTGCACCAACAAAGGCGTGCCGCGAAAGAAGAACACATAAGCGCCAGCAACCACCCGCAGCGGCACCAGTGGGCTAAGACGTGCCAGCGCTGTCGGTAGCGCGATCACAAAACCCACAAGCAGCGCCAGCGCCACCAACCCCAGCGTCAGCCATAGCCCGTCAATCAGATCTGGTAATGCCTCGATCATCACGTCAAAATTCATGAGACAACCCGCCCGGCAACACCGCGATTTGCGCGCTTTTCAAGGCCCTGCTGCACCAGCATAACAACGGCAGTCATTGCCAGATAGATCAGCGCGGCGAACAGGAAAAAGGTGAACGGTTCCTTGGTATAGCCGACGGCCATGTCGGTTTTGCGCATCAACTCCTCCAGACCGATCACCGAGACCAGCGCGGTCTCCTTCAGGATGATCAGGAAGGTGTTGCCCAGGCCCGGCAGGGCAAAGCGCCAAATCTGCGGCAAAAGGATCCGCCGAAAGGTCGTGGCGGGCGACATGCCGATGGCGCGCGCCGCCTCAAGCTGATTGTTTGGCACCGCGCGGATGGCGGCGCGAAATATCTCGGTCGCGTAGGCACCAAAGGTCAGCGACAGCGCCACCACTCCTGCGGCGAAGGCCGATATGTCGATATAGCTGTCATACCCCAGCCAGCCTGCGAATTGGTTCAGCAGGATCACCCCGCCGTAATAGATGAACAGGATTACCATCAACTCCGGGATGCCCCGGATTAGCGCTGTATAGATGCCCGCCAGCACCCGCAGCAGCCGAAACCGAGACAGCTTCATCGTGGCCCCGAGCAGTCCGAAGACGAGACCGAAGACCAGCGACACAAGCGCAAGCTGAATGGTCATCAGCGTACCCTGAAAGAGAAGATGGCCAAAGCCTTCGAGATCAAACACCAGCGGTTCCTGCCAGTCAGATGCGCCGCGCCCCTATAGGAGGCACGGCGCAAGGGGCATCATTCGGCGCTGATCGAGAACGGGAAATACTTCGCGTTGATCTCAGCGTAAGTACCGTTCTGCTGAATCGTGTCTAGGGCGCCATTCAATCGGTCGAGCAATTCGGTATTGCCCTTTTCCACGGCGATTCCAGCACCCGAACCGATATACTCCACATCCTTCACAGGATCTCCCTTGAATTCGAAAGCATCGCCACCTTCCTTCTCAAGCCAGTTATACATTAGCACTTGCTGCGCCACGACACCGTCCAAACGTCCTGCTTGCAGATCGAGATTGTGGTTCTCAACCGTGTCATAGGTTTTCAGCGTCGCACCGGGGAATTTCTTCTCCACCAGCGTGGCATAGGTGGTGGCACGCTGCACGCCAATGGTCTTTCCGTCCAACCCTTCCGGTGTATAGGTGATGTCGCTACCCTTAGGAGCGATCAGGGCAGCCCCGGCGGCATAATAGGGGTCGGTGAAATCCACCGCCTTCTTGCGCTTCTCGGTGATCGACATAGAGGCAACGATGGCGTCATACTTGCCCGCTTTCAGCCCCGGAATGATGCCGTCCCACGCCTGCGTGACGATCTCACAATCGGCTTTCATCTCAGCGCAGAGCGCCTTGGCAATCTCCACGTCAAAGCCCTGCACCTCACCGCTTTCATCGACGAAGTTGAACGGGGGATAAGCGCCCTCAGTGGCGATGCGCAGCGTATCGGCAGCAGCGCTATGGGCCAGAAATGCGGCAAGCGCGGCGGCAAGAATATGTTTGGGTATCATGGAATGGTTCTCCTGTCGGTTGGTTTTTTACTTGTCTTGGTTGGTTTTGGCAGCCGTCAGATCCCCGAAAGGAACTGGCGACAGCGGTCGGATCTGGTATGTTCAAAGACCTCTTCAGGCGTGCCCTCCTCCTCCACCAGACCCTGGTGGAAATACATCACCTTTGAAGACACGTTGCGCGCAAACTGCATTTCATGCGTCACCACGATCATCGTGCGCCCCTCATCAGCCAGAAGCTGCATGACTCGCAGCACCTCACCCACCAGCTCGGGGTCTAGCGCAGAGGTTGGCTCGTCAAACAAGAGCGCCTGTGGCTCCATCGCCAGTGCGCGGGCAATAGCGGCGCGCTGTTGCTGACCGCCCGACATATGCGCCGGGTAGGCATCGCGCTTTTCCGACAGGCCTACCTTCTCGAGCAGCGCCTCGCCTCGGTCCCGCGCCTCGGCGCGACCAAGGCCCAGAACGCGCTGTGGGCCTTCGGTGATATTTTCCAGAACAGTCAGATGGCTCCACAACGCGAAATCCTGGAACACCATTCCCAGTTCAGAGCGGATGCGCTGCAACTGGCGCCTGTCAACCGGCTCAAGCCCATTCCTGCCCTGTCGGGTCTTGATTTCCTCGCCTGCCACGCGGATCAATCCAGCCGAGGGCGTTTCCAACATGTTGATACAACGCAAGAATGTCGATTTTCCCGACCCCGACGCACCGATGATCGACACCACATCACCCCGGTCTGCGGTCAGGTCGATTCCGCGCAAGACCTTGACCTGGCCGAAACTCTTTTCAAGCCCTTCAATTTCCAGCGCCGGAGCAGATGTGGTGACAGCCATAAGTGTTAAGGGGCTTTCATTGTTGCAAATCGCACCATGAAACAAACGCGTTCTTTATCCGCTTTATAAAACATTCATTTTACCCGCCCCTGTCAAGGTTCTTTTCTACCTGTATTTTTTACCCCGGCCCTAAAACCGTCGTTTCGGCGGCACGAGAGCTTGAGCGACGCTATGCGTTCGACAGCCAAAGGTGGAACAGCGTGTTACAATGCTGCGGGCTGGCCACCTTTTTTTGCGCATTAGCAGGCTGCTGCAAAAGTCAACCTTAAAGGACGCTGTTCTTGCTGGCACAGCTTGAAGATGACTATTTGCAGCTGTGCGGACGCCGGGTCTGGCTTGGCACCTTCGTCAGCCGGCAAGGAGTTCAGGCGGTCAACGCAGTAAAGATCGTTGTATCCGCCATAGGCGCCAGCCTGCAGCACGCCTTGCCATCCAGCCAGATGCTGATTGGGATTGGTTGCCACGCGATCCCGGGAGAAGTGGAAGATCGCCGCCGGTGACGCGCCACCATTCCAGATGGAATGCCAGATGGCTGGATTCCATCTGGAAAACTCCTCCCGATCGGTGAAAGAACCTCTCAGGTAGCCAAGTGCCGCGCGACAAACAAGGTGAGAATCCGGCGTCAATCAGGATGAGAACGCGGGGGTGGGGTCTCGCAGGGAGGGCGTAGCCCGACTGGAGAGGCCCCACCCCCGCGTTGCGCCCCAAATGGGCGGGTCTGACGGTCGTGGCCGGCTCGGATAGGGAATGATTTTCTGCGTAAGGAGATCGTTCATGCCGGGCCGTCATGTCACTGATCAACAGATGAGGCTTTTCATGACGCTCAGACAGACCCATTCCACTCCCGTGGCCGCGGCGAAGGCCGGTATCAGCCAAGCGACCGGTTATCGACTGCAGGCCGACCCGACGTTGCCATCGCAGAAGAAGACCCCGCGCAGCCGACGTCGACCGGATCCGCTTGCGGATATTTTCGACACGGAGGTCGTACCGCTGTTGCATTCCTCACCGGGGATCCGGCCCGTGGCGGTTTACGAGGAACTTATGCGACGGCACCCCGATCTGGGCACTGGCATCCGGCGCACGCTGGAGCGGCGGATGCGCGCCTGGAAGGCCGAGCATGGCCCTGAACAGGAGGTGATCTTCCGGCAGACCCACACGCCGGGCAAGATGGGCCTGTCGGATTTCACCGCCATGGGCAAACTGGGCGTGACCGTGGCCGGTGAGCCGTTGGATCATCGGCTGTATCATTTCCGGTTGGCCTATTCCGGCTTCGAGCACGTCCATGTCGTGCTGGGCGGCGAAAGCTATGTAGCGCTGGCCGAAGGGCTTCAGAATGCTCTCTGGACGCTCGGTGGCGTGCCGCGGGAACACAGAACCGACAGCCTGTCGGCGGCTTTCAAGAATCTGGAAAAATCCTCCCGGGCGGACCTCACCGACCGCGTCGATGCCCTGTGCCGTCATTACGGCATGACGCCGACGCGCAACAACAAGGGCGTTGCACACGAGAACGGCTCCATTGAGAGCCCCAATGGTCATCTGAAGCGCGCCATCGAGGACGCGCTGGTCTGCTTCGAGGCCACCGGCGGGCAGGAGTGGCGGCTTTGGGTCTCGTTGGACGATGCCGGCATCGCG
>NZ_JAPWHW010000009.1 GCF_028369135.1 Roseovarius sp. ZX-A-9
GAAACGAATTATCAGGGGGGTCACTTTTGGACGCCGATTACCCCAATACAGGGGTCAATCTTGCATGCCGGTTCACACATTCATCTCATTGAGCTCCACGACAGTAATCCTGCGGGCCAGATCAACCACGCTCGCATCGCCAAGGGCAGAGGCCGTCAATGGCATCAAGCTGATTTCGCCGCGCACCGCTGCAAGCGCCATACAGAAGGGTACGCTATATTGAGCGCTTTCCAGGGTTTGCGGATCAGTCTGATTGTTCAAACTTTTGGCCTGGTGGAATGTCTCGACCCGAATGGCGTCAATCCCGGCGGGCTCCAGATCGTGGGCCGCCATTAGATGCATCAAGGCTTCGGTCGCGCTGTGTATCCAGCGACAGCAACTATATTTCTTGAAGTACGTCCGCATGATGGCGGGCTCGGACCGAAGCGCGGCGGTGAGGGAAGCCCCATCGATCCTCTCTTCGATGTCGAGCGCATCCCGACTGCCGGTAAATCCAGCCTCTGCCAAATCAGCAGCGATCATCCCGGCGACCACAGACCATGCCATGCTTTCCTTGACGTTGCTGCCCATTTCAGTGCTGAGCGTCAGGTCGGAAACGCGGGGGCCGTGATAGGCGCAGATCGCCAGAGCATGCTGAATGCGCGCGGAGTCGAGGCCCTTCAAGAGCGCCGCAGCGGCGGTCACACCAAAGGACGTGTAGTTGCCGGAATGGTACGAGGGCCGCTGTTCCGAGGCACCGATACAGACGGCCACTTCATACCCCGCGATGATCGCGCGTAGCAGGGTTTCCTTGTCGCTACCAAGCTCTTGTGCAAGCGCCAACGCGGCTGGAACAATCGCGCCGCCCGGATGGCCCATCGCTTGCCGGTTGCCGTCATCAAGATCAAGGATCGTGGCGGCAATCGAATTGACATAGGCCACACCAATGGGCCCGTATGTTTCGTCCAGAAACCACGGGTGAAGCGCGCCACCGGGGAAATGACGCTTGGCAACTGTGCTGACAGCCTGCGTCGCGGGATGGGTGCGCCCCGCGATGGCGCATCCCATGACGTCGAGAATGCAGCGCTCTGCCTGATGCAGCACGTCCGGATCGAGAGAACAGGACGCCAACCGAAGCACCTCCGAGGCCAAGCGCTCTGTCGCATATCGGTCCCGAGGCTTCGGCTCTTCAAGCTTAAATCCGCGTAAAGTCATGTCGTGATACAACTCGCCAAAATCCACGTGCTCGTTGCCAACATGCTATTCGGGCGATCCGCGCATGAATTTCACAAACTGGCCATTTATTTCAAAAATGGGCCAGAAGGAGAGGCGGAATGCCCAAATCCTACCTGCAGACTCTCGTTATGAATGAGGGACCGGCAGGGGCACGTCAGTCCCACTTCCTCAGCATCAAGACGAACGCCACGCATTACGAGAATACAGGGCGCGCCACCATTTTCGGACGCCACATCGACTATCCGGGCCAGACCTTCCGGCTGGATTACTCAGGTCTGGCCGTGCCCACAGTGGCGCCGGTTCCCCTGCCTGCTTCCATCCTGTTGATGTTTGGCGGGCTGGGCGCGTTGTTCGGCCTGCGTCGAAGAAAATCCGGCAAGACCTGAGCCTGAAGCCGGATTGCCCGCAGAAGATGAGCCATGCGTCTCTTCTTTGGACGCCCGAGAGGAGGGGCGCCTGGGAACCTGAATGGGGCTGACCTGAATTAGCGGACCCGATGGGGAGCGGGTCACCAAGTTCTTCGATCGCGGGCGCATCCGGTGAGATGAGCGGATCGTGACAGCTTCCTGAGGTATTGGTTACGCGGCGGATCGGATTGGGGTCTTGGGTAAAGCTTGTGCCAAGTCATCAAGCACGTCATCGACTCCCTCCAGGCCGATTGACAACCGCACCAGTCCTTCGCTGATACCATGCGCGGCACGTTCTTCGGGCGTGTATGTCGAATGTGTCATGCTCGCAGGGTGCTGAACCAACGTCTCGGCATCACCGAGCGATACGGCTCGCGTGATCAGGTTCAGCCGGTTCATGGTTTCGATCCCGGCCTGCATCCCGCCTTTGAGTTCAAACGCAATCATGCCTCCGAACTGCGCCATCTGCCGTTTCGCCAGATCGTGTTGCGCGAAATCTGGCAGGCCCGGGTAGTAAACCTCAGCTACCGCATCAGACTGCGCCAGCATCTCGGCGACCTGCATGGCGCTGGAACAGTGGCGGTCCATGCGCAGCTCAAGTGTCTTGATCCCGCGCAGGATCAACATGGCATTGAAGGGGGCCATGACCGCCCCGGTCATGTCCTTCATTCCACAAAGGCGGATCTCGCTGACCAGTTCCTCGGATCCGACCAACAGACCCGCAACCACGTCGCCATGCCCGCCCAGGTATTTGGTTGCAGAATGTACGACGATATCTGCGCCGTGTTTGATCGGTTGGGTCAGGTAAGGCGTGGCATAGGTGTTGTCGACGATGACCAACGCGCCACTGGCGTGGGCGATATCGGCAACCGCCTGTATATCCACCAGTCGCATATTGGGGTTGGCGGGAGTCTCGAAGTAGACAACCTTGGTCTTTTGGCTGATCGCAGCTGCAAGGTTTTCTGGCTTCGTCAGATCAACATGGGTGATGGTGATGCCGAACTTGGCCAGTCCGTGCTGCATGAATGAAAATGTGCAGCCATAAAGCGTCTTGTCGAGAATGACCTCGTCACCGGGCGCAAGCAGCGTCCACATCGCAGCACTGATTGCTCCCATGCCCGAGGCCAAACCCAACCCCGCCTCGGCGCCTTCAAGGGCTGCGATACGTTGCTCCAGAAGGGCGGTCGTCGGGTTGGAAATTCGCGAATAGATATGCCCCGCGCGCTCACCTGCAAACATCTCACCGCCCGCCTCGGCGGTCTCGAACGCAAAGGTCGAGGTCAGGTGGAGCGGGGGCGTCAAGGCGCCCTCGTTGTCCATCGGATCATAGCCATGATGGATGGCGATGGTGGAAAAACTATCGGGACGATTGCGCATATCAAGCTCCTGCATCTTTACGGGCACGATATGATGTAAATGAGGCTCTTGGATTGCAAGATAAGGCCGATATGGTTACTATTTTAGCATATTATGCCAAGGATTTGCCAATTGGACCAGAAAGACCGTCAAATCATCCGCGAGCTCCAGCGCAACGGCCGCATGACGAATCAAGACCTTGCCGCTGCGGTGAATCTGTCGCCATCCCCTTGTTTGCGCCGGGTCAAACTGCTTGAGCAAAGCGGGGCGATCATGGGCTATAGCGCCAGCATAAACGCCGAGGCTTATGGCCTGCCGGTCACTGTCTTTGTCCGTGTCAGCCTGAGAGGGCACACCGAGACCGTGGTGCAGCAGTTCGAGCAGGAAATCAGCCGCGTAGATCAGGTGCTCGAATGTTTCGTGATGACAGGAACATCGGATTACCTGCTTCGCGTCGTTGTCGCCGACCTGACGGATTACGAAAATTTCGTTCGCAAGCGGCTTCACCCTATCGGCAGCATAGGGTCGATCGACAGTAGCTTTGTCTATGGGGTCGTGAAAAAGACCAACGTGTTTCCGGTGGTTTCATAAGGGTGTATTGGCCGCTTGGCCGCTACTGCCAACCAATTTCAACCAGCCCTTTTCATGTAATTGAAAACAAATCACCCCATGCCCGTAGAGGACATTTCATAGGTGAGATGCAACTATCCGCTTCGGGCTGAGGTTAGCGGAATGCTGGGCCATGCGCCCAAACAGTCATCGAATAACGTGTACCACTTTTGACTGGCGATACCTGGTGAAGCGTGAAGCTGGGAAAAATACTAACACACCCCTGGGTGCGATTGGCGGTGAGGATTTGAGCGCCAGGCATTATCTCCAGATTGCCGCCTTCGTAGCTATCGGAAGCACTTAACTGCAGCACGAGGGTGAGCTTTCGCTTTCGAGAGACCGGGCCTCCGCCAATATCGGAGTGCCACGCAAAATGTCCGCTATCTGACGCCTTGTAGATTGCCACCTGAGGGCTTTCGGCAAATTCGCGCAGATCGAATCCAAACTGATCTCTGTTTGCTCTCCGAACAAGTTCGATGAGGCGTTCCATCACCCACTCCATGCCAGCCAAGTTATCTGTCCAGACCAACTCTGCCTTGCGAAGATTGTGATTTTTATTGCGGCCAACGAGCAGAGCTTCATCGGTTGGCGCATCGGAAATGGTCGCAATAATCAGCTCGCATTCGCTTTTACTAAACGCATCGGGTATCGCATGTAACGAGAGCATTCCGTCCACCTTTTCGAATTTCAAAAGAGACTTCGTCAGAGCGCACGCAGGGTTGCCGTCAGCCTGCCAACTGTAAGGAGCTCGGTCAAACCTCGTAACATGGTTCGATCGCCAGTGTGCGAAAGATATGGCCAATGAATACTGTGAGGGTTGCACTCTGCACCGATGGCGGATTTCGGGATGCGCAGGGCAGTGAAGCTCCGTTTGGTGGATGGCCGCCAAGCTTCGCGCCTTGCCAGCGTGGCCGCGGTGTCGGTGGGATTCGAGCGTGCCGAAACCCTGCGAAAGTGGCTTTTGGAAAAATCTCCGCACTCGGAATTGCTCGTACACGATGCAACGAATGGGGGAGCAGACGCGCTGCGCGAAACCCCCATGGCAAAAGCGGCAATCGCAATCCTTGAACGGCAAGCATGGCTCGTCAGGATGGCCCCTGAAACAGTGGTGCGCGGGGCAGTCCACGTCAAGGTGGGAGATGCAATGGAGGGAGCTAGTTGTTGTTTAAGAAAGACAATTACTTATTCGAGATAAGTGGCAGCCCGTAGGGGAATCGAACCCCTCTTTCCAGGTTGAAAACCTGGCGTCCTAACCGATAGACGAACGGGCCAGCGCTGTCGTGTGGCGCTTCGTAGGCAAATCCGGTTTCATGTGCAAGAGGAAAGTGCGCGGTAGCCCCGGCAATTTTTCCGATCATCGCCTGACCGGTCTGCGCGGGGGTGTTTGCGCTCATTCCGCGGGGGCGGCGTCCTCCAGCCGCAGTTGCACGCTCTCGCGGCCTTGCCAGCGATTCAACTCCAGCCGCCCGGCAAGGTGGAACCGTGCCCCGCCATGTGCCTCCAGCGCCGGACCCAGCGGGCCATCGAACGCGCCGAAAGAGATGGCGTCCAGTTGCGGCCCCGTATCGCCGCCAAAACGCAACTTCAGGTGTCGCTCGCCCACGCGTTTGGCAAAGGTGATTCGCATGGCGGCGAAGGCATGGCGCGGGGCAGGGGCGCCAGCTCCGAAGGGACCGGCGGCATCGACCTGCGTGATCAGTTCGGGCGTTGCCGCCCCCGGCATCAGCAGCCCGTCGAGCGTGAGATCGGCAATGCCCGCCCGGTCCGCCCCTTGCCGCGCCAGCAGCGCCGACAGGCGGTCCATCGCGGCCTCCAGCTTGTCGCGGGCCACTGTCAGCCCGGCGGCCATCTTGTGCCCGCCACCCTTGAGCAGCAGCCCCTCAGCGGCCAGTCGCTGAATCGCAGCACCCAGATCGACGCCGCTGATCGACCGGCCAGAGCCCTTGCCGGTGTCGCCATCGAATCCGATCACGATGGCGGGGCGGTTGGCGGCCTCCTTGAGGCGGCTGGCGACAATGCCGACGACACCGGGGTGCCAGCCTTCGCCCGCGGCCCAGACAAGCGGCGCGTCAAAGCCTCGCGCCTCGGCCTGATCAAGCGCGGCGGCCTGCACCGAGGCTTCGATTTCGCGGCGTTCGGTGTTCAGATGATCAAGCCGTTCGGCCATCGCGCGCGCCTCAGCCGGATCGAGGCTCGATAGCAGGCGCGCGCCAAGATCGGCCTTGCCGATGCGACCGCCTGCGTTCACCCGTGGCCCAAGCACATAGCCAAGGTGGTAGGCCGCCGGTGCGGTATCCAGCCGCGCCACATCCGCCAGCGCCACCAGCCCCGGCCGGGCGCGCCGGCCCATGATGCGCAGGCCCTGCCGGACAAAGGCGCGATTGACGCCGATCAGTGGCGCGACATCCGCCACCGTCGCCAGCGCCACGAGGTCGAGCATCGCGATCAGGTCCGGCCCGGTCTTGCCCGCCTTGCGCAATTGCCGCCCGGCCTCGACCAGCAGCAGGAACACCACCGCCGCCGCACAGAGATGCGCCAGGTCGCCGCTCTCGTCCTGCCGGTTGGGGTTCACCACGGCCAGCGCATCGGGCAGGGTCTCGGCGCCCAGGTGGTGATCGAGGATGACCACGTCCGCGCCGATGGCCGCCGCGACGGGGCCGTGGCTGAGCGTGCCGCAATCGACGCAGACGATCAGGTCATGGGTCTTGGCAAGGGCCGCCATCGCTTCGTCATTGGGGCCATAGCCTTCGTCGATGCGGTCGGGGATGTAGAGCGTCGCCTGGCGCCCCAACTGCCGAAGCCAGTCGATCAGCAACGCGGCAGAGCTGCCGCCATCCACGTCGTAATCGGCAAAGATCGCGATCCGCTCTGCGGCCGTCACAGCCGCCAGCAGGCGCGCCGCGGCACGTTCCATGTCCTTGAGGCTGCGGGGGTCTGGCAGCAGGTCGCGCAATTGCGGTGCAAGGAAGCTCTCGGCTTCGGAAGGGGCCACGCCTCGCCGGGCCAGCACCTGACAGAGCGGGCGGGGCAGGGCGGTCTGTTGCACCAGCGCCTCTGCCTGCCTGTCCATCTCGAGCGTAGGGCCGGTCCAGCGGCGTCCGGTCAGGGAGTGCTCAACATCCAGAAATGCTGGCACGGCAATCTCCCTTCTTCTGTCCAAAAATATTCCCGCCGGATGAGTATCACCTACCGCTCGGGAAGTCTTGCAGATTTCCTGCACTGATAGACCTACTTCAAGCGCGGTGTGTCGTATTTCTCGTACCGTGCATCAAATGATCGTGCTGACCCAGATTCCGAATCCACAACGGGCACGGAATGCGGCCGCATTTCCTGCGATATGCGTCTGGCTTTCGAATGCGCCGTCAGCTCGTTCCTTGTTTTTTCGCCGGTTTTCTGCTTAGGTAGGGAAAGTCCATTTTTGCAGCAGAGCAATTTGTTTTCAAAAGTGCCCGCCAAATTGTTGCGGGGTATATCGCCTGTCATTTTGTAATGATTGAATTCTTTTTAATAAAGAATGAGGACATTGAAAATGGCCAACATGCGAAAATTATTGCAATTTCTACGTCAGTTAATCCGCGTTTTGGCCCTGTGCGGGATCGCCGGGATCGCGCACGCCGCTGACAATGAAATCATCATCATCATCGGTGACGAGGGCTGGTGCGACGGCGTTGGCCAAGAGGTGATCTATACCCCAGAAGGGGAGTTGAACGATTGCGGGTGTTCGGACGGGTTTGACCAGCTCGACCCACCGGACGAAAACGGCGAGCCTCTTTGCGGCTATGATTTCGGTTCCGACACGCCGGGTCCGGACGGAGATGGATCAGGGCCGGGCGACCCGCCGAGTGGCGGCGGTGATGATGCGCCGGACGCACCCACGCTGGCGCAATGCCAGCAGATGAATACGCAATGTCTGCGCGATGCGACCAATCTGACCCAGCAATGCCGCGACAATCGTACGCGGTTCAACCATAACCAGTTGGCAAATGGCGAAGCCTGCCATGACCAGTCTTTGGACGACCTGCTGGACGGGTTCCGCTATCGTGTTGCCTGGTTGACGATAGCCTGTACCCGAGAAGATTTCTTCGATATCACATCAACCTACACGGACAATTGTCGCCGTCAGGCCATCCGGCGCGGCATGGATCGCTGCCAGTGGGGTATCGACGCACGCTCGCAAAGCAACGGCAGCAGTTCCACCGATACGATTACCTTCAAATCTCCGATATTCAGCGTGAGCGGCAGCGGCACACGCACGACCACGCTGTCGGTCACTACCCCCTTTGGCATGGGGTCCAATCAAGCCTGCATGGCAATGGGCACCAAGGCAGTTGATCAATGCACCGCCGATCTGAATACTTGCACGGCCGAGGCTGAAGCAGGCACAACACCCACCCCGCAGATCGTCACACCAGGAGCGACGACCGATACGACGGCGACAATGTCGACGGGAACGCAACCGGTTGCAGCCGGTCAGGGGAGCAGTGGACCGCAGATCGCGAATGTGGATCAGCCGTTAGCAACTGATGCACCCGATACGCTGGCCCCGCTCAGCCTGAACGAGCGGTTGCGTTCGCAAGTGGATCGCGCCCGGCTGGGGCTGCTGGATGACAACGTGGCCCCAAGCACACGGCTCTATCGTGCGCTACCTCGTCAACGGTTGGAGATCCCGGCGCTTTATACCGAACGGCTGTGGTTTCTGGCCAATTGGTCGCATTTCCTGCGGCGCAATGCGGTGCCGGATGTGGCAATGCGGGCGATGGAGACTGCTCTGCGGGCAGAACAGTTCGCAGTGCAGTCGGAATTTCAGACCGAAACGGGGATTGTTGAGGCGGTTTTTGCCGTGGACATGCGTACCGGGGCGGTGGGCAGTGACGCTTTGCGCGATCTGTTGACCATGTACCGTGCGCGCGGCGGAGTGCGGCGTCAAATGGTGACTGGCCAGGCTCGGGTGCAGGTGGCCGCCAAGGAGGTCTTTGGCGAGACGTTGGGTTCGGAATTCATGGATACGGTCTGGCCGGGCATGTTGACCTTTGGCTTTGCGTCACCATTTGAACTTCGATTGGGGGTCAGACCGGTCGAAGGCGGAGAACTGGCGCCGACCGGACCGGTCAATCAATAGGCGGCAAAGGCTGCCCGGTTTTCCAGGATGGGGAAACCACGCCACCTCTGTTTCGGCGACCCGCCCGGCCAGAAGCTGCCCGAGCGCATCACCTTGGAACGGTTTCGGTTGATCGGCGCAATCAGCCGACCGATGGTCTCATTCCAGACGCAAGACCGGAGCAAGCGGGACCAACCAAGGTCGCTGCCTACTTCACCGGGTTGCGATAAAGCATGCGGCGCACTGAACCGGTCTTGGACCGCATCAGCACAGTTTCGGTCTCGACATAGCCGGGGCGGCGCTTGATGCCTGCAACGAGCGAGCCATCGGTCACGCCGGTCGCGGCAAAGATCACATCGCGGGTGACCATTTCATCGCGGTTGTAGACGCGGTCGAAATCGGTGATGCCTGCCTTGGTGGCGCGGCCGCGTTCGTCGTCATTGCGAAACAGCAGCCGTCCCCAGATCTGACCGCCCATGCATTTCAGCGCGGAGGCTGCCAGAACGCCTTCGGGCGCGCCGCCGGAGCCCATGTACATGTCGATACCGGTCAGGCGCGCTTCGGCGCAGTGGATCACGCCGGCCACGTCGCCGTCGGGGATCAGATAGACCGCAGCACCGGTGCCGCGCAGCTCGGCGATCATCGCCTCGTGGCGGGGGCGCTCCAGCACGCAGACGGTGATTTCCGACGGGGCGCAGCCACGGGCGGCGGCCAGCGCCTCGACCCGTTCACGCGGGGACATGTCCAGCGACACCACGTCCTTGGGATAGCCGGGGCCGATGGCCAGCTTGTCCATGTAGACGTCCGGTGCGTGCAGCAGGCTGCCGCGCGGCGCCATGGCGATCACGGTCAGCGCGTTGGGCATCGCCTTGGCGGTCAGCGTCGTGCCTTCCAGCGGGTCCAGCGCAATATCGACGCCGGGGCCGTCGCCGTTGCCCACCTCTTCGCCGATGAACAGCATCGGTGCTTCGTCGCGTTCGCCTTCGCCGATCACCACGACACCCTTGATGGCCAGCTGGTTGAGCTGCTCGCGCATCGCGTTGACGGCGGCCTGGTCGGCGGCCTTTTCGTCGCCGCGTCCGATCAGATCGGCGCAGGCCAGGGCGGCGGCCTCGGAAACGCGGGCCAGCCCCAGCGAGAGCATACGGTCGTTGAAATCAGGTTCGGCGGTCATCTGGGGTCTTCCTTCTGGGAGGTTCGGGGCAGGTGCCCGCAGGCATAATCAGCTTTATCGGCACATTTTGGGCCGCACAAGGGGCGGGACTGTGGCAGTTTCAGACGCTCTCGATGCGCAGGGCGACGGGTTCGGCGGTCATGACGTCGAGCCGCGACATGGCTGCAAGGGCAATGTCGAGTGCCGCGCGGGTGGTCTTGTGGGTGACCATCAGCACGGGTGCGGCGCTTTCGTTGTGCTGGTATTGACGCATGCGGTCGATCGACACGCCGGCCTCGCCCAGCACTGCGGCGACCTTGGCCATCGCGCCGGGCTTATCCTCCAGCGCGAGGCGCAGATAGTAGGGCGCAGGTGTGACGGCGCGGGCAGGCTTGGCGCGTTCCAGCCCGGTGGCAGGTTGGCCGAACACCGGCATGCGGAAGCCGCGTGCGATATCCATCACGTCGCCCATTACGGCGCTGGCGGTGGGGCCCATGCCGGCGCCCGGACCGCGCAGCACGATCTGTTCTACATTGTCGCCTTCCAGCACGCACATGTTGGTGCCGCCTTCGAGCTGTCCCAGCGGGCTGTTGTCCGGCACGAGGCAGGGCGACATGCGCTGTTCCAGCCCGCGCCCGGTCATCTGGCAGACGCCCAGCAGCTTGATCCGGTAGCCCATGTCGGCGGCATGGTGAATGTCCTCGATGGTGATCTTTTCGATCCCCTCCAGCTCTACCGCGTCGAAATCGACCTGCGTGCCAAAGGCGATGGCGGCCAGCAGCGACAGCTTGTGCCCGGCGTCGATCCCGCCCACATCGAGGGTCGGATCGGCCTCCAGATAGCCCAGCTGGTTGGCCTCTTCAAAAACTTCGGCATAGGGGAGGCCCGCCGATTGCATCCGCGTGAGGATATAGTTGCAGGTGCCGTTCATCACGCCCATGACGCGGGTGATGTCGTTGCCCGCCAGCCCCTCGGTCAGCGCCTTGATCACCGGGATGCCGCCCGCCACGGCGGCCTCGAAACGGATGACGCGGCCCGCCGCCTCGGCGGCCAGTGCCAGGGCGTGGCCGTGATGGGCCAGCAGCGCCTTGTTGGCGGTGACCACGTCCTTGCCGGCCGCGATGGCGGCTTCGGTGGCAGCCTTGGCCGGGCCGTCGGAGCCGCCCATCAGTTCGACGAATACGTCCACATCGTCACGCTGTGCCAGCGCGACCGGGTCATCTTCCCATGCGTATCCCGACAGGTTGACGCCGCGATCCTTGTCGCGCGAGCGCGCACTGACGGCGGTGATCTCGATCGGGCGGCCTGCGCGCGCCGCCAACAGATTGGCCTTTTGCCGGATGATCCGTACGGTGCCGGTGCCGACCGTGCCCAAGCCGGCAATCCCGAGGCGTAAAGGATCAGTCATGGGCGTATCTCCGCTAAAAAAGGGTGTCTGGCGCGATGTACATGGATCGCGGCGGCCATGCAACGCGGGTTTTGCCGCCGCGCTCAGGAGGCGATGCCGTCCCGCATTCGGGCGCGGGTGTCTCCGTCTATCACGGTGCGGCGCAGGCGGGCTGCGCGCGCCTTGAGTCGCGCCACCCGCGCTTCCACGGTTTGCGCGGTGCCCGGCGTGATGCGTCCCGGGCCGGTGCGGATATCCAGCGTATCGAGCGGCACCAGATCGGGGTAGGGCGCATCGCGGATGTCGTCGCTGACGACGGCGTCAAGCTCGGGGAACTGGCTGCAGGCAGACAGAGCGGCCACGAGGATCATCGTGATGGACAGGGTGACGGGCGCAAGGCGCATAGGGTAGGTCCCGGATCAAGGCGGCGGTTCAGGGCGGCGTGGAACAGTCTTGCCATTCTTTTGCAGGTCTGGGCAAGCGGGGGCTTTTAAATGAACAAATGTTCAGTTAAAAGTCGCGCATGGCCCGTACCATAGGTTCCCACTCCGGCACGACCCGCCCACGCATCCGTGCAGCCGCCCTGCGGCTCTTTGCGCGGCACGGCTATGCGGCGGTGTCGATGCGCAAGATTGCCGCCGAAGTGGGCGTGCAGGCCGGGGCACTCTATAACTATACCCCGGACAAGCAAAGTCTCCTTGTCGATCTGATGCAGGGGCATATGCGTGATCTGCTGGCGGCCTGGAATGACGTACCCCAAGGTGAGACACCGCTTGATGCCCTGGAGGCCTTTACCCGGTTTCATATCCGATTCCATTCGGGGCGGCCCGATGAGGTCTTTGTCTCCTACATGGAATTGCGCAACCTGGAGCCGGAAAACTTTGCGGTGATCGAAGGTCTGCGCCGCGACTACGAAGAGCAGCTTGAAACGATCATCCGGCAGGGAATCGCGACAGGCGATTTTGTCGCGACAGAGCCGAAGGTAACGTCGATGGCCGTGATCGCCATGCTGACCGGGGTAAACACCTGGTTCCGGCAGGACGGGCGGCTGAGCCTGGACGATGTCGAGGCGCTTTATTGGGAGATGGTGCGCAAGGCGGTGGCGGCCTGAGCGCGCGGCTTCTCGGCCCTGGTGGGCATCCTCGCTAATTCGCGCGATTGCGCAGGAGGTCGCAAATATAGGCGACATGCCGCAATCCGCACGTCAATTTGGCCGAATTGAAACCCAAAGAGGCGGGGCAAACCAACATGAAAATCGGATTTATCGGACTGGGTAATGTCGGCGGCAAGCTGTCGGGCAGCCTGTTGCGCAATGGTGCGGATCTGGTCGTGCATGACCTTGACGCGGCACTGGTTGCCGGCTTCGTGGAGCGCGGCGCCGTTGCAGGCGGCAGCCCGGCTGCGATGATGGCGGCCTGCGACGCGGTGATCACCTGCCTGCCAAGTCCTGCCGCCAGCGCTGCCGTGATGCAGGAGATGCTGCCAGAGGTCGGCCCGGGCAAGATCTGGATGGAGATGTCGACCACCGACGCAGACGAGGTGAAACGCCTTGGCGGCGAGGTCATCGCGCGCGGCGGCGCGGCCGTGGATTGCCCGGTTTCCGGCGGATGCCACCGGGCAGACACGGGCAATATCAGCATCTACGCAGGCTGCGACCGGGCCACGTTCGAGCGTATCCTGCCGCTTCTGACCATCATGGGGCGCCGGGTGCTGCATACCGGCGATCTGGGCAGTGCCAGCGTGCTGAAGGTGATGACCAACTACCTGGCCACCGCCAATCTGCTGACCCTGTGCGAGGCGCTGACGGTGATGAAGGCGGCGGGGCTGGACCTGGCGACAACCTATGAGGCGATCAAGATATCTTCGGGCACCTCGTTCGTGCACGAGACCGAGAGCCAGTTGATATTGTCAGGCTCGCGGGACGTGAATTTTACCATGGATCTAGTGCAGAAGGATATCGGCCTGTTTCAGAAGCTGGCCGATGCGCACGACGTGCCGTTGGAAATCTCGCCTCTGGTCATCGACATCATGTCTGACGGCCAAAAGCGCTATGGAGAACGCGCGCAATCCGACCAGATCATTCAGCGGTTGGAAGAGGCGACCGGGCTGGACATTCGCGCGCCCGGTTTCCCGACCGAGCTGATCGACGACGAGCCGGAAGAGCGGGGCGCGGAAGTCGTGCTGCGGCGGTAAAGTTTCTTGCGCTTTTCCTGAAACAGGGAAAGCGCAGATCGCTGCAGGCGGGGGGGGATGGTGAAAGCGGGGCGAGCGCGTCAGATGCTGCGCCAAATATGCATGATATCGGCGCCCACCGGCCGCACCTCGTCCAGCGTGAAACGCGGCGCCTCATCCAGTCGCGCGATCCCCAGCGCGCCGATGCCGGGCAGACCTTCGGCGCCGATGGCCAGCCCGGCGGTAAAGCCGATCAGCCGGTCCACGAGGCCCGCGCTGAGCAGCGATGCCGCCAGCGCGCCGCCACCTTCGCAGAACACCCGGGTCAATCCGGCCTCGCCAAGTGCGCGCAGCACCGATGTGATATCCAGTTGCCGCCCTGTCAGCCCACAAGGCAGCAAGCGGGCGCCAAGGCCTGTCCATGCTTCGATCAGCGCGCGGTCGGCGTCCGGCCCGTGGCAGAGCCAGACCGGCACCTCTTGGGCGGTACGCGCCAGTTGCGACATCAACGGGATATCGAGCCGCCGCGAGACGACGACGCGCACCGGTTGATGCGCCACGCCCATGTCCCGCACCGTGAGGCCGGGATCGTCGGCCCGTGCCGTGCCCGCACCGACCATGACCGCATCATGGCGCGCGCGCAGCCCGTGCACGGCGCGCCGCGCGTCCGCACCGGTGATCCACTGGCTATGACCGCTGGCGGTGGCAATACGCCCGTCAAAGGAGGTGGCGAGTTTCAGGGTCACCTCGGGGCGGCCCAGTTCGGTGCGGCAGAGGAAGCCGGCCAGATCGCGCCCCGCCTCGTCGGCCAGGACATCGGTGGTCACTGAGATACCCGCCGCGCGCAGCATGTTGAAGCCGCGTCCCGATACGCGCGGGTCGCTGTCGGCAAAGGGGGCAACCACCCGCGCCACGCCTGCGGCGATCAACGCCTCGGCACAGGGTGGGGTGTGGCCATGATGCGCGCAAGGCTCCAGCGTCACGTAGGCGGTGCTGCCACGCGCGGCGTCGCCTGCCTGCGCCAAGGCTTGCGCCTCGGCATGGGGTCGCCCGCCCGGAGCGGTCCAGCCGCGCCCGACAATGCGGCCCTCGCGCACCAGAACGCAGCCCACAGCAGGGTTGGGCCAAGTATTGCCCTGTCCCCTGCGGCCCAGCATCAGGGCCATGCGCATATAGCGATTGTCGGTCTGGCTCACGCGTCTTTCTTGTCTTCGCCAGCCGCCGTGTCAGGGCGCAATTCGCTCACGAACTTGTCGAAATCATCCGCCGCCTGGAAATTCTTGTAGACGCTGGCAAAGCGCACATAGGCCACGGTGTCGATCCGCGCCAGGCTTTCCATCACGATCTCGCCCACGGTCTTGGACTGGATGTCGGTTTCGCCCATGCTCTCCAGACGCCGGACGATGCCGGAAATCATCTGTTCCACGCGCTCGGGCTCTACAGGGCGTTTCTGCAGGGCGATGCGGATCGAGCGTTCCAGCTTGTCGCGGTCGAAATCCTCGCGGCGGCCATTGGTCTTGACCACGACCAGATCACGCAGCTGAACCCGCTCATACGTGGTGAACCGTCCGCCGCATCCGGGGCAGAACCTCCTGCGCCGGATCGAGACATGCTCTTCCGCGGGGCGGGAATCTTTTACCTGTGTTTCAATGTTTCCGCAAAACGGGCAGCGCATAGGCCGTGTCCCCTTCTTTTCTCTGCCTCTAGCATGATGGGTCTGTCGCCCAACTTATCCACAGCCACTATAGGGGAGCCGCAAGGTTTTGGGTAGATGGAATTTCGACCCCCAAGATACATGCCGTGGACCTTTTCGCGCCCGCGCGTGTTACCTTGCCATATGCAAAAGGAGCCATCATGACCGACAAAGTTTTGTTCATCACCGGTGCGTCGTCCGGGATCGGCGCGGCCACTGCCCGGCAGGCGGCCAGTGCAGGCTGGCGCGTCGCGCTTTTTGCCCGCAACCACGACAAGCTGCGCGATTTGTCCGAGGAAATTGGCAAGGACAGCGCGCTGGCGCTGGGCGGCGACGTGACAGATCTTGATAGTTTGCACGGGGCAATCGGCAAGACGGTCGCGCATTTCGGGGGCGTGAACGCGGTTTTTGCGAATGCGGGCACCGGGCTGGACACGCCGGGTATCGAACATGGCGACCCC
This sequence comes from Roseovarius sp. ZX-A-9, assembly GCF_028369135.1. Classification (GTDB taxonomy): domain Bacteria; phylum Pseudomonadota; class Alphaproteobacteria; order Rhodobacterales; family Rhodobacteraceae; genus Roseovarius. Next base: position 15,552 of record NZ_JAPWHW010000009.1, read on the forward strand.
GAGGAATGGCGCGGCATGATCGGGGTCAATATCCTTGGCCCGTTGTTGACGCTCAAGGCCGCCTACGGCGCGCTCAAGGTGTCAAAGGGGCATTTTGTCGTGACCGGATCGGCGGCGGGGCGCAGGCATATTCCGGGCTCTGTCTATGGCGCGTCGAAATGGTTCGTGCATGGGCTGGCCGGAAATGTTGCCGAGGAAATGCGCGCATGGGGCGGGCGGGCCACGGTGATCGCGCCGGGCATGGTCGATACGCCGTTTTTTGAGCAACCCAAACCAGACAAGCTGAAGCCTGACGATGTGGCGCGTGCGGTGCTTTACGCGCTGGAGCAGCCACGCCACGCGAATGTGCAGGAAATCTTTGTGATGCCCACCGGTTAACCCGGTGTTCGATCTGCCATGAAATGCGCCGCGACGCTTCTGCGATGCGGCGCGTTTCTGTGTTCAAACAGGTAGATTCCCTGCCATGTGCCCAGCCGCATGCGCCCGTCTGCGACAGGGATGCTCAGGCTGACCGGCAGCATGGCCGCCTTGATATGCGCGGGCATGTCGTCCGGTCCTTCGTAGGTATGGGTGAGATACGCCATTGAGGGGTCAGTGGTCGGTGGCACCAACCGGGCGAAATAGGCCTGCAGATCGGTCTGCACCTCGGGATCTGCGTTTTCCTGAATGAGCAGCGAACAGGACGTGTGCTGCACGAACAGGGTCAGCAACCCATCGCCGCGCAGCCAGCTGGCGACATCTGCGGTACACTCGTAGAGGCCGGGGCCTCTGGTCGGAATGGTGAATGTTGTCTGCATCGCTGGAAGGTGCAGCACGAAAGCGCGGTGTTCAAGCGTCGATGACGCATACCGTTTCGGGCAGGTCACCATTGACCAGAAAGCCGGGCAACCATGTTCCATCGTCGGTCACGACCGGCCGTTCGTCCAGTTCGGCCAGCGTGGCGCGGCATTCGGCGAGTTCCGTGGCGGGGACGCGGATTTCGAAAGTGTTGGATGCGGCGTCATCAACGGTCAGTGCAAGACCGGCAATCGGCGCGCAGAGGGCAGCGATGAGCGCGAGGCGTGACATTGTGTTCTCCGTTTTGCGTTACCTGTTCAACGCGGGCGAAGGGCAAAAGGTTTCGTGCCGGTTTGCATAACTGTCCTGTGGGGCTCGCAATTTTCCCTGACCTCAGTGCGAAATCGCTACGGTGCACAAAAAAAACGGGCCGGAAATACATTCCGGCCCGATCCTCTGCAATTGTCGTAGCGCCTCGCGGCGCGCGCGTTACTGATCCAGGAAACTGCGTAGCTTGCGTGAGCGGCTGGGGTGCTTGAGCTTGCGCAGCGCCTTGGCCTCGATCTGGCGGATACGTTCGCGGGTTACGCTGAACTGCTGGCCGACTTCTTCGAGCGTGTGGTCGGTGTTCATCCCGATGCCGAAGCGCATGCGCAGCACGCGTTCTTCGCGCGGGGTGAGGGACGACAGCACGCGCGTTGTGGTTTCCTTCAGGTTGTCCTGAATGGCGGAATCCAGCGGCAGGACGGCGTTCTTGTCCTCGATGAAATCGCCAAGCTGGCTGTCTTCCTCGTCGCCGATGGGCGTTTCCAGCGAAATCGGCTCCTTGGCGATTTTCATCACCTTGCGGACCTTCTCCAAAGGCATCTGGAGCTTCTCGGCCAGTTCCTCGGGCGTCGGTTCGCGACCGATCTCGTGCAGCATCTGGCGGCCCGTGCGGACCAGCTTGTTGATCGTCTCGATCATGTGGACCGGGATACGGATCGTACGCGCCTGATCGGCAATGGAGCGAGTGATCGCCTGACGGATCCACCAAGTCGCATAGGTGCTGAACTTATAGCCGCGACGATACTCGAACTTGTCCACGGCCTTCATCAGGCCGATGTTGCCTTCCTGGATTAGGTCGAGGAATTGCAGGCCGCGGTTGGTGTATTTCTTGGCGATCGAGATCACGAGGCGCAGGTTGGCTTCGACCATTTCCTTTTTCGCCTGGCGCGCTTCGCTTTCGCCCTTTTGCACCTGGTTCACGATGCGGCGGAATTCGGAAATGTCGAGACCGACATACTGCCCGACCTGAGCCATGTCGGCGCGCAGCTCTGCCACCTTTTCGGGCGAGCGTTCCATGAACATCTGCCAGCCGCGCCCGGGTTTGGCCGCCATATCGTCCAGCCATGTCGGGTCAAGCTCGCGGCCGCGATATTCTTCGATGAATTCGCGGCGGTTGATACGTGCCTGGTCGGCCAGCTTCACCATCGCGCTGTCGATCATCATGATCCGGTGGTTGATGCCATAAAGCTGGTCGATCAGCGCTTCGATCCGGTTGTTGTGCAGGTGAAGCGAATTCACCAGCTCGACGATCTCGGAGCGCAGGACCTGGTAAGTGTCCTCCTGCTTGGACGAGAAGGAGCCGTCTTCATTGAGCGTTGCGGAAATGCGGCTGTCCTGCATTTCGCTCAGCTTGATGTAGTCGTCGGCAATCCGGTCCAGCGTTTCCAGCACGGTGGGCTTGAGCGCCGCTTCCATCGCGGCAAGGCTCATGTTGGCCTGTTCGTCCTCATCGTCGTCATCGTCGTCGGCGATGGGATTGCCGTCTGCGTCCAGCTCCTGGGTGTTGCCTTCTGACTTGGTCGAAGACGGCGGAGTGGAGACGTTGGCTGCCTCGACCACGGGTTCGCCATCGTCGCCCATCTGGTTGCCGAAGGTCGTTTCCAGGTCGATCACGTCGCGCAGCAGGATATCCTCGCCCAGCAATTCGTCGCGCCAGATGGTGATCGCCTGAAAGGTCAGCGGGCTTTCGCACAGGCCCGCGATCATCGTGTTGCGGCCGGCCTCGATCCGTTTGGCGATGGCAATCTCGCCTTCGCGGCTGAGCAACTCGACGCTGCCCATCTCGCGCAGATACATGCGCACCGGGTCATCGGTGCGGTCGAGTTTCTCTTCCTTGCCGGAGCCGAGGATGATCTCGCCGCGCTTGCCGGTTTCGGCAAGTGCAGTCGATCTCTGCTCTTCTTCCTCGATCTCGTCGGCCTCGATGATGTTGATGCCCATCTCGGACAGCATCGACATCACATCTTCGATCTGTTCGGAGTTCACCTGATCCGGCGGCAGCGCCTTGTTCAGTTGATCATAGGTGATGAAGCCTTTTTCGCGTGCCTCCGCGATCATTTTCTTGATCGCGGTCTGGCTCATATCAAGAGACATTTCCGCGTCCTGGTCGTCTGGCTTCTGGTCGTCGGTGTCCTTGGCGGCCATGAAATTCTCCTGAGAGGTGGGGCACGGGTGATTCGCTGAAAACGAATCATCCGCTTCGCTGGCTGATTCGCAACCCGTTTACCCTGATTTTCTTAACTATTCTTCCCCAAGTGGCCTCAACGGCGCGTTTTGGAGAAGCTTATCTTGTCGAGCAGCGCGTCAAACTCCTCGCGTTCCCCGCGATTGATTCGCGCGCCGTTCTCCGCAAGGTCGTATTCGGCCTGGTCCTCCTGCTGGCTGCGCACGGCGCGATTGCGCGCTTCCGCCGCTTGTCCCAAACGCCACGTTACGGCTTCGTCGGCGAGGCCCATCAGATCTTCGGCTGCATCCATGATCTCGGCTTGTAATCCTCGTCTGGCGGCAATCTTGGCCAGTTCCTCGGCAACGGTCATGCGCGCAAGCGCCACGTCCCCGGGATGACGGACCGGTGTACTGATCGCGACATGGGGTAACTTCATAAGATTTTCAAGGGCATCGGTGCCCACTGCACGATTGATTTCGGCATCTACCGCGCTTTTGCCATCCGCCGCGTGACGCAACAGGAGATCACGCAATTTCGCATGCAGTTGGTCGTGGCATTCCATCTCTTGCAGCGGGGTTTCGAAATCGTGGCAGATATCGGGCGTGGCGATCAGCGCGGCAAGGATGACCGCCTCTCGCTTGTGGTCCTGAACGCCGTCCCTGGATGTCGCCAGCAGCGACTGTTTCGTGCTTGGCCGTGCGGCCATATCGGGTTTGCCCCAGCTTCCCTTGCCGCCCTTGCCGCTTTTGCCGCCACCGGAGGGGGCGCGGCGCGGTGAAAAAAGCTGCCAGCGCAGCTCCTTGATTGCCTGACCGTAATGGCCCTGGAGCGAGCGATCGCGGATCAGGGCGATCTTCTCGCGCAGCACCTTGTCGAGCGCCGCTTTGCGCTCGGGGCTGTCAAACACACGCCCTTCCGTCTCGCGCTGCCACAAGAGCTGAACCATCGGCAGCGCGCTTTCCAGCAGCTTTTGCACCGCGCCCTTGCCTTCGGCGCGCAGGATGTCGTCGGGGTCCTTGCCTTCGGGCATCAATGCAAAGCGCAGTGATTTGCCGGCCTCCAGCAGCGGCAAGGCAAGGTCGATCACCCGGTGCGCGGCGGCCAGCCCGGCCCGGTCGCCATCCAGCGCCATGATCGGCTCGTCCGCGACGCGCCACAGAAGTTGCAGCTGTGGTTCGGTAATCGCCGTGCCCAGAGGGGCCACTGCCGCGCCAAAGCCTGCCTGCGTCAGGGCGATCACGTCCATGTATCCCTCGGCCACGATCAGCGGCGCGCCTTTGCCTGTCGCCTCGCGGGCGGGCGCGTAATTGTAGAGCGTGCGGGATTTGTCAAACAGCTCGGTCTCGGGCGAGTTGAGGTATTTGGCGTTGTCGTTCGGGTCCATCGCGCGCCCGCCAAAGGCGATGCAGCGCCCACGCGCGTCGCGGATCGGGAACATGATGCGGTTTCGGAACACGTCGTAGGGCTTGCCGCCCTTGGTGCTGGGGCGGGCCAGACCGCAGTCGATGATCAGATCGGGGGCAACCCCCTTGCCGGTCAGGTGATCCCAGAGATGTTGCCAGCCATCGGGGGCGAACCCGATCTCGAACTGGTCCTGCGTGGCCGCGTCCAGACCGCGCCGCTCCAGATAATCGCGCGCGGCAGCACCGGCGCCGGTTTTCAGGGACAGGCGGAAATGCTGTACCGCCTGTTCCATCACCTCGGTCAGTTGCGTGCGCTTGTCGGCCTTGGCCTGTGCCTGCGGGTCGCGTTCGGGCATCGGCATGCCTGCCTCGGTGGCGAGGATGCGCACCGCCTCCATGAACTCCACGTTCTCGGTCTCGCGGACGAACCCGATCGCGTCGCCCTTGGCGTGGCAGCCAAAGCAGTAATAGAATCCCTTTTGGTCATCGACGTGAAAACTGGCGGTTTTTTCGTGGTGAAACGGGCAGGGGGCCCACATGTCGCCCTTGCCCGGATTGGACTTGCGATTGTCCCACATCACCTTGCGCCCGACCACATGGGTCAGCGAGATGCGCGTGCGTAATTCATCAAGGAAGCCGGGAGGTAAGGACATGAAACCAATATGGGCTGAGTCGGAACCTTATCCAAGGCGCGGCAGTCACCAGAAGTGCCGGGGGACGCGATTACCGTAACCGGCGGGTAGGGATTTTCCATGGCGCGCGCGCTTCGCGAGAAGCCGCGCGGCCGGTTTGTCGCAAAACGCTTCAGTTATGTTCGAGGCAGGCTTCCTCGAACGCGGTGGAAGCCTCCACGGTCAATTGATCCTCGGGCAGTGTATAGACCCATTCGACCAGCATCGGCACGGCCGGGTCGTATTTGTCGTCGATCCCGCCCTCGTCAGAGGTCAGGAATGCGATGGCGCCTTCCTGCGTGTTGCCGCCCGTGCGCGCGTTCACCGCATCCGCGACGATGCCCGCGGTGGCGGCGCAGTTGGCGGTCTTGTCATCGGCGGCGCTCGCGCCTGCGGGCAGGACAAGAACGAGAGAGAGAATGGCGGCGGTGCGGAACATGGCGATACCTTGGCTGGTTTGGCGTTTCAGTTTGCCATCCTGTCAGACCCCGCCACGCGCCGCAACGCCCTGCATCGCGGTTTTCAGCTCATGGGCGAGTGTCTGCGCAAAGCTGCGAAAAACCATGATCTGCCAGGCTTGCGCGCTGATCCGCGTCAATGATGCGTGCATGTGCATCAGATCGGTGCGCGCTGTGTGGCCGGCGCGGAAATGGCCATCGCGCAGATCCAGAGGCACCAGTCGCGCCAGCACATCCGCAGAACCCGGCCCGGTCAAGCGAATGACGGCCCAGGCATCGGATTGATCGGTGAGCGCCGCATGCTCGGACAGCGCGGCGTCCGGCGCCGGCCCCAGCAGCAGCGCCTGCCGCTGGCCGAACCAGATCGCGCGGTTGCCGTCCTTGCCGGTGGCGCGGTTCGGCGCGGGCAGGGCCATGCCGTGCGCGGCCTTCAGCGCGTCCGACAGCGCGTCGTCCCGACCCTTGTAGGGGCTGAGCGACGTGATCGTGCCGGCGTCCACCTCGGTCAGGCGCATCGCGCCGACCTCAATGGGCAAGAGACCCGCGCAGGGAGTAATGGGGTACAGATCAATCACGGACACGTCCTCCGTCAGGGTCGAATTGCACCGGGTCCTGCACCTTGACCAGCGTTTCGACGCCGCGCAGGTGGTCGACCATGCGCAAGACCTCGCCATGACGGCTGAGACCGTCCTTGAGGAAGCCGAGGCCAAGGAAACAGCCGAAGGTCGGTGAGAAGCCGACAGAGGTGATGTAGCCCTGGTCGTTGACGCGCACAGCCTCCTCTCCTTGATTGAACAGATGCGCGCCGCTGGTCAGTTCCTTGACTGCGCCGACCGGCGTCAGCCCGACCAGTTGCTCGCGCCCCTCCTCGACCAGGCCAGGACGTGCCGCTGCCGCCTTGCCGATACAGTCCTTTTTGGCGCTGATCATCCGGGCCATGCCGATATCGCCCGCCGTGACGCGGCCGTGGATTTCGGCATGGGTGATGAACCCTTTTTCGATGCGCAGCACATTCAGGGCCTCCATCCCGTAGGGCCCGCCGCCCAACGCCTCGGCCCGGGTCAGCAATTCGCGGAAGAGCGCGTCGCCGTAGCATGCGGGCACGGCCAGCTCGTAGGCATGTTCGCCCGAGAATGAGATACGAAAGAGCCGTGCGGCAACCTCATCCACCGTCACGTCGCCGTAGCCCATGAAGGGCAGATCACCCACGGGTGCGTCCAGCAGATCGTCGAGCAGCGCACGGGATTTCGGACCGGCGATGGCAAACTGCGCCCATTGCTCGGTCACCGAGATGAACCGCACGTCGAGATGCGGCACAAGGCATTGATGGACGAATTCCAGATGCCGCATGACCTGACCTGCCGCCGCCGTCGTGGTGGTGATCAGGTAATGCGCCTCGCCCAGTCGCGCGCAGGTGCCGTCATCCATGACATGGCCATCCTCGCGCAGCATCAGCCCGTAGCGCACGCGGCCCACCTTCAGCGTCGACATCATGTTGGTGTAGACCAGATCAAGCAGGGCTGCGGCATCCGGGCCCTGAATGTCGATCTTGCCCAGAGTCGAAACATCGGCGACGCCCACCGTGTTGCGCACCATGTTCACTTCGCGATCACAGGATTGCCGCCAATGGGTCTCGCCCGGCTGCGGGAAATAGCTGGGGCGGTACCACAGTCCGGCCTCGATCATCGGCGCGCCGCGTTCCTTGCTGGCGGCGTGGCTGGTCGTGAACCGTTCGGGCGCAAAGCCCTTGCCCTGCGCGCCGGACCCCATCGCCGCGATCGGGACCGGCACATAAGGCGGGCGAAAGGTCGTGGTGCCGGTCTCGGGGATGCCGCGCCCGGTGGCGTCGGCCAGAACCGCCAATGCGACCACGTTGGAGCTTTTGCCCTGATCGGTGGCCATGCCCTGGGTCGTGTAGCGTTTCATATGCTCCACCGAGCGGAAATTCTCGGTTGCCGCCTGTTTCACATCCTTGACCGTCACATCGTTCTGGAAATCGAGCCAGGCCCGGCCCTTGCCCGGCACCGCCCAGAGCGGGGTAATGTCATAGGCGCTGTCTTCTGCCTTGGGGATCTCGACATGCGGCAGCGTGAGGCCGAAGCCCTCCAGCACTTCCGCCGCCGCCCTTGCGCCAGCTTCCAGACAGGCGCGGGTGGAAAAATCGCCTTGGCAGGCTCCCGCCGTGACCATTCCCGGTATTGCGCCCTCGGTGGGGGTGAAGGCCGCGATATCGCGGTTCCAGGCGGGCCGCCCGTTCATGTGGCAGGTCAGGTGCACCGACGGGTTCCAGCCGCCCGACATGGCGAGACAATCGGCCTGCACCTTGTCCTGTCCCGAGGCGCGGCTGATGGTGATCGCCTCCAACCCTTTGCGCCCGGTGGCATCCGACACCTGCGCGCCTGCATAGAACGGCACGTCGAGGTCGGTCGTCGAGTGATGGCGCGCGTCGATCAAGGCGCTGACATGCACCCCCGCTGCGATCAGGTCCGCCGCCGTGCGATGCGCGTCGTCGGTATTGCCGAAAACCGCCACGTTGCGCCCGGGCACGACGTCCCAGCGGTTGAGATAGGCGCGCACCGCGCTGGCCATCATGATGCCGGGCCGGTCATTGTTCTGGAACGCCACGGGGCGCTCCAGGGCGCCCGCCGCGAGGATGCAGCGTTTGGCCACGATCCGCCAGAAACACGCGAGCGGGGCACCGGGCCGCATGGCCATGTCGGGCGCGATCCGCTCCAGCGCGCCATAGGTGCCGCCATCATAGGCCCCGGTGACGGTGGTCCGGGCCATGATCCGCACATTGGGAAGCGCCGCCAGGTCATCGGCCAGATCTGCGGCCCAGTCTGCCCCCGGCATGCCGTCCACCTCCAGCGTCTCGGCATTCAGACGCCCGCCGGGCCGCGTATCCTCATCGACGAGGATCACATCGGCCCCGGCTTCGGCGGCCACCTGTGCCGCCATCAGCCCCGCCGGGCCCGCACCGATCACCAGCAGATCGCAATGCGCCCAGGCGCGTTCATATTTCTCGGTAATCGCCTCGCCTGAAAGGGCTCCAAGCCCGGCCGCGTTACGGATGACCGGCTCGTAGACCGCTTCCCAGAATTTGCGCGGCCACATGAAGGTCTTGTAATAGAATCCCGCCCCAAGGAACGGTGCGGCCAGGTCGTTCACCGCCATCACGTCCCAGTCCAGCGAGGGCCAGCGGTTCTGGCTGCGGGCGATCAGCCCTTCGTGCAATTCCAGCGTGGTGGCGCGCACATTCGGTTCCTGCGCCGGGCCAAGCCCGGTCGTGACCAGCGCATTGGGCTCCTCGCTGCCTGCTGTCAGCACGCCGCGCGGGCGGTGATACTTGAACGACCGGCCCATCAGACGGATGTCATTGGCCAGAAGCGCCGAGGCCAGCGTGTCGCCCGCGAACCCCTGATAGCGATGCCCGTCGAAGGTGAAGCTGACCGGGCGGGTGCGGTCGATCTGGCCCTTGCCCTCGATCCTCATGGCTGGGCCTCGCGAACATCGCTGGCCAGTTCGGTGTGGTAAACCTCATGCGTGACGGTGTTGCGCGTGACCACGACCCAGGCCGCGCAGCCGCTTTCGTGATACCACAGGTCGCGCGTCTCGCCCGCCAGGTTGTCACGGTTGTGCAGGTAGTCGTCCCAGGCCTCGGGGCCGGCATCGGCGGCGGGCCGGTTCAATGCCACCGCATCGCCGACATAATAGAATTCGCGGCGGTCACGTTCCCCGCAAATCGGGCAGCTGATCCTCATATTGCCGCGTCCCCCGCTTTCATCTTTCCAAAAATACCTAAAATCCCGCCCTTGCCACGCATATCAATGCAGATTGTGCTGGCTGCCGGTGCCTTCTTCATCCATCAGGCCGCGCCCGGTGCGGAACCGGTCCAGCCGGAACCGCGCGGCGGGCTCATGGTGCGTGTCCGTGGCGACAAGATGAGCCATCGACCAGCCCGATCCCGGCACCGCCTTGAAACCGCCGTAACACCACCCGCAGTCGATATAGAGCCCGTCCGTGTCGGTCTTGTCGATGATCGGGCTGCCGTCGGGCGTCATGTCCATGATCCCGCCCCAGCTGCGCAGTACGCGCGCCTTGCCGATCATCGGCATCAGGGTCATGCCTGCCTCCATCACATGCTCCATCATCGGCAGGTTGCCACGCGCCGCGTAGGACGCGTAGAAATCCAGATCACCGCCAAAGACCAGCCCGCCCTTGTCCGACTGGCTGATATAGAAATGACCCATGCCGAAGCTCACCACATGGTCAATGCAGGGCTTCAGCCCCTCCGTGACAAATGCTTGCAATACGTGGCTCTCGATCGGCAGGCGCATGCCCGCCATCGCCGCCACCTGGCCCGAGCGCCCGGCGACGATGATTGCCACCTTTTTCGCGCGGATCGCACCGCGCGTGGTCTGCACGCCTTTGACCGCGCCGCCCTCGATGTCGATGCCGGTCACTTCGCAATTCTGGATCAGGTCCACGCCCCGGTCGCTGGCGCCGCGCGCATAGCCCCATGCGACCGCGTCATGCCGTGCCGTGCCCGCGCGCCGCTGCAAAATGCCGCCATGGATCGGAAAGCGTGCACTGTCGAAATCGAGATAGGGTAGCATCCGCTTCAGGTCGGCGCGCCCGAGCAATTCGGCATCGTCGCCCTGATTGATGATCGCGTTGCCACGCCGCACGGCCGCATCGCGTTGCCCGTCGGAATGAAACAGCGATATCTGGCCGCGTTGCGAGTGCATGACGTTATAGTTGAGGTCCGCCTCCATCCCTTCCCACAGTTTCAGCGAGTGCGAATAGAATTCCGAATTGCCGGGCAGGAAATAATTGGCGCGTACGATGGTGGTGTTGCGCCCGACATTGCCGCCACCGAGATAGCCCTTTTCGAGTACCGCAACATTGGTGATGCCGTGGTTCTTGGCCAGGTAATAGGCGGTCGCCAGACCGTGCCCGCCGCCACCGATGATGACGACGTCATAGGCATCCTTGGGCGCCGCGTCGCGCCAATGCGCGCCCCAGCCCCGGTTGCCGGTCAGGCCTTCTTTCAGAACACGCCAGCCAGAAAACCCCAAGTGTCTACTCCTCATCCGATCTCGTCCGCGACTTGACCAATTTGCGCGCCAAAAGGCAACCGGCAAGCGTGCTTCAATCATTGCTGAAGCGATGAAAATTTCTGTTCGCGTTCACCGGCCTGACTGCCGCGGTCTCGCCTGTCCCGCGACTGCGGTGGCTGGGTGGTGGCAAGCCGCATACGTCGTGTCATCCGCGGCCAAAGAAACAGCCGCCCCGTATCAACGGGGCGGCTAGTAACAGCATAGCAGGGCCCTGAAAGTCAGAGGCCGAGGGCGCGGTAGCTCGATGCGACCTTTCCGATCGACACCAGATAGGCGGCGGTGCGCAGATCGGTGACATCCTCGCGCCCGTGCCATGTTTCGCGCATGGACTGGTAGGCCGCACGCATCGTGTCATCCAGCCCTGAACGCACCAGCTCCAGCTCTCCGGCGCCGCGCAGATATTGCTTCTTGAACCCCGGTGTCAGGGTCCAGCCCAGTTCCTTGTCGGCGCTCAGCTGCTCCAGTTCGTCCACCAGCAACTGGTGGCGCGCTTCCTCCTGGCGGCGGCCCATCCGGCCAAAGCGGATATGGCTGAGGTTCTTGACCCATTCGAAATAGGACACGGTGACACCGCCTGCGTTGGCGAACATGTCGGGGATGATCACGCAGCCCTTTTCGCGCAGGATTTCGTCAGCGCCCGCCGTTACCGGCCCGTTGGCCGCTTCGATGATCAGCGGTGCCTGAATGTTTGCGGCGTTGCCCATGTGGATCACGCCCTCCATCGCAGCGGGGATCAGGATATCGCACGCATTTTCCAGCACGCTTGCGCCATTCTCGACATACTTGCCGTGAGGATACCCGGAGACACCACCGTGTTTGCCGATCCAGTTCCGCACCGCTTCGACGTTGATCCCCTTTTCGTCGATCAGTGCGCCGTCATGTTCGACGATCGCAGTGATCAGGCAGCCATCCTCTTCGCTCAGGAACTTGGCCGCGTGGTAGCCCACGTTGCCGAGGCCCTGCACGATGACCTTCTTGCCGTCGAGCGAGCCGCCCAGGTTGGCCGCCTTGATATCTTCGGGGTGCCGGAAGAATTCCTGAAGCGCATATTGCACACCACGGCCCGTTGCTTCGGTCCGACCCTGAATGCCGCCTGCATTCACCGGTTTGCCGGTGACACAGGCGCGGCTGTTGATGTCGGTGGTGTTCATGCGTTTGTACTGGTCGGCGATCCAGGCCATTTCGCGTTCGCCGGTCCCCATGTCGGGGGCGGGCACGTTCTGGCTGGGATGGATCAGGTCGCGTTTGATCAGCTCATAGGCAAAGCGGCGCGTGATCCGCTCCAGCTCGTCAGTATCCCATTCGCGCGGGTCGATCCGCAATCCACCCTTGGAGCCGCCGAACGGTGCGTCGACCAATGCGCATTTGTAGGTCATCAGCGCCGCGAGCGCCTCGACCTCGTCCTGATTGACACCCATCGCGTAACGGATGCCGCCCTTGACCGGCTCCATATGTTCGGAATGGACAGAGCGGTAGCCGGTAAAGGTGTGGATCTGTCCGCGCAGGCGCACGCCGAACCGAACCGTGTAGGTCGCGTTGCAGACCCGGATCTTTTCTTCCAGTCCCGGCGGAAGGTCCATGAGCGCCACCGCGCGGCTGAACATCAGATCGACACTGTCGCGAAAACTCGGTTCTTTTATGCTGGCCATTTGGTTCCTCCATGCACGTTGGTCCGTTCCGTATGGACCTGGGTGCTTCAGATGCAGATTGCGAGCACATGGTTAAACCCTGAGGGGTTAATGTCCAGTGGTCCCTGCGGCGGGTGCATCACAAACCCGTTGTTGCCGCATTTAGCGCGAGGCTTGTTTCGTGTCGGGAAACAATCGGGGGCATTGCGGCAAAATGTTGAGAAATAACATAGTTTTAGGCCATGTTTCCCCCGTTTCGGCCCTATTTTCGCCACAGTGATCTGCGAGAAATACGGCGATTAAATCCGAGTCGTGTAGTGACGATGGTTCGCGAGGTAGACAGGTGAAACATAAACTTTCCAAGTTCCGATCGCTCGGCGACGGTGCCGACCGGCGCCCAGCCGAAACTTCGATCAATCGCCGGTCATGGTTGCATCGATTTGCCCGCGACGAAGACGGCGCGGTGATCGTATTCGGGTTTTTCATCCTGCTGATGATGCTCGTCGCAGGTGGCATTGCAATTGACATATCGCGCCACGAGATGGAGCGCGCACGCCTTCAGAATACGCTGGACAGCGCCGTTCTGGCCGCGGCCGGCGCGCCCTTCGGTACCGATCCAAAGGCGATCGTCGAAGATTACTTTGCCAAGGCGCAGATATCGGAATACCTGGGCGAAATCAAAGATGACGACATCGAGACGACGCTGAACACCAGCCGGGTCACGGCCAGGGCGTCTATGACGATGGACACCTATCTGATGAAGCTGAGCGGCATCAAGACGCTCACCGCGGCAGGCAACTCGACCGCTGTACGGCGTGTGCCCAAGCTTGAAGTGGCTCTGGTGCTTGACGTGTCGGGTTCGATGGGCAGCAACAGAAAGCTGATCAATCTGAAGGCCGCTGCGAAAACCTTTGTCACGTCGATCCTGAACAGCTCCGAGCTGGGTGACACCGTGATCTCGATCGTGCCGTTCAGCTGGAACGTCGCCCCGGGCGAAGGCATCTTCAATGCGCTGTCCGTCAACGAGGTCCAAAACTATTCGACTTGTCTGCGGTTTGACTCAGATGATTACGACGAGGCTGCGATCGACCCTGATTCAACCTATGACCAGCAGATCTATACGTCGCTTTATGGCGGGTTCGACAATCTTACCGCGAGCTGGCGGTCGTGCTTTACCGAAGATCGGGCCGAGATCATGCCCTATTCGTTCAACGAAGCCGATCTGCACGCCAAGATCGAATCCCTGGATGCGGACGGCAACACGTCCGGTCACCTGGGCATGAAGTGGGGCGCGGCGCTGCTTGATCCCAAGTTCCAGGCTGTCGCGACTTCGCTGATCGACGCTGAATTGATCGACGATTCCCTGACAGAGATCCCGGCAAGCTACACCGAGTCGGAAACGCTCAAGGTCATCGTGATGATGGGCGACGGTCAGAACACCACATCGTATTTCTTCGATGACAACGGGAGCTACCGTGGCCCCAATTCCGACCTCCACCAAGTGCGGTGGCAGGAGATGGAGTTCAAATACGCCTATCACATCTACAAGCACACGATAAAATATGACGAAAGCAAGTGCTCGAAATCCAAATGGAACTGCATCTACGAGGCATCTGGCGAGGAAAAGTCTGCAGATTTCCTGCATGACCGGTATGACAACCGTTACTGGAACATCCAGCAGGGCAAGTGGATCAGCGAGTATGATTTCAACCGCCTGGACGAAACGCTTGAAGGTTTCATCAGCAGCGAGGCGCTGGACTGGGAAGAGGCATGGGGTCGCATGTCGCCGGACTACTACTATGACATCACCGGCAACTCGGGTCCCTGGAATGACTATGTCAGTTCGAACCGTGAAGACGGGTCTGACAAGGATGGCAATATGCGCAAGATCTGTACGGCCACCAAGAACAAGGGTGTCGTGGTTTACACGATCGGTTTCGAAATCAGCCGCGGGGGCACCGCCGAGAGAGAACTTAAAGCCTGCGCCTCATCCACGGCTCACTATTACCGGGCCGAGGGCGTGAACATCAACGACGCGTTCAACTCTATCGCTTCGAACGTTGTGAACCTGAGGTTGACCCAATGACCGGTTTCATTCGCAGAATGCTCGGCGCCTTTCGCCGGGAGGAGAGTGGCAGCGCTTCGGTCGAGTTTGTCCTGGTCTTTCCGGTATTCCTCGCGCTGATCATCATGTCGCTCGAACTCAGCATGATCACCCTGCGCCACGTGATGCTGGAACGCGGATTGGATATCGCGGTACGTGAGATCCGCCTGGGCACCGGTACGTCACCGACCCATGACGCGATCAAGGATCGTATCTGCGAAGAGGCGCTAATCATCAACGAGTGCTCTGACAGCCTGCGCCTGGAAATGGTGCCGTCTGACATGCGCAACCTGGTGACGCTCGGTGGCGAGGTGATGTGTACCGAACGCGAGGAACAGGGCGAACCGGTTCTCAGCTTCACGCCGGGCCAGCAGAACCAGCTGATGTTCCTGCGCGCCTGCCTGAAATACGATCCGATCTTCCCGGCCTGGCATCTGGCGAGCCGTCTGGAGAGCGATCCCAGCGGCCAGCTTTCCATCGTCTCGATGTCGGCCTTTGTACAGGAGCCGCTCTGATGTTCATGCTTCCTCTTACTCAATGGCTCAAGCGTTTTCGCGATGACGAGACTGGCACCGTGACCATCGAGGCGGTGGTGGTTCTGCCCTTGCTTTTCTGGGGCCTCGCAGCGACATACGAATTGTTCGAGCTTCATCGCTACAATTCTGCCCGCGACAAGGCAGGCTATGTGGTAGCTGACATGCTGTCGCGGGAAATGCAGTCGGTCACGCCGACCTATATCGACAACACCAAGACGGTGTTCGACACCATCTCCAACGATAACGGTGAAAACCAGATCCGCGTTTCGGTGGTGCATTATGACAATGATAGTGACGAATTCTCGGTGCGCTGGTCGCAGGTCCGTGGCCCCGGCACGCTGGAGGTTCTCACCGACCAAGATGTGCGCAACGCGCATGATAGCCTGCCGAACATGAACGACGGGGAAGAGGTCATCGTCGTGGAAAGCCAGTCGAAATATCCGGCGCTGTTCAATATCGGATTGAGCGATGATCTGATGATCGAAAACCGGATCCTGACCAGCCCGCGCTTTGCACCGCAGATTATCTGGGAAGACGACTAGAGCAATTCCGCGAAGTACCCGTACGTTTGGTGCGGCTCATCAGAACAGAACTGCAAAACGCCCGCAACGTCCCAGGACAGCGGGCGTTTCGCTGTTTCCCGTGAGCCACGAAGGAAAGAAACCCCTTAGCCGCGTTCAGCGATGATAGCCGACAGGATTTCGGCCATGGCCTTGGTTTGCGGCGCGGAGGCCACGCCGCCGACACCGATCCTGCGGCCGGTGCGCCACCACATTCCGGGCTCCCATCTTCGCGGTGCCTTCTGCGATACGCGCAGCAGGAACCCGTTTGATGGCTTGAACGCAAACAGCCCCCGATCGACGGCTTCGATCTGCGCCACGTCGGCCAGCACTTCGCCATCTCCGGTGCGTAACTCGGTTTCGGTCAGTTCCAGCGTTAACCGCGTGGACCGGCGCAACCGGTTCGTCAGCCACAACACGACGAGACCAAAGGCGATCAGAAATGCCTGCAATCCCAACTCTGCGGGCGGGCGGGCCAGTGCGAGGTAGAGAACGATCACGCCGAGAGACAGCAAAGTTCCCACCGCAAAATAGCGCCGCGGCGCAGAGGCTTGAACCACCATCAGGACTTTGTCTTGCATCACCCGCACCTTCCCCGCGATTTTTCGGACCCAGGGAAAGCGGAAAAAGGACCACACCCCGTCGTTGTCATGTGCGTTTGTCATCAAACCGGTCGCCCGGATCAAATGCAAACGCTTCAGGATCCTTCTTGACCGCGGGGGATAGCGCGAACTGCGCGTCAATGCGAGGGCAAAGCATGGCCCGTGCGGGCTGCCCGGCTGGTTTGCCGCGAGGGCAGGGACGGATCACCGCCAGAGCGCGGCGCGCGAGGCAAGCAGGCCCTGCAACTTTGCCAGCAGCCGGTTGGCGTAGCCGGGATGCGGAACGGTGCCCGAGGCGAGCCGGTCAATTACCACCTCGACGGGGCAAGGCTGTTGCGTGACGGGATCGAAGTAGCGCGGATAGTCGATAAGTGCGGCATGCACGAGGCCCGCGATGTCGGGACGCGCGCTGCGGCGTGCGGGCGTCCGCCCCAGATCGGTGGTCAGGCCCCAGCCTGCGTAAAACGGGGCGCCGGTGGTGGTCACGGGGACCCCGCGCAACAGCGCCTCGAACCCCATGAGAGAGGTCATGGTCCACAGCGCATCGACTTCGGACAGCAATGCCGCGGGGTCGCTGCGTGGCAGTACCGCGTCCGCCAGTGCCGCCAATTCCGCGTCGGGCACCGCACCGTTGCGCAGCCCCGCTTCCACATCCGGGTGCGGCTTGTACAGGATCACGGCGTCGGGATTGGCAGCGCGTGCGGCCTGCAAGAGGCCCAGATTGGTTGCGACCTCGCCCGCACCCAGACGGATCGACGCATCATCCTCGACCTGGCCGGGGACCAGAATGCGGTGGCCTGCGGGCAGGTTCGGCGCGGCGCCGCCCAGATTGTACTTGCTCAGCCCAAGCGTGATGAGCCGCGAAATCAGCGCCTCGGCCCGGGCCCGTTGATCGGGGCGCAGGGTGGCACGGCGGGCAATCCACGTCTCCAGATCGCTGGGCCGGGTCGGATCGTAGTAGATGCCCTGCGTGTCGCATACCAGGCTGAGCGGCGGGATCAGCTCGGCCCCGAGGCCACGCGAGCGCAGAAACCCGTCCTCGACGCGCACCGCGCCTTCGTGGGCAGAGTCGGCTCGCCCGGCCCAGACCATGTCGCGGCGGGGCGCGTGGGCGGGTCGGTCGAACGTCATGCGTTCATGCTGGCTAAAGAAGCGCTGAAGCGGGCGGCGTTTCCACAGGCGCATGCCGTGCGCGGACCAGCCGTGGCGATCCTCGCGCCAGGCCCGGACCTGTGCTTCGAGGATCGAAATCGCATCCTCGATCTCGCATCGCCGGTCGCGGTGCGGGTCATACCAGACCGGGTAGACGATCATCGCGGCGGCAAAGAGCTGCGCGCGGCTGAGGGTGCGGCCACGCCGTGCGATGCCCAGGGGATGCCGGTCCTCGGTCAGGTTCCATCCCGCATAAAAGGGCTGTCCGAACACTTGCGGCCGGTGCCCGGAATAGATCGCCTCGAAGCCGAGTTGTGAGGATACGGTATAGACAGCCGTCGCCCCCTCCAGCAGTGCCCAGGGGCTGACCGGATCGCCAAGCAGCGAAACGCGGTCCGTCACATCGTCGGGCCCGAAATACCCGGAGCGGTGGCCATTCGCAGTTTCGGGATGGGTCTTGATCAAGATGCGGGCGCCGGGATTGTCCTCCTGCGCATAGTACAGCATCTCGCGAAAAGTGTTCGCGTCGGCGCCGCCATGGGTGATGCTCGCGTCGCCGCGTGTCTGGTCGATCACCAGAACGTAGCCCGGCGCAGGGCAGGGCGCGGCGGGATCGTAGGCGTTGTATTTGCTCAGATGCGCCTCTTGCAGGCGGGCAATCGCGCCGCGGGCACGGTCCAGCAGCGCGGTATCATCAAGCGGATGGGTGGCCAGCAACGTCTCGAGATCGGACGGCGTGCTGTGATCGAAATGCACGCCGCTGCGGTTGATCGTCAGGCCCAGCGGCGGTGCACCTGCGCGGCCCGGATAGACGGATCGCAGGAAGGCATCCTCGACTCGCAGGATCTGCGCGCCGGTCTTTGCTGCAACCGCCTCACCACGCGCGGCATAAGGGCTGCGGCCCCAGACGGCGATCAGGTCGTCCGGCCCGGGCTTGCCCATGTGCAGGTCATACCCTGCAAGCGCAAGGATGCGCCGCACCCGCGGCTGGCGCAGAAAGCCGAGATTGAAATAATAAGCCCGCCGGGGCGCGTCTGCTTCGGCGGGCGAATTGTCATCTCTCGAGGTCATTAGCCGCCGAGGGCCGTTGTCGCGGTGGAGACAGTACTGACCGCTCCGAGCGCTCCGGTCATGGCGCTGATCACCTTGCTCCACTGGGCGAATGGTGCCTCAGTCACATAGAGCGTGTCCTGATCGCGGATCGAAAAATCGCGCGCCATGAACATGCCGTTCGGCTTGGTCAGGTCGAGCACGTAGATCATCCGCTGGTCGCCGATCAGATCGTTGCGGCCCAGCACCTGGTTGGCGATTTCCGCTGGCTCGTTGCGCAAGACAAAGACGCCGGTGGGATCGGATGTCGAGGAGATGAGGCCGCCGACCGTCGCGATGGCCTCGATGGCGCTCAGCGTCTGGGTTTCAAAGGTAACGCGGGCTTGCGCGCCAGTGGCACCCAGCGCGGTAAAGGCGCGGCTGTCCTGTTCGACAAGGATGCGGTCGCCGCCCCGCAGGGCAATGTCGAATTCGGCATGTTTGTAGAGGTCCTGGAACCAGACCTTGCTGCGTTCTTCGCCACGGATCACGGTGATCTGCGCCACTTCGGCGGGAATGGTCAGCCCGCCTGCCGCCGATAGCATCGCGGCCAGCGTGCGCGTCGGGCGCTCGATGGGATAGACGCCCTGCGCCCCGATTGCGCCGACCAGTGTCACGGTAGAGCCATCTCCGGCCAGGCGGCGGACCTGCACCTGTGGGTCAGGCGTCTGCTCGTCCAGCTTGGCGGTGATGATGCGGCGGATGCCTTCGGGCGTGTTGCCTGCGGCGCGGATGCGGCCTGCGTAGGGAACAAAGATGAAGCCGCTGCCGTCGACCTGCACCTCTTCGAGGATGGTCTGGTTGGTGGCCTCGCCCGCCAGCAGCCCGTCATCGACGTTTTCCCAGATGGTCAGCCCAAGCGTGTCGCCGGGGCGGATCGTGTCAGAGCCAATGCGCCCGGCATTCTTGAACTTTTCAGAGAAACCCAGAGCAGGTTGCACGGCGGTGGCGCGTGTCACCCGGTCATTGACCGATACGACAAATGCATCGCCCGCGCGCTGCACAGAACCGGAATAGATCTGGCGTTTGTTTGGACCGACCTGCGGGAGGGTGCTGCAGGAGGCGACCATCATCAACGCAATGGACACCAAGGCGACGCCACGCGCCCACAGTTTTGTAGGGGTTTTCACTGCTCGGTCTCCTCGACCTATGTTACTGCCTCAGTACTTTTTTTATTTTTGTACTTTTACTTTGCGCCGAATCTACCTGATGTGGCTGCATAAATCCAGCGCTACCAGTTGTGTCCTTCAAGTCACCAGCCGCAACTGTTGCCGTGGTGCCGCTGTCCCGCTCTTGAGTGCATCATAGGGATCGTCCGCGCTGAGCATCATGTCGACAGCCTGTCGCAGCAACTGACGGCGGCCCCGTGCCGAATAGAACCCCCCCGCGATCTGGCTGGTTTCAAGCAGATAGCGGCGGTAATCGGCATAGGCCTTGCGGTCCGGGCGCTCGGCCCCGGCAAAGAAATCGGCCAATGGTTTGGTCGAGACAAATTCCGGCTTGGCATAGACGGCCTCGCCAAAGGTCTTGAGTGGAATGCCGCGCCAGAGCACCTGTTGGCCTGCGGTCGAATTCACAGTGACCGCACTGCGTGCCTCGTCCAGCAGTTGCGCCAGCTTGCCGCCGCGCACGTAATGAACGCGGTCGGCCACGCCGTAAGCCCGCGCCAAGCGCCGCAGGTCGCGCCGTACCGGCACGCGGCCATCCTCCAACGGGTGCGCCTTGACCACCAGATGATGATGCGTCGGTGCGCCACGGGCGAAACCGTCGATGACGGTTTCCAGAAAATCGCTCATCGTGTCGAACGGCGAATGCATCTGAAAGCTGCTGTCATGTTCCAGTTGCAAAAGCGCCAGATGATAGGGAAAGCCGCCATGCCGGATGCGCCATGTCGCAACGCGCCGGTCGATGGCCTGGAACGGCATCAACAGCAGACGCTGGACATAGAGCGCGAATTCCTTGCGCACGGTGATCGAGCGATGGGGCCGGAAATTGCGGTAGGCCTGATTGGCCAGCAAGACGCAGCCATGATAGAGCGCGCCGTAGAAGATATGATGCCGCATGTCGCCCCAACTGGCGGGCGGCAGAGCGGTGTCCATGTCCGACAGTTCCAGATCGGTGCGCATCTCTTCGACCGATTTTTCCATCAGCCGTGAATTGCCGTTACTGCCGCCGCGTTCATAGGTGACCCAGTAGGGGCGCATGTAGCCTTCTTCAAAGACATGCACGGTCAGGCCCATCTCTTGCGCGATGCGTACCGCTTCGGCGTGTATCGGGCGGGTGTCGCCGTAAAGGACAAGATCGGTGATCGCCTTGGCCCTGATCGTCTCGGCCAGCATTTCGGGCCATTCATCAGGGGTGCCGCGAAAGGGAATGTAGCTGCGACGCTCGGGCCAGAAGAAACGGTCACCGGCGTTGAAGCCGACGCGCCAGACATCGGCACCGGCCCGGCGCAGCATCCGCGCCAGTCTGGAGAAATACGGTCCGTGCGGTCCCTGCAAGAACAGGAACACACGGGGAGAACCGGCTTTTTCGCTCATTGTTCTATTTCACTTGACTGCCTGATGCCTTGATTACGTGCGGAGTTTGGCAAAAATAAGACCTTTGCCTTGTTTTGCTCAAGCGTGCCCGTTACCTCGGGCGGCAGGCGAGATAGGAGACAGGCCATGTTCACAGGTATCATCACCGATCAGGGCGATGTGCGGCAACTGGATCAGCGCGGCGACCTGCGCGCGCGTATCGGCTGCGGCTATGATACGTCGCGGATCGATATCGGCGCTTCAATTGCCTGCGATGGCGTGTGCCTGACGGTGATCGAGCTGGGCAGTGACTGGTTCGACGTGGAAATTTCGGCTGAAACTGTCTCCAGAACCAACCTGTCGGACTGGCGCGTCGGGCGCCGCGTCAACCTGGAACGCGCGCTGAAGGTCGGCGACGAGTTGGGCGGTCACATCGTGTCCGGCCATGTCGATGGTGTGGCCGAGGTGGTCGGGATCGAAGCCGAAGGCGACAGCACCCGCGTGACGCTGCGCGCGCCCGAAGCACTGGCGCGGTTTATTGCTCCCAAGGGATCGGTCGCGCTGAACGGGACGTCGCTGACGGTGAACGAGGTCGATGGATGCGATTTCGGTATCAATTTCATCCCGCACACCAAGGACGTGACGACCTGGGGTCAGGTGGCGCTGGGCGATGCGGTCAACCTGGAGATCGACACGCTGGCGCGTTATGTCGCGCGGTTGCAGGACTGGGCCTAATCGCGCGCCGCGCGTTCTGCATTAGCCTCAATCGTTGTCTGACAGGCCCGCACCCGCGCCCGACAGGCGGCTAGCCTCGGTGTCCGGGGCATAGGTGCGATGGGCGTAGGCGGCCAGCAGATCGCTTGTGGCCGCGGGCATCACGTAGCGCAACTGGCACGCAAGCAG
The DNA here is from genome assembly GCF_028369135.1 of Roseovarius sp. ZX-A-9. Lineage (GTDB taxonomy): Bacteria > Pseudomonadota > Alphaproteobacteria > Rhodobacterales > Rhodobacteraceae > Roseovarius. Next base: position 37,568 of record NZ_JAPWHW010000009.1, read on the forward strand.
CGGCAGGTCGGGGCCGGTTCCGGCACTGACGCGGACATCCGCCGGGCCGGTCAGGGATACTGACGCCCCGCGCGCGTCGGCGGCAAAGGCGAAGGCCCCCTCTGGCCAGTCCACGCGCAGCGCCGTACCGGTCTGCGCGGCGATGGCCGCGACGAAAGGCACCAGCAACAGCGGTTCGGCCACTTGGCGGAGCGTCACCCCGTCGCCATAGGCGACAGCTTCGGCGCGGTCTGCCAGCGCCGCACCGGCGATCAGCGGGCAGAGCGGCCCGGCCTCTGCCGTCCAGACCGCGCCCTTGATCAACGGCGTGCCGCATGAGCCGCGTTCCAGACGGGTGGCCAGCGTCTCGGGGCCCGGCAGCGATACCGAGGCAAGCCAGCGGACCGCGCGCCCGGCTTCTTCGGCCAAGCCCCAGCTGAAACCCGCGCCGCGCGCGGCCTTGCGCGCCAGAGCTTCGACCTCGTTCATCGACCAGCTCAATGGCCTGCTCCCAGCGGTGGCAATGTCCAGTCATCGGCGTCGGTCTGACCCAGTTCGGCAGGGAAGGGCGCGTGTTTGTACATGTTGATGCGCACCCAACGATCCGAGCGCGGATCGAAATGGCACGCGCCGAAAAAGCTGAGCTTGGCGCGCAGCATGTCTATGGGCAGCAGCTTCGCGCTGATCGTGTTGTCGCGGATCTCGGCATAGGGCAGGGCGGCTGCAATCTGCGCCCGGCGCACAATGTGGCGGTGTTCGGGGTGGCGCAGGGTAAAGGCGGCGACGGTTGCCTCATCGAAATTGCACAGATCGGCATACATGCGCGCCGCATCGCGTCCGGGGCAGAGCGGCTGCTCATAGGGCGCAATCGGTTCGGCATGGCGTTCGCCCAGCCGTGGCTCCAGCTTGGCCTCGGAGACGTACCAGACGCGGGCATCGGCGGCGGGATTGGTCCAGTCGGTGTCGAGCGCCCAGCCATACACCTCTTGGGTGATCGCCCGCAGCCTCTGGACGCTCATGGCACCGTCGATGCGCCATTGTGCGGCCTCGTCCGCCGCCATGCCGGGGCCAAGATCGTCCACCAGATGCCCGTATGGTTCCAGCAGCAGCGAGACGAGTTGTTCCTGCCCCTCAAGGCCAAGCGTGCCTTCGGCCCAATGCCACAGGCGGTCCCAGGGGGCGTAGGTCGTCAGATCGGCGGTTTGAAGATGGGCATCCAGCGCGGCCAGATCGGCGCGCAGGGCTGTCAGCTTGGCGATCTGCGCCGGATGCGCCGATTGCCATTCCTCCGCGTTCCGGTGGGCACGGCGCACGAGGCTGCGCAGGCTGTCGGCCTCGTCGCTGCGCACGGAGGGCAGCGACCGCACCCGCGCCAGAGCGGTCTCGCGGGCGTTGATCCAGCCATGCAGCAAGGCCGGGTGATTGAGCAGGAATGGCGCCATGCCAAGCCCCGTGGAATTACCGATGCCGAACTTGCGGCGCAATGCGGGATCAATCGGCACAGCGGTTTCGGGGCCGCGCTGACGGGCCATGAATTCGACCAGGTCCATCACGAAGGCGCGGATCAGGTAGACATGCAGCATCTCGACCTGAAAGGGCGCCTTGAATTCGGGCCGGTTGCAGGTGGCCTCGCGGTCCGCCGCGCCGAACTTGCCAGAGCCGTAGACCGCCGTGGTGCGCATCAGGTAGCCCACGTCGCGGATTTTTTCCGCATCGGGCTGTTGCCCCGTGGCAAGGCGGCTCACCACATGGTCCCACAGGCGCACCGACCGATTGGCGCGGGCCAGTGACAGCTCGCGCTCGGACACGCGGCCGGCCTCCTGCAGGGGGACATTCTGCGCCAGCCGGTCCAGATCGGCGGCGTCAGGTATCCCGTCAAACAGCGTGAATGTCGCGTCCCAGGCGGTCGCGATCACCCGGTCCGAGCGCATCTCGGGGGGCAGGTCATGCGCGAAGGCGACGAGGGAATAGCTGTTTTGCGGCCCATGAGCGGTATAGACCGCGCGGCCTACACCGTTTGCGTCGATCTCGAAGAGCCGCACCTCGAAGCGCCAGTTTTCGGATTTGAAGCGGCGCAGAAGCTGGCGCATGAACGAAAGGCGGCACTGGTGGAAGGAGCCCATGCGCGCCAGCTGCATCACGGTGGCGGGATCGCGCGGCGCGATGCCGGGTGATTGCGTTGCCTCGTGCTGCATGTCAGCTCCTCCTTGGCTTGGGCGTCATCCTGCGTCGGACGGCGTGAAATTTTCCTCGAAAAAGCGCAGCCAGTTGCCGCCCATCAGCCCGGCGACTTCTGCGTCATCAAAGCCGATCTTGCGCAGGCCGCTTTCGATATTGCCGAAATCGCGGTTATCGGTGAACCAGCCCGGTTGCGGCGGGAAGCCGGGGGCGGCAGCAGAGCCTTCGCCGTAGTCCACGCTCTTGGTCCAGCGCCCGGTGCGCATCCATTCCACCACACTGTCGGGCTGATCCTGACACAGGTCGCTGCCGATGCCGAAATGCTCTGCCCCGTAGCGTTCGGCAGCGCTGGCGATCATGGTGCAGAAGCTCTCCAGCGTGCAGTCGGATTTGTCCTTGAGGTGGTGAGGATAGAGCGAGAAGCCCATCATGCCACCGCGTTCGGTGACCGCGCGCACTACATCATCGCGTTTGTTGCGCAGGGCTGGCTGCCAATCGTGCAGGTTGGCGTGGGTGATGGTGATAGGCCGCGCCGACAGCTCTGCGGCCTCAATGGTCGAGCGATCTGCCGAATGGCTCATGTCGATGACCAGCCCGACGCGGTTCATCTCCTTGATGACCTCGCGGCCCATGCGGGTGATGCCCGGATCTTCGGCCTCGTAACAGCCCGTGGCCAGAAGCGACTGGTTGTTATAGCTCAGCTGCATGAACCGCGCACCAAGATCGTGCAGCACCTCGACCAGACCGATATCGTCCTCGATCGGGCTGGGGTTCTGAAAGCCGAAGAAGATGGCGGTTCGGCCGGTCTCGTGCGCGGTGCGCACATCGCCTGCCCACCGCCCCTTCATGATCAGGTCGGGATATTGTTCGAACCAGCGGTTCCATTTCTCGATGTTCAGCACGGTTTCGCGGAAATTCTCGTGATAGCTGATCGTCACGTGTACCGCGTCCAGGCCGCCCTGCCGCATCTGGCGAAATATCTTTTCCGACCAGTTGGCATATTGCAGGCAGTCGATGCGGTAGGTCATGCCGGATCGCCCGCCGCGATATAGGCAGTCTTGACCACGGTGTAGAATTCGCGCGCGGTCTGGCCCTGTTCGCGCGGCCCGTAAGAGCTGTCGCCTCGCCCGCCGAAGGGGACGTGATAGTCGGTGCCGGCGGTCGGCAGGTTGACCGTGACGACGCCGGTGCGCGCGTTGCGGCGGAAATGCGTGGCGCGTGCGAGGCTGCGGGTGACGATGCCCGAGGTCAGGCCGAAATTGGTGTCGTTGACGGTGTGCAGGGCTTCGTCATAGCTGCCCACTTTGATCACGGCGGCCAGTGGCGCGAACATTTCCTCGCGGTTGATGCGCATGGCGTTGGTGGTGTTCAGGAAGACGCCGGGCGTCATGTAATAGCCTTCTGTCTCGCGCTCGACCCGGACGCCGCCGCAGGCCAGTTCGGCGCCTTCGGATTTTCCCAGTTCAACATATTTCAGGTTCTCTGAAAGTTGGGCCTCGCTGACCACTGGGCCGATCTGTGTGCCTTCTGCCAGCGCGTGGCCGACCTTCATCGCCTGCGCGCCCTTGACCAGTTTTTCGACGAAGGCGTCATGCACGGCCTCGTGCACGATCAGGCGCGAGGAGGCGGTGCATTTCTGACCCGATCCACCGAAGGCGCCGCCAAGTGCGAGGGTCACCGCCAGATCGAGATCGGCGTCATCCATCACGGCGAGCGCGTTCTTGCTGCCCATTTCCATCTGTACGCGGGTGAAATTCTGGATCGCGGCAGAGGCGATGCCGCGGCCCACGGGCACGGAGCCGGTGAAGGAGATGGCATCGACCTGCGGGCTTTCGACCAGACGCTGGCCCACGTCGCGACCTGCCCCCATCACCAGATTGAACAGCCCTTTGGGGATGTCCTGACGGCTAATGATTTCCGTGAGCGCCACTGCAGAGGCGGGTGTGACGTTCGCCGGCTTCCACAGCACCGCGTTGCCATATGCCAGGGCGGGTGCGATTTTCCAGCTGGCGGTGGCGGTGGGGAAGTTCCACGGGCTGATAACGGCGACCACACCCACCGGTTCGCGGCGCACGTCGATCTCGACGCCGGGGCGCACGCTGTCGGCATTCTCGCCCAACTGGCGCAGGCATTCGGCGGCGTAGTAGGTGAAAAACTGTCCGGCGCGGTAAACCTCGCCCTTGCCCTCGGCCAGCGGCTTGCCCTCTTCGCGGCTCAGCAGGGTGCCCAGCTCTTCGGCGCGCGCCATCAACTCGGTGCCGATCGCCATCAGTACGGCCTGCTTGCGTTCCATCCCGTAGCCGGCCCATTCGGTCTGCGCGCGGCGGGCGGCGGCCAGGGCCTGATCCAGCTGGTCTGCGCTGGCTTGCGCATAGATGCCGACGAGGTCGCTCAGGTCAGACGGGTTGCGGTTCTCGATCTCGGACGCGCCAGCGCACCAGTCACCAGCGATGTAGTTCTTCTGAAGATCGGCCATGAGTCGTTTCCTTTCGCGCGCATTGAGGGGGCAGGGTGCATCTAGCCAGAGGGCGCAACTTGAGGCAAACGAAAACTTGTTGAAAATAATTCAGTTTCCCTGAAGTTTCGAGGGCGGCAGGATTTCCGCATTCCGGACCGCCTGGGCCAATGCAGCGGCGGCGGGAGTCATGGCGCTGTGCGCGGGGGTGAGCATCCAGACATCGCGTCGGGTGGTGGTGTCGGCAAGTGGCAGGAACTCAAGGTCCATGAATTCGGGCAGCACTGCCAGTTCGGGCAGGATGGTGATGCCAGCACCGGCGCGCACGAGGCTGAGGATGGATGCGGTGTTATGCACCATCAGGCGAGAGGAGCGCAGAATGGGCTGGAATGCCGGATCGCTGATCTGCTGACAGAGGCCGTTGGCAATGAAGTCGAGCGCCTCCAGATCGCTCCATCCCATGTGGGTCCAGTGCTGTGCCAGTGGGTGCCCGACCGGGCACACGACGCCGAAAGCGTCGGAAAAGATCAACTCGCGATCAAAACCGGGGAAGGGCGCGAGGGTCGCCATGCCGATGTCGGCGTTGCCTTGCTCCAGATCGCGCTGCACTGATGCGCTGTCGGTGTCTCGCATCTCGATGCGGACACCGGGGCGGTCCTGCATATAGCGTTCCAGGATTGGCGGCATGATGGTTTGTGCGACCGAGGGTGTGACCGACAGGCGCACATGGCCCTCCTCGGCGCGGGCCAGCGCCTCGATCGCGGCCACTGTCCGGTCGAAATGGCCCAGTTCCTGCGCGGCCTTTTCGGCGATCTGGGCGCCCAGCGGCGTCAGGCGTGATTTGCGGGCGCTTTCGAACAGGGGGGCGTCGACATGATCTTCAAACTGGCGCAGCATCATCGAAACGGCCGACGGGGTGCGACCCAGGGCTGCTGCCGCATCGGCCAGGCTGCCGGCATCCGCGACGGCCCGAAAATACCGGAGCATTTCGATCTTGATGGTCAAGATTCAACCTCACTTGAATTGCATGGGAGTTACTTCACCCATCCTGACATTCTACGCGACGCGCAGGCAAGGGGGCATGCGGCGGCATGACCTGCCAGCGCGCTGCGATGACACCTTGCCCAAGTGCCGTGAATTTGGGATAAACGCCTGAGCTAAAAGGAGACGCGCATGCCTGCCCGTATTTACAAACCCGCCCGTAGCGCAATGTCTTCGGGCACGGCAAAAACCCGTAAATGGGTTCTGGAATTCGTCAACGATACGGCGCGCGAGGTCGATCCGCTGATGGGCTGGACGTCGTCCTCGGACACACAGGCGCAGGTGCGGCTGACCTTTCCGACCAAGGAGGCCGCGCTCGAATACGCGCGCGAGCATGGCATCGACGCTGTTGTGCAGGATCCCAAACCCCGCAAGACCAATGTCCGCCCCGGTGGCTATGGCGACAATTTTGCCACCAACCGCCGGGCCGTCTGGACGCATTGACGCCGCGCCCGGTGAGGCGTTTCGGGCGCTTTCCATTCCCTTGACCCTGATCAAGACATGCAGCGTGAGATAGCGCTAGCATGGTCGTGTATCAGCAGGGAGGACACGCGGGATGGTAAACAGGAGCGAAACTGCCCCCACGGGCAAACCAATGAAGGCCGGGCAGGTCACGACAGAGGCGGATGGTGCTGCGGAGCTGGCGCTGTCAGCGTCGAAAACCTCCCCCGACACTGCGGATGAGCTGCGCCATTCATTCGAGAATGGTGAATATCCTTACAAGGACAAGCTGGGCCGCGCGCCCTACGAGGCGCAAAAGGCCCTTCTTCAGACCGAGTTGCTGAAGGTGCAGCACTGGGTCAAGGACACCGATCAGAAGATCGTCTTGCTGTTCGAGGGGCGCGATGCCGCGGGCAAGGGCGGCACGATCAAGCGATTTACCGAGCATCTGAACCCGCGCGAGGCCCGTGTCGTGGCGCTGACCAAGCCGACCGACAAGGAACGCGGGCAGTGGTTCTTTCAGCGCTATATCGAGCATCTGCCAACGACCGGAGAAATGGTGTTCTATGACCGGTCCTGGTACAACCGTGCCGGGGTCGAGCGGGTCATGGGCTTTTGCGAGCCGAACGAATACCTCGAATTCATGCGCCAGACACCAGAACTGGAGCGAATGCTGGTGCGTTCGGGGATACGGCTGTTCAAATACTGGTTCTCGGTCACGCAAGAGATGCAGAAGCGCCGTTTTGCCAGCCGCGCGACCGATCCGCTGAAGCAATGGAAGCTGAGCCCGATCGACAAGCAGAGCCTCGACAAATGGCAGGATTACACCGAGGCCAAGGAGGCAATGTTTTTCTATACCGACACGGCGGATGCGCCATGGACGGTGATCAAGTCGGATGACAAGAAACGCGCACGGTTGAACTGCATGCTGCATTTCCTCAGCATGCTCGATTATCCGGACAAGGACCCCGAGATCGCGGTCGCGCCTGACCCGCTGATCGTGTGCAACGCGCAGCACGTCATTCACAATGCGTCGCACATATTTGGCAAATCGCTGCATCCCGAAGGGCGCGCGCCGCGCTGAGGGCGACGCGCTCTCTCAATCGACATATTCGCCCAAAGGACAGCTTGCCGTGCGGACGCGCGCGACATAGGGGTAGGGCATGAGACAACATGGACAAAATCGCCACCACGCCAAGCGCCTGCTAACGTTGGGACTTCCGTTGGTCGGCAGCCATCTGGCGCAGTTCGCCATCACGCTCACGGATGCGCTGATGCTGGGGTGGTACAACGTCGATGCGCTGGCTGCCGAAGTGCTGGGTGGGACGCTGTTTTTCGTGATCTTTATCATGGGATCGGGCTTTGCCTTTGCGGTGATGCCGATGGTTGCCTCCGCGCAGGCCTCGGGGCAGGAAACGCAGGTGCGCCGTGTCACGCGCATGGGGTGCTGGGCATCCATTGCATTCGGCGTGGTGATTTTGCCACTGACGTATTTTTCAGAATCGCTTTTCCTGGCGCTGGGCCAGGACGTCGGGATTTCGGCCATGGCCGGACAATACCTCAGCATCGTCGGTTTCGTGATAATCCCGGCCTTGTTGGTGATGGTGTTCAAATCCTGTCTTGCGGCGCTGGAGCGCACCCATGTCGTTCTGTGGGTCACGCTGGGGGCGGTGGCGCTGAACGTGGTGGTGAATTACCTGCTGATTTTCGGCAATATGGGTTTTCCCGAGCTGGGTATCGTAGGCGCTGCCATCGCGTCGGCAACGGTGACGACCGCATCCCTGCTGGGGCTGGCGATCTATGTCGCTTTCGCCTTGCCCGAACATGCAATGTTCACCCGCGTCTGGCGCCCCGACTGGGAAGCGTTGCGCGATGTGTTTCGCCTTGGCTGGCCGATCGGCATGACCAATCTGGCCGAAGTAGGCCTCTTTGCCGCGTCTTCGATCATGATGGGCTGGCTGGGCACGGTGCAACTGGCGGCGCATGGGATTGCGCTTCAGATCGCGTCCATCACGTTCATGATCCATCTGGGCCTGTCGAACGCCGCGACCGTGCGGGCGGGGCAGGCTTACGGTACCGGCGACACGCGCAGCCTGAAAGACGGCGCCAAGGTTGCGGTGGCCATGTCTCTCGGGGTTGCGGCGCTGACGATGATCGTGTTTTTCACGGTGCCCGAATTCCTGATCGGCACCTTCATGAGCCCAACCGAGCCGCAGCGCGGCGCGGTGATCGCGATCGGTGTCTGGCTGTTGGCGGCGGCGGCGCTGTTTCAACTGGTGGATGCCGGGCAGGTCATGGCGCTGGGCCTGTTGCGCGGGGTGCAGGACACCCGCGTGCCGATGATTATCGCCGCCTTCAGCTATTGGGGTATCGGCATTCCGGTCAGCTATGTCTTTGGCTTCACGCTGGGCTATGGGGGCGTGGGCATATGGCTGGGCCTTGCGCTGGGGCTGGCCTTTGCGGCGGTGTTCATGCTGGCGCGGTTCTGGCTCTGGCTGCAGCGGCATGCAAAGGGTGGGCCGGCAACCGGGGTCTGAAGGCCCAAAATTGGTTGCTGATCGGGCGCCGGCCACGGCGTCCATGGCGCGCAGCGGGTCTGGCCGCGTTGCCGGATTGCGGAATATGCCGACCCGTGTGATCGGGTGCGCGCGCCCTAATCGTCATCCGCGTCGTCGTCGCCTTTCAGCAGCATGTCGGCCTTCTTGCGGACCAGCACCGTGCGCAGATCGTGCATCGCCAGCAGCAATGCATCTGTCACCGCCTCAAGCTGCTCATCGGTGGCGCGCGATTGCGCCCAGTGGGTGGTGGTGTTCAGGTAATCGACGGCCCTGTGGATGTCGTCGATATCGCGGTATTCCTGCAATTCCCGACGTTCCGCCATCCATTCCTGAATGACTTCGGTATCGCGCTCTGACAGTTCCCGGTCGCCATGCGGCTTGATCTGGCCGTTGCGGATGTTGACCACCGCAATTTGGTCCATGTCGATCCGGCGCTGCCGGTTCTCGGTATCGACGCGGAACACGAAGGCACCGTTTTCGCGTACCCTGAAATAATATTCCGGTAGCTCTCCGGCCATATGCGCCCCTACGAAACATTGATATGGGTTTACGGTTTTATCCGGACATAACAGGCGGGTGGCTTTTAGGAAAGTGTGCAGAGCATCCGGGGGGTAATCTCTGCGTTTCAGGCGATCAGGAGGCCTGATGCCGGGTGCGCTGGCGGCTGGAGCGTTTGCGAAAATCGAGATCAGGCAATGCCAGATGGGTCGCAAGGCAGGGAAAGGGATCAGCCGCATTCGGAATGTCGGAGGCGTTCAGGAAATATTTCTGGAAGCTCGGATGTGTCGCCGTCTCGATATTTCGGATGGTCCGCACCGCGCCCTCGATCCGGTGGCGTGCGCTCACATCAAGAAGCGCCATGCATGCGCCGCTGCCTGCGGCATTGCCAACGGCGGTCACCTTGTCGAAGGCGCAATCGGGGATCAGCCCCAGCACGATTGCGTGTTTCGGCGAGATGTGGCTGCCGAATGCACCGGCAAGAACGATCCTGTCGACCGTCTGCACGGCGGATTCGTCCATCAGCAGGCGAATGCTGGCATAGAGCGCGGCCTTTGCCATCTGCACCTCGCGAACATCGTTATTGGTAAAGCAGATGTTGGCGGCGTCGTACAAGGACACCGAATATGTCCGACCATCCAGAAAGCACTGCGCGCATCCGGTTTCCTCGGGGCTTCCGATGCGCCCTGTCTGGTCGATGAGACCTGCCATGCGCATTTCCGCGACAAGCTCGATCACACCCGAACCGCAGATGCCCGTAACGCCGATGTCGCTGATGGAAGCCGCGAAGGCCGGATCGTCTGACCAGACTTCGGATCCGATGACCCTGAAGCGGATCCGCTTGCTGACAGGATCAATGCGGACGGTCTCGATCGCGCCGGGGGCCGCGCGCTGCCCGTGGGTTATCTCGGCCCCTTCGAGGGCCGGACCGGTCGGAGACGAGGAGGCAACAATGCCAGAGGCGTTGCCCAGGAAAATCTCTGCATTGGTGCCGATATCGACAATCAGGCTGAGGGCCTTGCTGGCCTCGGGGGTCTCACTCAGCAATACCGCAGCGGCATCTGCGCCGACATGGTTGCCAACAGCCGGCAGCAGATAGACCTGCGCGCGCGCATGGATGGGTAGCCCCACGTCGCGGGCGGCAACACGAAGGGCATTCGAGGTGGCAAAGGTAAACGGCGCCTGGCCCAGTTCCACCGGATCGAACCCCAGATATAGGTGATGCATGATCGGGTTGCACACGACTGTGGCATCCAGCACGTGATCCGCAGGGACACCACAATTTGCGGTCAAATGCCCGACCAGTTGGCGCACCCCGTCCCGAACCGCAGCGGTCATGTCCAGATGCGTGCCGGGATGCATCATCGAATGGCTGACCCGTGTCATGACATCCGCACCATAAGTGACCTGCGGATTGACGATTTCGGCGGCGGCAAGAACATCGCCGGTTGCGAGGTCACACAGATAGGCCATGATCGTGGTCGATCCAATGTCGACGGCAATCCCGCAGGCGACGGGTGCCGTCGTGCCCGGCCAAATGTCGATAAGTTCGGGATTGCGGCGCTGGTCGCCCAGCCGGATCACGCAGGTCACGCGCCAGCCATTGGCGCGCAGCTTTGCTTGCAGGGATGCCAGAACTTCAATCCCGACATCCGGCTCAAGACCGGAGCTTTGAGCGAGTGCCGCTGTCAGGCGTTCAAGGTCGCCGAGCGTGTGCGTATTATCAGGGGGTGGGACCACCACTTCGATCAGCCTGATCGACGGGTTGACGGGAAATTGCTTCCTTTCAACCTGTTTGCAGACAACGCCCTGTGTCGCCGGGACAAGTCTGGGCTGCTTTTTCAGTGGCAACCGGGCCATTTCCGAGGCGTCTTCCATCTCCGTCTTCCCTGTTTTGCAGCGGGTCAGGAAGCGACCCCTCTGGCCGGTCCCCCGTGGGAGCCGAAAATTCGGGCCTGACGCGCCGTGGTTGGCGGCGCGCGCATTGATACTGTCATAGATGATTAATAGGTATTGTAAATGCCAATTATGGCGCGCTGCGTCTAACAGGGGGCGCGTATGCCCGTTGCCGTGAGTAAGCGTTTGCAGGATCTGGTGTCATCCCTGCTGGCCTTCTGGCCCGAGGGGCAGGGATACCGGAGCGTTGAAAGCGCTCCGGTTGGATGTAGGTGGCTCGCGCCCTATCGTAGTGCTGCGCAGAACGCCTGAATGCGCGTGCAGGCGTCTTCCAGCGCCGCATCGGAGGTCGCATAGCTGACACGGAAGTTCGGAGAGAGCCCGAATGCCGCGCCGAAGACAACCGCGACGCCGGTTTCCTCCAGTAGCGCGGTGGCAAATGCTTCGTCATCGCTGATCACGGTGCCGCCCTTGCTGGTCTTGCCGATCAGCCCTGCGATTGAGGGATAGACATAGAATGCGCCATCCGGCGTCGGACACTGGATACCCTCTGCCTCGTTGAGCATCCTGACCACCAGATCGCGGCGGCGTTTGAACACGGCGTTGTTTTTGGGGATGAAATCCTGGGTGCCGTTCAGCGCCTCGACCGCGGCCCACTGGCTGATGGTGCAGGGGTTGGATGTGCTCTGGCTCTGGATCTTGCGCATCGCACCGATCAGCCACTCGGGCCCGGCCGCATAGCCGATACGCCAGCCGGTCATCGCATAGGCCTTGGACACGCCGTTGCAGGTCAATGTACGGTCATAAAGCTGTGGCTCGACCTGCGCCGGGGTGCAGAACTCGAAATCGCCATAGGCGAGGTGCTCGTACATGTCGTCGGTCATCACCATGACATGCGGATGCCGCAGCAACACGTCGGTCAGCGCCTTCAGTTCTTCCCAGCTATAGCCCGCGCCGGTGGGGTTCGATGGCGAGTTGAAGATGAACCATTTGGTTTTGGGGGTGATCGCCGCCTCAAGCTGATCGGCGGTCAGCTTGTAGCCGGTCTGCATGGATGCCTCGGCAATGACCGGCTCGCCGCCTGCCAGCAGCACCATGTCGGGGTAGCTGACCCAGTAGGGGGCGGGGATCACGACCTCGTCGCCCGGATTGAGCGTGGCCATCAGCGCGTTGTAAAGGATCTGTTTGCCACCGGTGCCGATGCTGACCTGTGCGGGCGTATACTCCAGCGCGTTGTCGCGTTTCAGCTTGGCGCAGACGGCCTGTTTCAGTTCGATGATGCCGTCGGGGGCAGTATAGCGCGTCTTGCCTTCCTGGATCGCACGGATACCGGCGGCCGCGATGTTCTCGGGCGTGTCGAAATCGGGCTCACCGGCACCGAGGCCGATGACGTCGCGACCGGCCTCTTTCAGCTCTCTCGCCTTGGTGCTGACGGCGATGGTTGGCGATGGCTTGACGCGCGATAGTGTCGCGGAAAGGGCATTCATGACGGGCTCCGGTTTGAATCATGGCTCGCAATGTCTTAGGTTGCGCTGGAAGGTGGATCAAGGATGATCGCCAGAAAGGACGATGATGACTGCAATAGCACTCGATGGTTGGTATCACCCGGATGCAACCACATTCGGCGACCGCTTGGCGGGCGCCCGTGAACAGGCCGGAATGACCCAAGGGGAACTGGCAAAGCGTCTGGGCGTCAAGAAGAAGACGATGGAAGATTGGGAGAATGATCATTCCGAGCCGCGGGCCAACCGTTTGTCGATGATGGCCGGTTTGTTGAACGTATCGATCAGTTGGCTGCTGACCGGGCAGGGCGACGGCCCCAGCGAACCCGAGGGGGCGGTATTGTCGCGCACCGCGTCGGGACTTTTGAGCGAAGTGCGCGAGATCAGCGTGCAGATGCGTCTGGCCTCCGAGCGGCTTGTTCGGGTCGAGAAAGAGCTGCAAGCTCTCATGCGAGAGCCCGAGATTGCCTGAGGAAACCCGCGCGATCAGGTTGCGGCGACTGGGCATGCGTTCGATCCGTCGCGGGACCAAGGAAATGGATATCGTGCTGTCGCGTTACGCGGCGGCACGGCTGGAGTCGTTGAGCTCCGAGATGCTGGATCTCTACGAGGCATTTCTGGAGGAAAACGATCAGGATCTCTATCAATGGGTTTCGGGGCAGGTTGCCCCACCCGAGCGGTTCCGGGAGTTGAACGACGACATCATCCGGTACGGCGCGGCGGCAAAATAGGTCGCATTTTAGGTTCTGACGTCAGGGTTTAACCGATTGTTGGGCATTTTCGATCAGGGTCACTCTCCAAGCGGTTTCGCACGGAGATGACAATGAGCTTGCACGACACCCTGACGCCCCCCGGCAACGAACATGTGTTCATGACCGGCTATCTGGATGCCCTTGCACTGGTTGAACGGCTGCACCGGTTGTTGCTCGACGTGATCAAGGATGAATTCGAGCGCGTCGGCATTCTGGACATCAATGCGGTTCAGGCGCTGCTGATGTTCAACATCGGTGATAACGAAGTGACCGCTGGCGAGCTTAAATCGCGCGGCTACTATCAGGGCAGCAACGTCAGCTACAATCTCAAGAAACTGGTCGAGATGGGCTATATGCACCATCAGCGCTGCGAGATTGATCGTCGCTCGGTTCGGGTCCGCCTGACCCAGAAGGGGCGCGAGATACGCGATATCATTGCCGGCCTGTTCGAGCGGCACGCCGAGGGGTTGCAGGGCAAGGGGGTGCTGGGCACTGACGGCATAGACCAGATCGCCACCGCCCTGCGCCGGGTCGAGCGGTACTGGAGCGATCAGATCCGCTACATTTACTGATGTCCCTACGGTGCGGCACGCGGATTTTTCTGCGCGGTGAGCTTCGAGACGGTCATCGCCTGGACTTCGCGCAGCAGCTTGCGCGTCATGGCCTTTTCGAAGTCGTCAAAATCCGCCGTGGTTTCGATAAAGCTTCCGGGGCCGCGAATCACCTGGCTCAGGTAATAGTGTGCCAGCGTTTTCGCTTGGCTGAGATCCTTGTCGGTGTTGTCGCGTCCAGAGGGGTTGACCACCAGCCCGTTGATCTTGATCCGCCCGTCGCGCGGAAAACTGCCGGGATGTGGCCCCGCATTGGACGGCCCATCGCCCGAGATATCCAGCGTATGCTGCCAGCATTCTGCGCGTTGGTTCAGCAGCGCCGCGCCAAAGTCGATCGCCGCGCCGATGGCGGTGGACGGGTCGTCGAACCTGAGCGTGCTGGACCGAAGCCGCGCTGCCACCAGCGCGGTATCCTGGCGAGTGCGAAGCGTTGTCCAGTCCAGCAACAGATATTGCTGCGAGGGCGCGCCCCATTGAAAGATGGCAAGCTCCACATGCGCGCGGGGCTGGGCAAACAGCGCGGCCTGCACCGCCTCCGCTTCCAGTGCGGCGGCCACCCCATCAAGCTGCAGCCGGTACTCACGGGCATCGACCGAACCGGAAACATCCAGCCCCAGCACCAGCGCAAGGCGGCAGGCCGCCCCGGCGGGCGCGGCACAAAGGCAGAGCCCGCACAGAAGGGGGATCAGCCTCATCCGTGCGGCCCGGCCTCCGCGATGCCGGGCGGGTTATGCACCGCGCCCAGCATGATGTCGCTGATTTCGCGGAGCAGTTTGCGGGTCATCGCATTGCGGAAATCGGCGAATCCGTTCGCCGTCTCAAGGAATGCGCCGGGGCCGTGCAGGACTTCGCTGAGATAGAAAGCGAACACATCGGGGTCGTCTCCGAGTATCACCAGCCCGTTCACCACCACATCGCGAAACGGAAAGTGCCGGTAGGCATTGCCGGGGCGAAAGCCGTAATTGTTCACCCCGTCGCCGGACATGTCGATCACGCGCCGGGTGCAGGCAGGGCTGCGTTCCATCACCGACGCGCCGTAGGCCAGTGCCTGTCCGACCGAGGTGGGGAAATTGTCATGACTGCGTTTCATTTGCCCCAGCGCCAGCACCGCGCGGTCGATGTCGCCGTGACTGCGCAGCAAGGTCCAGTCGAGATGCAGTTTCTGTTGGTAGTGACCGGACCATTCATAGACCGCCAGCGCCACATCGCCCGGCGCGCCTTCCAGGATGGCGGCCCGGACGTCAGCCGAATCGAGCGCCGCCGCCAACCCCAGCCGTTGCAGGTCATATTCGGCCGCATCCACCGAGGCCGACACATCCAGCGCCAGGATCAGCGCAAGCCGACACTCGGCCTGCGCCACTCCGGACCAGAGCAGCCCCAGAAGGCATGCAAGCCTTACCAATGCCCGGTGTTTTGCATGCTTGCCCACGGTTCTTGCGGGGGCAGCGCGTCGCCTTCCTGCAGCAGCTCGATCGAAATGTTGTCAGGGCTGCGCACGAAGGCCATATACCCGTCGCGCGGCGGTCTGTTGATGGTCACGCCATTGTCCATAAGATGCTGGCACATCTCGTAGATGTTGCTGACCTCGTATGCCAGATGGCCGAAATGGCGGCTGTCGTCGGGCAGTGCATCGTCGCCGTCCCAATTGTAAGTCAGTTCGACCGGGCATTCCTCTTGCCCATCGGGGGCCATGAAAATAAGGGTGAACCGCCCGCCTTCATTTTCCATGCGGCGGGTCTCTTTCAGCCCCAGAAGGTTATAAAAGGCGATGGATGCCTCGAGATCTTTGACGCGCACCATGGTGTGCAAGTATCGAACTTTCATCGGTGGTACTCCTGTTTTGCGTGTTGCCTCTGAGTCTAGGGGCAATTGCGGTGCCGTCTACCCCCGGTTACCGGCATGATCAAACTTGTGATCCTGCAAGCCGCCGGGTAACTCTGGACCAAAGCGCAGAGCCTCGGGGGGCAAGAGTGCAGCAATATCACGACGTATTGAGAACTGTTCTGACCGAGGGCGTGCGGTCCAGCGACCGTACCGGCACTGGCACCATATCGCATTTTGGCGTGCAGAGCCGCTACCGGATGGCTGATGGGTTTCCGCTGGTGACGACGAAAAAGTTGCATCTGCGCTCGATCATACATGAATTGCTGTGGTTCCTGTCGGGGGACACCAATATCGGCTACCTCAAGGATAACGGCGTTTCTATCTGGGATGAATGGGCCGATGAGAACGGTGATCTCGGCCCGGTTTACGGCGCGCAATGGCGGCGCTTTCCGGCGCTGGGTGCGGCGGCGGGCGTGGTGGACGGCGGGCCGGTGTTTCGCGCCCGTACCATTGACCAGATCGAGGATCTGCTGACACTGATACGGAAAAGCCCGGACAGCCGCCGGATGATTGTGTCGGCATGGAACCCCGGCGATGTGCCGCAGATGGCGCTGCCGCCGTGCCATACGATGTGGCAGGTGCGGATCACGGGCGGCAAGCTGCATCTGCAACTCTACCAGCGCTCGGCCGACATGTTCCTTGGCGTGCCGTTCAACATCGCCTCCTATGCGCTCTTGCTGCATATGCTGGCGCATGTAACCGGGTATGAACCAGGCGATTTCGTGCATACGCTGGGCGACGCGCATATCTATCTCAACCATATGGAACAGGTGGAAAAACAATTGGCGCGTACGCCCAAGCCGCTGCCGCAACTGCGGATTACTCGCGATGTCAGTTCGCTGTTTGATTTTCGTTACGACGATTTCGAGATCACCGGGTATGATCCCGATCCGGGCATTCGTGCCCCGGTGGCGGTCTGATGCTGTCGCTCGTCGTCGCCCGCGACCGGAACGGGGCCATCGGCAAGGACGGGGATATCCCCTGGCATGCGCCAGAGGACTTGGCGTTCTTTCAGCGCGAAACCACTGGCGGCGCGATCATCATGGGACGCAATACATGGGAGAGCCTGCCCTACAAGCCATTGAAAAACCGTCTGAACATCGTCGTATCGTCACGTGATATCGACGGTGCTGAGCGGTTTGGTTCGGTGCGCGAAGCGCTGGAATTCGCCGTGTCAAAGGGGCATGCACGCCTTTACGGGATCGGCGGTGCGGGCATTTACCGGGAGATGATCGGGAGCGCGGACCGGCTTCTGATCACCGAGGTCGATCTGGAAGTGGACGCCCCCGATACGTTTTTCCCGCAACTCGAAGCCTCCGATTGGATCGAGACATCGCGGCAGGTGCTGCGCGCGGGCGATCCGCGCTGTACATTGGTCGAACTGATGCGGGCCCGTTGATGACGCGATATCGCCCACATGCGTTCATGCCCGGTTGCGCTCGGACCCGTGTTCCATTTAAATCGCCATCTCGCAGCGGCGCAGGCGCTGTCGCGCGCCATTCCCGATAGACAAGCGAAAGTGAGCCCAGAATGTTTTCCATCGCCAAATCCATCCTCCGGGGACCTGTCGGCATCTGGCTGATCTGTGCAGGTCTTGCTGCATCGGCCAGCGCGCAAGAGGCGGAGCAGCCGAAGCGGACAACAGAAGTCTTCGGTGACTGGGTCGTGGAATGTGTTGCACCTCCGGCCAAAGAGGGCAGCACGGAAAAGCCGCGCGAACAGTGCGAAATGCGAACACAGGTCACGGTGCGCGGTGACGACGATGTGGAACGTCCGCTCATCCAGATGGGAATCGGCCAGCTGGGGTTGGACAAGGATTTCTGGATCGTGGTTCAGACGCCGCTCAAAGTGTTGTTGCAGGAAGGCGTGGAAATCGTCCTGAACGCTGCCGAAGGCG
Organism: Roseovarius sp. ZX-A-9; assembly: GCF_028369135.1. GTDB lineage: Bacteria > Pseudomonadota > Alphaproteobacteria > Rhodobacterales > Rhodobacteraceae > Roseovarius. Next base: position 55,260 of record NZ_JAPWHW010000009.1, read on the forward strand.
ATGACCCAGATGCGGGCGAAGCGCTTGCTCAGTCGCATTTTCTGTACTGCCAGCAGACCCATTGCGTTTCGCAGGGGTTGATGAAGCCGGCGGAATTGGATGCGCTGGCAGGGGCCGACGGCGCGCGGGTGATTTTCGTCGCGTTTCCCGAGAAAAAGCTGGAAATTCCGGTATCGCTTGACGGAATGTCGGCAGCCTTGGCGGCGTTGAAAAAATAACCCGCGAAATCAGCCGGCACGATCCAGCCAGGCCCGCACCGTCGCCTCGAATGCGCGCGGTTCTTCCGCGTGCAACCAGTGACCGGCCCCGGGCAGTTTGACGAATCGAGCCTTGGGGAAGAGGCGCTTGATCTCGGGTCGGTGTTCGGGTTGCACGTAGTCGGATTGACCGCCGGTCAGAAACAGCGCCGGTCGTTCGAATGAGGTGTCGATTTGGGGAAATCCCATGATGTCCGGCATCGCCGCCCCCAACGCATCGAGGTTGAGTCGCCAGCGCCCCGCGGCAACGTCCAGCGATTGCAGGAAAAACGGGATGAGCGCCGGGTCGTCGATCAGCGGTGCCATCCGCTCGGCCGCGTCCGAGCGTTTCTCAAGCCCGGACAAATCGACGGATTTGAGCGCATCAACATAGCGGATCTGGCTGTGTTCATATGGCACCGGCGCGATGTCCGCGACGATCAGGCGCCCCACCAGATCGGGGTGTTGCAGGGCCAGCGTCATGGCGGCCTTGCCGCCCATGGAATGCCCCAGAACGTCGAACGGCCCGTCCTGCACGGCCAGCACCTCGGCCAGGTCAGCGGCCATTTCGGGATAGGTGTGGCTGCTGACCCACGGGCTGGCCCCATGATTGCGCATGTCCACGGCAATGATCTTGCGGGTGTCTGACAGCCGCTTGGCGATCACGCCCCAGTTGCGGGCCGAGCCGTAGAGGCCATGAGCGATCAGCAGACCGGGCAGATCGGAGCGGGTTCCATGTTCGATGAAGTTCAGCATGATCCCTAGATAGGCGGTTTGTGCGCAAAGCTGAATGGCCGAATTGCGCGCCCCCTGAAATCTTTCGACAAGGGCAGGCCAGTGCAGCCCGGAATGCGCGTGGCGCGATTTGCCATGCATTGAGGCTTGTGCGGGCGCGCGGTATGATGCGCGTGACTGGATGGGCAGGGCTGGAACAGTGATCGATCAGGATCGGTTCGCGCGCGATATCGCCGCATTGATGGACAAGCTGGGCGACAGGCTGGGCGTGCGCGGCGCACGGCTGAGCACGCGGCTGCGCCGGGCAGGGCGACGTCTGCCGAAATCCGGCCATCAGGCAGGTACGGTTCTGGCCGAGGCCGAAAGCTGGATGGCAAACCCCAAGCTGCGGATACGTCTGGATGCGGCCCGTATCAATGCGGCGTTGGCCGAGATCAACGGTCAGCTTGACGGTATCGATCCGGCGGACCGGCGCAAGGGCATGCTGCTGGGCATGGCAGGCGGGATGGTGTTCAACCTGATGCTCGTGGTGGCCGCTTTGATCGCGGTCCTGCGGTGGCGGGGCCTGATTTAACGCAACTTGCCCTGATGATCTGTGGTCATGCGCGGACCACCGAAAACGGCGGCACCTTTGGAAGGCGCCGCCGCGTTTTGTTCAGAGGTTGGGGTAGAGCGGGAACCGGGCACACAGTTCGGCCACTTCGCCGCGCACCTTGGCCTCGACTGCGCCGTTACCTTCGGCACCGTTGGCGGCCAGACCGTCCACCACTTCGACGATCCAATCGGCGATCTGGCGGAACTCGGCCTCCTTGAAGCCGCGCGTCGTGCCAGCAGGGGTGCCGATGCGCACGCCCGAGGTCACGGTCGGCTTTTCGGGATCGAAGGGCACGCCGTTCTTGTTGCAGGTGATATGCGCCCGGCCCAATGCGGCGTCGGTGATGTTGCCGGTCACTTTCTTGGGGCGCAGATCGACCAGAAGCACATGGGTGTCGGTGCCGCCAGTGACGATATCCAGCCCGCCCTTCATCAGTTGATCGGCGAGGGCCACGGCATTGGCGCGCACCTGCTTGATATAGGTCTTGAACTCGGGGCGCAGCGCCTCGCCGAATGCAACGGCCTTGGCCGCGATCACATGCATGAGCGGGCCGCCCTGAATGCCGGGGAAAATGGCCGAGTTGAATTTCTTGGCCAGTGCCTCGTCATTGGTCAGGATCATGCCGCCACGCGGGCCGCGCAGCGTCTTGTGCGTGGTGGTGGTGGCCACATGAGCATGCGGGAAGGGCGAGGGATGCTCGCCTGCTGCCACGAGGCCGGCAAAGTGGGCCATGTCTACATGCAGATACGCGCCGACCATATCGGCAATCTCGCGCATGCGTTTGAAGTCAATCTGGCGCGGGATGGCGGAACCACCTGCGATGATCACCTTCGGCTTGTGCTCTTTGGCCAGCGCTTCAACCTGATCGTAGTCCAGCAGATTGTCCTGACGACGCACGCCGTACTGGATCGCGTTGAACCATTTGCCCGACTGGTTGGGGGCTGCACCGTGGGTCAGGTGGCCCCCTGCATCGAGGCTCATGCCCAGAATGGTATCACCGGGTTGCAGCAGGGCCTGCATCACACCTTGGTTGGCCTGGCTGCCCGAGTTGGGCTGCACGTTGGCGAATTCGCAACCAAAGAGCTGCTTGGCCCGGTCGATGGCGAGGGTTTCGGCCACGTCGACAAATTGGCACCCGCCATAGTAGCGCCGTCCGGGGTAGCCTTCGGCATATTTGTTGGTCAGGACCGTGCCCTGTGCCTCCATCACGGCGGCGGAAACGATGTTCTCGGACGCGATCAACTCGATCTCGCCGCGCTGGCGACCAAGCTCGTCAGTGACGGCTCCAAAGATTTCGGGATCGCGCGTGGCGAGGGATTCGGTGAAAAAACCGGAATCGGACATGGGGGCAGGCTCCGTCTGGGGTTGCGGTTGCGCGATTTCGTATCGGAAACCCTGATAGTATGTAAGGCTGTAAAGCGACAAATTCCCTTGCAGGACCGTCATGGCTGGTGCAGGGGAAAGGGATGTGCCGTTTGGCGCAAGAAGATGTGCCGTTTGGCGCAAGAAATGGTGGACCAAAATCGGAACCCTTGAGGCCATGACAATCAGGATCGCCTTTGTCGCCAGTGAGACCCCGACCGCGCAGATTGCGCGCGCGGCGCTGGTCTGTCGCTTCGGTGAAGTGGCCGAGGATGCGGCGGATGTCATCGTGGCACTGGGGGGCGACGGGTTCATGCTGCACACGCTGCACCGCACGCAGGGTCTGGATGTGCCGGTCTACGGGATGAACCGGGGAACCGTCGGGTTCCTGATGAATGACTACAGCGAAACGGACTTGCCCGATCGGCTGGCTGCTGCCGAAGAAGAAGTGATCAACCCGCTGGCCATGGAAGCCGGATCGGTGGATGGCGCGATACATCATGCGCTGGCGATCAATGAGGTCTCGTTGCTGCGGGCGGGCCCGCAGACGGCACAGTTGCGCATCACGGTGGACGGGCATCTGCGGCTGGAGGAGTTGATCTGCGACGGCGCGCTGGTGGCGACGCCCGCAGGGTCCACGGCCTATAACTATTCTGCGCATGGGCCGATCCTGCCGATCGGATCGGATGTGCTGGCGCTGACGGCGGTGGCCGCGTTTCGTCCCCGGCGATGGCGTGGGGCGCTTCTGCCCAAAAAGGCAACCGTGCGGTTCGATGTGACTGATCCGGACAAGCGGCCCGTGATGGCGGTGGCAGACAGCCGCTGGGTGGAAAACGTGCTGTGGGTCGAGATCAGGTCAGAGCCGCTTATCGGGCACCGTATCCTGTTTGACCCGGGCCATGGCCTGGAAGAACGGCTGCTGCGCGAACAGTTCGTCTGACCCCGACAATTTTTCTTTGCCAGTTTCGGAACAAGCACGGGCGTGCCGGCGTTTTGATTGCGAATACCGGTACGGTGATGATCGCCGTGCCAGAGCGCAACCGAAAGGAAAGGATACCTGTCATGAATTGGGATCGTATCGAAGGCAACTGGAAGCAAATCAAAGGCTCTGTCCAGGAAAACTGGGGCAAACTGACCGATGATGAGGTCGACCAAGCGCAAGGCAAGCGCGATCAGTTCGTTGGCTTGATTCAGGAGAAATACGGCGTCGCCAAGGATGAGGCCGAGCGTCAGGTCGATGAATTCGCTGCCAGGCAGTAACGCTTTGCAGGAATGAGAGTCGACAGGGTGATCCCGCTGGGGTCACCCTGTTTCCGTTACAGGCTGCGCATCTCGTCCGCCCTTGCGGGCGTTATCGGCAGCGAGAGTGTTGGCTGCCCAATAAAAGACGGGTCGCGCGCTACTTTGCGTAGCCGATGGTTTGCAGCGCTGACTTGATCTCGTCCAGAATGGCCGGGTCGTCGATGGTGGCGGGCGGCTTGAACGCCTCGCTATCGGCGATCTTGGCGATCGTGCCGCGCAGGATCTTGCCCGAGCGGGTCTTTGGCAGGCGGTCCACCACCAATGCCAGCTTGAACGCGGCGACCGGGCCGATCCGGTCACGCACAAGTTTCACGCATTCGGCGGCAATCTCTTCGTGCGGGCGATCCACCCCTTTGGACAGGCAGACGAAACCAACGGGTGCTTGGCCTTTCAACTGGTCCGCCACACCGACGACGGCACATTCGGCCACGTCCGGATGGCTGGCCAGCACTTCCTCCATCGCGCCGGTCGAGAGGCGGTGGCCCGCCACGTTGATCACATCGTCAGTGCGGGCCATGATGTAGAGATATCCGTCCTCGTCGATCAGCCCCGCATCGCCGGTCTCGTAATAGCCGGGGAAGGTGGTGAGATAGGATTTCACGTATCTCGCCTCTGCATTCCATAGCGACGGCAGCGTGCCGGGGGGCAGCGGCAGCTTGATGGCGATCGCACCCAGTTCGCCGGGCTTCATCGGTTGGCCATTGTCGTCAAGGATCTGCACGTCGTAGCCGGGCATTGGCACGGTGGGCGAGCCGATCTTGACCGGCAATGCCTCGATCCCTGCCGGGTTGCCGACGATGGGAAAGCCGGTCTCGGTCTGCCACCAGTGATCGTAGACAGGCACTTGCATGACCTTTTGCGCCCATTCGATCGTGTCCGGATCGGCTCGTTCACCCGCAAGATAGAGCGCGCGCAGGCAGGAGATGTCGTAGTTCTTGATCTCCTCCCCCTTGGGGTCCTCGCGCTTGATCGCACGCAGGGCGGTGGGGGCGGTAAAGAAGCTACGCACGTTATGCTCGGAAATGACCCGCCAGAACGTGCCCGCATCGGGCGTGCCGATGGGTTTGCCTTCGAACACGACCGTTGTGTTGCCGTGAATGAGCGGCGCGTAGCATATGTAGCTGTGGCCAACGACCCAGCCGACATCCGACGCGGCCCAGAACACATCGCCCGGATCGACGTTGTAGATGTTCTTCATCGTCCAGTTCAGCGCCACCAGATGCCCGCCCGTTGGGCGCAGCACGCCCTTTGGCGCACCCGTGGTGCCGGAGGTGTAGAGGATATAGGCCGGATGGTTGCCTTCGACGGGCACGCATTCAGCCGGCTCGACCCCGTATTGGAAGCCGTGCCAGTTCACGTCGCGACCTTCGATCAGGTCGGCCACCTCTTGTTCGCGTTGAAAGATCACGCAAAATTCCGGTTTGTGGCTGGCCATCTCGATGGCGCCGTCCAGCAGTGGCTTGTAATGGACCACACGGCCGGGTTCGAGCCCGCAGGACGCGGCGATAATGGCCTTGGGGGTGCAATCGTCGATGCGGGTCGCCAGCTCATTCGCCGCGAAGCCACCGAAGACCACCGAATGGATCGCGCCCAAGCGTGTGCAGGCCAGCATGGCCTCCAGCGCCTCGGGGATCATGGGCATATAGATGATGACGCGATCACCTTTTCCGACGCCCTTGGCGCGCAGGGCGCCCGCCAGGTTGGCAACACGATTGCGCAGCTCGACATAGGATATTTCGCGCTTGGTGTGGGTGATGGGGCTGTCATAGATGATGGCGGTCTGTTCGCCGCGCCCGTTTTCTACATGGCGGTCCACCGCGTTGTAACAGGTGTTGACCATGCCATCACAGTACCACTCATAGAGCGGCGCATTGTCATCAAAGAGCGCTTTGGAAGGTTTGCGGGTCCAGTCGATCGCCTCGGCGGCCTGCATCCAGAACGCTTCGGGGTCAGCCTTCCAGCTGTCATAGACGTCTTTGTATGCCATCGTATCCTCCTCCAAGGCGTTGGTTTGTGTTAGGCCCGCGATATCCTTGCGGCAAGCGGCTTGCGCTGTTGCGCGGCGGAAGGACGCAGGATTTTGCAGTCTCGCCGCGCAGCAAGGTGCAAATTTTTGCAAACTCTTATTTCAGGCATGGTTTTCGCGCCGCGATTATCCATTTTTGCAAACTTGCAAATGCCATCATGCAAAGCAGCCCCGAATCACACTTCAACCGTAATGCGCTACTGGCGTGCCTGCGATGGCCGCCATGTTCAGCAGCCCGCGCGCCGTCACGCCGGGAGATACGATATGCGCGCGGTTGCCCATGCCCATCAGGATCGGGCCGACTTCCAGCCCGCCGCCCTTCATCTTGAGGATGTTGCGCACCGCCGATGCAGCATCGGCGTTGGAGAAGATCAACACGTTGGCCGACCCTTCCATCCTGTTGTCGGGCAGCAACCTGGCGCGCAGTTCCGCATCAAGGGCCGCATCGACGTTCATTTCGCCTTCGTAGCAGAAGTCGCGCGGTTCGGAGTCAAGCAGTCGCAGCGCGGCGCGCTGGCGCTTGCCGGAATCCTCGCCCTGATTGCCGAATTGCGATTGCGAGCAAAAGGCGATCTTGGGTTCAATCCCGAAGCGACGCACATGGCGCGCCGCCCCGATCGCGACCTCGGCCAGATATTCGGGGCTGGGATATGTGCGCACATGGGTGTCAGCGATAAAGAGTGGGCCGTCTTCCAGTATCATCAGCGAAAGCGCACCCTGTGGGCGATATTTGTCATTCCCCAGAACCTGGGTGACGTAGTTCAGGTGCCAGCGATATTCGCCGAAGGTACCGCAGATTAGGCTGTCCGCTTCGCCGCGATGTACCATGACCGCACCGATTGCTGTGGAGTTGGTCCGCATGACCGCCTTGGCGAGGTCGGGGGTGATTCCGCGTCGCTGCATGATCTGGTGGTAGGTTCCCCAATAATCGCGGTACCGCGGATCGTCTTCGGGGTTTACCAGATCGAAATCGCGCCCGGGCCGGATATCGAGCCCCAGACGCTCGCAGCGGGAGTCGATGACCGATGGGCGCCCGATCAGGATGGGCCGTTCTGTCGTCTCTTCCAGGATGGCTTGTGCGGCGCGCAGTACCCGTTCGTCTTCGCCTTCGCTAAAGACGATGCGGCGCGCGTCCTTCTTGGCGGCCTCGAAGACCGGACGCATGAGCAGCGACGATTTGAATACAGATGCATCGAGCCGGGCCTTGTAGGCTTCCAGATCGGGGATCGGGCGGGTGGCGACACCGGTTTCCATCGCGGCGCGCGCCACGGCGGTCGAGACGATCCCCGAGAGACGTGGATCGAAAGGTTTGGGGATGAGGTAATCGGCGCCGAATGACATTGCCTCGCCCTGATAGGCGGCGGCGGCCTCGGCCGAAGTGGTCGCGCGCGCAAGGTCAGATATGCCTTGGACGCAGGCCACCTGCATCGCATCGTTGATCTCGGTCGCGCCCACGTCGAGTGCCCCGCGAAAGATGAACGGAAAGCAAAGCACGTTGTTGACCTGATTGGGGAAATCGCTGCGGCCGGTGGCGATGATGGCGTCTGGCGCGACCTCGCGGGCGACGTCGGGCATGATTTCGGGCGCGGGGTTTGCCAGCGCAAAGACGATCGGACGGTCAGCCATTTTCGCGACCATTTCGGGGGTCAGGACATTCGGGCCGGACAGGCCAAGGAAAAGGTCGGCCCCCTCTATGATGTCATCCAGCGTGCGCAGTTCGGATTTCTGCGCAAACTCCGCCTTTTGCGGATTCATGTCCTCGGTTCGGCCTTCGTAGACCAGCCCGTTGATGTCGCACAGCCAGATATTCTCGCGGCGCACGCCCAGTTTCAGCAGCATGTTGAGGCAGGCAATTCCAGCCGCGCCGCCGCCGGTAGAGGCGACCTTGATGTCCTCGAATTTCTTGCCGGCCACATGCAGTGCGTTGGTGGCCGCAGCCCCCACGACGATTGCGGTACCGTGCTGATCATCGTGGAAAACCGGGATGTTCATCCGCTCGCGGCAGATTTTCTCGACGATGAAGCAGTCGGGCGCCTTGATGTCTTCAAGGTTGATCGCGCCGAAGGTGGGGCCGAGCGCGCAGACGATTTCGGCAAGGCGTTCCGGATCGGATTCGTCCAGTTCGATGTCGAAACAATCGATATTGGCGAATTTCTTGAACAGGACGGCCTTGCCCTCCATCACCGGCTTGGAGGCCAGCGCCCCGATATTGCCCAGCCCCAGAACGGCGGTGCCATTGGTGACGACGCCCACAAGGTTGCCGCGCGAAGTAAAGCGGCTGGCATTGGCAGGATCATCCCGGATTTCCAGACAGGCTTCGGCCACGCCCGGTGAATAGGCGCGCGCCAGGTCGCGGCCATTGGCCAGCGGCTTGGTTGCGCGAATTTCCAGTTTTCCGGGTTTTGGGAATTCGTGATAGTTCAGCGCCGCCTGACGGGTGGTCTCGTTGGCATTATCGTTCATGTCCTGATCCCCTGACGCTAATTGATTTAGCATTCAACTATATCGCCCGACTGTGACGGTCGGCGTGATCTTGTTTGGTATGTTCTACGCCAGCTTGCATCTTTGAGACGCTGCGCGCAATCTTTGGATGGGTCTGTAGGGGCAGGAGGAAGACAGGATGGATTTGCGCGCGGCAGCAGCAGAGGTGCGCGCCATGGCTTATGCCCCATATTCGGGGTTTCGGGTCGGTGCGGCGATCCGCGCGGCATCGGGCAAGGTTTATCGGGGCTGCAATGTCGAGAACGTCGCCTATCCCGAAGGCACCTGTGCCGAGGCGGGCGCAATTGCCGCGATGATTGCGGGTGGGGATGCGGAAATCGCAGAAGTCACTGTGATCGCGGGCGGCCCGACACCGGTCGCTCCCTGTGGTGGATGCCGTCAGAAGCTGGTCGAGTTTGGCGCAGGTGATGTGCCGGTGACGATGTGCACGGTGGACGGGCAGGCGCAGACGGTGGCACTGCGCGATCTGTTGCCGGGGGCGTTTGTCGCCGATCAGATGGGCGGCAAGTAAGGAATGGATGCACGCCAGATTATCGCCGCGCTGCGCGATGGCACCGATCCAGGGGCCGATGCGCTGCGTTGGTTCGCGCAAGGTTTGGCCAGCGGTGTCGTCAGTGATGCGCAGGCCGGGGCGTTTGCGATGGCGGTACGTCTGCGGGGACTTGGGCCAGCGGGCCGCACGGCCCTGACGCTGGCAATGCGCGACAGTGGTGACCTGCTGGAATGGGATCTGGACCGGCCGGTGATCGACAAGCATTCGACCGGCGGGATCGGCGATTGCGTCAGCCTCGTTCTGGCGCCGGCGCTGGCGGCCTGTGGCGGGGCGGTGCCGATGATCTCGGGCCGGGGGCTGGGCCATACCGGCGGCACGCTGGACAAGCTGGAGGCGATTCCCGGCCTGTCCACCCGCCTGAGCGAGGCGCATCTGCGCCGAATCGTGTCAGAGGTGGGCTGCGTCATCGCGGCGGCCAGTGCGCAGCTCGCGCCCGCCGATGCGCGGCTTTACGCCGTGCGCGACGTGACCGCGACTGTGGATAGTATCGACCTTATCTGCGCCTCGATCCTGGCCAAGAAGCTGGCGGCAGGGCTGGATGCGCTCGTGCTGGATGTCAAGACTGGCAGCGGGGCTTTCATGGCGCGACCCGAGGACGCGCGCGCCCTGGCCGGGGCGCTGTGTGAGACGGCCAATGCCGCCGGGTGTCGTACCAGTGCGGTGATCTCCGACATGAGCCAGCCTCTCGCCCCGGCGCTGGGCAATGCGTTGGAGTTGGCAGAGGTGATGCAGGTGCTGACCGGAGTACGACGCGGGCGAATGGCAGAGCTGAGCACCCTGTTGGGCGGCGTGTTGCTGGAACGCGCCGGACTGGCCGCGACGGTGGATGACGGTGCCAAACGGATCGCGGCAGCGATCGCGGATGGGCGTGCCGCCGAATGCCTTGGCCGGATGATCGCCGCGATGGGCGGTCCCCGGCGATTTGTCGAGGATTGGCAGCGGTTCCTGCCCGAGGCGACAGTGATCCGCGAGGTACCCGCTTGGCGGGGCGGTTACATCACTGCGATGGACGGGACAGCGCTGGGCATGGCGGTCGTGGAACTGGGTGGCGGCAGGCAGGTCGAGCGTGATCTGGTGGATCCGTCTGTTGGCCTCAGCGATGTGCTGCCTCTGGGCACGCAGGTCAGTGCGGGACAGCCGATCTGCTGCATTCATGCTGCGCGCGTGGCGCAGGCGGACCGCGCCGAGGCAGCGTTGCGGGCGGCGATCACGATCAGCGATGCGTCGGCGCCGGTGCCCGATCTCATCCGGGCGCGGGTCGACTGATGGCGCGCGCATTCCTCATCGTGCTCGATTCCGCCGGTATCGGTGGTGCGCCGGATGCCGACCGGTATTTCAACGGCGATCTGCCCGACACGGGCGCGAACACGGTGGCTCATATCGCGCAGGCGGTGGGTGGGCTGCACCTGCCGCATCTGGATGCGCTGGGGCTGGGCGCGGCGGTCATGCTGGCCTCTGGCGTGGCCGCGCCGGGGCTGGGCGCAACACCGACCGGCCTCTGGGGGGCGGCAACCGAAATTTCGCGCGGCAAGGACACGCCGTCGGGGCATTGGGAACTGGCCGGTGTGCCGGTTCCGTGGGGCTGGCATTATTTCCGCGCGACCGATCCGGCATTCCCGCCCGACCTGTCACGCGCCGTGGCCGAAGCGGCAGGCACGGCCGACATTCTGGGCAATTGTCACGCGCCCGGCACCACCATCATCGAGCAGTTGGGCGCTGAGCATCTGCGCACAGGTTGGCCGATTTGCTACACCTCCGTCGATAGCGTGTTTCAGGTCGCCGCGCACGAAGCGGTCTTTGACCTGGCGCGGCTCTATGACCTTTGTGCTGCGATTGCGCCACGATTACATGCGATGAACGTAGGCCGGGTGATCGCGCGCCCCTTCACCGGCGACGCGACGCGCGGCTTCCGACGTCTGCAGGGGCGCCGCGATTTCGCGATTGCGCCGCCCGCACCGACATTGTGCGATTGGGCCCATGATGCGGGCCGGGCAGTCCATGCGCTGGGCAAGGTTGGCGACATCTTTTCGATGCGCGGCATTGATGATGTCGTGAAGGGCGGCGACGCGGCGTTGCTCGAGGCGCTGACCGGGCTGATCGACGATGCGGAGGATGGCAGCCTGACCTTCGCCAATCTGGTCGAGTTTGACAGCGACTATGGCCACCGGCGTGATCCGCAGGGATACGCCGAAGCGCTGCGACGGTTTGATCAATGGCTGGGCACCGCACTGGGGCAGTTGCGCGAAGGGGACATGCTGCTAGTCACCGCCGACCACGGCAATGATCCGACGTGGAGCGGCACCGACCACACCCGCGAGCGCGTGCCGGTTCTGATTGCCGGGCGCGGCACCGGCACGCTGGGCCATGTCGCGATGACCGACATAGCTGCCAGCGTTGCGGCGCATCTGGGCATTCCGGGGCAGGGGCCGGGGCGCAGCTTTCTCTGAGTGACGGCCCGTCAGAACGCGCGGCCCATTGCTCTTTGCTACCGCAACTGTCTAAAACCGGCAGAAGCGCAGACCGGAGGGACCCCATGCAAGACCATCTCACAATCGTCAAACACCCGCTCGTACAGCACAAGCTGACCCTCATGCGGGAGAAGGGCACCTCGACCGCGGTCTTTCGCCAACTTCTGCGCGAGATCAGCCAGCTTCTGGCGTATGAGGTGACATACGAGTTGCCGATGGCCACCAAGATCATCGAAACACCGATGGAGGAAATGGAAGCGCCGACGCTTGCCGGGCGGAAGCTGGCGCTGATTTCGATCCTGCGCGCCGGCAACGGCCTGCTGGATGGAATGCTGGAGCTGATCCCCTCGGCGCGGGTTGGGTTTGTCGGGCTTTACCGCGACGAGGCGACACTGAAGCCCGTGCAGTATTACTTCAAGGTGCCGGACCGGCTGGAAAAGCGGCTGGTCATCGTCGTTGATCCGATGTTGGCCACGGGCAATTCGTCTGCTGCCGCGGTGGACCTGCTGAAAGAGGCCGGCGCGCGCGATATTCGCTTCCTCTGTCTGCTCGCCGCGCCAGAAGGTGTCGCCCGGATGAAAGAGGCGCACCCGGATGTACCGATTGTCACAGCCTCGCTCGACGAGAGGCTCAATGACGCTGGATATATCCTGCCGGGGCTAGGAGATGCGGGTGACCGCATGTTTGGCACAAAATAGGCTGCTTGGCTGTTTACTCAACGTTCTTTTTGAGGCACAGTTTCCCCACATCTTGTGGGGGCAATATGAAAATCACTAGAGCCATCGCACTCGCGGTCATCGTAGCGTCTTGCGGCTTGGGATATGCTCAGGCAAAGGCGCTGAAAGATGCCGGCGAGCCTGCCGAATTTCCGCCTTCGTCCTATACCGGTCGGCAATATGTGGACAGCAAGGGCTGCGTCTTCATCCGTGCCGGAATTGACGGAAATGTAACCTGGGTGCCGCGTGTCTCGCGCGGGCGTCAGACCGTCTGCGGCTACCAGCCATCGCTGGCAAAAGCGCCTGCGCCAGCGCCTGCGGCGAAACCGGCAACGAAGCCTGCCAGCGTCGTTGCCGCGGCTCCTGCGCCCAAGCCAGCGCCGCGTGTCGTGAAGGCTGCGCCGCAGCCGGTGCGCGCCAAACCTGTGCCCACTGCGCGCGTGCCCGTGGCCGCCGCGCCCGTCGTCGTCACCGCCCCGGCACCGAAGCCAAAACCAAAACCGAAAAAGGTGGTCGCCACGGCCCCCGCACCGGAACGCCGTGTTGTTCAGGCACCGACAGGCTGCCCCGGACGCAGCGCGGTGTCGCAGCGCTACATGGGCGGCAGTTACGCGGTCCGCTGCGGCCCTCAGAGCGAGGAACACGTCACCTATTCGACGAATGCTGCCGCGCCGCGCCGGGTCGCACCCGTGCCGATCGTGACACAGGTTCCGACCTACACCGCGCCCAGCTACCAACCTTCGGACACCGCGCCCCGCTACCAGACGTCGGGGACAACCCAGGCGATGGCACCCAGCGCCGGCTACACGACCGCTACACGAGTCGCGCCCAAGCATGTCTATGAAAACCAGGTGGCCAGTTCGAGAGGTCTCAGCGGCATACCCGAAGGGTACAAGCGGGTCTGGATGGACGGGCGGCTGAACCCGCATCGTGCGCATCAGAATTTTGCCGGCAAGGCGCAGATGGATCTGGTCTGGACCAAGACCGTACCGCGCCAACTGTTCGTCCGTGAAACCGGGCAGGTGGTCACGCCGGCCTATCCTGGGCTGATGTACCCCTATACCAGTTACGAACAGCAAGCGCGCGCCAACGTCTCGCCCGCCTACGCCGCCCGTCAAGCGCGTAGCTATGGGTCGACAGGGGCCGCGCCTGCCTACGTCACCCAGACGCCGACGGTTTCGACACGCTCCAGCGCCACCGTGCCAAGTCAACCGGAGGCTGCCGCCAGCCACCGTTTCGTTCAGGCGGGAGTCTTTACGACACGGGCGCAGGCTCAGCAGGCGGCGCAACGTGTCGCGGGCTCCGGGCTGCCGGCGCGGCTTGGAACGATGCGGCGGAACGGGAAGACCTACAGCCTTGTGTTGGCAGGGCCTTTCAGCAGCCAATCGAAACTGAACTCGGCGCTATCGCGCGTGCGCGGTGCGGGCTTTAACAACGCAAAGCTGCTAAAATAAAGCAAGTTCGCCGATTGTAGACAACATCGCAGGGCCGATCCTTCCCCGGGGTCGGCCCTTTTCCTTTTGTGCCAGCATGTCGCGTCAAATCAGATCAGCTAGCGATCCGCGTCAGCTGCCGCAGATCCCCTGCAGACGCAGCCAATCGCCATCGCTGAGGATTGGTTCGGGGGATGCGGCCTCGAACGGGTCTGCCTCGATCAGCGGCAGAACTGTCTCGCCCGAGATGTCACGCGCATAGGCGTAGGGTGTCGAGCGCACGGACCAAGCGCGAAACCCGTCGAGCAGAACCTCGTCATCAAGGGGCGCAGGTGGGGCTGTCAGCAGATGCTCGGCATAGCGTGTCAGTGCCGCATCGCCGGGATGGCCGGTGGTCATCAGGCGGAAGGTTGCGATCAACCCGGCATGACCGAGAAGCAGGTCGAGCGGATCGTGGTCGCGGGCGCGCAGACGTTCGGCGATGATGTAGCCGGCTACCACGTCGGGCTCCTCGTGGTCCTCGACCAGCGAACGATTGAGCACGATGGTGCCGCCGGGCAGGGTGATCGCATCGGTCCCGCCGTTGCGCACAACCACCAGACTGCCCGCGCGCTTGTCCGAGGGCAGACGTGCTGCGAGCTTTGCCAGTGCTGCAGTTCCTCCTGCCGCGCGGCAGGGCGGGCCGGTGACCGGCAACATGTGCAGCAACAAGGTGTGGCCGATCTCGGCGCGTTTGACATCGGGCACGACCGAGACCGCATGGCTGCGCACCGCGCCGGGCAGCCAGAATATCGCCAGTCCTGCCACCGTGAGCAGCGACGCCAGCAACACGACCAGCCGCAGCCGCCCCGGGTGCGGGCGGCGGCGTTCGACGGCGGCGCGCAGTTTTTCGATGGCGTCGATCATCGCGGTTTCGGAGGCGGCCAGCTCCAGTGTTTCACCGGGATCGCCGTCAGGGTGGTAGATTGCGGGACGGTGGCCCGGATTGGCACGGGTGATGGCGGGGATCGACCAATGGGTCAGCGGCCGGTCACGCAGGTCACTGATGATCAATGTCGCATCACCGATGGAAACCACCACTTCGGTGCGCTGCGCATCAGGTGCGACGCGCCAGAGGCCGGAGGCTTCCAGCCGAACATATTCATCAAGTGCGGTCATATTGCGCCGGGCCTGCTCTGCCTCGTTCCGCCCAGCCTAACACGTTGCAACCTGGCGCTCAATTGCGCGATATCCGGCACCGGGGCCGAGGACTTTCGCCGAAAATTCTCGCTCGTGGCGAGGAATCAAAGGTCTTTGGCACGTTTGCGCAATTCGAATTTCTGGATCTTGCCGGTCGATGTTTTTGGCAGTTCCTCGAAAACGACCTTCTTGGGCGTCTTGAACCCGGCCAGCCGCTCGCGCGCATAGGCGATGATGGCGGCCTCATCCGTTTGGGCGCCTTCCTTCAGCTCGACGAAGGCGCAAGGCACTTCGCCCCATTTCTCGTCTGGTTTCGCCACCACCGCGCAAAGCAGGATCGCGGGGTGGGTCATCAACACGCCTTCGACTTCTACCGAGCCGATATTCTCGCCACCCGATATGATGATGTCCTTGGCGCGGTCGGAAATCTGCAGATAGCTGTCGGGATGCTGGATCGCGATATCACCGGAGTGAAAGTAGCCACCTTTGAACGCTTCTTTGGTCGCTTCGGGGTTCTTGAGATACCCTTTCATCACCGTATTGCCGCGAATCATGATTTCACCCTGGGTAGTGGCATCCATGGGGGTCTGGGTCATCGCATCGGGGGCCATTGCGGTGATGTCTTCGACCATGCACATGGGCACACCGGTCCGGGCTTTTATCGCATAGCGTTCCTCGTCGTCCTTGTCGTCCCACTCGGCATGCCATGTGCATTCGGTCACGTGCCCGTAGGTTTCGGTCAGCCCGTAGACTTGCGTTACCTTGAAACCCAAAGGCTCGATCGCGCGCAGCGTGGCGGCGGGGGGCGGGGCGCCGGCGGTAAAGACATCGACGATGTGATCGAACGGGCGCCGGTCTTCATCCTTGGCGTTCACGATCGCATTGAGGACGATGGGCGCGCCGCCAAAATGGGTCACGCGCTCATCTGCGATGGCGTCATATATCGCGCGGGCATTGATGTCGCGGCAGCAGATCACTGTGCCGCCCAGCAGGGGCATCATCCATGTATGGTTCCAGCCATTACAGTGAAACAACGGCACGATGGTCAGGTAGCGCGGGTGGCGCGTCATCTGCCAGCTGAGCGCCGTGCCCATGGTCATCAGATACGCGCCCCGGTGATGACAGACGACGCCCTTGGGGCGCCCGGTGGTGCCGGAGGTGTAATTGAGCGCGAGGCTCTCCCATTCATCCTCGGGCATGCGCCAGTCGAAAACGGGATCGGCGCCCGCCAGCAGATCCTCGTATTCGATATGGCGCCCGGTGGCCGCATGGCCTGCCTGGGGGTCAGCCACCTCGATGATCGTCGGCGCCGTGCCCTGCATCTGCGCAATCGCGGCCTCGGCCAGCGGGATGAACTGCGTATCAACCAGCACCACCCGCGCCTCGCCGTGACCAAATATGTAGCTGACGGTATCAACCTCCAGCCGGGTATTGATCGTGTTGAGCACAGCCCCGGTGGCCGGTACGCCGAAATGGGCCTCTGCCTGGGCGGGAATGTTGGGCAGGATCGTGGCCACCACATCGCCGGATTCAACACCCATCGCGCTCAGCGCGGAAGCGAGCCGCGTGCAGCGATCATGGTACTCGCCATAATTGCGTCGGATGCCCTTGTAGACCACTGCTTCGTAATCGCGGAACAACGTCGCGGCGCGGCGCAGATGCGACAACGGCGTGAGCGGCACGAAATTCGCGGCGCATTTGTCCAGCCCTGTCTCGTCCTTCATCCACCCCATGCCATCCTCCCCGATGATCCGATTCTGGTCGCGTTCAACCTGTTGAGGATATTAAGTTTGGCGCGGTGTTCAATTGCTTTCTCTTCCGTGCCTTTCGGCTGAGGAGATGATGCTGGCCCTGAGCCGAAAAGTGACATTCTGCTGCTGCGGTTCCTGTTGCGATCAGTCCAGGTGATAGCCGCGAAACTCCTTGACAGTCGCCAGGCTGAGCAATGTCTTGATCTGCAGGACAGACGGGATCTGCGAGATCCGGTTGCGGTAAAGATCGGCGTAGGCGGCGGTGTTGCGCGCGGTCACACGCATAAGGTAATCCAGCTCGCCTGAAACGAGATGACATTCCAAAATTTCCGGCATCCGCGCGATGGCGGTTTCAAAGGCCTGGATGTCTTCCTGCCGCTGGCTGGTGAGGCGGACTTCGATGAACACCTGGATTTCGAGTCCCAAAGCCTCGCGGCTGAGGCGCGCACCATACCCCTCGATCAGACCTTCAGCCTCCAGATTCTTGACCCGTCGATGGCAGGCCGAGAGCGACAGTCCGACCCGCTCTGAGAGGCGTGCCATGGAAATCTGACTATCATACTGAAGTATGGAAAGAATTCGCCTATTTGTGTTATCCACGATAAAATTTCCGAACAATTGGCTGTATTCCACCGATAATTACAGAAAAATTTCCAAAAGGGAAGGAAAGAGCGCGCCATTTACATTTGACAGCCGGGTAGAGTGGTGGAACGCCTAGAAGGGCGGGAATAAACCCATAGGGAGGGAAAGAATGTCTCATACAATCGTCGTCGGGTACGACGGCAGTGACAGTTCGCTGCGCGCGCTGGACTTTGCCGTTGACCGCGCCAAGTCTGAAAAGGCCGAATTGGTCGTCGCCCATGTGCTGGAGTGGTCGCCTTACTCGTTTTTGACTCCGACCGAGCTGGAAGAGCGGCACAAGCGCCGCACGGAAGAGCTGGAACGTGCCCGCAAATTCGTTCTGGAGCCGCTGATGAAGCGGCTGAGCGACAGTGGCGTGAAGGTTGCAACCGAACTGCGCTATGGTCGGTCGGCGGACACGCTCTGCGGGATCGCAGTGGAAAAAAAGGCAAGTCAGATCATCGTTGGCCGTACCGGTGAGGGGGGTCTTGCCGCGCGGCTTTTTGGCGCCGTCGCCGGCAGCGTGGCGCAGATTGCGACCGTTCCGGTCACGATCGTTCCATAATTGATAAAAACGAGGGACATATGACACAATTCATGAAATCCGCGGCGCTTGCCGCGACGGGCCTTGTGGCGGCATCTGCCCCCGCGATGGCCCTAACGCTGGATGAAAAGGTGAACCAGGTGTTCGCCAGCGCAACCGGCTGGTTCGTCAACTTGATCTTCAGCCCATTCCCCGGCTCCGAAGCATTACTCGGCTATGCCTTCCCGTGGATCGTGCTTTGGCTCGTCGTCGCGGCGACGATCTTTACGCTCTATTTCGGTTTCGTGCAGTTTCGCGCCTTTCCACATTCCATCTCGTTGGTGAAAGGCGACTATTCCGACCCCAACGACGCGGGCGAGGTCAGCCACTTTCAGGCGCTGGCAACGGCGCTGTCGGGCACCGTCGGTTTGGGTAACATCGCCGGTGTGGCGGTGGCGGTCGGTATCGGCGGCCCCGGTGCTACATTCTGGATGATCCTTGCGGGCCTCATGGGCATGGCATCGAAATTCACCGAATGTACGTTGGGTGTGAAATACCGGAATGAATATCCGGATGGGACCGTCTCTGGTGGTCCGATGTACTATATGACCAAGGGTTTCGAAGAGCGTGGCCTGCCGCTGGGCAAGTTCATGGCGATCCTTTTCTCGATCTTCTGTATTCTTGGCGCTCTTGGTGGCGGCAACATGTTCCAGGCCAATCAGGCACATGCGCAAATCACCAATGTGGTCGGTGACTATCCCGGCTGGATCACCGGCATCATCTTTGCGGGTATCGTGTTTGCCGTGATCGTGGGCGGCCTGCAATCCATCGCCAAGGTGACCGAGAAAATCGTGCCGATCATGGGCGTGCTTTACGTTGCGACGGCCATCATCATCCTGCTGATCAACTATGACAAGATCGGCTGGGCCTTCGGCCAGATCTTCGGGGGGGCCTTTACCGGTCTCGGCGTTGCTGGTGGTATGGTTGGTGCGCTGATCCAAGGCTTCAAGCGTGCTGCGTTCTCGAACGAAGCGGGCGTTGGCTCGGCGGCGATTGCCCACTCGGCAGTGCGTACCAAAGAGCCGATCACCGAAGGTTACGTGTCGCTGTTGGAGCCGTTCATCGACACTGTCGTGATCTGCACCATGACGGCGCTGGTGATCATCATCACCGGTCAGTTGGTCTCGGACCCGACGACGGGCCTGTATATGCTCAATGAAGCGGGTAACGCGATCCAGACGATTGACGGCAATTCGGGTGTGGCCCTGACCTCGGCCGCGTTCTCGGCTTCGTTCGGTTGGTTCAAGTACATCCTCGCGATTGCGGTGATCCTCTTTGCCTTCTCGACGATGATCAGCTGGTCCTATTATGGCCTCAAGGCATGGACCTTCCTGTTTGGCGAAGGCAAGAACAAGGAACTGGTCTTCAAGATCATCTTCTGCATTTTCGTGGTTATCGGTGCTGCGGCCAGCCTTGGTCCGGTCATCGACTTCTCGGATGCCGCGATCTTTGCGATGGCGGTGGTCAACATCGTCGCCCTCTATCTGCTGATGCCGATCGTGAAGCGCGAGATGAACAGCTACATGAGCCGTCTGAAGTCGGGCGAGATCAAGAAGTTCCACTGACCCCAGAGGGCGGTGGTGTGAAACGGGGCAGGGCGCGCAGGCGCCCTGCTTTTTTGTGCTCTGCGGTGGGCTGGAACACCGCGCTGCGCCAATGCGGCAGATGCGAGCGCGGCGCGACCCGATTGAAGCGCGTCATTTGAGTTGAGACACAGCTTGAGCCCGAAACGCGCGCAGCCTACTTATGTCGTGGGCGTTTCGACAGATTGCCGTGTTTCAACAAGATGCCGAAACGCTTTAGGGTGATTTCATGATCATCTCACCGGGCCGCAATTATATCTTCGTGCACATCCCCAAGACCGGCGGTACCGCGATGGCGCTGGCGCTGGAGGGGCGGGCGATGAAGGATGATATCCTGATCGGCGATACGCCCAAGGCATTGCGGCGGCGCGGACGTCTGAAGGGGGTGACCGCCGCCGGGCGGCTCTGGAAACACTCGAGGCTGGCGGATATCGACGGGTTTGTGGATATGGCGCAGATCGCGGACGCATTTACCTTTGCGTTGGTGCGCAATCCCTGGGATCGGATGGTGAGTTATTATCACTGGTTGCGCGTTCAACGGTTCGACCATCCGGCGGTTGCCTTGGCGCAGTCGCTGGATTTCTCGGCGTTCCTGCGCCACCCACAGACGGCTGCCGCATTCCGCGCAAGCCCCTATGGGCACTACATGACCGATGCCAAGGGGCGCGAGCAATGCCGGAGCTATATCCGCATCGAACATCTGGAGGCGGACGCGGCGGCGCTCTGGGCGCATCTGGGGTTTTCATTGCAACTGGCGCGCGCGAACCCCTCTGACCGTGACCCGGACTATCGCCGCTATTACACGGACAGGGATGCCGCGCATCTTTCGGATATCTGTGCTGCGGATATCGCGCGATTCGATTACGAATTCTGATCGAGACACGCGGTGGGTGTGTGATTGTTTCTGCTTTCACGCCAATCACTTGCGCAAAGGGTGCTCCGTTGAGCAAGTGCGGTCAATGACAGGATTAAGCCGTAATTTTTTCTTAACCGTACCCTTTTCGTTTGGCTCAGTGACCACACCAAAGTGTTTGGCAAAAGGCCGGGGCACCAAGGACCGTTGCATCTGTTTTGCGTTCGCCCGCTGGCTCGGAAAGAACGTCAGGCACTTCGAGGGCTCTTTATGCTGCACCGGGCCGGACCATAGGGGATAAAGAGGATGTTCGACAGGAGCATGGCAAACGACGTTGCACTGCAACCCTCAGAAATGACGGGGATCATGACCGGTACGCGGGTGGCGACACGCGCGGGCTGGTGTCCGATCGAAAAAGTGGACGCCGGCACCGAAGTTCTGACCTTTGACGCCAGCTTTCAAGAGGTGCGCGATGTGCAGCGTGCGCCGATCTGGACGGACAATAAAGCCTGTCCGCAACATCTGTGGCCCCTCGAAGTACCGGCGGGCGTTCTGGGCAACCGGGACACGCTGATGCTGATGCCGGACCAATCCATACTTGTCGAGATTGATGCCGCCGAAGTGCTGTTCGGTGATCCGTTCGCCTTGATCCCGGTGCGCGCGCTGGATGGGGTCTGCGGTATCACGCGGGTTCCGCCGGAGCCAGAGATGATAGCAACGACTTTGCGTTTCGATGCCGAACAGATCGTGTTTGCCAATAGCGGTGCGATGTTCCTTTGCCCGTCCACGAATAACCTTCTGGATATCGCGCTGTCTGACTCGGCGCCGGAACAGGAATACGCTGTATTGCCGATGGGGGCTGCGCAACAATTGGCGGCTCTGCTCGGGGCGGCGATCCATACCGAAGCCCCCCAGAACTGGCCAGAGGCTGCAGCCGCGCCGGTTTCCTGACCGGAACGCTGAAATTGACCCGATGACCCGGCAGTTCGGCCAGCGCACAACGTTGCGCGGGCTGGCCTGATCTTGCCCATGGCTAAATTCTCGTGTGCCAAACCTGGGTTTTTCATGTGCCGTACCCTTGCAACACTGAAGGGCGGCGGGCGTTTTGCATTTTCCGGATCTCAGGAAAACCGCGGCCCGGGCCGCTGAAACGCGGCCCGGACACTGAAACGGGGGATCAGGCGGCCGCTGCTGCGTCGGCAAACCGCCCGTAGAAGCTCTGGCCTTTTTTCGCCATCTCGCGCAACAGGTCAGGGGTCGCAAAGCGCGGGCCGAACGCTTCGGCCAGGGCATCGCACCGTTCGGCGGCATAGGGTGTGCCGAGGATATCGAGCCAGGAGAACGGACCGCCCGACCACGGCGCAAAGCCCCAAGCCAGGATCGCGCCCACGTCACCCTCGCGGATATCCTCCAGCACGCCTTCCTCAAACGCGCGGACCGCTTCGAGAACCTGCGCGAACATCAGGCGATGCTGCACGGTGATCAGATCGGGCTGCTCTTCGGCACGCGGGTATTTCGCTACCAGACCTTCCCAGTAGCCCTGACGCTTGCCCTTTTCATCATAGTCGAAGAAGCCGGCGTTTGACTTGCGGCCCAGTCGGCCTTCGCCTTCCATCCAGAAGATCACTTCGTCCACGGCCGCATCGGGATAGGCGTCGCCCATCGCGGCCTTGGTCGCGCGGGCGATCTTGGCGCCGAGGTCGATCGAGGTTTCATCGACCAGTTGCAGCGGGCCAACGGGGAAGCCCAACTGCCGTGCCGCGTTGTCGATCAGCGCTGGTGCCACGCCCTCGGCAACCATGCGGATGCCTTCGTTGATGTAGGGGATGATGCAGCGGTTGCAGTAGAAGAACCGGGCGTCATTCACCACGATGGGCGTCTTGCGGATCTGGCGCACATAGTCGAGCGCCTTGGCCACCGCACGCGGGCCGGTCTGCTCGCCCTTGATGATCTCGACCAGCATCATCTTCTCGACCGGGCTGAAGAAATGGATGCCGATGAACTGCTCAGGCTTGTCGCTGGCCTTGGCCAATTCGGTGATCGGCAGGGTCGAGGTGTTGGTGGCAAAGATGCAATCGTCGCCGACGACCTTCAGCACGTTCCTGGTTACCTCGGCCTTGACGGCAGGATCTTCGAACACCGCCTCGATGATCAGGTCGCAGCCCTTGAGCGCGGCATAATCCGTGGTCGCGGTGATCCGGTTCAGCGCCTCTTCCTTCTTGGCCGCAGTTGCCTTGCCGCGCTTGATGCCCTTGTCCATGTAGTCGGCGGTATAGGATTTGCCCTTGTCCGCCGCTTCCTGTTTCTGGTCGATCAGGACAACCTCCATTCCGGCCATGGCAGAGACCAGCGCGATGCCTGCTCCCATCATGCCTGCGCCCATGACGCCAACCTTTTTCACCCGTTGATCGGGGACGTCGGGGCGGTTCGCGCCTTTCTCCAACGCTTCTTTGTTGATGAAGAGGCTGCGGATCATCGCCGAGGACGACGGGTTCAACAGCACATGGGTGAACCAGCGCGCCTCGATCTTCAGTGCAGTGTCAAAGGGCACCAGCGCGCCCTCGTAGACCGCGCTCAGCAACGCCTTGGCGGCGGGGAAGGCACCTTGGGTCTTGCCGTTGACCATTGCCGAGGCACCGACGAAGTTCATGAAGCCGGCGGGATGGTAGGGCGCGCCGCCGGGCATCTTGTATCCCTTTTCGTCCCAAGGTTTCACAATCGTGGGCTCGCTCAGCACCCAGGCGCGGGCGGCGTCCATCAATTCGTCCGCCGGGACGACCTCGTCCACGACGCCTGCCGATTTGGCGCGCTTGGGATCGTTCAGCTTGCCTTCCAGCAGCAACGGGGCCGCGCCGATCGCGCCAAGCTTGCGCACCAGCCGGGTGGTGCCGCCCGCGCCCGGAAAGATACCAACCATGATCTCGGGCAGGCCGATCTTGGCCTTGGGGTTGTCGGCGGCAAAGATGCGATGGCAGGCCAGCGGAATCTCCAGACCGATGCCCAACGCAGTGCCGGGCAGGGCGGCGGCAATCGGCTTGCCGCCCTTGTTCGTCTTGGGGTCCATGCCCGCGCGCTCGATCTTGCGCAGGATGGCATGCATGCCCATGACACCGTCAAAGAGGCCGCGCGCGGGATCGTCGCCCGCGTCATCCTTCATCTTGGCGATGACTTTGAGGTCCATGCCACCGGCAAAGCTACCCTCCTTGCCGGAGGTGATGACGATGCCCTTGACCGCGTCATCGGCCAGCGCGTCATCGACCAGTGCCTCGAGGTCAAGAAACCCTTGGGCGTTCATCACGTTCATTGACTTGCCGACCGTGTCCCAAGTGATGATCGCGACGCCGTCGGCGTGTTTTTCCATCGTGAAATCTGTCATCTCGTGTATCTCCTCTTTGCCGGGCTGCTGGTGGTCAGCTTGCGTCGGCGATGTGGGTCTTGATCGCGCTCAGCATCTCTGCTGCGGGGGCAGGGGCGAGCGTGATATGCGTGTGGTAGTCAAATCTTTGCCGATCCATTGCACTTCCCGGATCGCCGTTCAGGCGAAAGACGATATCGGGTGCGGAAGTATAAAGCCGGATCAGCGCCCCATCGTAGACATTCACGATTTCAAGCGTGCCAAAACTTTGCGCATCGGCAAGGGCTTTGACCGCGACGAAAGGGTGATCGTCTCCGATGGGGTGGGTGAATGACATTTGTCAGACCCGCTCGATGATCGTGGCGGCACCCATGCCGGACGCGATGCACAGCGTGGCAAGGCCGGTTTCCTTGTCGGTGCGCTCCAACTCGTCCAGCAGCGTGCCGATGATGATCGCGCCGGTCGCGCCCAGCGGGTGCCCCATCGCGATGGCACCGCCATTCACGTTTACCAGCGCCGGGTCCACGTCGAATGCCTGTTGAAAACGCAGGACGACCGATGCGAAGGCCTCATTCACCTCGAAGAGGTCGATATCACCGATCTGCATACCGGCATCGGCGAGGATCTTCTGCGTTGCGGGCACGGGGCCGGTCAGCATGATCGTGGGATCGGTACCGATCTTGCAGGTCTGGCGGATACGCGCGCGCGGCTTCAGGCCGTATTTCTTGCCAAATTCCGCATTGCCGATCAGCACACCGGCCGAGCCATCGACGATGCCCGAGGAGTTGCCGGCATGGTGGATGTGATTGACCCGCTCCATATGCGGGTATTTCAGCTTGGCCACGGCATCGAAGCCCGGCATCACCTCACCCATCTGCTGGAAACTGGCATTGAGGCTGCCCAGCGTCTGCATGTCGGTGCCAGGGCGCATGAATTCATCATGGTCCAAAATGGTCAGACCGTTTTGATCCTTTACCGCGATGATCGACTTGGCAAAGCGCCCCGCGTCCCATGCCGCCTTGGCGCGCTTCTGGCTTTCTACCGCGAGGGCATCGGCCTGATCGCGGCTGAAGCCGTATTCGGTGGCGATGATATCGGCACTGATCCCTTGAGGGACAAAATAAGTGTCCATCGCAACGCTGGGATCGACGGCAATCGCCGCCCCGTCGCTGCCCATCGGCACGCGGCCCATCATCTCGACCCCGCCGGCGATATAGGCCTCGCCCGCGCCACCCTTGATCTGGTTCGCGGCCAGGTTCACGGCCTCCATGCCGGAGGCACAGAACCGGTTGATCGCAAGGCCCGGGATGGATTCGTCTAGATCAGAGGCCAGCACGGCGGTCCGCGCAAGACAGCCACCCTGTTCCATCACCTGGGTGACATTGCCCCAGATCACGTCCTCGACAGCATGGCCATCGAGGCCATTTCGTTCCTTGAGTGCGTTCAGAACCTGGGCGCTGAGGCGCACGGCCGTCACTTCGTGCAGTGCGCCATCCTTGCGGCCCTTGCCGCGCGGGGTGCGCAGCGCGTCATAGATAAATGCGTCAGACATCGTGTGTCTCCTTGTTCAGGCGCGGTCAGCCGGGCTGCCGGGCATCAGGTCATAGGGGTGTTTCCAGCCGGGGGTGTTCTGGATGTTTGAAAGCCACCGGTCGATTTGGGGCCATTCCGCGCGGTCAAAGCCGAAAGGTTCGGGGTAAAAGAGGTACCCGCAACAGGAGATGTCGGCATTGGTGATCGCACCTCCCACGATCCAGTCGCGCCCCTCGAGATGCGTGTCGAGCGCAGCATAAGCCGCCTTGAGACGGCCCTGGATAAAGCCGATCACCTCTGCGGGGCGCTTCTCTGCCGGCAGGAAATTCATCAGGAAACGAGTCACGCCCGCCTGGGAGCTGAGCTTGTGATTGTCCCAGAACACCCAGCGCATCACTTCGCGCTGTTCTTCGGGGGTGGCGCCGCCGAATTTACCGGTCTTCTCGGTAACATGCATCTGCATGACGCCCGATTGGGTGAGGGTCACGTCGCCGTCCACCAGCACCGGCACTTCGCCCATCACGTTGAGCTCGCGGAATTCGTCGGTGCGGGTTTCTCCGCCGAAGAAATCCACATAAACCGGTTCCCAGTCCAGTCCCGCCAATTCCAGCGCCAGAGCTGCCTTGTAGGCGTTGCCGCTCTCGCCCATGCAGTAAAGTTTGATCGTCATCTCGTTCCTTTCGCCGGTGCGCCCGGCACGGTCTGTGGGGTTGAGTATTTTCGGCAAAATGAAGTTTGGTCGGATTCACCTTTTATTAATCCAGATGCAGTCTGGTGAGAGATGCGGAACAGGCTGGAGAGCCGATGGCCGTGCAAAGTGAAGCTCTGCCCCGCTGCCTGATGCCAGTCGGCCCGTGCGCGGGGCAGGGTGGACTTGTCCCTTTCATTTTGCGGAAAATACTCCCCGCGGAGCGTCCCGAAGGGGCTGTATTGATCTTTCGCTGTCTGCATCAGAGGGCCCTCGCAATCAGTTCCTTCATGATCTCGTTGGTGCCGCCATAGATGCGTTGAACGCGCGCATCTGCCCACATTTCGGCCACCGCGTATTCCTGCATGTAGCCGTAACCGCCATGCAATTGCACGCAGTCGTCGAGCACCGCGCATTGCGTGTCGGTCAGCCAGTATTTCGCCATCGCGGCTTTTTCGACGCTCAGCTTGCCGTCGAGATGCTCGACGATGCATTCGTCGAGAAAGGCGCGCGCCACCTTGGTGCGGGTCAGGCATTCGGCCAGCTTGAACCGGGTGTTCTGGAACTGGGTCAGTGGGCCGCCGAATGCTTCGCGTTCCTTGCAGTAGCGGATGGTGCGTTCGACCGCGCCTTCCATTGCACCCACCGCGCCGCAACCGATGATCAGACGTTCCTGCGGCAGTTGCTGCATCATCTGGTAGAAGCCCTGGCCTTCTTGCTGTCCGAGGATGTTCTCGTGAGGAACCTCTACATTGTCGAAGAAAAGTTCCGAGGTGTCAGCCGCGTGCAAACCGATCTTGTCGAGGTTGCGCCCACGGGTGAATCCCGTCGCGCCGTCGGTTTCCACCACGACCAGAGATATTCCTTTGGCACCCGCCTTGGGGTCGGTCTTGGCGGCGACGATAATCAGATTGGCGTGCTGCCCGTTGGTGATGAACGTCTTTTGTCCCGACAGGCGATAGGCGTTGCCATCGCGCAGGGCCTTGGTCCTGATGCCCTGTACGTCCGATCCGGCTGCGGGTTCGGTCATCGCCAGCGCGCCGACCATCTGGCCCGAGACCATCTGCGGCAGCCAGCGTTTTTTCTGCGCCTCGGTGCCATAGGCAAGGATGTAATGCGCAACGATGCCCGAATGGATCGGGTGGCCCCAACTGGCGAGGTTGGCCCGCGGCGCTTCCATCAGGATGACGGCCTCGTGGCCGAAATCACCGCCGGCGCCGCCGTATTCTTCGGGGATAGAGGGGCAGAGCAGACCCAATTCACCCGCCTGGGCCCAAGTTTCACGATCCATCTCGCCCGCTTTGCGCCAGCGCTCGAAATGCGGCGCCCACTCGGTTTCGATGAAGCTGCGGGTCATCTCCGCCAGCATCGTGTGTTCGTCTGTCATCCATCCCATACGGACGGCTCCCTCTTCAGCGTTTGCGCGCATCAAGCTCGGAATTGAAGATCCGAAGCCGGTGCGCGAACGTGTCCTCGTCAATCACGCTGTCGAAATTTTCAAACAGGAAGGACAGTGCCTCGCCTTCGTCCAGACCGGCCTGCTGGCTGAATTTGCGCAGGCGGCGATAGCCGTCTTCGGTCATCGCTACGTTGAAACGCCGTGTCAGGCGAAAGCGTTTTGGCATCTGCCGTCCTCCCTTGGGGTGAGTTCCGAACCCACCTTAGCTTCAGAACTGGTCGACGCTCAGCCCCATTACCGGGTCTGCACCCGATTGAATCCGCGCCAGATGCATCCCCGTCGCGGGCAGGCGGCGCTGCATGTAGTAACGCGCCGTCACCAGTTTGGCCTGATAGAATGCCGTGTCGCCGCTGCCGCCCTCGAGTTCCACCAATGCGGCTCTGGCCATGCGGCCCCACATCAGCCCGAGGCAGACATGCCCGAAAAGATGCATGAAATCATAGCTGCCCGCCAGTGCCGCGTTGGGGTTTTTCATGCCATTCTGCATGAAGAACATGCCGGCGGCCTGCAGATCCTTGGAGGCGGCTTTGAGCGGCTCGATGAATTCGGCCATGCCGTCCATGTCGGCATTGTCCTTGCAGAAGCTCTTGACCATGTCGAAGAAGGCCATGACGTGCTTGCCGCTGTCTAGCGCCAGCTTGCGACCCACCAGGTCGAGCGCCTGCACACCGTTGGCACCTTCGTAAATCATTGCGATCCGGGCGTCGCGGGTAAATTGCGACATGCCCGATTCCTCGATGTAGCCATGCCCGCCATAGACCTGCTGCGCCTGCACGGTCATGTCGTAGCCCTCATCGGTCAGGAAGCCCTTGACGACAGGGGTCATCAGCGAAATCAGCCCTTCGGCCGCCGCGTCATCGCCGCGGTGCGACCGGTCGATCAGCTGCGCGCTCCACAGCAGGAACGCCCGGCCGCCTTCAACGAAAGACTTCTGGTCCATCAGCGAGCGGCGGATATCGGGATGCACGATCAGCGGATCGGCGGGGCCTTCGGGGTTCTCGGTGCCGGTCACGGCACGGCCCTGCAGCCGGTCCTTGGCGTATTCCAATGCGTTCTGATAGGCAATCTCGGCCTGCGCCAAGCCTTGCATGCCGACGCCGATGCGGGCTTCGTTCATCATGGTGAACATCGCGCGCATGCCCTTGTGCTTCTCGCCCAGCAGCCAGCCCTTGGCACCGTCATAATCCATCACGCAGGTTGAATTACCGTGGATGCCCATTTTCTCTTCGATCTTGCTGCACGCCACGCCATTGCGCTCGCCCAGGCTTCCATCCTCGTTCACCAGAAATTTCGGCACAATGAAAAGGGACACGCCCTTGATGCCCTCGGGGCCGCCGGGGATCTTGGCCAGCACCAGATGGACGATGTTGTCGGCCATGTCATGCTCGCCGGACGAGATGAAAATCTTCTGCCCGGAAATCTGATAGCTGCCATCGTCCTGCGGTTCGGCCTTGGTGCGCATCAGTCCCAGATCGGTGCCGCAATGCGGCTCGGTCAGGTTCATGGTGCCGGTCCAGTCGCAGGAGAACATCTTCGGCAGATAGGTCGCCTTTTGCGCTTCCGTGCCATGCACGAGGATGGCAGATGCCGCGCCATGGGTCAGGCCCTGATACATGGTAAAGGCCTGGTTTGCCCCCGAGAACATCTCGCCCACGGCAGTGCCCAGGATATAGGGCATGTTCTGCCCGCCGAATTCCACGGGCAGGTCAAGCGCAGTCCAGCCGCCTTCGCGCATCTGATCTAATGCCGCCTTGAAGCCGGTCGGGGTGCGCACGACGCCGTTTTCCAGCTTGCAGCCTTCGGTGTCGCCGACGGCGTTGAGCGGCTGCAGCACTTCGGAAGCAATCTTGCCCGCCTCGTCGAGAACCGCCGCCGTAAATTCAGCGTCAAGTTCGGCGTAACCCGGGATATCTGCCTGAGACACGTTCAGTACATTGTGCAGGACAAACTGGATGTCCTTCGTCGGGGCGGTGTAGTTCGGCATGTCGTACGTTCCCTGAGTTGATCCTAAATGTATGGGCTGTAAATCCTGAGCTTATTCAGCGGCCTCACTGAGGTTGTTCATCGACGAGAGCGTCTGCTCTACCCAAGCCATCTGCTTGCGCAGGTCGGAAATGGCATTGTCGAGCTCAGCGCGCTGCACTTCCAATTCGCGTAGACGCTCGGACCCCAATTCGAGGGTACGCAGCATCTGTGTGTGCTGCCGGTCGCCCGTGTCGTAGAGATCTAGAAGCTGGCGGATTTCTTCGAGGCTAAAACCAAAGCGCTTGCCGCGCAGGATCAGCTTCAGCCGCGCGCGGTCGCGCTTGGTAAAGAGGCGTTTTTGCCCGTCGCGGATTGGCGCAAGAAGTTCCTTGGATTCGTAGAAACGCAAGGTTCGGGGCGTGACGCCAAAGGCATCGCACATTTCGCGAATGGTCATGATTTCGACGGTCATTTCGGTCCTGCAGTATCGTTAGGGTTGCACTTGATATGTGCTTTGAAGGGCTGCTTACAACAGGTGTTCGGGTTGACGTAAGTCCGACGTAACGTCACTTTCAAGGGAAGTGTCTCGGGAAGATCAATTTGTCGGGCTGAAGCCCGGCACGTTCCTACCCCTTGAGCGAGGCTGCCGTGTCGTCGCGCAGTTTCTGAAGCTCTTCCATTGCTTCCTCGATCTGCTCGCGCTGATCGGCCAATTCGCGCAACTGCTTGTCCGCCAATTCGATCCAGCTGCGCATCTGCGCGGTTGTGCCGTGTTTTTCGTAAATCATCAGCCACTGGCGGATTTCTTCGAGGCTGAAGCCGAATTTCCGGCCCCGCAGGATCAGGGTCATCCGCGCCATTTCGCGCGGACCATAGAGCCGCGCGCGGCCGTCACGTTCGGGCTGAAGCAGCTCGATATATTCATAATATCTCAGAGTGCGCGGCGTCACGTCGAATTTCGCGCACATCTGCTTCAGGGATAAACGTTCTTCGGTCATGGTTTCTCGCAACAAACGCGTGATAAGGGACCAAGTTCCGACAGCGTGCCTCAATTTCCGGCATTGTTAAAGCCCCTAGAGCCCTTTGCATTTTATCTTAAACAAGGAACGCGCAAAAGGCCCACGCTCATTTAAAGTTGTAGACGTTTCACATCTGATCTGTGTCTGGGGGTAGCGTTCAAAACGCTTTGGATGGCCGTATCACGCTGCTGGGCGCGATCGGCAAGGCAGGGCACGGCAGACGGCTGGCCCTTGCGTGCGCGCGGATGAGTGTCAATAACGGTCAGGTGACCGCGAACCAGATCCAAGGCGAGGCCCGAAATATGAGCAGCACAGCGACCGGCGACGCAAACCACCCGGGGTTGCAGTTCTTTCGCGAATTACCGCATGCGGTGGCGCTCGGCATAAAGGCGGATTTGATGAAAGATGGCCGTGCCGAGATGTCCATGCCCTGGAATGAGAAGCTGGTCGGTGATCCCGAAAGCGGCGTCATTCATGGCGGCGCGGTCAGCGCGTTGATGGATACCTGCTGTGGTGCTGCGGCGATGAGTCATCCCGGTGCCAACGGTGGCACGGCGACGATTGCCCTGCGGATCGATTACATGCGCCCCGCCACGCCCGGCCAGACGATCCGCGCGCGTGCCGAGTGCTTCCATATCACGCGGTCGGTCGCCTTTGTCCGTGCCACTGCGCTTGACGATGACGACGATCGCCCGGTGGCCACTGCAACCGGAACCTTTACCGTGGAGGGCAAGTGATGGCAGAGCAACCGCGCCGCCCACGTCCCGAGCCTGTGCAGGTCGTCAAGCAGCGGCGCGATGCCGCGCTGACCGCGTTGGTGGAAGGCGTGCCCTATATCCGTTTTCTGGGGATCAGCTTTGACCGGCGCGGCGACGAGCTGACCGGCGTTCTGGCCTATCAGGATGCGCTGATCGGCAACCCTATGCTGCCCGCGTTGCACGGCGGCGCGACGGCTGCGTTCATGGAAGTGACGGCGATCATCAGCCTCAGCTGGTCGATGCTCTGGCCCGAAATCGAAAGCGGTACAACGCTGGCCGAAACGCTGGTTGCGGGGCAGATGCCGCGCCTGCCAAAGACCATCGATTTCACTGTCGATTATCTGCGCACTGGCCTGCCGCGCGATGCCTATGCGCGGGCCAAGATCAACCGGTCGGGGCGGCGCTATGCCTCAGTGCATGTGGAGGCGTGGCAGGACAACCGTGACCGCGCCTTTGCCCAGGCGACGGGGCACTTCCTGATGCCGCGCCGCGATGGCTGACAGCATGGCACCTGCCTCCGGGCCGTTGACGCATGCGCGCGTGCTGCGCATTGCGGGGCCAATCGTGATTTCCAATGCGACGGTGCCGATTCTGGGGGCGGTGGATACCGGTGTTGTGGGGCAGTTGGGACTGGCCGCGCCGATCGGTGCTGTCGGGATCGGCGCGATCATCCTCACCGCGATCTACTGGATTTTCGGGTTCCTGCGGATGGGCACCAGCGGGATGACAAGTCAGGCCAATGGGGCAGGCCAGACCGGCGAAGTGGCGGCGATGCTGACCCGGTCGCTGATGATCGCAGCGGTGGGTGGTTTGACGATCATCGCGCTGCAACTGCCGCTTTTCTGGGGCGCGTTCAGCATTGCGCCAGCCAGTGCCGAGGTAGAAGGCCTGGCGCGCGATTACATGAATATCCGCGTCTGGAGCGCGCCCGCCATTATCGCCCTTTATGCCGTGACCGGCTGGCTGATCGCGTTGGAGCGCACCGGTGCCGTCCTGATGATTCAGGTATTGATGAACGGGGCGAATATCCTGCTCGACCTGTGGTTCGTGCTGGGCCTCGGCTGGGGCGTGGAGGGCGTTGCCTGGGCCACCTTCATTGCGGAATGGGGCGGGTTGGGCCTTGGCCTGTGGTTCTGCCGGGCGGCGTTCGGCGTGCCTGCATGGCGCGACTGGGGGCGCGTCTTTGATCGGGTCCGGCTGCGCCTGATGCTGGGGGTGAACCTTGATATCCTGCTGCGGTCGATGATGCTGGAGGTGATGTTCGTCTCGTTCCTGTTTCTTGCCAGTGATTTCGGCGACGTGACGCTGGCGGCCAACCAGGTGCTGCTGCAGTTCTTGCACATAACGGCCTATGCGCTGGACGGGTTTGCCTTTGCCGCCGAGGCGCTGGTGGGGGCCGCGTTTGGCGCGCGCTCTGCCGTGCGGGTGCGCCGGGCGGCGCTGCTGACCAGTCTCTGGGGGATAGGCTGCGGCGTGGTTCTGGCGGTGGGGTTCGGCATTGTCGGCGTCTGGGGGATCGGCCTGATGACCACAGCGCCGGATGTGCAGGCCGCCGCGCAGCTCTATCTGCCCTATATGATCGCGGTGCCGCCGCTGGCTGTGGCGGCCTATATGCTCGATGGCATCTTCATCGGCGCCACGCGGACGCGCGACATGCGCAACATGATGGCGATCAGCCTTGCGGTCTATGGCATCGCGGTGTTGCTGCTGCTGCCCGCCTTTGGCAATCACGGGCTCTGGATCGCGCTCCTGATTTCCTACGTGACGCGCGGGTTGTCATTGGGCGCGCGCTATCCTGCGCTGGAACGAGCGGCGGCAGACTGATGCGCTGCATGTTCGCCGCTCGGGCCCCGCTGTGCTAGACTTCCCGGAGATAGCACAGAGGGCAGAGTATGGAGCTTGGCGCATTTTCGGTCAGTCTGGCGGTCAAGGATCTGGCCCGCTCACGCGCGTTTTACGAGGCGCTCGGGTTCGCAGAGGCAGGTGGCGCGCCCGATCAGGGCTGGCTGATCCTGCGCAATGGCGACACGGTGATCGGTCTGTTCCAGGATATGTTCAAGGGCAACATCCTGACCTTCAATCCCGGCTGGGACCAGAGCGGTGTGTCGCAGGCTGCGTTCACCGATATCCGGCAGATCGAGGCGCGGCTGAAGAAGGCCGGGCTGGAGATCGAGCGCGAAACCGGCGGCGGTACTGGTCCGGCCAGCCTGATCCTGCACGACCCGGATGGGAATGCGGTGATGCTCGACCAGCATGTGGATGCGCCAGACACCTGACGCACCGGGTGATCAGTCCGTGGTGTGCAGCCGCGAGCGTTGCACCAGCAGGATCGTCAGCAGCGGCAGGATGAAGCCCAACGCGCCGGTAGTGATCAGCAGCCAGCCGAGCTGGGTGTAATCGGCAGGCACCTCCACGCCACCGGTGGTATCGGTGATCTCGCGGTTGACCACGAAAACCTGGTTCAGATATTTCGTCGCCAGGGAACTGGCCGAAAGCGCGAGATTGGTGAAGGATGCCATGACCGCAAAAAACGTCGCCTTGAGGTTGTCGGGCGCGTTGCGCGCGATCCATGCCAGCATTGGGATGAGGGCGATCTGGCTCAGCGGGGATTCCGCCGCAGTGTCCAGCACGGCGATGAACCGTGCATCGACCAGCCCGCCGGTCAGCGGTGCGGTGATGTCCTGAATGCCGTAGTATAGCGAGATGTTGGGCAGGGCGAGCACCCCGGCCGCGATGGTGAGGATCAGATAGACTTGCGTCAGCCTGCGCTGTGCCATGAACGGGCGTAGCACGATCATCGCCACCAGTGTCAGCAGCGCTGCCACAAGTTGCAGGACCGACAGGAATTGCGGATCGAAGCCGAGCTCGTCGATCGAAAACCACGTGGCGCCCTGTCCGGGCAGGGGAACGGCGCGAAAGACGAAGATGATCAGCGCCGTACCCACCAGCATCCGCGCTTGCGCGGGAGACAGGACGCGCAAGAGTTGCCGCATCAGCAACAGCACGATGGTCATCGACCCGGCAAAAACGATCTCTTGCGCATAGGGCACTTTTAACAGCCCGACGCTCAGCGAAAGGGCGACGAAGGCACCGCCGCCGATGAAATACCAAGGATTGACCTTTGTCGGCGGGCCGGGCCGGTGTGTCAACGCGCCGGTATCCAACCCCGCCCGCACCGCGCGACGGATCGCAAGGCGCCGCTGGAGCGAGGCGAGGATCACGCCCGAGACCGAAATCAGTGGCACGATCATCGCGATAAGGTAGATATCGGCGTAAACCTCTGCCTTGGCGGGTTGCGTCAGATCCTCCACCCCGTCGAATGCGATGATGTTGATCATGGCCACAATGAGGGTGCCGCCGATCAGCGCGACGCGCCCCAGCATCTGCATCGTCGTATGCATCCCGCGCAATATATCATCGTCCAACGGCGCGCCGTCCGGTGCGTGCCGTGGCACTGCCTCGACCGACATCGCGTCAGCGACGGCGTCCTGCAACACCAGACCGCAAGGGGCCAGCAGCGTTGAAGCGATGAACCACGCCTCGATGGGCAGCACTGCTCCCATGACATCGGGCGCGGAGATCAGCAGGTACATGATGCCAAAGCTGCTCGCGACCAGTGCTGCCCCTAGATAGAGCAGCAGCCATTTCCAGCGCCAGACGATATCCACCAGATGCCCCAGCGGCATTTTCAGCGCCCAGGGCAAGCCGGCCCAGAATGAAAGCCCGGCCAGAAAGGCAGCGGACAGCCCCAGGTATTCCTTGACGAAGAACACGCCGACAATCGCAGTCAGTGTCGAAACCCCGTAAGCAAGATAGACCATCAGCGGCGGCAGAAACGACCAGCGCATCTGTCGAAAAAGGTCGAAGAGAACCGCATCGAACCAGCGAAATATGGTCTGGGTCAGTTTCATTTTGTCCTGTCTCTCACCGGCGTTGGCACAGGATCAGCCGCATTGAGGTATAATGCAATGCGGCATGTCCGGGCATGGCCATCCGGTCAGAGCAGACCAAGCAGGGCTTCGGGCGGGCGTCCGATCACAGCGGCATCGTTGGTAATTCCGATGGGCCGCTCGATCAGTTTCGGATTCGCGGTCATTGCTGCAAAAAGCGCGTTCTCAGGATCCGAGAGGCTGAGCCCCAATTCGCGGAAAATGGTCTCGCCGGGGCG
This sequence comes from Roseovarius sp. ZX-A-9, assembly GCF_028369135.1. Classification (GTDB taxonomy): domain Bacteria; phylum Pseudomonadota; class Alphaproteobacteria; order Rhodobacterales; family Rhodobacteraceae; genus Roseovarius. The sequence continues at coordinate 90,703 of NZ_JAPWHW010000009.1, forward strand.
CATCATCTTGGCCACGGGGCGTTTCAGCAGCGCGTGCACCGCGCGCAGTTCCGCCTCTGACGGGGCGTCTTCCAGATAGCGCCGGACTGTCACCTGCGCGCCGCGCTCCTGCAACAGCGCCAGTCCCGCCCGCGATTTCGAGCAGCGTGGATTGTGCCAATAGGTGATCATAGCCACTCCTCCCGTTTGGTGCCGACTGCGTCCGCGACCGATGCATGTCCGTCCGCCTCCAGCAGCCGATCCAGCCCGGCGGCGATGCGCGGCACCAGCGACAGCCCCTCGTATACCAGCGCGGAATATAGCTGCACCGCCGTGGCGCCTGCGCAGATCTTGGCATAGGCATCTTCGGCGCTGGCGATCCCGCCCACGCCGATCAGCGGCATGGCGCCGTCGGTCAGTTGTGACAGCCGCGCCAGAACGCGCGTGGATTTCTCCATCAGCGGCGCGCCGGACAACCCGCCCTTTTCAGCGCGCGCCGCACTGGTCAGCCCGTCGCGGTCCAGCGTCGTGTTGGTGGCGATGATCCCGTCCAGTTTGGCGGCGCGGGCCACTTCGGCAATCTCGGCAAGTTCGGCATCGCTTAGGTCCGGCGCGATCTTGAGGAAGATGGGGATGGGCCGCTCCAGCCAGTCGCGCACTTCCATTACGCCTTCGAGCAGCGCCGTCAGCGCCTGGGCGCCTTGCAGGTCGCGCAGCCGTTCGGTGTTTGGCGACGAGACATTGACCGTCGCGAAATCCAGGTGCCGCCCACAATGGGCCAGAACACGGGCGAAATCCTCGGCCCGGTCGGCGCTGTCCTTGTTGGCCCCCAGATTGAGGCCGATCACCGCGTCCTTGGGGCGCGCGGCAAGACGCCCGGCAGCGGCGTCCATGCCGGCGTTGTTGAACCCGAACCGATTGATCACGGCGCGGTCCTGCGGCAGCCGGAACAGGCGCGGGCGCGGATTACCGGGCTGGGCCTGCGGCGTCACCGCACCTACCTCGATCATGCCGAAACCCGCGCGCGCCAGCGGTGCCAGCACTTCGGCGTTCTTGTCGAACCCGGCGGCGAGGCCGATGGGATTGTCTAGGCGCATTCCGGCCAGTTCGGTCCGTAGGCGCGCGGTGGTGATCCGGCCGGGCAGGGGAACGAGGCCAAGGCGCAAGGCACGCAACGCCAGACCATGCGCCGTTTCCGGATCGCACCGGTGCAGCAGCCGCAGGCCGAGCCGCTCCAGCATGGTCATTCCATCCCGGCGGGGAACTGATGCTTCCCGTCCATCAGGGGCAACGGCTGTGCCCACGCCACGTCCGACAGGCGCAACTCCCGGTACAGATGCGGGAAGAGCGCGCCACCGCGCGACGGCTCCCACCGCAGGTCATCGCCCAACCGGTCGGTCTCAACCCCAAGCAGAACCAGACCGTCTTCGCCTGCGAAATGCTTTGCGGCGGTTTCGGCCGCCTGTTCCGCGGTCGAGAAATGCACATAGCCATCGGCCAGATCGACAGGCGCACCTGCAGACTGGCCACTGGCGCGCAGTTCGGCCCATTCGGCGGCGCGGAAAATCTTGTAAATCACCATGGCGGGGTGATGCCCCGGCATGTGCGCGCGGTCAAGCGCAGATGGGTTTGACGCGGCCTGCGTGGCAGGGCACCATCTGCGGCGTAACTGCGTTGCCAAAGGAGTATGTTGATGATCCGCCCCCTGTTGACCGCTGTGGTGCTGGGCTGCGCGGCCCTTCCTGTGTTGGCCGAGGACCGTCTGACGATTCTGCATACCAATGACTTTCACGCCCGGTTCGAGCCGATCAACGCATACGATTCGACCTGCAAGCCCGAGGACAACGCAGAGGGCAAGTGCTTTGGCGGCACCGCCCGGTTGATCTCGGCGATCACCGCCGCGCGGGATGCCGCCACGGCGCCGGTGATCCTTGTCGATGGCGGCGATCAGTTTCAGGGCACGCTGTTTTACACCCACTACAAGGGCAAGCTGGCCGCCGAGATGATGAACCTGCTTGGCTATGACGCCATGACCGTGGGCAATCACGAGTTCGACGACGGCCCCGAAGTGTTGCGCGCCTTTGTAGACGCGGTCGAATTTCCGGTGCTGATGTCCAATGCCGATCTCTCGGCCGAGCCATTACTGGCAGACAAGATTGCCCGGTCCGTCGTGATCGAACGCCGTGGCATGACCGTGGGCCTCATCGGCCTCACGCCGCAGAACACCGATGAATTGGCCACGCCCGGCCCGAATGTCACATTTTCCGATCCCGTTGCGGCCGTGCAGACCGAGGTGGACCGCTTGACCGATGCGGGCATCACCCGGATCATCGTGCTGTCGCATAGCGGCTACGCCGTTGATCAGCGCGTGGCGCAGGAGACGACTGGCGTTGACGTGATCGTGGGCGGGCATTCCAACACCTATCTGCACCCCACCGATCCCGAGGCCGAGGGGCCGTATCCGACCATGATCGGCGACACCGCCATCGTGCAGGCCTATGCCTACGGCAAATTCCTCGGCGCGCTGGATGTCACTTTCGATGCATCTGGGAAACTGGTTTCTGCGACCGGCGCGCCACAACTCATTGATGCGGGCGTGGCCGAAGATGCAGGCGTGTTGGCCCGGCTGGCGCAGGCGGCAGAACCGCTCGAGGAGCTTCGCAACAAGGTCGTGGCCGAAGCGGCCCTGCCCATCGGTGGCGATCGTGACGCCTGCCGTACCGGCCCCTGCGCGATGGGTATCGCCGTGGCCGAGGCAATGTTGGAGCGGGTCAGGGATCAGGGTGTCGAAATCGCGCTGCAAAACGGCGGCGGTGTGCGTTCTGGCATCGATGCGGGCCCCATAACGATGGGCGAGGTGCTGACTGTTTTGCCATTCCAGAACACGCTTTCGACCTTCCGTGTTTCGGGGGCCGAGGTGCTGGAAGCACTTGAAAACGGTCTGAGTCAGGTTGAGGAGGGCGCAGGCCGATTTCCGCAGGTCGCAGGCATTGAGGTGGTCTATGAACCCGCCGCAGCACCCGGCAGCCGGGTGCGCGCTGTGACAGTGGCGGGGGCGCCGCTCGATCCCGATCGGCTTTATGGCATGGTGTCCAACAATTACTTGCGCAATGGCGGCGACGGCTTTGCCGTGCTCAAAGGCGCGCGCGAGGCCTATGATTTCGGTCCCGATGTGGCGGATGTGCTGGCCGAATATTTCGCCCGGCGTATCCCTTTCATCCCAATGGTCGATGACCGCGTCCGCACAAGTGCCGAATAACCCCATGTCCTTCATTTTGCCAAAAATACTCAATGCACTCCGCAGCAAAGGTCACCCACGCCCATGAATCAAGTCAAAGACCAATACGAGGTTTACCCGTACCCCGAGCGTGATCCCAAGGATGAAGCCAAGCGGCTGATCACCGGCTCTCCCTCGCACCCGTTGGAGATTGACCATTTCGTGTTTGGCGGGCAACGCGACTGGTCGCGGCCGCTGCGCGCGCTGGTGGCGGGTGGCGGCACCGGGGATGGGCTGATCCAATTGGCACAATTGATGGCGCAGGCGGGCAAACCGTGCGAGATCACTTACGTTGACCTCAGCGCGGCGTCGCGCAAAGTGGCCGAGGCGCGGGCGCGGGCGCGCGGGCTGACCGGCATCCGCTTCATCACCGGCAGCCTGATGGACGCGCCCGATCTGGGGACTTTCGATTACATCGACTGCTGCGGGGTGTTGCACCATCTGCCTGATCCGGTTGCCGGTTTCGCGGCGCTGCGCGCGGCGCTGGCCCCCGGCGGCGGGCTGGGGTTCATGGTCTATGCGCCTTATGGCCGGTCCGGTGTTTATCCCTTGCAAGAGGCATTCGGCGCGCTTTTCGAGGGCATGTCACCGGAAGAGCGTCTGAAAGCGGCGCGCAAGATCATGGAGACCTTGCCCGAGGGACATCCTTTTTCCAGCAATCCCAACGTGGTTGACCACCGCAAAAGCGACGCGGGGTTCTACGACTTGTTGCTGCATTCGCAGGACCGGTCTTTCACGGTTCCCGAACTTCTCGATACCCTGGCGCAGGCGGGCTGGGCATTGAGCGGCTTTGCCATGCCGGCACTTTACGAGCTGGACCGGCTGGCCCCGGTGCCCGAACATCTGGACATCCCCGCGCAAATGGCCGTGGCCGAGAAACTGCGCGGCACGATCAAGACGCATGTTGGCTATGCCGTGGCTGCCGACGCGCCGGTGGCGCCCGCGTCGGGCAAGAACCGGACGCTGGTTCCGCATATTCGTGGCATTGCACCGCAGAAACTGGCGCAGGGTCTGGCACAGGGGCAGCGGCCCAAGCTGGCCTATCCCGGGACCAAGAGTCACCTGTCGCTGGGGCGCGAGGCAGCGCCTTTGATCGGGGCGATCAACGGTCGCCGGTCGCTGGCCGAGATTGCCGCCGCTGCACGGCTCGATCCCATCGCCATGGGCGCGCAGTGGTCACGGATCGAACGCGAACTGGTCAGCTGGGGGATGCTGCATTACTCGGGTATTCTGCGCTAGGCCATGTGCGGTCGCTTTGCCATCACCTTGCCGAATGACGCGATGGCACAGCTATTCGCGGCGCGCCCGGCGAACGATCTGCCGGACGTGCCGAACCGCAATGTCCGTCCGACGGATCAGATCCATACGGTTATATCGGACGCAACAGATCGCAGGCTGGCGCCGATGCGCTGGGGGTTTGTGCCTGTCTGGTACAAGGCTCTGAATGACGGGCCGCTGCTGATCAACGCCCGGGCCGAGACGATCGCGGAAAAGCCCGCCTTCAGCGAAGCCTGCCGCGCCCGGCGCTGTCTGATCCCGATCAGCGGTTTCTATGAATGGACCACCGGCGCAGATGGCAAGAAGCAGCCGTGGTATATTGCCGCGCAGGACGACGCACCGCTGGCCTTGGCAGGTATCTGGCAGGATTGGACGCGCGGCGAAGCGTCAGTTCGCAGTTGCGCCATCGTGACCACGGCGGCGAACGAGGCATTGAAGCACATTCATCACCGGATGCCGGTCATCGTGGATGCCGCCGATTGGCCGTTGTGGCTGGGCGAGGCAGGCAAAGGTGCCGCCACCCTGATGCGGCCCGCCACAGATGGCTTGCTGAAGTTCGAGGCGCGCGCGCCTGAATAAGGTGGAGGCCGGCATTGGCGCGGCGGTCAGTCGCCTTCGAAGGCGCAGAGCGCGTGCACGTCCATCCCCAGCGCTTCCAGCCGCTTGCGCCCGCCGAGATCCGGCAGATCGACCACGAAGGCACATCCCGCGATCCGGCCGCCCTGCCGTTCAATCAGGCGGATACCGGCCTCGGCAGTGCCGCCGGTTGCCAGAAGATCATCGACAAGCAGGATTGTCTCACCGGCTTCAATGGCGTCCTCGTGCAGCTCGACCGTCGCATCGCCGTATTCCAGTTGATAGTCCTGCGCGATGGTGCGCCCCGGCAGCTTGCCCGCCTTGCGGACCGGCACGAAGCCGACGCTGAGCTGATGCGCCACGGCGCCACCAAGGATGAAACCGCGCGCCTCCAGCCCCACGACCTTGTCGATCCTCAGCCCGGCATAGGGGTGCAGCAACTGGTCGATGGCCATGCGGAATCCGCGCGGATCGGCAAAGAGCGTGGTCACATCGCGGAACATGACGCCCGCCTGTGGGAAATCGGGGATGGTGCGGATATAATCCTTGATCGTCCGGGTCGGGGGCATTCGCAGTACCTTGTCTGGTTATAATCTGGCCGGTGGGGTTTGGCCGATCCACTGCCCGCATGCAAGCGCGGGCTATGCCTTTGCCTACCACAGCGTTGGTTTGGCGACCATTAGCCAGAAAACCACGACAAGCGCGGCAAAGGCGGGCCAGCCGAGGATGAACCAGATGCGATAGGCGCGGATGGCGCCCTCTGGCAGAGATGCGCCGTCGCGTGCCGCGCGGGCGGCCAGATCGCGGATGCGGATTTGAAGCATTGCGACCGGCGCCCAGCAGGCAAATGCCAGCACGTAAAGCGCTAGCGACAGCAGCAACCACGGCGCGCTGAGGGGATGCCCCTGTAAATGCGCCAGCCAGATTCCGGTGAGCGGCTGGATCAGGCCCGCGGGCACTGTGAATAGCCAGTCAGCCAGAACGACACCGCCCGCAACGGTCGCCACGGTTTGTGCTTGCCGCGTGCGCATCGCCCAAACCATCTGAAACGCGGTGCCGATACCCGTACCGAAAAGCAGTGTCGCGCTGAGGATATGCATCCATTTGGCGATGAAATAAGGGTCCATTCAGCGTTCCTGTTCCAGAATGGCCGAAATGGCGATGAGCATCATGACGGGGATGTTTTTCAGCAACCCGCCCAGCGGCAGCAGCCACAGCCCGGCATTCAGCCAACTGAACGCAAGGGTATAGGTCAGCACCACGCCCACTTGCAGGCCCGCAAGCGTTCGGGGCTGCCAGCCCCGCAAGAGCGCGGCCCCGATCCCGAGGTCAAGCACACCGCCGAGCCGCGCCAGCGCGATGAGCATGCCGTCGCCCAGCATAGTGTCGGGCAAAAGCGGCAGAAAAGCCGCGCTGGGCAGGGTGAGGCCGATCACCCCGGAGGCGAGCCAGAGGAATGCCAGCACGATCCGCAAAACCGGGCGCATCAGGTAGAGCCGCGCGTGCCAAAGATCCTGCGTTCCCGCAGGGCGGGCCGCCATAAATTGGCTGAACCCGCGCAGTTTTACCGTAAGCGCCGCGATGGCACTGTCGGGGTGCGCCAGAACACCGCTTTGCAACTGCGCCACCGCTGTGGCCGAGATCGGTCCCCAGCGCAGGGCGTCGCCCATTCGCCCCAGACCGTGCGCCAGCCAGAGTGGCAGCCGTAACAACGGCACTTGGCGCAGACCCATCCATGCCCGCAAGCTGCGCAGCATTTCGGCCTGGCTCAGGGTTTCGGGGCCGCCGATACTATGCACGCCGGGGCCGGGTGGATGGCGCAGCAGGTGGTCCACGACGCGGGTCAGATCGGCAGCATGTACCGGGTTGAACTGCTGGTCTCCACGCCCCACGACCGGCGTGAAAAACGGCAACGCAGCCAGCGCACGGGCCAGCGACGAGCCGCCATAGGATGTCTCGCTCAGGACCAGACCGGTGCGCAGGATGGTGATGCCGTGTGTTGCCGCGACGGCTTCACCCGCACGCCGGTGGCGGGCAAACCCGGTTTCGCTGCCGTCGATCCCGACGGCCGAGATCAGCAGCCCACGGGCGGGCACGGGCAGGGCGGCGTAGATCGCTTCGGGGGCTGCGACATGTACGGCATGTGAAACGGTTTCGCCTGCGTTCAAGACGCCCGCAGCGTTGACGACATGGGTAACGCCCGCCAGCTTGCCCTGCCAAAAGGCGGGGTGTTGCGGTTCATCCGCCGCAAGATCGGCGCGGAGTGTTTCGAACCCCATCCATTCCAACGCGTCCGTGCGCCGGGCCGAAGCCAGCACCTGCCAACCTGCCGCGCGCAGCCCGAATGCAAGATGGCGGCCGATGAACCCGTCCGCGCCGAGGATCAGCACGCGGCCCGGGTCTGCTGCGGCTTGGGACTTGTCCATTTCTCAGCGCGCCATCAGCCCGCGCGACGCAGCGCGGCGGTCATCACCCCCATCGCGATTAACGCGCCGCCACCCGCCCGGGTGAGCCAGGTGATCACGCCGGGCCGCCGGATGCTCTGGCGCAGTCGGTCCGCCAGCAGCGCGTAGGCAAAGGAATTGACCGTCGCAAGGCCAACAAAGGTGCCGATCAGGAGGGCAAACTGCGGCAACAGCGGCGCGTTCAGCGAAACGAATTGCGGCACGAAGGCGATGAAAAACGCGATGGATTTCGGGTTGAGCGCGGTCACCGCCGCCATATGCCAGAAAACACCCTGGCCGGTAACGTCGCGCCCGGCTGTGCGTGCCTCAAGCCCGGCCGAGGGCGCACTGCGCAGCAGCTTGACTCCGAGATAGACAAGATAGAGCACACCGACCCATTTCAGCGCGGTAAAGAGCGTCGCCGAAGCAAGCACCAGCGCGCCCAGACCCAGCAACGAGGCTGTCATCGCCGCCAGATCGCCCAGTGCCACGCCCGCTGCGCTGGCCACCGCAACCTTGCGCCCCTGGCTGAGCGCGTAGCTGAGTACCAGCAGCACGGTCGGCCCCGGTATCAGGAGAAGCGCGGTAGAGGCAGCTACAAAGGCGAGCCAGAGTTCCAAGGGCATGTTGCAATTCCTTCCCTAAGTCGGGCTTCAGTCCGGCGCGCTGTTCAACACCCGTCCCGCCACTGCATCCAGCCGCGCCACCAGCGTCGGATCACGGGCCTCCGGCGCGGTCAGTATGGCAAATTCCAGCGCCCGGTCACAGCCATGGGGGCAAGGGTCGCGATCTGCCCCGAGGCGTGCAGGCAGGCCGCGCAGCATGTTCCGGCCCTTGTCCGCATTGCCGGTCAGCGTGGCGATGATCTGTGTCACGTCAACCTCGCCGTGATCGGGGTGCCAACTGTCATAATCGGTGATCATCGCGACAGAAGCATAGCAAAGCTCTGCCTCGCGGGCGAGCTTGGCCTCGGGCATGCCGGTCATGCCGATCACATCGCAACCCCAGACCTCGCGGTAGAGCCGCGATTCCGCGAGCGACGAGAATTGCGGGCCTTCCATCGCAAGGTAGGTGCCGCTGTCGTGGACCGTGATACCGGCGGCGCGAGCGGCCTCGGTGCAGGCCTGCGACAGGCGCGGGCAGGTCGGATGCGCGATGCTGACATGGGCGACGCAGCCCGGCCCAAAGAACGATTTTTCGCGCGCAAATGTGCGGTCGATATACTGATCGACGATGACGAAATCACCCGGCGCCATCTCGTGCCGGAACGACCCGCAGGCGCTGACGCTGATGACATCGGTGACGCCCAGACGTTTGAGCGCATCGATATTGGCGCGGTAGGGCACGGAGGACGGGCTGTGTACATGCCCCCGGCCGTGGCGCGGCAGAAAGGCGAAGGCGATGCCATCCAGCGTGCCGGTCAGGATCTGGTCCGAAGGCGCGCCCCAAGGGGTCTCGACGCTTTGCCATTCGGCGTCTTGCAGCCCGTTCATCTCGTAGAGGCCCGATCCGCCGATCACACCGATCATGGGTTTGGTCATGTATTTCCCCATCGCATCCATTGTCACTGCCCTGATTGATAGGCGGCGGTCACGCGAATGAAAATGCCTGTTATCCGTCCCGCGCCCTATCTTGGGCGTGTGCCTTGCAGGATCGACCGACCCTGCAAGGCCTTTTCCGCGGGTCAGCCGAGCAGGTTTACCACCTCGTCGGTGCTCCAGACTGCGTTGGCGATGTAGCGGAAGTTGATCAGCGCCGCGAGATACCCGTCCCCTTCCGGGAGCATCGCTGCCGCCGTGCCATCGCTGACCACGGCCACTTCGAACCCCTGTTCTATCAACTCGCGCATATGGCTCTCGGTGCACAGGTTGGCGGACATGCCCGCGAGGATCACCTGATCGATGCCGTTCTTGCGCAGTTGCAGCGCCAGGTCGTTATGCTCGGGGCCGTAAAGCTTGTGCGGCGAGGTGACGATGGTCTTGCCGTCGTGGATATAGGGTTTGTAGCGGTCAAGGAAATCCGCGCCCGACCCCTCGAACCCCTCCAGGCTGAGCGGGTCCTTGCGGTCGAACATGCCGATCTTGTGCATCAGCTTTTCCAGCGCACCCTCGAATTTCCAGCCCTTGTCGGTGGGGTAGTAGTAGTGCGGTGACACGGCGACGGTGATGCCCGCAGCCTTGGCTGCCTTGAAAAGGCGCTCGATATTCTCGACCGTATTGTTGCGGGTAACACTGTCACCGACCACGCCCCAGGTCACGCCGTCGGGGCTGAGAAAATCGTTCTGCGGGTCGGTCACCACCAGCGCGACACGCGCCAGATCGAGCGTCATGTCGCTGGGCGGCAGCGCCGGATCGGCAGGGGCTGCATAGGGATCGTCCTGTGCCTGCGCCTGGGTGGTGGAGGCGGCCAGCCCGGTGGCGGTCGCCAGGGCCGCGGTGCCGGTCAACGCCTGGCGGCGGGTGAGGGTGGGGGCGCCTTTATCGGCAGGGAGGTGGCAATTGCACATGGTCTTGTCCTTTCTGGATCTAGGGATGTCACAGGCCATAGATGTCGGGGTGGATGTGCCTTTTCGTCCCGAAAGCGTTGCTGAAGTGATTATTTATGTGCCTGTGCTGCCGAAGCGTGGCAGAATGCCCCTATGGAAGATCAGCAGAGTCACGACCGGATCCTGTCCGAACTGGACATCTCCGCCGAACCCTTCGCCATCTGTGCACTGGAGGGGAAATGCTCCATGGGGCTGGGCCGCAATCCCGGCGCGACGCTGCATTACGTGCTGGGCGGTACCGGTAGCCTGGGGTTTCAGACGGAACAGCCGATCGCGCTGATGCCGGGCCGGCTGGTGCTGGTTCCGACCAGCCTACAGCATTCGCTGCGCAATCATGGCGGTCGGCAGACGGGGCTGCCCGCCTGCAAGCCGGCGGGACTGGAGCTCGCGCAGCACGTGGCGCAGGGCAGCGGCGCGGGCAACATGGTGGTGCTGTGTTCGACCATCTCGCTGGGGCTGCGCAACACCCACGGGCTGATCGACTTGCTGCGCCGGCCGCTGGTGTTGGACATGGAGACCGCGCCGACCGCGAAACGCGCGATGCAGGCGCTGCTGCACGAGATGATGCAGCCTAGGGTCGGCCGTGCCGCAATGATCCGGGCGCTGCTGCTGCAATGCATGATCGAACTGCTGCGCGAGCGGTTGGAGGCGGGCGATCCGGCGGTGCTCTGGATCGGCGGGCTGGTCGATCCGGGGTTATGGCAGGCGTTGCGCGCGATGCTTGACGATCCCGGAGCGCCGCATTCTCTGGAGACGCTGGCCGCGACGGCGGGCATGAGCCGCTCGCGTTTTGCCGAGCGATTCCAGCAGGCTTGCATGGCGCCGCCGATGGCGTTCTTGCGCGAATTGCGGCTGGCGCGCGCGGCGCAGCTACTGATCGAGCGGCGCGACCCGGTAAAGCGCATTGCCCGCCAGGTCGGGTTCGAGAGCCGCAGCGCCTTCACCCGCGCTTTCACCGCAAGTCGGGGGCAATCGCCGCGCGCTTTTCGCGACGGGCGCGGCTGAACTGCGGCGCGCCAGACGCCGCATCTCTATCTGGTAAAACCGCTCGCAGCCCTGTAAGGAGACCGCTCGCGCATCAGGACAATTCATCACGGGACACACGCTTTGAAACAAGCTATTCTGGCCGCCTTCGCAAGTCGCATCGACATGCCCGATCTGGGGGTCATGCAGGATGAGAAATTCAGCCTTAGCCGTCTCAGGATCGAGTTGCTCTCGGGGCTCACGGTTGCGCTGGCGCTGGTGCCCGAAGCGGTGGCGTTCGCTTTCGTCGCCGGGGTTAACCCGCTGGTCGGCCTTTACGCGGCATTCCTCGTCGGGCTCGTTACTGCGCTGATCGGTGGGCGGCCGGGCATGATTTCGGGTGCGACAGGCGCGCTGGCAGTGGTCATGGTCGCCTTGGTCGCGCAGCATGGGGTGGAATACCTGTTTGCAACGGTGGTCCTGATGGGGATCATACAGATCGTCGCGGGCGCGCTGCGATGGGGGAAATTCATCCGGTTGGTGCCGCATCCGGTGATGCTTGGCTTCGTCAACGGGTTGGCCATTGTCATTTTCCTTGCCCAGATGAGCCAGTTTAAAGTGCCAGGCACGATGTCGAATACCGGCCACGGCATGTCGGGTGGCGTGTGGCTGAGCGGCACGCCGTTGCTGATGATGCTGGGGCTGGTGGGTCTGACCATGGCGATCATCTGGATCACGCCGCGCATCACGCGGGTGATCCCCGCGCCGCTGGCCGGGATCGGCGTCGTAGCTGGCCTTGTGATCGCCTTTGGGCTGGACGTGCCTCGGGTTGGCGATCTGGCCTCGATCCAGGGCGGGCTACCCAGCTTTCACGTGCCGATGGTGCCGCTGAACTGGGCGACGTTCGAGATCATCCTGCCCTATGCGGTGATCCTCGCGGCCATCGGCCTGATCGAGAGCCTGCTGACCCTGAACCTCGTGGGCGATATCACCGGCAAACGCGGCGGCGCCAGCCAGGAATGTATAGCGCAAGGGCTGGCCAACACGCTGACCGGGTTTTTCGGCGGGATGGGCGGCTGCGCGATGATCGGCCAGTCGATGATCAACGTAAAATCCGGCGGGCGCACCCGCATCGCGGGGGTGGCAGCTGCCATTTTCCTGCTGATCTTTATCCTTTTTGCCGCAAAGGCCATCGAACAGATCCCGCTTGCAGCGCTGGTGGGCGTGATGTTCATGGTAGTGATCGGGACTTTCGCCTGGAACTCGCTGACCATCCTGCGAAAGGTGCCGCTGACGGATGCGGCGGTGATCTTGCTGGTGACCGCGGTAACGGTGAAATACGACCTGGCCATCGCGGTGGTCGTGGGCGTGATCGTCTCGGCGCTTGCCTATGCGTGGAACAATGCCAAGCGTATCCACGCGATCGAGCGTGCTTCCGTGACCGAAAAGGGCGCCAAGGTATACGAGATCCAGGGCCCGCTCTTTTTCGGTTCTGCGGCCGGGTTCATGGAAATTTTCGATATCGAAGGGGACCCCGAACAGGTGATCGTCGATTTTGCGGCCAGCCGGGTTGTTGACCAGTCCGCCTTGCAGGCGATCGAAGCGCTTGCGGCGCGATACGAAGCCGCCGGTAAACGTATCCAGTTGCGCCATCTGAGTCGCGATTGTCACCGTTTGCTGTCGCGGGCAGGGCATCTGGTTATCGATAGCGACGATGACCCCGATTATGCCATGGCGGTGGATTACGGTGTGCGTACCGGGGTGCTGGGCGCTGGGCACTGATCAGGGCCGGAGGCAGGGGACATGATCTTTCTGGTGATCCTTGCCGGGCTTCTGCCTTCGTTTCTGCTGGTCGGACTAGGCGGTCTGGTGCGCCGCCGCTTGTCAGAGAATGCCTGGCAGGGGCTCGACCGGCTCAACTTTGAAATCCTCTTTCCCGCGCTGCTGTTTGTCGCTGCGTCCAGCCGGCCTATCGAGCTGAGCACTGTCGCCACCATCGCGCCCGCGGTATGGGCTTTGCTGAGCTGCGGTCTGATCGCGGGCTATGGCGCGCGCCGCTTTGGCCCCGAACGATTCCTCGATTTCGCGGGCGCGTGGCAGACTGCCTGGCGGTTCAATTCTGCCATTGGCATCATTGCGGTGGGCGCGCTCAGCACGTCCGAGCCGGCATTGATGGCAGTGGCGATCGGGATGGCGGTGCCGCTGGCCAACGTGTTCGCCGTCTCGGCACTGTCGCGCGGCGGTGCGCTCGGGCCGATGGCGACGGTGCGCAAAATCGCTCTGAACCCGTTTCTGCTGGCCTCGCTAAGCGGGGTGTTGTTGGGGCTGTCGGGCTATCGCCTGCCGGGCGTGGTGCTGGCACCGCTGACCTTGCTGGCTGACGCGGCCATTCCCATCGCGCTGATCTCGGTCGGGGCGACGATGAACTGGCATGCTCTGGCGCGTCTGACGCGCTTCAGCGGGACGCTTTGCGGGGTCAAGCTGATCTTGCTGCCCGCGCTGGTGGTGGCGGTGGCACTGGGGCTGGGGGCTTCCGGGCCGCAGGTGGCCGTCTTGCTGGTCTTTGCGGCCCTGCCCACGGCCTCTGCCGCGCATGTATTGGCGGCAGGCTTTGGCGCGGATCGCGAGCTGTCAGCGACGCTGGTGGCGCAATCGACACTGCTGGGAGCGCTGACATTGCCGGTCTGGGTCACTTTGGCAGAGATGTTGTTTCTACGCTGAACGGGTGGGTTAGTCGTCTGGGCGGTCCAGGCTGAACACATTCTCGACCACTGCATAATCGCGGTAGCCCAGCCGCGAAAGGGGATGGAATGTGGTCACGTCGAAATACCCGTCCACCAGGCAATCGTCGCGGATATGCACACCGGTGACTTCACCGAAGATGGCGTAATTGTCCACGCCGCCCAGTTCCAAGATATGCGTCATCCGGCATTCCATCGAGGCGGGCACACCTGCGATCCGCGGGCAATCGATGGTGGTGCACTCGGCTGCCTGCAACCCCGCATGCGCAAATTCATCCACGTCGCGTGCCAAAGTGGCAGACGAGGCGTTCATCTGGTCGCGCATGTCCTGCGCCACGACATTGGTGCAGAAAACGCCGGTTTCGCGGATGTTTCGCACCGAATCCTTGTTGCCGTTGGAGGCGAACATCACCTGCGGTGGCACATAGGCCACGGCATTGAAGAACGAATAGGGCGCCACATTGCGCACGCCGTCCGCGCCACGCGTGGAAATCCAGCCGATGGGGCGAGGCGACACGATGGCGTTGAACGGGCTGTGCGGCAGTCCGTGTCCGTTTTTCGGCTCGTAAAACATCTGGCACCGGCTGATCGTTGATCTGGGTTTGTGCCAGACCTAACGCCGTGCTAGGCGCTTTGCCACCCGTAAATCGGACCAAGGATGCCCCGCGTGCGAGAGCTGCGCCCAGAAACACAGGACGACTGGTGGGAGGTCGAGGCGCTTTACGACCTGTGCTTTGCGCCGGGTCGTGAAGCCCTGTCATCGTACCGGCTGCGCGACGGGATTGCCCCGGTGCGCGGTCTCAGCCTTGTGGCGCGGGATGCGGGTGGCATTCTGGGCGGCGCGATCCGGTTTTGGCCGGTGCGGATCGGGGCGCATGATGCGCTGCTTCTGGGGCCTGTTGCGGTGCACCCGACGCGGCAGGGCGAGGGGCTGGGCGGCCTTCTCATTCGCGAAAGCCTGGAACGTGCCCGAGCGCAGGGCTGGGCGCGGGTCATGCTGGTGGGTGACGCGCCCTATTATGGTCGCTTCGGATTCACGCGTTTGGACTCGGTCGAGATGCCGCCGCCGACCAACCCGGACCGAGTTCTGGGCATATCGCTTGTGCCGGGCGCTTGGGACAAAGTTGCGGGTAAAGTCACCCGCGCAGAACCCGAACCTTGAATTTCGGGCCAATCCGTCCGATCTTTGGTAGATGATGGATCTGCTTGACCCTCCGATTGACGAAGGCGCTGTAGAAGCGAAGCTGGCTGAACTGGTGCGCAGGCACGATTTGGCCGGCAATTTTGGCATTCAGGTGCTGAACGTGGTTGGGGGGCAGGCCGAAAAGCTGCTGGACCGGCTGCCCGCAGAGATGCGCGACCGGCTGGGAGATGGCACCGAACAGGCGCTGCGCCTGGCGATGCAGGCGGCCCATGGCTCGCGCAGTGTGGTGGGCGGACAGCCCGGCTGGCTGAACCGCGCCGTGACCACCGCCATGGGGGCGGCGGGCGGGCTCGGTGGCCTGCCGAGCGCCATGGCAGAACTGCCGATCACCACCACGATCCTTTTGCGCGCCATTCAAGATGTTGCGGCCGAGCAGGGTTTCGACCCTGATGAGGAAGGTGTGCGTTTCGACTGCATCCAGGTCTTTGCAGCCGCCGGGCCGCTGGACCATGCTGACGGGTCCGATCTGGCGTTTCTCAGCACGCGGGTCGCGGTCACGGGCAAGACGATGCAGGCGCTCATTGCCCGCGTCGCGCCGCGTCTCAGTACCGTTCTGGGGCAAAAGCTGGCGGCACAGATGGTGCCGGTGCTTGGGGCTGCGGCAGGGGCGGCGACGAATTACGCCTATACCAGTTACTACCAGCAGATGGCGCATGTGCATTTCGGCTTGCGCCGCCTCGCGATTATATCCGACCGCGACCATGCAGAACTGGTCGAGGCGTTTCGGGCGCGGCTGAAGAAGCCGGTCGTTCGGGGGTAATATCCGCCCGACAAATGCTGTCTGAATGCCGTCAGGTAGGCCAGATTCCTTACCGGCGTTTGGGCAAACAGCCCTTTTCAGAATTTCTCGCGCAGGTAATCCATGACCGCGCCGCGCACCGACTGATCGCCGCGGGTGCTGGCGGAGTCGATGATGTCGCGCAACTCGCCCAGATGGGTGCGGCGCAGGACTGATTTTACCGGCCCGATGGAGGCCGGGCGCATCGACAGGCTGCGCAGGCCCATCGCCGCGAGGCAGGCGGCCTCGACCGGCCGGCCCGCATCCTCGCCGCAGAAGCTGAGCGGTGTGCCGCTCCGTTCGCAACGTTCGACAATGCTTTGAAGGAAGGTCAGGAAGCTGACATTGAGGGTGTCATAGCGGCGCCGTACGCGCTCGTTCTCGCGGTCGGCGGCAAAGAAGAACTGCTTGAGGTCGTTGCCGCCGATCGAGAGAAAATCGACCTCGCTGTAGAATTTGTCGGGGGCAAAGGCGAGGCTGGGTGTTTCCAGCATCGCGCCAATTTCCACCGAAGCGGGCAGGGGGTGGCCGAGAATACGCTCGCGCTCCATCGCCTTTTCCATCTCGGCGCGGGCGGCACTGTATTCGTCGCGCTGGGCCACGAAGGGAAACATCACAGTCAGCGCGCGCCCCTTGGCACCGCGAATGAGCGCCTGCAACTGCATGCGCATCACGCCCGGTTTGTCCAGGCCGACGCGGATCGCGCGCCAGCCCATCGCCGGGTTCGGCTCGTCCGTGGGCTTCATGTAGGGCAGCACCTTGTCCGAGCCGATATCGAGCGTGCGAAACACCACGCGCTTGCCCTGCGCTGCGTCCATCACGCGTGCGTAAAGCTCGCTCAATTCGGACCTGCGCGGCATCTGGCTACGGATCAGGAACTGCAATTCGGTACGAAACAGGCCAACACCATCGGCGCCGGAATCTTCGAGGCTCGGCAGATCTGCCATCAGCCCCGCATTCATCGTCAGCGATATGGTTTGGCCACAAAGGGTAAGCGCGGGTTTGCTTCGGATCGAGGCGTAGCGTTCCTGCGCCTTGGCCTGCATCGCCATCTTGTCGCGGAAGGCGGCGAATACCGTGTCGTCAGGGCGCAGATGGACAATGCCCTGATCGCCGTCCACCAGGATTGGATCGCCATTGAGCGCTTCGGCGGTGATCCGTGACGCGTGGATGACCAGCGGGATCGCCAGCGCCCGGGCAACGATGGTGGCGTGCGAGCCGACCGAGCCCTCCTCCAGCACGATCCCTTTCAGCGAGCGGCCATAATCCAGCAATTCCGCCGGGCCGATATTGCGGGCGATGAGTATCGGGTCGGGGGGCATCGCTGCGCCTGTCTCGCCGCCCTGACCCGTCAGGGTGCGCAGCAGACGGTTCGACAGATCGTCAAGATCGTGCAACCGGTCGCGAAGATAGGCGTCGGTGACCTGGGTCATCCGGGCACGGGCGGTGGATTGTTCCTTTTCCACGGCGGCCTCGGCAGACAGGCCGCGCCCGATGTCCTCTTCCATCCGGCGCATCCAGCCCTTGGAATTGGCGAACATCCGGTAGGCTTCGAGCACTTCCAGCTGTTCCTTGTCGCCGCTGCGGGCAAAGCTGAGCATACGGTCCACGCCAATACGCAATTCTTCAACCGCATCATTCAGGCGCTGGCGCTCGCGTTCGGGGTCCTCGCCGATCAGGTTCGTCACCACCACGCGCGGCTCGTGCAGCCACACATGACCACGCGCCGCACCATCCTGCGCGGTTGTACCGCGAAACTGCACCGATTGCTGATGGCGCGCGGACATCGCGGCGCCTTCGCCAATGAAGGCGCCCAGTTCGGCCATCTCGGCCAGCACCATCGCCACGACTTCCACGGCATAGACTTCTTCATCGGAAAAGGTGCGGGAGTCTTTTGATTGCACCACCAGCACGCCGAGCTTTTCGCCCAGCCGTTGCACGGGCACGCCCAGGAAGGATGAATAGGCTTCTTCTCCGGTTTCCGGCATGAAGCGGAAACCGCGCGTTGAGGGCGCATCGTCGGTGTTTATTACATTTCCTGTGCGCGCCACTCGGCCAACCAGACCTTCGCCCAGACGCATCCGGGTCTGGTGGACCGCTTCGGGATTGAGGCCCTCGGTCGCACAAAGCTCCAGCGTGTCCTCATCGCGGAACAGGTAGATCGAGCAGACCTCGGTATGCATCTCTTCGGCGATCAGCTGCGTGATCTGGTCGAGACGGGTCTGACCGGCGGCATCGTCGGCCATGACCGTGCGCAAGCGGCCCAACATCTGGCGGCTATCAGTCTGAAACGGCTCGCTCATGTCGCCTGCAATCCCCGGATGCGCCCCTTGGGACGGTCTGCCTGTGCGGTTTCACAGTGGCAAGACACCACGCACGATACACGCAGGGGTTGTGTCAGGCCACTTTGTCCAACTCGAACGCATCATGCAGTGCCTGAACGGCGAGTTCCATGTATTTTCTGTCGATCAGCACGGAAATCTTGATTTCGGACGTTGCAATGACCTTGATGTTCACTCCTTCATCGCTGAGCGTCTTGAACATCTGGGCTGCCACGCCCGATTGGCTGCGCATGCCGATGCCCACGGCTGACACCTTGGCCACGTTGGTATCAGCCACCAGATCGTGATAGTTGATCTCGCCCCGCTCGGCGGCTTCCTGCAACGCCTTTTCAGCGCGTGTGACCTGTTCGACGGGGCATGAGAACGTCATGTCCGTGCGGCCCTCTTCGGAAATGTTCTGGATGATCATGTCCACATTCACGCCCGCCTCGGACAGCGGGCCGAAAATCGCGGCGGCAATGCCCGGCCGATCGGCGACCGAGATGAGCGTCATCTTGGCCTCATCGCGGCTATAGGCGATGCCCGATACGATATTTGATTCCATGATTTCCTCCTCGGAGCAGACCAGCGTGCCTGCGTCATCTGATTGTTCTTCGAAACTGCTGACCACGCGCAGTTTCACATTGTAACGCATTGCCAGTTCCACCGAACGGGTTTGCAAGACCTTTGCCCCGAGGCTGGCCAGTTCCAGCATTTCCTCGAAGGCGATCTTGTCCAACTTGCGCGCTTTCGATGCGATGCGCGGGTCGGTCGTGTAAACGCCGTCCACGTCGGTGTAGATATCGCAGCGTTCCGCGTCAAAGGCCGCGGCAAAGGCGACGGCGGTCGTGTCGCTGCCGCCCCGGCCGAGCGTGGTGATGCGACCTTCGGGGCTGATGCCCTGGAACCCGGCGACCACGGCGACACGCATACCTTCGCCGAATTTGGCGTTGATGTTATCTGTCGGAATTTCTTCGATCCGTGCGGCGGAATGGGCCGAGGTCGTGCGCAGGGGGACCTGCCAGCCCTGCCAGCTGCGCGCGGGCACGTCCATTTCCTGCAGGGTGAGCGCCATGAGCCCCGCTGTCACGTTCTCGCCAGAGCTGACCACGGCATCGTATTCACGCGCGTCGAACAGCGGCGAGGTTTCGTTCACCCAGCCGACCAGCTCGTTGGTTTTGCCCGCCATGGCCGAAACGATGACGATCACATCATAGCCCTTGGCCACTTCAACGCCAACGCGCTTGGCGGCGCGGCGGATGCGGTCAAGGTTGGCGACAGAAGTGCCACCGAATTTCATCACGAGAACCGGCATAAGGGCGTCCTTGGTCTGGTAAGTCGCGCGCGGGTTTACGCCGCGTTCAGCTCAAGGGCAAGTGCCGCTGTCGTGGAACCCGGTAAATACGCATCTTCCGGACCAGATTTCGGCGGGGACGCAGCGTCAGCCCGTGAACGTCCGCAAGACGCGCATCGCATCGTCGGCGCGGTCTTCGGGAACGAACAGGTGGTCGTGAAAATAGCCCGCAACGGGATTGACCCCCATGCCGTGTTCGGCAAGTGCGGTGGCTATGCGCGCGATGAAACCGACCGCCTCCAATGCCGAATGCACGTTGAGTGTGATCATGCGCGAGGCGAACGTATAGGGCAGGGCGGCCGCTTCTGCCTCGGTGCGGGACAGGATCAGTGTCGTGCCTTCGGCTTCCTGAAAGGTCATCCGCGGAGTGATACCGGAGGGTACCCGGCGATCCTCGAGGGTGACGAACACATAAACCTCGGGGTCCATCACCGGGTCCATACTGGCAAGAAGCGTGTCCAGATCATGCGTGCCGGTCATTTCGATTCACTCCAACTAGGGTTATCTGTTTTGGCGCGTTTTGCCGCTTGTCCCGAGCCATATGCAGGATGATGGGCATCAAAAAACATGCGGTCGTCCGTCCCAATTCAGAAAAGCACCAGTCGTGGGCATGGCCAATTCGTCAAAGCGGGCGATCAACCCGCTCACAGATTCCTCGACATCGATACTTGCGCTGCCGCCGCCCATGTCCGTGCGGACCCAACCGGGGTGATAGATGCCGACGGCGATGCCGCGCGGGCGCAGGTCGGTGGCCAGGTTGCGGCCCAGATTCAGCGCTGCCGCCTTGGATGCACGGTAGATATAGCTGCCGCCCGGCGCGTCGTTCTGGCTGGCCATCTGGCTGGAGATGATCGCGATCCTGGGTTGTGCGCTGCGCTCGAGCGCGGGAAGCAATGCCCGGATCGTCAGGAAAACCCCGGTCACGTTGGCGGCGAAAGTCTCGGCCCAGAGCGCGGCATCATAGCCGCTTTCCAACGTATGACCCTTGTCCAGATAGACGCCTGCATTGCACACCAGAAGATCGACGGCACGATCCCCGAGCGACGCGGCAAAGGCCTCGTGTTGCGCCGGATCGGTCACGTCGAGCTTCGCCAGATCACCGCCCCGGCGCGACGTGCCGGTGACATCATCGCCCCGAGCGGCAAAGGCCGCAGCCATCCCTGCGCCAATGCCACGATTGGCGCCCGTGATTACCACATGCATGTCACTCTCCTGATGTCTGCCGGAAACGGCCCTCGCGCCGCGATGGGTCGCGACGGGTCAATTGGATTTGCGCCCGGGAAGAAACGGCAGCGGCGTGACCGGCACACCGTCCTCGATCAGCTTTCTCGCTTCTTCGGGCTTTGCCTCGCCATAGATGGAACGCTCGGGCGCGGTGCCGGCGTGGATATCGCGCGCCTCGCGGGCAAAGTCGCGCCCGACATATTCCGAGTTCTTCTCGATTTCCTTGCGCAGTCGCGCCAGCGCCTGTTCGGCCGGGCTTGCGGGCGTGCTCAACGCCCCTTCGCTCGGTTGAGCAGGTACGTCCCTGTCACGTTTGCGGGCTGCCTGAACCGTCGGGGCCATCATCGCCTTTTCCACATCCGCGCTGCCGCAGACTGCACAGGCGACCATGCCTGCTCCATCCAGTTTTTCGAATGTGGCAGCGGATTGAAACCAGCTGTCGAACTGGTGACCATCCGCACATTTCAGCGTGAACTTGATCATTTCAGAACCCATGATGCCATATTATGTAAATAGCCAAAACCTGAGCCAGTTCAAGTAGACCTTTGTTCAGTGTTTCAGCAGTCTGGGGTGGAAATTCAATATGATATGCGCCAATTCAGGCTCTGAGACCAGCGCCGCCGCCTTCTTTGGGCGTAGCCATTTTCGCTTGCGTTGGCTTGCCTCGGGGAAGCTGGCCACAAGCGATTTCACCCGCACCGCATAGACCATCGCGACGCATGGCACGCCGCGTTCCGGCCCGAGCATCTTGTGATAGGAATAGAGTCCCAGGCACCGTTCATGCACCTTGCCACGCACGCCGGCCTCTTCCCACGCCTCGGTCAGCGCAACCTGGGCCGGCGTTTCGCCGTCAATCGGCCAGCCCTTGGGAATGATCCAGCGTCCCGAACGCCGCGAGGTGATCAGCAGGATTTCAGGCTTTTCCTTGACCATGCGGAAACACAGGGCGGCGAACTGCGTTCGCACGTCGCTCTTGTGTGCATCCATCAATGCGATGGGAACCTGTTTTGTTTCCCGCACGTTCATTGCGCTCTTTGCTTTGTCATGCGGTTGCGTCTTATCTTTCATGCTCGGGTGGTAATATAAGCGGACGATGCGACCAATTGCCAGATTCATTTCCACCCATACCAGCGCCCCGCTGCGAAATTGCGGCAGCGCGTGGGCGCCTGAGCGAATGACGCGGCGATGGGCGGGCTTGCGTTGGCTGACCTTGCGCCCAATACTCAATGACATGATGCGGTTTTCCTCTCTTCCCGCAGTGCTTTGTGCGGTGCTTCTGATGTGCATGCCTGCGCGTGCCGAAGAACGCGTTCTCGTGTTCGCCGCTGCGTCGCTGCAAGGCGCGCTGCAGGAGGTGATTGCGGGTTATCCGGGCCATGCTGTGGCGTCTTATGGCGGGAGCGGCGCGATGGCGCGGCAGGTCGCTCTGGGCGCGCCTGCGGATGTCGTTTTGTTGGCCAACAGCGCCTGGATGGACTGGCTGCAGGAGAACGGGAACCTGCGCAGCGAGACGCGGCGCGATTTGCTCGGCAATACGTTGGTGCTGGTTGGACCGGTGAACAGCGCACCCCTGCCGGTGATCGACGCTCAGACGTTGATCGCGCGTCTTGCAGGGCAGAGGCTCGCGCTGGGTCAGACCGAAGCCGTGCCTGCCGGGATCTATGCCCGCGCCTGGATGGAGCGTGCCGGGCTGTGGGAGGCATTGCGCCCGCATCTGGCCGAAACCGAAAACGTGCGTGCCGCGCTCGCGCTGGTGGCGCTGGGCGAGGCCCCGCTGGGGGCGGTCTATGCCACCGATGCCGCCGCCGAACCGCGCGTCAAGATCCTATACTCTGTGCCACAGGAGGCTCATCCGCCGATCGTATATCCCGTGGCAGCGGTCACGGCACGCGGTGATGCCTTTGCGGCCTATCTGCACAGCCCCGAGGCGCAGCGGATATTCCGCGCCCATGGTTTCACGCTGCCCGGAGCGGGGGAATGATGCTGGAGCCGGCAGAATGGGCAGCGCTTGTTTTGTCGCTCAAGGTCTCGTTCGTGGCGATGCTGGTCAGCCTGCCGCTGGCGATTGCCATCGCCTGGCTGTTGGCGCGGCGTGAGTTCTGGGGCAAGACATTGCTGAGCACGCTGGTGCATCTGCCGCTGGTCCTGCCGCCGGTCGTGACCGGCTATCTTCTGTTGCTGACATTCGGGCGCACCGGTGCCGTCGGTGGTTTCCTCGAATCCACATTCGGCATCGTTCTGGCGTTCCGCTGGACCGGCGCCGCGCTGGCGGCGGCGATCATGGGGTTCCCGCTGACAGTTCGCGCGATCCGCCTGTCGATAGAGGCGGTGGACCCACGGCTGGAGGCGGCAGCGGCGACGCTGGGCGCTGGTCGCCTGGGGATATTCGCGCGGGTCACGCTGCCGCTGATCGCGCCCGGTGTTCTGGCGGGGGCGGTGTTGGGCTTTGCCAAGGCGATGGGAGAGTTCGGTGCCACGATCACTTTCGTCGCCAACATCCCCGGCCAGACGCAGACGCTGCCTTCGGCGATTTATGCGTTCCTGCAGGTGCCGGGGGGCGAGGCGGGGGCGATCCGCCTGGTGCTGTTGTCGCTGGTGGTGGCGGTCGGCGCTGTGCTGATCTCTGAAGGGTTGGCGCGGCGCGTGGCGCGCGGGATTGGCCAGAGATGAGCCTGCGCGTAAAGATACACCACAAATTCAGTGGTTTCACGCTGGATGCCGCGTTCGAGACCGGCCCCGGGGTGACGGCCATTTTCGGGGCGTCAGGGGCGGGCAAGACCAGTATCGCGAATGCCGTGGCAGGGCTCTTTGCGCCTGCGCGCGGCATGGTGGAGCTGGAAGGGCGGTGTCTCTACGATGCTGCCGCCCGCGTGAACGTTCCGCCGCATAAACGACGGATCGGAACGGTTTTTCAGGATGGGCGGCTGTTTCCGCATCTCAGCGTGGCGGGCAATCTTGATTTCGGCACGCGCTATGTCCCGCGCGGGCGAACGGGGCCTGACCGGGATCAGGTCATCGCCCTGATGGATATCGGCGGGTTGCTACAGCGGCGGCCCTTGCATCTGTCGGGCGGGGAGAAACAGCGCGTCGCATTGGCGCGAGCGCTCTTGATGGCGCCCGAATTGCTGATCATGGATGAGCCGCTGGCGGCGCTTGACGGTCCGCGCAAGGACGAGATCCTGCCGTACCTGGAGCGGCTCGCGGGAGGCGCCAATGTGCCCATCCTCTATGTCAGCCATTCGGTTGGTGAAATCGCGCGGCTGGCCGATCAGATCGTCGTGCTGCGCGCCGGGCGCGTTGCCCGCTCTGGCACGGTGGGTGACGTTCTGAGTGATCCCGAATTGGTGCCGATGATGGGGGTGCGCGAGGCAGGCTCGGTGCTGCACGCGCAGGTGCTGGGGCATGATGCCGACGGGCTGAGCCGTCTTGCGGTCAGCGGTGGTGCGCTGCTGATCCCCGGGGTGCAGGCGGAACCGGGAAAACACATACGTCTCAGGGTCTTGGCGCAGGATGTTCTGCTGTCACTTGATATGCCAAAGGGGCTGTCGTCGCGCAATATCCTGCCGGTCGTGGTGGAGATGCTGCACCGGGGCGACGGGCCCGGCATGGCGGTTTCTCTGCGATTGGGAGAGGATCGGTTACTGGCGCGGATCACGGCGCGCGCGGCGGAAGAAATGGGGCTGCGGCCCGGCTTGGCATGCCATGCGATCCTGAAAGCAACGGCGGTCCCTCGCGGTGATATCGGTGGTGGGCGGAACGCCGGTTAAGTTGCTGAAGAAGTTTGGAAATGCTGCATGGTTTTGGTGCGGTTTACTCGATCGCAACGCGACGGCCTAGTACAGGGCACTTGCGAGATCGTTTCAAGAGTAGCGTAATTGGCGCGGGTTATCCCCAGAAATCCGGCGTTAACCTTTCATCTTTCAACTTTAGCCCTATTCCGCGAAATGGCAGGCCGCTTGCGTTGTACTGCCGGGTATCACGCGCAGTTTGGGGCGCTCTGACCGGCAGCGATCAGCGGCGATCGAGCAGCGCGGCGCGAAGGGACAGCCGGGGGGCGGATTCACCGGATCGGGCAATTCACCGGGTTGGCGCGGGCGCTCGAAAGAGCCGCCTTCGAGCTTTGGGATCGCATCCAGCAAGAGCTGCGTATAGGGATGCTTGGGGTCTTCAAAGATCGTTTCGGCATCGGCCAGTTCCATCACCTGACCCAGATACATGACCGCCACACGGGTGCCGAAATGTTTCACCACGCTGAGATCGTGGGTGATGAACAGATAGGTGAGGCCACGTTGGGCCTGAAGATCGGTCAGCAGGTTCAGGATCTGCGCCTGGATCGAGACATCGAGCGCCGAGATCGGCTCGTCCGCGACGATGAAAGCGGGGTTCGTGACCAGCGCGCGTGCGATGGCGATCCGCTGGCGCTGCCCACCGGAAAACTCGTGCGGCAACCGGCGCTGCCAGGACGGATCGCAGCCCGTCGCGGCCAGCACATCCTCGACCTGAGCGCGCACCTCGGTCTCGGTCTTTTCGGGCATCAGGTGACGGATCGGTTCTGCCAGCGTCTCGAACACATTGCGGCGCGGGTTGAGCGAGGCGTAGGGGTTCTGGAACACCATCTGCATGTCGCGGCGGATGGGCTTACGTTCCGCCTCGTCCATCTGGTCGATGCGTTTGCCGTTGAAATAGACCTCGCCGGCCGAGGGCGTGTTCAGCCCCATGATCGCGCGGCCCAGCGTGGTCTTGCCACAGCCGCTCTCGCCGACGACGCAGAACGTTTCGCCGGGCATGATCTTGATGCTGACTCCCGACAGCGCATGCAGCACGGGCTTTTCACGGCTCAGAAAGTGTGTCGGCAGCGCAAAGCGCATCTCGAGTCCGCGGGTTTCGACGATTGCGTCGCTCATATGCTGGCCTCCGCGTTCTCATTCAGCGGGTGAAAACAGGCCACGCCGTTCTCCAGCGGCGGCATCGCAGCGCGGCAGCCGTCATCCGCGCGGGCACAGCGTGGGTGGTAGGGGCAGCCCGAAGGCAGCGCCGTGATGGGCGGCATCGAGCCGGGGATCTGGTAGAGTTTCGAGCCGCGCTGCGCGTTCTGGGGCAGGGCCTTTAGCAGACCGGCGGCATAAGGATGTTTCGGCGCCGCGATGATGTCGCGCGTGCGTCCTGTCTCGACGCATTTCCCGGCATACATGATCATCAGTCTTTCGGTGACTTCGGCCACGACACCTAGATCGTGGGTGATCAGGATCAGGGCCAGATCATTATCACGGCAAAGCTTGAGGATCAGCGCTATGATCTCGGCTTGGATCGTCACATCGAGCGCTGTCGTTGGTTCGTCTGCGATGATGATTTCGGGATCGGTCAGCAGGGCGATGGCAATGACAACACGCTGGCGCAACCCGCCGCTGAGTTCGTGGGGATAGGCATCCATGCGGCTTTCGGCCGAGGGGATGGCCACGAGTTTGAGTTTGTCCACGCAGCGCTGATGCGCTTCGCGGGTGCTGATCCGTTGGTGCGCCTTCAGCGTTTCGATCATCTGCGTGCCGATGGTAAGCACAGGGTTCAACGTTACCATCGGGTCTTGAAAAATCATCGAAATGCGATTGCCGCGTATCGTGCGAATTTTACGCTCGGACATATCAAGTAGGTTTTCGCCATGGAACTTGATAGTGCCTTGGCTGACGCGCCCCGGCTCTGCGATCAGGTTCAGGATCGCGAAGGCGAGCATGGATTTGCCTGCACCGGATTCGCCCACTATGCCGATCCGTTCGCCCTTCTCCAGCGTCAGATCGATGCCGCGCAGCGCCTCGACCTCGTCTTTCTTGCCGCGCGGAAAGGCGACTCGCAGATCATGTATCTCCAGCATTGCCATCAGTCATCTCCCCGGCGCAGTTTCGGGTTCAGCACATCACGTAGCCAGTCGCCCAGAAGGTTCAGCGCAAGGACCAGCGCGATCAGCACGAGGGCCGGATAGAGCGTGATCCAGTACTGGCCCGAGAAAATGAATTCGAACCCTGAGCGGATCAGCGACCCCAGCGAAGGACGGTCCACCGGCATGCCCAGACCAAGGAAGGACAGCGCTGCTTCCGTCATGATCGCCTCGGCCACCTGGATGGTCGAGATCACCAGAACCGGCGTCAGCGTGTTGGGCAGGATGTGCTTCCACATCACCTTGCGCGCGGGCAGGCCGATCACGCGGGCGGCGTCCACGTATTCCTTGTTCTTCTCGCCCAGCACCGAAGAGCGCACGGTCCGTGCGAATTTCGGCCATTCCGCGATGCCGATAATCAGGATCAGCATGATGATCGCATAGTCCGCGTAGACGTTGGCATCGAACGCCGCCTGAAACAGCGCCAGTGCGATGATGGCAATCATCAGTGTCGAGAGCGACATCTGGATATCCGCGAGCCGCATCAGAAAGGCGTCGATCCAGCCGCCCTTGTAACCCGCGATCAGGCCCAGCGTGACGCCCAATATCCCCTGCACGACCACGGCACCGATACCAATCAGCAACGATATGCCGGTGCCGTACATGATGGTGCTGAGCACGCCGCGCCCCTGCGCATCGGTGCCCAACAGGAACCGGTCGTCACCGCCCGGCATCCAGCTGGGGGGCATTTCGCTGTCCATGATATCGAGCTGCATCAGGTCATAGGGGTTTTGTGGTGCCAACAGAGGCGCAAAGACCGCCATCAGGACGAGGAGCAACAGCACGATGCCGGCGCCAATGGCGACGGGATCGGACAGGAACCGGTTGAGAAAACCGCGCCATGTGATCATGATTTGGCCCCCGGTAGTTTCACCATTGGATTGATCAGCGTGTAGACGAAATCGACGATGGTGTTGACGACGACAAAGATCAGCCCAACCACGATGATGTAGGCGATGATCAGCGGGGTATCGACCCGGTTCACCGCTTCGAGAAAGAGAAAGCCCATACCGGGCCACTGGAACACTGTCTCGGTCAGGATCGTGTAGGCGATCAGCGTGCCGATCATCAGCCCACCCACGGTCACGACCGGCAGCAATGTGTTTCGGAAAGCGTGCACATAGCGCACGCGCGCCGTGCTGAGGCCTTTGGCCTTGGCAAAGCGGACGTAGTCGGTGCCCATCGCCTCCATCATCTCGGCCCGGATCAAGCGGATGAAGAGCGGCAGCATGATCGAACTGAGCGCGATGGAGGGCAGCAGAAGATGCGCCAGCCCGTCGCGGGTGAGAAAGCCGGTTTCCCAGCCCCAGGGCATTTCGTAGGTCTCACCTCGTCCGAAGGCGGGCAACCATTGCAGTTCGACCCCGAAAATCCACACCAGAAAAATCGCCGTCAGGAAGACCGGGACCGATATGCCGATGATCGACCCGGTCATGATCGTCTTGGCGATCCATTTTTCGCGGTTGATGGCGCAGTAGATGCCGCCGGGGATCGACAGAGAGAGAAAGATGATGGTGGCTCCGAGCACCAGCTCGAACGTGGCGGGAAACTTGTCCATGATCACATCGAGCGCCGGGCGCTTGAAGAAGTAGGACGTCCCCAGATCGCCCTGCAGTGCGGCGCCCAGAAACCGGGCGTATTGCACGAAAAAGGGATCGTTGAGGCCAATCTCGTCGCGCAGGGCCTGACGCTCTGCTTCGGAAACGGACTGCCCCACAAGCTCGCGCAGGGGATCGCCGAGATTGCCCTGAATGGAAAACCCGATCAGCGAGATGACGAACATCACGATCACGGCCTGAAGTGCGCGGCGGATGAGGAATGCGATGATATGCATGGGGGCAAGGCTCTCTGGCGGTTGCTGGAGACGGTATCACGCGCCGGGTCAGGCCCCGGGCCGGGATAGGGAAGGCGGGCCGGATGTACCGGCCCGCCCGTATTGGCTGTCGCTTACTCGCTGATCACCAGATCACCGAGATAGGGGAAGTTCATCACGTTAAGAACGGGCTCGATGTCCACGCCTTTGCGCGCGGCCCATGCAAGGTCCTGCCAGTGCAGCGGCACGAAAGCGGCCTCGTCGTAGAGGATTTTTTCGATTTCCTGCAGGTCCTTGGCACGCTTCGCCTCGTCCGTCTCGGTGAGCGATGCAACGGTCATCGCGTCCACTGTCGCGTTCGAGTAACCGCCCGAGTTGTACTGACCACGACCGGTTTCGGTGTCCGGCGTCATGTTGAGGAATTCAAAGAAGTTGGCCGAATCCTCGGTGTCCGAATGCCAGCCGATCATCATGATGTCCGCTGCGCGTTCGTCGTATTTGGGCCAGTATTGCGCCTTGGGCATCGTGGTCAGGTCGATCTTGACGTTGATCTTGGCCAGCATTGCCGCCGCCGCTTCACAGATTTTGAAATCGTTCACGTAGCGGTTGTTGGGGCACATCATCGTTGCCGAGAACCCGTCGGGGAAGCTCGACTCGGCCATCAGCGCCTGCGCCTTGGCAAGATCGAAGCGCGGCTTGAGATCCGGGTTATGCCCCAGGTAACCTGCGGGCGAATTCTGTGCCGCAGTGGTGCCGAAGCCCTTCATGATCTTGTCGACGATGCCCTGGTTGTTGATGGCATGCACGATCGCCTGGCGTACCTTCATGTCGGCCAGCGCCGGGTTGCGGTTACCGTTGAGTTGCAGCGTGATGATGCGCGTGCCGCTCATGGTGACAAGGTTGGTATTGGGGTCGTTCTTGATCCGCTCCAGATCGGTCGGCGGCACCGGTGCGATGAAATCGACGTCACCGGCCAGAAGGGCGGCAACGCGGGTCGGCGCTTCCTTGATCGGCGTCAGTACCGCGGTCTGCACGTTGCCGGGGCTGTTCGTGTCCCAGTAGTCCGGGTTGCGCTCGAATACGACCTTCACACCCTGCTCGCGCGAGGAGATGGTGAAGGGGCCGGTGCCCGAGATCGTCTTGGAAGCGAAACTGTCGCCGTGCTTGACGATTTCAGCGCCACCCTCTTCGTAGAACTTGCTGTCCATCGGAAAGACGTAGGTGGCGGTGTGCAGCATCAGCGGGCTCGGGCCGTCGGTTTTGACCTCGATGGTGTAATCGTCCACCGCGGTGACCGAAGTCCAGCCGGCAAAGATGCCCTTGAAATCCGGAGAGGCTTTCAGGCGGTCGATGGTCCAGACTACATCGGCGGAGGTCATCGCGTTGCCCGAATGGAACTTCACGCCTTCGCGCAGTTTGAAGCGCATCGTGGTGTCGTCCACGCGTTCCCAGCCTTCGGCAAGGCGACCGTCAAAGCCGAGATCCTTGTTCCAGCGCACCAGCGGGTCAAAGACCATGTGGCTGAGTTGAAGCGTGCCGCCCGAAAGCTGCTCATGCGGGTCAAGCGAAACCGGGTCGGCGTCGTAGGCGAAATTCAGCGTCTGCGCTGACGCAAGGCCCGTAGCACCCAGCAGAATCGCGGTGGCTGTGGCAATGTGTCGTAGTGTTTTCATGAGGTATCTCCCTGATTTACGCGGCACTTTCGCGCACCGTCGGCGCGCGATGGCTCGTGCACGAGCGTACGGTAGCCACGAACGCGGGTTGGTGTAAAGGTCAGCTTCCGCAAGGTCAGTGTGGCTGCTCGCGCTAAATGGCAAGATGGCCACGCGGCGCATACCGAATTCTCGTGGCTCCGGAAAGCCACTCGCTCGGCGGAGTCCGTAGATATTGACCCTCGGGCGGCGGCGGAATACTGATCAAATCTGTCAGAAATGGCGCGCCGGTTTTACCGTGGCGCACCGGAGAGCAGAGACCGGGAAAGGATCGCAGCAATGACGGAACGGTTGATCTACCGGCTGGCCTGGGTCGTTGCCGCGCTCTGCGTTGCGCCGATCATCGCGGCGACCATTGCGGCCCTGTCGGGGGATCTGCAGACGTGGCGCGATATCCTGGCTTCGGTCCTGCCGCGCTACACTTGGGTTACGCTGGTTCTGGTGACCATCGTCGGCAGTGGTGCGGCGGTGATCGGGACCGGCACGGCTTGGCTGGTCACGGTCTACCGCTTTCCTGGCGTGCGCTGGCTGGAGATCGCGCTGGCATTGCCGCTGGCCTTTCCGGCCTATGTGTTGGCTTATGCCTATACGTCGCTGCTGGACCACCCGGGCCCGGTGCAGACGCTGTTGCGCGACGTCACTGGCTGGGGGCCGCGCGACTATTGGTTCCCGGAAATACGCAGCATCGGTGGGGCCGCGATGATGCTGGTCATCGTGTTCTACCCTTATGTCTATCTGCTGGCACGGGCGTCGTTCCGGCAGCAAAGCTCGAACGCGTTCCTGGTGGCGCGCACGCTGGGGCGCACGCCCGGTGCCGCGTTCTGGCGGGTGGCGTTGCCGATGGCGCGGCCCGCGATC
Organism: Roseovarius sp. ZX-A-9; assembly: GCF_028369135.1. Lineage (GTDB taxonomy): Bacteria > Pseudomonadota > Alphaproteobacteria > Rhodobacterales > Rhodobacteraceae > Roseovarius. The sequence continues at coordinate 121,699 of NZ_JAPWHW010000009.1, forward strand.
GTGGGCGGGACGCTTTTGGTGATCATGGAGACGATCGCCGATTACGGCACGGTCGCCTTCTTCAACGTGCAGACCTTTGCGACCGGCATTTACCAGGCGTGGTTTTCGCTGGGCGATCGCGCGGCGGCGGCACAATTGTCGCTGTGCCTGCTCAGCTTTGCGCTGTTGCTGGCCGGGCTGGAGCGCGCGCAGCGCGGGCGGGTACGTACCGCGGGCCGGGGCGGTGCGCGGTTCGAGGCGCTGGCCAAGCCTCGATTGACCGGCGTTCGTGCCTGGGGCGCAAGCGCGCTCTGCCTGGTGCCGGTGCTGCTGGGATTCGTGATCCCTGTCATCATGCTGGGGATGATGGCTATCGGATCGGGGCAGAGCCTGCTCGACCCGCGTTATCTGTCGCTGATGTCGAACTCGGTGTTGCTGGCTGGCGTGGCGTCGGTGCTGACCGTTGTGGGCGCGATCCTGATCGGGTTCCGCGCGCGCACCAGACCGGGCCGCACCTCGCGTGGGCTGCTGATCGGGGCGGGCCTGGGCTATGCGGTGCCGGGCGGCGTGATCGCGGTGGGGCTGATGGTGCCGCTGGCGGCATTGGACAACCTGATCGACAGTGTGATGGAGGCGCAGTTCGGCATCGATACCGGGTTGTTGATCACCGGGTCGATCTGGCTGATGGTGATGGCTTACATGGCGCGGTTCATGGCCGCTGCGCTCAACGCCTATGACAGCGGCATGGCGACCGTTCCCCGGCACTACGATGCCATCGCGCAGTCATTGGGGCAGGGCGCGCCAAAACTGTTGTGGCGTGTGCATCTGCCGGTGGCACGCACGTCGGTGCTGACCGCGCTGTTGATCGTTTTTGTCGATGTTATGAAGGAATTGCCCGCGACGCTGATCCTGCATCCGTTCAATTTCCAGACACTTGCCGTACAGGCGCACCGGTTGGCCTCGGACGAGCGGTTGGCCGAAGCGGCCGTGCCGTCGCTGGCGCTGGTCGCGTTCGGACTGGTGCCGGTGGTGCTGTTGTGCCGTACCATTGGCCGCGAAAGCGCCGAGCCAGGTCGCGGCGCCGGGAAGCAGCGGCAAGGCGCTTTGCCTTTGCACTGAGCGCGCCCCGGTCGCGCAAGGGGCTCGGACTGTATCGACGTGGATTCCGGGTGCGGATATGATTACAAACAAGAAATGAAGAATTTTAGGTTCTCGAAACTGGTTATCTTCCTGTTGGCTGGATTGAGCCTGTCGTCTCCTGCGCTGTCGCAGGAAGCCAGTGAGCGCCTGTGCGCAGCATCGCTGTCGGACCTATCTTGGGTGCTTCATGATGAGGGGCAGTATCCTCGGTTGAATTCCGATCGCTCTGGCAAGGCATTGCATGGATTGCAGTGTCGTGAAGTCGAAATAATTGCCTGGTTCCGGGCAAACGCTTGGACGTACCGGAAATCTGTTTCTCCTAGCGGCGAGGTATTCGGCCACGGGGCGCGAAGTTACCGGGCCGATCGAAGTCTGGTATTTTGCCTCCCGCGCCGGTTTCCATTTCGGTGGCTCACAAATGGATGCATTGCGCAGGCCAGCGTCTCGTTGTTCGACGGGCAGATCACTCAATTGACCGCAGGGCCAGCGATCTAGGCATATCAGGCGGGCGGTTGCAAATGCCACGCGAAAGCCTTTTTTACAAACTAGAGCAGGTATTGGTCCGGCCGGTTTCAGATCGCAAACAATCGCAGTGGGGCGTATCGCTGTCCCGATGATACCGGCAGCCTTGCCGCTCCCGAAGGAAATTTCGCCCCGCACGCTCCGATCAATTGCGAATCCGTCCGCGCCTACGAGCCCAAGGTGGTCGCCTTTCTCGATTGGGTTTTCTGAGCACGCGATGCGTGAATATCTGCCGCAAGAGGCGCGCCAGCACGTCGCGTAATAGGGGCAAAACGTTTCGCCTCCCCTTGCAGCGCCTTGGGCGCGCTACTAAGACTCCATTAGGACTTGATCCGGTAAGGATCGGACACATTCAGCAGGCAGGCAGATATGACAGACCCAATGGACACCTACATGAACACCCTCGTGCCGATGGTGGTCGAACAGACCAGCCGTGGCGAGCGAGCCTATGACATCTTCTCGCGGCTCCTGAAGGAGCGGATCATTTTCCTCAGCGGTCCGGTGCATGACGGTATGTCCAGCCTGATCGTGGCGCAGCTTTTGCACCTGGAGGCGGAAAACCCCAGCAAAGAAATCAGCATGTATATCAACAGCCCCGGTGGCGTCGTCACCAGCGGTTTGTCGATCTACGACACGATGCAGTATATCCGGCCAAAGGTGTCGACGCTGGTGATCGGGCAGGCGGCCTCGATGGGATCGCTCTTGCTGACAGCGGGCGCGCCGGGCATGCGCTTTTCGCTGCCCAACAGCCGCATCATGGTGCACCAGCCCTCGGGCGGGTATCAGGGGCAGGCGACGGATATCATGATCCACGCCGAAGAAACGCTGAAATTGAAGAAGCGCCTCAACGAGATCTACGTCAAACATACCGGCCAGACCCTGAAAAAGGTCGAGGAGGCGCTGGAGCGCGATAATTTCATGTCACCGGAAGACGCGAAGTCTTGGGGTCTGATCGATGAAATCGTCGAGAGCCGGGCCAAGCCGGATGGCGAAGATTGATACATCACCTAGGCGATTCGCCGGGTCGCCCATTTTACGATTGTGACTGCTGGGTGCCTGTCCTAAGCTGGTCGCGAACAATGCCGTCTTGCTCCGGCGACCGGCCCGCAAAGGGTCGATCCATACGGGGCGGCGCAGCGTCCGAAAGGTAGATTATGTCGAATAGTTCTGGCAGCGACAGCAAGAACACCCTCTATTGCAGCTTCTGCGGCAAGAGCCAGCACGAAGTACGCAAACTGATCGCGGGCCCGACTGTGTTCATCTGCGACGAGTGTGTTGAACTTTGCATGGACATCATTCGCGAAGAAACGCGCAGCGCGGGCCTGAAATCCTCCGACGGCGTGCCAGCGCCTCGCGATATCTGCGATGTGCTGGATGACTACGTGATCGGTCAGGCGATGGCCAAGCGCGTGCTTTCTGTCGCGGTTCACAACCACTACAAACGCCTCGACCACTCCGGCAAGGGCGGCGATATCGAGCTGCAGAAATCCAACATCCTGCTGATCGGCCCAACGGGCTGCGGCAAGACGCTGTTGGCCCAGACGCTGGCGCGAATCCTTGATGTACCGTTTACCATGGCTGACGCCACGACACTGACCGAGGCCGGTTATGTTGGTGAGGATGTCGAGAACATCATCCTCAAACTGCTGCAATCGTCCGAGTACAACGTGGAACGCGCGCAGCGCGGCATCGTCTATATCGACGAGGTCGACAAGATCACGCGCAAATCCGAAAATCCCTCGATCACCCGCGACGTGTCGGGCGAGGGCGTGCAGCAAGCGCTGCTCAAGCTGATGGAAGGCACCGTGGCTGCGGTGCCACCGCAGGGCGGGCGCAAGCATCCGCAGCAGGAATTCTTGCAGGTCGACACGACCAACATCCTGTTCATCTGTGGCGGTGCGTTCGCCGGTCTGGACAAGATCATCTCGGCGCGCGGAAAAGGCAGTGCGATGGGCTTTGGCGCCGATGTGCGCGACAAGGACGACCGTGGTGTCGGCGAAGTGTTCAAGGACCTCGAGCCCGAAGATCTGTTGAAATTCGGGCTTATCCCTGAATTTGTCGGCCGTCTGCCGGTGATCGCGACGCTTGAGGATCTGGACGAGGATGCTCTGGTCACGATCCTGACCCAGCCCAAGAACGCGCTGGTCAAGCAGTACCAGCGTCTGTTCGAACTGGAAGATGCGCAGCTCAGCTTTACCGACGATGCTCTTACGGCCATCGCCAAGCGCGCGATTCAGCGCAAGACAGGCGCACGCGGTTTGCGTTCGATCCTCGAAGATATCCTGCTGAATACGATGTTCGAGCTGCCCAGCATGGACAACGTCGAAGAGGTCGTGGTCAATGAAGAGGCGGTGAATTCCGACGCGGCGCCGCTGATGATCTTTGCGGATGCCAAGAAGGAAGAAGCCAGCGCTGGCTAATGCGCGCTGCTGTTGCTCACAATAAGCCAAACAAGGCGCATCCGTACCGGATGCGCCTTTTCCTTTCGCCTCACCACTGGACCTTTGAGCGTGGATACGCCATATCTGAGGCAACGCATCCCGGAGGACCTTATGGGCATTCTCAACACGCTTCTGCGCTCTGTTACATGGTGGAATGGTCAGACGCTGAACACGCAATTATGGACCTGGCGCAACGGGACCAAAGTGGGTGAGGACGCGCAGGGCAACATCTATTACAGTACCAAGGATGGCAAGCGGCGCTGGGTGATCTTTAACGGCGAGGCCGAGGCGAGCCGCGTCAGCCCGGACTGGCATGGCTGGTTGCATCACACTTACAATGAGCCGCCAACGGACAAGCCGCTGCCGCACAAGCCTTGGGAAAAGCCGCATCAGGAAAACCTGACCGGTACCGCTCTGGCCTATGCGCCGGCCGGATCGATTCGCCGGACCCAGCCCAAAGCGCGCAGCGACTACGAGGCATGGCGCCCGGAATAATGCGGGTCGCATTCGATCCGGTCGACAGAGTCGAGGCGAGGCACCTGCAGGACTGACGGGGCGCCGACCTGATCAGCTTCCTGCATTCAGGAATTAGCGCAAAGGGCTTTAGACAGTCAGATGTCCGAAAACAAAACCGAGATCATTGTGGGCGGCGCCGTTCTGGCCGTCGCTATCGGGTTCCTGACCTATGCGGGCCAGATCACCGGCTTTTCCACCGGGCAGGAGGAATACGAGCTTTCAGCCAGCTTCCGGTCGGCGGACGGTGTTTCCGTGGGCACCGATGTGCGGCTTGCGGGGGTCAAGGTCGGTCGTGTGACGGCGTTGGAACTGGACCCCGCCACGTATCGGGCGAGCGCGGCCTTTACCGTGCGTTCCGGTATAGAGGTGCCAGACGACAGCGCCATCGCGATCTCGTCAGAGGGGCTGCTGGGCGGTAATTACGTGGAAATTCTGCCGGGTGGTTCACCGTTTTTTTTCGCCCCCGGTGATCAGGTCGAATTCACTCAAGGGTCCGTGAGCCTGGTATCGCTGCTGATGAAGTTCGTCGCAGGCGACGCGGAAGAAGCCCCCGAATGAAGGCGTTTGTCCTATTGTTCGCAATGGCGCTGCCCGGAATGGGCACTGCGCAGGAGGTCGGAATCGGCACCGGCGCCGTGTTGCGCGGGTTGGAAAAAGTGTCGGGCGACATAGAGGATTTCAACCTCAGGAACGGCGAGCACGCGACATTTGGCCGACTTACCATCGAGCTAGCACAATGCCGCTATCCGGCGGGCGATCCGGCGGGAGATGCCTTTGCCTATATCACGATCCTTGAGGAAAACGAGGAAACGCCGCGCTTTGCAGGCTGGATGATTGCGTCATCGCCCGCGCTCAACGCGCTGGACCATCCGCGCTACGATGTCTGGGTCATGCGCTGCACGACCGACTGATGCGTTTCGCAGAGCGACACGTGATTGATGTCGGCGCGCTTTCGCAGCGCCTCTTCAAGGCGCTTTCGATATTCTGAACGGCTGATCTCGACCGCACCCAGCGTGGCCAGATGCGGGGTGATGAACTGCGTGTCAAATAGAGTGAAACCGCAGCGCACCAGATGATCAACAAGATGTGCCAGCGCCAGTTTTGACGCGTCTCGCTGGCGCGAGAACATGCTTTCACCAAAGAACGCGGCCCCCAGTGTCACGCCGTAGACCCCGCCGATCAGCGTATCATCTGACCAGATTTCGAGCGAATGGGCGTGGCCCAGATTGTACAGCGCAAGGTATTGGTTTCGAATCTCGGTGCTGATCCAGGTGTCTTTGCGGTCGGCGCAGGCGTCGATCACATCCGTAAAGGCAGCGTTCAGTGTGACCTGGTACTGCGCCCGGCGCATCCGCTTCGCCAGTGAGCGAGAGATGTGGAACCCATCCAGCGGGAGCACACCACGCCTGCGTGGATCGACCCAGTATATTTCCGGGTCGTTGCGGTGTTCGGACATCGGGAACACGCCCGCCGCATAGGCATTGAGCAACAGTTGCGGTGACAGGGAGAATTCCGCATCGCTGTCGTCAGGCTCTGCCACGTCCTACCCCCGCAGGTTCGTCTCCAGCCACTTTTCCAGCCAGTGGATGTTGTAGTCTCCGGACTGGATATCAGGCTCTTGCAGCAATGCGTGAAAGAGCGGCACCGTGGTGTCAACGCCGTCGATGATCAATTCCCCCAAGGCACGACCCAGACGGGCCAGCGCCGCAGGGCGGTCGGGTCCGTGCACGATCAGCTTGCCGATCAGGGAATCGTAGTAGGGGGGGATCGAGTAGCCATCATAGAGCGCACTGTCCATCCGCACACCCAGACCGCCGGGCGCGTGAAACTGCGTGATCTTGCCGGGGCGCGGCGAAAATTCGGGCAGCTTCTCGGCCGTGATCCGGACTTCAATGGCGTGGCCGTTGATCTTCAGATCATCCTGAGTGAACGACATCGGCAGACCTTCGGCAACGCGAATCTGTTCGCGTACCAGATCGACGCCGAAAATGGCTTCGGTCACGGGATGTTCAACCTGAAGGCGGGTGTTCATCTCGATGAAGTAGAACTCGTCGTTCTCGTAGAGAAATTCGATCGTTCCGGCACCGATATAGTTGATCGCCGCGATCGCATCGGCGCAGGTCTTGCCGATCTTTGCGCGCGCTTCTTCGGTGATGGTCGGGCCGGGAGCCTCTTCAAACACTTTCTGGTGCCGCCGCTGGAGAGAGCAGTCCCGTTCGCCCAGATGCACGGCGCGGCCCTTGCCGTCGCCAAAGACCTGAATTTCGATATGCCGGGGCGTGCCGAGGTATTTCTCGATATACACCTCGTCATTGCCGAAATTCACTTTGCCCTCGGCGCGCGCGGTCTGAAATGCGCGCTCCATCTCGGCGGCGGAATTGGCGACCTTCATGCCCTTGCCACCGCCACCGGCAGTGGCCTTGATGATGACCGGATAGCCGATCTCTTCACCGATGCGTTTGGCCTCGTCGAGATTGTGCACGCCACCTTCAGAGCCGGGCACGCAAGGCACGCCGAGCTTTTTCATCGTGTCCTTGGCGCTGATCTTGTCACCCATGACACGGATGTGCTCGGCGGTGGGGCCGATGAAGGTCAGGCCGTGATCTTCGACAATCTGCACGAAATTGGCATTCTCGGACAGAAACCCATAACCGGGATGGATCGCCTGTGCGCCGCTGATTTCGCAGGCGGCGATGATCGAGGGGATCGACAGGTAGCTGTCGGTGCTCGGTGGCGGGCCGATGCAGACGCTTTCGTCGGCCATGCGCACATGCATCGAATCGGCATCGGCGGTGGAGTGCACCGCGACCGTCTGAATGCCCATTTCACGTGCGGCACGGATCACCCTAAGGGCGATCTCTCCGCGGTTGGCTACCAGGATTTTATCGAACATTATCAGCGCCCTATTCGACGATCATCAGAGGAGCGCCATATTCGACCGCAGCGCCATCCTCGACGAGGATACGCTTGACCGTGCCGCTACGCGGCGCCGGGATATGGTTCATGGTCTTCATCGCCTCGATGATCAGCAGTGTGTCGCCTTCGGCCACCTTGTCACCGACACTGACAAAGGACGGCGCGCCGGGTTCGGCCTGGGTGTAGACAGTGCCGACCATGGGCGAGGTCACGGCACCGGGGTGGCTGGCAGGATCTTCGCCGGGGGCAGAAGCATCCGCGCCCGGTGCAGCACCGGCTGGTGCAGAAACTGCGGCGGCAGGCGCGGCATAGCCCTGCGGTGCGGCGATCATCTGTGGGGCCACTTCCTTGCGGCGGCTGACGCGCACATTCAGGCTGTCATCTTCGCCGTAGTCACGTTTGACCTGTAATTCAGTCAGCTCGTTGTCATTCAGGATTTCGGCCAGCGCCTTGATAAAGGCGACATCGTCATCATGGGTTTTATTTGACATCAGGTTCCTCGACCGGTTGCTGCCCTTGTTGGGCCGCGTTTGTTTTTTCACGCTTATATGGCATCGCGCGGGCTTAGAAAAGCGGGCTTCTCAGGCTCAAGGTGGGGTATGTCAAACCAAAAGACCAGCGGACAGGGGAATTTTACTGTTACCGCCGCAGGGTCATAGTGGCATCCCACTGAGTTTGGCCACAAGTTCGGCCAGTTTTCGGGCCTGGAACTTCTCCAGCAGGCGCGCGCGGTAGACTTCGATCGTGCGATAACTCAAGCCCAGCTCCAGCCCGATTTCCTTTGATGTCATGCCCCGGCAGGTCAGGATGGCAACCTCGCGCTCGCGCTGGGTCAGGCTGACCAGCGGTCGGTCGTCCGACAGGTCGGCAAAGCTCCAGACGCCGCAGCGAAACGGATCGTCGGGTGTGACGGACTGACCCCGCACCCGGCACCAAAAGAGCGTACCACAGCTACGTTTCATCACCCGCTCGTCCGCGTAACGGCCGGTTTCCTGCATCGCCCGCAGCCCGCGCTCCCCGATACGGCGGTAGTCCTCGATGGAGGGGTAGAAATTGGCCAGGGGCACCCCGGCAAGATCTCCGGTCGCGCCGCCGAAAATTTCTGCAAACTGACGGTTGCAATGGCGGATGATGCGCCGCTCCAGCACCGCAAGCCCGACGGGGGCATGATCAAAGGCCAGATCGCTGATTTCCATGCGCGCGACTATGCGCGCGTATTTCTACTAATTGCAATGTCGTGGGCAGGGTGGTCTCATCGGCGCGTGGATCAGAAGGGAGCGAGCGATGAACATCGCGCTATGGCTGAGGCGGATGGCACAGGTACGCGGGGCGTCACCGGCACTCTTTCACGGGGTTGAACAGATCGCGGATTATGCGGCCTTCGATCGCCGTGCCGGGCAGATGGCCCGTTGGCTGGGAGACGCCGGTGTGCGACCCGGCGACCGGGTGGCGCTCTGGTTCAAGAATCACCCGGATTACCTGATCCTGCTTTACGGCATCTGGTATGCGGGCGCGGTCGCCGTACCGATCAATGCCAAGCTGCACCCGCGAGAGGCGGCGTGGATCATCGACAATTCGGGGGCTGCTGTCACTGTAACCTCGGCGGAAATGGTGCCAGCGCTGACCGGGATCGGCACGCAGGGCCGCATCGTCGCGCAGAATGACGCTACCCTTGCGGCGGCGTCGGAACTGGATCCGGTCGTGGCCCCGGTGACTCGGGCACCGGATGATCTGGCATGGTTGTTCTACACATCCGGTACAACCGGACGCCCCAAAGGGGTGATGATCACCCATCAGATGCTCAGCGTCATGGCGCTTAGCTATCTTGCCGATGTGGATGCGGTCGCACCTGAGCATGCTGCAATCTATGCCGCGCCGATGAGCCACGGTGCGGGGCTCTACGCGGTGCAGCACGTGCTCATGGGCGCGCGACATGTCGTGCCTGCTTCGGGTGGTTTCGAGGCCGGTGAAATCTTCGATTTGGCGGCGCATTTCGGTCTGGCGCATCTCTTTGCTGCGCCAACAATGGTGAAGCGTCTGACCGTCCATGCCCGGACGACGGGGTGCAGCGGGACCGGCCTGCGCAGTGTCGTCTATGCGGGTGGGCCAATGTATCTGGCCGACATCATCGAGGCGGTAGAGACCTTCGGCCCGATCTTCTTGCAAGTCTACGGGCAGGGCGAATGCCCGATGAGCATCACCGCACTGAGCCGTGCCGACGTGGCTGATCGCAGCCATCCGCGTTGGCGGGCGCGCCTGGGGTCGGTGGGTCGCGCGCAAAGCCTGTGCGAGGTTCGTATCGGTGGCCCAGACGGTGCGCCACTGCCCGCGGGGGAGATCGGCGAAATCATGGTGCGTGGGCCGAACGTGATGCCTGGCTACTGGCAAAACGAATCGGCCACGGCGAAGACGATCAGGGATGGCTGGCTGATGACCGGTGATGTCGGACATATGGATGAAGACGGCTACCTCACGCTTCAGGACCGGTCTCGGGATGTGATCATCTCGGGCGGGTCGAACATCTATCCCCGCGAGGTCGAGGAGGTGCTGCTGCTGCATGAGGACGTAAGCGAAGCGTCGGTGGTTGGTCGCCCTGATCCCGAATGGGGCGAAGACGTGGTTGCATTTATCGTGCCGCGCGAAGGCTCTACGCCAGAACCAGAGGCGCTGGGCGCGCATTGCCTGGAGCATATTGCGCGTTTCAAACGGCCAAAGGCATATGTGATTCTGACCGAGTTGCCGAAGAACAATTATGGCAAGGTCCTGAAAACCGATCTGCGCAAGATGCTGGAGCGCACCGCGAGCGGTTGAGATTTTTGGCGAAAAATCTGGAACCGGCTCAAACGTGCGGCGGTGGCGGTTTTCGGCGTGTCCCGCTCAGAGCGTTGGCTGCGATGGCCGCCAACAGGATGCAGCCGCCCAGTACCGTGTAAGGCGTCGCTGTTTCACCCAGCGCGAGCCACACCCAGACCGGGGCCAGAACCACTTCGGCCAGCGACAACAGCGTCAGTTCCGCCGCAGGCACGGTGCGCGACCCAAGCGTATAGAGCACCAGTCCTGCGCCGACCTGAAATATCCCCATGCCAAGCGCCACGCCGCCATCGCGCGGCGCCAGGACCAGAGGCAGCCCTGCGGTCAGGCAGATCACCCCCATGATCCCCACCGCCATCAGCCCTGACAGGAACACCGCCGGCAGCATTTCTCTCGCGCGGCCCCAGCGCAGGGCAATGGTGAAGACAGCAAAGCCAAAAGCTGATCCGAACGCCGCAAGGTTGCCGCGCAGAGCCGCACCGCCGGGCTTGTCCCAGACCATGATCCCGATCCCCAATATGGCGGCAGCAATGGCGATCCATGTGGTACGGCGGACCGGCTCTCGCAGGATCACGAGGCCGAGGATCGCGGCGATGAACGGGGCAGAGGCGAACATCATCATCGCATTGGCGACGGAGGTGTGTTGCAGCGCATAGATGCCGCCCGTATAGGCGCCCACCAGCGCCAGCGCGCCGATGACACCGGGCCAGCCGACACGGCGGACATGGGAAAAGGGATCGCTGCCGGTTCTGAGGCGGATCACGACATAGAGCAATGCACTGAGGCTGATGGAGCGGTACAAGAGGATTTGCCATACGACGGCATCCTCGATCAGACGAATGCCCAGCCCGATCGTGGACCACAGGACCCCGGCCAGAAACACCAGCAGCATACCTCGCCCGCGTCCGGTTGCGGCCTCGGCAAATGTGGCGGTCGCGCTCATGGCGTGTCGGTTTCGTCGGGGGTAGGCGGCGGCATCGGAATGCCGGGGGCAAAGGTCGATTCAGCCACATTGGTCGGATCGTCGCGGTGGCGCGTGGCGCGCAATTCGCGGTACCCTAGGTAGAGCCCGCTTGCCACGATCAGCGTCATGCCCAGCCAGGTCGCGGTGGGTGGAACCTCGTCAAAGAGTACCCAGGCGACAACAAGCGCGATCGGCATGTAGGTGTAATCGAACGGTGCGACAAGGCTGGCATTTGCGACCTGATAGGCGCGCGTCAGCAGCATCCATCCGGTCATGCCGACCAGGCTCAATGCCAGGAACTGCGGCCAGTCGCGTGCCAGCTCCGTGGGCCACGCCATGCGCAGATGATTGAATTCGGGCCCAATATCAATGATCTGGTTGGTCAGCCAGCCGATCGGCAGGATCATCAGCCCCATGAAACCGATGGTCTGCAGCCCCATCGTCAGCGTCGATTCCTGCTCGCCCATCTGCCGGGCGAGGATCTGGCTGATCGCGTAGGTCAGTGCGCAGATCAGCGGCAGGATAGCCACCCATGTGAAACTGTCGCTGCCTGGATTCATCGCGATAATCACGCCCACAAAGCCCACGACCAGCGCAAGGATGCGGTGGATTCCGATGGTTTCGCGCAGCACCACTGCCGCCAGCAGCGCAGTCATCAACGGGGCGGAAAAGAAGATCGTGGTGACTTCGGCCAGCCCCATCAAGGGAAAGGCGCTGTAAAAGAGCGAAAAGCCCATGGCGAGCAACGCCGCGCGCACCAGATGTAGCTTCCAGAACGGTGTGAGGATGCGGTGAGGGCCACCGAGCCAGAGGATGATTGGCGTAAGCACGATCAGGGTGACAAGCGAGCGCGCAAGAATGAGATGCCAGACCGGATGCGTATCCAGCATCGTCTTCATCAGAACGTCCTGAACAACAAAAAGCACCATGCCGATTTCAGCGCAGGCGATCCCGTGCAAGGCGCGGCTGGGCGGTGGGGCCGGGGTGTGGGTGATCGTGGTCATGGCCACAGCCTGCCAAGCAGTACGGGCCCGGGTCGCGCTTGTTTGCGACGGCGTGTCGCAAACTTACCCCGCAAAGACAAGCTTTGCGGGGTAAGTTGCAGTTTTAACTCGTTAAATGTTAACTGCGGTTCATCCGGTTTTCGATCAGATCGTCGACCACGGCGGGCTCTGCCAGGGTCGATGTGTCACCCAGCGCGCCGAAATCGTCCTCGGCGATCTTGCGCAGGATACGGCGCATGATCTTGCCCGAGCGAGTCTTGGGCAGGCCCGGCGCCCACTGGATCACGTCCGGCTTGGCAATCGGGCCAATCTCGGTCCGGACCCATTTCTCAAGTTCCTTGCGCAGCTCGTCGCTGGGTTCGATTCCGTTCATCAGCGTGACATAGGCATAAATGCCCTGGCCTTTGATCTCGTGCGGATAGCCGACCACGGCGGCCTCGGCGACCTTGGGATGCGCAACCAGCGCGGATTCGACTTCGGCGGTGCCCATCCGGTGGCCAGAGACGTTGATCACGTCATCGACACGCCCGGTGATCCAGTAATAGCCATCGGCATCGCGGCGGCAGCCGTCGCCGCTGAAATAGTACCCTTTGTAGTCCGAGAAATAGGTTTTCTCGAACCGCTCATGGTCACCGTAGACAGTGCGCATCTGACCCGGCCAGCTGTCCTTGATGCACAGCACGCCTTCAGCCTCGGTGGTGGTGATTTCCTCGCCGGATTGCGGGTCGAGAATGGCGGGCTGCACTCCGAAGAACGGCAGCGAGGCCGAGCCGGGTTTGGTCGGGGTGGCGCCGGGCAGGGGGGTGATGAGGTGCCCGCCGTTCTCGGTCTGCCACCAGGTATCGACAATCGGACGCGTGCCCTTGCCGACGACATCGTTGTACCAGTTCCACGCCTCGGGGTTGATCGGTTCACCGACGGTGCCCAGTACCTTGAGGCTGCTCAGGTCGCATTTCTCGACAAATTCCTTGCCCTGACCCATCAGCGCGCGGATGGCCGTCGGGGCGGTGTAGAACTGGTTGACCTTGTGCTTTTCGCAGACCTGCCAGAAGCGGCTGGCGTCCGGGTAGGTCGGCACGCCTTCGAACATCAACGTGGTCGCCCCGTTGGCGAGCGGGCCGTAAACGATATAGCTGTGCCCGGTGACCCAGCCCACATCGGCGGTGCACCAGAAAACGTCGCCATCATGGTAGTCGAATACCAGTTGATGGGTGAGCGATGCGTAGACGATATAGCCGCCGGTCGTGTGGACCACGCCCTTGGGCTGCCCGGTCGAACCGGAGGTGTAGAGCACGAAGAGCGGATCTTCGGCGTTCATCTCTTCGGGCGGGCAATCGGGGCTGGCCTCGGCCATGAGCGCCTTGCAGTCATGGTCGCGATCCGTCCAGGTGGTCTGCCCGCCGGTATGCTTGATCACCAGGCACTGAACCCGGTCGTCGCAATGCAGCAGGGCCGCGTCGGCGTTGGATTTCAGTGCTGTCTTGCGGCCGCCGCGGGGCGCTTCGTCGGCGGTGATCAGCACCCGCGCGCCTGAACCGTTGATTCGCGCGCCGAGCGCATCGGGAGAGAAGCCGGCGAACACGATGGAATGGATGGCGCCGATGCGCGCGCAGGCCAGCATGGCATAGGCGGCCTCGGGGATCATCGGCAGGTAGAGCACGACGCGGTCGCCCTTGGTCACGCCCATGCCCTTCAGAACATTGGCCATGCGGCAGGTCTGCTCGTGAAGCTCGCGGTAGCTAATGTGGCGTGCCTCGGTCTTGGGATCGTCGGGTTCCCAGATGATCGCGGTCTGGTCGCCGCGCGTTTCAAGGTGGCGGTCGATGCAATTGGCAGAAACGTTCAGCGTGCCGTCTTCGTACCATTTGATCGAGATGTTGCCGGGAGCAAATGAGACGTCCTTGACCTTCGAATAAGGCTTGATCCAGTCGATCCGCTTGCCCTGCTCGCCCCAGAAGGCGGAGGGGTCCGCGATGGAGGCGGCATACATTTCCTTGTATTTCGCGGCGTCCACATGGGCCTTCGCGACGAAATCGTCTGAAGGCGGGTAGGTTTTATCTGACATGATCTGACCTCTTTCTTGCAATTCTGTCTTACGGAACGGCCCCTGAATAGAGGCCGCGTTGCTCAATTCGCTGGTGGGAACCTAGATCGCGAGGTACTCCGCGCGCAACTCTGCATTTTCCAGCACTTCAGCAGCGGTCCCGTCAAAGACGATCCCACCCGTATCCAGAATGATCGCGCGGTCGGCGAGTTCGAGTGCGCGCACCGCGTTTTGTTCGACAAGGATTGTGGTGATTCCCTGCTCCTTGATAATCCGCAGTGTCTTTTCGATTTCGTCGACGATCACCGGTGCCAGCCCTTCATAAGGCTCGTCCAGCAGCAGCACCTTGATGCTGCGGGCCAGCGCGCGGGCCACTGCCAGCATCTGCTGTTCGCCACCCGACAGGGTTATGCCCTCTTGCTTGCGACGTTCCTTGAGGCGGGGAAAGAGCTCGTAGAGCCGTTCGATCGACCAGCCGATCGGTGGCGCGATCTGCGCCAGTTGCAAATTCTCCTCGACCGTCAGGCCGGGAATGATGCAGCGATCCTCGGGCACCAGTCCGATGCCGGCGGCGGCGGCCTCGTAGCTCTTCATGTTGTGCAGCGGTTGTTGATCCAGCCAGACCTCGCCGTGGTTCATCTGCGGGTTGTCCATCCGCGCGATCGAGCGCAGCGTCGTTGTCTTGCCCGCGCCGTTGCGGCCCAGCAGGGCCAGGATCTCGCCCTCATGCACGTTAAAGCTGATATCCTGCACGATGTAGCTTTCACCGTAGTAGGATTGCATCCCCCAGACGGACAGAAAGGCGGGGGCAGTCTCGGCGTAGTTCTTGCCTTTGTTGAAATCGGGTTTGACGTTCATTTTTTTGTCTCCCGTTCCGGACCAGGTCCGAAACCTCATGGTTGACCGCAAGGCCCCCGGGGCGAACCCCGGAGGGGCGGTGTGACTGCTTCGGCTTCAGGCGCTTTCGCCCAGATACGCTTCGCGCACCTTGGGGTGGCCCTTGATCTTGTCCGGCGTGTCCTCGACCAGTGGCGACCCCTGCGCCAGAACGGTGATCCGCTCGGCGAGGCTGAACACCACATGCATATCATGCTCGATGATGGCGATGGTGATGTCACGCTCCTCCTTGATCTGCTTGAGCAGGTCGATCGTGTTGTTGGTGTCGGCCCGAGCCATGCCTGCGGTTGGCTCGTCCAACAGTAACAGGCGCGGATTCTGCGACAGGCACATGCCGATTTCGAGCCGACGCTTGTCTCCCCGGCTCATCGCGGCAGAGTGGAAATGCCGCTTGTCGATCATGTTGAGGCTTTCCAGCATATGTTCGGCCTGTTCGATGACGTCCTTTTCGCCCGTCGTCGCGCCGATGGCGTTCATCTGGAATGCCCCGTCACGTTTGGCGAAGATCGGGATCATCATGTTTTCCAGCACGGTCAGGTCGCCGAAAATCTCGGGCGTCTGGAACACGCGGGAAATGCCCATCTGGCAAATCTCGTATGATTTGCGCCCCAGCACCGACTGGCCGTCGAACATGACGCTGCCGGTGTCGGGAATGAGCTTGCCGATGAGCACATTCAGCAGCGTAGATTTTCCGGCCCCGTTCGGCCCGATGATCGCGTGGACGGTGTTTTCCTCGATGCTGAGGTTCACATCGCCCAGTGCCTGCAGACCACCGAACCGCTTGTTGACGTTCTTGACTTCAAGAATTCCCATGGGTCTGTTCCTTATTCCGCAGGCGTGGATTGGTTGGCGTCTGCCTGGGCCTGTTCGGCCTCGGTTCGACCGGTGAATAGACCGCGGATCTTCTGACCACCCTGGACCAGACCACCCGGCAGGAAGATCACGATCAGCATGAACAGGACGCCCAGCGTAAGGTGCCAGCCCTTGCCGACGAAAGGATGCACGATCGTGACCATGAAATCCTCCATTCCGTCAGGCAGGAACGAGAACCAGCTGTGCAGGACGCTGTCGTTGATCTTCGAGAAGATATTCTCGAAATACTTGATCAGTCCTGAGCCAAGTACCGGCCCGATCAGCGTTCCGGTTCCGCCAAGGATGGTCATGAGAACCACTTCGCCAGAGGCGGTCCACTGCATCCGTTCGGCACCGGCGAGCGGATCGACCGCCGACAGCAAGCCGCCCGCGAGCCCGGCATACATGCCCGAGATCACGAAGGCCGCCAGCGTGTAGGGCCGCGCGTTCAGGCCGGTATAGTACATCCGCGTGTTGTTCGATTTCACAGCGCGCAACATCATCCCGAATGGCGAGCGGAAGATGCGGATCGATAGGTAGAAGGCCAGAACCATGATGATCGCACAAAGGTAGTAGCCGACGTTGAACTGGAATTGCCACGCACCCAGCTGCATTTCATGGGTCGCCCGCATGCTGAGGCCGAAGAGGTGTGGCAGATCGGGCTTGTCCGCCGAGTGCAGCCATTGCGGATCGTTGGAATAGACCTGCAGGCCCGTTTCACCATTGGTCAGGTTGAACTTCGGGTTGGACAGCACCGAATACGCCAGCGCAAAGGACATCTGCGCAAAGGCCAGCGTCAGGATCGAGAAGTAGATGCCGGAGCGGCGCAGGCTGACGACACCGATCAGGTAGGCAAAGATGCCCGAGGTCAGGATCGACAGCAGGATACCTGGCATCACGTTGTAGCCCAACAGCTTGAACATCCAGACGCAGGAGTAGGAACCGACCCCGAGAAAGGCCGCATGTCCGAAGCTGAGATAACCGGTCAGCCCGAAGAGGATGTTGAACCCGATCGCGAAGATGCCGTAGATCACGAATTTCTGCATCAGGTCGGGGTAGCCGGCGTTGAATTGCGCCATGGCCGAGCCTTCGGGGAAAGGGTTCAGGAGGAAGGGAGCCAGCATCGCCAGAGCGACGACGATGAGCAGCAGGGTAAAGTCTCTTTTGTTCAGTCCAAGCATGGTTTAGTCCTCCATCACGCCTTTTTTGCCCATCAGGCCCCGCGGACGTGTCAGCAGGATTATGATCGCGACAAGATAGATGATGATCTGGTTGATGCCTGGAATTGTCGTGGTGGCCCAGGTCGTTGACGCGAAACTTTCGAGGATGCCCAGCAGGAAGCCGGCCGCGACGGCACCAGGCAGAGAGCCCATGCCACCGACGACCACAACCACGAAGCTGAGAACCAGGAAATCCATGCCCATGTGATAGTTGGGCGCGTTGATCGGTGCGTACATCACACCAGCCAGCCCCGCCACCGCGGCAGCGATGCCGAACATGATGGTGAATTTCCGGTCGATGTTGATGCCCAGCAGGCCGACTGTCTCGCGGTCGGCCATGCCGGCGCGCACCACCATCCCGAAGGTGGTGAATTGCAGGAAGGCAAAGACCGCGCCGATGATCAGCGCCGAGAAGGCGAAATAGATCAGCCGCCAGATGGGGTAGATGACCGAGTTTGCCTCGAACCCGAGCATCGGGCTGAAGTCAAAGCTGCCGCGGAAAACATCGGGTGCGGGCGTCGGGATCGGGTTGGCGCCGAAATAGTACTTGATGACTTCCTGCAGCACGATGGCCAGACCAAAGGTCACGAGGATCTGGTCGGCATGGGGGCGCTTGTAGAAATGCTTGATCAGGCCGCGTTCCATGATCACGCCGATGCTGATCATGATGGGAATGGAGAACAGTATCGCCAGCGGCACCGACCAGTCGATCAACGCCGAGCCCATTTCTGGGCCGAACCAGTGCTCGACATAAGGCGTTTCGATCTTCAGGGGATTTCCCAGGAAATCTGTCTGTGTTTCGTCGATCGTCTGGTAGCTGATGCTGAAGATTTTCGACAGGGTCACGGCACAGAATGCCCCGAGCATGAAGATCGCGCCGTGGGCGAAGTTTACCACGCCCAGTGTGCCGAAGATTAGTGTCAGGCCCAATGCGATCAGCGCATAGGCTGATCCCTTGTCCAGACCGTTCAGAATTTGAAGGATAATTGCGTCCATTATGTCCACCCGTGGCAAATGAATTGCGGCCGATGCTCCGCAATCCTACGGAACAATCCCGGTCGCGCGCAGGGGCGCGACCGGGTGCTAGGCTAGGCTAGGCTTAGGCGCCCGGGTTGCACTTACCCAGTTCGCCACCAGCGAACATTGGGTGATCGGGTGCGTATTCGACCTGTGCCCGCGGTGTGACCTCGACGATTTCCAGCGTGTCGTACTGGTTGGTCGGGTTCTCTTTGCCTTTCATGACCAGCACATCCTTGAAGCACTGGTGATCTGCGCCACGGTAGGTGGTGGGACCATTGCCCAGACCGTCGAAGTCAAAGTCTTCGAGGGCTTCGACGACGCCGCAGGGGTTGAAGGTGCCAGCACGTTCGCAGGCATCCGCATAGAGCAGGGTCTGCACATAGCAGGTGTGCGCCGAGTTGGACGGCGGACGGCCGTACTTTTCGCCGAACGACTTGGTGAACGCCTTGGAGCCTTCGTCCTGCAACTGCCAGTTCCAGTTCATCGAGCCGATAACGCCTTTAACGTTGTCGCCTGCACCGGCGGCCATCAGTTCCGAGTAGAGCGGAACGACGATCTCGAAGTTCTTGCCATTCACCTGCTTGCTCAGCAGGTCGAATTCGATGGCGTTGGACAGCGAGTTCACCATGTTCCCGCCGTAGTGGTTCAGAACCAGAACGTCGGCGCCCGAGTTCAGAACCGGCGCGATGTAGGACGAGAAGTCCGTGGAGGCCAGCGGTGTCAGGACGTTGTTGACGGTTTCCCAGCCGATGGCTTCGGTCGCGGCTGCGATCGATTCCTGCTGAGTCCAGCCCCATGTGTAGTCAGCGGTCAGGTGATAGGCGCGGCGGTCCGAGCCGTAGGCATTTTTAAGCACGGGTGCCAATGCCGCGGCGGACATGTAACCGTTAAAGAAGTGACGGAAGCCGTTGGCTTTCTTGTCTTTCCCGGTCGTGTCGTTGGAGTGGGTGAGACCGGCCATGAAAATCACGCCCGCGTCTTGGCACAGACCCTGAACAGCGACAGCTACGCCCGAGGACGAACCGCCGTTGATCATGATCGCGCCGTCTTTTTCGATCATCGACTTGGCCGATGCGCGTGCGGCGTCTGATTTTGTCTGGGTGTCACCGGACACGAAGGTGACCTTCTTGCCCAGGATGCCGTTCCCTTTCAGCGCTTTGGAGCTGAAAGTGTTCAACATGCCGCCGTCACCTTCTCCGTTGAGGTGCTGGACCGCAAGTTCCTGCGCGCGCAACTCGTCCAGGCCTTCTTCGGCATAGGGGCCGGTTTGCGGCACGTTGAAGCCCAGCGTCACGGTGCTGCCGGAGGGGGCGTTGGTGTAGCCGGAATGCGAGGCCGCGCTCAGATAAGTCGGCAGCGCGAGGCCTGCCCCGGCGGCGGCACTGGTTTTCAGCAGGCCCCGACGTGTGAAATTGGATTTGGACATGTAGATCCTCCCTTAAAGAATTCATGGGGAGGGACTCCCTTGCGCCTCCCCAAACAGCACAAGTGTGCAAATATAGTATGCCACGGTTTAAGAAAATTTCTCAACAACCGCCTTGAATAGCACGATAATTTTGTAAAAAACTGAACAGAAACATGGCGGAAGTTGTAAAAATAATTTCACACTGTTAGGAAAGACATTGAAACAATAGGGAAAATGCCGTGGCGGAAAGCACCATCACTGGCACGCGGATTCGCGAAAGACGCGTGGAGCGGGGGATCAAGCAGACAGAGCTGGCTGCGATGGTCGAAATCTCGCCGTCCTATCTCAACCTGATCGAACATAACCGGCGCAGAATCGGCGGCACATTGCTCTTGCGCATCGCACGGGCGCTGAAAGTCGAGCCGCAGGTACTCAGCCATGGTGCGGAAGCCGCGCTGATCGGGGGCTTGCGCGAGGCCGCCGGCGATGGGTCTGCTGCCGCCGCAGAACGGGACCGGCTGGAAGAGTTCGCAGGGCGTTTTCCGGGGTGGGCCCAGACGCTGGTGGACAGCTTTCGCCACGGCGAAGAAATGGAACGCATGGTGCAGACGCTCACCGACCGTCTGGCGCATGATCCGCATCTGGCGGAGTCGATCCACGAGGTGCTCTCGGTGGTTGCCGCGATCCGCTCGGCGGCGTCGATTCTGGTGGAAACGCCGGAGCTGGAGCAGAAATGGCAGGCGCGGTTCCACCGCAATATCGACGAAGACAGCAAGCGGCTGGCCGATGGGGCAAAATCCCTCGTGCGATACCTCGACGCCACGCCGGGATCCGAGGCCGATATCCGCTCGCCGCAGGACGAACTGGATCAGTTCCTCTCCGAGAACCAGTTCAACTTTGCCACTTTGGAGACGGGCGGCGCGGAGGCCGTTGATGCTGTGCTTGAGGCCGATACGATCCTGAGCTTGCCCACTGCGCGCGAACTGGTGCGCGCGTTTCTGGAGCAATACCAACGCGACGCCCTACGCCTGCCGCGCGCCTTGCTTGAGCAGGCATTGGACCGTGTCGGGCTCGACCCATTGGCGATAGCTGAGGACGTTCAACAGGATCTGCCGTGTGTTTTTCGATGCCTTGCCAGCTTGCCCGCCGATGTTGCGGGGCCCATCGGGCTGGTGGTCTGCGACGGTTCCGGCGCGATGCTGACGCGCAAGCCGCTCGATGGCTTTTCGGTGTCGCGCCCGTCCGGGGCCTGTCCGCTCTGGCCGATCTACCGGGTGCTCACGCAACCCGGCGTTCCGCTGCGTATGCGGGTGCTCCAGCCGGATCGCGATGCGCGCCCGGTCACCGCTCTGGCCGTAACCGAGCAGATTGGTCCGGCTCGTTATAACGAGCCGCCGCTAGTGCGTGCCTACATGCTCCTGCTGCCGGAGCCGGAGAGCGAGGATGCGCCATCGCTGGTCGGAACCAGCTGCCGCATCTGCCCGCGTCAGGACTGCATTGCCCGGCGCGAGCCGTCAGTGATGCAAGAGGGGTTTTGACAGGCCCGGCCTGTTGCCGGATAGTGACCCGGGTCTGCGTGTGCAGCAAGGGCTTGAGGGGGGACGGGATCAGATGGCCAGACGGGTTCTGCTGATTGAGGACGAACCGAACATCATAGAAGCGATCAGCTTCATCCTGTCGCGGGACGGGTGGGATGTGAAATCCCATTCCAATGGACATGATGCGATGGAGATCGTGCGTGCGCGGCGTCCCGATGTGATCATCCTCGACGTGATGTTGCCGGGGCGCAGCGGTTTTGACATCCTCGCGGATATCCGTGCCGATCCCGATCTGGGCAAGGTGCCTGTATTGATGCTCACGGCGCGTGGTCAGCAAAAAGACCGCGAAATGGCCGAGCGCGCAGGCGCAACCCACTACATGACCAAGCCGTTTTCGAATGCCGAAGTGTTGGATGTGGTGCGTAGCCTGGTGGGCTCATGACCGAAGAACCACAGGACGAAATACCCGGAGAAGTCACGCGCGCCGTTTTTTACGAGCGGCGCACATATCGTCGTCGGCGCATGGTCGATGCGACGCGTCTTTTGCCGATCCTTGGGGTTGTCCTGTTTCTGATACCGCTTCTCTGGCAGGGGGAAGAAGGCGCGCGCACGACAGATGTCATGATCTACATCTTTGGCATCTGGGCATTGCTGGCGGGGCTGTCAGGGCTGGTGTCGCGCGATTTGGGGCGCGACCGATCCGGGAGCGACAGCGAAGCCGTCGCTGATGTTGATGCCCTGGAGACGCCGGGTGGAGAGGGCAGATGACGACGCCTAACCTGCTGGTTCTCGTCTGCATTCTCTATGTGACCTTCCTTTTTGCCGTCGCCTTTGCTGCGGATCGTGCCGCCCTGAAGGGACGCGGCACCTGGCTGCGTTCGCCGCTGATCTACACGCTGTCGCTGTCGATCTACTGCACTGCATGGACATTCTACGGCGCAGTCGGCTACGCGGCGCGCTCGGGGCTGGAGTTCGTGACGATTTACTTAGGCCCGACGCTGGTGATGATCGGTTGGTGGTGGACGCTGCGCAAGATGGTGCGCATCGGACGCAGCCAGCGGATCACGTCGATTGCCGACATGATTTCATCGCGCTACGGCAAATCGAACACGCTCGCGGTTTTCGTCACGCTGATCGCGGTGGTCGGCACGACCCCCTATATCGCGCTGCAATTGCAATCCGTGACGCTGTCCTTCGCGGCCTTCTCGAAGGTTGATCCGACGCTTACCTCGGTCGTCAGGCTGCGGTCGACCGGGCTCTATGTGGCAATCGGCCTGGCGGTCTTTACCATCCTTTTCGGCACTCGCAACGTTGATGCGAACGAAAGGCATCACGGCGTGGTGATGGCTATCGCGCTAGAGGCTGTGGTCAAGCTTTTTGCCTTGCTGGCGGTCGGTGTCTTTGTCGTCTGGGGGCTGGGCGACGGGATCAGCAACACGCTGGACGTGATCGACGCGTCCAAGATCGCAGAGTGGGATGTGCCCGGCGGTCGCTGGGCCGGGCTTACGATGCTGTCGGCGGCGGCTTTCATCTGTCTGCCGCGCATCTTTCAGGTGATGGTGGTCGAGAACGAAGACGAAGGCCACCTGCGTACCGCCACTTGGGCCTTCCCCGTCTACCTCATGCTGATGAGCCTTTTTGTCATTCCCATCGCCGCCGTCGGGCTAAAGTTGATGCCGAGCGATGCCAACCCGGATCTCTTTGTGCTGACGCTGCCGTTGCTGGCGGGCGAGGACTCCTTGGCGATCCTGTCCTTCCTTGGTGGCTTTTCGTCGGCCACGTCGATGGTCATCGTTGCGGCGATTGCGCTGTCGACGATGGTGTCGAACCATATCGTCATGCCGATCTGGCTGCGGATGAGGGGCGGCACTGCCATGGTGGCGGGCGACGTGCGCGATGTGGCGCTGCTGGCGCGGCGGCTGTCGATCGCGGGTGTCGTGATGCTGGGATACCTGTACTTCCGCCTGTCGGGCGCGGGCACCGCGTTAGCGGCGATCGGGCTGGTTTCCTTCGTCGGCTTGTCGCAGTTCCTGCCTGCGTTGATGGGCGGCCTGTTCTGGCGTGGCGCGACGCGCATGGGGGCGCTGGCGGGGCTTTCGGTCGGTTTTCTGCTCTGGCTCTACTGCCTCTTCCTGCCCAGCTTCGGCCCCGGCGTCCTGCTGCCGGTGTCGGTGATCGAGCATGGGTTGCTGGGGCAATCGTGGCTGCGTCCACAGGCGCTCTTCGGGGCGCAGGGCATGGACAAGGTCGTGCATGCGGTCATGTGGTCGATGTTGCTGAACTGTGCCGCCTTCCTTCTGGTGTCGCTGCTGACCTTCCCCAAGCCGGTCGAGCGGCTGCAGGGCGCGCAGTTCGTGAATGTCTTTGATCACTCCAGCCGCCCGGGTAGCTGGACCGGCGGGCTGGCGCAGTCCGAAGACCTGCTGATCATGACCCAGCGGATCATGGGCGCGACCGAGGCGCAGGCGCTCTTTTCGGGCATGGCCCGCAAGCAGGGTCTGACAGGATATCTGCCTGAACCCTCGACAGAGTTTCTGGGCGTGCTGGAGCGTGAGCTGTCGGGTTCGGTCGGTGCGGCGACCGCACATGCGATGATCAGCCAGATCGTCGGACGGGCGACGGTGTCGGTCGAGGATCTGCTGGCGGTGGCGGATGAGGCTGCGCAGATCATGGAGTATTCCAGCCGGTTGGAAGCGAAATCGGCCGAGCAGGCCCGCACCGCTCGGCAATTGCGCGAAGCAAACGACAAGCTGACCAAGCTCTCGGTGCAAAAGGATTCCTTCCTCAGCCAGGTGAGCCATGAATTGCGCACCCCGATGACATCTATCCGCGCCTTTTCCGAGATTTTGCGCGATGCAGGTGGCCTGAACCCCGAGGAGCAGCAGAAGTATTCCTCCATCATCTATGATGAGTCGCGCCGTCTGACGCGGCTGCTTGACGATCTGCTGGATCTCAGCGTGCTGGAAAGCGGACAGGTCACGCTGAACATGCAGCTGGGTCTGCTGTCCGATATGCTGGACCGTGCCGTGGCGGCCACCGGCGGGACCGTCGACGGTTTTCGCATCGAGCGCGATCTGCCCTCCGAGCAGATCGTGCTCAACACCGATGTCGACCGGCTCAGCCAGGTTTTCATCAACCTGATCGCCAATGCGCATAAATATTGCGATGCCGACCAGCCGGTGCTGCGGATCGAGGTGCGGTCGGCGGGCGATAAGCTCGAGATCGATTTTGCCGATAATGGCACCGGCATTCAGATGGCCGATCAGACGGTGATTTTCGAGAAATTCGCGCGTATCGGCGTCTCCAGGGCGGCGGGGGCTGGGCTTGGCCTGGCGATCTGCCGCGAGATCATGGCTCGGTTGGGCGGTGAAATCAGCTATGTGCCCGGCCAGAGCGGTGCAGCCTTTCGCGTGACCTTGCCGCAAGAAATGTGCATGGCCGCGCATTGATATGCGTGTCTGATGGCATCAAGCGATGTCGCGAAAATCCTGAAACGCAGCTTTTCCCGAAACGATTTGGTAACCGTCCCGGAGGTAGGGTCGCTGCAAAATGCCCACGAGTTTGCAGGGCGGCAGGTCTTTTCGCTTTCTCCGGATCAGGGAAAGCCCGTGAGAGGTCTTGTAACCTGAGGGAGCGGTAGCGACGGGAGCATGGCAGAGAAAGCAATCAAATCGGTGATGCGACGCATGGCCCGGATAGGGCGGCAGGAACACAGCGCCCGGACGATGAGCCCGGCCAAGGCGCTGCGTCTGTCGCTTGCCCGAGCAGCGGACAAGCTATTTGATCTGCCGCTGACCGTGACAGCGATCGAGCAGGACGACATTTCCCATGCCGATCTGGCGGCTGAATTGGGGGAGGGCGGCTTGCTTGTCCTGCTGGACGGGGCGGCGGGTGAGGGCGGTGCGATGCGGCTTGATCCCGGGTTGCTGACCGCGCTGGTCGAGATGCAGACCACCGGTCACGTCAGCGGCCAGTGCGATGCCACACGCCGTGTCACGCGGACCGATGCAGCTATGGCGGCACCGCTGATTGATGGCACGCTGGAGCGGATCGATGCGTGCATGACGGCGGAGTCGAGCGAGGAATGGGTGGGCGGCTATCGATTCGGTGTCATGATCGACGACGCCCGCGCATTGGCGCTGTCGCTGTCCGCGCCGGACTACACCGTGTTTCGCGTGATGCTCGAAATCGGCGCAGAGGCTTGTCCCGCCGCGTTGACGATGATCCTGCCATTCGTCGCGCCCGCGCCGCCACAAACCGCCGCGTCGGGTGCCGGTGCTGTTCCGCCGGACACGACATTGGCGCGCGCCGTTCTGGATGCGCCGGTGGCGCTTCGGGCCGTGCTGGGGCGTATCACCATGCCGCTGGATAAACTCTGCACGCTGAAGGTTGCGGACAGGCTGCCTTTCTCCAGGGATCAGTTGCTGGATGCGCGGCTTGAGGTGGGGCAGAAACAGCTGGTGGCGCATGCCCGGCTTGGCCAGATGAACGGGGCCCGTGCCGTCCGGCTTGCCTTGCCCGACGGCGTTGCCGCAGGTGCGTCGTGTGATCAGCAGGGGCCGGGGGTTGCCGTGATGGACCCGGCGCAACAACCGCCTCGCGCGCTGGTTCGCGATGCCGTTGCGACAGCAAAGCGCGGCGGGGCCAAGTCTCCGCTGCCCGCCAATAAGCCAGAGGCAGGAGCCGCGCAGGGAACCAAAAAATTGGCAAAGAATGCCACCGACCCAGGCGACCAGACCCAGACAGGTGGCGCGGATCCGGCAGCCCTGACACCGGATCTGATGATGGCCGAAGCCACGCAGAAAAAGGGGTGACGTCGCATCTGCCCGATCCCACAACGCCGTGGAACAATCAGGCTTTGAGCGCGGCTCACAAGAGCCCGCCATTCAGGTGTTTGCGAAAGGCCTCAGGTCAGAGCTTGTTGACCGGCACCTTGAGAAAGACGCTGCCGCTTTCGTCTTCGGGCGGCATCTGGCCTGCGCGCATGTTGACCTGAAGCGACGGGATGATCAGCCGGGGCATGGCAAGCTGGGCATCGCGGGCATCGCGCATCGCGGTGAACTCGGCCTCGGACACGCCGCCACCGACATGCACGTTGCGCGCCTTCTGCTCACCCACCGTACTCTCCCACGCGTAAACGTCGCGGCCGGGGGCCTTATAATCATGTGCGACGAAAATGCGGGTGGCGTCCGGAAGGCTGAGAATTTTCTGGATCGAGGCATAAAGCTGCGCCGACGATCCGCCCGGAAAATCGCAGCGCGCCGTGCCGAAATCGGGCATGAACAGCGTATCGCCGACAAACGCCGCATCACCGATCACGTAAGTCAGGCACGCAGGCGTATGGCCGGGCGTATGCAGCACATCCGCGCGCATCTGTCCGATATGCAGGCTGTCGCCTTCGGAAAAGAGCCGGTCGAATTGCGAGCCGTCACGCTGAAACTCGGTGCCTTCGTTGAACACCTTGCCGAATGTTTCCTGTACCACGCGGATATTCGCGCCGATCCCGATCTGGCCGCCGACCCGCTCTTGAATATAGGGGGCCGCCGAAAGGTGATCGGCATGCACATGAGATTCCAGCAGCCAGTGCAGCTCCAGCCCCTCGGCCTCGATATGCGCAATGATCCGGTCGGCCGAGGCCGTATCGGTCCGCCCTGAGGCGTAATCGAAATCCAGCACCGGGTCGATCACCGCGCAGGCGCTGCCCGAAGGATCGCGCACGACGTAAGAGATCGTGTTCGTGGCAGGATCGAAAAAGGCGGTGACATCGGGGGACACGATTGGGCGTTCTCCTGTAGTTTGCGCGAAGATAACCGTGCAGGCTGGGCGATGACAAGGTGGCGTTTGCGCGCGTGTTCCGGAGGCTGCGCACTGGCGTCTTGTCGGCGCCGATACCAGCGCGCCCTTGCCAGAGCGCCGGGCTTTGGTACTAAATGTGGTAGCAGTGGAAAGCTGCGGTCATAGGATGCGGCCTCCGGCGCATCCGGAGCAAAGAGGTGCAGGTGTCAATTCAGGATCATGAATCGCCAGAAGATAAGGTGCCCGCGCAATCCGGGGTGCGCGTGCTTTCGCTTGCCGGCAGCGCCGCAAACGCGTTGGACGCCGATGTGCGAACTCGCCTGAGCGAAGAGCTCTCTGCTGCACAAGTGGACCCGGATGTGCGCGCCATCGTTTTGGCCGGCGGTGACGGGATGTTTTCGGCGGGCATCAACGTGATGGAATATGGCGCACCGCTTGCCGCGCCGTGGGTCGATACGCTGGCCGAACAGATCGAGCAGAGCGCGAAACCGGTCGTCGCTGCCATCGAGGGTGTCGCGTTGGGGGCGGGCTTCGCGCTGGCATTGGCCGCGCATGGCCGCGTGGCTCAAGAGGAGGCGCGCGTCGGCTTGCCCGAGGTGAAACTTGGCATCGTGCCCACGGGTGGTGCCACGCAGCGTCTGCCGCGTCTGGCGGGCGCGCAGGTCTCGCTTTCGCTGATGGTGTCGGGCCGCCCGGTGTCGGTGCGCGATCCGGGGTTTCGGCATGTGTTCGACCGGATCGTGACCGAGGATGTGGTGACCGAAGCGTGCGAACTGGCGGGTGGGCTGGCGGATGCGGGCCGCTGGACGCGGACCTGCGACAAGCGGGCAGGGCTGAGTGATCCGGCGGCCTATCTGAAGGCCACGGCCGAAATCTCGGCCCGAACGCGGGATGAAGACAGTGCCGAGGCCGGTATCGTGCGTGCCGTCGAGGGGGCACTGTTGCTGCCGTTCGAGCAGGGCATGGCACTGGAGGGGGCGCTGTTCGAAGCGACACGGCAGGCACCTGTCGCCCGCGCGGCGCGGCATCTGCTTGTGGCGGAACGGCGCGCCGCTTTTGTGCCGCAGGTCGTGTCCGACGCGGCGCGACCAGTGCATGACGTGATCCTGACGGGGCAGCGCGGGGCCTTTGTCGAAACGGCGATCATGGCGCTCGATGCGGGTTGGTCGGTGCATTTGCGCCCGCCGCGCGCCACCGACGCGTCTGCCATTCGCGCCCGTCTGGCGGATATCTATGGCGGTGCAGTGCAGCGGGGCCGGATGGACGGTGCCGCGCGCGATGCGCGTCTCGCGCGGCTTCATCTGCTGCAAGAGGGCACGGCCGAGCCGGAAGCGGATCTGGTGTTCGAACTGGGCGGTGCGGGACCAGCCCTGTCCGGCAATCCGGCTCGCGTGCGGCTCGGGGATGGTGACGACGTGCGCTCGGGCTCCACGGGGCCGCAACTCTGGGCACGGCTCTATGCGCCGGCGCATAGCGCCTTGTTGGCAGAGGTCGCGTCTGGCAAGGGCGCGCAGCCCGACGAGGTCGCGACGCTGGTCCAGGCGCTGGGCCGCGCGCGCAAGACCGTGATCCGCGCGGGTACCTTCCCAGGCATGATCGGGCGCAATCTGGACTGGGTGCTCTGGTCGGCGGCGCTGGCGCTGGCCGAGGCGGGACACAACCTCTACGAGATCGACGCGGCGGCAAGGCGGCTGGGCTATGCGCAGGGCCCGTTCAGTCAGATGGATACCGAGGGGCTGGCGGTTGTGGCCGCCTGGCTTGATCATCTCGGGGCGGCGCGCGGCGCACCGCCGCTGACAGAGAGCAGCCCGATCCGGCTTCTGGCGCGGGACGGCCATACCGGCCGGCGTGCCGGGCGTGGGTTCTACATCTATGATGCGGGGAAGGCGCAACCTGACCCGGGTATTCAGGCCCGTATCGACGCTTTGGCAAAAACGTCTGAGGCGGCGCTGAAAGCCGCCGATCCCGGTGCTGCTTTGGCGGCGGCGATCGTGAACGAGGCCGCCCGCCTGCTCGCGCTCGGAGTCGCCCTGCGCGCCAGCGATATCGATGTCGTGCTGGTCAAAGGCATGGGCGTCGCGCGCGAGAAGGGTGGGTTGCTGATCCAGGCGGATATCAAGGGCCTGTTCTCCGCCCTGCGGGTGATGAAAACACTCGCACCCGCCGCCCCGCATCTATGGGAGCCGCAGGAGGGTGTGCTCGATATGGTCAAGAACGGCGTGGGGTTCTTTGGCCGCGGCTGACGCGCGCGGGTCAGCCCAGCAGGATTCCGATGACCACCATCATCAGGCCGATTACAGACAAAAAGAGCGCGGCAGAATTAAGCGGCACGATCCCTTGCAGGACTGCACGCATTTCCGCATCGCCGAGCCCAGCCTTGCGGGCGCGCCAGACCCGGACGATGCACCAGACAAGGCCCGCAAGCCCCGCCAGGGACACAGCCGCGCCCGACCAGATTACAATGTCCATCTTGCGCACTCCTTCGGGGCGTTATCCTGCCCTGCGCCTAGACCAGTTTTGGACGATGCTCAAGCCGCTCGGCTCTTGCGGGGGCCGCAAGCGCGCGCTAATCACGAGGTCCAGACAAGAGGCAGAGAGACATAAAAAATGAACGACAGCGTTTCCGACAGCACCTACCGCGTGACCGCCGATGAACTGCGCCAGTTCATCGAACGGTACGAGCGGCTGGAAGCCGAGAAAAAAGACATCGCCGAGCAGCAAAAAGAGGTGATGGCCGAAGCCAAGGGGCGCGGCTATGATACCAAGGTGCTGCGCAAGGTCGTGGCCCTGCGCAAGCGCGACAAGGACGACATCGCCGAAGAAGAGGCGGTTTTGGAAATGTACAAAGAAGCGCTTGGGATGGCCTGAAGCTCCTGCGCGGCGGCATCGACCGTATTTTTCGATCTGGCGTCGCCGCGGCCCGGATGGGTGCCGTGCGAGGCCAGGACACACCTTGAAGGCCATCGACCTGCCGCCGGATGCGCATGTACTCCACGCGTCCGGTCGCTATACCGCGTAGCCCAGCGTCCCGATTTGACCGTTTATTCTGGTCGCTGCTGAAGTACCCTCCTAAAGATTGACGCCGCGCTGCTTTCAGCCCGGCTCGAGGCTGGCTAGTCGCTGAATTTCCGTGCAATAGATGGCGGTGCATTACGTATCGTCAATCGATTGTGTTTCGTGCCATGCGTCGCTTTGATTATCTTGAACTCGTCATCATGCTGGCCACCGTTGCGCAGTGGCTTGTGCTGGCGACCATCGCGGGCGCGGTCGTGGGCACCGGAACCAGCCTGTTCCTGCACACATTGTTCTACATGTCCGAGCGCACCGCTGATGTCTCATTGGGACTACAGATGTTGCTGCTGCCGGCGGGTGGGCTGCTGAACGGTTTGCTGCTGCATTACGGCTATCTGAACCATGCCAGCGATCTCAAGGATTCACTGTTTGCCGCCGTTCATGTTCAGAAAGGGCGGATGCCGTTCAGAACCATCCTGATCAAGCCAATCGCCGCCGTCATCACGCTGGCAAGCGGCGGATCGGCGGGCAAGGAAGGGCCATGCTCACATATCGGGGCGTCGCTGGGGGCGGCGATCGGGAAGGTGCTGCATCTCAATTCCGAACTCCGCGAGCGGCTGGTGGCCTGCGGTGTCAGTGCCGGTTTTGCCAGTGTCTTTGGCACACCGATTGCCGGTGCCATCTACGGGGTCGAGGTGCTGGCCATCGGGCGCATTCGCCACGATTTCCTGTTCCCGGCGGTGGTGGCCGGTGTCACATCCTACCAGGTCACCGACTGGTGGGGTGTGCCGTTCAATTACTATGACATCGCGGTGCTGCCCGGATTTTCGCAACTGTTGTTCTTCAAGACCGTGATGATCGGGATCATTGCCGGGGTGGTGGCGCTGATCTTTGTCGAGGCGGTGCATCGCGTGACACACTTTTTCACAGCAGTTCGGACCCGGTTCAATGTCTGGCCACCGCTGATGCCGGTGTTGGGCGGAATGATCCTGGCGGTTTTGATCCTGGTCATCCCCGACGATTATCTGGGCCTCAGCCTGCCGATGGTCGAACGGGCGGTATCCGGCGAGGCGATGCCGTATTTCGGCTTTCTGTGGAAGACGCTGCTGGTGGCGATCACTCTGGGATCAGGATTTTACGGCGGGATCGCGACGCCGCAATTCGTGATCGGGGCATTGGCGGGCAATGCCTTTGCGCCCCTGTTCGGGCTGGACCCGGCATTGGGGGCCGCCGTCGGGCTGGTTTCGGTCATTGCCGCAGCCTCGAACACGCCGATTGCGGCAGTCCTGATGGGGATGGAGCTGTTTGGCGGTGCGATCGGGCTGGTTTATGTCGGCGGCGCGGCCATCGCGGCCTATGTCGTCATCGGCCATCGCAGCATCTATCTTGAGCAACGTATGGCCTACACCAAGTCCTCGTGGATGCGGATTCGGCCTGACCTGCTTGTGGGGGTCGAAAAGGCCCGGTTGTCACACGGGTTGCTGCGCTGGTGGTGGAAGCATCGCAGAAAAGGCCCGTAGAACGAAAAAAGCCGCGCGGCAATCACCGCGCGGCTTTCTGATCTTGTAGGCGAAACGATCAGTTGTTTTCGTCGTCGCCTTCACCGTCTTCGGGCAGAACTTCTTCGACCGACTCGGCAAGCGCGTCGTCGTCGGACGCGGCAGAGCCGATATCGTCAAACAGCTCGGCGATCTCGTAATCGGCTGCCGCTTCTTCTTCGGCTGCCAGTTCCTGGATCGATTTGCCGGACGCCTGCAGTTCGGCCTCTTCGGGCGAACGGGCTACGTTCAGCGAGATGGTGGCCGTAACTTCCGGGTGCAGCGTGACGATCACGTCATGCAGGCCCAGATATTTGATCGGGCTGGCCAGCGCGACCTGCTTGCGGTCGAGCGTGAAGCCGGCTTCGGTCGATGCATCGGCTGCGTCGCGGGTCGAGACGGAGCCGTAAAGCGCGCCTGAGTCGGCCGCCTGACGAATCACGACGAAAGTCTGACCGTTGAGCTTTTCGGCCATGGCTTCGGCTTCTTTGCGGGTTTCCAGGTTGTCCGCTTCCAGCTGCGCCTTGCGCGATGCGAAGTCGGCGATGTTCTGCTCGGAAGCCGACAGCGCCTTGCCCTGCGGCAGCAGATAGTTGCGTGCAAAGCCGGGCTTGACGTCCACGACTTCGCCCATCTGGCCCAGTTTGGCCACACGTTCGAGAAGGATCACTTGCATATCAATTGTTCCTTATTTCACGGCGTAGGGCAGCAGGGCGAGGAAGCGGGCGCGTTTGATGGCACGGGCCAGTTCGCGTTGCTTCTTGGCCGAGACGGCGGTGATGCGGGAAGGCACGATCTTGCCACGCTCGGAGATGTAGCGTTGCAG
Organism: Roseovarius sp. ZX-A-9; assembly: GCF_028369135.1. Classification (GTDB taxonomy): domain Bacteria; phylum Pseudomonadota; class Alphaproteobacteria; order Rhodobacterales; family Rhodobacteraceae; genus Roseovarius. The sequence goes on from NZ_JAPWHW010000009.1 coordinate 154,140, forward strand.
CAGGCGCGTGTCCTTGTAGTCGATCGCGGGTGCGTTGTCGCCCGAGAAGGGGCAGACCTTGCGGCGGCGGAAAAATGGTTTTGCGGCCATGGTTTAGTTCCTTGTCTCTAGGCGTTGATCAGCGGCGCTCACGGCGCTCGGCGCGCTCGTCGCGTTTCTGCATCTGGACCGAAGGGCCCTCGGCGTGTGCGTCAACCTTGATGGTCAAAACGCGCATCACGTCGTCATGCAGGCGCATCAGGCGTTCCATTTCCTGCACTGCTGCGGCGGGCGCATCGGTGCGCAGAAAGGCATAGTGGCCCTTGCGGTTCTTGTTGATCTTGTAGGCCATCGTCTTGACGCCCCAGTACTCGTGCTCGACGAGTTTGCCGCCGTTGTCGGACAGCACTGTGCCGAAATGTTCGATGAGGCCCTCGGCCTGCGCTGACGAAAGGTCTTGGCGCGAGATAAAGACATGCTCGTAAAGGGGCATGCGAATTCCACTTCTATCAAGGCGCATTTCAAAGGACGGGCCGGTGATCCTTTCGCGGCCCATCCACGAGAGACTGCGCGGGTTCACGAATTCATGCGAAAGGAAACGACCCTATAGGGCGGATCGCCCCGCGCTGCAAGGCCCGCGGTCACGTCTGGCACTGGCGTGTTGCCGGCCTCTCTCCGGCCCGACTATCGCCGGGCTTCCGCCCCATTTCAGCCGCCATCGTCTGCCAACCTGACGCCAGCGAAAATAACACAGAACGAGAGGTGTGCCAGATGATCACGCTACCGCAGACCTGTATGCCCGAAGGCCCGATCCGCCGCGAGATGCCGGTGCCCTCGCATCATGTCGAGGCCGAGGTCGAGTCCGCGCTGCGCATGCTGGTCCATCGCGGTACCGGTGTCGCGGCAATTCTCGCGGCTTTTGGCATCTGGCTGGTTCCGGTCGCGTCCGGAGATGCTGCCATGCAGCTGGTCAGGCTCGTGATGTCGGTCGCCCTGTTCATGGGGGGCTGGATGCTGTTTGCCTCTCTGCGCTCTGACGAAGGCCCGACAATCCAGATCGACCCCCGCCGCCGCCTGTTGACCATCGTCGACCATGACGGGCGCGGCAAGGTGCGGATGACCCACGAGCACCATATCGACAGCTTGTCCGAGATCGTGCTGCGCGACGGGCTGCTGACTGCGCGCGATGCGCAGGGGCGCAGCCTGCTGGCGATTCTCGTGAAAGATGCGGGCACCAAGCTGGCGCTCCGGCAGATGCTGTGTTGCGAGCCCGACGCGTGCTGACAGCCTGGCTGCCGCCCGGTTTCGGCGGTTTCCCGCGCGTGCGCTGTTCGCTGGCTCACACGAAATGTTTATTTCTGAGCATTTGATTGCGCGGCTGCGCAGACTAAGTTGTTTCCATCTAATTCAGATTTTGGAGAACAACAGATGAAGTCGACTCTTTTTGCAGCCGCACTTGCCATGACCGCCACGGGGGCGCTCGCCGCTCCGGAGAAATTCGTACTCGATCCCAGCCACAGCCAGGTCGTGTTCAGCTACGAGCACCTGGGCTTTTCCACCACCTACAACATGTTCTCGGGCTTCGAGGGTGAAATCATGTTTGATCAGGAAGACCCGGCAAACTCTTCAGTTTCCGTCTCCATCCCCGTGATGTCACTGTTTACCGGTTGGGAAAAGCGGTTCGGGCACCTGATGTCCGGTGATTTCTTTGGCGCGACCGAGGGCGACATGATCACCTTCAAGTCGACGGGGATCGAAGTCACCGGTGACGACGAGGCGATCATTACCGGCGACCTGACGATAAACGGCATCACCAAATCCGTACAGCTTGAGGCCGAGCTGAACAAATCCGGCCAGCACCCCATGGCGGGCAAGGCCTGGGCAGGATTCGATGCCGAGACAGAAATCAAACGTTCGGATTTCGGGCTGGGGGCGATGGCGCCCGCCGTCAGTGACGAGCTTGAGGTTCATATCTCGATCGAAGCGGGCGCGGCAGAATAAGCCCTAACGCCCCTGTAAGATGAAAAGCGCCCGCGATCCTTTCGCGGGCGCTTTTTTGCAAAATGCATCTGGCGTCATTCAGTGCGCGTCGCGGTCAGATCAAACCGAATTTCTACGCCAAATGCCAGCGTGCCTTCGTCTGACACGCTCTGACCAATGTTGAAGTCACGCCGGTCAACACGGGCGGACCCGCGCGCTTTTGCTTCGTTCCCGTCGATCTGCAGATCAAAGGGCAGGCGCAACGGCACGGACTGGTCCTTGATACGCAACGTGCCATCGGCGACCAGCCCCGCCTCGGCCTCGCGCAGCAGGTCGGCGGTAAACGTGGCAGTGGCGTGGTTGGCTGCATCGAGATAATCCGCACCCTTCGCCTGATCCGTCATGCCGCCCAAACTGAGCGACGGGACCGAGATCGTCACCGTAACGGTGCCGCGCTGGCCCGGTGCATCTGATCCGTCATAGGTGATATCGGCAGTCCATTCGGCAAAGCTGCCGCTGATCGTGGATCCCATCTGCACAATTTCTATCTCAAGCGTGCCATCGCGTACCTGCCAGTCACTTGCGACCTCTTGCAATGTCGGGCCCTGCGCTGCGGGGGCATCATGAGTGAACCAACCGAGCCCGGCGGCCCCGGCAATCGTGCCCCCCCAGATGACCAGCGCCGCAAGGACGGGCAGAACGTGCCCCGGCTGCTTGGTTGTCGGGGTGGCGGATGTATGCCCGGGCAACATCCGGCGCAGGGTCGCATCCTTGTCGATGATGTGGTGTTTCAGCGCGCCGGCCACATGCAGGCCGATGGCGCCGGCCAGAACCCATTGCAGTATGTAATGCAGCGTGCCTGCGATCTCTGCGACATAGGCCGATTTCGGCACGAAGGGCAGTGACTGAGCGAGCGGCCACCAGATCGGGGCAAAGCCGGTATCCGCGGCGTGCGTTACCCAGCCCGACAGCGGCACCGCGACGAGCGAGCCGTAAATCAGCCAGTGCACGGTTTCAGCCGCGCGCGATTCGAGCACGGTATCGCCGTTCAGAAGCCCCGGCTTGGGCTGCGTCAACGCCCACACGATACGCGCCAGAGCGACGAAAAACAGGCTCACACCCAAGGTCTTGTGCATCGAAAAAAGCAGCGTTGCCCAGTCGATCAGGCTCTGCGACGCGCCGCCTTCGGACGCGCGGACCTGATCGGCCAGATCGCTGGCGATCAGCCCCAGCGCAAACAGGCCGAGGATCAGAAGGGCCGTCAGCCAGTGAAAGAATTTCGCGACCGAACCGTAGGAGTCGCGTGTATTGGAAAGGGCCATGTAGGTTGCATCCCATGCGGTGAAAAGACGGGCGGATTGCCTGACCCTACACTAGCGTACGTGGTGCGACGGGCAATGCCAGGTTCTGCAGAGGAAGTGTTCGCAAATGCACGGGCTGGCGGGATCGGTGGGCGGCGCTTTGCCATTGTCCGTTGCCACCGGCAGGCAGGCGCGGTATCCGAAAGAAAAGGCTATAAGGAGACAGGCAGCATGAGCCGCGCATTCATATTTCCGGGGCAGGGCGCACAGACCATCGGTATGGGCAAGGCATTGGCCGACGCTTATCCGGCGGCACGGGCGGTCTTTGCCGAGGTGGACGAGGCGCTCGGCGAAAAACTGTCGGCGCTGATCTGGGAGGGTGATCAGAACGATCTTACCCTGACGCGGAACGCGCAGCCCGCGCTGATGGCCACATCACTGGCGGCCTTGCGTGCGCTGGAGGCCGAAGGCGTGACGCTCGATGCCGCACAATTCGTGGCCGGGCATTCGCTGGGAGAATATTCGGCGCTGGCCGCTGCGGGTGCACTCAGCATCGCGGATGCCGCACGGCTGTTGCGGACGCGTGGTGCGGCGATGCAGGAGGCCGTGCCGGTAGGCGTCGGCGCCATGGCCGCGGTGCTCGGGCTTGATCTGGCGGCGGTGCGAGAGGTCGCGGAGGCGGCCGCCGAGGGCCAGATCTGTCAGGCTGCCAACGACAATGATCCGGGGCAGGTCGTGGTTTCTGGCCACGCCGAAGCGGTCGAGCGGGCAATCCATCTGGCCAAGGAGCGCGGCGCGAAACGCGCGATGCTGCTGCCGGTCAGCGCGCCGTTTCACTGCGCATTGATGGCGCCCGCCGCGCAGGTGATGCAAGAGGCACTGGCCGAGGTCGATCTGAACACACCGCAGGTACCGCTGGTGGCCAATGTGCTGGCCGAGGCGGTCAGCGATCCGGCACAGATCCGGGAACTGCTGGTCAGCCAGGTCACAGGGGCGGTGCGCTGGCGCGAAAGCGTGATGTTCATGGCGCGCGAAGGTGTGACCGAAACATGGGAAATCGGCGCTGGCAAGGCGCTGTCGGGCATGGTGCGCCGGATCGAGCGGGAGATTGCAGTGCGCAATGTCGGCGCGCCTGACGATGTACGGGCCGCGGCTGAGGCGCTGAACGGCTGAATCGGGAAGCAGAGATTTTTCACGAAAAATCTGCACCCGGGGCACTGAGACAAGGAAGGAACGCAAATGTTCGATTTGACGGGAAAGACAGCGCTGATCACCGGTGCATCCGGTGGCATTGGCGGGGCGATTGCCCGCGCATTGCACGGTGCGGGTGCTACGGTGGGGCTGAGCGGCACACGGGTCGACCCGCTGGAGGCGCTGGCCGCAGAGCTGGGCAGCCGCGCGCATGTGCTGCCTTGCGATCTGAGCGATGCCGAGGCGGTGAACGCGCTGCCCAAACAGGCAATAGAGGCGATGGGCGGCCTTGATATCCTGGTGAACAATGCCGGGATCACCCGTGACCAGATATTTATGCGCATGTCAGACGAAGACTGGCAAACCGTTCTCGATGTGAACCTGACCAGCACCATGCGGCTCTGCCGGGCGGTGATGCGCCCAATGATGAAGGCGCGTTGGGGCCGGATCGTGAACATCAGTTCCATCGTCGGCGCGACCGGCAATCCGGGGCAGGCCAACTATGCCGCCTCCAAGGCGGGCATGGTCGGAATGACAAAATCCATCGCCTACGAGGTGGCGAGCCGCGGAATCACCGCAAATGCGGTCGCCCCCGGTTTCATCGCTACGCCGATGACCGACAAGCTGACGGATGAGCAGAAGGAAAAGATTAACACGCAAATTCCCGCCTCGCGCATGGGTTCGCCCGAAGAGGTTGCTGCCGCCGTGCTTTACCTTGCCAGCGCCGAGGCCGGTTATGTGACCGGCACCACGCTGCATGTGAACGGCGGAATGGCGATGCTTTGACCCGCAGCACAGGCGGAGCGATTGCGGCCGCGTCGCGGGCCAGAACGGGCGTGGTGGCGTTGCGTTGAAGGGGCGCCAAGGCACGGAAAGAATTGGTAAATCTCTGCCGAGTCGGGGGCGAATCCCGACGCCCCCAAAGGGTTGTCTGGCAGCGTGTCTTGACACCTGCAAAGTGCAATCGCCCCTTGTATTCTTTGCGTATCTAGCCGATCTTTGAAAGGATTTGCCAAAGCCTCGCCATGTGTTATAGGCGGCGCAGATTTGCCGGGGGCCGGGCCAAGAGCCGCTCTGGCGGTCCGGGTCCGGGCCAGAATACCCGCCCCTCCAGGGCGCAAACAGCCGCCCCGGAGGGGCACCACTCAAGGCCACTTCCCGTCTCGGGCGGGGGCGATAACGGGCCATGGCGCCCAAAGACGATGAGGATTATATCATGAGCGACATCGCAGACCGCGTGAAGAAAATCGTTGTAGAGCATCTGGGCGTAGAAGAAGACAAGGTGACTGAAAACGCCTCGTTCATCGACGACCTGGGCGCAGACAGCCTGGACACGGTCGAGCTGGTCATGGCGTTCGAAGAAGAGTTCGGGATCGAAATTCCCGACGACGCGGCCGAGACGATCCAGACCTTTGGCGATGCGGTGAAGTTCATCAAGGAAGCCTCCTGAGCGTTCAGCCCGGCTGAGACTTTTTCATAGGCCCTCGCCAGTCGGCGGGGGCCTTTGCCGTTTCTGGGGGTGCGAAAAAAGCGGCTGAAAGGCGCGAATGACGCGGCGGATGCCGATTTGGTTATATCGCGCGACGGGTGTAGGGTGCCAATATCGAGCTGGCCCCGGCACAGTGCAGGGGTGCGCTAGCGCGATCAATCGGGGGCAGCCTGCCATGATTATCTATCCCACACTCGAAATTCTGGACGGTAAATGCGTGTCGCTGACACGTGGACGCATCGACGAGCCGCTGCTGTGGCATGTCGACCCTGTTGAGCGCGCCAAGAGTTTTGCGGCGGCTGGCGCCGAGTGGATGCACCTCACCGATATCAACGGTCTGAAGGGCGAAGACACCAATGCGGCATTGTGCGAAGAGATCATCCGCAGCGCCGGGATCCCGGTGCAGTTTGGCGGTGGGTTCCGCACCCACGATCAGGTGGCGAACTGGATCGACAAGGGGGCCGGGCGCATCGTGATCGGCACCATGGGCACGCGAGAGCCCGACCTGCTGCGCCGTCTGGCCAAGCTCTATCCGGACCAGATCGTGTTGGCCGTCGATATCTTCGAAGGCTACATCATGACCGACGGTTGGCGTTCGCGCAGCAGCTTTACGCCCGAATCCTATGTCACAGCTTTTGACGATGCGCCGCTTGCGGGGGTCATCGTCACCGACATCGACGCCGATATCGCCGATCGGGATGCGAGTCTCGGGGTGATTTCCGGTCTGGCCGCGCAGACCCGCCACCCGGTGATCGCCCGCGGCACCGTGCGCGGGATCGATGACGTGGCCCGCCTGAAATATGTCAAGAACATCTCCGGCACGCTGATCGGTCGCGCCTTGCTGGCGCGTGACGTGGATCTGGGCGAAGTCCTTGCAATGGCAGCCGCAGCGCCCGAACCGGTGGCCGATTTCCAGTAACGGGCGGGCATCCGCGCGCAGGCGCAATTTGCGGCTTTCCCCTTCCGGCTTTTTCTTGCCCCTCGGGTGCAAGCCGGGGTATGCACTGCCCAAGAAGCAGATTGAGGGGGCCGCTATATGCGCCGTGTCGTTATTACTGGCCTGGGATTGGTCACACCGCTGGCTTCCGGCGTCGAAGAGACTTGGAGCCGCCTGTTGGCCGGTGAGTCCGGGGCAGGGCCGATCACACGGTTCGATGCGTCTAATGTGCTTACGAAATATGCCTGCGAAGTGCCTTATGGCGACGGCTCGGACGGCACGTTCAATCCTGACCACTTCATGGAGCCGAAAGAGCGCCGCAAGGTCGATGATTTCATCCTTTACGGTGTTGCGGCAGCCCAACAGGCGGTCGAGGACGCGAACTGGATGCCCGAGGACGAGGAAAGCCGCCTGCGCACCGGTGTGATGATCGGGTCGGGTATCGGCGGGTTGCAGTCCATCGAACAGACGACATTGGTGATCCGTGACAAGGGCGTGCGGCGGGTATCGCCGTTTTTCATCCCCGGCGCGCTGATCAATCTCATCTCGGGACAGGTCGGCATCCGCTACGGCTTCAAGGGGCCGAACCACGCGGTTGTGACGGCCTGCTCGACCGGCGCGCATGCGATTGGCGATGCTGCGCGGCTGATCATGTTCGGGGACGCCGACGTGATGGTCGCAGGCGGGGCAGAAGCGGCGATCTGCGAGATCGGCATCGCCGGGTTCAACGCCTGCAAGGCCCTGAGCACCAAACGCGCGGACGATCCCAAATCCGCTAGCCGTCCCTATGATGCGGATCGCGACGGCTTCGTGATGGGCGAGGGCGCGGGCATTGTCGTTCTGGAAGAGCTGGAACACGCCCAGGCGCGCGGCGCGAAAATCTATGCCGAAGTGCTGGGGTACGGCCTGTCGGGCGATGCCTATCACATCACTGCGCCCTCCGAGGATGGCGATGGTGGCTACCGCGCCATGCAGAGCGCGCTGAAACATGCGGGCGTCGATGCGGCAGACGTGGATTACATCAATGCGCACGGCACCTCGACCATGGCCGACACGATCGAGCTGAAGGCGGTCGAGCGGCTGCTCGGTGACGCGGCGGGCAAGGCGACGATGAGTTCGACCAAATCCGCAACCGGGCACCTTCTGGGCGCTGCGGGGGCGATCGAAGGCATCTTTTCCATTCTCGCGATTCGCGATCAGGTCGCGCCGCCGACGATCAATCTGGACAATCCCGCGGTCGAAACGCCGATTGATCTGGCCCCCAACGCCAAGCGTCCGCGCAAAGTCGATATTGTCATGTCCAACAGCTTTGGGTTTGGCGGCACCAATGCGAGCCTGTGTATCGGGAAACTGCGATAATGTGGCGTCATATTGCCTCGAATGCACTGACATTCCTGGTGGTTTTGGCCTTCCTTCTGGGGGGCGTGATCCTCTGGGGGCAGACCAGCTATAATGCTGAAGGCCCGCTGGAAGAGCAGATTTGCCTGCGGGTCGAACGCGGCAGCTCCATGCGGCGCGTGTCGACCAAGCTGGCGGCGGAAAAGGCCGTGACCAACGCCGCGATTTTCCGCATCGGCGCCGAATATACCGACAAGAGCGAAGCGCTGAAAGCGGGTAGCTGGCTTATTCCCAAGCACGCCAGCATGTCCGAGATCACCGAGATCATCACCAAGGGCGGCGCCAGCACCTGCGGCACCGAGGTCGTCTATCGCATCGGCGTCACCCGCTCCGAGGTCGAGGTTCGCGAACTGGATCCAGCCACCGGCCGCTACGTGGAAAAAGCCGCGTTTGATCCCAAGGAAGAGACCGCACCGGCCGAATTCACGGAAGTGCGCGATGAATCCGATACGCGCTACCGCGTTGCCGTCGCCGAAGGCGCAACCAGTTGGCAGATTGTCGATGCGTTGAAATCCGTCGATGTCCTGACTGGCGAAGTGGAGGTGATCCCGCCAGAAGGCAGCCTGGCGCCTGACAGCTACGAGGTGCGCGAAGACGATACCCGTGCGTCGGTCATTGCCCGCATGCAAGAGGCGCAAGAGGCTCTGGTTGCCGCAGCGTGGGAAAACCGCGATCCGGACCTGCCGCTGGCCAGTCCCGAAGAGATGCTGATCCTGGCGTCGATCATCGAAAAGGAAACCGGCGTGGCCGAGGAGCGTGGCCAAGTTGCCTCGGTCTTCATCAACCGGCTGAACCGTGGCATGCGCCTGCAGACCGACCCGACCGTGATTTACGGCATTACTGAAGGGAAGGGCCCGCTGGGGCGCGGGCTGCGCCAGAGCGAGCTGCGCCGCGAAACCCCGTGGAACACCTATGTCATCGACGGCTTGCCGGCGACGCCCATTGCCAACCCCGGTCGCGCCAGCATCCAGGCCGCTGTCAGCCCGGCCGAAACCGACTATGTGTTTTTCGTGGCTGACGGAACCGGCGGGCACGCTTTTGCCGAAACGCTGGACCAGCATAATGCCAATGTCGCCAAATGGCGCCAGATCGAAGCCGAGCGTAACCAGGCGGAATAATCGCTGACTTGTGCAGCGTCCCTGCGGCATGACGGCCTATTGACCGCATGTCCGCAGGCCGCCATGACCGACGAAAAATACAAAGGATATCGCATGGTACGCAGGGCCGAAAACGGCGCGGATCTGCAGGATCGCGAAAAATCGAAGCGCGTCGGCGCACTGCGTTCGCTCGCGCCTTTCATCGCACCCTACAGGCTGCTGGCAGTAGCTGCCGGTCTGGCCCTTGTGCTGACCGCCGGTGTTTCGCTGGTTCTGCCGCTTGCGGTGCGGCGGGTGATCGACAATTTCAATGCGGAAAACGGTGCGATCCTTGACCAGTATTTCTTGGCGGCGCTGGGCATTGCGGCGCTTCTGGCGGTGGGGACGGGGCTGCGATACGCACTGATTTCCAAGCTGGGCGAGCGGGTCGTTGCGGATGTCCGCAAGGCGGTGTTCGACCGGGTCATTGGCCTGAGCCCTGCGTTCTTCGAGCGCATCATGACGGGTGAAGTCCTGAGCCGGATCACCACCGATACCACGTTGATCCTCAGCGTGATCGGATCATCCATTTCTATCGCGCTGCGCAACCTGCTGATCTTTCTAGGCGGGCTGATCCTGATGCTCATCACCTCTGCCAAGCTGGCGGGCATGGTGCTGTTGATCGTGCCACTGGTGGTGGTGCCGATCCTGACGTTGGGCCGCCGCCTGCGCAAGCTGAGCCGCCAGAACCAGGACTGGATCGCCCAAAGTTCCGGCACCGCCTCCGAGGCGCTTCTGAGCGTGCAGACGGTGCAGGCCTTTACCCACGAAGACGCCACGCGCCTCAACTTTGCCGACGTGACCGAGCATAGCTATGAAGCGGCACGCGAACGGGTGCGTACCCGTGCCATCATGACGGTGATCGTGATTTTCCTTGTCTTTGCCGGTGTCGTCTGCGTGCTGTGGTTCGGGGCCCATGCGGTGCGCGCGGGCGAGTTGACGGCAGGCACGCTGGTCCAGTTCGTGATCTATTCCGTCATGGTTGCGGGCGCCGTTGCCGCCCTCTCGGAAATCTGGGGAGAGTTGCAACGTGCCGCAGGCGCGACCGAGCGGCTGGTCGATCTGCTGAACACGCAGGATCCGGTCGCCGACCCGGTGGCCCCGGTGGCCTTGCCCGCCACCGTCACCGGCGCGATCGGTTTCGAGGATGTGAGCTTCCACTATCCATCGCGCCCCGATGTGGCGGCGCTGGATGGGCTGACGCTGGATATCGCACCGGGCGAAACCGTGGCACTGGTCGGCCCGTCTGGGGCGGGCAAGACCACGGTGATCCAGTTGATCCAGCGGTTTTACGACCCCGAGTCAGGGCGTGTCACCCTCGACGGTATCGATTTACGGGACATGCGGCGCGAGGACTTTCGGCGTCACATGGCGCTGGTGCCGCAGGACCCGGTGATCTTTGCCACCTCGGCGCGCGAAAACATCCGGTTCGGGCGTCTTGACGCAACCGATGCAGAGGTCGAAGCGGCCGCGCAGGCCGCCGCTGCGCATGAATTCATCACGGCTCTGCCCGATGGCTATGACAGCCAGGTGGGCGAGCGCGGCGTGATGCTGTCGGGGGGGCAGAAACAGCGTATCGCCATCGCCCGTGCGATCCTGCGGGATGCGCCGGTGCTGCTTCTTGATGAGGCCACCTCGGCGCTGGACGCCGAGAGCGAACGCGCGGTCCAGCATGCTGTCGAAGCTCTGGCCCGCGGGCGCACCACGATCATCGTTGCGCACCGTCTGGCCACGGTCAAGAAGGCGGACAGGATCATCGTGATAGAGGATGGCCGCATCGCCGCGACCGGGACTCATGACAGCCTGGTGGCCGAGGGTGGGCTCTATGCGCGCCTGGCAAAGCTGCAGTTCACAGATGGGGATGCTGGCTGAAAAACATGCGCGCGGCCCATGGTTAATGGCTCGCGAACACCCGTCAATTTCAGGACCGACGCGCTGCGCCGGTCCTTATTGTTTCTGCGCTTGTTTGTAGTCACCGCGCTCGGTTGGCCGGACCAGAACCACGGTCGCAAAAGAGATCAAGCATTTCGGGCATTTTGCCCGATAGTAATGGCCATCAGGCGTGAAGCTCTCAGGCCCGTCGAAGAAGATCTGCTGCGGTGCATTTTCCCTGCCGGATCAGAGAGCGGGACGAAACCTAACAATCATCGCGACCAAGAGGTGGGCATTGTCATTCGGGCGATCATCCCGCCGACCTACTGAAATCTACTGATTCGCACGGTGCTGGGGCATCCGCGCCATGATCCCAGTAGACTGGCGGGCGAATCTGGAGAAGGCAGACATGCTTTTGAGGACTGGACAGCGCCCGGTGCTTGGCTAGTGTGGACCCATGAAAATCGCAACCGCCGCCTATCCGCTGGACCCGCTGAAAAGCTGGTCGGAATATTCTGAAAAGCTCACGGATTGGGTGAGCCGTGCCGCCGGGCAGGGGGCCGAATTGCTGGTCTTTCCCGAATATGGCGCGATGGAACTGTCGATGCTCGCTGGCCCCGAAGTGGCGGGCGATCTCGAAGGCTGCCTGCACGCGGTCTCGGCCCGGATTGCGGATGCCGACGATCTGCATGCCGACCTGGCCGCCAGGTACAAGGTGCATATCGTCGCCGCCTCGGCACCGGTCTTTGACGAGGCCGTGGGCGAGCGGCCCGCGAACCGGGCGCGGCTCTTTTCGCCCACCGGTGGGCGCGGGGTGCAGGACAAGCAGATCATGACCCGATTCGAGCGTGACCCTTGGGACATCGCACCGGGTGGCCCGTTGCAGGTATTTGACACGAGCTTAGGCAAACTCGCGGTGCTCATTTGCTATGACAGCGAATTTCCACTGCTGGGCCGCGCGGTGTCCGAGGCCGAAATGATTCTGGTGCCATCATGCACCGAGGCATTGGCCGGCTACTGGCGTGTGCGCATCGGTTCAATGGCCCGCGCGCTTGAACAGCAATGTGTCAGCGTGATGTCCTCGCTTGTGGGGGATGCACCATGGTCGCCCGCGACAGATGAGGGCACCGGCATGGGCGGTGTCTTCGGCCCGCCTGATATCGGGTTTCCTGCCACGGGCGTTCTGGCTGAAGGAGTGCTGAATCAACCCGGCTGGACCTATGCCGAGGTCGATCTGGGCAAGGTCGCCCATGTGCGCGCCGATGGTGGCGTCCTCAACTGGACCCACTGGCAAGACCAGTCCGGGCGCGACGCATCGTCCATATTGACACGACTTGGCTGACAAAACGCTTTAAAGGCTTGAAAATCCCGGCGAATGGGGCCATTTAGTGCCGCATCCGCATTTTGGCGGATAAGTGGATGTAGGAGACCACATGGCCAAGGAAGATACGCTCGAATTTCCCGGTGTCGTCAAGGAACTCCTGCCGAACGCGACATTCAGGGTCGAGCTGGAAAACGGCCATGAGATCATCGCGCACACGGCAGGCAAGATGCGCAAGAATCGCATCCGTGTTCTGGCTGGCGACAAGGTACAGGTCGAGATGACCCCATATGATCTGACCAAGGGCCGGATCAACTATCGATTCAAATAGGGCGAAGCGCCGCTTCGCCCCGTGCGGGAAAGCGTTCTGCCAAACGCGGAATGCGCCGCACCCCGTCGCAATGCAGGGTGCCACCATGACGTTTTCCCCTGACCCGGTCTGCAAACTGATCCTCGGCTCTGCCAGCCCGCGTCGCCGCGAGTTGCTGGCGCAGATCGGCGTGGTCGCGGATGATATTCGCCCGCCCGATATTGACGAGACACCCCACAAGGCAGAGCTGCCGCGCCCCTATTGCATTCGCATGGCGCGGCAAAAGGCGCAGGCGATCAATTCAGGCGCCGATGAGATCGTCCTGTCTGCGGATACCACCGTTGCGCTGGGGCGGCGTATACTGGGCAAACCTGCCGATGTCGGAGAGGCTGCGGAGTTTCTGCTGGCGCTCTCGGGGCGCAGACACCGCGTGATCACCGCCGTTGCGGTGCGGCGCGGCGACCAGATATGGCAGCGCGACGTGCTCAGCCATGTCAAGATGAAGCGGCTCTCGGATATGGAACTGAACGGATATCTTGCCACCAACGACTGGCAGGGCAAGGCCGGCGGCTATGGCATACAGGGGCCTGCGGGCGCGCTGATCCCGTGGCTGAGCGGGTCATTCACCGGCGTTGTAGGTCTGCCATTGGCCGAGACCGCAACCCTATTGCAGGCGGCGGGCTATCCGCTCTGGAGGCAGATTACATGAAGGGACGCACAATCGTTCTGGACCATATAGGCGATACCGAGGCAGCGGCGCTGCTGGTGGATGGCGTGCTCGACGATTTGCTGGTGGACAGCGATGGCCCGCGGCCCGGCACGATCTACCGGGCCATTGCCGACCGTCCCGTCAAGGGGCAGGGCGGCATGTTCCTGCGCACCCCGGACGGCTCGGCCTTTCTGCGGCAGGTCAAGGGGCTGGCGCCGGGGCAGTCGCTGCTGGTGCAGGTCACGGGCCATGCCGAGCCGGGCAAGGCGATCCCGGTCACGCAGAAACTGCTGTTCAAGAGCCGCTATGCTATCGTGACCCCCGGCGCGCCGGGGCTGAACGTGTCGCGCAGCATCCGCGACGAGGACCGGCGCGACAGCCTGCTGGAAATCGCCCATGCCGAGATGGAGCCCGGCCCGATGGGGCTGATCCTGCGATCCTCCTGCGCCGAGGCCGATTCGGAGGAAATCGCCGAAGACATTCGCGCCATGATTGATCTGGCTCACGCGGTCACAAGCGATTCGCAAGGCGATGCCGAGACGCTGACCGAGGGCGACGCGCCGCACCTTCATGCCTGGCGCGAATGGCAGGCAGAGGACGTGCACAGCGCGCCGGACGGCTTTGCCGATCTCGGCGTGCTCGACCAGCTCGAGGCGCTGCGCAGCCCGCTGGTGCCGCTCTCCGGCGGTGGCTCGATCTATGTGGAGCCGACCCGCGCGCTGATTGCCGTGGATGTGAACACCGGCGGCGATGCCAGCCCCGCCGCAGCCCTCAAGGCGAACTACGCCGCGGCCCGCGCGCTGCCGCGCCAGTTGCGCCTGCGGGGCTTGGGCGGGCAGATCACGCTTGATCTGGCACCGATGGCGAAAAAGGACCGTCGCCCGTTCGAAACCGCCCTACGCTCGGCATTTCGGGCCGATGTGACCGAAACCGCACTTGTCGGATGGACCCCGCTGGGCCATTTCGAGCTGCAGAGGAAGCGCGACCGCGCGCCGCTGGAGAGTTGCCTGCCATGAAATGCCCGATCTGCTCAAAGCCGACCACACACGCCTTTCGCCCGTTCTGTTCGCAGCGCTGTGCGGATATCGACCTCGGAAAATGGCTGAGCGGTGACTACGCGGTCCCCTCGCGCGACCCCGAGGATATCGAGGCAGCGGCGGAGGCCGCAGAGGCCGCCGGGGACACATCCTCCAAGTCACATTGAATTATTTGGTCTTACCCTCTGGACAGCCCCGCAGGCCTCGCCTAGAACGCGCTCACCCGAACGCTTTCGCGTTCCCCGTGCCCGGGTAGCTCAGGGGTAGAGCAGTGGATTGAAAATCCTCGTGTCGGTGGTTCGATTCCGCCCCCGGGCACCATTTCGATTGTTATCCCAGAGTTCTCAGGGGTTTAGGGGGCGAATTTGTCCCACCCTTTGCTATTGCTTCGAAAAGTGGGACACTTTTGTCCTACTTTCGTTCCCCAGTCATGCGCTTCAGGGCGCTTTCTGCGCGAACCCTCTGGCTGGCCGCGCGCGTGTAACGGGTGACTTCCTTCGAAGTCCGATGCCCTGTAATCGCCATAATCTCAAATTCGGTGCAACCTATTTCCGCGAGTCGTGCCGCGGCGGCTTTGCGGAGGCCGTGGACAGAGCATTGGGGCAAGTCGGCTTCGTCGCACCACTTGCGAAAACGGTTGCCGAAACCATTCGAGGTAAAGGGTTTATTGAAAGCCGTGACAAGGAAGGTCAGGTCGCCGGTGGGGCTGGCATCAATGATCCGCTGAAGATCCCCTACAATCGGGATTTCCTGTCGGACGGGTGAACGGTTCCGGTTTTTATGCTGAGTGAAAACCAGCCACCCGTCGCGAACGTGCTGCTTTCCAAACTGGACCAAATCGGAGCGCCGTTGACCAGTATAGAGCGCGAGGGCGAGCGCCAGCCGTGCCATGGATCCGACCGAATGCTTCTGCTCAAACTTCTCGATTTCGGCTAGAGTCCAAGTATGGTACCCGTCGGGGTTTTTCGGGTTGAGATATTCAATTTCTGTCGCCGGATTTCGGTCGTGAAGGTCATAACGGACTGCAAATTTATAGAGCTGCCGAAGTGCCTTAACCATCCCATTTGCGGCTTCTGGACGCTCCATCATTTCGTCGCGCCGTGCCCGGATATGCCTCGGCTGAAGGAGGGCGAATGGCTTTTCTCCGTCGTTCTTATGTTGGCAGAAGCGCTCCAGGATACTCCTGCGGACCATCTGCGTCCTAGGGGACAGTTCCCGGAACATAGCGGACTTGAAGTATTCTATGCAGAGGAAGCGAACCGATCCGGGGGGCACCTGCGCCGAATTAGGCGTATTCTTGGCCTTCGTTTCGCCCGCGAAAGCGGCCTTGTAGGCGGCGAGAAACTGAGGAGAACCAATTGGACCGGGAAGCCTAATTTTTTTGCCGTTCCGTCGGAAGTAAATGCGGACGTTTCCGTGGCGGTCGGTATCCTCGACAACATATTTCAAACGAATTTTCATGGTTCTCCCAGTCAAGCTCAGACGTCCCAGGGATTGTGATCGACATCCCCGTCACTCGGCAAATCTTCGAAGAAACGATCAAGGGCGCGCACGTCCCAGACCTTTCTCCCATCGATCTTCTTCGGCTTGGGCATTCGTCCGTCCGAAACCATTTCGTCGAATTTGGTCGCTCCCACACCGATGTAGCCCGCGGCCAGAGCACGCGATAGCCCGCGTTGTGTAGGTGGTTGAACCGCCCGGCTTCGGCCAAGGGGATGAAAGTCATCGACGCGCAATGGTTTCACCATAATGTAGGCCGTGCAGGGTCGAACCGTTATAGGCGGCGCCTGTTGAGTGGTGGGTAAAGCTCCCGAGGCTGCACGCCCAAGCATCCAGCTCCAACGCAACTGAGGCTGCGAAAATATTTCCTATTTCTGTATGAAGAAAGCGTGAGTCCCAGTAGACCATTATCCCTATCCCCTTAATTAACCATTACCTTACCGTGGAAAATTTAAGCCATCATTTAAGAGGTAAATCGACACCGGCCCTATTGCGCGAGAAACTCGCCCAAAACGATGTTGACGACCACTGGCGTCCACGAAACCGGCAGCAGGCCCCATCTCTCAACCTCATCTTTACTCACTTCCGGATACGCCCGATCCTCGGCGGAAGCAGGGCTGTATCAGTCACTTCGGGGATGTCATGCAGCGCGTCGAATGCCTCGATATGTCCAGCCAAAGTCAGGGCGAGATCAGCGCGTCCATGCGGCGGATTTCTCAGTGTTGACCGTAATTCGCGGTCAAGGCGCTGAGCCCACTCCTTGGATACGCAGTTCGGAGCTTTGCCGGGATTCCAAGAGAGGACCTTCGGCACTGGGTTAGCTAGTGCTCTCATCCCGGTTGCGGCAACCACCTGCTGCAACTGTTGCCACGCAGAGGTCCAGGGAAGTTCGATGAAGGTCTGAAGTTTCCTGATATTATCCGAGTGCGTTTTGCGTCGGGGTTCATGAGGGCCTAAGTCGAATTCTTTGATGTCAGCACGCAGGAGCTCCTCCAAAGAAAGCTTAGGGCGCCCCATTGCGTCTGTCAGGACGCCAACCGATAGGCGAAAGGCGCGGCGTGTTGAGGGGGCTGGATTCATGAAGTCCAACAGCTCTTCCAGCTCGGCCCGAATTTTCCTGGTGAGTCCGCCCTGGGTAAACCGTTGATCCTCAGGAGGTGATAAGATTGGGAGACCTTTCAACGCAGGATCATGGGATAAACTTGCGATGTCTCGGACGGCAGCCCTGAGGTTTGTGCGATCGCCCCTCTTGGTGACCTGGCGCCGAAGGGTGTCGACGAAATCTTGACTTAGATACCGTGGAGGAACACCGGCTGCGCGGGCGTGCCGGCGCAGATATGAAAGCCCTCTGAACCGTTCTGATTTCCAGCCCTGCTTGCGCAGATATGCATAGAGATCATCCCAGGCTGTCTCTACCGGGTCCTTGGGTGGCACGGGTGTAGGTTTCCGGGGTTGCGCGTGGCGCTGAACACCAGAAGGTTTGGTTGGCTGTGGATTGGTTTTTCGAGGTTTTGGGCCATTCAACGCAACCTGTAACCGTTCCTTGTAGGCGCGCAGCGTTCCGACCGTAATGGAGGGAAGCTTTGCCTCCTCGGGATCAGGAAGGTCGCGAATGGCTGCGCGCAGGTCGTCCAGTGTGTCGGTCTTTCCATTCAATCTCCCCCCCATGACGGCAAGCCTGTTCAGATAGTTCAAGGCCACTACCGTGCTCCGCGCAGGTAAGCTGTCTCGCCATTTTTTGAGGGCGGGAGACATGTTCGCCGCCCCATGATTTCGAAGGCCGGGAAACGGATCAGGGCACTTGTCCGGGAGGAGGCCCGAGCGCAGCGCCAGATCGTTCTTGAAGAGGTTTCGAAACACATTGACGCCGGCCCTGAACTGCACCGGCACCTGACTGGGCATCTCTCTACGAATATTCACGAGAAGAACATCCGTGACGTCTTTCGGCAGCGTCTCCGGCGAAAGAAATTTGCGCAAGTTGTAGAGGGCACTATTCCCCCCATTTTTCTGGAGGCGCTCAGCCCGGCTGAGCGACTGCCACGGATCCGCGTCCACATCTCCCGGAGCAAAGCGCATCTGTGCATTCAGTATCAGGCCTCTCCAGGCCAGGTACTGTGAGCGCCCCGTCCAAAATCCATGCAAGTCAGCCTGCTGAGAGGCATATTTGGCCCCGAAGAGGGGCGCGGAAAAATCAAGCGCTGACACCGGTACTCCCTCGACCTGAGCGAGATGTTCAATCGCGACTAGGGTTGCGAAGGCCTTACCCTCGGAGAGTTGTTGTTCCGACGTGATTGCCGTGTGAATTTCCGAGAGCTTCATCCTTCGGTCTCCTCATCGTTACTGAGTCTCTGTATGGCCTCCAGGAGGTCCGGCGGCATCAGTGCTGCGCGCCGGGCGGCTGCGGCGTTCTGGACCCTGGTGATTGCAACCTGGCGAACCCGTTTCGCCTGGTATTTTTTCGCCGTTGCAGGGGATGTCTGATGTGCCATCACCATGGTATCGCGCGTCCCGACTTCACCACGGTTGATTGCCTGATCAGTGTGAAGCATCGTTCGCGTCGTGGTGAACGAGGTGCCTGCATAGGTTTTGAACAGGCGTGGAACATAGGTCCTGCTCGGGTGCTTCCCGCTCTCGGGCACGAAGAGGGGGCCACCTGCCTTCATGGCGCAGGCTCTCAGCTCAGGCAGGTGGCGGGCATCGTGATCGCCCTGAATCACGACGTCGACGTACCGGGCAAACTCCGGCTCCAGCGCAACGACAAGGCGGTCGGTGTTGTGCCGTTTGGTTTTCGAGATCTCGGTGTTGATCACCCAAGTGCCGGATTCCCAGAACAGGCTTTCCCCCAGAACCAGTTGAGCATCTGCGTTACGCAGGGGCACGATGCTGTAGAGCCCGAGGATCGCACCTCCGTTTCTAATACGGTGGCGGCGGGCAGCATTGCCTTCTGATGCGGCATGCAGAAGGAGCGCGTCAGCCTTGTCCATGAGACCTAAAGTGGTGTTGCCGGTCTCGAGAAGCGCCTGAAATTTGAGGGCATCCTGGCCCCTCTCGTAGAAAGAATAACGGGTCAGGCGTTTGCTGAGATATTTTCTATTCTCTTCGGTGCCGAGGCCACTATACCGCGCAAAGCGATGAAGCTCTTCAACCGTGGCCCGCATCGTTGACCACCGGATGCCATGCCTTCGCAAGCGGAGCCGGTCTTCCAGGCCGGTGAGGTACCGATCGACGACTTCAGCCGAAAGATCGGGTTTTAGGCCTTCCTCCTGAGCCGACCAGGTAAGCTGACAGAGCTTCTCCCGCATGCGCTGCAAGATGTCGTGGGCAGGCGCCGCAGTGCTCTCCCCGGGCAGGCCCTGAGCCGCCCGGCGCAAGACCTCCTTCCAGTCAGGGGGCAGCATCCAGGGATGGACCGATACCTTCCGCACTCTTGCGTCTGCCCGGTACTGGCAGGGATCCCAAGGTGCCGCCGGTTTGGCGTTGTCGGTGACCGCGCACTTTGGGGCCGGTGATGACGCCGGCAGTAAGCGCATCGCATCGCAAAGGTTGGGGAGTTCTGATGGCAGAATGACAGAGAAGGCCGTGCGCAAGTGTTCGAGCCACGTGGTGGGATCACCTATGGGCTCCGAACGTGCCCATAGCGCATAATCAGAGGGCGTCGGCTGGACGACGCCGGTCTGGCGAACCAAGTCCCAGACCCGGTCAGCTGCTACGAGTGCGGGCAAGGGGATCTCATGAAGGCCTTGGATGTTGAGGAAATGCTGCCACGAAGGTTTGCTGAAGAGCTGAAGCCGGTTCACGTCACTGCCCCCCGCGCTTTCAAAATTTCTGCCCGTCGCCGCGCGGTATCGCGCTGCACGTTCAAGACCGATTGCTTGGCATTGACCCAGGCATAGTTGCGCTGCACGACGGCCACGGTGTCGCCAAGGACCTTCGCGAGGTCCTCCATGGATCGCCGCCCTTCGTTGATGTCGATCGAGCAGTACCCGTGGCGGAAATTGTGGGAATTCATCGGCAGACCGATTTCGGCCGAAGCTTCCGCCAACCAAGTGTAAAATGTCTCTTTTGCAAAGCCTGAATTGTTTGAACTTGCCGTTCCAAGAGGCGGGAAAAATGCGTGGGTCTTGTCTGCTTCCGGGAAAAGGGGGCGGATTGCAGTCAGATAGAAGCGGATGATCTCGACGGCGTGGTCTCCGGGGCCGCGTTTCTCGATGGTGATTGCCTCCATCTCCTCGCCCCTCTCCGAGAGGAACTTCCCGTTTTTCAACTCTGCATTGGGAAACTTGATGATCACGTGCGGGCTTCGACCGGTGAGATGCAGAAACATGGTCTTGCTGGGGCCGGTATGCCGCATGGAAAGCATGTTCTGTCTACGAAATGGAGCTCCTTCGAGCGCGATGGCAGAGTAAGCTGCAATCACGCCGAACATCCGTGCAGTGCGCAGCGCCTTTTTGACGGCACCCCGTTCGGTCTCTGAGAGGGTCGCCAGCACTTCGGGGGGCGAGAGGTGCGGAAGGTCATGACCATTCCGCTTTGCCGCCGCAAGGGTCTCAAGGGCGCGGCGGTAATACTCGACGTGCTGTATCTGAAAGAGGTTCGTCTTCTGCGGGTCACGCAGGAGTGTTTCGCACCAACGTTTCACCTTGGGACCCATTGCATTGCCTGCAAAGCGGCCCTCTACCAAGTGGGGAAGCACTGCAATCAAGCCAGTGACATAGCTACCAGCTTCTGTCAGTCCGTTCCGTTGCAGCAGGGCGCCGAGATCTGCGGCATAACTTGCCATCGTTCTTGCTTTATGCGCTTCGTTTCTGCCCCAGGCTGCAAGAACGCAGTCGACTTGATCTTCGGTGAACAGACGGCTCAGATCGGTTTCATTCGAGAGACCGGGATACAGATCAAGCAGGGTCTTCACATACAGCGAGGTGGCGGCACTGTAACCTGCGCGTGTCGATTCTGAGAGTGGTTCCGCCAGATGGGCGTAGCCCGGATCTTTGACTTGCGTCCTTGCGGCCACGTCCACCCAAGTATTGATGGCACGCTGCAACGGTTCAGGGAGTGTGGTCAACCGGCTGGCCGGCCTCGACCCCGGGGTAACGGGCCGTGGCGGTAGAAGGGGGCGCAGGCGATCAAACCCGCGCAAGTTATCGAGAACCTTCAATCCTTTTCTCAAGCTCTTTCGCTGCGCCACATGGGTAGTGGAAATCCAGTTCTCTGCTTGGTCCAAAGTCAGAATCGCCGGGTCGACATCTGCCGCGCGGCAGGTGTCGACCAATGCGGTCATCGCAACACGATCCTGGGCGGCCACGAGACCGGCGGTTACCAGTAGATCGACCTGGCGCAGGAGCACTGCCCATTCATCGTCCCGGTTCTTGCGTTCGGCTTTCTCGGCCTGAGCCCCCGTGACTGCTTCGATCAATCTGCGCCCGGCCCGCTGGAACTGTTTGTAGCTTTCGTTCGAAACCCCGGCTGCGTTGACCAGAGCCTGGAGGGCCGGCATGCTGCCGTGCAGCTTGGGAACGGCTTTCTCGTATTCGGTCAAGATGGCGGGGAATATGTCGAAGTCGGGCCCTTCGATACCGTGAATCACAAATGCGGTTCTCGCTTTGCGGATATCCTGTTGCTGGCTCTTGGTGCCGTGGGCTTCGATATGTGAGACGGCGTCTTTCATCGTCATGGGTTTTGTCGGTTCGTTTGTCATGGGGGCATAAATTATTGGCGTTACAAGGGGTTTTTGGTGTTATCGGGAGATTGGTAACGAAAGGTCCCAAATTTCTATGTTCCGGAAATTCGGGACTGTTCGTTACGGCGGGCGATGGGGGGAAACCCCGGTGTTATCGGAGCAAATTGCCGCAAAAACGTTACTGTCCGGGACTTGAGCGAGCGCCTCCGGCGTCCTTCGAAGCGGGATCTGGGGCGCAAGAAACGGGATCGGATCTCCGCGGAGATGTGCAAGGATTTGGGCCGGGATCCAGCGGCGCCCCCGTGCAGGAGCCTGGCCCGGGACCGTTGCAGTCAGCTCGACAGGACAGGGGAGTACGCCACGGTTCTCACACACGTCCGCGCTGATCGTCGAGGCGCTCAACCCGACCATCTGCGATACCCATGAGGATTTCTGCAGCGGGATGAGAAGGCTCTCCATCTCCGCCGGAGTCCGGGGCGCGACCCCAAGGATCGCGTGGAGTACGCTGGGGACCGAGTAACGATGGTTCTTCGGCTTGCCAGTGATCTCGCGGAGATGGAACCGACAAACGAGCTGCGGGATAGCATTCTTCCCGATTTGCGCCCAGCTTCCCAGCTCCGCCGTCGTCATTAGGCCGGGGGTGCGAAGCGTCGTTGGAGGAGGCATGGCAATCATGTGACAGGCCTTCCGGTTTCAAACTCCGGAGCAAATCGCGCGAACTGCAGACAGTTTAATAAAATTCTACTTAACAATGGCTTGTACCTCCGCTTAATGAGCAGAGGTATAGAAGGTAAGGTTTAAAATGGGGTTTACGAAATCTTCATGAATATGTGCTGCAGCCGTTGATCGAGGATTAAATCGTAACGGACAGAGAATTGGGACGACTCCGACTATGAGGTCCACGCGGCACAAACGACGAATTCCTCCTCGCCGCAACCGCCCAGAACCTCCGCAAACTGGCCAAGATACTTCCCGCACCGCAGCAACCGCGAAAAGCCTGACAGGAAAGGCGCTCGCGCCCAACTTAAGCGACGGAATTCTGCGCCCGCGAACGGGTGTTTTTCCACGGAAGGGCGGCTTTCGGTCATTCGCTGCGGTCAACACGAACGTCAGCGATGCGCAGCTTCCGGACTTTGCAAAGTAGGGGGTATCTGGCGCGATTTCTGGGACGACTGGCCCTTATCCGCAGTTCACTTCTTGATTGATCGCTGAAGCGCAGCTGCACCCAACCCGCCAGTCATGGATGGGGCAGCGCCCTCGAAAGGTGAAGGTCGGTTGAGGGCGCCATAACAGCCGTTTCCGCTTCGTGTTTCAATGACTGACTTCAACTCATTCTGGACAAAAATGCCCGAAATGTCCGAGCGGGGTTATGGTCCAGATCGCCAAGCTGCGTTGGAAATTTGTTGACCAACCAGCCCAAGTGGGTAACCATCCCTTCTAAAAAAGGCCCACTTCCGGTTTGTCGGCATCCACCTCAATCAGAGCTTTATTGGGGGACGGATTCTAAAATAGGAGGTCATTTGCTTGCAACGAACTTTGCTCTATTTCATCATAGTCTTTTTGACAGCAACGACGAATTTGGCGGCTTCTCCGACAGCTTTCGGAGCGGAAATTGAAGAGAAGAACGGGCGGGTAACCGGGTTTGGCGTCGTTTGGGCGCTTGAGGTCACGTCCGTCATCTCGGGGTCGACAGCAGCAGAAGCTGGCGTTCAGCCGGGCGATATCATCACTAATGTAACCCGATACTCGCTTGCAGGCGAAAACCGGGTGGAATCCCGCAGCGATCAGGATGCCATGCGGGAAATGCTGGATGCGGCACAGTTCGGCGACTCCTATCGCTTAGAAACCCTTCGCCCTTCGAGTACCGGAGTGAAGCAACTGACCTTGGAATCGCGTGTGCCCTATGTGGTTAACGGCGGAAACTTCCAGTCTGACCGCCAGATCTTCAGAATGATTTATGCGGGCGATTGGGACAATCTGATGTTGACCCGTCGGGACCCGGAAGCCCGCCGCGGCCTTCAGAAGTCGGTGTCGCGAATGAACTACCTCTACCACAATGTCTTTAGTGCCATGTGTGCCGATAAGGTGCCGGGCGATTACGTCGTCATTGGTGAAAAGCTAGTCAAGGATGTAGATGATCCAATATTGGGCGACCTTTATAGTTACGAGGGTCAAACCTATACGTGGAAAATTCGGCGACAATTTCATGCCGGTTGGCTGCGGTCTCGCGCTGGATTTTCCTCGCTCGGTCTCGTGATGAACACTTCGAACCTCGTCAAGATGGGCAAGGACTTTCAGAGGCTGATCGAAACGAACGGATGCAAATCGGCTGATCTGCGCCAGTTCGAGGTCTATCTCGAGCAATTCTCAGCACGCGCCAATCCGACTTGAAAGGAATTTCATGAAACATTTTCTCACCCTCGGAGCCGCCATCTGCGGTCTCTGCACCGCCGCTCAGGCGGCGGAACCAACCGCACACGATGTTTTCGACGCGTTCTCGGCACGTTACGAGCGACTTTATAATGACATCAACTCTCGAGCCGATCCAGGTCGGCGCCGTAACGTGTACCGTAGCTCGGAATGGTTAATGGACTGGCCTTTGGATTATTTGAAAGCTTTTCTCTTCAAGGTGCCAGAGAAGAACTTCTGCGAACCAGCCGTAGCCCCGGGCCACTGGATTTGTACGTTTATTCTTCCGATTCAATCCGAGGTAGGCAATCTGGATCCAGGTAGTGATGATGCGCGGTTAGAGATCCTCGAAAAGGGACGTACCTACGAAGAACAGCACGAAATTTTATTGGTGTCGCAGGAGGATGGTTTCATGGCTCCAGACATTTTCATCATCAAGCGGCCCAACGGCGAACGGGCGTTTCACTATGGACCTCAAGGATGCGTTTCCGTTGGCACGACAAAGGAGACCACCACGGACGGACAAACTCGCGTTCCAGTCGGATCATGCCTTGGCGGCGGGGTTAGCCTGAAAAATAGCAACTGTGAGTTGATACGCCGCTGGTTTGTGGAGAAGAACCGGCCGACGGACACGGCAAGCCTTGCTTTCTGGGTATTCACACCGCCACTGAGATACGTCGCCTGTATCGAGGGAACCGATCTGGATCCCGGGATAGATGATGGCCTCATCCATCGGTATCAAAACTGAGTTCTTTTTGTGGGCTTGAACGCAATGCGTATTGGTTCGGCCAACACCCCACCGCGTCGTCGCGACTGGTGTCCGTTCAACTTGGTCAGATCCGCTGTTTACCCCTGACAATCGTTCCATTGCGAGTTCGGCGCTCGACACAACGGGCTCAAAGCCAATCTGCGGCATTGTGGCGCCCATGGCGCTGCCCGGGGGCGCGTCAGAGTAGATACCGTATGACTGCAGTCGGCCCAGAGAGCAGCTCAACCGGGTTCACTTAGGGCTGAGATTAGTCCTTCTTTGAGACCAGCATAAATGGCGGCTCAAGGCTGTTCGTTTCATACGGCCAAGCGGGCGGAAACCTGACCTTAGCTGCGACTCCGAATGTCCTGTTCCAGAATCGCAAAAGCGGCCATTCAAGTTCCAGTAGGGGAAAGACTCCATGCTGCGCTGCGCGCTAAGGTTGGCTATGCGCAGATAGCGGACCTTGCCAGCACAATACTACTGCATGTCACCGTGTCCGACCTCACCTGCTCCGCGTCGATTTCAGCTTTTTCTGGGGCGCCTCTCTCATGCTGATTGCTGATATTCTTTTATTTCGCACCTGAAATTTCCCAAATTTAGAGATTGCAAACCGCCGATAAATCTAACCTATACCTCTGAAGGAAATTTTGTGCCGTTCACATAGCATATTGTCCAAAGGGAGGGTGAGTCGTAGTAAGTCACTGACGGTCTTTTCCCAGCCAGCACGAGGCGTCACCATTTTAAACCCGAGTCCGTGAGCATACTTTCCTCGTTTGCCACCAAAAGAATTGAGTGCTTGTGATAACAATCTGTCATGCGAAAATAAATTCAACCCTACGGGCATGAGAATAGAATCCTGATCCTTTGTTTTGATGCCATGAACTCCATCGAGCGCCATAGAATGTTCCTCAATCGACTTTTTGAAGAGGTCGTGGAGCAAAGCATTCAGGGCATCTCCGCTACATCTATCTCCCCCTGCCGCGCCAAGAAGAGGCAATTTATAGTAGGCGCATGCACATAGGAGCGGATCTCTCACTTTCCCATCGCGCTCAAATTCTCTTAAGCTTTCGGATAGGACCGCCAAGGACAACTGCTCCAAATATTCCTCGAAAGCGGCGTGGCAAATTAAAATATACGACCTTAAGCGAATTTGCTGCAGTGTACTGCCGACATCATGCATAGGTAAGCCGGAGAGCAAACTCGCCGCATCAGCGAGTGCGATTTCAAGTTTTCCGTAGCTAACAGAGGTCTCAGGCATTGTCTTTGATTACTGGCAACCGCAGGTCTATCCCGAATTCTTTTTTTATCAGTGCATACCAAGATACATATCGAAACTTCGTCGCTGAGATGCTCTTTGTTGTGCTTTCGACTGCCCTTACGAAGGACGTATTGCTGAAAATCGATTTATACACTTCATAGAACTTTTCAGGATCATCCTGTGCTGCTTTTTGCACCGCTTCACTAGCGAGAGAGCCCCCCAAGACATCAAATATCGCTCTATTGAATGCTCCTTCAAATCCATCCTTTCCCGGTACAAACTTCTTTGAAAAAGAGCGGTTAGGGAAAACCTCGAGACCGACAGATATAAGCTTTTCGAGCTTTTCCACCGCTTTGATCTTCTGACCAACCTCGAATTCTTCGTTCATTTTTCTGCAGTATGCGTCAAGAAATTCTTTGAGGTTCCCACGATACTCGATGGAGAAGTCTTGAAAGGCAAAGTGGCGGATCGCTACTTCTACGTCTTTCATTCTCTTGTCTGGATTCTTTAACCCCAGCATGCGCTGAAGGTTTCCGCATTCTGCCGTTTGTTGGATCGCCTCTCGGACAAATGGACCACGTATTAGCGACATGCGCAATTCCATAGGGGAAAGTCGGACCGATCCAGAATTCAACCTATGAAATATTTCGTAAAGCACATCGTCTCTTTGCCAACCTCTGATCACGGCAGTTCGGATCGCCGCCGCATCAATCGCGCGCACTACTTTAGGGTGACTTTCTTTAAGCGACAACCAGCTTTCTCCATTCAGATCGCTCAGATCTTCAAGCCCCTGAAGTTTTAACCCCCCACCTTCGTTAGATGTGTCAAAAAATTCTTTAATTGCAGAGAGCCTTTGCTTGCCGTCAAGGACTAGAAACTGATTTCTCTCACCCTTCCTCTCTGCGAGCAGGATTTGCGGAATCGGTATTCCCAATATCAGGGATTCAATAAATTTTGATTTAGCTCGAGCCGTCCAAACGCTGCGCCGCTGGAAATGTGGTTCCAAATCCACGATATCCACCAGCTCACTTCTGAGTGTTGAAACGGTCCAGTCAGAAGGTACAATAAAAATATCCGCGAAATCTGACGGATTGATCTTATAGTCGCTACTTCCTTCAGCAGATTCATCTTCCTCAAACAGACTCTCAATGTCGGACATTTCTGGTGGCCTTTTTGTTGTTTGAGGCAGGTTATGCAAGGCGTCCTGCTGCTGCAACACTGTAGACGCGTGTTCAGCTGTGAAAAAATGAAATGCGTACGAAGTCGCTCCCTAGATGACCGCTACCTTAGCGATGCTAGCCCGGATAATTCATGAAGCTGTCGCCTTCTGCTCAGGGGGCCGCTTTTCTGGGTCTCGGGCTTGTCGCGCGCGTCCGGTGTCGGCGTCCGGTTGGCATGCCGGCCGGTGACTTGGGTCTTGAGTGGTGTGGATTGATGTTTCGAGGTTGTCGGGGCGCTGGCGTCAGGCTGCTTTCGGTGGGGCGAGGGCGTCGAAGAGAAGGTGGAGAAGCCCCTGTCTCGGGCATGATGCCGGCAATGTGACGATGATCCGGGTCTTCTTTTCGACGATGGTGGCGGCCAGCTTGACGAGATTCAGCCGCAGCGTATCGAACTGGGCCCGGCGCCACGGGGATCTCCTTGGACAGGCGGCGCGCAGTTTCCACCAGAGCCAGTAGGCGCAGCTGTGAAGCATCAGACGCATCTGGTTGGCGTTCGCTTTCGAGCATGATGTTCGGTCTGATGCGAGATGGGTCTTCCATGCCTTGATGTGGTTCTCGGCCTGGCCGCGAGCGGAATAGAGCTTCTCATAAAGATGCTTGCCACGACCGCCCTCGAGATTGGTGACGATGTAGCGGGTGTCCCGACCCATGGGGCCAACCTCGACGCGGGCGATGACGCGACGGGATTTCGACCACGACCGGGCTGCGTAGGAGAAGGTCTTGAACCGGCGCAGCTTCGAGCCCGGCGTGCGGGCGTAGCGCGCCGCCGTCGACGCCTCCAGGGCCGAGATGTTCTGCGCCAAACGGCCGTTCTTCGATAGACCGAAGATATAGCGCAGGCCGCGCCGCTCACACAGGTCCAGAACCTCCGGCGTGCAGTAATGGCTGTCGGCCCGCAGCAGGATTTCCGTCTTGGGCCAGTACCTGGCGATCTGCCGGATCAACCGGCGGATATGGGCCGCGCTCTCGGCCCCCTTGGGGCGGCGCGCCGGGCGCAGCAGCGTTCCGACAAGCCGGCCTTCGCCGTCGAAGACGACGATCGGTTGGAAGCCGAACTCGTCGTAGAACGCATTGAACAGGCGCAGCTGCTGGTGGCCATGCACCGCGTCAAAGGTATCGTCGATATCGAGCACGATCCGGCTTGGGGCGCGCGCAAAGGACTGGCAGTAGAACCGGACCATCTCACGGCCCATGCGGATCAGGGCGCGGGCGTCGGGCAGGTTCTCCATGCGCGAGATCGTCGGCTGCGAACACAAAGCCGACCCTGTTTCCGGGCCACGCTCCAGTGCGATCCTGAAGCTGGGATCGTGCCGCAGGGTTGCTGCGTCATTGCCGTCTTCATACCCCGCCCCGATCATCATGATCCGGAAACGGATGATGTCGCACAGGCTATGCTGAACCTTCGCCGGATCGCGCGGATCGTGCAGGCAATCGGCGAGCCGCTGCGCCAGGCCCGCCTTGCGCTCGATCTCGCGCAACAGGATCAGTCCGGCGTCGGAGCTCATGTCGGCGCCGTCAAATCCAAGCAGGATCGGTTTGCCATTGACGGGTGACAGGCGGGGCGTGAAGCATGTAGATTGGGCCATGGCGGAGGTCGTCCTCTTGAAAACCGCATGTTTGGCGTCGACAACCAAAACATACGGCGTTTCAAACAGTTACGCTACCTCCGCCGCCTTCTCGTGAATTATCCGGGCTAGGAGATCTTAAGGTGTGTGGGCAACAGGAGCACTCCAGCCTCTGCTGTAGAGCCGGCGCTTGTCCCGCTGGTAGTATGAC
The DNA here is from genome assembly GCF_028369135.1 of Roseovarius sp. ZX-A-9. GTDB lineage: Bacteria > Pseudomonadota > Alphaproteobacteria > Rhodobacterales > Rhodobacteraceae > Roseovarius. The sequence continues at coordinate 183,391 of NZ_JAPWHW010000009.1, forward strand.
CGGCAGGTTTGAGCTGAGTGCGGTAATCTGATCGGTCGCGCCCAGCGCTGCAGGATCAAGATTCGCGTGCCGCAGCGCCGCGGGTCGGCTTTGAGCCCACCTCGACAGGTGCAGCGCTTTGCATGAATGACGGCTTTGGAGAACTGAGCTGTTCTTCTAAACTGACCCACTTACGGCGCATTCTTGTCGTCCACCTTGAATTCAGTCGTGAACTCAATACTCTTCTTGAGGCTACGATGCGAGATGGGAAAGCCACAGATGAGTAAGCCACCGACAAGGATGGAAAGAGCCCCCCTTCTGGTGCTCTACATCATGATCGCTTTTAATTTTTTTGTGTTTTTTTTGGGGACCGCGAGCGTTCTACGGTTTGTTTTCTCTGATATCGAAAGCATCGTAATTAGATGGTTTGTGGGGATTATAATTGTTGTATTTGTTCTTGAAGGCTTCATAGCGCTTTATGAATTAAGGCGTCGCCGAGACGCGTACCGATCACCGACAGAAGACGCTGAGACTTGAGCAACGCCAGCCACTGTCTCGCTCAATTGAGGTACACATGTTCGGATGGCATCTCTTCGAGAAGAAGCGGCCATTCGTCGACCACTGATTTGCGCCGCTCGTCCCGCGCTGCCGACCTTCATCCTCCGTAAATGCTGCTCCATGGACGAATGGCCGGTCTGGTGAAGCTTCGGCGCGGCATCGGCGTGGTGGCTGGAAGGCCGCTCTGGGCCGTCTATACCGCCGCTGAACTGCCCGAGCGTGACTGATGCCGCGCTGCATCCGATGACGGCCCCGAGCCCAA